>CBDBBM010000018.1:0-282441 GCA_965203015.1 Chloroflexota bacterium
CAGAGCCGGCCCTCCACGCTCGTGCACGAGTCCGGCACCAGCCGCGACATCCAGGCGCCCTTCTACGTGACCCGCGAACCCGAAGACTATCTGGGCTGGGGCCAATCGACCCAGCTCGGCTTTTCGCTCGGAGCGGCGATGGGCGCCAAACTGGCAACCCCCGACCGCTGGGTCGTGAACGCGATGGGCGACGCGGCGGTGGGGATGACGGCGATGGACTGGGAAACCGCCGCTCGCGAGCAGATTCCGATCACCACCGTGGTCAAGCACGATTCAAAGTTTTCCGGTTACGCCACCCATCACATCCCCGAGTCGGCCGCCCGCTTTGGTTCGGACACGGCCGACGGCGACTACGCCGCGGTGGCGCGGGCGCTGGGGTGCGTCGGGATCCGGGTCACCGACCCGGAGGAGATCAGCCCCGCCCTGGAGCGCGCCGCCCAGGCCAACCGCGAGGGCCGTCCGGCCGTGCTCGACGTGATAACCAAGCCGACCACCAGGCTGCCGCGCCGCAAGGTCGGATGACCGCTCGGAGCAAGCCTTGAGCATTTACCGCGAGCGCTACGACATGCGCCCGATCATCAACGCCGCCGGCAACTACACCGCGCTGGGCGGGTCGATAAGCGCGCCGGAGGTCGTGGAGGCGATGTCCCGGGCATCTGCAGACTGGGTCAGCGTGCCCGACCTGCAGCGCCTGGTGGCCGAGGAAATAGGCGGGCTGCTTGGCTTCACCGCCGGATCCGGGTCCGCGGTGCAGGTAACCGCCGGCGCGGGAGCGGCCAACATGCTGGCCGCGGCGGCGGCGATCGCCGGCGGGGACCGCCGGCTGATGGCCAGGCTGCCCGACAGCAGCGGGCATCGCAACGAAATCGTCTTTCCGGCCCAGCTGGCCGGGACCTGGACCAAGACCTTCGAGATGGCGGGGGCCCGGGTGGTGACCGCGCCCGCCGTGCCGGTCTTCGATCCCGGATTGCAGGGCCGGGTGCTCGCTTCGAGCATCGATGCGGTGGCCGGGGAGATCGGGGAAAAGACCTGCGCGATCGGGGCGATCCTGACCTGGGAGATGCCAGGGCAGATGCTGCTATCGATAAGGGCTCTGGCCGAACTGGCCGAGGCGCACGGCCTGCCGCTGCTGGTCGATGCGGCCGCCGAGATTCCGCCGATCGGCCGCATCGCCGAACTGCGTTCCGAGGGGGCGACCCTGGTTTCAGTGTCCGGAGGCAAGGCCCTGGGCGGCCCCAACGCGACCGGTCTGCTGGTAGGGGCCACCGCCTACGTGCGCAGCGCCGGCATGATGGCCGCCCCGGCCGAGGGCATGCTGGGCCGGGTCGCCAAGGTAGCCCGGGAACAACTCGTAGGCCTGCAGGTGGCGGCCGAAATCTACATGCAACAGGACGAATCGGCCCGGCTTGCGGCCTGGTCGGATCGCTGCGCGCAGATTGAGCGTGCGCTCGGCGACCTGACGGGTGTGCGGGTCGAGCGGGTATGCCCGGACGAGACCGGGCTCCCAGTGCCCCGTTTGCGCGTGCACCTGGACTCCGGCGGTCCGGCCAAGGTTGACGCGGTCACCGCGGCGCTGCGCGCCGGCGAGGCCGACATCCGGCTGCGCGGCGGCTACCCGGGCGCGCCGTTCCTGAATGTTGATGTCGCCTGCCTGCGCGACGGCGAGGCCGAACTGGTGGGCCGCCGCATCAGGGAAGAAATCGGATCCGCGGACTGAGGGTCCGGCGCCGCCCCGGCCGGGGCTCGCCGGCGCGCGCGCCCGGCCGCGACAATTTCAGAAAGGGCATGGTCCCGCCGTGAGCGCCGAATCCAGATTGACCGAACTGGGGATCGAACTGCCCGAGCCGGCGGTGCCGGCCGGGAGTTACGTGACCTCGGTCCAGAGCGGCAACATGCTCTACCTCGCCGGCCACCTGCCGGCGGCCAGCGAGGGTTCCTGGAGCGGCAAGGTCGGGTCCGACCTGGACGCCGACGAAGGTGCGGTTGTGGCGCGCGCGGTAGGGATAAACCTGCTGGCCACGATCCGATCCGCGCTCGGCGACCTCGACCGGGTGGTTCGGATCGTAAAGGTCGTGGGGTTTGTAAATTCGGCGCCGGGATTCTCCGACCAGCCCCGGGTCATCAACGGGTGTTCGGACCTGATGGCCCAGGTTTTCGGCGAACGCGGACGGCACGCCCGGTCGGCCGTCGGCGCCAACGAACTCCCCTGAACACCCCGGTCGAAATCGAAATGATCGTGCAGTTCGCTAGCCGCTCGCATGCCCGTGGCCCGCTGACGGGACCCGGGGTAGGCCCGTGGACCCGACCAAAATCTACTTCTATTCTTCTTTTTCGCGTGGCCGCTGCTGAGCGCCGCCTGCACCTTCATCGGCGCTCCGCTGGCAATGCTCGCGCTGCGGGCGCTGCCCAGCCGCGGGGAGTTGCTGGCCAAGCCGATCGGCTGGTTCGTCTACGCGTTCGCCGCCTGGGCAATCCTGCACACCGTCTGGTCGAGAACCAACGCGGGTTCAATTCGGGGCTGGGCTGGGCAATGGTGCTGCTGGCGGCGGCCTGGCTGCTGCGCAGCCCGGCCCTGCGGCTTTTCTGGAAGTCGCACTGGCGCGGATTGCTGACCGCCGAACTGCTTTTCCTGGCCGCTTTCTGGGGCTACCTGGTCCTGCGGGCGCACGTGCCGGGGTCCTGGCAACCGAAGCGCCGGCCAATTTCGCGATCCTGAACACCGCCATGCGCTCGACATCTATCCGCCGGCCGACGCCTGGCTGGCCGGCCAGCACCTCGTCTACTACTATTTTCGGCCACGCCGCGGCGGCCCTGGCGGCGAACGCGGCCGGTATTCCGCGGCTGCTGGCCTTCGACCTGGCGCTCGCCAACCTGTTCGGACTGGCGTCCTGGGCGCGTTTGCGCTGGGCCGCGAGCTGTGCGCCCTTCTGCCGGGGATTTTCAACGCGCCTGGCCGTCGTCGGTGGTTTGGGGGCGGTCCTGCTGTCGCTGCTCAGCGGCAACCTTGCCGCCCTGGCGTATTGGAGCGGGCGGGTTGCCGACGATCCGTTCTTCTACCAGGGTCTTAGCTGGAACGCCACCCGCATCATCCGCACCGTCGAAGGCGGCGGGCTGCCGCCGTGCCAGGATCCGCGTGGCGCGACTGCCCGATCACCGAAATCCCGGTTTTCACGTTCCTGCTGGGCGACCTGCACGCCCACGCCCTGGCGATGCCGCTCGTGCTTCTGGCCGGGATATCGGCGATCGCCTGGTGGCGGGGGTTCTCGGGCCAGGATCGGCCGGCCCGGCCGCGGCGGTCTTTTCCGGCGGCGTGGCCGGCTTGGCGTGGCGACCAACTCCTGGGATTTCCCGCTGGCGCTGGGGCTCGGCCCGATCGCCGGCCTGGCCGCCGTCATTGCCCGGACGCGCCCGGCCTGGGCAGGGTACTTCCGGCACGTGGCCCTGGGCCGCGGGCAGCGCGTTGCTGTTCGCGGCGCCGCAGCTGCTCTCCTATGAACCCCTCAACCTGGGTCCGGCAGCGGCGCCGCTGCGTTCCCAGCTCGGTCCCTACCTGCTGATGGGGGGGTGCCCCTGGCCGGTTTCTTCGCCTGGCGGACCTGGTCCGACTGCGCCCGCTGGGCCTGCCGGGCGCGGTCCCGGCCGGTTCGGTGGTCCTGCTGGCGTCACTGGCCGAGATTGGCCTGTCGGCCGGGGCGCTGGTGCTGTCGGGCGGCGGGCGCTGTTGGCCCTGTGGGCGATGACTGACTGCGCGCGCGGCAAGCGGGCCGGGCAGCTCCCTTTCCTGACCCTGGCGGCGGCGGGGCTGCTGCTGATCTGGGTTCCGGAGGTAATCATCCTGGCCGACGGGTATTCACCGCCGTACGTGCGGATGAACACGATGTTCAAGCTGGGGTTTGCGGCCTGGGCTCTCTTTGGCGCCGCCCTGCCGGCGATGCTGATTTCGGGCTGGACCGAGATCGCCGGCGCGGGCAGAAGGGTCAGCCTGGTATCTGGCGCTGGTCGCGGCGGGCCTGCTGGCCGGATTGCTGGCGGTCTCGCTCGGTTACTCGGCCAACGCGGCGATGGCGCGGGTCCGCGACGGGGATACGCGGTCGCTGAACGCGCTGCGGACCATGCAAGCCTGAGGCCCGAGGACGTGGCCGCCGCCAACTGGGCGGCTGCCAATCTGCCCCGCGACGCCGTGATCATGGAGGCCTGCTGCCGGGCCTACTCGGATGCCAACCGAATCTCCAACTGGACCGGGTGCCCGGCGTGATCGGCTGGCTCGGCCACGGATTCCTCAGCTACCGCAGCCAATACGCCGATTCGCCGCGCGCGCCGTTAGCGTCGATGCGATGTACAGAAATCTCGACGACCCGCAGATCGCCCGCGAACTCGAAGCCAACCGGGTAACCCATGTCGTGCTGGGCCAACTGGAACGCGAACTGCACCGGGCGATCGATCCCGACCCGGCGGGGCCGTTGCGGGCGGTGTTCACCTCGCCGCGCGGGACCCTGACCATCTACGCCTGCCCCGGACCGGGCCGGATAGATGACCACGACGCCCATGGAGATCCCCCGGAAGGCGCTGTCTGCGGCCGGGCGGCGGCGGGTCTGGTTGGCCACGGTCCTTGTAATCGCGGTCGCGAGCCGTTTGCTGGACCTGGGTTCGCGGGCCCTGCACCACGACGAATCCATCCACGCCGCAACCGCCCTGCAGCGGCTCACCGACTTCCCCTATGTCTACG
Organism: Chloroflexota bacterium; assembly: GCA_965203015.1. GTDB lineage: Bacteria > Chloroflexota > UBA11872 > UBA11872 > VXNJ01 > VXNJ01. The sequence goes on from CBDBBM010000018.1 coordinate 4,727, forward strand.
ACCCGCTCTATCACGGCCCGTTTCTCTACTTCGCGGTCGCCCTGGTATTTGCACTGACCGACATCAGCGACGGCGCCGCCCGGCTCCTGCCGGCCATCTCCGGAATCGGCCTTATCTTCGCGGTCGGCTACCTCCTGCGCGACGGCCTGGGGCGATACGGGACGCCGCTGGCCATGCTCGGACTTACCGTTTCGACCGCTTTTCTCTACTACTCGAGATTCCTGCGCAATGACATATTCATCGCCCTGCTCACGCTCCTGGCAATGGCCTCCCTGTACCGCTACGTGGGCGATCCGCGCGGCGCTGGGTCCTGCTGGCCGCAACCGCATTCGGGTCAGTTTGGTGACCAAGGAGAACGCGTACATTTCGGGTTTCATCTTCACCGTGGCGCTGGGAGCGTTGGCCGTCGCCGTCTGCTCCGCAAAAAGAAGCTGATCGCGGGCGGCCCCGGATCGACGCGATCTCCGCCCGCGATGGCGGAACTGCTGACCGACCGGCGCGGGCTGGCCCTGGCGCTGGCGCTTATGATTTCGATCCCGGTCGCCCTCTACAGCTCGTTCGGGGTCAATCTGGAGCTGGTCCCGGGCGCGTTTTACGACTCGGTCGCGGTCTGGGCCCAGGTCCACCAGTCGGGCCGGATCGATCAGCCCTGGTTCTTCTATCCGGCGCTGGCCCTGCTGCTGGAGCCCTGGGCGGCGGTTTTCGGGGCGGCCGGTCTCCTGCAGTGGATCCGCCGTCCGGACCTGCTGGCGACCCCTGCTGGTGTGGTGGCTGGCGGCCTCGTTTGCAATCTATACCATTGCCGGTGAGAAAGCCGCCTGGCTCGCGCTGCACCCGCTGCTGCCGACCTACCTGCTCGCCGCATGGGGATCGGATCGACTGCTGCGCCGCAAGGGCCGGATCCGCCTGGCGGCGGTCGTGCTGGGGGTGGGCGCTGCTGGCGCTGACGGCCCGCCACTCGATCGCCACGACCTTCCTGTATGGCGACGTGCCGCGGACCCCGATCACCTATTCGCAGACCTCGCGCGATATCCCGGCCGCGGTTGAACTTTTCGAGGAAGCCGGCCAACGGTCCGGTTACGGATGGGCGCTGCCGATTCACGTGGGGCAGGTCGCCCACTGGCCGTTCGTCTGGTACCTGCGCGACTTCAGCGCGGTCGATTTTTACTACGGAGAACCCGATCCGGCGGCCCTGGACCAGGCGGTGCTGGTCCTTTCCGGGGGAGCAGGCCGGCGCATTCGACGGCCTGCTGGAAGGGTACGTGGCGTCCCCGATCCGAATTCGGGTCTGGTTCCCCGAACACATCTACAAGTCCTGGACCTGGGACTCGGTGGCGGCTTTCACGGTCCGGCCCGAATACTGGCGCGCGCTGGCCGAGTTTTTAATCAGACACGACCCGCCGGCGCCGATCGGATCGTCCGAGGTTTACCTCTTTTGCGCGAAGACATTGCCCTGCTCGGGCTGGACCCTGCCCGGGCGCAGGCGCGATGAGCCGCCCGACTCCCACGTGGCAGGGCATCGTCACCAACGTCGCGCGCTCGCGCTGTTTGGCTGCCGTTGAAGAAAACGAGGTCGAGTTCCACGTGCCGGGCTCGATGATCAGGGACAACGGCGGCCGCAATCCGGTGCGGGTGGGAGACCGCGTCACGCTGGCGCTGCGGTCCGGGACCCTGGTGCTGCAGGGCATCGAGGAGCGGACGTCCGAGTTCCAGCGCACCCATGCCGAGCAGGGGCGCAACCCGCGCTCGGCAACGATCGCCGCCAACCTGGCAATGGCCGTTTTCGTGCTTCCCGCCACCGCCGAACTGCGCCACCTGCGGATGCTCGACCGCATGCTGGTCGGGGCCTGCTGGGCCGACATCCCGGCGCTGGTGTGCGTGAACAAGTGGGACCTGGCGACCGATCCCGGCGGCCTTCAGAAGCGGCTTGGACCCTACCGCGCCGAGGGCTGGCCGATCCAGTACACGATCGCCCCGGCCGGCGACGGCGTGGCCGGGCTGGTGGACCTGCTCCCGGCCGGGCTCTCGGCCCTGATCGGGCCCTCCGGGGCCGGCAAGACCACCCTGATCCGGGCCATTACCGGCCGCGCCGACCTGAAGACGCTCGGTGTCAATTCGCACACCGGCAAGGGTCGCCACGTCACCACCGCGGTCTCGGCCTACCAGATCGACCCGGACCGCTGGGTGGTCGACGCCCCGGGCCTGAAGACCTTCGGGGTCGCCCAGGCCCCCCGGGAAATGGTCCTGGCGGCATTTCCCGAAATCGAACGCGCCGCCGCCGGCTGCCAGCGGCGCTGGTGCGACCACCGCGACCGCGCCGGCTGCCAGGTGGCCGCCGACCTTCGGTCCGGGGCAATCAGCCGTGAGCGCTGGGCGAGCTACCGTCTACTGATCGCCGAGGCGGCCGGCTGATTCATCCACCAGGCGCCGCGCGACCGAGTCCAGGATGTGCCCGACCGATGATGCGGCGCGGCTGGCGGCCGAAACCACCTCCCGGTGTTCATCGCCGGCAAACACATCCCCGGAGGCGTTGGTGATCGTCGACAGGGCCATCACGCGCACTCCGCAGTGCCTGGCCAGCAGCGCCTCGGCGGCGGTGCTCATTCCCACCGCGTCGGCCCCCAGCCGGCCCAGCGCACGGGCTTCGGCGCCGGTTTCGTAGCTCGGGCCCGCGACCTGGCAGTAGATTCCCGAATGGACCGTCGTTGCGACCGCGGCGGCGGCTTCGCCGGCCCAGACGTAAAGCTGGGGATCGTAGCAGTCGGCGGTCGTCAGAAAGCGCGGCCCGGGGTCCCGGTTGGGTCCGGCCAGGGGGTTGGGGCCGGTCAACGCCGGCAGGCAGATATGGTCGCGCACGATCATCAGGTCCCCGGCCCGGTAGGCCGGATTCAGCGATCCGGCGGCGTTGGTGAGCAGCAGGGCCTCGATCCCGCAGGCGCACAGTGCCCGCACCCAGGCGGCTACCGGTTCAAAACTGGCCGATTCGTAGAAATGCACCCGGCCCTGCAGGATCAGGGCGCATTCGCCGGCGATATCGATTCCGAGCACGCGACCGGCGTGCCCCTCCACAGTCGCCGCCGGTATTCCCGGCAGATCGCGGAAGGGAGTTGAACTCAGCACCGGCCAGCGCGCGGAAACCGCGCCCAGGCCCGAACCCAGGACCATGGCCAGGCGCGGCCTGGTCGGCAGCTGCTGGAGGATCCCGGCGGCGGCGGCCTGGGCCGACGCCGGCAGGTCAAGGCGGGGCCTTAGCGCCATCAGGACCCGTGCAGACGGTCTCCGGACTTGGGGTCCTTGCGCGCCAGCCGACGGTACATGGTTGAGGGCCGAAGCGCTCGAGTGGCCCAGGCCTTCCCGGACATCGGATGCCGACGCGGCCCGGGCGGCCAGATTGGTGGCGAACGTGTGCCGGATCGTGCGCGGCGAAACCCGCCGGTCCAGTCCGGCGTTTTGGACGACCCGCTTGAATATCAGCCAGAACCCCTGCCGGGTTAGCCGTTCGCCGCGACGATTGACGAAAAGTGCCGGCTGCCCGTCGCCGGCCACCTGGCGGCGCTGACCGAGCATCCACGAGCGCAGCGCCTGGCTCACCCGCGGTCCGACCGGCTGGTCGCGCTCGGCGGCGCGTGCCCCGGCCGCAACAGACCTGACCCGCGCGCAGATCAACGTCGGCAACGTCGAGCCTCACCAGTTCGCTGGCATGCACGCCGGTACCGTAGAGGACTTCGAACATGGCGCGTTTCGCGCTGTCCGGCGAACTCGCCCGCGCTGGCCGTGGCGGCCTCGATCAACCCGGTCGATCTCTCCGGTGGAGAGGACCGACGGCGGCGCCTGCCGCCGCCAGGAGCGGTGCAGGTCCTCGGTGGGGTTTTCGGCCACGCGCCCGCCCTCCTGCAGGAAAGCGGTACAGAGCCCGGACCGAGGCGATCTTGCGTGACTGGGTGGACATGGCATAGCCGCGGCCGGCCAGCATTTCACAGTACCGGTCCACGTCCCCCCTGGCGATCACCCAGTCGCGGTGGCCTGACTCCAGCAGGTGCTCGACGAACTGCTGGGCGTCGGCCGCGTAGGCCGAGACCGTGTTCGCGGCAAGGCCGCGTTCCGCCGACAGGTGGCCGAGGAAATCGGCTACGTCGGCCGTCAGCCTTTGCGCCGCGCCCTTGTCCTGCGCCATTGCCGGCTGGGGGCGGTCAGAGATCTTCCACCAGGATCACCCGCGCCGGGGCGCCGTCGCCGCGGGCGATCTTGAGCGGCAGACAGAAGAGGTTGTAGTGCCCCGGGATGATGTTGGCCAGATCCAGGCCTTCGGCGATCGCCAGGCGATTGCCGAGGATCACGCGGTGCGTGTCAAATCGCTTCGAATCCATCGGTTCGATCGAAAGGTAGTCGATCCCGACGACCTTTACCCCGCGGTCCACGATCCAGCGGGCCCCGCCCGGCATCAGGGCCGAGTACTGCGACTGGTATTCGGGCTGCTTGAGCAGTTCCTTGGTGGAGTTCGAGGTCTTGATCAGCAGCCGGCGCACGCCCGGAGGGATCCGGGCGGCCTCGAGGTGGTCGCGCCCGATTTCGTCAACACCCAGGATTTCGGTCACATAGGCCGGGCCGCAGAGCATGTTCAGATCCAGCCGGTCGACGGTCATGGTGCCGTCGAAAAAGTGGGCCGGCGGATCGACGTGGGTGCCTGAGTGGGTCCCCATTCGCAGCGTGGATACGTTGCTGTTGGCACCGTCGGTGATCCGGGTGGCCACCTCGACTTCGATCGAGGGTTCGTCGGGATGGGTCGGGGTATCGCGGTCGAGCGGAACCGAAATGTCGTAGATGCGCGTTTTGATTCTCCTGGGCGGTTCGGTCGGCTCGAACCGGGCGCACCGCGCTGCTTTTGGAACCAGCGGGCGGGGCGGCGGCGCGATCGAGTGAAATAGGGCCTATATATTTATGTTAATTTGGCCGATTTTCGCGCCGCCGCACGCGAGGGAGACTTGACCGCGATCGATCTGGCCTACGGCCACGGGCGCCTGCCGATCGAAATGCCGGCTGACGCGCGGGCTTTCAGGCCCCGATTTCCCGCGCCGCTGACCGATCCGCGGGCCGCGCTCGAAGCAGCCCTTGCCGACCCGCTGGGCGCGCGCCCGTTGGCCGAAACCATCGGACCGGCGGCGAGCCTGGCGATCGTTTTCTGCGACTACACCCGCCCGGCCCCGAGCCGCCTGATGATCGAAGCGATCCTGGCGGCCCTGCCGGGAAATCACCGCGGACCCGTCAAGCTGATCAATGCGCTGGGTCTGCACCGCCCCAATTCGGAGTCGGAACTAATGCAGATGCTGGGTTCGGACCTGCTGGCCCGTTACCCGGTGATTCAACCGGGCAACGGTGACGCCGATTACGTCGACGTCGGGGTCACTTCGACCGGGCGGCCGGTGCGCCTGTGCCGCCAGTACGTGGAGGCCGACCACCGGGTAACGACCGGTTTCGTCGAACCGCACTTTTTCGCCGGCTTCTCCGGAGGGGCCAAACTTACCCTGCCGGGCGTGGCGGCGCCGGAGTCCATCCTGGCCAACCATGACGCCGAGATGATCGACCACCCCGAATCGACTTGGGGCAGCACCGCCGCCAACCCGATCTTCCGCGAGCAGCGCGAGGCGGCCGCGCTGTGCCCGCCGGATCTGATCCTCAACGTCGCCCTGGACGCGCATAAACGGGTCACCGGTGTTTTCTGCGGCGAACTGGTCGCCGCCCACGACCGGGCCTGCCACCGGGTGGCGGCCAGCTCGATCGTCGCGGTCAAGGACCGTTACGACCTGGTGATCAGCTCGAACAGCGGGTTTCCCCTGGACCAGAACTTCTACCAGGCGGTGAAGGGCCTTTCAGCGGCGGCCCGCATCGTCGCCCCCGGCGGCGACCTGGTCATCGCCAGCGAGTGCGCCGAGGGGCTTGGTCACGGCCATTTCGGGCGCTACCTGGAGCGTGGCCTGCGGCCTGCGGAGCTGCTGGAGAGCATCCGGTCGCAGCAGCGTCCGCTCCCCGACCAGTGGCAGGCCCAGATTCTGGCCGACATTCAGACCCGCGCCAGGGTGCATGTGTACAGTTCCGGCCTGGAGCCGGCAGCGGTGACGGCGATCGGCTGCCTTCCCTGTCGCGATATCGGCGCCCTGGCCCGCCAGTTGACGGGCGCGCGACCGGGCCTGAAGATCGCGGTGTTGCCGGAAGGCCCGCTTACGATCGCCCGGGCCGCATAATCGCGTAGCATCTGCGCGCAGCACGCCACAAATTTTTATAACGGGACTTATATACAAAAGTGCCACGATACCGCGCCACCCTGAATACAGTTACGCCGCCTCCGGGGCGGCCGCGGGAAAAGTCCCACCCGCGCGGGCCTTCTTAAGGATGTTGATGGCCGCGTTGTGATCGCGGTCAAGGTCCAGACCGCATTCACAGACGTGCCTCCTAACTGAAAGGTCCTTCTGCACCGTCGCACCACAGCCCGAGCAGCGCTGCGAGGTGTTCCTGGGGTCAACGAATACAAGCTCTCTACCGGCCCACGCTGCCTTGTAGATCAGCTGACTGATGATTCGTCCCCAGGTTTGTTCCATGATGGATCGGTTAAGCGCACGCTTGCGCGCCCCGCCCGATCTGGTCATCTTCTTTTTATCGAGCTTCTCCACCGCGATCAGCCCGTAGCGCCGGACCAGATCGGTGGTGATCCGGTGGCACTGGTTGCGGTCACGGATCCTGGCCCGGTCGTAGGCGTTGGCCAGGATGCGGCGGCGCTGGCGGAACCGGCGGCTGCCTTTCTTGCAGGCCGACAGTCGCTGCTGCTTGCGCTTAATCTCGTCGCGGTCGACCCGGCGGCGCTCTATCTTTTCGCCCTCGCTGGTGGTGATGCGCGTCAGCACCCCCATGTCCAGCCCGACCCTGGCGGCGCTGAACGGTAATGGATCCACTTCGACTGCGTAGACCAGGCTTACGCTCACGCGCCTGCCCCGGAACGTGATGCGGATGGCCTTCAGGTCTTCCGATGGCGGCAACTCCCTCCTGGTCCTGATCCTGATCACCGGCAGTCCTTTGACCCTTACCGCATAACCGCGCCTGTCGGGCTTGACCATTCCCGGGTTTACCTGTTCCAGCTGGATCGTGCGGTAGCGGTGCTGGGGCTTGAAGCGCGGATAGCCGGGCTTGTCGCCGTCCTTTACGCGGCGGTAGAACGCCTGTTTGGCCCGGTCAGCGCGGGCCAGGACGCCGCGGCCGATCCGAACAGACAAACTGTTCCAGAACTCATCGGCGTTGCGGGTGATGGTGAACGCCTTCATCCGATCGAAGAGCGATTCGCTCTTGCCGGTTTTCTTATATGAATCGCGCCAGTGCTCTAGTTCGGCGTTGTAAAGCTCGGCGCAGCCTGAGAGCACCAGGTTGAGGCGATCGCAGCCGCGGCGCGAGACGTGGCCGCGGTGCTGGTAGGTGCGGAAGGTGTCTGGCATTACCCCTGTATGAAAGATGCATGGGTGCTGTTACAAAGGCGTGAAGTATACGTGATCTGCAGACAGATCGGCAATTGACGCCGGCATTGTGGCCTTCCGGTCGTTGGTGGGACGGCAAGAAAGATGCGGTGATGGCGGCCGGTAAGCGAACGTATTCCAGAGCAGTCGAAGGCAGGTGCGGTTGCAGACACTGCGGATTTGCCGGGTCACGATTCCGTTTGAGCCGCGTTTGTCGCTGTGCGTTGCGGCCGCAGGGTTTCCCATTACCAGTGCTTGCCTGGATGAAGGCGGCTCCGTCAGGAACTTTTCCAGTTTGGGCACTTAGGTATGTAAGCGCCTTTATAATCACCCGGCCGCGGCGCGGCGGTATTGTCACGCTCCGCGCCAATCCGCACCAAATCCTCGTGCCGACCGCACCCTGCCCTCCGCGAAAAGGAATACTGACCATGTCCGACATCAAACCGCTCGGTGACCGACTGCTGATCAAGCCGATCGAGCGCGAAGAGATGACAAGTTCGGGCTTGGTGCTGCCAGACACCGCCAAGGAAAAGCCGATGGAGGGCGAAGTCGTGGCGGCCGGTCCGGGATCCCGCAACGACAAGGGCGAGCGCGCCGAACTCGACGTGAAGGTCGGCGACACCGTGCTCTTTGCCAAATACGCCGGGACCGAATTCAAGTCCGACGGCGTCGACTACCTCATCATCGCCGAGCGCGACGTCCTGGCGGTGGTCGGATAGCAATCCGGAACCGCGCCTACCAAGCGTTGACTAAATAGCAGACACAGGGATCAGACCGCAATGCCGCCCAAGGGCGTTAAGTTCTCCGACGAAGCCCGCCGCGACCTGATCAAGGGCGTCGACCTGCTGGCCAACATCGTCGGTTCCACCTACGGGCCGCGAGGCCGCAACGTAATGTACGAGCGGTTCCAGTCCGCCGAGGTGACCAACGACGGCGACCAGATCGCCAAGCAGTTCGCCGAATCGTACTCGGACCCCTACATGAACATCGGCGTCCAGATCGTAAAAGAAGCGGCGATGAAGACCGGCGAGGCGGTTGGCGACGGAACCACCAGTTCGGTGGTCCTTACCCAGTCGATCGCGCGCCAGGGGCTGCGCAACCTGGCCGCCGGGGCGAACGCGATGATCCTCAAGCGGGGCATTGACCGCGCCTCCAAGATGGCCCACGAGCATATCCGCTCGATCACCCGGCCGGTCGCTACTTCCGAAGACATCGAGCGGGTCGCGTCAATCGCGGCCAACGATCCTGAGGTCGGCGAGTACATCGCCGAGGTCATGGAGCGGGTCGGTAACGACGGCATGGTCCAGATCGACGAATCGCGCAGCGGTGTGGCGCTCTCGACCCGGTACGTGGAAGGCATGCAGCTGGACAAGGGCTGGGTCTCGCCCTATTTCGTAACCAACGCCGAGCGCATGGAGGCCTACCTGGACCGGCCGCGCGTACTGCTGGCCGATTCGAAGATTTCCAGCGCCAGCGCGTTTGCCCCCTTCCTGGACAGGATCCTGGCCGCCGGAATTCGCAACCTGTTCATCGCGGCCACCAACATCGAGGGCGACGCCCTGGCCCTGCTGATCATGAACAAGCTGCGCGGCAAGTTGAACGTGGCGGCGATCAAGGCGCCGTTCCTACGGCGAACGTATGCGCTCCATCCTGATGGATATGGGGGCTATGACCGGCGCCACGGTCTTCTCCGATCACGTCGGATTCTCTTGGCAGGAAGCCGACGTCAGCTGGCTCGGCCAGGCCGACCGCGTGACCATCGGGCGCATGGCCACGATTCTTCTTGAAAGCCCCGGTCACGACGCCGCGGTTCAGGCCCGCGCCGAGCAGATCCGGACCCAGCTTGAGGCCACCGAATCCGACTGGGACCGCGAGAAGCTCGAAGAGCGCCTGGCGCGCCTGACCGGCGGAGTCGGCATCATCTCGGTCGGGGCCGCCACCGAAGTGGAATTGCGCGAGCGCAAGACCCGGGCCGAAGACGGTGTTTCGACGACCCGCGCGGCGGTCCACGGCGGCATCGTGCCGGGCGGCGGCGCCAGCTACCTGCGGGCGGCCGAGTCAATCGACCTGGACCAGTTTCCGGATGGCGACGAGCGCACCGGCGCCGCCATCGTCAAGCGCGCGCTGCACGGTCCGTTGCGGCGCATCGCCGCCAACGCCGGAGCGGTTCCCTCCCTGGTAATCGATTCGGTGCTGGCATCGGATGACCCCTGGCACGGCTGGAACGCCGACAGCGACGAGTTCGGCGACCTGTACGAAATGGGAGTCGTTGACGCCGCCAACGTGGCCTGCATCGCCCTCGACAACGCAACCTCGGCCGGCACCATGCTGCTGACGACCGAGGCGATGGTGGCCGAATTGCCGCAACCGGCGGCCCCGGTGTCGCCGGAGTCGATGGCCCGCGACATGCACAACATGGGCGTCGACGGGTTCTAGTCCGGCGGCCGCGGACGCCTTAGCCCGTCCGATGGCCGGTCCAACCTACGACTTCGCGATCGTCGGCGGCGGCATCGCCGGGTCGGCGTGCGCCTACTACCTCGCCGGCGCGAACCGGTCCTGTCTGCTCATTGAGGCCGACGCGGTCGCGGCCGGCGCGTCGGGCTGGTCGGCGGGGTTGATCACGCCACCGATCGGACCGCGCCTGCAGCCGCCGCTGCGGGACCTCATGCTGGCCGCTTTCGAGCTGCACCAGGAACTCCCGGAGCAGTTCCGGGACCGGCCCGGCAGCGGCTACGAATTACGCCGCAGCGGAAGCGTGCTGGTCGCCCCCGACGATGCAGCGGCGCCGGCCCTCCGATCGCTGCTGGACGATCCGGTCCCGCGGCGGCGCGGCGCCCGCTGGCTCGAACCGCCCCAGGTGGCGGAGCTTTGCGACTGGATCGATCAGCCGCAGGCCGGGGGAATATACGAACCCTCGGCCGGCAATCTGGACCCGGACCGACTGACCCGGGCATTCTGCGACGCGGCCCAGCACCGGGGCGCCCGGCTGACGATCGATTCGGTCGTGTCGCTGGAGCCGTCGGGGTCCGGTTTTCGGGTGCGCGGATCGCTGGCCAACTATCGCGCCGAACAGGTGCTTTTGGCCGCCGGGCCATGGACCGGCGCCCTGGCCGGGCAACTGGGGTACGGTGGTGCGGTTTCTCCGCTCAAGGGCCAGATACTGCGGCTGCGGCTGCCACCCCCGCACTGCGCGGTCGGGTTCTCCTGCCCGGACGGCAGTTATCTGTCCCCGCGCCCCGACGGGCAGGTCTGGATCGGCACGACCGAGGAAGCGGTCGGATTCGACCGGGCAACGACCGCTGCGGCACGCGGCCTGATCCTTGCCCGGGCCCGCCGCTTCTGCACGCGCATCGATGCGGCGAAGGTCGTCGCCCAGACAGCCTGCCTGAGACCACTTGCCCGCGACGGTCTTCCTTTGATCGGTTCGCTGCCCGGCGTGCCCGGGGCCTGGATCTGCTCGGGGCACGGGCGGACCGGGATGCTCCTGGGCCCGGTCAGCGCGCGCGAACTGGTCAACCTGATACTGGAACGCGAAACCACGCTGGCAATGGCGCCGTTCGATCCGGCCCGGCTCGTCGCCGGCAGCGGCTAGGAACCAGCCGGAAGGCACGCCTGCATGAACCACCCTGCATCAAAGCCGATACCAGTTCCCGAATTGGCTGAGTTGCTTTCGGCGCACGGGCGGCTGCGGCACCGCCTGCACGCAGATGACCCGATCGAGGCCAGCACCCAAATCCGGTATCCGCTCGGCGGCGGCCAGCCCGACCCGGGCTCGCTGCCGCTTGAGTGGTTGGCGGGTTCGGCGGCGCGCGTGATCGAATCCGACCCAAGCGCTTTGCTGTACGGCATCGGCCAGGGCTACCTGCCGCTGCGCGAGCTGATCTGCGCCAAGGCCAGGCGCCTCGAGGGTCTTGCGCTGGATCCGGACCAACTGCTGGTAACCAACGGCGCCGCCCAGGCCCTGGGCCTGCTCGCAACCGCCGTTCTCGACCCCGGCGACGCGGTGCTGATCGACGAGGCCAGCTGGGGAGCCGGGTTCTTCGGCGGCTTCGGCGCCGACCTGCACCCGGTCCGCTGGGACTCCAGCGGGCCCCTGCCGCAGGACATAGAGGACGTTTGCCGAAAGAAACGGGTGAAGGTCTTCTACACCATCCCGACTTTTCAGAACCCGCTCGGGTTTACCGCAACCCTGGAGCGTCGCCGCCAGGTGCTCGACCTGGCCGCGCGCCACGGGTTCCTGATCGCCGAGGACGACGCCTACTACGAACTGCGAATCGAGGGCCGCCGGGTCCCGAGTCTTTTCGAGCTGGCCGGTGGCGCGGGCGTGGTCCGCACCGGCACGTTCTCGAAAATCCTCGGCGCCGGCGCACGCCTGGGCTGGGCAATGGCGGACCGGCAGATGATCGGCCTGCTCGCCGCCCACAAGTACGACCTCGGCGCCAGCCCGTTCACCAGCCGGATCGTCACCGACTTCATGCAGCGCCACATGTTCGCCCACATCCGGCACCTGCAAGCCGTCTACCGCGGCAAACGCGATGCCCTGCTGGACGTGCTCGATGAGCAACTGGGCGGCGCCCCGTTCCAATGGTCACGTCCCCAGGGCGGGTTCTTCTGCTGGGTAGGGTTGCCGGCGGGCTCAAGCGCCGTGGCCTGCGAACGGGCCCTGGCCGAAAAGGGCGTCGACGTCTGGGCGGGGTCGTGGTTCCGCCCCGACGGGTTCGACGACAACTGCCTGCGGATTGCTTTTTCTTTTGCCAACCTGGACCAGATCCGCGAAGGCGCCGAAATCATCTGCCGGGAGTTGCGCAAGCTGGGTTAGACCCCGCCCATAATGGGCCGAATGGACCCGAAAGGCGCTGTCGAGTGAGTGATCAGGAAAACGCCGTCCGCCTGGACGCGGGCGAACTGGAAGACTTCAGCACGGCGCTGTTTGTCGCCTGCGGGGTTGATTCCGAAGGCGCCCGGCTCACCGCCCGCAGCCTGGTCTGGGCCGACTTGCGCGGGGTCTATTCGCACGGAGTGGTGCGACTGCAGCCGAACTACCTAAAAGCCCTGCAAGAGGGGGCGGTCAACCCGGAGCCAAGCGTCCAAACCCTGTTCGACGGCCCGGCTTTTGCCGTCTTGGACGGTGATCAGGGACTCGGGCAAATCGCGGCCGATCGGGCCATCCGCGCCGCGATCGAAAAGGCCCGGGCCTGCGGCATCGGGCTGGCCTGCGTGCGCAACTCGCGCCACTTTGGCGCCGCCGCCTACTGGCCGATGCTGGCCGCCGAGGCCGGGATGATCGGATTCGCCTGCTCCAACGGCGGAGCGGTCAACACCGCACCCTTTGGCGGTGCGCGGTCCGCGATGGGCAACAATCCTCACGCCTGGGTGATTCCGGCCGGCGAGGACCGCCCGGTCGTACTGGACATGGCCACCGGCGTGGCGGCAATGGGCAAGGTGGCCATGGCGCGCCTCCACGGCACGCCGCTCCCATCCGGATGGTGCCTGGACGCCGACGGCAACGACACCACCGATGCCGACGCGGCCGTGACCATGCTGCCGGCCGGCGGGCCGAAGGGTTACGCGATCGGCTACGTGCTGGACCTCCTGTCGGGGTCGCTGGCCGGCGCCCAGACATCGACCGTCAAGGCCCTGGGCGGACTCAGCGGCCCGGTAGCGAGCCAGACCGGCATGACTTTCCTGGCCGTCGATATCGCCGCGGTAACCGATATCGATGACTTTGCCAATTCGGCCGATCGCACCGCCCAGCTTATGCGGGCGACTCCGCCGCGGCCGGGCTTCGAACGCGTTTACGTGCCCGGTGAGATCGAATGGAACACCTACGACGACCGGATCGTTAACGGCGTCCCCACGTCGCAGGCCGAAATAGGCGTACTGGCGCAGATGGCCCGGGAGCACGGGGTAGAACCGATCGGCTGACGTCCCTACGCAGCCGCCGGACATTCGAGCCGGCCGGGCCCGCGCGCCGGACTCCGGGGCGGATTGGGCCCCAGGTCTCTTAGCTATCCCTCTGGCGCCGGATCGCTGCCACCCAGTCCTTCAGGCCGCTCCAGATACGCGAAAGCAGCAGCAATACCAGCGCGGTGATCACGATCGCGCCGCCGGCCGAGTAGTCCCCGTAAAACGCGATCGTCAGGCCGGCGCCGGCGCTGAGCAGGCCGGTCGCGACCGCAATGGCCATGGCCATCCGGAGGCCGCGCGCCGTACGCAGGCCGGTCAATACCGGAATCACCAGCAACGCCCCGATCAGCAGTACGCCGACCACCCGCATCGAAAGCGTGATCGTTGCCCCGGTTAGCACCGCCAGGACCAGATTGAGATAGTCGGTGCGCACGCCGCTGACCTTGGCCAGTTCCTCATCGAACGCCAGTTGCGCCAGATCAACGTAGAACGCCGCCACGAAAATAATCACGACCACGGTCAGCCCCACCAGCAGCCAGAGATCCAGCGGCGACACGCTCAGGATCGAGCCGAAAAGAAACGAAAACAGGTCCACGTTGAACCCGCCGGCGGCGCTGATCACAACGATTGAAATCGCCAGCGAACCGTAGAGCACCACCGCCAGCGCCGCATCCCCCGGCAGCCGGCCGCGGGCGCGCAATTGTTCGACCGCAATCGCGCCCAGCACCGCCGCCGCCAACGCCGTCAGCGAGGGGAGGAACCGAGTGGCAAAGCCGATCGCGACCCCCATCAACGCCACGTGCGCCAGCGTGTCGGCGATGAGCGAGTAGCGTCGCAACACGACGAACGTGCCCAGCGTGGGCGCAAGCACGCCCACCAGTGCGCCGCCCGCCAGGGCGCGCAGCATGAATTCGTACTGGAATATGCTCGGCACGGTTACCGGTGCGGCTGCAGGACGCTTTCGAACTCGTGGCGCTCGTCGTGGATCAGGACGTCCACCGGGACTCCGTAAAGCGTCGAGAGTTCATCCCGGGTCAGATCGTGCGGGGGACCGTGCCGGACCAGCTTGCAGTTCAGACATGCCACCGTGGTGGCCTCGCGCAGCATAGCGCCGATATCGTGCGAGACGATCACAATCGTCATGCCCCGATCGCGATTCAGGTCGCGCAGGACCGCGTAAAGCCGCTCCTCGCCGGCGACATCTACCCCGGCTGCGGGTTCGTCAAGTACGAGCAGCTCTGGATCGCGGACCAGCGCACGGGCCAGCAGCACCCGCTGCTGCTGTCCGACTGACAGTTCCGACAGGCGCCGCGACCTGAAGGCGGTCATCCCCACCACTTCCAGCGCCGCCATGACTTCCTCGCGCTCCGAGCGACCGAACACCGCCAGGGGAGAAAAACGGCGCCGCGCACCGTTGGCCACAATCTCCGACGCCGTGGCCGGGAAGTCCCGCCAGGCGCCGGAACCGACCTGCGGCATGTAGCCCACCCGGCCCCAGTCCTGGAAATCGCCCGTCTCGCGCCCGAAAAGACGAACGTGTCCCGAATCCGGCCGCAGCAACCCGAGCGCCAGCTTGATCAGGGTGCTCTTGCCGCTGCCATTCGGGCCCAGGATGGCCGCTAGCTCGCCGTGGCAGATCCGCAGCGAAACGTCCTCGACCGCGGGGATCGCGTCATAGGCGAAGTTGACGCGATCCCACTCGACTGCGCCGGGCGAGTCGATTTCGGTCACGCGCAGTCCAGCGCCAGGACCAGGCTGGCCAGGTTGTCGCGCATCAATCCGAAGTAGTCATCGTGGTCGTCCAGTTCAGCCTGGGTGACGCTTTCGATGGCGTGGATCGGAATCAGATCAATGTCGTGCTCGCTGGCAAGCGCCCGCGTGAGTTCTCCGCTGAGCACCGGCTCAACCATCACGTGTTCCAGTCCCAATTCGGCGATCTGGTCCGAGATTTCCGCCAACTGTCGCGGCGAGGGTTCAATTTCCGGCGAGAGTCCGGCAACCGGAATCTGCTCGATCCCGTAGCGCTGGGCCAGATAACCGTAGGCGGCGTGCGAGGTCACGAAATGGTCGTGGTGGCAAACCGCCAGGCCATCTTCAATTTCGTGGTCGAGTTCATCAAGTTCACCGGCGAGGGCTGACGCGTTGGCCCGGTAAGTGTCGGCGTTGGCGGGGTCGGCGTCGATGAATGCATCGCGAATGCGCTCGACCTGAACCGCGGCCAGAACCGGGTCGAGCCACATGTGGGGGTCAAGCCCGCCGTGGTCGTGGCCGTGTTCGTCCATTTCATGCCCGTGGTCGTCTTCTTCCTCGTGGCCGTGGTCATCCTCTTCCTCGTGCCCGTGTTCGTCTTCTTCCTCGTGGCCGTGTTCGTCCTCTTCCTCGTGCCCGTGTTCGTCTTCTTCCTCGTGGCCGTGGTCGTCCTCTTCCTCATGCCCGTGGTCGTCTTCTTCTTCGTGGCCGTGGTCGTCCTCTTCCTCGTGGCCGTGGTCGTCTTCTTCTTCGTGGCCGTGGTCGTCCATTTCGTGGCCTTCTTCTTCCCCGTGTTGGTCGTCGTGCGCGAAGCCCTCGATGGCCAGCGACTCATCAACCGCCTCCAGGACGATTCGGTCCGGGTCATCGCTCAATGTATCCAGCGCCCGCTCCATCCAGGGTTCGAGCCCCAGTCCATTCATGATGACCAGATCGGCCGCTTCCAGCAGCCGGAGGTCCGAAGCGGTCGGCACGAATCCGTGGTTTTCAAATCCGGGACTTACCAGGAATTCCACCTCGGCGAGATCGCCGCCGATGCGTTCGGCGAAAAAGCCCAGCGGGTAGATGCTGGCGACCACCGCCAGTGGTTCGCTCCGCGGCTCCGGCTCGTCACTGGCATCCTCGTCGCTAGAGGTCGCAGGCTCATCCGGCGCGGCGCCTCCGTCAGACTGCGCAGCAGTTTCGACCGGCGCGGAGGGCGAATCGCCCGCATCCTGATCGCCATTGTTGTCGCAGGCGGCAAACACCAGCAAAGCCAGCATCAGCATGGCCGCCAGGGCGATCGGCCTTAGACGCTTCCTCATAAATTCATCCTTCTTTGGGGTGAGCATGCGGGTAGGCTGCGGGGGATTCGACAAACGGGCACACGGTTCACGCGAGCCCGGACCGTGTCCGAAAAATCAGCTCATCATCTCGAGATCGTCATCGAAGGGCCAGCAATGCGTAAGTTCGCTGCATCGCTCCCCGCTCGAAATGATACTCGATTCTCACTTGCACGGAAAGTTCCCCGGCAAGCTGAATCCCCGGACTTGGATCATCCATCCGCGCCTGCGCATTGACTGCATCAGGCAGGCAAAGTCGGTGCCCGGACGACATTCGGTACGGCGAACTATGGTCAGGGGCTTGGCCGGGTCGACCGGTCCGCGGCTGAACGCGCCCCTGAATGCCGCGTTGCGCGCGACCCCGCGCGGCCGCGAACATTAACCATAAATGAGAATCGAGTATCATCTTTTTATGCAAAGAGCCAAGCAGCAACAGACCGTTCTACGAGCCCTCGGCGAGGCCGACGGGCCGCTTTCGGCCAAGGAGCTGTGGAGCCGCCTGAGCGGGACCGGAGTAGGCCTCGCCACGGTTTACCGGGCCCTCCGCCGCGGCGTCGAGGAAGGAAGCCTGGCATCGGTCGAAACGCTGGGCGGCGGCGTGCGCTACGAACCCAAGAACCGCGAACATCACCACCACTTTCTTTGCTCGATCTGCAACCACGCGTTCGACCTCTTTGGATGTGTCGATGGCCTCGAGTCGCTGGTTCCGGACGGGTTTCAGATGACGCAGCATGAAGTTGTGCTGATAGGAACCTGCGATGCATGCGCCAGTGCGGCGTGACCATCGACCGGGAGCGGCGAATTCGCTTGGGGACCATCGCGCCGACGCTAGGGCTGCGCGCAGCCTGATCTCCCTCCGCCGACCCTTCAATTGACTTCGGGCCCGGCGCTGGCGCCATTGCATCCAACTGAAGGTGCGATTCCCTCGCTCCGGGCCGCTGCCAAGCGCGCTTTCTCAGCACCCGCCGTCTGCCCGGGAACTCTTTCGGCGAGGCCGAGGTATTGCTGATCGGCTCCTCGCCGCGGCGCCCGAATCTTGAACGGGTTCGACTGTTGAAGACCGTTCTGCGCGAAGCGTTGCAGCTATCCGACGACATCACCGTAACGGTCGCCGAGCTGGCCTGCATGGAAGAAGACTGCGAACCCCTCGAAACCGTGATCGGCCTGCTCCGGCCCGACGCGCCCCAGCTTCAGGCAAAGGTACACAAACCCATGGACGCGGTTGACGCCGAGGACTTGGCTCGGGTCTGCGCGACGTGGGGTTTCAACACGGGAAGTCCTGCTCTCGCAGAACTGCTCCAGGAGGACTAGATGGACACCCCCCAAAGCATTCCGGTAACGATCCTGACCGGCTTTCTCGGTTCCGGCAAGACGACCCTGCTGAACCGGATCCTGACCGAGGAGCACGGCAAACGCATCGCCGTGATCGAGAACGAATTCGGAGAAGTCGGCATCGATCAGGCGCTGGTGATCAATGCCGACGAGGAAATCTTCGAGATGTCGAACGGCTGCATCTGCTGCACGGTGCGCGGGGACCTGATCCGCGTGCTGGGCAATCTCATGAAGCGCCGCGACAAATTCGACTACGTACTGGTCGAGACCACCGGGCTCGCCGATCCCGGTCCGGTCGCACAGACGTTCTTCATGGACGATGAAATCCGGGCGGAATTCTCGCTGGACGGTATCGTCACCCTCGTCGACGCCGCCCACGTCGAGCAGCAGATCGGCCGAAGCGACGAGAGCTCGGAACAGATCGCTTTCGCGGACGTGCTCGTCCTGAACAAGGTCGACCTCGTCGACGACGATTCGCTGGACGGGCTCGAGGCCCGGCTGCGGGATATGAACCGGATGGCCCGGGTCGTGCGCAGCGAGCAGGCTGCCGTCTCCGTCGAAACGGTGCTCAACCTCGGCGCCTTCGACCTGGACCAGGCCCTGGAACGCCGCCCCACATTCCTGGAGCCGGAATACCCGTTCGAGTGGACCGGCGTCTACTCGCTCGACCCCGGCCGCTACGAACTCAGCCTCGCCGAGGGACCCGATCCGGAGATGTCGCTGGTCATCGTTTCCGACCAGGGCGACGACGATGAAGCGCTGCGCGAGGGTGCTGAGTGGTGCGTGCGCCGCTACGCCGAGCCGCCCGATCCCGTCGAACCGGGCGGCGAGCTGGTGGTCGGCAGACACGTGAGCCTGCAGCTTGACTCCCCGGGGCGCAAGAACTTCCGGCTGGAGGTGGACGCGCCGGTCAGGGTCGGCCTCTACGCCCAGCATCTGGCCGAGGAATTCGATCTCCAATTGGCCAAATCCGACGCCGCCGGTACAAAGAACGGAGCCCAGGGCTTGTCGGGCGCCGTCCCGGCCGAGGTCGAACGCACCTGGGTCGCCCAGCACGAGCACGATGACGAAGTGGGCTCGTTCGCGATCGAGATAGATGGCGACTGTCATCCCCGCAGGCTCAACGACTGGCTTGGCGAACTGCTGCGCGAACGGGGCGTTGACATATTCCGGATGAAGGGCTTCATCAGCGTTGCGGGTGAGTCGGACCGCTTCGTCTTCCAGGGAGTACACATGCTTTTCGACGGGCAACCGGAGCGCCCATGGGGAGACTCGCCCCGCCGCAATCAGCTCGTTTTCATCGGCCGCAACCTTGACGAGCAAGCCATTCGGCAGGGATTCGAGGCCTGCCTGGTTTGACCACTGATAGCCCGCAGGGCGTTCTACGCCCGGGCTGGACCGCCGGCGTCGGTGAGTACGCTATCGCCGGTGGGTGGACCCAACGGGGCGAGCTGCTGGTGGTCGGTGACGCCGCCGGCGGCGTCTACGCCTTCGACGGCAGGTCCGGGGCGACCGTTTGGGCAAAGGCCGGAGTCCATGAAGGCGGTGTGCTCGCGGTTGACATGCACCCGAACCGACCCGAATTCGCCACCGCCGGCCAGGACGGCCGCGCGCTGGTCTGGAACGCCGCCGACGGCCGGGTCGACCGGGTCTTCAACGTCGGGGACGACTGGGTTGAACACCTGGCCTGGTCGCCGAACGGTCAGTTGCTGGCCGCATCCTGCTCCCGCCAGGTCAGCGTACACGGCCCGGGCCAAGAAAGTTCCTGGCGGTCCGAGGACCACCCCAGTACGGTCAGCGCGATCGCCTGGCCCGACTCAGCGGAGCTGGCCAGCGCCTGTTACGGAAGGGTTACTTTCTTTGATATCCCGGCCGGAAAGCCCCGCCAGAAGCTCGAGTGGATCGGTTCCCTGGTTTCGATGGCGCTGAGTCCGGACGGGGACATCGTGGCCTGCGGCAGCCAGGACAACACGGTGCACTTCTGGCGTCGCTCCACCGGGCTTGATTCGATGATGTCGGGTTATCCCGGCAAACCCTCGGCCCTGGCGTTCGACGGCAGCGGAACCCTCCTGGCCACCGGTGGCGGCTCGGCGATAACCGTCTGGAGCTTCCGTGGGGACGGACCCGAGGGAACACGGCCCGGCGTCCTGGACTTGCACGTGCTGCCCGTCACGACCCTGGCGTTCGCCCGTCGCGGGCTGCGATTGGCCTCGGGGGACCGGGAAGGCGGCGTTGTGGTGTGGTCCCTCGGGCGCGATGGGGAAGGTGACCCGAAGGGGGCTTCAACGGTTGCCGGTCTGGTCGGGAACCTGTACTGGCGACCTGATGGACGCGCGCTCGCTGCCCTGGACGCCCAGGGCGGAGTGACCGTCTGGCGCGTCGGCAGCCGCTGAGCCGCGATCACGAGGGGTCGGTCCGTTTCGATTCGGGACTTCTTTGATCCTTCCTATACCTTTTTCTTAGAGCTTTATCCGCCCGGGAGACATGGGTATGCGCGATACCTTTCCCGGCGCGGAAAAAGTCAGGTCGACCGGTCGGGAGCGGCCATGATCTTCCAGCGCTTCCGAGCGCCTAGAAGGGACCGGCGCCCCGATCGGTCCGACCGCGATTGCAACGCCCCGTGGAGAGTTCGCGCTTCGAGCAGCCAGTATAGGAACCGGCAGGCATCGCCAAGACCTGTACCCGAACCATCCCTTCATCTTCCGGCGTCGGGCGGGACCACTCGGAGTCCGGCACAATTCCCGGGCCCTACCGGTCGGCCGATCACTCTGCAGCCGGAGTAGCCGGGCCCGGGGCCGGGGAAGCCCAATCGAGTGGGACGAGCGTTGCAGTTGGCACCGCTGCGGTCGGGCGCCCGGGGAGCAAAAACCGCTGCGCGGCGGCTGGCTTCAATCGGGGCTTCGGCGACAATCCGGTCAACCAGGCCGGTCCCGGATCCAAACCGGCCACCCCAATAAAGGTTTCTGAATGACCATGCGCGCCGACTGCGAAGCCTACGTTTCGACCGCCGCCGATCTGCCCGGTCTCCTGGCCATGGAGGACCGCGCCGGGATCGAAAAGGTGGTCCTGATAGCCACCGTCGAATACCGGCCCAACAACCGCGCCGTGGCCGAATGCGGTCGGATGTCCGACCGGGTCATTCCCTGCGCCTGCGTGAATCCGCGGCTGGGCGGCGAGGCGACGGCCGAACTGGAACGCTGCCTCGGCGAGGATGGCATGGGCGGACTAAAGCTGATGTCGGCCAACCACGGTTACGTGATCTCCTCGGACGCTTCCGACGACTGCGTCGAGATTGCCCGCAGCCACGGGGTGCCGGTGACCGTCCACTCGCAGGGGACGCCCTCGCATCCGCTCGAGATCGCCGTCCTCGCGCAGCGATTTCCGGACGTCCCGTTCATCATGGACCACATGGGGCACCGCTACTGGCGCGGGCAGGCGATCGACGCTGCCCGGCAGGCCGACAACCTTTTCCTTGGCACCTGCATAGCCGCGTTTGAACCGGGCGCGGTCCGCGACGCGGTCGACGCCGTAGGCGCAGAGCGCGTGCTTTTCGGTTCCAACGCCCCTTCCGCCCACCCCGACCTGGCGGTCGAGTCGATCGCCCGACTGGGTCTCCCTCAGGACCAGTTCGATCTGATCATGGGCGGCAACCTGGCGAACATCTACCGACTCTGAGGGTCGCGACGCCGATCAGGGTTGGTAGATTCGGCGCTTACTTAACTTAAGTGCCCAAAGTGGAATAGCCCCGAACGGCGGCGCCTTCAACTGGGCAAGCACTGGTAGTCCAATAACTCGGGGCCCTAAAGCATGGAACGAGCGCGGCTCCGGAACCATGCCCCGGCATACCCGCAGCGCCTGCAACCGCCCTTCGCCGCGCCCGAACCGAATCGCGATCGCATGCCAGCCGCCGTCCTTTATACGGGTTCACCGCCTAACCGGTAGCCGCATCGCCGGCGTCAGTTACCTCCCCGGTCTGTGAATCACGTATACTTTACGCCTTTGTAACAGTTCCCATGCATCTTTCATACAGGGGCAATGCCAGGCACCTTCCGCACCTACCAGCACCGCGGCCACGTCTCGCGCCGCGGCTGCCAGCGCCTCAACCAGGTGCTGGTGTGTTGCGCGGAGTTGTACAACGCCGAACTGGAGCACTGGCGCGATTCATACAAGAAAACTGGGAACAGCGATTCGCTGTTCGATCGCAACAAGGCGTTCACCGTGGTCCGCAACCAGGATCCGTTCTGGCAGAGCGTTTCCGTTCTGATCGGCCGCGGCGTTCTGGGCCGTGCCGACCGGGCCAGGAAGGCGTTCTACCGCCGGGTAAAGAACCAAGAGAAACCCGGATATCCGCGCTTCAAGCCCCTGCACCGCTACCGCACCATCCAGCTGGAGCAGGCTACTCCCGCGATGGTCCGGCCCGACCGGCGCGGGTACGTGGTCAGGATCAAAGGCCTCCCGGTGATCAGGATCCGGACCAGGCAAGAGTTACCGCCATCGGAAGACCTCAAGTCCATCCGCTTCACGTTCCGGGGCAGGCGCGTCAGCGTAAGCCTCGTCTACGCGGTCGACCTGGAACCGTTGCCCCACAATCCGGCCAGGATAGGCCTGGACATGGGCGTGCTGTCGCGCATCACCACCAGCGAAGGCGAAAAGATAGAACGTCGCCGGGTCGACCGCGACGAGATTAAGCGCAAGCAGCGGCGTCTGTCGGCGTGCAAAAAGGGAAGCCGCCGGTTCCGGCAGCGCCGCCGCATCCTGGCCAATGCCTACGACCGGGCCCGGATCCGTGACCGGAACCAGTGCCACCGGATAACCACCGATCTGGTCCGGCGCTACGGTCTGATCGCGGTGGAGAAGCTCGATAAAAAGAAGATGACCAGATCGGGCGGCGCGCGCAAAAGGGGCCTGAACCGGTCAATACTTGAACAAACCTGGGGACGAATCGTCAGTCAGCTGATCTACAAGGCAGCGTGGGCCGGTAGAGAGCTCGTATTCGTTGACCCCAGAAACACCTCGCAGCGCTGCTCGGGCTGCGGTGCTACGGTGAAAAAGGACCTTGGGATGCGAAGGCACGTCTGTGAATGCGGTCTGGACCTTGACCGCGATCACAACGCGGCTCTTAACATCCTGCTGAAGGCCATCTCGGGTGGGATTTTCCCCGAGGCCGCCCCGGAGGCGGCGTAACTGTATTCAGGGTGGCGCGGAATCGCGGCACTTTTGCATATAAATCCCGTAGATTCAATAGGCCATCGTGCAAACCGACCAGCCCCACCAGGGAACCGCAAGCAATGTTCGACGCAGTTCACAGCTCTGAAGCCAAACAGCTCAAATCGGCCTTCGAGGGCGCCCAACTCAAACTCATGGTGTACGGCGAACGCATGATGCTCAACCACGTCGAGCTTGAAGCCGGCGCGTGCGTGACTATGCACAACCACCCGAACGAAACAGATCGGCTACTGCGTGAGCGGAGCCGTCGAGCTGGAAGTAGAGGGCGAGAAACGGGTCTGCCGGGCCGGATCGGCCTGGATCATCCCGGGCGGGGCCAACCATGAAGCCACCGCGATCGAACCGTCGGTCCTGGTCGAGGCCTTCTCCCCGCTCAGACCCGACATGATCAAGCAATAAGCGCCCGCAGCGCGGTCGGCGCGCTGGAACTGCCGGTACGCAGTTAACCCGGGGCCAGTCGCGGCCGTTGCTCGAACCAGTTGCGGGCACGCGGCGTAAGGCCGGCCCGGGCGATCGAAAGTCCCCCCTTGCGAACCCCGTGCGGGGCACGTTCGAAGTACCCGCCCGCCTCCAGCGCGGAGAGCCGCTCCCGAGTCGTAGCCAGCGTCCATCCCGGCTCGACCGGCACGTGCGGCTGGCTTAGCTCGGCCAGGCCGGTGGAGTCCTCGATCTGCAGCCGAAAAACGTACCCTTGCGGAGCCGACGCCCCGGCTCCGAACGCGCGCGCGCAGATTCGCTCCAGGAGCTCGGTCAGCTCGGGTTCAAGCCGTTCAGGCATGGACGGTCGCAACCGGATAGCGGCTCTCGGCCGCCATCATCGCACCGGTCAGGCGGTCGGCCAGTTCGGCGCGTACGCCCGCCGAATCCGGATCGTAGTAGCGGTTTTGCCGTTCCAGCGGGTCCTCGGACAGCGCATAGAGCTCGGATATCGGGCCGCCCTCGTAGCGGGTCAGCTTCCAGTCGGGCGTGACCAGGGTGCGCGAGCGCAGTCCGCTGTAACGTCCCTCGAACTCGATCAGCGCCTGGTCGCGCCCGGGACCGCCACGCAGCCACTGGGTGCACGGCGCGCCGACCATCTGCGGCGGCGGGGAGATGCCGGCCAGATCGAGAAACGTCGGCGCAAGATCGATCTGGCTGCCCAGTCCGTCGAGGGTGATGCCGCGCGGAGCGCCCGGCAGTCGGGCGACGAACGGCACCCGCTGCAGCCCCTCGTAGGCGAACGGACCCTTGTACAGCAGGCCGTGATCTCCCAGCATTTCGCCGTGGTCGGAGGTGAAGATGACCGCGGTCTCGTCGGCTATGCCCAGTTCGTCCAGGGCGTCGAGCATGCGGCCGACGGCGTCATCGATCTGGCGGCACATCCCGTAGTAGAAAGCCAGCGTCTGGCGCCAGGCCGCCTCCGGAATCCCCGGTAGGTCTTCCCAGCCGGCGCCGGCACCCTCCAGTCCGGTGGCGAACCGGCCGGCCGCGTAGTCGCGGACGTGGTCCGGTTTCCCGGCAAGGTCGTCATCGAACGTGGGCGGCAATTCCATCCGGGCGGGATCGAAAAGGTCGGAATAGGGTTTCGAGGGCGCGAACGGATGATGCGGGTCCGGTATCGAGGCCCAGAGGAAGAACTGTTGCCCGCGTTTTTCGCGCATGTAGGCAATCGCCCGGTCGGCGACCCAGTTCGTGGGGTGCTTGGTTTCCGGCAGGGCCGATTTCCAACCGCCGCTCCACAGTGGCGGCTCCACCGCATGCTCGATCAGACTGGGGTCCGGGTCGGTGATGCCGGCGGCCGGGTCGCGGCGGATGTGTCCCTGGGCGACGTAGTTGTGGAGAAGGGTCAGCTCAACGTGCTCGAACCCGTAGTAAGGCCCGTTCCAGTCCGGCGCCACAACGCCGCCGGCCCAGGACTCAGGCACCTCCAGAGATTGATCCCGATCGGCCCCCTCCTGGTGCCAGTAGGTGCAAAAGTGGGCCTTGCCGATCAGGGCCGTCGCATGACCGCTGCCGGCGAGGATCCCGCCGATGTTGGGCAGCGCCGGGTCCAGGTTGACGCCGTTGGACCAGACCCGGTGGCCGCGCGGCGTCATGCCGGTGATCATGGTCGCGCGCGAGGGCATGCACAATGGCTGCACGCAGTACGTGCGCGGCGACCAGCAGCCCTCCCGTGCCAGCGCATCCAGGCGCGGTGTGGCGCCCAAAGGGTTGCCGGCAACACCGAGCGTGTCGGCGCGCATCTGATCGGTAGTGATATACAAGACGTTCAAGCAGGGCCCCTGATCGGAAAAAGGCAAGGCCGGCGACCATGGCCAATATAAGCCCAACAGAGGGCAATTCGGACGGACTTTGCCCGGTACGCCCCCCGCCCGCGCAGCGTTACGCGGTGGCTACGACAGACCTTGGCCGGCTGGTCAATTCGCACGGCTGGCGTACCCTGGCGCCTTTCAGCTGGGACCCGGAAAAGCTCCGCCTCGAAACGGCGGCCGTGGTAACCGGTCGGGCGGTGGCGATTGACCTGAGCCAGTCCGGACCCCAGGTCCTGGCCGAGGTCTGGGGAGACGCCGAGCGCGGCGAACTTGACGGGGTCGTCAAGCGCATGCTCTGGACCGATCTCGACTTAGCCGAGTTCCATGCCCGCTGCCGGCGACAGAAGCGCTACCGCGCGGTGGCCGAAACCGGCGACGGCCGGCTGCTGCGCTCGCCCACCCTGTGGGAAGACCTGGTCAAGGTGCTGGCCACGACCAACATCTCCTGGAGCGGCACCAGGGCGATGACCGATCGCCTGGTGGGCGCCCTGGGGGAGCCCGCGCCGCTGGGGCGAACCGCCTTCCCGGGGCCGGACGTCGTGGCCCGGGTATCGGTTGACGAACTGGCCGCAAGGTCTGGCTTTGGCTATCGCGCCGGCAGCCTGCGCCGGATCGCCAAATTGTTCGTGGAAGGCCGATTGGACCCGCTTTCCTGGGAGAGCCCGGGCCGCAGCGACCGCGCGGTGGCGCGCGAGATTCTGGACCTTCCCGGAGTCGGTCCCTACGCCCAGGCCTGCATCATGGCGCTATGCGGCCGGTTCGGGCACCTGCCCGTAGATTCGGTCTTTCGCTCGCGCCATCCCGACACCGAGGCCGCGCTCCGCCACTACCGAAGCTGGGGGCGCTGGAAATACCTGGCCTACTGGTTCGGGCGCAATTCCTAGAAAACCAGCAGAAGGGTCACGTACCCCACCGCCATGACCACCAGTGCCACCGGGACCCCGGCCCTGACGAAGTCGTTGAAACGGTAGTTGCCCGGACCCATCACCAGGATGTTGCCGGGGTGGGCAAACGGCGTGGCGTAACCGGTGGCCGCGCCGAGCGCCACCGCCATGATGAACATTCGCGGATCGCCGCCCGAATTGAGCGCCGCGTCAATCGCCAGGGGCGCCATCAGGACCGCCGCCACGTGGTTGTTGACAAAGATCGCAAACAGCGACGTCAGCACCAGGATGACCGCCAGCACGCCCTGCCAGCCGGCCCCGCCGATCACGTCGACCATCGACCTGGCCAGGTATGCGGCGGCGCCGGTTGCGGTCATCGCCTCGGCCATCGCCAGCATCCCCCCGATCAGGATGATCGCCCGCCAGGACACCGACGTGCGGGCCTCGTCCATCGTCACCGCCCCGACCACAACCATCGCCCCGGCCGCCGCCAATGCCACGATCGCGACCGGCGCCGCGTTGGTCACCATCCCGATCACAAACAGGACCAGGACCGCGATCGACAGCGGGGCGCGGCTGCGCCGGAAACGCATGCCGGTTTCCTGGGAGATAACGACCAGGTCCTGGGACCGCTGGCGGAGTTCGTCGACCGCTGCGGTGGGTCCCTGCACAAGCAGCGTGTCGCCCTGCTGGAGGCGCAGTTCCGCCAGTCGCGTGCGGCGGGGAATGCCCTCGCGCCACACCGCCAGGACGTTCAGCCCGAAGCGGGTCGTAAATTCCACCTCCGGCAGCGTTTTCTGGATCAGGTCGCTGCGCGGGGCCACCACGACCTCGGCCATGCGCGCCCCGCCGGAACCCAGTTGACCCAGGTCGGTTTCGGACCGTTCGGCCTCGCCGAGCCCGAATTCGGAGGCCATTCGATCCAGGTCGGGGGGCTGGCCGCTGACCAGCAGCTGGTCGTCAGATTCCACGACGGTCTTGGCCAATTCGCTGGCCAGGAGCCGCTCGCCGCGCGCGATCGCAAAGACGTAGACGCCGTAATCGCGGCCCAGGTTCGCCTCGGCGACGGTCTGACCGACCAGGTTCGAGGTGAACGGCACGCCCACTTCGAAGACCGTTTCCTCCAGCTGGTAGGGCTCGTGGTGGCGACTGTCGGCCGGCAGCATCGAGTCGATTTCGGAGCTGCCGGCGTGGTCGGGCAGCAGCCAGCGCCGCCCGATCACCATCGTCACGATCCCCGCCGCCAGGATCGCGGCCCCGACGGGGGTGAAGTCAAAGAGCTGGAATGACTCGAATCCGCGATCGACCATCACGCTGTTGACCAGCAGGTTGGCCGGCGTCCCGACCAGCGAGAGCATGCTCCCCATCAGGGCTCCGTAGGAAAGCGGCAGCAGCACCCTTGAGACCGGCGCATCCATCGCCCGGGCCGCCGCCACGATCGCCGGCAGCATTACCGCCGCGGCCCCGATGGCGTTCATGAAGCCGGAAAGACCGCCCACGGTCAGCATCGTCAGCGTGATCAGGCGGGCCTCGCTTCCGCCGGCGATGCGGCGCAGCAGCTGGCCGAGCGAGTAGGCGACGCCGGTGCGCGAGAGGCCCTCGGAGATCACGTACACCGAACCAATCGTGATGATGGCGTTGTTGGCAAAGCCCGAAAGGGCCTTCTCCAGCGGGATCAGCCCGACGAAAAAGACCGCCACCAGAACCCCGATCCCGATCAGGTCGAACGGTATCCGGTTGGTCGCAAACAGGCCCACCGCAATCACCAGGATTGCGACCGTCAGGCCGATGTCGGGAGTCACAGCTCAGCCCTTGGGGCCCTGCCCGGCCAACCGTCCAGCGGGCCCCGGTCCGGGCACCCCGGAGGGCGAGATTGCATCTTCGAGCAACAACTGCGGTATTCCGTCTTCTATCGGATAACGGCGCCCGCACTTGCGGCAGGTCAGTTCGGTCACCGATTCAACCAGTCCGGCTCGACATGCGGGGCAGGCCAGCAGCCCGGTCCAGGTCTTGGGTTTTGAGGCAGGCGGCATCGGCTGTTTGGCGCAGCCCTGGGCGGTCAGTAAGTCAGGCGAGGGCATCGCCGGCGGCATCGCCCATGCGTCCGGATTTTAGTGGCGCGTATGGCTGGCGATCCCGGCCCCGTCCGGGCCCGACCGGGGAGTCCGGCATTAGAATTTGACAAATCATTCCGGCCGCATTTACGAACTTGCGTCCGACCGCCGAATCCACCGCTTGATGGACATCGCTTGGTTTGGCGCGTCGTGCTTTCGAATCAAGCACGGCGGCGCGACCATATTCATCGACCCCTACCGGCTGGGACAGCGCTACCGCAACCTCAAAATAGCTGCGCACGCGATCAGTCTGAGCGGTTCGCCGTCCCTGGAAGGGGCCGAACTTCGCACCATTGAAGGCCTGGACGGCGAAGGCAAGCCCGGGCCGGAACCGTATCAGATCGATCGCCCCGGCGAATACGAGGTCGGCGGGATCTTCATCGACGCCTGGCCGGCGGCGCCGGTCGCCCCGGACGGGGACCCGGGGACCCTGGTCCTGCGGCTGAGCGCCGGCGGCGCCAGCGTCGTTCACCTGGGTCAGCTGGCCCAGCCGCTGCAACCGGCGCTCCTGCCCGAGATCCGCAACTGCGGCGCCCTGATGATCCCGGCCGGCGGAAGCGAAGAGTTCACGGTCGAGCAATCGGTGCGGTTGATCGCCCGCATCTCGCCGGGGTGGGTGGTGCCCATGGGTTACGCGGCGCGCAGCGAACAAAAGAACGTAAGCGAAATAGCCAGGTTCAACTCCGCCCTGGGACTACCCGAACAGCCCCAGCGCAGCGACATCAGCGTGACCGGACCGTTTGACGGGCAGAGCGCGCCAAATCTTGCTTCTCTTCGCCCGCGGATCGCCCTGAAGCCCTCGGCGGTGGCCTAAATAGCCGTCCTCAATCAGTCCAAATACGTCATCGTCACCGGTGGCGTGATGTCCGGGCTCGGCAAAGGCGTTACCTGCGGGTCGATCGGACGCATCCTGAAATCACGCGGGCTGGGCGTGATCAACATCAAGCTCGATCCCTACCTGAACGTCGATCCCGGCACGATGAACCCGGCCCAGCACGGTGAGGTGTTCGTAACCGACGACGGTGCCGAAACCGACCTGGATCTGGGCCACTACGAACGCTTCACCGACGTGAACCTGACCGCCGACTGCAACACGACCAGCGGGCAGGTTTACGCCGAGGTGATCAGGCGCGAGCGCTGGGGCGATTTCCTGGGCGGAACGATCCAGGTCATACCGCACGTTACCGACGCCATCAAGTCACGGATCCTGCGCCAGGAACAGACCTTCGGCGCCCAGGTCCTGGTGGTCGAGGTCGGCGGCACCATCGGCGACATGGAGGGCCTGCCGTTCGTCGAGGCGCTGCGCCAGCTCAAGCGGGACGTCGGCCAAGAGAACATCATGTACATCCATCTGACCTACGTGCCGCGGCTCGGCCCGTCCGGCGAGTTCAAGACCAAACCGACCCAGCACTCGGTCGCGACCCTGCGGTCGATCGGAATCCTGCCCGAAGTCATCGCCTGCCGCTGCGAACAGCCGCTTGGCCCCTCGACGCGCGAGAAGATCGCCCTGTTCTGCGACGTCGACGTCGACGCGGTCATTTCGCTGCCGACCCTTTCGGACATCTACGGCCTGCCGATGCACCTGGAGGACGAAGGCCTGGGCGACTACATCTGCCAGCACCTGGGGATCGAATCCGGGCCGGTCGACCTGACCGAATGGCAGGCGATGGTCGAGCGGTCGCACCAGCACCGGCGCGAACTCGAGATCGCCCTCGTCGGCAAGTACGTCGAGGCTACCGACGCCTACATGAGCGTCGTGCAGGCGCTGTACCACGCCGGCGTCGCCAATTCGGCCCGGGTCAAGGTCCGCTGGGTGGATTCGGAAGCGATCGAGTGCGGATCGGCCGACGAGATACTGGCCGGGGTCGACGGCGTCCTGGTACCCGGGGGATTCGGGGTTCGCGGCCTGGAAGGCAAGATCGCAGCGGCCGGCTGGGCCCGCGCGACCGGCACGCCCTACCTGGGGCTGTGCCTGGGGATGCAGATGGCGGTCGTCGAGTTCGCCCGCAACGCGGCCGGGGTCGCGGGAGCCGTTTCCTACGAGCAGGATCCCGAGGCCGGCGAGCAGGTAATCTCGCCGATGCCGCAACATCATGGCGAGATCGACCTCGGCGGAACGATGCGGCTCGGAGCCCACCCCTGCACGATCGCGCGCGGCACCCGCGCCGCGGCGGCCTACGAAGTCGGCCAGATCTCGGAGCGGCACCGGCACCGGATGGAATTTAACAATGCCTACCGGAACCGCCTGCAGCAGGCGGGCATGGTCCTGTCGGGCATCAACGAGGACCGCGACCTGGTCGAAATCGTCGAACTGGCCGATCACCCCTGGTTCGTCGGGGTGCAGTTCCACCCGGAATTCAAATCCCGGCCCAATCGCCCCCACCCGCTGTTCGTAGGATTTCTGCGCGCCTGCAGCGCCCAGTTTCCAGTCACCAAGATGCAGACCGCATACCAAGAGGATCTACAGCTGACCTAGACCGGCCGCTCCGGCGGACCGATTACGGCGGCGACATTGCAAATGGACGGCAAATGACGGTTACCTGCGTTATCGGCACCCAGTGGGGCGACGAGGGCAAAGGCAAGGTCGTCGACTTCCTGGCCGCCGACTGCGGCCTGGTAATCAGGTTCCAGGGTTCGGACAACGCCGGGCACACGGTGGTCAACGACCACGGGCGGTTCGGCCTGCATCTGATTCCGTCGGGGATCTTTCACCGGGGGGTCCGCAACCTGCTGGGCCCGGGCACCGGCGTCAATCCGGATTCGTTCCTGACCGAGATCAGCACCCTGGACCGGAAGGTCCCGCAGCTGCGGGTCCGGGAGCGGATCATGATCGCCGAACGCGCCCACGTGATCATGCCATACCACCGGACCCTGGACGGCGCCCAGGAACGCTCGCGCGGAGACCTCCTGCAGGGCACCACCGGGCGCGGCAACGGTCCGCTCTATGCCGACAAGCACGCCCGCAGCGGAATCCAGATCGCCGACCTGTTCGAGCCCCGGTACCTGCGGCGCTGGCTTGAGAGCACGATCCCCGAAAAATCGGCCCAGCTGGCGCGGATGGGCGAGGAGCCCCCGGAACTGGAGTCGATCCTGGAACGCTGCCAGGCCTGGGCCGAGGAGCTGGCGCCGTTCGTTGTGGACAGCTTCGAGGTGGTCCAGGAAGCGCTGGCCTCGGACCGGGACACGCTGCTGGAGGGCCAGCTGGGGATCATGCGCGATATCAACTGGGGTCACTACCCCTACGTGACCTCCTCGTCGCCGACCGCGGGCGGGGCCAGCATCGGCGCCGGGATTCCGCCCCGGCGGATCGACGCGGTCGTCGGCGTGGCCAAGGCCTTCACCTCCTCCGTCGGCGAGGGCCCGTTCCCGACCGAGCTCTCCGGCCCGCAGGCCGAACGGCTGCGAATCGAGGGCGATGAATTCGGGGTGGCGACCGGCCGTCCGCGGCGGGTGGGCTGGATGGACGCCGTCGCGGTCCGCTACGCGGTGGCCCTGAACGGAGTGACCGATCTTGCCCTGACCAAGCTGGATCTGCTGGACGGCGTTGCCGAGATTCCGATCTGCCGCGCCTACGAAATCGCCGGCGAGACCGTAGAGTGGGTGCCAAATACGCACCGGCTGACCCGCGCCCGGCCGGTCTACGACTTCATGCCGGGCTGGGAGCGGCCGACCGCCGGGATCTCCAGGTGGCGGGATCTGCCGGCAAACGCGCGCGCTTACGTCGAGCGCGTGGAGGAGATTGCCGGGGCCCCGGTGCGGTACGTCGGGACCGGCCAGGCGCGCGAGGACATCATCTGCCGCTGGTAGTCAGTTTCGGGCCGCCGGGCCGGTCTTTGGAGCGGTTTCGGGCCCCGGATCAATTAAAATCCTGCAACCTTTAATCTGGCCCAGTGAGGCAGAAAGGTCGCCTTGGCCACATCCGGCCCCGAGCACGATACGACGCGGTCGACCGAACCGGTTGACCGCTTTCTTTTAGACCCCGCAGCACCCCCCAACCGGCGCCGGACGGTGATGTCCGAAGCCGAGATCGGCCGTTCGCTGCGCCGCATGGCGCACGAGATCATCGAGCGCTGCGCGGACCCCGAATCGCTGGCCCTGGTGGGGATCTGCACCCGCGGCGCGCCCCTGGCCGAGCGGCTGGCCGACACGATAGGGGCCATCGAAGGCGTCCGTCCGCGCGTCGGTCAGCTCGACATCACCATGCACCGCGACGACCTGGCGATTCGGGCCCCGCTGCGCGAGATGCTGCCCAGCCGGATCGAATTCAGCCTGGACCGGCTGAACGTGATCCTGGTCGACGACGTCGTGTACACCGGTCGCTCGGTACGGGCCGCGCTCAATGCGCTCGGGTCGTACGGCCGACCCGACCGGGTCCAACTGGCCGTGCTCATTGATCGCGGGCACCGCGAGCTCCCGATCCGGCCCGATTACGTCGGCAAGAACCTGCCAACCCGGCGCACCGACCACGTGCGCGTGCTGATTGCCGAGATTGATGAAACCGACCAGGTCACGATCTCGGCGGACGAGCGATGAACGGCTTCGGCCACCGGCACCTGCTCGACCTGGACGGGTACAGCCGGCCGGATATCGAGTACGTGCTGGACGCGGCCGAATCGATGGCCGAGATCCTCGATCGCCAGGTGCCGCAGGTGCCGGCGCTGCGCGGGGTGACGCTGGCCAACATGTTCTTCGAGTCGTCGACCAGGACCCGGATCTCCTTCGAGCTGGCCGCCAAGGCGCTAGGCGCCGAAGTCATCAATTTCGGCGCCTCCGGGAGCTCGCTGTCCAAGGGCGAATCGATGGTCGACACCCTGGCCACGGTGGCCGCCCTGGGGGCCGACATGTTCGTAATGCGGCATGCCCGCGCCGGCGCCCCGCACCTTGCCGCCCGCATCCTGGACGGACCGGTGATCAACGCCGGCGACGGCTGCCATGCCCACCCCAGCCAGGGGTTGCTCGACGCGCTCACGATCCGCCGGCGGTTCGGCGCCATCGACGGCCTGCGGGTCGTTATCGTCGGCGACATCCGGCACAGCCGGGTCGCCCGCTCGAACATCCTGGCCCTGGGCAAGCTGGGCGCCGAGCTGGTTCTCTGCGGCCCGCCGCAGCTGGTTCCCGGGCAATTGGCGGCAATGCCGTCAGTCTCGATCGAGCCGGACCTTGACCGGGCCGCGGCCGGTGCCGACGTTCTCATGGGGCTGCGGATCCAGCGCGAACGGATGGCGGGCCCCTGGCTGGCCTCGACCGGGGAATACGTTGCCAGTTACTCGATCCGTCGCCGCCACCTCGAGTCGGCCGGCGCGGCGGCGATCCTGATGCACCCCGGTCCGCAGAACACCGGTGTGGAGATCGAGCCCGACCTGGCCGACTCGGACCGCTCGGTCATATCCGAGCAGGTCACCGCCGGCCTGGCGGTCCGGATGGCGGTCATCTACCTGCTGGCGCGCAACGTATTGAGGGTCGAATCTTGACCGGCTGCCCGGACCTGGTAATCAGGGGAGGCCGCCTGATCGACCCCGCCGACGGGTTCGACCAGGTCGCCGACCTGCTGGTGCGGGCGGGCCGCATTGAAGCGCGCGGCCGCGACATCGGGGTCCCCGACGGCGCATTGCAATTTGCCGCCGGCGGGCTGGTCGTGGCGCCGGGCCTCGTCGATCCCCACTGCCACCTCCGCACCCCGGGGGGCGAACACAAGGAGACCATTGAATCGGGGGCCCGGGCGGCGGCGGCCGGCGGTTACACGACCGTGGTCGCGATGGCCAACACCAGCCCGGTGGTCGACCATCCGGCGGTGCTGCGCGACATCCAGGAACGCGCCCGCGCGGCCTGCGTGCACATCGGCCAGCTGGCCAGCGTCAGCATCGGGCTCGAGGGCCGGCAGCTCGCCGACCTGGGCCGGCTGGCGGCGGCCGGCGCGATCGGGTTCTCAGACGACGGAATACCGGTTGAATCGGCGCGGCTGATGCGGACCGCGTTCGAATACGCGACCCGCTTCGACCTGCCGGTTTCCAACCACGCCGAAGACCCGACCCTGATCGCCGGCGCCAGCATGCACGAGGGTCGCGTATCGGCCCGGCTGGGTCTGACCGGGGCCCCGCACCAGGCCGAGGAGATCATGCTCGAGCGCGACCTCCGGCTGGCCCGGCTCACCGGCTGCCGGTACCACGCCCTGCACATCTCCTCGGGCGGATCGGTAGAGATATTGAACCGCGCCCGCGCCGACGGGACCCGCGTCTTCGCCGAGGTCTCGCCGCACCACCTCACCCTCACCGATGAACTGGTCGCCGGCGAGGGGGAACACGCCTTCGACAGCCAGGCCAAGGTGAATCCGCCGCTGCGGTCGCGCGAGCATGTCGACGCGCTCCGCGCGGGCCTGTCCGCGGGCACCTTCGACCTCATCGGCACCGACCACGCGCCGCACGCCGAGCACGAAAAACTGGCGCCCTTCGAGGAGGCCCCGTCCGGGTTTTCCGGGTTCGAAACCGCCCTGGCGGTGATGCTGTCGGTGGTGGCCGACGGCGTGCTGGGCCTGCCGGAGCTGCTGGCCATGATGACGATCAACCCGGCCCGGCTCTACGGCCTGCCGGGCGGAACCCTGGCGCCGGGGGCCGCGGCCGACATCGTGGCCATCGACACCGACCGGCCCTGGACGGTGGACCGGTGGCGGTTCCGGTCGCGGGGCAAGAATTCACCGCTGCACGGGCAAACCCTGCCGGGCCGGGCGGTTGCCACGTGGGTCGACGGGCAAAAGGTCTTCGAGATCGAACCCCCGAACGGGCGGTCCTGATGCAACCCCGCGCGATCCTGAGCCTTGAAACCGGCCAGCACTTCTTCGGCTACGCGCACGGATCGGGCGGCGAGGTCGGCGGCGAGGTCGTGTTCAACACTTCCATGACCGGGTACCAGGAGATCACCACCGACCCCTCTTATCGCGGACAGATCGTGGTCCTGGCCTACCCCCTGATAAACAACTACGGCGCCAACCGGCACGACCCGGAGTCGCGCCGGCCCTGGCTGGCCGGCCTGGTGGTGCGCGAACACGCCCAGCGCGCCAGCAACTGGCGCAACCAGCAGCCGCTGTCCGGAGTACCTCTCCGAGTTCGGCATCCCGGTCCTCTCCGGAATCGACACCCGGCGGCTGGTCCGGATACTGCGTTCGGGCGGCGTCCGCAAGGGCCTGCTCAGCCGGGTGGAGGGAGACGTCCCGGACTGTGACCGTTTCGCCTGGATCACCGGCCGCGCCGCCTTGCCGGACGGGTACCTGGCCGGGCTCCAGGAACGCGCCGCCGCGGTTCCGGCACTGTCGGCCCAGCACCTGATCGAAGAGGTGACCTACGGTCGCCAGTACGAGTTTGGTTCCCAGCCCTGGGATCCCTGGCCCGCCCCCAGGCTGCGGTCGTCGCGTCCCCGCATCGCCCTGCTGGACACCGGCGCCAAGTCCAACATCGCCCGGTCGCTGACGGTGCGCGGGTGCCGGGTGAGCGTTTTGCCGTACGGCGTCGGCGCGGCCGACGTTGACGCCCTGCAGCCCGACGGAGTGGTCCTGGCCAACGGGCCGGGCGACCCCGAAGCGGCGGTCCGGGCGGTCGAAACCGTGGGTGCCCTGATCGAGCGGTATCCGCTCATGGGCATCTGCCTGGGACACCAGATCCTGGGCCTGGCGATCGGGGCCAGGACCTCGCGTCTCAAGTTCGGTCACCGCGGCTCGAACCACCCGGTCAAGGAACTGGACAGCGGCCGGGTCTGCATAACCGCGCAGAACCACGGGTTCCAGGTCGAGGCCGAATCGATCCCGGAATCATCCGGATTCGCCGTGTCCCACCTGAACCTGAACGACGGCTCGGTCGAAGGCCTGGCGCACCGGGAATTGCCGGTGTTCTCGGTCCAGTACCACCCCGAAGCAGCACCCGGCCCGCAGGACAACCAGCACCTGTTCGACCGGTTCCTGGATCTGGTCGAGAACCGGTGAAGGACCAGTCGCTGCGCAAGGTCCTGATCATCGGCTCCGGCCCCGATCGTGATCGGGCAGGCGGCCGAGTTCGACTACGCCGGCACCCAGGCCTGCAAAGCGGTCCGCGAGGAAGGGATCACGACCGTCCTGGTCAATTCCAATCCGGCCACGATCATGACCGACGAGGACGTGGCCGACGTGGTCTACATCGAACCGCTCACGGTGGAGGTGGTCGAGCGGATCATCCGGCGCGAGCGGCCCGACGGACTGCTGGCCACGCTGGGCGGGCAGACCGGGCTCAACCTGGCCCGCGAGGTGCAGGAAGCCGGGATCCTGGAGCGCTACGGCGTCCGACTGCTGGGCACGCCGATCTCGGCGATCCGGCAGGCAGAGGACCGGGACCTGTTTAGGCGCCTGATGCTGCGCATCGATGAGCCGATCCCCGGGTCCGACATCGCCCACACCGTCGGCGAGGGACGTTCGATCGCCGAACGTCTGGGCTTTCCGCTGATCATCCGGCCGGCCTACACCCTGGGCGGCACCGGGGGCGGGATCGCCGAGGACCCTGGCCGCCTCGACGAACTGGTGGCGCAGGGGGTCGATGCCTCCCCGATCGGACAGGTGCTGGTCGAGGAGTACCTCTCCGGCTGGAAAGAGATCGAATACGAGGTCATGCGCGATGCGGCCGGG
The DNA here is from genome assembly GCA_965203015.1 of Chloroflexota bacterium. Lineage (GTDB taxonomy): Bacteria > Chloroflexota > UBA11872 > UBA11872 > VXNJ01 > VXNJ01. Next base: position 41,689 of record CBDBBM010000018.1, read on the forward strand.
ACCTGCGTGACCATCTGCAACATGGAGAACTTCGACCCGATGGGGGTGCATACCGGGGACTCGATCGTTTTCGCCCCGAGCCAGACCCTCTCGGACAAGGAGTACCAGCTCCTGCGCAGCGCGTCGCTGAAGATCATCGACTCCCTGGACATCGCCGGGGGCTGCAACGTCCAGCTGGCCCTGGACCCGAATTCGTTCCAGTACCGGGTGATCGAGGTGAACCCGCGCGTGAGCCGCTCGTCGGCGCTGGCCTCCAAGGCTACCGGCTACCCGATCGCGCGCATTGCGGCCAAGATCGCGATTGGATTCCGCCTCGACGAACTGGCCAACCCGATCACCGGCGAAACCGCGGCCGCGTTCGAGCCGGCGCTGGACTACGTGGTCGCCAAGATCCCGCGCTGGCCGTTCGACAAATTCCCGACCGCCGACCGCTCGCTGGGGACCCAGATGAAGGCGACCGGCGAGGTGATGTCGATCGAACGCAGCATCGAAGGGGCCGTCAGCAAGGCGCTTCGTTCGCTGGAGATCAGCGGCCGCTCGATGCTGTGGGAGGACCCCGCCTGGAGCGATCGCCAGGTACTGGACCGGGCCATCAGCCATCCCAACGACCAGCGCCTGTGGGCGATCCTGGCGGCGCTGCGGCGCGGGCGCAGCGTCGAGCAGATATTTGACCTGAGCGCCATCGACCGGTTCTTCATCGCCAAGCTCGAAAACCTGATCGCAATGGAACTGCGGCTGCTTGAGGAACCCCTCGACGCCGCGCTCCTCTGGGACGCCAAGCGGCTCGGGTTCCCGGATTCGGTGATCGCCCAGCTGGCTGACTACCTGCCCGACCGGGTGCGCGCGCTGCGCAAGCGGCTCGGAATCCTGCCGGTCTACAAGCTGGTGGACACCTGCGCGGCCGAATTCGCCGCGGTGACGCCGTATTTCTATTCGACCTACGAGGCGGAGAACGAGGCCGATCGGGAACCCGGCGAAGCGGCGGTCGTGGTCGGATCGGGGCCGATCCGGATAGGACAGGGAATCGAATTCGACTACTGCTCCGTGCACTCGGCCTGGGCACTGCAGGAGAGCGGTTGGCGGGCGGTGATGATCAACAGCAACCCGGAGACCGTGAGCACCGATTTCGACACTTCCGACCGGCTTTACTTTGAAGCCCTCGACGTCGAGTGCGTCGCCGACATCATCGACAACGAATCCGGTGCGAGCGACCCGCGGGTCGTGGTCCAGTTCGGCGGGCAGACGGCCATCAACCTGGCCGAACCGCTCTACAACATGGGGGTGTCGCTGACCGGGTTCCGACGTCGCCAGCATCGACGCGTCCGAAAACCGCGAAAAGCTGGACGAGCTCCTGGAAGAGCTGGGCATTCCGCGTCCGCCCGGGGCCACGGTGCGGCGGATCGAGGACGCCCTGTCGGTGGCCGAGCGGATCGGATATCCGGTGCTCATCCGGCCCTCTTACGTCCTGGGCGGGCGGGCAATGGAGATCGCATCCGATCCCGCCGGTCTGAGCCGCTACGTTGCGAACGTGACCCAACCCTCACCCGAGCATCCGGTGCTCATCGACAAGTACCTGCAGGGCCTGGAGGTCGAGGTCGACGCGGTCTGCGACGGACACGGGGTGCTCATCCCGGGAATCATGGAGCACATCGAGCGGGCCGGCGTCCATTCCGGCGACAGTTTCGCGGTCTACCCGACAAAACACGTGGCCGGGCACCTGAAGGAAGTGCTGGTCGATTACACCGACCGCATCGCCAGGGCGGTGCGCGCGGTGGGGCTGCTCAACATCCAGTACGTGATCTGGGAGGATCAGGTTTACGTCATCGAGGTCAATCCCCGCGCCAGCCGGACGGTCCCGTTCCTGTCCAAGGTGACCGGGATCCCGATGGTCTCACTGGCCACCAAGGCCATGCTGGGGCAAACCCTGCCCGAACAGGGCTGGTACTACGGTCACGCCCCGGAAGGGCCGCTGGTGGCGGTCAAGGCCCCGGTCTTCTCGCACGCCAAATTGACCGGCGTTGATTCGTTCCTGGGCCCGGAAATGAAATCCACCGGCGAGGCGATGGGCGTCGATTTCGGCTTCGCGCCGGCCCTGCGCAAGGCCATGCTGGCGGCCGGGCTGGGGATCCCCGAGCAGGGCACGGTGATCATGTCGGTCGCCGACCGCGACAAGGCCGAGGCGCTCCCGATCGCCAGGTCGCTGCATGCCCGCGGGTACCACATCAAGGCCACTCGCGGTACCGCAAAATTCCTGGCCCGGGCCGAAATTCCGGCCGAGACCATCAATCGCCTCAACGAGGCCTCGCCCGGCCAGCTGAGCCTGCTCGACCACGTGCGCGATCCCGAAACCGTCCTGGTCATCAACACCCTGACCTGGGACCGGCCAACCCTCGAAGACGGTTTCCGCATGCGACGTTCGGCCAACGAGCGCATGCTCCCCTGTCTCACTTCGCTGGATACCGCCGCGGCCCTGGTCAGGGCCCTGGAGTCCGCCGCCGACGAATTCGTACTCCCCATCGACCATTACCGCCACGACCGGCGCCAATGACCGGGTCCGGCCCGGTCTTTGACGTGGCGACCGTGATCGCCAACGAGCAGCTGACCGACTCGCTGTGGTGGATCGAGCTGGCCACCCCGCAGATCGCCGACCGCGCCCGACCCGGGCAATTCGTGCACGTTAGCGGCGGCGGCCAGGACCCGCTATTGCGGCGACCCTACAGTCTCTCGCGGATCGACGCCGGCGAGGGGGCGGTTGCAATCCTGTTCCATGTCGTCGGGCGCGGATCGCGATGGCTTTCCGAACTGCGCCCGGGCGATCCGGTGGACACGCTGGGGCCGCTGGGTTCGAGCTTTGCGCCCCCGGACGAATGCCGTCACCTGCTGCTGGTGGGCGGGGGCATCGGCCTGGGGCCGCTTATCGCCCAGGCCGCATCCGAATCGGAGCGCTCCTGCGTGATCCTCAACGGAGCGCGCTCACAGGCCGGCCTGACCCCCGCCGCCAAAATCCCAGTCCGCGCCGAGACCTTCTACGCCACCGACGACGGGTCATTCGGCGCGCACGGCAGCGTGGTCGATCTGCTGCCGGAGTGGTACCAGTGGTCGGACGCCGTGCTGGCCTGCGGTCCCAACCCGATGCTGCAGGCCTGCGCGAGCCGGATCGACGCCCTCGACCCCGCGCCCCCTCGGCTGCGCCGGCGGCCGGTCCAGTTCGCCCTCGAGGCGCGGATGGCGTGCGGTCTCGGGGTCTGTTACAGCTGCGTCGTCACCACCCGGTCGGGACTAAAGCGCGTATGCACCGAGGGTCCGGTCTTTGCGGCCGGGGAGCTTACCTGGCAATGGGAATCGGGCATCTGAGCGGCAACGATCCGGGTTGCCGAATCGCCGTCCGTCCTTGACCGCAAACCGGCGTCGAAGCGCCCGGATCCACCGGCCAATCCCAAGCAGACCGGCGTAAACCTAGGCCGTAGCGCCGGTACGTTCGCGTTCTGATTCCAGCACCGGAATGGCGCGATTGGCGGCCGGGCGCGGTAGCGGGAAGCTGACCGCGGCCACGCAGCCGTCGTCATTTCGCAACGAAAAATGACCGCCCAGATCGGACTCGACCAACTGCTGCACGATTGTGAGGCCAAGGCCCGAGTCGCGTCCCAGTTCGAAATTCGCCGGCAGCCCGGAACCGTTGTCGCGCACGCTGGTCTTGATCATTTCGGCGTCCACCTCGATCCGCACCCGGATGCGGCCCCCCAATCCGACATCGAACCCGTGACCCATCGCGTTCCATATCAGTTCGTTGACCACCAGGGCGAACACCGTGGCCCGGTCCTCGTCGATTTCGACCCGGTCCCCATCGACCGAGATCTGCACCGACATCCCGGTGGCGGAAGCGTCCGAACTGGCGATCTCGGCCATCTTGTTGACGATTTCAATCGCGGTGGCGGCTTCGTCTTCCTGGGCGGAAAGCAGGTCGTGGACCGCGGCCATCCCGGCTATCCGGCCCGCCGACAGGGCGAGCACTGAAGCCACTTCCGGCGACCTGGTCCGCCGCGACTGCAGATTCAGCAGCGACGCCACGGTCTGCAGGTTGTTCTTGACCCGGTGATGGAGTTCGCGCAGCAGCAGTTCATTGCGGTGCAGGCCGCGCAGCGATTGCTCGTACAAACGGGCGTTTGCCATGGCGATCGCGGCCTGATCGGCAAAGCTGGCGATGATCCGGAGCTCGTCTTCAACGAATTCGCGCACCGCCACCGAATAGACGCTGATAACCCCGATCACCGACCCGCGGAACATCAGGGGTATGCAGATCATCGACCGGTACCCCTCGGCCTCGATCAGCTCGCGCGAGACGCGCAGGCGCTGGTCGGAGAGCGCGTCCTCCACGATCAGCGGGGCCCGCCGTTCCGCCACCCGCCCGGCCACGCCTTCGCCGAGCCGCAGCCGCAGGCTCCGGTAGCGCGCGCTGAGCTTGTGGGCGGCGACGATGGACAGGTCGCCGGCCGATTCATCGAACTGAAAGATCGCGGCTTTGTCGGCGTTGAGGATCGCCGCGGCCTGCTCGGCGATCGTGGAGAGTACCTCGGTGTATTCCAGGCGCGAAGTCAGGTTCTGCGAGATTCGCTGCAGGGTGGTCAGCTCGTTGTTGCGCTGCCGCAGGCGCTCGTCGGTCTGCTGGTACAGGTTGGCGTTCCAGAGCGCGGTCGCCAGCTGCTCGGCCGCGGTCTCCACGAACTCGATTTCCTCGCTGGGGAAATCGCGGTGAATGCGTGACCGGATCGAAAGCACCCCCAGCAGGCGGGCCGGAGTGGCGAGCACGATCGGTACCGCCAGCAGGCTGCGATAGATTTCCTCGTCCAGCGCCGGCAGGACCTTGAAGCGCGGATCGGCCCAGGCGTCGCGAACCGCGATCGAGCGCCCCAGTTCGGCCGCCGACCCCGATATCCCCTCGCCGATCTGCAATCCGGCCTGACCGATCTGATCGCGATTGAGGCCGGTAGTACTGCGCAGAACCAGGCGGTTGGTCGTCTCGTCGAGGATCCATACCGAGCACTCGTCGACATCCATCACGCTCACGATCGCGTCGGCGGTGAAGTCGCAGGTCTCGTTGACGTCCAGAGACGAATTGGCGGCCTTGGCGATGCGTCGCAGGGCTTCAAGGCTGCCCAGCCCCGTCGAGTCCGGTGCGGCTCTCCCGCCGCGGGACTCGTAGGCGGCCGCGATCGCCGCCATCGCCTCGTTCTGCAGGTGCGCGAACCGGCGCAGCTGATGGGCCCGGCTGGCGGCGCGGTTTACCGGAAGGAGCTGTCGCGGGAGCGCCGAGTTGAGCCGCTCGGCGGCCAGGCGCAGCGCCATGCCCTGGGACCGGTTGCCGCCGCGACCCTCGGCCGCGCTGGCGCGCAGCATCGCATACAGCCGTGGAACGTCGCAATAGTGCAGCGCCAGCTGCAGCATCTCCAGCCCGTTCCAGGGCCGGGGCGTGCCTTCGCGGTCAGTCAGCCACTGGCAGATGCGCTCCAGAGCCGCCTGTTCGGGCGGGTTAGTTCCCATAACGTCCCACGTCTTGCCCGCAAACAACCGGTGTCCACCGGTCTACCTTGAATAGATTTTCGACCCCCGGCGGATTGCCGGGTGTTGCTCCTAGAAGCCCGGCCTAAAACCCCGGCTTTTCGCCGGCCCGGGTTTCGCCGGGATGGTTTCTGAGCAAGAGTCGATCATCGGGCCACCACCGCAAATTCGGGCCGTCCCGGCCCATTCTGCGCCCATTTGACGATGATTTCGGCCAATCGGGCAAAAACGGATCCGGTATGGGTCGATTCGGTCTCGCCCGCGCTCCCATCCGGGCCCGGCGGCGCCGGATCCGGCCCTTCGGGGCGCACCGATCCCGCCACCAGGGTCAGGTTGGCCACGGTCGCGGCCATCAGCAGCTGGTACAGGGTGCCGGAGCGGCCGAAGAAGCGCGACTGCCTGATCCCCAGCTGACAGAGCCTGGCCAGGCGGTGCTCGACCCGGACCCGCAGCGCGCCGAGCGCTCTTCCCTCAGCGCTCTGCTGGCGGGTACGGGCCCGCTGCAGCAGCGCTTCCTGGGGATGGACGGTGATCCGGCGGTTGGGATTGATCGCAGAGCGCACGCAGGTAGCCTTGAGCGGGCAGGGCCTGCACTGCTCCCTGGCGAAGTGGAAGATGCCGGCCCGGCGGCCCCTGGTCCGCGAGGGGCGGTAGTCGGAAGTTGACTGCCCGGCCGGGCAGGTGCAGGTCATCTCCTCCAGGTCGATCGCAAAGTCCTGCTTTACGAAGTAGTCGCTCGAACGCCGGCCCGGCGTACGGGCCAGCAGGTCGTAGCCGCGGTCGTGGAAACGCTGGCGGGTCGCCCCGTCGCCGTAGGCGTTGTCGCCGATGACGGTCTCGGCCGCGGATCCGGCGTTCTCCTCGGCCTGCCGCACCAGTTCCAGGGCGCCGGAAGCGTCGGGGGCGTTGCCGGCGATCACGTCGACCGCGGTTATCAGGCCGCCGTCGGTCTCGGCCGCCACCGACGCCTTGTGGCCGGCGAAGCGGTTGTTGGCGCTCTTGCGGCCGTGGCGCATCTCGGGGTCGTGCACCGAGAGCAGGCGGTCGCGGCCGCCGCCCCGCCTGATGGATGGGCCATCGTCCCCGCCGTCTTCATCCGGGCCGGGCCGGCGCTCTATGTCCTGCAGCAGGATCCGGCCAAGCAGGGAGGCGGACTCTTCAAGGTCCCGCGAGCGCTCATCGCCGGGCTCCAGGGCGGCGTTGACGGTCCGGGCCCGCTCCAGCAGGGAGTCGGCGTCGGCGACGATTCGCTTCAGCAGCCGGCGGCGCTGCTTGCGGTCCGACCAGTCGATGCCGGCCTCGCCCTTGAGGCTCTTGCCGCAGTGGAGCGCGTAGCCGCGGTCCCGGGCCCAATCCCCGGGTTCGGCCCCGTCCAGATCGGCCAGGGCCCGGATCAGCAGCCGGCAGCCGTCGCCGATCAGGTTGTAGGCGTCCCTTACCGCGCCCCGGCCCAGGATGGCGGTGGTGTCGACCGCCAGCTTCATGCGGCGGCCCTTCAGGTACCCGGACTCGCGCGCGTACTGCAGCGAGCGCCTGAAGACCGCCCGCACCTTCCCGTGCACGATCAGCTGCGACCGGAACAGCTGCAGGGTGGACTTGGCGAACGGGCGCTCGTCGATCGCGGTCCCCAACGCCACCTTCCAGCGGATGTCGAAGTCGGAGCGCTGCTTGGCCTCGCTGTCCGAGCAGCGGTCGTGGGCCTGCAGCAGCAGGGCGGTGGCCAGGATCGAGGGCGGGACGCCGGGGCGGCCGTTGTCGGGGCAGTAGAGGTCGGCGAAGTCCTCGTCCCGGAACAACTCGCCGCGCCGGGAGGCCAAAAGGCCGTAGAAGGTGTCCCGGCCGACGAAGTCGAGGTAGAGGTTGTCGGCCTGCAGGAGGCCCTGCTGGGCGTGCGATCCGAGCATCCCCTCATCACCCCATAACTGCTATGTTTGTATCTGTGAGAAAGTCCCCGCGGGTATCTGCTGATATTTTAATGTTCGAGTATGGATTAGCCCTTTGTACAGGGGCTTTTCGGCCGGGGTTCTAGTGGCGCACGTTGCGGCGCCGGCGGATGAACGCCGGGATCTCGGGGTCCAGATCGTGCCAGGGATCAAGGTCGTCGTACGTACCCGCGGTGGGTTCGGCGACGGCCACCGGCTGGGTATCGCCAAGCTCGGCGCCGAGTTTTTCAAATTCGCGGTGAATCGAGTCCAGGTCGGGCGGGTCGGCGCGGCGCCGCGGTAGTTCGGCGGCCGGGGCTGCGGGGGCGCGACTTTGATCAGAGCCGGTGGCGATGACTGTGACCGAAAGCCGGTCGCGGGCTTCATCATCGATTACCGCGCCGAAAACGATGTCGGCGTCGGGGTCGGAGGTCTGACGCACCGAATCGACGATCCGGTTCACCTCGTGGATGCCCAGGTCCGGCCCGGCGGTGATGTTGACCAGGATTCCGGTCGCGTTTTCGACCGGGGTCTCCAGCAGCGGGCTTTTCAGGGCCGACTTCAGGGCCGATTCGGCCCGGTCCCCGCCGGCGGCCGAACCGACTCCGAGCATCGCGGTCCCGGAGTCGTACATGATCTTGCGCACATCGGCAAAGTCGACGTTGATGAAGCCGCAATTGGTGATCAGGTCGGAGATCCCGCGCACTCCGTTGAGGAGCATTTCGTCGGCGATCCGAAATGCATCGGCGATCGGCTGGGAGCGGGGTACGAGCTCAACGAGCTTGTCGTTGCTGATTACCACCAGTGAGTCAACGTTCTGGTACATGTTCTCGACTGCGGTGCGGGCGACCCGCATCCGCACGCCCTGCTCGAAGGCGAACGGGGTGGTGACGACTCCTACCGTCAAAGCTCCGGCGGCACGGGCCGCGCGGGCAACGATCGGCCCGGCCCCGGACCCTGTCCCACCGCCCATGCCGGCGGTGATAAAGACCATGTCGGCGTCGGCGACGGCGGCCTCGATCGAGGTCAGCGACTCGATGGCGGCTTTCTCGCCCAGGCGCGGGTCGGCCCCGGCCCCCAGCCGCTTGGTCGAGCGCTCGCCGATGATGATGCGCTCGTCGGCGCGGGACTGTTCCAGGTCCTGGGCATCGCAGTTGACGGCGACGAACGTGACCCCGCGCACGCCCTCGGAGATCATGCGGTTGATGGCGTTGTTGCCGGCGCCGCCGACCCCGAAGACCTTGATGTCGTGTACCGCGTTCGAACGCATATTGGGGCCCGACCCGATCACGCCGGCCACAACGTTTGAATCGCGCCGCCGGTCCTGGAGGCGGATGGGGTCAAAAGCGCTTCCGTCGCGGTCAGACACGTTCAGCCACTTCCTTTGCAAGTTCTTCATAGGATCCGATCGCCAGTCTCAGACCTGGCGTAGTGGTGCGGTTTTTCTTGTAGGCGTAAAGCGAGACGCCGTTGCTGGATGCTTCCAGGATCTTGCTGTTGGTGGGGATGTAGGCCGAAAACGCGGTGTCGCCCCATTCTTCGCGGATGAACTTGGCGACGGTCTTTTCTTCGCGCAGCCGGCGGTCCAGCTTGGACAGCAGGATTCCGAGGATTCGCAGATTCGGATTTATGTAAAGGACCTCGTTGATGCTCTCCTTGAGCATCTCCAGGCCCTGCAGCGAGAAGAACCGGGCCTCGGTGGGAACCACCACGTACTCGGCCGCAACCAGCGAATTGACCGTCAGCAACCCCAGCGACGGCGGCGTGTCGATCAGGATGAAATCGTAGGTCTCCTCGACCGGGCGCAGCTTGTCGCGCAGCCGCATCTCGCGCCCGATGCGCGAAGCCAGGGCGGTCTCCACGGTCGTCATGTCCAGGCTGGCGGGGACGATATCGACCTCGATTCCCGATGCATCGGCAACGCGCAGGATCGGCAGTTCGCGGTCGCGGTCGATCAGGGCCTTGGTAAGGGTCTCGGCAAGATCGCGCTCAAGCCCGAAGGCGGCCGTCAGATTCGACTGCGGGTCCATGTCGACCAGCAGCACCCGCTTTTCGTCGCGGGCCATGGCAACGCCCAAATTGGCGGTCGTGGTGGTCTTGCCGACCCCACCTTTTTGATTGGCGACCGCAATTTTTGTTGCCAATGAACAATCGCTTCCAAAATGCCCGACGCCACGCCGATTCACAGATTTGCGCCAGCCGCCGCAGTTGACAATTTATGTTATCACCGTATTCGCAAATCCCGGTTATGTAATTACAAATCCGGCATTTCCACTTGCCGGCCGGGGCCGCACCTTATGCTTTACGGTTGACTCGGCGAGGCCCAATTACCCAACATGTCCCGCGGGGGAGGATCTGCTTGCCAAGCGCCGATTCCGGCTTCGCCGCACGCATTTGCGCCGGTGATCGGCCGCTGCAGATTTCCAATCCGGTGATGACCGCCTCGGGCACCGCCGGGTTCGCCGACGAGCTGGCCAAGGTGAGCGACCTGGCCGCCATCGGGGCCGTGGTGACCAAGACCGCGACCCTGAATCCGCGCCCGGGCAACGCCACCCCGCGCACCGTCGAGACCCCATCCGGAATGCTCAACTCGATCGGGCTGCCCAATCCCGGGCTGGCGGGCATCGTGCGCAGCTACAAGCGGCGCTGGCAGGCAATGCGCCCGGCGGTCGTGGTCAGCCTGGCCGGGTACTCGCTGGATGAATTTGCAACATTGGCCAGGATGCTGGAAGGCGTTGGCGGGGTGGATGCCATCGAGGCCAACTTCTCCTGCCCCAACGTGGCCAACGGTCTCGAATTTGCAACCGATGCGGAACTGCTGTCAGGCGCCGTCGCCACGATCAGGGACAACTGCTCGCTGCCGCTGCTGGCCAAGCTCTCGCCGAACGTCTCCGACATGCGCCCCCTGGCGGTGGCCGCGCAGGCGGCCGGGGCCAACGGCCTCACGATCATGAACACCGTCCTGGCCATGAAGATCGACCTTGCCAACCGCAGGCCGCTGCTGGGCGGGGTTTTCGGCGGACTGTCCGGCCCGGCAATCAGGCCGCTGGGGGTCCGCTTTGTCTTTGAGGTCTACCCGGAAGTTGACATTCCGATCATCGGCGTCGGGGGAATCTCCGGACTGGAGGACGCCCTGGAGTACATCCTGGCCGGGGCGGCCGCCGTGCAGCTGGGCACGGTGAATTTCGTGGCCGCCGACCGCGCCGCCCATCTGGCCGAAGGGATCAAGCGCTATTGCGGCGAGGCGGGCGTCAAATCGCTGGCCGAAATCGTCGGAGGGGCCCACCGCGGCCGGTAGTCAGCCCGAAAAGAGGATGTTCACCAGGTCGCCGTCGGCCAGGGGGTAGTCGCGCCCCTCGCGCCGCAGGCGCCCGAGCTCCCGCGCCCGGGCCAGCGATCCCAGTTCGATCAATTCGCCCGCCCCGATGATCTCGGCCCGGATGAACCCGCGCGCCACGTCGCTGTGGACGGCCTCGGCCAGCTCGTGGGCGCTGGCCCGCGGACCGAACGCCCAGGCGCGCGCCTCGCGCCGGTTGGCGGTGTAACAGGCCCGGATCTCCAGGGCGCGGCCGGCCGCGGCCAGGACCCGTTGCGATACCGGCCCCCCGGTGATGCCGAATTCGGACAGCAGCTCCGAGCCCAGGGCCGGATCCAGTTCGACCGCTTCAGACTCCAGTTCGGCACATACTCCGACCAGCGGCCAGCGGCACTCTGCCTGCAGCCTGCCCCATTCGCCCACCGCCGAATCGGCCGTATTGGCAATGACCAGGAACGGCTTGCCGCCGAGGAAGCCGAAGCCGCGCAGCAGGTCCATATCGGCGGCCTGAAGGTCGAAGTCGGCGAGCGAGCCGGCACCGTCCAGGTGATCGACGATCCGCCCGAACAGGTCCCGCTCGCGTTCCAGCCGGACCCGCTCGGCGCGCGGCGCGCGGACCAGTTCGGCCCCGATGCGTTCGAGCCGGCGTTCGGCCAGCCCCAGGTCCCACAGGTTCAGTTCGTCGCGCAGAAGATCCAGGGCCGAGTCCAGCCCCGCAACCGGATCCGGCTCGGCGTATAGCCCCAGCACCAGGGCCAGCGCGTCGAAAGCGGCCAGATTGCCGAACCATTCGGCCTGTCCGTGGGCCGCCCCGAGACCGGCCTGGCAATCGACGAAATCGACCTGGATAGGGGTGGATTTGGCCGATCCCAGCAACCGCGCCATTTCGGCCAGCAGCGGGTCGGCGAGCGCGACCCGGCCGTGATCGGCCGCCAGCCGGGCAGAGAGGCTGGCGCGGTGGCGGGATTGCGGCGCCAGCGCCCGCAGCAGCTGGCTGCGGCCGGAGCCGGGCGCACCGACCAGGGCGATGCTGGGCATTTCGTAAATGGCGCGCAATGGGCGGGTCCGCGGGAGGATTCAAGCTGCATCGAGACCGCTCCTACACTTAACCTAGAAACGGTTGAACCGATTTTCTTGCTAAAGGCTCGCGAGGACCGCTCATGGCAGGCAGAGTCGCCTTCATCGGCGCCGGTGCGATGGCTACGGCCACAATTCGGGGCTTGATCCAATCCCGGATCTGCGCTCCCGATTCGATCCAGGCCTGCGACCCGCTGGCCGCCGCGCGCGAAGCGCTGACCGAAGGGACGGGCGTACAGGCGTTCGCCGATTGCGGACCCTGGATGGCCGAGGCCGATACCGTCATCCTGGTGGTAAAGCCCCAGCACCTGGAACAGGCCGCCGCGCAGGCCGCCGCCCACTTGCAGGCAAATCAGGTCGTGATCTCGTTCGTGACCGGTGCGCGGCTCAATTCCCTGACCGCCCATCTCGGGCACGATCGCGTGGTCAGGGCGATGCCCAACACCGCCGTTCAGGTAGGCCGCGGATTCACCGTATGGACGGCTTCGGAGGCGGTATCTGAATCCGATATCGCAAGGGTTCGCCAAATCCTCAACGCGCTGGGGTCGGAACTCCACACCGCCGACGAGCACCATATCGACATCGCCACCGCGGTCAGCGCCAGTGGTCCGGCTTACGCGTTCCTCTTGCTGGAGTCGTGGACCGACGCCGGGGTGTTCCTTGGGCTGCCGCGCGACGTGGCCCAGAAGATGGCGATGGAGACCATAGCCGGATCGATGGCCCTGGCCGAAGCGACCGGGGCGCACCCGGCGGTACTCAAATCACAGGTGACCTCGCCCGGCGGGACCACCGCCCGGGCCCTGCAGGTGTTCGAAGAAGGCGGGATCCGCGGACTGTTCGGGCGCGCCATCAGGGCCGCCCACGAACAGTCGATCGACCTGCAGACCTAGAGGCCGGCGGACCGGCCCCTAATCGAGCTGGCCGGCCGCCTTCAGCCCTTCCAGGCTGGCGCGGACAGCTTCGACCGTCTGGTCGATATCGGCATCGTCCAGGGCCGCCGAGAGCATGCCGCCGTGCGATCCGATGTGCACGCCGTTCTCCAGCATCAGGCACCCGAAAAGCTTGCTCGGCCCGGATCCGGCCGAGCCGGGCTGGCCGTTGAAGGTGATGTGGAAGAAGGAGTGCGAACCATAAGACCCGCCCGGCACGCCGGCCTCGGCGAAGGCGGCGTCGATGCCTTCGCGCAGGCGGTCGCCGAGCCGGTTGATCTTGGCGTGCACCTTGCCGTCGGCGATGTATTCAAGGACCGCGGCGCCGGCGGTGGCCGACAGCGGGTTGCCGTTGTAGGTGCCCGGATGGGCAATGCGCTGCCCGCGGTCCCACAGCGAATCGCCGCGGTATTCCAACCGCTCCAGGAAACGGGCCTGTCCGGCCACGGCGGCGCCGGGGAAGCCTCCGGCCATGATCTTGGCCATCGTGGTCAGGTCGGGAACGATGCCGAATTCGCCCTGGTAGCCGCCCGGCCCGAACCGGAATCCGGTGACCACTTCGTCGAATATCAGCGGGATGTCGTGGGCTGCGGTCAGCTCCCGCAGCCGTCGCACCCATGCCAGTTCGGTCGGTCGCCAGCCCCAGCTGCCGCCCGAGGGCTCCAGGATCACACCGGCGATATCGTCGCGTGAACCCAGCGTGTCGGCAAGCAGCGATTCATCGTTTACCGGGATGGCGATCACCTGGTCGCGCACTGCCGGCGGGACGCCGGCCGAGGTCGGGATCGCGAACGGTTCCTCGTAGGCGACGATCGCGTATTCGTGCCAGCCGTGGAAATGTCCCTGGAATTTGAGGATCTTGTCGCGGCCGGTAACCGCCCGGCACATGCGCATGGCCATCATCGTGGCTTCGGTTCCGGAGGAGAGAAAACGGACGAACTCGGCCGAGGGCACCAGCTCGAGGACGCGTTCTCCCCAGGAAATCACCTGTTCGTGCGAGGCCCCGAAATGAGTGCCCCGGTCCAGTTGCTCGCGCACCGGATCGAGGATCGCCGGGTGGTTGTGACCAAGCAGCAGCGCCCCATGCCCGACGATGTAGTCGATGTAGCAGTGCCCGTCGACATCCCATTTGTGGGCCCCTTCGGCGCGCTCGATGTACACCGGGAACGGGATCGAAATCCGCATGTCGTGCTCGACTCCGCCGGCCAGCACTCCCTGGGCGCGCTTGGCCAGCGCCGCGCTGCGCGGACGGGCCGCCGCGTAGTCGGCAATGATCTGTTCTGGGTTCCTGATTGCGACCGCCAACTGTCACCGTCCTATCCCGAAATTCGGATCCGCTGCGCTGGCCCGATTGTAGGAGCCAGCCCCGTTTCGCGCCAGCGCGCGAACCGGCCCGTAGACTGCGCCATGGGACCCGGCAAGCAAAACGTTCACCTGGTCATCGGCGACCGTGACCAGCGCATGCAGCAGGTTGTCAGAGGCCTGTTGGGTGGGCTCGGCCGACGGGGTTGACCTGACCCGCCTGGACGGGCAGGAGGCGGGCCTCGAGGACATCTCGACCGCGTTCTTCTCACTGCCTTTCATGGGCTCGGCCCGGCGTGCGGTGCTCGTCGAAAATCTCCCCTCGCCCACCCGCAGCGGTCCCTTCTGGCGATGGCTCGCCGAGAACCTGGAGCAGCTTCCGGATTCGACCGAGGTCGTATTGACGGTCAGCCTGGACGGGATGGCCGGGCGCGAGCGCTCCGGGCGTATCCGAACCGCCCAGGGGCTGGAATCGGATCGCCTCAAAGTTCATGCCCTGCCCGCTCTGACCGGTGATCCGCGGTCCGGCCAGAACGCCCGCCGCTGGGTGGCCGATCTGGCCCGCCAGGGAGGCGTGACCCTGGACCCCGAAGCAGTCGAACTGCTGCTGCGGCAGGCCGAACTGGACGGAAACGTCCTGGCCCGCGAAGTTGAAAAGCTGTCCGCCCTGGTCGGGTTCGAGGGCCGGGTTTCGGCAAGTCACGTGCGCTCGGTCGATCCGCTGCCGGCGCACGTTGTGGTCTGGGATTACATCGACGCCGTGGTTGCCGCCGATCCGGCGCGCGCGGCAAGTCTGTTGGCCGGCCTGTTGGAGGAGGGCGAGGCCCCGGAAGCGTTAATCGCGATGCTGGCGGCGCGGGTGCGGCAATTGATCACGATCCGCAGCCTGATTGCCGCCGGTGCCGATTACGGCGCGGTGGCCAGGCGCGCGCGTACCTCGCCGGGAATGGTGCGGCGCGCGGCTCCGCAGGCGATGGGCCTGGGCGAGGCCGATTTGCGGGCGATGCTGGCCGCGATCGTCGATCTGGATGAGCGCTCCAAGAGCGGTCGTCTGACCCTCGGTGGCCTGGCGGCCGGGTTGCAGACCCTGACGGTGCGGTTCTGCTACCGCTCGTTCCGCAACTAGGCCGAATCTTCTAGGCGCCGAACGCCTTTGCGAAGGCGGTCATCAGGCGCGACTTGCGACGGGCGGCGTTGTTGCGGTGAATCACACCCTTGCCGGCAGCCCGGTCAAGCTGCTTCACGGCTTGCGCTACGGCCCCGGCGGCGTCTTCGCGTTCACCCCCGGCAATCGCCCGGCGGGCCTTGCCGACCAGGGTGCGGGTGGTGGTGCGGAAAAAGCGATTTCGCAGGCGGCGTGCCTGCTGCCGGCGCACGACTTTGGCGCGCTGGCGCTGCATCCGCAGGTTTCGGGGCGATGGCATAAGGAGACTGGAGGGGAAAAACGATTGGGCGATGCCGCCAGTCAATACAGGGGGCGGCGCGCGCAGACGAATTATAGGTGGATCGGGGATTTGTCCCCGCGCGCCGGCCCCGCTACCCGGGCGATTGGGGGTGGATTGCTGCGGGATCGGAAAAGTCAGATCGCCGCCTGAAAACCCGATTCCGGGGCAACCCGCCAGCAGGAATATTCCGCCGGACGGCACGCCGGACCGTGCTGGCAGATAATTCCCCCGCGCGCCCGTAGCTCAGCGGATCAGAGCACTGGTCTTCGGAACCAGGTGTCGGGGGTTCGAATCCCTCCGGGCGTACCCGGTCTCGGCGCGTTCGCCTCACCCGGCCGACCCCCGCTCATCCGGGGATCGGCAGGATCAATTCGCCCGCAATTGGGGATGGCGGCAATTCCGGGCTTTAATTGGGCCGATCAGGCCCGGGCGGGCGCCCCGGACCGACGTGAACGAACGATTGGCCATTGCGGATGGACTCCGTTGACTATCCCGCCGGCCGCCCCCTGCTGGTGGCTCACCGCGGCGGGGCCGGACACCGGCCCGAGAACACCCTGGCGGCAATTGAACACGCCTTGGAGCTCGGCGTCGACGTGATCGAGGTGGACGTGCGCTGCAGCGCCGATCAAGAGCTGGTCCTCCTGCACGACGAGTCCCTGGACCGGACCACCAACGGCACCGGAGCGGCCCGTGAACACACCGCCGAGCACCTTGCCGGGCTGGATGCGGGATCGCACTTCGGGCGACCATTTGCCGGTCAGGGGGTACCGACCCTGGAAGCGGCGGTTGAGCTGGCCGGGGGCCGCGCGTGCTGGGATTTTGACCTGAAGGACCGCAGAGCGGTCGCTCCCTTGCTGGCGATGATCGAGCGGTTGGGATTGCGCGACCGTTGCTGGCTGACCGGGATGCCGATCAGCGACGCCCGACTCCTTGCACCGCAACGCCTGCGCACGCTGCCGATCCTGTTTCCGCATTCAGGTGATGCATCCGATCTCCTCGCGCCGGCCGCATTGAGGGACACGGCGGCGGCCCTCGTCGATGCCGGCGCAAGCGGTTTAAACGTCGATCACCGGCTCGTCCGGGGTCCCGCAATCGCCGCGGCGCTGGCGGATCGGGGTCTGGAGCTATGGACTTTCACCGTGAATCGGGCCGACCTTTATCGTGAAATGATCGCCGCCGGGGCGCGGGCCGTCTGCAGCGACTACCCGGGCGAGATGCCAGGCACCGCGGAAGGGAGCCAACCGCAATGATTCGTCGGCCGATCCTGGCGTGCCTGCTGATCCTGCTGGCTGGCTGCGGGATCGACGAAGCGGCGCCCGATCCCGCGCCTCCGCCGGCAACACCCACCCCTGTGATCGAGGCCGCGGCGCCCGAGATAGCCGCCACTCCGATCGCGCCCGTCGAGGTCACCGCCACCCCGGCCACGCCCGCTCCGACGCCGGTCGACGAACGCCCCAACCGGCCGCTGCCGGACGAAGAAGGTTCGCTGCTGGACCCGGGCGTTGCCTGTGCGACCGCCGACCCGGCCGATCTGGAAGCCGCGCCGGCATTCGCGGCCAGCCTGCCGTTCTCGGCTCAAGCGTGCCTGACCGCGATCGCCCTTCCGGATCGACGCGAAGTCCTCCTTGGTGCCGGCGGCGAGTACGTACCGGTACACACCGCCCGGCTGGGTCCCGGATCGGCGATCCTGGCTCCCTTGGCCGGTCAGATCGAGTTCCGGACCATGCAGTCGGACCTGCCGGCGGGATACCACCTGTACGGGGGCCGGCTCGCTGCGCATTACGATCCGCCCGCAGGGGGAGGGCGGCCAGGGAGTTGAACACAACCCGGTCATCTACCTGTACGTCCCGGGCAACTCCGAACTGGCCGCCGAATTTGCAGATCGGCCGGGCGCATCGGCCGGGGCGGTCGTGGAGCGCCGCCAGGTGATCGTCGAATCACTCGGGGACGCAGCCCTTGATCCCGAGGGAGGCGATCACGACCTGATCATCTTCTACGAGGCCGATCAAATGTTCGTCGACCTGCTGGCCCCCGGGTCGGAGGTGTTCTGGGTGACCGGGGTTCCCAGGGTTTAGGAAACCGAGCCCGCACCGCCGAATGGCCCGCAATCGGACGCGGGCGAGGGCGCTTCCGCCCTCGCCCAGGCAATTCCTCTAGTCGTGTAGGACCCTAAGCGGCGCTGGTCTCGTCGTCGAATCCGCAAGCGCGGTGCGATCCGTCGCAAAACGGTTTGTTTTCCGACGCTCCGCAGCGGCAGAGGGCTATCGAGTCCTTTTCGACCGGGAACGAATTGCCCCCGGCGTCAACCAGCTCGATTGAGCCGGCGCCTTGCACCAGTAGCGGCCCACGCCGCGAAACGGTAACTCTTACGTCAGCCATCTGCGCTCCTTTGCAAAGGATGGTCGGGCGAATTCGATCCTGACCCGGCTTAGAGGTGGAGCACGACCATCTTGGTCTCGGTCATCTCCTCGACCGCGTAGCGCGGCCCCTCCTTGCCGTGGCCGGAATCCTTGACTCCGCCGTAAGGCATCAGGTCGGTGCGCCATTGCGTGCCGAAGTTGATGTGCAGATTGCCGGAATCAACCTCGGCGCGCAAATCGCATCGCGTGCCCGATGTTCTCGGTAAAGATCGCCGCCGAAAGACCGTAACGGGTCCGGTTGGCCAGGTCGATGGCCTCGTCGATCGTGTCGACCGGGGGTGACGCCGGCGGCCGGCCCGAACAGTTCGTCGCACGAGAACTGCTGGGGCGGGGTCGATGTCGGCCAGCAGGGTGGGCTCGACAAATGCGCCTTCGCGTCCCCCGCCGGTTACCAGGCGTCCGCCGTCGGTGACCGCCTGCTGTATCCACTGCTCGACCCGGACCGCGTCGCTCTCGCGTACCAGCGGGCCCATGGCGGTGCTCTCCGAACGCGGGTCGCCGTATTCGATCTTGCTCACCGCATCGCCGAAGGAATCGACAAACTCCGAGTAGATCGAACGGTCGGCGTAGATCCGCTGGGTGGAAATGCAGACCTGGCCGGCGTTGGAGTAACCGGTGGTAAGCAGGGCCGCGTTGACTTTCTCCAGGTCGGCGTCGGGCATGATGATCACCGGCGAGTTGGAACCCAGTTCCATGGTCACGCGCTTGATTCCGGCGGCGTTCGAGATCGCCTCGCCGACGTCGCGCGAACCGGTGAACGAGATTTTGCGGACCCGCGGGTCGGAAGCCAGGGCGTTGCCGACCACGCTCCCGCCGCCGGTGATGGTCTGGACGGCCTCGGGCGGGACACCGGCCTCGAGCATGATCTCGCAGAGGCGCAGCGCCACGACCGGGGTGTCGGAAGCCGGCTTGTTGATCACGGCGTTGCCCGCCGCCAGCGCCGGTCCGACCTTGTGGCAGACCAGGTGCAGCGGGAAATTGAACGGCCGTGATGGCGGCCACGACCCCGCAGGGGACGCGGATCGTGAACCCGAACTTGTCGCGAACGCCCGGTCCGCCTTCCAGCGGGATCACCTCGGAACCGAGCCGCTTGGCCTCTTCGGCCGAAAGGTAGATGATTTCGGCGGCGCGGGCGGCTTCGACGCGCGCTTCGTTGATGATCTTGCCCATCTCGTGGGTAATGGTCTGGGCCAGGTCCTCGGCACGCTCGACCATCAGGTCGGCCGCGCGATGCAGCAGTTCGTAGCGCTCGAATCCGGTCATCGCCGCCATCTTCCGGGCGCCGATTTCAGCGGTCTGGATGGCCCGATCGACGTCCTCGACGGTAGCCGCGGGGACCATTTGATAGACGGAGCCATCCCAGGGCGAAAGCACCTCGAATTGGTCCGAGCCCTCGGTCCATTCGGCACCGACATGCATCTTCATCACGTTCAGATTCCTCCCTGTTTGGGAACTCCGAGACTCGCAATAAGCGCCTGGCCGTTAGCCCGCGATCTCGGTCACGGCTGCCGCCCCTGGCACTGGTCGTACTGCCAAAGCTTAGGCTCCCAGCGCTTTGCGGCGCGCCTTCTCTTTGCCAATATTGGCCATGCGGCTGAGAGTATCGCTGATCATCGCCGGCGGACTGGCGCTGTTGCTGCTGATTCCGGTCGCGGCGATAGTCGGCCTGGGCGTCTATGGCGCCGCCCAGGGCGGCCAGGCGCGCGGCGAGACCGCGACCGGCGCGGCGATAACCATATTGCCGGCGACCGGCCAGCCCGGAACCCAGGTCACCGTCAGCGGGGAGGGCTGGCAACCTCGCGAACCGGTCGATCTGCTACTGGTCGTCGAAAAGCCCGATCAGCCGCCTTTGAATCTGACCCTGGGCTCGGTCCAGGCATCGCGCAGCGGCCAATTCGACGTCTCGCTGGTGATCCCACCGCTCGCGTTCGACGGCCCCGACGCGCTGGCCGAGATTCACGCCAACGGCGCCGCCGAAGAGTTTGAGCTGGCGTCCGGGCTGGCGACCGCCGAATTTGCAGTCGAGCCCTACCCGACCCGCATCGCTGTGCGGGTGTCTGACGGCGGCGGAGCCACGATCCCCGGCGCCCGGGTCTCGGTCAACGACCGGTTCGGGCGGACCGCCGCCACGGTCGCCACGGACGGGTCGGGCGTGGCCACGATCGTGGGCCTGTCGCCGGGGGCCCGCGATCTGACGATTCGCGCCCTCGGTTATTTCCCCACCAGGCTGTCGATGACCATCCCCGAAACCGCTCCCGACATACCGGCGCCGATAGACGTGCAACTGACCGCATCGTCGGGTCAGCGCCTGGTGCTGCCCCACCCTGACAGCCCGGGCGGAGGACTGCTCACCTACGTCGAGTTCGACCCGATCGCCGGCATCGCAGCGCCGTTCACGCCCACCACAACCCTTTCGGATGGATGGATCACCGACGTGCCCAATCCGGGTTTCCGGATGTTCTTCCAGCTGCCGACCCGGGTGCCGCGGCCAAGCGAGCTGGACGTGGTTCTCGCGGTGGCCAACCGGATCAAGGGATTCCAGAACACGCAGCCGGCGCGGGTCGTCTACGTGGGGCGCAACGACCGGGCCGGGATCGTATTTGCCACCGACGATTCGTACTGGCGCACCCAGTCGCTGTATCTGATCGATCGCGATGACGGTTCCCTGATCCGCCGGGTCCCTTTCGGGCCCGAGGAGCTGGTACCGATGATCTCCCCGGACGGATCCCGGGTTTACGTCGTCGATTGGTTCATGCGCGAGATCGACGTCGTCGACGCCCGCACCGGCTGGCGCCTGGACCAGTTGACCGGACTGCCCCGGTTCACCCGCGCGGCAATCCTGCACCCGTCCGGGGAGAAGGTGTACCTGGTTTCGGCACTGGATAACGAATTGCGGGTCTACGACCTGTTGACCGGAGTCGTCACGCGGACCTTCGTTAAGTTGGATGGAGTAACGACGCTCTGGCTTGATCCGGATGGGCGTCATCTTTACGGGGCGAGCTATTTCTCATCGGTGGTGACCAGGGTGGACATGCAGAATCCCGGGATCGTCGAGCTGGCCCCGCTCCCCGAACCGGTGGAATGGATATGGTCGGCTCCCGGATCCGAACTGCTCCTGCTCGGAAGCCGCGGCGGGCAATCGGTGCAAGTGCTGCGGATCGAGAGCCTGGAATTCGTGGCGCGCGAAATCCTGCCGGCGGCCAGTTCTCCGGACCCATCTTCCTTCGGGGCGCGCTATCTGACACCGGTCTGATGCCGGCTATCGCCTCCAGTCCCGGGTAGGAGCCGAGGGACCGAGCCTTGCGCACCCGAACCGCATTGACCCTGGCCGGTGTTCTGGCCCTGCTGGTGGTCCTGCCAGTGGCCGCGATCGTCGGTCTGGGGATCGCCGGGGGAGCCCAGGGAGGCAGCGTCAGCGCGGTATCGGCCTCCGGGCAGGGGCTGAGACTGATCCCTGCCGGGGGGCCGCCCGGTACAGAGATCACCGTGTACGGCCGCGGCTGGGATCCCCGCCAGCGGGTCCGGCTGAGCCTGGAGCTGGCCGCCGGGGAACCGGAGCCGCAGGCGGACCTGGCAATCGGCCTGGGCGAGATAGTCACTTCCCGTTCGGGCGAATTCGAGGCCGTGGTGGCCCTGCCCGCGATGGCGATCCGGCCCGAGCAGGAGCGGGCCTTCATCGGCGCCGGATACGCCGATGGCGGCGGTCGGGTGGTGGCCGGATTCCTGATCGAGCCGCCCGCGAACCGACTGGATGTGGCCATTACGGCCGGCGACCGGACCGGGGCGGGAACTGAGGTGCTGGTCAGCGATGCGTTCGGCCGCGAACTGGCGCGCGGCCAGGCCGACGGCGAGGGTATCGCCAGCTTCACCGGATTGCCGCCGGGAAATCTGGAGATCAAAGCGCTGGCGCTGGACCACCGGCCCCTGAGCGCGTCGGCGCGACTGGGGCTGGAAGGGTCGGTGACGGTGCGCATCCAACTGGGTGCTCCGGACCCCCTGCGCCTGGTCATCGCCGACCCGGATAACCCGCGCCGGTTCGTGCTCTCGTCGATCGAAATCGACCGCCGATCGGGCCTGGTGGCCGATCGCCAACTGGTCAGCGATCCTGACGATCGGCGGCGGCGGCCGGTCGCGTTCGTCTACCAGCTCCCACAGCCCGGTTTCGATCAGCCCGCCCTGGCCGCGATCAACACCGCCTCGCGCCAGATTTCCAATTACTTCTACTTCAATTCGGGCTTCGTCCTGTACCTGGGGTCCGACGGGGCGCGCGAGTACGTCTTCGCCCACGACAACGCCTTCCGGCGCCGACGCGTATTGTTCGTCTACGACCCGGCCGTCGACCGGCTGGTTCACGAGATCGAGCTCGACCCCCGCGACCTGTCCCCGCTCATGGATCCGAGCGGATCGCACGTTTACGTTTTCAACTGGCGGTCGCAGACCCTGCAGATATTTGATACGGCCGACGGAATGTCGAAGCGCACGATCGAGGGTCTGCCCGAATACATCTCGGCCACGACCCTGGACCCGGCCAGCGGAACGCTATGGATGAGTTCGGCGCTGCACGACAGCCTGACACCGCTTGACCTTGCCAGCGGAACCGTGGGTGACGCGGTCCCCTTCGCCGCCGACCTGATCACGCTGACTTTCGATCCCTCGCGGAATCGCATCTATGGCGTCAACTACAAGAACCCCACCGTCGCCATGATCGATCTCGATACCGGGCGGGTTCGTTTCGCCGACATAAAAAGCCCGGCGATGTGGATCTGGCCCGACGCCGAGGGACAGCTGCTGTTTGCCGCCACCGATTTCGGCAAGGGGCTGCAGATCCTTGACAAGGACACCCTGGAGACGGTCCAGGTGCACCATTTCGTCCCCGACCGCGACCCGGACGAGGGTTAGGTCATGTTCTGGTGCACCAGCCGGGCGGCGCGGTTCAACTGGGCGGTATCCAGGAGGGCGTGGCGGGCGTTGTGGAGCGGCTGGGCCCGGCCGCAGCAGACTTCGTGGAAATGGATGAGCTCGAGCTTGAACGATTCCTCGTAGGAAGCCTGAACGGTTCGGGCGACAACCGCCGAGTCCTGCATTTCGCGGACCTGGAAGCGGGTCGGCGCCGACGGATGGTACGGCGAAGGCCAGTGCGCTTCGAGGCGTTTTGAACCACCCACCACGACCAGCGCCTGGCGGTAGTCGATCAGGTCGTGATTGAAGATCCAGCTCTGCTGGACCAACACCTCGTCCGGGTAGCGCAGGGTCATCGCCACGCAGCGGCCCTGATCCCAGGCCCTGGCGTCGATGATCTCGGGCCCCTCGCCCAGCAGCAGGCGCAGCGTGTAGGTCTCGTGGATGCAGGACCCGTGCAGGGTGAAAAACGCCTGCGCCATCGCCGCGTCTGGCGATGCCCCGATGACCGATTCGATCTGGCCCATCACCGGGTTGGAATCATCCAGCAGGCTGGTGGCCCCGCGGGCCCAGTCGGGCGTGTCGTCATAGCTGCGCACGTCCAGGTGCGCATAGGTCGCGGTGTTCTCCGGATTGCAGATCTGCAGCGAAACGTAATCGAGTCGTTCCCAGGTGGAGAGCTCATCCCCGATCGCCCGCACGGCCGGGTCGAACGCGACCGAATACCCCATCAGCAGGCGGGCCGGCGAGTCGGCCTGGACCGCGGCCACCGCTTCGGCGTTGGCGACCGTGTAGGTCAGCGGTTTCTCGCACAGGACGTGGCGACCGGCCTCCAGCGCCTCGATGACTACGGATGAGTGATCGCCGCCGCTGAGGACCAGGACGGCGTCGACATTGGGATCGGCGATCAATTCGTGGTGGTCCTGGTAGCGGCGCGGCACCGCATAGCGATCGCCGATGTGGGCCAGCAGCGACGGCGAAAGATCGCAGATGGCGGCAATCTCGAAACGGTCGTCCAGTTCGCGCAGGTAGGGCAGGTGCATTATTTGGGCGATCGCGCCGCAGCCGATCACTCCGACGCGGATTGGCGGCAACGGAATTCCTTTCCCGGGACTGGTACCTGGCGCGCGGGGCGCGCGGCGGGCGCATCGGCCAGCCCCTTAATCTATTTAGGAATCGGGCCAAATGCGACCCCGGCGGCCGCACCTTCGCCCCGGCAGGGAAATTCCAATATGAACGCAATCCAGATCACCGCATTCGGCGGCAGCGACGCCCTCGCCCTCGTCGATCTCCCCGTTCCCGAACCCGGGCCCGGTCACGTTTTGATAGAGGTGGCCCACGCCGGCGTCAATTACATCGACACCTACCACCGCACCGGACTTTACCCGCTCGATTTGCCGCTGGTGATCGGCCTCGAGGGCGCCGGCACCGTTGCGGCGGCGGGCGAGGGCGTATCCGATCTGAGCGCCGGCGACCGGGTGGCCTGGTCCTCGGTTTCGGGTTCCTACGCCGAATACCTGGTGGCGCCCGCGTCCGGCGTGGTGAAGGTCCCCGAGGGTGTCGGGCTGCGTGACGCCGCGGCGGCGATGCTGCAGGGAATGACCGCCCACTATCTGTGCAAGAGCACCTACCCCTTGCAGGCCGGTCAGTGGTGCCTGATCCACGCCGGCGCGGGCGGGGTCGGCCTGCTGCTGACCCAGATGTGCAAGTTGATCGGCGCCAACGTCATCACCACGGTTTCGAACCCGGCCAAGGCCGAGCTCTCGCGGGCCGCCGGCGCCGACGAGGTCGT
The DNA here is from genome assembly GCA_965203015.1 of Chloroflexota bacterium. Taxonomy (GTDB): domain Bacteria; phylum Chloroflexota; class UBA11872; order UBA11872; family VXNJ01; genus VXNJ01. Next base: position 66,347 of record CBDBBM010000018.1, read on the forward strand.
CAACTACACCGAGTCCGATTTCGTGGCCGAAGTCCGGCGGATCACCGACGGACAGGGTGTGGCGGTCGTCTACGACGGGGTCGGCAAATCAACCGCGATCGGCAGCCTGAAATCCCTGCAGCGCCGCGGCTTGCTGGCCCTTTTCGGCAATGCCAGCGGGGCCCCGGACCCGATCGAGCCGCTGCTGCTCAACAGCCTGGGCTCGCTGTACCTGACCCGGCCCTCGCTGTTTGATTACATCTCCACGCGGCCGGAATTCGAGCGGCGCTCGGCCGAAGTGTTTGAGTGGATCGCCGGCGGCAAGCTCGACCTGCGGATCGAATTCGAATACCCGCTCGCCGAAGCCAGGACCGCCCACGACATGCTCGAGGGTCGCAAGACCACCGGCAAGGTCCTGCTCAATCCCTAAACCCTCCGGCGCGGGTCCGCCAGAGGCGGCCGGCGGAGTGCCGCCCGCCATGTCGGCGGGCCTTAAATTTGAGTTGGCTTGCTGGAGTAAAGAGTTAAGTCCATGAATTTTGTGGTGGTTGTTTCCGACACCCTGCGGCGCGATCATGTCAGCTGCTACGGAGACCAGCCGAACCAGTGGGCTTCGGGCGGCCGGTGGAGAGTCGAAACCCCCAACATAGACCGCCTGGCCCGGATGGGGGCGCGCTTTGACAACTACTTCGTCTCGTCGTTTCCGACGGTCCTGAACCGCCACGAAATGCTGACCGGCCTGCCGGTCTTCACCTACCACGAGTGGGCGCCGTTGCCCGCCGACGAGGTGACCCTTGCCGAATACCTGGCCGAAGCCGATTACAGGTCGATGCTGGTCGCCGACACCCCGCACATCTTCCGGCAGGGGTTCAACTACTCGCGCGGGTTCAATGCGTTCGACTGGGTCCGCGGACAGGAAAACGACGCCGTTCGGCTCGATCCGCCTGATTCGGATTTGAAGCCTCCGTTCGACGTCGCCAAGATCCGGGCCTCCTTGAACGCCTGGCGCAACCATTCGCGCACCATCCTGGCCGCCCGCCAGGAAGAGGATTACTTTGCGCCGATGACATTTCGGCGCGCCGCCAACTGGCTGGAACGCAACCGCGGCAACAAGCCGTTCTGCCTGGTTGTTGACACCTTCGACCCGCACGAGCCCTGGGACCCGCCGGACTGGTACGTGGAGAAGTTCTACCCGTCGATGCGCGAAAGGATGACCTTTCCCGCCTACGACCACGTTTCCAACTTTTTGGAGCCCGAGGAGCTTCTCTCGGCGCACGCGCACTACTGCGGCGAGGTGGCAATGGTCGACCGCTGGTTCGGACGCCTGCTCGACACCCTCCAAACCCTGAACCTGCTGGACGACACCGCGGTCATCATCGTGTCAGATCACGGTTACCTGTTTGGCGAAAAGGACATCATCGGCAAGCACCTGGGCCTGGGCGGATACGGCGAAGCCATACCGCTTTGGCCGGAGATCTCGCATATCCCGATGATTGCGCACGTCCCCGGCGTAACCCGTCCGGGCAGCACGGTTGGCGGCTACGCCCACCCTCAGGACATCCTTCCGACCCTGCTCGAACTGGCCGGGCTCAAGATTCCAGACGAATTGGCGGGCCGCTCGCTTGTCGGCTTGATGAACGGCTCGCAGGACCAGGTGCGACCGGCAGCGATCTCGGCGCATTCGATCATCGCCGAGGTGGCCGGCCGGCCGGCGCGGGTGACATCAGATGGCTGGAGCCTTTACCTGGGCGGGGCGGTCACCGATCGTTCGCCGGTTTCAATCTCCGGCTACGGCGGCGGGACCGCGACGCTGCGCGATCCATGGTGGATTCCGGCGCGCGAACGCGTCAAGCGTCACGAGCGGGCCAACGAGGTGGCCCTGACCCCGATGCTCTTTAACGACGGCAGCGATCCGCGCCACGAACGCGACGTGATCGCCGACCACCCGCAGCAGGCCGAGCGCCTGAAACGCCTGCTGATCGATTTCCTGGTCGAATGCGGGACCGAGGAGCGCTACATCGCTCCGCGCCGGGCAATGCCGGTCAGTTGATCGCGATCCGCTGACCCTACCGCCGTACTAGGGCTAGTAACCCTCGCCGAGGTCGACGACGTTGCGCAGCGGCCGGCCCGATTTGTAGCGTCCGATATTGTCGATGAACAGATCGGCCAGGCGCTCGTCGCGGGCGGTCGAGGCGCCGCCGATGTGGGGCGTAATCAGAACGTCTTCGCGGCGCCAGAGCGGGTCGCCCTGGCCCAGCGGCTCCTCGTCAACAACGTCGAGTCCGGCGCCCCAGAGGTGGCCCGAATCCAGCGCATCGATCAGATCGGGCGTACGGGTGAGTCCGCCCCGGGATACGTTGACGAAGATCGAGCCTTTCTTCATCTGGGCAAACGTCGCCGCATTGAACATGTGGTGCGTGGCGGGAGTGTCCGGGGCGCAGACCACGACCACGTCCGACTGGCCCAGCAGCCAGCCGAGTTCGTCGACATGCCGCACTTCGTCCACCAACTCGGACGTAATGCCGGGATCCACGTCGACCCCGATGACCCGCATCTGGAAACCCTTCAGACGCCGCGCGACCTCGATTCCGATCCCGCCGAGCGCGATCAGTCCGGCGGTCTTGCCCACCAGCTCGTAGGTCCCGCGGTCCGGGGCCCAGCGGTGCGCGAGCTGGTTGCGTACCGCCCAGTTCAGCCGCCGGGCGGTTCCAAGCAGCAGGGCCAGCGCGGTGTCGGCGACCGGAATCGCGTGCACGCCGGCGGCGTTGGTCAGGGTGATCCCGCGGGCTTTGACTTCGCCCAGCGGCGTCTTTTCAACGCCGGCGCCGCCGGTCTGGACCCACTTGGCCGATTTGCAGGCGGCCAGCCCGTCGGGACGCCGGAACGGATCGAACACCACCTCGGCATCGCCCGCCACCGCGGCGAATTCAGCGTCGCTGTCGGGAACGACCACTTCGACGTCGGGGTGGGCCGCCCGCACGCGGTCGATGCTCTCGGAGATACCTTCGCTGGCGATGACGATCTTCATCGATTCAGAACTCTTGCTGGGAACGGGTGCGCATTACCGCGCCCATTTTTGCAGCAGGAGAGGCCCGCGGGCCGGCAATTTAGAAGTTGACGTCGCCCGGAATGAACAGGTCGACACCGTCGCCGATGGCGTCAACGACCCATTCCTTGCTGCCGCGCTCGCCCACGTACAGGGCGCCCAGGTAGGTCTGAGCGGTACCGCCGTCGGCGTAGTTGAAGTTCACCAGAACGCGGCCCTTGCTCTTGTTGCGCTCGGACGTGACCACTTCATAGCCGGTCAGGTCCACGCCGGTGTAGGCGCCGATGGACAGGTAGGCGACCAGGTCGCCGAACTCGTCGCTGTCGGCGTAGTAGAGCCTGGCCTTGGTCGAAAGGAGCGCGTTGGCCGCCTGCGAATCGGGGCCCTCGGCAACAATGGCCTGCATGAAAGCGTCGCCCTTGGTGCCGAGGTCGGCGAGTTCCTGAGCTTCGCGGGCTTCGGTCTCGGCCTGGGTTTCGCAGGCGATAAGTACGGTGCTGGCCAGCGCCAGGAGCAGAATGACGGCCAGTGGACGCGATAGCAAGCGGTTGAATCGGGACAAAAGGGACTCGCTTAGTCGGGGCAATGGTGCCGGCGGCCGCGCGTGGATGGGCCTCGCCGCAGCGGTGTTGAACAATCTTATGCGACTGGTCAGGGAACCCGGCGATGGCCGCTGCCCGGCCGCTCCATTAGCTGGCGCGCCATCGCCCTCCGGTCGGCGGTCAGAAAAATACGCGCAGCATCGATTCCCGCGCTGACCAGCCCCTCGAACTGCGCTTCGCCTCCCGCCACCACCGCGTCCGCGCGGGCGGCGGCGCGCACCCAGGCGGGGTCGGCCACCCCGTCGCCGGTCAATTCCAGCACCAGGCGTTTGCGACGCCTGCGCAGGAACCACGACAGCCACGACCAGACCAACCGGTCGGAAACCAGCAGCAGCTGCGGTCCCGACAGCGCGCTTGCGTACAGGAAAACATTGAACGCAAACCCGATCCGCCGGGTGCCGGCGGTCCAGCCCGGCGCCGGCAGGCCCACCAGCCCGAAATCTGGTTCGGATTCAAGCTCTGCGAACGGATCGCGGCCGCTGCCCTTGCCCGGCAAGGATCCATGCGGGTAAAGCAGCCGCGTGTTGGCGACCACCGGCGCCAGGTCGGACGCGGCGGCGGCGGCCTGCAACAGGGCGTCGCGCGGTTCGCCGGGCCAGTGCGCCGCCAGCACCAGCACCTGCCAGGGGCGTTCGCGGCTCATCTAGCCGGAAAGGTAGGACCGCAGGTTCGCAAACCCCAGGACCGCCAGCACCGCCCCGGAAACGATCATCACCGCGCTGGCCACCGCCAGCAACACGGCCAGGGCCAGCTCGCCGTCGCCGAATTGCTGCAGGACGCGCAACTCCATCCGGACCGCGCCCGGCCACCGGTTCTGCAGGACGATCTGGCCGCGACCCGCTTCCGGGCCGGCCAGGTCGATGTCGAAACTTGGCGGTTGGTCCGAATCAGCGGTCTCGAGGAAGCTGAAGCTCTCCGGGTCGCGTCCGAACACCTCCGGGACGAAAATGTCCACCACCCCGCTGCCGGACAGGGCGAAAAGGCGTACGCCGGAAACCCCGGGGCCCAGGGGCACCGTGAGCGTTCGCGAGGATCGCACCCCTTCCAGAAAAAACACCGCCGTTTCATTGCTGGGGTAGCGTTCCAGGCCGGGATCGGCGAGAAAGGCCCGCAACAGCAGGCAGGCCAGAAAAAGGGCCACCGCGGGCTTGCCCAGGGCGGAGTTGGCCCCGGCGGTGGCCGCCAGCCAGGATGGCATGCGGCGGCTGCGGTCGCGCTCCACCACGCTGATGTCGTCGCGGCCGGCCAGTTCCGGCACGTCGCTGCGTGGCCGCTGACCGAACTCGCCGGCCTCCACCCGCGCAGCGCGCACCCGATCGTGAAAGCCGAGCAGGTCCGGGTTTGGCGCCGCGAACTCGGCGTTGGGGGTCTTGAGCGCCGGGCTCACGCGCAGCCAGATCCGCAGCCACAACGGGATTGCCAGCAGCAGCGCCGCCATAACCGCGGCGAACGCGGCGGCCCAGAGCTGTTCCTCGCGGCCCAGCAGGGCCTGCAGGTCGCTAAGCAGCCAGGGGCGGGCGGTATCGCCCCACCTTGTCGCAATCGTCATCCGCGCCAGGGCCGCCCAGACGAACACCGCTGAGAGCAGCGCCGCGCCGGGCAGGGCGTATGCGCCCAGCGCCGCCAGGCCGGGCAGATGCGGCGTGAGAGTTCGAATCAATGGCAGCGCCAGCAGGGCGCCCAGCCAGGCGGCGACCAGCGGCATGGCGCCGCTGCCAAGGATCTGTCCCGGGCCCACCGGCACCCCGAACCCGCCCAGCACGATCCAGGTGACCGTGGCCAGCACCAGGTAGGTCAGCGTGAATCCGACCGCCGCCGTGATTCCGCCGCGCAGGATGGCCTCCGCCGGGCCCTGGGACCCCAGCTCGGCCAGCGCGGCGGGATCGACCCGCAGAAAAAACGCGATCGTCTTGCCCGGATCCTCGGCCGGGGTCACTCCTCCTTGCGCCACCAGGAACTGTGGCAGAACGGGTCAACGTGCTCGGGTTCGTTTTCGCGCACGAAACCGGCGAATTTGAGCCGCTGGTCGTTGCGCAGGGCGACCGATATGACCTGGCCGTGCAGGGCCATCAGGGCCAGGTCAGGGTCATCACCGAGGGTCTTCAGCGCCGCCTTGTAGGCCTCGGCGCGATCCGGGTCGGCGATAAAAACCGCTACGAAGCGGCGAGTTGAGAACTGACACACCGGCAGGGTTCCGATCAGGCCCTCGATGAGCGGATCCAGAATCGCGTGCGCCGGGCCGGTGTCCGGTTCCATGAACGCTTCCGTGCCGCCGTGCCGCGAGTGTGCCACGGTCAGGCCGCCGCGTCCTGGATCAGGCAGCAGCCGGCGTCGGCGCGCAGCAGGCGCAACGCTTCCGCCAGGGCCAGATCGTCGTCGTTTGGTTCACGCCCCGACCCGGTGACCGCCACATCCGGCTCCAGGCCCGCGCCGTCGATGGGAACCCCGCCGGCGGTGAGCCATTTGCCGACCGTGACGCGCACCAACGATTCGTCGGCGAGGTCGAAGCTGAGCTGCACCGATCCCTTGCCGTAGGTCTGCTGCCCCACCAGTGGGGCCCGGCGATTGTCAGCCAGCGCCGCCGCCACTATTTCGGCCGCGCTGGCGGTATCGGAGTCGACCAGCACGACCAGCGGCACCCGCAGCGAGGCACCGTCGTCGCCGGTGCGGTGGCGGACATTGGGACCGGTGCGCTGGGTCTGATAGGCGACCGTTACGCCTTCCGGCAAGAACTGCGAGGCCACTCCCAGGGCCGAACTCAGGAAACCGCCGCCGTTGCCGCGCAAGTCCAGCACGACTCCTTCGACACCGGCGTCGGAAAGTTCGGCCAGGGCATCCTGCAGTTCGGCCGCGGTGCGCGAGCGGAACTGGGTCAGTTCGACGAATCCGTATCCGTCGATCTGGCGCGCCCAGACCGTCGGCGGACTGATCCGAGAGCGCTCGATCTCGAATCTGAGCGACTCGTCCGTGCCGGGGCGGTAGATGTCGAGCACCACCACCGTGCCGGACTCTCCGCGAATCAGGTACAGTCCCTCGGCGAGCGGGAGCTCGGAAAGCAGTCTGTCGTCGACGGAGAGAATCTGGTCCCCGGCCAGCAGCCCGGCCTGCCTGGCCGGCGTGCCCGGGAAAACCCGCTGGATGCGGACCGTCCCGTCCGGTTCCAGCGACATTGAAACGCCGATCCCGGAAAACGTGCCGTTGATCCAGTCGCGGTGGTTGCCGGCGCGCTCGGGCGGCAGGAAATAGGTGTGCGCATCGTCGGCCGCCTCGACCATCCCGTCGACTGCCCCGCGCATCAGTTCCTGCGAATCCAGCGGACCGGCGTAAAAGTTGTCCTGCAGCGTGGACCAGGCCTGCCAGAAGACCGTGAAATCGTCCTCCAGGAGGGCGGCGTCTTCCGGGTCCGGGTGACCGTCGCGAAACGGGCTGGGCAGCTCCGAACTGCCCAGCATCATCCCGCCCAGGAGCGCGGCCACTGCCAGCAACAGCGCTCCGATCAGGGGCAACGGACGGGTCAGCAGCCCGACCAGGCGGGTCCGGGTTCGGCCGACCATACCGATTCTCAGAACCCGAATTGAATGGAGTCGCGCGGATTGACCGGTGCCCCGTTGCGGCGCAGTTCGAAGTGGAGGTGCGGCCCGGTGGTCCAGCCGGTCACGCCCACGTAGCCGATCGTGTCGCCGACGATCACGGTGTCGCCCTGCTTGACGGTGGGCGGGTGGGAGGTGTCGGCCAGATGGGCGTAGAGGGTCTCCTCGCTGGTGCCGTGGGCGATTATCACGGTCATTCCGTATGACGCCCAGCGATTGCCGGCGATCGCATATCCCGACTTGATTACCACTCCGCTGGAAGCGGCTACGATCGGCGTCGTCAGCGGCGCGGCGATGTCGATCCCCAGGTGCGGGCACTGACCGTAGGTGCAGCCGCCGTATTCGGTGGTCACGATTCCGTACAGCGGCGGGAAATAGGCCCCGCCGGAGAGGCCCGCCGCGCGCCGGCGCGCTTCCGCAATCAGCCGCTCGCGCTCGATCCGGGCCAGTTCATCCTCGATCTGCTGCTTCAGGTAATCGATTTGCCCGCCCAGAGCAGACTGTTCGGCCGCGAATGCGCGTACGTCGGACTCGTAGCCGGCCTGCTGCCGCTTGACCTCCTCGACCCGCTGCAGGTGCTCCTCCCAGCGCCGGTCCAGCGCCGCCTGCACCTCGGCCTTCTGTTCGCGCAGGTGGCCCAGGTTGTCCTGCTGGTCTTTGAGCAGGTCGTAGCGCAGCCGGATTTCCTCGCGCTTGGCCAGAAGCCGCTTTATCTCGTCCTGGTCCTGACGCAGCACCTGCTCCAGCGCGGCCACCTTGTCCAGCCCTTCGGTGAGCGAATCCGAGGAAAGGATCAGGGTCAGCGGGCTGGTGCTGCGCGAGGCCTTGTAGATTGCCCGGATGCGCGACCCGACCGAGCGCCGGATGAACTCGAATTCGGATTCCAGGTCCGCGATTTCGCGCCGCGTACGCTCGGTTTCCAGGGCCCCGACATCGAGCTGGTAGTCGATCTCCTGGGCCCTGACCAGTTCCCGGAAACGCGCTTCGTCGGTCACCCGCAGCTGAACCTGCAGCGCCGAGGACCGGGCGGCGGTGGCGGCCCGCAGCGCATCGGAGGCCGAGAGCGACTGGCCGGAGTCCTCAAGGTCTCGCTCGGCCGCTTCCAGTTTGCTGCGCAGGTCGGATAGCTCGTCGGCGCCGGATCGGGGAGCCCCTACCGCGGCCACCGCGGCCATCCCGGCCACGGCGGTTCCGCGCAGAAGCACGCGCCGCGAGAACCTAGCCATCGAACCCGCCGGCCGGCACGTCCGCGACGACCCGGCCCTCCTCCAGCCTGACCACGCGTCGGCGCAACCGGTCCACCACGGCCGAATCGTGGGTGGCGACCAGCGCCGTGATCCCTTCGCTGCTGGCCCGCAGCAGCAGCTCCATGACCGCCTGCGACGCCGAGGGGCTCAGGGCCTCGGTCGGTTCGTCGGCTATGAGGATTTCGGGGTCGTTGACGAGCGCCTTGGCGATCGCCACGCGCTGCTGCTGTCCGCCGGACATTTCATTCACCACGACATCGGCCTGGTCGGCCATGCCGACGCGATCCAGCCCGGCCATGACCCGCGCCCGCAACCGGTTGCCGCCTTCGCCTGTCACCTGCAGGGGCAAAGCCACGTTCGCATAGGCACTGCGGTCGTAAAACAGCCGGTTTTGCTGCGGGATTATGCCGAGGCGCCGGCGCAGCCGGGCGCGCCCCTTCGAGTTGAGCCGGTCCACGCGCTGCGATCCGATGATCAGCGTGCCGGCGCTTGGTTCCTCCTGGAGCGTGGCGAGCTTGAGCAGGGTCGATTTACCGGCCCCGTTGGCGCCAATCAGGAATACGAATTCATTGCGGGCAACGAGCAGATTGACATCTTCCAGGACGTTGCGCGAACGCCCGTAGGACTTGGAAACGTTGCTGAACAAAATCATCCTACATCTGCGCGTTGCGAACCGAGAAATACGACCCGAGGGTGCCGATTATCAGGCCCATCAGGACGATGAACAGGGCCAGGTTCACCCAGAAGAATGCGGCCGTTTCGGACCGGCAGGAATGAGATCAGCGAATTGACGACCGGCACCACCCGAAAGTAGACGACAAGCGTCAGGAACGCCGCCACGACCGATCCGATCAGGCCGATGACGGCGCCTTCGATCAGGAATGGCCCGCGCACGAACCAGTCGGTTGCCCCGAGCAGCTTCATGACCTCGATCTCCTCGCGGCGCGAATGCACCGCCAGCCTGATCGTGTTCACTATCACCAGCAGCGCCACCAGGGCCAGCAGGGCGATCATCAACCCGCCCCCAATGGTCACCAGCTGCGAGGCGTTCAGCAGCCGCTCGATCACGTCCGCCCTGACCAGCACCTCCTCGATCTGGTCGGTCTCCTGGCGCAGCGCTTCGGCCAACGCCAGGATGTTGGCGGGATCCTCCATGCGCACCTCGATCGAGGCCGGCAGCGGGTTCTGGCCGATTACGTCGAGAACCTCGCCCAGTTCGGAGAGCGACGCCCGCAGGTCGTCGGCCGCCTGCTCCTTGGTCACGAAGATGACCTCGGCAAACGTCCGGGCGATCATGGAATTCCGCGATCGTCTCCGAGATCCAGATCGGGGACGCGTCATCGCGCAGGTACACGACCATGTTGGTGCGCCGGCCCAGGGCATCGACCATGCGTTCCAGGGTGTCGTTGGCGGCGAGAAACAGTCCGAACACCAGCAGCATGACCGTCGTGGTGACAATCGCCGCCACGGTGGTCAGGCGGTTCCGCCACATTGAGGCGAACGCGGCCGCAAATACGTACTGCAGGGTATGTACGCTAGTCATCCGGCGTACCTTCGTCGGCTGCCGGCGCGGGGTTGAAGATTTCCGCGCCGAGCTCATCGGCGGTGTAACCGGCCCTGATCTCGTCGCGGGCCAGCCGCCCGCCGGAGAGTTCGATCACCCGTTGCCGCAAGCTGTTGACCAGCTCGCGGTTGTGGGTGGCAACTATCACGGTCGTTCCAAGTTCGGAAATGCGCAGCAGCAGCGAGATTGTCTCGCGCGCAATTTCAGGATCCAGGTTGCCGGTCGGTTCGTCGGCGATCACGATCGGCGGCTTGGTGACCAGGCAGCGCGCGATTCGCAACCCGCTGCTGCTCGCCGCCCGAGAGCTGAAACGGGGTAGTCGTTGGCCCGGCCGGCCAGCGAGACCGTTGCCAGTGCCTCCCGCACGCGACGCTGGGCGGCGCCGTCGTAACCGCCGGTAACCCGCAGCGCAAAGGCCACGTTCTCGCCCACCGTGTAGCGGGTCAGCAGCTTGTAGTCCTGGAAAATCACCCCCACCCGGCGCCGCAGCCGCGGGATCTCCGGAGCGGCTCAGGCGGGCGGTGTTGACCCCGTCGATGTAAATCGATCCGCTGCTCGGCACCAGGTCGCGGTTCAGGCAGATGGATCAGGGTCGTCTTGCCGGCGCCGGACGACCCGACCAGGAATACGAACTCGCCGCGCCGGATCGTCAGGTTGACGGTTCGCAGCGCCAGCTCGCCGGCCGGGTAGCGGTAATTGACGTTGCGGGCGACGATGATCGGTGTGCGCCCGACCCCGTAGAGGGCGTCCGCCAGTTGGCGTGATTCGAGCTCGCTGGCGGCGGCGGGCTTTTCCGGGTCCGGTCCGTGGTCCGCGTCCGGCGGCGCGGGTTCATGACCGGCGCTGGCGGCGGGGGTTTCCGGATCCGGGACCGGCGGCGCCAGGTCCCGGTCGGCGCCGGTCGGTCGGTCGGGTCGGCTCAGGACCGCTCACGCCACGCTCGCTCAACTGCGGGCCGCTTCCGGTGGATCGGAGCTGCGGCGCGGTTCCAGCCCGGCCACGGTGGTGGCAACCAGGTGATCGAGCCACCCGCGAAAAGGCGACCTCGTCCGAGTCGCCGTCTGCCAGGGCGGCGCGGTAAACGCCGATCTGCAGGTGCGAACTGGTGCCCCGGTTCACGATCGTGCGCAGGTGTTCCACCTCGCCCATGCATCCAAAATACTCAGCGTCGGGTGCGATGAGCTCGAAGCAATTCTTCGCACAGGTCCGGGAATGACTTTGATCTCGCCCCTGGCCCAAAATCCACCAGGCCGGCGTCTATCCCGTAACGCTGCGCGCGCCAGCGGTTTTCGCGGATCAGCAGCGGCGAGTAGCGCCGCCAGCGCTGATTGGCGCGCCGCAGGCGGGTAAGCAGCCGCAGTACGCAGCGATAGACGGCGGCCAGGCAGATAGCGTCGTCGATGTCGGTGCAGATGTCGGTAGCGCGCAATTCGATCGTGGGGAAATTCTTGCTGAGGCGGGCGTCCCACCAGATCATGGATGCGTCCTCGATCAGGCCCACGTCCTTTAAAACCGCGACGGTTTGCAGATAGTCGGCGTGGCTTTCAAACTGCTCCGGCGGTCCGGTGCGGGGAAATTCAGAAAAGACGCTCGTGCGATACGACATCAGGCCGGTCAGCTGCCCTTCCCAGAACGGTGATGACGTGCTGGCCGCCAGCAGGTGCGGCAGGAAGTTAGGTCAGCTGGTTGAGCAGGTCGATACGCAGGTCGTCGTCTTCGATCCCAACGTGCACGTGCATCCCCCCGATCAGCGCCCGCGACGCAACCACCTGCAGGTCGTCGCCGAGCGTCTGGTAACGTTCGCGGTCGGTGACCTTCTGCACGCGCCAGTTGGCGAACGGGTGCGTCGAGGAGGCTATCGGGGCCATCGCAAATTCGCCCGCGATCGCGGCCACCACGCCGCGCAGCCGGGCCAGGTCTTCGCGCAGCTGGCCGATATCGCTGCAGACTTTGGTGCCCACTTCAAGCTGGGTCCGCAGCAGCTCGCGGCTGAATTGCTTGCCGAGCTGGTCCTCCAGCGCGCTCGTCAGCTCCGGCGGCGGCTCGGCCACCAGGTCGCGAGACCCCAGATCGACCAGCATGTACTCTTCTTCCACTCCGATCGAGAAGCTCGGCTCTGGCAACGGCATGGATCGTCGGCCCCCTGCGCGGCGGTTACGAACGCCCGCCCCGGAAGCGCCGCAGGTGCGGGCGGCGCTTGCCGGCAAACCGTTCCGGTCGCACCCCGCTCAATTGTTCGAAGCGATTGAATCCGAAACCGCCGGTGCGGGCCCGCCCGGAGCGGGCCAACTCGGCTGGAGGGCGGAGCAGGCCGTTCGGCGGGCGGTGTCCGGCGCGGTTCGCCGCCGGCCGCCGACGCCGGCCGGCCCAACGCAAACGGCGGAGGCTCGGCCGCGGCCGCGGCCGCGTTCGCCGGCCGCGCGGCCGAGCGCCGGTAGGCCAGGTAGCCGATCAGGCCGGAAAAGGGCGATCACGGTCAGGCCGGTGATTGCTATGAACGCGCGCGTTCCGGCATCGGCGGGCGGCAGTTCGGGACTGCCGATCAGGGTGTCGGCGGGTGTGATTCCGTCCTCCCCCGAAACATTCCTCCAGCGGCAGTTGCGGATCGGGGCCCGCGCCCGGATTGGCCGGGCGCACCGGCGCTCCGGCCAACCGGTTCGCCTCGGCGGGCCGCCGCCAGATCGCTGTCCAGGTACTGGCGCCATCGACTTTCCAGAGTGAGCACGTCCAAAGCCGTAGGCCGCCATCAGGGCCTCGTCCTCGGTGCTCCCCTCGGACAGGGCCTGCAGCATGCTGCGCAGATCTTCGATGCCGTACCGGTTCACTAGGTACTTGACCATCGAATAGCTCTGCGCATAGACGAGCGAGGCCCCCTCGCGGTCTATCGGCAGGTAGCCCTGCAGTCCGCGCAGTGACCGCAGCCGGCCTTCGCGGTGGGCCGCGGCCAGCAGGCGTTCAAACGGCAGGTCGTCGTCGGCCTTGGCCTGCACCCAGGTGGCGACGCCCTCGTGGACCCAGGTCGGCAGATCGCGCCAGGGGTTGCGCAGGTTCTGGTCGAGAACGGCATGGGCGAACTCGTGCGTGAGCACCCCGGCCAGGGTCTCATCGTCGGGGTCCGACTGCAGCATGATCAACTCGTAGGCCGGCGCGCCAAACGCCCTTGACGCGGGACTCGTTGACTATGCCCAGGGCCTCGTAAAGCTCATCGAAGGTCGGGTAGATGACAACCTTGAGCTGGCGCTTGAAATCAAGTCGAGGGTGTCTTCCACGAGCTCGATTGCGGAGACCGAATCAGCCAATGCACGCGGCCCGAACTCCGGTTCGGGATCGTACCAGAAGACCCTGATATCGGGTTCGGACTCCACCCGCCAGGGGCGGTTTGGATCGATCGTGAGCACCCGGCGCCAGGGGAGTGAAGTGATTGGTGCCCTCCGTGTCCGTGAACCGCCACTGGTAGTGGAATTCAACCCCGGTGACCAGCCTGCCCAGCAGATCGAGCTCGAATAGGGCGGCGACGCGGTCCCCGTAGCGCACGCTCTCGACGAACTCAATGTGGGTCCACCCGCGCTCGGGTAGCTCCAGCAGTATCGCGGTTTCCCGCGGGTCCTCGCCGGTCCAGGGAACCTCGGCATATATCTCCACCACGTTGTCGGCCACGTGCGGGAATTCGCGCACGACCAGGGGCTGATCTCCACTTCCGGGGATGCCGCGCGCGCGCCGGCGATGTATCCGGCCGCGACCAGCGCCAAGGTCGCCAGCAACAGCGCGGACAGAGCGCACCGCCCGGACCTGATGCGAGGCATGGCTGATTTAAAGATTGGGTTCCCGGTGGCTAGCGGCCGTCGCCCGCAATCGGGCCCCAACGGGGATGGCGGCGCCCGCAACTTGATTTTCGTTGATAGTCGACCGGGAATCGCAGGGTAGCTCAGTCGGCCGGCGCGCTGATCGTGCCGAGGTAGGAGTCGATAAGGCCGTCCAGGTCACCGTCCAGCACCCCGGCCGCGTCGCTGGTCTCAAAACCCGAACGCAGGTCCTTGACCGAGCGGTAGGGGTGCAGGACGTAGGACCTGATCTGGTTCCCGAAATCGGCGTTCAGTGGTTGTCCGGCCAGCTTGGCCCGTTCCGCTTCCCGCTCGGCCTGGCGCTGGCGCAGCAGCCTGGCCGCCAACAGCTTCCACGCCGTCTCGCGGTTCTTGATCTGCGAACGCGAGCTCTGGCAGGTGGCGATTATTCCGGTCGGGATGTGTGTCAAGCGGACGGCCGAATCGGTCTTGTTCACGTGCTGTCCGCCGGCCCCGCCGGCTCGATAGGTATCGATGCGGACTTCCTCGCGCGGGATCTGCAGATCGCCCTCGGCGCCGAGTTCGGGGAGGACTTCGACCCGGGCGAACGAGGTGTGGCGGCGCGCGCCCGAGTCAAACGGCGAAATCCGGACCAGCCGGTGGACGCCGTGCTCGGACTTGAGGTAGCCGTAGGCCAGATCGCCGGCCAGGCGCACCGTGACCGACTTGATTCCGGCTTCTTCGGCCGGCAGAAGATCCAGCACCTCGACCTGGTAGCCGCGCCGTTCTCCCCAGCGCAGGTACATCCGCAGCAGCATGTCGGCCCAGTCCTGCGACTCGGTGCCGCCGGCCCCGGGGCTGATCGAGAGCAGCGCGTTGGAGGGGTCGTGCTCCCCGGACATGGCCAATTCGAAGCGCCGGCGGTCGAGGGTCTCACCCAGTCGCTGCAGCGCCGACTCGAGCTCGCCGTCCAAATCCGAATCGCCTTCGGACAGCTCGGCCATCTCGCAGATGTCGGCGATTTCGCCTTCCAGGGTTTCCCAGGACGCAAGCTCGGAGCGCAGCCGCGCAATCTGGCGCATCGTTGCCGCCGCCGCCTGCGGGTCGCTCCAGAAACCGTCGGCGCCGGAGAGCGCCTCCAGCTCGTCGGCCCGGGTTAGCTTGCCGGGGTGGTCAAAGACGCCCCCGTAGCTGGCGGATGTCCGCCATCAACTTCTGGGCGCGTTTTGCGATCTCGGAATCTGCCATCATTTGCCTCGACGCGATGGTTCTGGGCGGAAGAAGGCCGGACGCTCCGGAAACCGCATCGGTGGTCCCCGGCAGTCAGGCGCGAGCCTGCGACCGGCGGCGGGCGCGCCGTTGGGCGGCGCGGCGCTGCGAGCGGTTGGGCCCGGGAGCGCGCGCCTGCGCCTTGGCGCGGCCGGTCGGCGCGGCCGCCCGTCCGGCCTTCAGCGACTGGTTGGTGAGCACGCTCTCGCGCGCCACCTGCGCGGCCGGCTGCAGCCGGAAGAACCGCTGCAGGCTCTCGCGCCGCAGGGTGTCCTGCATCTGTCCGAACATGGCAAACGCATGCCGCCGGAATTCGACCAGCGGGTTCTGCTGCCCGATCGAGACCAGTCCGATGCCCTGGCGCAGCTCCTCGATCCCGGTCAGGTGCTCCACCCAGAGCAGGTCCAGGGTCTGGACCATGATCCAGCGCAGCGCCGGCGGCAGCAGGGCGGGGTCGATCTCGGAGAACTTGGCCCGGCGGGCCGCATCCGCCGCCGACTCGAAAGCGGACGTGATCGCGGACCGGTCCCGGTCGATCAGGCCCTCCCACTCGAATGGGTCGGGAAGGTTCAGCAGGACGGTCAGATTGCGGGCCGCGGCGGCGATGTCGTCCGGGTCCGATTCGGCATCGAGCTCGTGGCTTTCAACCAGCTCGGCGATTTCATCGGTGAGCATCTCGCGTATCTGGGCGTCGGGGTCAAGCTCCCGGTCAAGGTAGCCGCCGCGCTGGCGGTATACGACCTGGCGCTGCCGGTTGATCACGTCGTCGAACTCGACCACGTGGCGGCGGATGTCAAAGTTCTGCGATTCCACCCGGCTCTGCGCCGATTCGATCGAACGGGTGATGATCTTGTTCTCGATCGGCACGTCCTCGGAGATGCCCAGCCGCTCCATCACCCCGGCGACCCGATCGGAGCGGAACCGGAGCATGAGGTCGTCCTCGAGCGAGACGAAGAAGCGCGATTCGCCGGGGTCGCCCTGGCGGCCCGAACGACCGCGCAACTGGTTGTCGATCCGCCGCGACTCGTGGCGTTCGGTGCCCAGCACGAACAGCCCGCCCAGGTCGGCGACGCCCGGCCCGAGCTTGATGTCGGTGCCGCGGCCGGCCATGTTGGTGGCGATCGTGACCGCGCCCGGCTGGCCGGCTTCGGCCACGATCTCGGCTTCCTGGGCATGGAAGCGGGCGTTCAGCAACTGGTGCGGGATCTTTTCGCGGCGCAGCAACCGCCCCAGATGTTCGGAAGACTCAATCGAAGTCGTCCCGACCAGGACCGGGCGCTCTTGCCGGTTCAGCCGGGCGATCTCGGCGACCACGGCCCGATTCTTGGCGGCCCTGGTCTTGTAGACCAGGTCGGTCTGGTCGCGCCGGACCATTGGGGCGTTGGTGGGAATCTCGCGCACCCGCAGCCCGTAGATCTTGTGCAGCTCTTCCTCCTCGGTCTTGGCGGTACCGGTCATGCCGGCCAGCTTCGCGTAAGCCCGGAAAAGGTTCTGGAAGGTAATCGTGGCCATGGTGCGGGTCTCGGCCTGGATCTGCACCTGCTCCTTGGCCTCGATCGCCTGGTGCAGGCCCTCCCCGAACCGTCGGCCGTGCATCAACCGCCCGGTGAACTCGTCGACTATGACGATCTCGGCCCGAACGTCGCGGGCGTCGACCACCGCGCCGTCCCGATAGAGAACGTAGTCGCGGCCGCGGTGGTACAGGGCCTTGGCCCGGAGCGCCTGCTGGAGGTAGTGCAGCAGCTGGTAGTTGCCCTCGGCGTAGATGTTCTCGATGCGCAGGCGCCGCTCGACCTTGTCGATTGCCTCGTCGGTCGGATAAACGGCCCGCTGTTTGTGATCGATCTCGTAGTCGCGCTCTTCCCGGAACGGGCTCACGATCGCGGCGAAATTCTGGTAGAGCGCGGTCGATTCGGCGATCTGCCCGGAAATGATCAACGGGGTCCGCGCTTCGTCGATCAGGATGTTGTCGACCTCGTCCACGATGGCGAAGTTGAGTCCCGGCTGGACCCGGTCCTGGAGCCGCTGGACCATGTTGTCGCGCAGGTAGTCGAAACCGATCTCGTTGTTGGTCCCGTAGGTGACATCGCAGGCGTAGGCTTGGCGGCGGAGACCGGCTTCCATGTTGGCCGCAATCACTCCCACCGTCATCCCCAGGCGCTCCAGCACCGGCCCCATCCAGTCGCGGTCGCGCCGGGCCAGGTAGTCGTTCACGGTAACCACGTGCACGCCGTGGCCGGGCAGCGCGTTCAGGTAGGCCGCCAGCGGGGCCACGTACGTCTTGCCCTCGCCGGTCTTCATCTCCGCCACCGCGCCCTCGTGCAGGACCGCCGCGCCGACTATCTGGACGTCGAACTGGCGATCGCCGATCGTGCGCTCGGTCGCCTCGCGCACCGCCGCGAACGCCTCGGCGCGCAGATCCTCCAGCGAGCGCCCCTGCTGCAGTTGCGCGCGCAGCCGCCCGGTCACGCCAGCCAGGCCGGCGTCATCGAGCCGGCGGTACTCGTCTCCAAGCGCGTTGACGCGTTCGACCAGGCGGGCGTGGCGGCGCATGGTCTTGGCGGGGCTATCGCGCAGCAGTCCGGTTAGTTTTTTCAGCATGCTCGGTTGGACAGGCGGGCAGGTTCCGGTTCCGGATCCCGGCGGCCGGGAACTTCGTAACGATTCTCCAATGAGTACGGCCCGAGGCGCCCGCGGCGCCGGGCGGCCGCCCTAGTACTGCGGGGCGCGTTCGCGAGCCAGGAAGTGGCCGAATTCGCGCACGAAGATCGCATCCACGATTCCGGTCTGGCCGTGGCGGTGCTTGGCGACCTCGATCGTCAGCTCCACCGGGCCGCTGTGCGCCAGATCGCCGCTTTCCGGGTAAAGGAATATGACAACGTCCGAGTCCTGCTCGATCGAACCGCTCTCGCGCAGGTCCGACAGCCGCGGGCGCTGCTGGGTCCGCATCTCGATCGCGCGCGAAAGCTGCGCCCCGGCAATGACCGGAACGTCGAGCTCGCGCGCCAGCTGCTTTAGCGCCCGCGTGATCTGCGAGATCTGCTGGACCCGGTTTTCCTGTTCGCGGTGCGGTCGCATCAACTGCAGGTAGTCGATGATCACCAGGCCCACGTGGTGGTCCAGCTTCAGGCGGCGGGCCTTGGACCGCAGTTGCAGTTCGGTCAGGGCCGGGGTGTCGTCGAGGTAAATCGGGACCTCGCTCAGGTTGCCGGCCTCGATGCCCACGATCCCGAACTCTTCATCGGTAAGGTCTGCATCGCGCAGCTTGGTTGAATCGATCCGGGTCTGCATGCTCAGCAGCCGCTGGGTCAACTGCTTGGGCGATACCTCGAGCGTGAAGAGGGCGACCGGCACGTCGTGCAGGCTCGCCGCGCGCCAGGCGATGTTGAGCATGAACGAGGTCTTGCCGATCCCGGTCCGGGCCGCGACCGTGATCAGGTCGGACGCCTGGAAACCGCCCAGGATCTCGTCCAGACGGGTGAATCCGGTGTGGACTCCGGCCAGGAGTTGGCCTTCCTGGCGGCGCCGCAGCAGTTCGTCGACGAACGGGCCCAGCAGCTCGCGGACGTGCTGGTAATTGCCCGAATCGGTATTGGCCGCCAGCTGGAATAGCAGTTCCTGGGCGCGGGCGACCACCGCGTCGGAGTCGGCCCCGCGCGCGTAGGCGAGATCGGACAGCGACTGGGCGCCGTCGATGACCTGACGCAGGGTGGCGTTGCGCTTGACGATTTCGGCGTAATAGCGGACGTTGACCGAGGTCGGAACCTCGTGGCCCAACATGCCCAGGTATCCCGCCCCGCCGACCGCTTCGAGGTTTTCGGCGCGTTCCAGCTCGTCGATGACAAGCATCAGGTCGGCCGGCTGGTTGCGAGCCGCCAGGCTCTCGATCGCCCGGTAGATGAGTCGGTGCGGCTGCCGGTAGAAGTCGGACTCGGAGAGGAAGTCGGCGATCTTGGTGATGCCCTGCGGATCGAGCAGGAGCGAGCCCAGCACCGATCGCTCGGCGTCCTCGCTGTGCGGAGGAACGCGCAGGTCGTTGCTGCTCATCGGGGCGCTTGGGGGAGGCGCCTGAAGCTTGCCAGGGCCGGCGCCGGCAGGGGCGCGGCCGCGGTCACTCGCTCGCCGCCGCCTGTTGCTGGGCGAGCTGCTCGCGGGCCAGCGCCTCGGCCTCGGCGGCCAACTCGTCAAGGTCCATCACCTCGACGGTTATCGATGCCTCCAGGCCCGCGACGACCCGGACCGGAAGCGTGTATATCCCCAGCGACCGGATCGGATCATGAATGGTGATGCGGTGCCGGTCGATTTCGATGCCGATCTGTTCGTCCAGCGCCTCGGCCACCTGCTGGTTGGTTATCCGGCCGTGGATGCGGCCCTCGGAGCCGACCCGGGCCGGGATGATCACCGACGCGCCCTGCAGCTTGGAGGCCATTTCCTGGGCCTTGGCCATCTCCTGCTGGGCACGGTGACTGGCTATCGCATGCCGCGTGCGCTGGTCCCGCAGCACCCCCGGCGTCGCCGGACGGGCGAGCTGCTTGGGGATCAGGTGGTTGCGGGCGTAGCCGGGCGCGACTTCGGTGATTTCGCCGACCTGGCCAAGGTTCGGGACATCGGAGAGGAGGATTACTTTCACAGCGACTGCTTCTGGATAGTGCGCATGAAATCAGTGTTGTCCCGGGTCTTCTTGAGCTGGTCGAGCATGAGTTCGATTGCGTCCTCGTCGCCAACCGCGATCAGCATCCGACGCAGCAGCCAGCTCATCCGGGTCTTTTCCTCATCGAGCAGCAGCTCGATGCGGCGGGTACCAGATTTAATCACATCCACCGACGGAAACGTACCGCGTTCGGCCAGGCGCCGATTCAGGATCAATTCCCAGTTGCCGGTGCCCTTGAACTCCTCGTAGATGACCTCGTCCATGCGCGATCCGGTATCGATGAGGCAGGAGGCCAGGACGGTCAGCGAGCCGCCGTCCTCGATGTTGCGGCCGGAACCGAAGAAAGTCTTCGGCGGAACCAGGGCGGCCGGATCCACGCCGCCGGAAAGGGTCTTGCCGGAAGAGGGCACCTGCAGGTTGTAGGCCCGCGCCAACCGCGTGATCGAGTCCAGGAACAGGACCACGTTGGCTCCGTTTTCCACCAGCCGGCGGGCGCGTTGCATGGTCAGTTCGGCCACCCGGCAGTGACTGTCGGGGTGCTCGTCGAAGGTCGAGCTGATCACCTCGGCCTTGACGTTGCGCTGCCAGTCGGTAACCTCCTCGGGGCGCTCGCCGATCAAGGCCACCAGCAACTGCAAGTCGTCGTAGTTGGCGCTGACCGCCTTGGCGATGCGCTTCATCACTTCCGTCTTGCCCGCCTTGGGCGGCGAGACGATCAGGCCGCGTTGGCCGCGGCCGATGGGCGCCACCAGGTCGATGACCCGCGTGGTCAGGTCGGCGCGCTCGTGCTCCAGGAGGATCTGGTCGGTCGGAAAGATCGGGACCAGGTTGCGGAACCGCGGCCGCCGCGGTGCCTGCTTCGGGTCGGCGTTGTTGACCGCCACCACGCGGACCAGGCCGCGGTACTTTTCGTTGTCCTTGGGGCGGCGCACCTGGCCGGTGACGAAATCGCCGGTCCGCATACCGGTGCGCCGAATCTGGGCCTGCGATACGTAGATGTCGGACGGGTCGGGCAACCAGCGCTGGTTTCCGCGCAGGACCCCGAATCCTTCCGGGGTTATCTCAAGGACCCCGTGTACCAGCGAATTGGCCAGGCTCTCGTCGCTCTTGGCGATGATCAGGTCGACCAGGGACCGCTTGTCGATCGGTTCCGGATCCCCGTTCTCGTCGACTCCGAGGCGCTCGGCCAGCGACCGCAGCTCGTCGAAATCGCGGGCCATGAAGTCGCGGGTCGAAAAGATGCCCAGCAGCTCGGGGGCGCCGTTGACGCTTTCGATGTCGATGCTGCGCACCGCAGCACCCCAATTGCCGCCCCGGCCGCGATCGCGGTAGGGTCTTCGGCGTCCGCTCACTTGGAAAACTCCAGCCTGCTTGGCAAACGCGCTATCTCATCCTGCGGTGGTCGCGTGGCAAATGACTTGGCCGCCGCAAAGGATGCGCTGGCGTAATGCCCGGTAAGGGTAAAGGACTACGGCGCGGGTCAATCGTCGCGAAAGGACTGGCTGCGGCGCCGCCCAGGAGGCCGCCCGGGCGTGAAAATCTTCCCGTCGGCTCCGAAAATGATACACCCTTTGAGGGAAACACGGCGCCCGCGCCTGACTATTCCGGGAGGCACTTTGGCCGAACCGACACCGCTGGGAGTCATCGGCGGCTCGTTTGATCCCATCCACAACGGACACCTGGCGCTGGCCCGGGTGTGCCTTGACTCCGGCGCGGTCGGGCGGGTTCTGCTGGTGCCGGCCGCCCAGGCCCCGCTGCGCGCGGTTCCGGCCGCGACCCCGGAGCGGCGCCTGGCGATGTGCCGCCTGGCGGCCGCCGGCCAGGACCGGCTGGAGGTCTGCGATATCGAGGTCCACCAGCGGCGCGCCTACACCGCGGACACCCTGGCCCGGCTGGCGCAACTCCATCCGGATCAGCCTCTGGCGCTGGTGATCGGCACCGATCTTTTGGCCGAACTGTCGCAATGGCGCGATGTTCCCGGGATCCTGGCGCGGGCCCAAATCCTGGCGGTGGCGCGCGGCGGCTGCCGGCAGGCCAAGATACCGGAGTGGATCAAGCAACACGACGGAGAACTGCGCCTCATCCTGGCCGACACCCCGCCGATCTCCTCGACCCTGGTGCGCTCGACCCTGGCCGGCGGCGGTTCGATAGACGAACTCGTGCCCGCCGCAGTCGCCGATTACATCCGGCGCAACCGGCTCTATTCAGGCTCCAAATGACGGTAGGCAGGAACCCGGGGTCGGGCGCGGTGACCGGATCCGATTCAAACGGCGCCGGGGACGACGCGATCCGCCGCCTGGCCCACGAGCTGGCCCGGGAGCTGGCGGCCAAGTCCGCCGATGACGTGCGGCTCATGGAAATCGCACCGATATCGCCAATTGCCGACTACTTCGTTCTGGCAACCGCCAACACGCGGCTGCACATGCGGGGGCTGGTGGATGCATGTTGCGACCTGGCCCCGAAGGGGGTGCGTCCGCGGGTGGAAGGCCACGCCGATGACGGCTGGGTCCTGGTCGACTGCGGCGACTTGATCGTGCACCTGTTCCTGCCCGACCCGCGCCGCTACTACGGCATCGACGAACTCTGGGGCGACGCGCGTACGCTGTTGCACCTGGTATGAGCCGCCCATCCGCCCAGCGGCGCGACCCCGGGCATCGGTTTTAAAATCTGTGGAGTGGCAATCTCGGCGAACAACCGCGGAGGGAGCGAAATGGCACGTCAGAAACCGGCCGTGAGCATCCTCGAACTGGCCTTCGTGCTCGGGATGGGGATCGGGATCGGAGTGCTGCTGAGTTCACACCGGTCGCTGCGTAGATTTCTCGGCGGTCTGGGACCGCTGGCGCGGCGGCGCCAGGTCGACTACCAGGTACTCAGGCAGTAGCAACCGGACCGGGTCCGGAGGCCGGCCGTCTGCGGGGCCGGCCCTTTAGCGCAGATCCACGACGGTCACCCCGTCGCCGCCTTCCGACGGCGGCCCCATAGCGTAGTCCCTGACCAGCGGGTGATCGCGCAGGTGACCGCGCACCGCATCGCGCAGTGCCCCCGAACCCAGTCCGTGGACCAATACCACGCTGCGGCGGTTCAGGGCGATCGCGCGATCCAGATGGCGGTCGACCTCGGCCCCGGCGTGGTCCGGGAAGATCCCGTGCAGATCGACCCGGTAAGGCACGGGGTTGGACGGCGCGCGCGGGGACCGGCTCGAAGCCGCGGTGGGGGGCCTTGCGCCGATGACGCGGACGATTGATCCGGCCCCGACCCGCAGCCGCAGGCCGCCGACGACCACCAGGTATTCGGTGCCGCCGCGGTGCACCGAGAGGATTCGCCCGGGCTGCTGCTGCCCTACCAGTTCCACCCGATCCCCGGGTTTGGCGCTCGCCCGGGGGGCCCGCCGCAGGCGCGGGGTGGAATCTTCGGGCAGGGCCGGCGCGGACACATCATCGTGCTCCTGCTGGCGTCGCCGCGCCTCGGCGGCGATGCCGCGCACCGAGTCCAGGTTTCCGGCGGCGGCGGCCCGGGCCTGGCGCCGCGCCAGGGCCTCCATTTCCCGCAGCAGTCGCCGCGAGGCGGCCCGCTGGCGACTCAGTTCATCTTCGAACCTGCGCTGGCGATCGGCGATTTCGCGTTCGGTGCCGGCCAATTGCGATTGCGCCTCGCGCCGGGCCGCATCGGCCTCGGACCGGGCCAGCGCCGACTCCTCGCGCTGGCGACGCATGTCCGACAAAAGCCCCTCCAGGTCGCGCTGTTCTGACGCGATACCGGACCGGGCGCGGTCGCAGACGCTGGCCGGAATTCCGCTCCGCCGGGCAATTTCCAGCGCATGCGATGAACCGGCCACCCCGATGTGCAGGTGGTACCTGGGAAGCAGGGTCTCGGCGTCGAATTCCACGCTCGCCGTCTGCGACCGGGGGTGCGCGATGGCGTAGTGCTTCAGATCGCCGAAGTGGGTCGTGGCCACGACCGCGGTGCCCCGGCCGGTGAGTTCGTCGATGATCGCCGCCGCCAGCGCCGCCCCTTCGGCCGGGTCGGTGCCGGCGCCGATCTCATCGGCCAGGACCAGTGAACGCGGTCCGGCCGAGCGCAGGGCAACCGCCAGGTTCCGCATGTGCGAACTGAAGGTGCTCAGGTTCTGGATGATGCTCTGCTGGTCCCCGATGTCGGCGAAGACGCGGTCGAACACGGCCACCTCGGACCCGCGCGCGGCCGGCACCTGCAGGCCGCAGGCGGCCATCAGGTGGAGCAGGCCGACGGTCTTGAGGGCGACCGTCTTGCCGCCGGCGTTGGAGCCGGTGATCACCAGCGCCCCGAAACCGCGCCGCTCGCCCAGGTGCACGTCGATCGGCACCGCCGCATCGCCCAGCAGCGGATGACGGGCGGCTTTCAGGTCGAACCGGTTGGCGCCGGCGATGCCCGGCCGGACCGCCCGCTGCTGCAGCGCTAGTTTGCCCCGGGCCAGGATCAGGTCCAGTTCGCTGGCCCTTCGCCAGTTGGCGGCCAGCGCCCCGGCACTTTCGCGGACGTTTGCCGAGAGCCTGGTCAGGACGCGGCGCTCTTCGCTGCGCGCGCCCGACAGCAGGGTGCGCAGCTGATTGTTTGCCGCAACCATCTCCAGCGGCTCCACGTAGGCGGTCGCCCCGCTGGCGGAGAGATCATGCACGACTCCGGGCACCCGGCGCTGCGACTCGCGCCGCAGCGGGATCACGTAGCGGCCGCCGCGGACCGTGAAGATCGCTTCGGACAGCAATCCCTGCGGGCCCAGGCGGGCGACCAGCTGGCCGAACCCGGTTTCGATATCGGCCCGGCGGCGGCGGATCCGGGCCCGCAGCCGGGCCAGCTCGTCGGATGCCTGGTCGCGCACCCGGCCGTGCTGGTCGACCACCCGGTCGATCGCGCCGGCCAGCTGCCGCAGCGGGTCGATGCGGCCGGCGCGGCGCGCCAGGCCCGGGGCCTGGTCGCACTCGGCCAGGGCCCGCCCGAAACGGTGGAAGCCGGAAATCGAACCGCGCAGCTGCAGCAACTCGGCCTGGTCCAGGACCGCGCCGATCCCGGCGCGCTCCAGGATCGGTCCGATTTCTTCGGGGCCGCCGCAGGTCAGGCCGGGAAGCTTGGCCAGCACCGCCAGCGCCTCGGCGGTCTCATCCTGGAGTTGGTCGACCCGCTCGGGCGACCCGGCCGGTTCAAGGGCCAGGGCCAGCGCGGTCGAGCCCCCGAAACCGCAGTGCCCGGCCAGCTCCGCGAGCACGGCCGGCAGTTCAAGCGCGTCGGCGCTCGGGACCGGGCCGGCCGCCTCCGCCACCGCTATCCCACCGCGACGGGTGGCGGCGGGTCCGAAGGATCGTCTTCGCGATCCGGGTCCCGGTTGGCGAGCGGCACCCCGAACTGGAGTGATCCGGGGGCCAGGAACGAACCCGGGTCCACCGGGATCCCGAAGACATGGATTTCCCAGTGCAGATGCGGCCCGGTCGAGCGACCCGTCGATCCGACGGTTCCGATCTCGTCGCCGATCGCCACCCGGTCACCGGGCTGGACCGAGAATTCCTCCAGGTGGGCAAGCACCGAGTAGACGCCCAATCCGTGGTCGATGACCACGGTGCGGCCGTATATGACCAGGTCCAGCGTGCCGGCCACCGATCCCGGCGCCGGCGCCAGCACCGGATCGCCCAGGTCGCCCGCGTAATCGACGCCAAGGTGCACAAGCGGCTCGGCGCGCAGGTCGACCGTGCGCCGATCGCCGAATCCCGAGGTCACCATCCCGGGCACCGGGACTTGGAAAGCCTCGGCAGACAGCGGCCGGAGCGTCACCGGAGCGACGATCTCTGCCAGCGCCGCCTTGTCGGCGGCCTCCATTTCGGGATCAAATAGCAACTCCAGGTCGCCGGCCACCCCGATCAAGTCGTAAGCTTCGAACTCCAGTTCCTCGATCTCCAGCCGCACCGACCCGGTCAGGGCCGGCCCGGCCCCGATGGTCTCCAGTTCGAGCGTCGCCGGTCCCGGCTCCTGGTCATGCGGGATTGGAACCAGCAGGTGCTGGAACGACCCGATACAGAACGAAACCGTCGGGTTCCCGGGCGCGCGGACCTGGGACGCCGTGCCGCGCACTTCCACCAGCGCCGGCGATCCCGCCCGGGTCGGCAGCGCGGCCGCGTACAGCGCGTCGCCGGGGCGCACCGGCGGCGAAACCGGAACCGTCGCCGTCGCCGGCAGCAGGCCGAACTCCTTGGCAATGTCACCGGTGTTGGCCAGGACCGCCTGCCCGACCGGGCCGCCAATCCCGGGTACGTTCCATACCTGGATGATCTGGCGCTGGCTGCGCAGAACGCGGACCGGACCGAAATCCTCGTAACTGACCGGCAGCCCGTAGAGTTCGAGCCAGCGCGACTCGCTGAGGAAAAACTCCCTGATCTCGTCGTCCACCGCCAGTATCTGCAGGTGGTTCTGGACTATCTGGGCGAAATCCCCGGGATCGGCCGGGTCCAGCCCGCGATCGGCGGACAGCGGGAAGTAGAAGGGCACCTGGCGCTGCGAATACAGATCCGCATCGGCCCCGATCCGGCCCAGCCAATCGACGGTGTTGGCGTAGTTGGCCCGGTCCCCGCCGACCGGCCACTGCAGGATCGCCTTCTGGAATGCCTGGTAAATGAATCCGCCCTGCCGGTAGCGGCTCGAGACCGGATAGCCGAGCGTGTGTTCGCCGCCGCCGGCGCGGAAGGCGCTCAGGAAGCGCGCGTCGGCATCGTCGCGAACAAAGAAGCCAAGTCCGCTATCCGAACCCGCCTGGGCAAAGAAGTGCTCGGCGGCGGCGGCGTAGTCGAGCGAAGGCAGGCAGCCGGTCGACAGCGCCGCCGCCGGCTGCGGGGTCAGCAGCAGCGCGGCGGCCAGCAGCGCGGCCGGCGCCAGAAGAGGGATGCGCCGTTGCCGGCCGCAGAGGCCAAATCGCAAGGTCAGCCCTCGGCGCGGTAGCCGACGACCAGCAGCACGCTGGTGCCCAGATTCACCCTGCGGCCGGCCGATACCGATTGGGCGCGGACCACCAGTTCGCGGTCGGGGAGGGTTTCCGGGCTGACGATGCGCTCGATCGCGATTCCGGACGCCTGACCGATTTCGCGCGCCCGCTCGAGCGGCAGATCAATCAGATCCGGGACCTCGATCAAGGGCAGTTGATTGGACCGGAGCAGGAGCTGCTCGCCAACCGGCAGGACGGTCCCCGGGGCCGGCGATTGCCCAAGTACCGCCCCCAGCGGCAGACCGGCGTCATAGCTTTCGCCATCGGCGACGGCTTCGAACCCGTATGAGGCCGCGCGGCGCAGCGCCAGGGCCAGGTCGAGCCCGGCCAGGTCGGGCACGGCCTGCAGGCGCAGTCCGGCGTTGTAGGTAAGGGTCACCCGCGCCCCGGGCTCGATTTCGGACCCCGGCTCCGGGAATTGCTCCGATACGACTCCGACCGGGAGATCGGGATGGTGGATGGGAACGGTTTCGGCAACGTATCCGGCCTCGGCAAGCTGGCCCTGGGCCGCCTCGACGTTCTGGCCGATTACCGATCCAAGCGCGGTGCTCTCGGCCCCGGATGCGACCCGCACCAGAACGCTCTCGCCCGGAACCAGCAGTACTCCGGCGGCCGGGTCCTGGCCGAGAACGCGGTTTGGTTCGGCGCCCTGCTCGGTCACCGGCTCGACCACCAGCTCCAGGCCCAGGGCGTTGATCGCGCTGCGGGCATCGATCAGCGACCGACCGGTCAGCAGCGGCGCGGACACTTCCGCGCCGGGGCCGCTGTCGACCAGCGGCTCGAAAGCGTATCCCAGCTCATCGGCGAACCGCGTCAACGGGCCGGCCGGGTCCGGATTCAGCGAGTAGATGTATCCGAACGTCAAAAGGGCGCAGGCCAGCGAAACCGCGACCATCCAGCCGTTTATGCGGTAGTTGCGGGATTCGTGGCGCGGCCGCGGCGGCAGGCCGACCCGGCTCGTGCGCAACTGGCCAATGATGCGCCGGCTGCCCCGGCCCGATCGCGCCGACCCCATCCGCCCGAGGCGGATCCTCCGGTCCCGGTCCCGCCGCGGGGAATTTAAGGGATGTGGCCGGGCCAACTGCAGGAAGCTCCAATGCAACGGATCGTCCCCGCCAGGCTGGCGCAGGATCCCCGGTGACCGCGCCCCGGCACGGACCCGCTAGCGCGCCGGTCGGCTGCGGCGCAGTTCCTTTTCCAGGACCCTGATCGCACGCCCGGCCGCCGTTTGCTCGGCGCCGCGCACGGTTTTCCCGGTCGCCGAGGAAAGGTCGCGCCCATCGAGGACGACCGCCACCGAAAACGTGGGCGCGTGGGCCGGTCCGCGGGTGCTGACCAATTCGTAGCGCGGTTGCTGGCGGAACTCTGACTGGGTCAGCTGCTGGAGGCGCGATTTGTTGTCCGTTGGGAGCTGTCGTCCGCGCTCGCCGAAAGTCTCAGGTTGACCATTCCGTCCCGGAAATTGCATTGGCGGTCCGCCCGGAACATGGTGATTGACCCTCAGCAGTTCCTCGAAAAAGGGTTGCAGGACCCGCTTGACCTGTCCCAGTCCGTAATCCGAGTCCAGATAGATCGCCCCGACGATGGCTTCAAAGCTCCGTCCGGCGACGCCTTTCTGGTTTCGTTTCTTGGACAGGTCGAGTCCCGATCCGACCACCACGTAGCGATAGAGTCCGATTTTTTCGGCCATTGCGGCCAGCGCGGTCAGGCTGACCAGGTCCTTGCGGACGTTGGTCATTTCGCCTTCGTCCATCTGTGGAAATCGCGCATACAGATCGTCGGTGGCGGCCAGGTTCAGGGCCGAATCGCCCAGGAATTCCATCCGTTCATAGGAATCCAGGCTGCTCAAATGGCGGTCCTCATTGATCGCCGAACGATGGGTGACGGCGCGCCGCAGCAGGCCTATGTCCTGGAACCGGTACCCCAGCTTGCGTTCCAGGGTCGCCAGTTCGCCGCCGTTCTCCGATTCGCCCTCCACCCGCGACGGGCGGCGCGGGCGTCCCGGGGAGCGCTCGCGATCGCGGAGCGAACGCGCCTGCGATGTCCCGTTGCGGCCCGTCTGGCTGCGCGTGCCGCGCCGCGAGCCCCCGCGCGCGCTGGAGCGCGAGCCCGGGCGCGAGCTGCTGCTGTTTCGCGAACTTGGGCGTGGACGCCTGCCACGCCGGCTCGGGGGGCGCGAGCGGCCGGGTCTTTGCGGAGCCGCCGGCTCCGGTGCCGGGTCCGTTTTGGCGGGACCGGCCAGGCCGATTGAGCGGAGCAGGTTTTTCAGAGTCTCGTCGCCACCCGATCAGGTGCAGCGGGCGTCAGCCAGTGCCGGTAGGCCTGGTTGCGTCCCTTGACCACGTCAAAGTAGATGTTCTGCATCTGGCGTGTGATCGGTCCGACGTCGCCGTTGCCGATCGACCGGCCGTCAAGGTGCGAGACGGCTGAGATCTGGGCGCCGGTCCCGCACAGGAAAAGCTCGTCGCAGCTGTAGAGCTCGGTCCTGTCGATCGGGCGCTCGACCGTGTCCAGGCCGAGCTCCTTGGCGGCCAGCTCGATGACCGTCGCGCGGGTAATCCCTTCCAGGATGTTCTCGGATACGGCCGGTGTAACCAGGTGGCCGTCGCGAACTATGAACAGGTTTTCGCCGGTCCCCTCGCTGACGTGGCCGGCGGCGGTGAGCATGATCGCCTCGTCGTACCCGTTCTGCTCGGCCTCGGTCTTGGCCAGTGCCGAATTTATGTAAAGACCGGTGGCCTTCGAGCGCGCCGGGATCATGTTGTCGTCGATCCGGACCCAGGCCGATATACAGCATCTGATGGGCGCGTTCACGTCCAGATAGTCGCCGAAGGGGGCGGCGAACAGGCAGAAGTCGTCTTCCAGATTTACGACCCGGCCGTCGGCGTCGCGCCGCACCATGCTCAGGCCGATGGTGGTGGAGGCCTTGTAAACGATCGGGCGGACGTAGACGTCGGTGGTGAACCCGCAGCGCTGGATGATCTGCTGCGTGATATCACAGAGTTCGTCAACCGTGTAGTCGAGCGTGAGCAGCAGCATCCGCGCCGAGCGGTGCAGTCGCTCGAAATGTTCCGGCAGCCGGAACAAATAGACCTGTTGCTCCTCCTCGCTCCAGTACCCGCGAATCCCCTCGAAACAACCGGTGCCGTAATTGAACGCGTGGGTCCCAATGCTCACGCGCGCATCATCCAACGGAACAAACTCGCCCTTGAAAAAGGCCCAACTGTCAGCCAATGTGAACTCGCCCGGTTAGCGGTGAAGTGTCGGCGGCGGCGATCTCATAAAAAAGACGGCGCGATTACTAGATGAAAAATTCTATAGCCGTATCGTCCATCAGGCGTCGGGCGTCATCGGGGTCGAAGATCGCCCTGCTCATCAGGATCAGATCGCCGCGCAGGTCGACCAGGTGTGCGAACTGCTCGAATCCCCATTTGTCATACAGCTCACGGGCATAGCGGTTGGGTTGATCGACGGCGATGACCAGTTCGCTGCGGCCGCGCTCGCGGGCCACCTGGGATGCCCCCAGAACCAGGGCCAGACCCATCCCGCGGCGCCGGCGGTCGGGGTGCACGAAGAGGGTGTGCAGGTAACACTGGACGCGGTCGTCGGAGAACTTCGGATCGCTGCCCCGGAGCCGAATCCAGATCTGGCCCCTGATCCGCCCGCCAACCTCGGCGACGAGCAACTGCTGGGCGCCGCTGGCCACGTCGTCGAAGTAGCGCCGCAGCAGGAACCGGCCGTCCGGCTGGGTGGTCAATTCCCACAATCTGGCAAGGTCCCCCAAATCGGCCCGCGAACCGGCCCGGATCAGCGCGGTGGCGGTCTCGGAATCGGCCGCGCGCATCAGGAATCCGGCCGCCAGGCCGAGAGGCCCCGGTCGCCGCTGACGATGGCCAGGACCCTGGTGAGCGCGGCCCGCTCCTGCGGGGTGATCGCCTCCTGGTTGAAGCGATAGTCGGCCTTGCGGACGATCTCATCGAGCAGATCGTAGAGCTCGCGCCAGCGCGCCGATTCGCCGCCGGCGACCAGCTTGATCGCGGCATCGTCGGCGGCCGAGGCGATAACCAGTTTCAGGTGCGGAAGGCATAGCCCGTCGCCCTCGCGGTAGCGCTCGATGAGCATTTCGTCGCCGGCGTAGTCGGCAAACGTTGCCGCGTAGCGTCGCTCGGCCCGGAACTGCTCCACGCAGACCGGGCACGGCTGCGCCGGCCGGAACACCCCGCCGCGGCGCAGACCGGCCGCGCCAGTCGCGCAGCAGCCGGAACAGCCAGCCCGGCAGGCGGCGATTGGGCGATTCGGGGTCGTAGGCGTCCAGCTGCCGGGTCAGGTTCTTGATGATGTCGGCGTAGGTGATCGCCAGCCCCAGGGCGTCGCGCTGGTCCGGCAACCGCCAGGCGTGGGTGTTGCAGAAACCGTTGGAATCGCGGACCCGCGCGCGGATGTCCACGTCGGTGACGTTGTCGGAGCAGTAGACGGTCAGGTAATGGTCGGCGGTCCGCAGACCCAGCCGGCAGATGGGGCAACCCTCTTCCAGCATGGCCTCGTAGAGTTCGGCGAAGCTCGGCTCGCGGCTGCTAAAGCGCGGGTCGGACCAGTCGATCTCGGGACGCTCGGGACGGCGCCGGCCGGAGTAGTCGGTGAAGAAGGAGCGCGCTGCGATGGCGATTGCTCCGATCGGTGAAAACCCGCCGGCCGCCCATTCGCGGGCGGGCCGATAGGCCGATTTCATAGACTGCGATTGATTCTCCCAAGTCCCCAAGACAGCGCGCCGACAGGCCCTGGGCTAACCGACCGCAGGATCAATAGATGGACAACGCCGCGCTGATGGACCAGATCGACGCCGCCGGCCTCTCCGAAGAGGCGCGCGCCGTGGCGGTCGAGGTCGCCCGCGTGCTGGAGCAACCGGAGACGGCCGCGGCCGAATCGTTCCAGGCGCACGAATACCTGGGCAACCTGCTTGCGCTGCCCTGGGCCGAACCGGCCCCGCCGCCCAGCGCCGACCCCGAGGCGATCGCCGCCGAAGTCGACATCGGCCAGTACGCCCCGCCCTTCAACCGCCGGCTGCTGGTCGACTGGATGCTGTCGGCGCACCGGGCCCGGGCCCCGGGCGCGGCCCTGCTCTGCGGTCCGCCCGGCAGCGGGCGCCGCAGCCTGGCCAGGCGGGTCGCGGCGGCGCTGAACCTGCCGACGGCGACGATCGACCTGGTGGGTACGGCCGGCGAATCCGACGTGCTGGGGGCGGGTTCCGCCCAGACCCGCGGCGCGATCGGTTCGCTGGCCCGGGCCATGGCCGAAATCGGCAACCGGCGCGGCGTGATAGTGCTGGCCAACGTGCAGTGGGCGGTGGCCAACTGGCCCGATCGCGGCGCCCGGTTGCTGGCCCTGCTGGACGATCCCGAGGCCCGGCGGAACTGGCGCGACCAGTACCTGGACGTGGGATTCGACCTGAGTTCCACCCTTTTCGTGCTGACCGCCGACGGCAGCGGCGCCCTGCCGCCCGAGATCATCGACCGCATGCTGCTGGTCGACTGCCCCGGCTATACCCGCAGCGAACGGGCCCGGATCGTGCAGACCCAATTGTGGGAAGAGATCAAGGCCCGCTACGCCATCAGCAGCCCGGTCGCCCTGGGCGAGGACGCCGCCGAGGCACTGGTGACCGAGTACACCCCCGAGGCCGGCCTGGCCGCCACAAGCATCGCGCTGTCGGAAATGGCGCGCCGGGTGGCCGCCGCGCCCGAGGGTTCGGCGCCACCCTTGATCGACGCCGCCGGGCTGAGTCAGATGCTGGGCAAGCCGCGCCGGTATTACCGCGACGAGGCCGGCTACGCCCGGCCCGGGGCCTGCCGCACGCTCCTGCTCGGCCCGCACGGATCCAACGTGCAACTGGTCGAGGCCGTGCCGGTGCCGGGCGGTCGCTACTACCTGACGCCGGAAGGCACGTCGCCGCCGGTCAACAAGGCCTGCGACACCGCCTACTACTACGTCCGCTCGCGGATGACCGAACTTGACATTTCGGCGCGCCAGCTATTCGAATACGGCTACAAGATCAACCACAATCTGGGCGCTTCCGACCACGACGCCGAGACGCTGTCGCTGGCCGTGCTCGTGGCCCTCATCTCGGCGCTGCGCGATCGGCCGATCGACCCGGAGACCGCGGTCGTGGGCGAGATGAACCAGAACGGAGTGCTGATGGGCGGACCGGGCCTGGCGCACCGCCTGCTGGCCGCCCAGCGCGCCGGTATCCGGCGGGTGCTGCTGCCCCGCGCCAACGCGCCCGACATCGAGGAATTGCCGCCCGGCCTGGAGAGTGATCTGACCCTGGTCATGATTTCCGACGCCGATCAGGCGATCCGGGTGGCCCTGAGTTGAGTACCTGCGCCGGACCCGGCTGAGGCGGCAATGTTCGGCGTAGGAATAACCGAATTCCTGTTCATCCTGGCGATCGCCATGATCGTCCTCGGTCCGGACCGCCTGCCGGAGGCAATGGGGCAGCTCGGGAGGATGGTGCGCAAGGTCCGCGGCTGGGCCTACGAGTTCCGGGCCGAATTCGACGAGGAGATCCAGCTGCTGCGCGGCGAGGTGGAGGCGCTGCAGCGCGAGGCCGAATTGACCCGGCAGGAGCTGCAGGAGATCCACGCCGAGGTGGCCGCGACCGTCGGCGAGGCGCAGGAGGACCTGGACAGCGCCGCCAAGGACATCGCCAGCGAACTGGGATCGGCCACCCAGGTTGCCGATTCCCAGCTGGGCGACGCCGCCAGAACTCTCACCAATCCGGTCACGGCACCCTCCGCGGCGCCTCCTCCAAGACCGGCTCCGGCGCCGGCTCCGGCAACGGCCGCACCGGCCGCGGCACCTGCGACCGGCCTGCCGTTTGCCTCCGAATCCCCGGGCGATGCGATGGCGAGCGCAATTTCGCAGGCGTTTTCGGCCGCCAACGGCGGCGCGCAGGACGCCCCGGCGCAGGTGCCCGACGCGGCCCGCTGGCAGAGCCCGGTCGACGCCGCGCCGGCGATTCCCCAGGAAGGGGCGACCATGGCCCGGTTCTCACCCGAGAGCGGGCAGTATGCGGCGCTGCTGCGGGCCGCCGCCGGGGCCGGCCCCGAATCGCTCGATGCGGGGCGCGAAGCGCTGAGCCGCCGGGGCCGTCACGACGCCGACGAGCTGGGTGACTATGCCGGCAAGGGACCGATGGCCGCGGCCCTGCTCTGGACCGCGAGCATGCAGGCGCACGTGGACGGCGACTCCATCAAGGTCGAGCGCCACGCGGAGGGCGACCGGATCCGGGTGACCGTTTCCCTGTCCCGGGACCCGTTCGGCCTGGAACGCCCCATCGACGCCCCGGCCGCCCGCCTGGCCCGCCATTACGACCGTGCGTTCTTCGCCGGCCTGGGGGTCGTCATGGAAGATGGATCACTGCTGGCCGAGGGTGCCGAGCAGACCCGGTTCGAGTTGCTCGAACCGCCCGCCGGCGAAAACGAAGAAGACTCCGGGTAGCTGCCGTGTCCGCTGAGCAGGCGGTCCGGCAGGCCCCCGCCAGGCGGCCACGGGACCTGGTCGACGCTCCGGCGGCCGGCGGCCCCGGGCAGGCGGGGGTGCGGACTGAGGCGATCGCGCCGACCCCGGACGTTCCCGATCGGGAACGCCGGCGTCGCCGGCCCGGCCGGAGCCTATCCTTGCCGGAGCCGATTTGGCGGCGGCTGCCGGATGCCGCCGGAGCGCTTCCATGACCCAACTGCAAGATCGCTGCCTGGCGGCCGAAGAACTGATCCTGCGACACGATGTGCGCGGAATCTCAGCCCTGGCCGATCTGCTCAGGCCCGGCTACTTGGGCAGGGTGGCGGGCACCCTGACCCGCCCGGGAACCCGATTGCTGCTCGGCACCGGTTTCCTGGTCATCGGGGCCGGTCGCGCCGAAACCGACGGGCCGCTCGGTGCCCGCGCGATCTGCGATGCGGTCCGGCTGGCCGGTGGCCGGGTGTGCGTGGTCTGCGACGAACCGACGGTTGACGTGGTCAGCGCCGCGATCGGCGAATCGGCCGAGATCGCGGCGATGCCGATCGGGGACGATGATCAGGCCCGGATCTGGTCGAACGTCCAGCGCACCCGCTTTCGCGCCAACGCGGTGGGCTTCATCGAACGCTGCGGACGCGATTCCGAGGGGGTATTCCATTCCATGCACGGGGCCGACATCAGCGCGGTGACGGCCCGCACCGACTTTCTGATCTCGCCCTCGGTCGCCAGCTTCTCGATCGGCGACGGAGGCAACGAGGTCGGATTCGGGCCATTCGCGCGCGCCCTGCGCGAACGCGGGGTCACCCGCTGGCCGTCGGGCTCGGCGGTGGGGGAACTGATCATCGCTTCGGTCTCAAACTGGGGTGGCTACGCGCTGGCGGCGGCCATCGCCTGGACCGCCGGACTGCCCCTCGATCGCGTTCTCCCGGACGCGGGCCAGTTCACGCAACGGGTCGAACGGTTATTGGATGCCGGCGCGGTGGACGGGATGTCCGGACTCAGCGAAAGAAAAGTCGACGGTCGCGAACTGGATGCCGACGGCAGCGTGCTCGAAGAACTGCGCCGGATCGGGGCCGGTTGATGGGCGGGACGGGATAGGCGGCCGATGCGCAAGGTACGTCTCGGTCGAACCGAGGCGCTCGTGTCCAGGCTCGGTTCCGGCACCATGTGGTTCCGGCGCATGGACCAGCGCGAAGCCGACGCCGCCGTGACCCACGCGCTCGATCGGGGCATCAACTACTTCGACTGCGCCCGGATGTACGGCGACGCCGAGATAAAGCTGGGGCGGGCCCTGGGGCGGCGCCGCGACGAGGCTTTCATCGCCACCAAGACGCGCGCCCTGGACGCTGACGGGGCGCTGTCGGGGATCGAGGAGAGTCGGACCCGTTTGGGCGTCGACCGTATCGACCTGCTGCAGCTGCACTACGTCAACTTCCAGCGCGAATTCGATCAGGCCACCGCCCCCGGCGGCGCCCTGGAAGGCGCCCTGCAGGCCCAGTCCGAGGGCCGCATCGACCACATCGGCATCACCGGGCACCGGCCCGAGAAACTGGCCGATTGGCTTGGCGCCGGCCAGTTCGCCACGGTCCTGTTCCACCTGTCACCGGTCCAGCCGTTCGCCGCCACCGACCTGCTGCCGGCGGCGCGGGCGCTGGATGTGGGCACCATGGCGATGCGCCCCACCGGATCGGGGCTGACCAACCAGTACCGCCAGTTCCTGCGTTTCGTGCGAACCCACAACCCGGACGTGATCGTCTCCGGGCTGACCACCCCGGCGATCATCGACGCCAACATCGACGCCATTGACAGCGAGCCGGACCCGCCCGAAACCATGCAGCTGCAGCGCCTGGCCGACACCTACGGGGCCAACTTCTGCCGGCGCTGCAATTACTGCGAGTGCCCGATCGGGATCGACATTCCCGAGGCGATGCTGGCCGAACACGTCTGGCGCGCCGGGGCACTTTCGGCGGCCGGCACCCGGACCTGGGACGAGGCGGTCGCCAGCGTCGGCGGCTGCCAGGATCACGAACCCTGCCGTACGGACCCCTTGTGCGAACCGCTGTGCCCCTACGATTTGCCTATCCGGCGGACCATGATCGGGATCTCCGACTCGCTGGATCCCGAGTAATAGTGCAGCACCTGGCGCAGAGCTTCCCGGTCCTGCTGCTGCGGATGGCTTTCATGTCGCCGGGGGCCTGGCGGCTGCTGCTGGCCGATCCGAAGTTCCTGCGCATCGGCCTGGCCCTGGCCGCCGCGGCCGGGCTCTGCGGGACGCTGGGCCTGAGCATCGGGCGCCCGCTGGATTGGGGCGAACTGACGATAAACCTTTCCGTTGCGGTCGTGGGAACCGTTGCCGGGTGCGTTTTCACCGGCGCCTGCGCGCACCTGCTGATCAACCGGATCGGGTCGGGTCGGGCCACGCTGGCCGCCACCATCGGCGCGGTGGGCTGCGCGCACGTTATCGGTTGCCTGCAATTGCTGATGGTCCTGCCGGCCTGGACTTTCGGGATCTGGGCCGTGGCCATGGTGTGGACGGTGCTGGCGGCCGGCGCCGGGGTGGCGATGGCGTCGCGCGCTTCCCTGGCCGTATGCCTGCCGGCGGTCATAGCGCCCTGGGCGGTCTGGGCGGTGCTGCAGCTGTCGATCTGGATCGTCCTGGGCGGGACCACGATCGCCCAGGTCGGGGGCTAGGAGCCTGCGCCGCAGAAAAATCCCAAGGAGCAACGGCCAGGATTCTTGGATACCGCGGCGAGAATGAGAAAGCTCGTTTGCACCCGTAATTCTGCGCCAGGCCGGTCCCCGTGCCCACCACCTTCCGCCCGTACCATCCGAACCAGCCCATGATGATGCCGCCGGACCTTAGCAATTGTCTTAATTGTCAAGTCCGGATGGGGTGAGGTTTGAGGGGGCCGGGGGAGGAAGGAGCGGGGAAGATCGGGCGCCGATCGCAACTTTGGGGCCGCATCGATGGAGCCGATCGGCCCGATCCGCGGGCGCTGCCGGATCCGGGATACGGCTTCGCCAGGGACCTTGCCCCGGTCGCTGCCGACCGGGGCCGCAGCAGGGACCCGCCTACGGGTTCAGCCGCTGCCTGAGAGCAGGTCCTCTGCCGAGTGCCGATCGTCCCCTCCGGGGGCGGCGGAGTCGGCATCGGGGGTAATGACCGACGGGGCCCTGTCGGGCGACGGCTGGTTGATCTCCGGGGCCGGGACCGCGGGATCGGCCGCGGCCGGCTCTTCGGCCCTCCAAAATTCGCCATTCCGAAGCATGGCGTTGAGCGTCACGAGCAGTTTCCTCATACAGGCCACCAGCGCCACCTTCTTGGGCTTGCCGGCTTCGAGCAGCCGGTCGTAGAACGCCCTGATCCGAGGGTTGCGGCGGGATGCGACCAGAGCCGACATGTACAGCGCCGCGCGGACCTTGCCGCGGCCGCCCCAGACGAACCGCTTGCCGGAGAACTTGCCACTGTCGCGGTTGAGCGGCGCGACCCCCACCAGGGCGCAGACCTGCCTATTGCCGACAGAGCCCAGTTCGGGCAGGTACGCGATCACCGTGGCCGAGAGCTGGGGGCCCACCCCGGGGACCGATCGCAGCAGAGCGTTCCGGGACCGCAGATCCGGGGACGCCGCGATCAGGTCCGCGATCCTGCCGTCCAGTCGCTTGATGCGTCGCTTCAGGCCGGCGATGGCGCGGTTGATGTCGGACCGGACGTCGCGGTTGCTGATGAGCCGCAGGCGGTTCTGCTCGGCGCCGCGCTGGCTGACCAGCTGCAGGCGGCGGCCGGTGAGCTCGGCCAGTTCCCGCACCCGGGGATTGGGCGCCCGCCAGAGCCGGTAGTGGCCAGCTGCGGCGAACTCGGACAATACCCGGGCGTCGACCGCGTCGGTTTTGGCCAGGACGCCCATCGCGCGGGCAAAGTCGCGCACCTGGCGGGGGTTGACCACCGCCACCGGCAGACTGGCCCCGCCCAGGGCCTCGGCCAGCGCGGACTCGTAACCCCCGGTCGCCTCCATCAGGACGACTTCCACGTCAATGCCGCGCAGCCGCCTGATCAGTTTCCTTATCCCGGCGGCGGTGTTGCAAAAGCGCCGGACCTGCCCCTCCGGTCCGAAGGCAGCGTCGAGGTGCTCGGACGAGACGTCGACGCCGACACAGATTGGGGCGTTCATAAATAGACTCCCTGTAACTGTCCGCCGCCGAAGATCCTTCCTCGCAAATACGGGCTTCTTGCAGGCCCCGTGCAATTGTTCGGATTGAGGCGGCGGGTTACCGGGTGCGGCGACCTCGCTAAAGTGCGGTCTTTGCGGACCGAGGGAAGAGCGGTCTACCGCACCCGGGTTGTCCCGTAATCAAGATACGAGGGACTGGCTGCCGGAGGGGGACCTGGCCTACCAGATCTCAGACCTGGTCGACAGCATGGACCTTGCAGCCTTCTACGCCCCCTACGAGGGCGACGGGCGCCGCAACCGGCCCTACGAGCCCCGGATGATGGTCAAGGTGCTCCTGTACGGCTACACGGTCGGGGTCTTCTCCTCGCGCAGGATCGCCGAACGCCTGCGCCGCGACATCGCCTTCCGCTTCCTGGCCGCCTCCGACCGGCTGCCCGCCCACCGCACCATCTCGGAGTTCCGGCGCCGCCACTTGAAGGACTTTGGGGACCTGTTCGTGCAGGTGGTTGCGATCGCCGCCGAGATGGGCCTGACAAAACTCGGGACCCTGGCCATAGACGCCAGCAAGGTCAAGGCCTGCGCCTCCAAGCGCAAGGCGATGACGTACGAGCGCATGCAGGAGCAGGAGCTGCGCCTGCGCGAGGAGATCTCAGACCTGCTGGAGCGGGCCGAGCGGGCCGACGCCGAAGAGGACGAGCGCTACGGGGAGGACTCGGACGGCGACGATACGCCCCACGAGCTCAGGCGCCGCCGCAGCCGGCTGCAGAAGATCGAGCAGGCCAAGGCCCGGCTGGAGCGCAAGGCGATGGCGTTTGA
The DNA here is from genome assembly GCA_965203015.1 of Chloroflexota bacterium. Taxonomy (GTDB): domain Bacteria; phylum Chloroflexota; class UBA11872; order UBA11872; family VXNJ01; genus VXNJ01. The sequence goes on from CBDBBM010000018.1 coordinate 105,574, forward strand.
CGACCGCCGCGGCCGCAAGCCGGGGCAGACGCACCCCCGCAGGGGCGGCACTCCCTACAAGCGCGCCTACGGGGAGCCCGACCCCGCGGCCCAGCACAACTTCACCGATCCCGAGTCGCAGATCATGAATACCTCGACCGAGGGCTTCCAGCAGGCCTACAACGCCCAGGCCGCGGTGGACGGGAAGTCGCGCCTGATCGTGGCTGCCGACGTCTCGGCCTCGGCCTCCGACGCCGGGCAGCTCCTGCCGCTGATCGAGAGGGCCGCCGAGAACGTCGGCCGCCGTCCCGGCATCGTCCTGGCCGACGCCGGCTACGCCTCCGAGGACGGCTTCAGAGAGCTCGAGAGCCTGGAGATCGACGCCTACGTCTCGCTGGGCCGGGAAGGCAGGAAGGCCCCGGACCAGCTCACCCCCGCCCGCCGGCGGATGGCCGCGAAGCTGGGAACTCCGGGCGGCAGACGGGCGTACGCCGACCGCAAGCACATCGCCGAACCCCCGTTCGGCTGGATCAAGCAGGTGTTGGGCTTCAGGCGCTTCAGCTTCCGCGGGCTGAACAACGTCAGGGATGAGTGGTTCCTGGTCTGCCTGGCGCTGAACGCGCGCCGGATTGGTGCGTCCCGCGCATGAGGGAACCGCGCAGGTCCCCACATATTGAGGCGGGATGGGCCAAAGTCGGGCTGGAGAACGGCCGGATTGCGGTCAACCGGGCGGAATCGGCGTCGATGTCGGCCGTGGCGCGTCGCAATGCGCCCGAAAAAACTGGGATCGGCCGATCGGCGGGGCCAAGGCGCCGTTCCTGTGGCGCAGGCTCCTAGCGGCGGGTCACCCGATCGGTGGAGAGGATCTGGGCCGCCCTTCCGCGGCGCGGCGCGAACCCGCGATAGGCCATCTCCAGGACCGGCAGCAATCCCGACAGGTCCACCGCCCGGGCCAGGTGGGCAAGGCAGGGGATCCGGCGGGCAATCTCAACCAACGCCGCCGCTCCACCCAGCAGCCCCCCGTCGACCAGCAGCCGGATCGAGCCCGGTTCGGATTCGATTGCGGGGCTGAATTCAATCTCCGCGGCCGGCCGGAAGCCCAGTATCTGGTCCCTGTCGAGGCGCGCCATCAGTGCGGCGGCGAAGCGACAGAACCCGCACGTGGCGTCGTAGACGACGATCGCACGGGCCTGAGAATCACTGCCTGGCATCTTGCCGATCGCTTGGGGAGTTGCACCGGGTCACGGCGAAACCAACGGTCGGGGCCGCCGCGGGGCTGATTCTGGCACGCGGCCACCGCACCTGCACTCCACTTGCAAAACATAGGAGAATCCCGGTTGGAGCGGGCTACCCGTAACCCGGGGAGAGGTGCCCGAGTGGTCATAAGGGGTCCGTCTCGAAAACGGATAGGCGTGGATGAAGCGCCACGTGGGTTCGAATCCCACCCTCTCCGCCACCGGCCGCTGCAGACTGCGATCCCGCCGGTCGGACCGGCCCGCTCCAGCCCAGGGAGAGGTCGCATAGTGGACTAGTGCGCACGCCTGGAAAGTGTGTAGGGTAATACCCTCGTGGGTTCGAATCCCACCCTCTCCGCCGCGGCGCCGGCGCCGCCCCGGGTCCGGCGCTCCGAAGCAGCGTTTTCCCGAAAGACGGACCCGATGGATCTGGTCGACAGCCACCATCACCTCTGGTACATAAACGACTCCAACCTGAACTGGCTCAGCGACGAGATGCGCGCGGCCGGCGGGGCGCCGATCGCCGACTTCGGCCTCCCGCAGCTTGAGGAAACGTTTGCCTCGGTCGGGGTGAACCGCTCGGTCCTGATCGAAGCCTGGCACGCCGAGGAGGACCAGCATCAGTGGCTCAAGGTCACTGCCGATCACCCGGTCGTGGGGGCGGTGATCGGCTGGGCCCCGCTCGAATCGCCCGACCTGCAAGCCCGCCTCGACCGCCTCGGCGCCTATCCGAAGTTCCGCGGCCTGCGGATAAACGCCCAGGACGAACCGGACCCCGATTTCCTGCAGCGCCCCGACATTCGGGCCGGCGTCGCCCAGCTGGCCGAGCGCGAGGGCATGACCCTGGACCTGCTCATAAAGCTGGGCGACCTAAAGGACGTTCCGGACCTGTGTTCGAGCTTTCCCGATCTGCCGATGGTGCTGGACCACCTGGCCAAGCCGCAGACCTACCAGGACGGCTACTTTGAGCCCTGGCGCGAACTGATGCGGCCGCTGGCAGACCTTCCCAATCTGCACTTCAAGCTCTCGGGAATGCTCACCGAAGCCGGGCCCTCCCCGACCGCCCCGCAGCTGGCCCGACCGGTCCGTTTCATGCTGGACGAGTTCGGCCCGTCAAGGCTCATGTGGGGCAGCGACTGGCCGGTCTGCCTGTACGCCGCCGGCTACCGGGAGAACTTCGCCCTGATGCAGGCCGCGATCGGACCGCTGCCGGCCGGCGAACGGGCCGCGGTCTTCGGCGGCAACGCCGCCGCTCACTACCGCCTGGCCGGCTAGTCGCGCCCTTACCAGCAGCCGATAATCGCCTTGTCTTGAACGCTCCGCGCGGGACCCAAACCGCATCGGACTTCGGCGGCACAGGGGGTGGCAAGGAATGGCTGTAACTAGCCCGGGCAAGGATCAAGCCAGTCGACGCAAACTGGTTTCCCAGATAGTCGACACCGACCTCCACCACGGGTTCGAGGACGAGCAGGAGATTCTTGACCACGTGCCACCCGAATACCGCGAGCGCACGTCCTGGTACGGACTGCCGGTGGACTTTAATCCGGTCCAGAACAACGGCGGCATGCGCGGCGGTCGCAGCGACCTGGCGTTCGACTATCCCGAGATTCCGGTCTCCACCCGCGAGTCCTCGCTGCGACGCTGTCGCGATACCCTGCTGGACCGCTATGACATCGACCTGGCGATCCTGACCGGCGGCCAGATGTACGGGCAGACCGGGGGCATGGACTCGCAGTACGCATCGATCATGGCGCGCGCCTTCAACGACTGGACGCTGAAGCGGTGGCTGGACGAAGACGACCGCCTGCGGTATGCGATGGCGGTCATCCCACTCGACCCGCAGGGAGCGGTGGCCGAGATCGAGCGGCTTTCGGGAGACCCGCGGGTGGTCGCGGTGCACCTTAACACCGGCGCCATGCGGCCGTTCGGCAACCCGATGTACCACCCGATCTGGGAGGCCGCCGCCGAACACGACCTGACCCTGCAGCTGCACCTGGGCGGCGAGGGCATCGGAGTCCATCCGCCGATGACGTCGGCCGGATTTCCCACCCACTACATCGAACGGCGCATGGCCGAACCGGGTCTGTACCTGCCGCATCTGGCCAGCTTCATCTTCGAGGGAGTCTTCGGCAAGTACCCGAACCTGAAGCTGGTCCTGGCCGAATCCGGATTCACCTGCCTGCCGCACTTTCTCTGGCGCATGGACGCCTGCTGGAAGGGACTCCGCCACCAGGTCCCCTGGATCAAGGAACTCCCCAGCGAGATCTTCTACCGCCACGTCTGGGTCACCACCCAGCCGATGTACGAATACAACGAGGACCACGCCAATCTCATGAAGATGGTCGAGTGGCTGCGGGGCGATCAGCGCTTCGTCTACGCCAGTGATTACCCGCACTGGGACTGGGACGACCCCAACGACGCGGCCCGCACCTTCCCGTCCGAGATGCGCGAACGCGTCTTCAGCCAGAACGCCCACGAGGCCTATCCGCGACTGCAGTGAGCACCCGCGGGCGCCGCGCGCACGTAGTCTGCCGGGCCGACGAACTGGGTCCCGGCCAGCGGGTGATCGCAGACTGCGGCGCGGTCGAGGTGGGGGTATTCAACCTGGACGGCGAGTACTTTGCCCTGCTCAACCGCTGCCCCCACAAATCGGCGCCGCTCTGCAAGGGGGTCCACCGCGGCTATCTGACCGCCGACGAACCGCGCCAGATCAAAATGTCGGCCTCCAAGGAAGTAATCGGCTGCCCCTGGCACGGCTGGGAGTTTGAAATCCGCACCGGGCGGTCATACTTCAATCCGCACCGCGTCCGCGCCCGTTCCTACGACGCGGTTCGGGTCAGCGGGCAGGAACTTGCCGACGAGGATCCATCGGTGCCGACTTTTCCGGTGCAGCGCGAGGACGATTACATCGTTGTCTACGTCTGAGCAAACGTTCCCGGGCCGGGCCGTTGCCCGCCGGGGCGCATAAGGGACGCCGGTGCGCGATTTTCGAGTCGGCGTGGCCCAGGTGAATCCGGCCCTGGGCGACCTGGACCGCAACCTGCGGCTGCACCTGGAGTGGGTCGAGCGGGCCCGGCAGGACGGTTGCGATCTGGTGGTATTCCCGGAACTGTCGCTGACCGGTTACGTGCTGGAGGACCTGGCCTACGGCGTCGGCATGCGGCTTGATGATCCGCGCCTGGCGGTCCTGGTCGAGGAATCCAAGTCCATCTCGATCATCGTCGGGTTCGTCGAACACACCCCCGACCACCAGTACCGGATCGCCAGCGCCTACCTCGAGGACGGCGAAATCCGCCACGTGCACCACAAGGTCTATCTGGTCACCTACGGATTGTTCGATGAAGGACGCTACCTGGCCGCGGGCGAGCGGATAAGGGCGTTTGATACCAAGTTCGGCCGCCAGGCGATCCTGATCTGCGAAGACCTGTGGCATCCCTCGGCACTGGTAATCGCGGCCGCCGACGGGGCCGACGTCATCCACGCACCGGCCGCCAGCCCGGGCCGCGGCATATCCGGGGCGGCCGAAGTACTGGGCTCGGCCCGCACCTGGCACGACCTCACCCGCGTCTATTCGCAGATGCTGGTCAACTACACGGTATTTGCAAACCGCACCGGTTACGAGGACGGGATCAATTTCTACGGCGCTTCACGCATCCTGGGGCCGGACGGGCAGGTGCTGGCCGACGCCGGCGGCGAACCTTCGTTGATCAGCGCCGACCTGAGCGACGGAGCGCTGCGGCGCGCGCGCGTGGCTTCACCGTTGCGGCGCGACGAGAAGCTGGCCGTTACGCTGACCGAACTGGCGCGTATCCACCGGGCGCGGACCCGGTGAACCCGTTCGCCCGGGCCCGGCCCGAATTGGTCGAGGAGCTGGACCGGTGGCTCACCCTTGACCACGAACTGGCCGCCCAGATGCTGATCGGGTTCGTGCGCAACCAGGTCGGCAAGGTCGGGTTCGAGCGGGCCGTGATCGCACTGTCCGGCGGGATAGATTCGGCCCTGTCGGCGGTGCTGACGGCGCGCGCGCTGGGACCGGAGAACGTCACCGCGGTGATGATGCCCTACCGCCAGAGCAACCCGGACAGCCTCGGCCACGCGCAGTTGCTGGCCGAAGGATTGGGCATCGATTCCCGGGTCATCGAGATAACCGACCTGGTGGAGCCGTACTTTGACCGCAATCCCGGCATGAGCAATCTGCGCCGCGGCAACGTCATGGCGCGCACCCGGATGACGCTGGTCTACGACATGTCGGCGCGCAACAACGCGCTGGTGATCGGTACCTCGAACAAGACCGAGTTGTTGCTGGGGTACGGGACCCTGCACGGCGACATGGCCTCGGCGGTCAATCCGCTTGGCGATATCTACAAGACCCAGGTTTTCATGCTGGCGGCCGCGGTCGGCGTCCCCGGCCCGATCCTGGAAAAGCCGCCCAGCGCCGACCTCTGGGAGGGCCAGACCGACGAAGCCGAGCTGGGCCTGACCTACCGTGACGTCGACCGTTTGCTGGTGCTGCTGGTCGACCGCCGCTTCAATCTGGAGGAAGCGGCGGAGGCAGGCGTGGACCGCGACTACATTTCCCAGATCCTGGGCAAGGTGCGGACAAACCAGTTCAAACGCCGGCCGCCGGTCATCGCCAAACTTTCCGACCGCACGATCGAGCGCGAGTTCCGCTACCCGCGCGACTGGGGCGTTTAACCGTAGCGGGTCCCGATCTGGGCCCTAGGTTGGTCGGGGCGGCCGGATTTGAACCGGCGACCTCCTGAACCCCATTCAGGTGCGCTTCCAGACTACGCCACGCCCCGCGACAGGCCGATTATCCCAACCTGACCGGCGGCGCACCGGCCCGGCTACCCCCCGAAGGCCTGGTTCTGGCGCTCCAGGTAATCGCTGCGCGGCGGCACGAACACGTCCAGGGCCACCGCCGGGCCATCGATGGCCACCGCCGAGTGAACTTCATTGGCCGGGATCATGAAGAAATCACCGGCTTCGACGATGTGCTCCTCGCCGGCGATCGTAAACAGGACGCGGCCGCTGATTACGATTCCGCACTGTTCGTTGGGATGGCGGTGTTCGGGAACCAGGCGGCCTTCTTCGAATTGCACGTGTGAGAGCATGATGTTCTCGGAACTGGCGATTCGGGCATTTACACCGTCGATTAACTCAAGCGGTTCCAAGTCGTTTAGTCGGATCGCAGGCACGAACGTCGCTCCTTTGCTAGTTGGCGGCGGCCACGAACTGGCCGCCACGCAGGACTTCAATGTCGTCGCCCCAGCGCTCCCCGGTTTCCGGGTTGATCGCGTCGGTGGGGCTGTACTGGACCACGTAGGCGCGGCGCGCGCGGTCGGTCGTGTTGGGGCCCGAACGGTGCAGGCAGAGCGAGGAGAAGACCGCGATCGCCCCCTTCGGCATTTCGCAGGGGATCCCCTCCTCATCGCCGCGGTACCCGACCTTGTCGCCGCTGTCCCGGTCAATCAAGTGTTCTTGCAGTCCCCAGCGGTGCGAACCCGGGATCAGGAAGATCGTGCCGTTGGCGACGCTGGCGTTCTCGAGCGGGATCCACAGGGTCAGGTATTCCAGCGGTTCGATAGGGACGTAGCCGCTGTCCTGATGCCAGGAGAAAGAACCCCCGGTGCGCGGGGCCTTGGTGACCGCCTGATTCCAGTAGAGGCGCACGTCCGGCCCCAGCAGCGACCCGGCCAGTTCGGCCAGCTCCAGGGAAAGCGCCAGCCGGCCGCCGGCTTCGGACCGGGCATGGATGCCGGCGATGAAATTCCGGCCCTCGTGGCTGATTCCGACCCGCTCGCCGGTGGAGCGGAGCTCGGAATCCTGCTCGGCGCGCAGGTTGTCGAAATCGGCCGCGATCTGGTCCAGCAGGCCGTGGTCGAGCACCGGATCGGTGATGAAGTAACCCAGGCGCTTGAACTGGTCGATTTGTTCGGTGGAAGGCAGCAATGCAATTTCTCCCCGGGCGGGATCGGCCATGCGGCGCAACTGCGGGCGGGCAGGCCGGGTGGGCGCAGGCCAATTCTGCCTAGGCCAGGCCGAAGCCCGCGGTTGCGGCTAGACTGCGCCGAATCGCCTGATCATCTTCCCCGCACCGGAGCCGGCCACGATGCCAACCGCTCTAATGGGCCGGCCGATGGCCGAGTCCTGGCTAAAGCAGATCCAACTCGACCGCCTGCGGGCGGCCGGCTGGAAAGTCGTGGTGTCGGAGGCCGAACCGCCGCTCACCGAAAACGACCTGCTGGCCGAAATCGGAGACGTCGAGTACCTATTTGCCAACGGCCGCGACGACGTCAGCGCCAGGGTGATTGCCGCCGCGCCAAAGCTGAAAGGGATTTTCCGAACCGGCGTTGGGGTCGATATGGTCGACCTGGAAGCCGCCGCCGCCCGCAACATCCCGGTCTGCAACACGCCCGGCAGCAACAGCGAAACCGTCGCCGATATGGCCCTCGCGATGATGCTGATCCTGCTCCGGCGCGTACCCGAACTCGACGCGGACATGCACTCGGGGAGCTGGGAGCCCAAATTCGCCAACAACCTGCACGGCAAGACGATCGGCATATTCGGGCTGGGCCGCATCGGTCGGGCGGTGGCCCGGCGCGCGCGCGCCTTCCGGATGCCGATCCTGGGATTTGATCCCTTCGTGACCCAGGAGAGCGTCGCCGACGAGGGAATCAAGGTTGTCGGAACCGTCGACGAGCTATTCGCCAACGCCGACATCGTCACGCTGCACGCCCCGGCCACCGGCGGCACCCGCGAGATCGTCAATGAGCACACCCTCTCGCTTATGCGTCCCAGCGCCCTCGTGATCAACGCCGCCCGCGGCGACCTGGTCGACGAGGCCGCGCTGCTGGCGGCATTGCGCGAGGGCCGGATTGCCGGCGCCGGGCTAGACGTGTTCAAGAACGAGCCCGCATTCGACCGGGCGTTCGGCGAATTCGGCAACGTCGTGCTGACTCCCCACGTGGCCGGCAACACGGTCGAAACCACCGCCTCCACCGCCCACGCCTGCGTCGACAACGCGCTGGCGGTCGAATCGGGACGCTGGCCGCGCGAAGTGGTCGCCAACGGCGTGTATTCCGAACAATAGGGGCAGGGCTGGCATGGGGACCCTCTATGTGGTCGCCACCCCGATCGGCAATCTGGACGACATCTCGCCGCGCTCGCACGCGGTTCTCGGCGCGGTCACGGTCATCTACGCCGAGGACACCCGCCGCACCCGCAAACTTCTCTCGCACCTGGGAATCCGCAACCGGCCGCTGAGTCTGCACGGCGACTCGGCCGACGTAGCCTGGCAGCAGGCCGCCGAAGCGCTCGCGGCGGGCGACGTGGCCTACGTAACCGACGGCGGAACCCCGGCAGTCGCCGATCCCGGCGCCCGCCTGGTCCGGCTGGCCCACGAGCGCGGCCACCCGGTCCGGACCGTGCCCGGCCCGTCGGCGGTGACGGCCGCGCTGGCGGTGGCGGGCCTGGAGAGCGGCGGGCACGTTTTCCTCGGTTTTCTGCCGCCGCGCCGGTCGCGGCGCATGCAGGCGCTGGAATCGGCGATCGCGACCAACCTGCCGATGGTGGTGTTCGCCGGCCCCCACGATCTGCCCGGCCTGCTGGCCGAACTCGCCGATCTGCTGGGCCCCGGGACCGGACTGGTGATCTGTCACGAATTGACCAAGCTGCACGAACAGGTGGTCCGCACCACCCTCGGCAAGGCCCCGGAGCTGGCGGTGGTGAGGCTGGGCCGCGGCGAAAAAACGCTGGTGCTGGACCCGCCGCAAAGGCCGGTCGAGGCCCCGCCCGAATCCCAGCTGCGGGCCGAACTGGCGCGACTGCGGGACTCCGGACTCTCGCCCAGCCGGGCCGCGCGCGAACTGGCGGCCCGCCACCGCCTGCCCAAGGACCTGATCTACCGCCTGGTAGTGGATTCGGACCGCAGTTGAGCACGCTCCGGCCCCGCAGCACGGCGGAACTGGCAGAGGTGATCGGAGGGGCCGCCGCGGGGATTGGAATCCAGGACGCCTGGTCCTCGCAATGGGCCCGCCAGCCGCCCGGGGACCCATACACGGGCCTTGACCTGAGCGCCCTCGATGGGGTGCTCGACCTCTCGGTTGCCGACCTGACCTGCCGGGTGGAAGCCGGGATCAGCCACGACCGGCTGGACCGGCACCTGGCCGCGGCCGGCCTGGAATGGCCGGTACGGCCGCTGCCGGGGCAAACGCGCCTGGCCCAGGCCTATCTTTCGGGGGCCGCCCATGCGGCCAGCGGTTTGTTCCCGAACCCGCGCGATTGGATCCTGGGCGGCACGCTGGTCAGCGGGCGCGGCGAAATCGTCACCACCGGCGGGGCCACGGTCAAGAACTCGGCCGGATACGACCTTGTCCGCAGCTGCTTTGGAAGCATGGGGGTGCTGGCCGCCCCGGCACAGCTGCAGCTGCGGCTGCGCCCGCGCCCGCAAGCGCGAATGGAATTGACGGCGCCTCGGGTGGAACCGGAGCAGTACCTGGCGCTGCTGGCCGAGGCACGCCGGCAGCTGGACGTGGTCGAGGCCTTCCAGCTCGCCCGGGATTCGACCCGCCTGGCCCTGGCCGGGCCGACCGATCGGGTCAGCGAGGCCGCCGGCGCCCTGACGAAAGCCCTGCCCGAACTTGCAAGCGAGCGGCATCCGCCCGCGGGGCCGGGGTTCGACCGGACCGGCCAACGGTTCCGTAGCGCCCTGCCGGCCAACCAGATGGCCGGTTTCCTGGCCGAGGAGGCCGAGGGGCGGTTCTGGGCCTTTCCGCTCCAGCGGCTGGCCTACAGCCAGGCCCCTCCCGGCCAGTGGCTGCCGGGCATCCGGACCGCGCAGATTCTGCCGCTGCCCGACCCGCGTCCGCTGCGGGAGGGACTGGCGCTGCTTTGCCAGGGACTTGATCCCGACCGGAGATTCGTCTGATGCAACGCCAAGTCGATTTTCAGACACCGTTTACACAGAATAGACGCAGCCCTTTTTTCGGTCCCAATCCCGAATACTGAATCTGGCCAACCGCACCGAAAGGCATGCAGCTTGGCAGCCGACAGCATCAACGAGAACGTGCGCTACGAACCCGGCGAAGTTCCGCCGGCGCCGATAGCCATCGGGGCCGGCATTCAGTCGGCGATGGTGATCGTCGCCCCGGTCGTACTGACCGTCGTGATCGTTTCGCGAATCGCCGATCAACCCGACCAGTACCTGACCTGGGCGGTCTTCGCGGCGCTCCTGATCTGCGGGGTCACCACGGTGGTGCAGGCGGTCCGGGTCGGGCCGATCGGGTCCGGTCACGTCCTGATCATGGGAACCTCGGGGGCCTTCATCGCAGTCTGCGTGGCCGCCCTGGTCGAGGGCGGCCCGGCGCTGATGGCGTCCCTGATCGTGGTCTCTTCGCTGATCCAGTTCCTGCTGGCCTCGCGCCTGGCGCTGATGCGCCGGATCTTCACCCCGGTGATCGCCGGTACGGTGATCATGCTGATCGCGGTCACCGTGATGCCCCTGGTCTTTGACGCGGCCGGGGACGTGCCGGCCGATTCGCCTCCCGAAGCGGCGGCGTTTACCGCCCTGTCAACCCTGGCCGTAATCGTCCTGATGATTCTGCGGGCGCCGGCGGGGCTGCGTCTCTGGTCGCCGATCATCGGCATCACCGTGGGCTGCTTGGTCGCCGGGTACTTTGGGATCTACGACGCGGACCTGATCCTGGACGCTGCCTGGGTAGGCGTGCCGCTCGGCTCCTGGCCCGGATTCGATTTCTCGTTCGGTCAGGAGTTCTGGGTGCTCCTGCCGGCGTTCGTGGTCGTGACGCTGGTCGGGGCGATCGAGACGCTCGGCGACGGGGTGGCCATCCAGCGCGTGTCGCGGCGCCGCGCGCGCGCAACCGATTTCCGGGTCGTCCAGGGTGCCCTGAACGCCGACGGGCTCGGCAATCTGCTCTCCGGGCTGTTTGGGACGCTGCCCAACACGACCTATTCGACCAGCATTTCCCTGGCCGACGTCACCGGCATCGGAGCCCGCCGGGTGGGTGTCGTGATCGGGATAACCCTGGCGCTGCTGGCCTTCTTCCCCAAGGCCGCGGCGGTCCTGATAGCCATCCCGAATCCGGTCGCGGCCGCCTACCTGGTCGTCCTGATCGGACTGCTATTCGTGCAGGGGATGCGAATCATCATCAACGACGGAATCGATCACCGCAAGACGATCGTGGTCGGGGTGTCCTTCTGGCTCGCGGTCGGTTTCCAGAACGGCGTGATCTTCCCCGAACACCTGGGCGACGGGTTCCTGGCGGCCCTGTTCAGCAACGGGATGACGTCGGGAGCGATCGTGGCGATCCTGATGATGCTCTTTATCGAACTGACCGGGTCGCGCAGTCGCCGCCTGCGCACCAACCTGGACGAATCCTGCCTGCCCCAGCTGGAGAGGTTCCTGCGCGAATTCGCCGGCCGCCGGGGCTGGGGCGAACCGGCCGCCGGGCGGCTGTCGTCGGCCGGCGAAGAAACCCTGGCGATCCTCCTGCAGTCGGCCGAACAAGCCGGCGACGACCCGCGGCGCCTGACCGTGGCGGCGCGGATGAACGGGTCGCGGGCCGAGATCGAATTCGTCACCGCCAGCGAGACCGAGAACGTCGAGGACCGGATCGCCTACCTGAGCGAAATGCCGCCGGTGCCGGACGAACACGAGATTTCGTTCCGGCTGCTCTGGCACTATGCCGAATCGGTCCGCCACCAGAAGTACCACGGGCTGGAAGTGATTTCGATCGGGGTTGCCCGGGGCAGCTGACCGCCGTGACCGGAACGGTTCCCGGGGCCCTGGTGGGCGGCCCGCTCAGCCGGTCGCCCGGGCCGCCGACGCGCCCGGTCTGCACAGATTCCAGTAGGAGACCACGGCGGCGGCCAGCATGAGCACCCCGGCGATGTAGAAACCGACCGCAAAGCCCTGCGCCTGCAGTTCGGTCGGCGCATCGATCGCGCGACCGCCGGCAAACTGCAAGAGGACCAGGAACGCGAACAATCCGCCCCAGGCCGACTGGCCGGCTCCGAACCCAAAAGTCCGCGTCGCCGAGATGAACGCGCTGGCGGCCCCCAGCTGCCGGGGCGGCACCGATCCCATGATGATCGAGTTGTTGGTGGTCTGGGTCAGACCGGTGCCCATGCCCACCAGCACCAGCGAAACCGCCGCCACGACCGTCGGCGTTTCGGGTCCCAGCTGGGCAAAGACTGTATACCCCAGCGCACCGATCGCAAAACCCAGGGTGCGCGGGATGCCGGCCCCGACGCGGTCGGCCCAGACCCCCACGGTCGGCGAGAGGATGGCCCCGACGCCGGGGTAAATGGCCATGTAGAGGCCGATCTCGAACACCGGTACGCCCATAACCCGTTCCAGGACAAACGGCCCGTTCAGCATCATCGCGGCCATGCACGCAAACCCGGTCAGGCCGATCGTCACCCCTACCGAAAAGTCGCGCCGCCGGAAAAGGTTCAGGTCCAGCAGCGGATTCGGTGCGGTCGCGGTTCGGTAGGCAAACCCGGCCGCCATCAGCACGAACACCAGCAGGGCCGCGAGCAGTTCGGGGGTAACGCCCAGGGCGAACCCGCGGTTGATCGAATAGACCAGCGGCACGATCCAGCCCATGAGCAGGATCGAGGAGATGTAATCGAAATTGCCCTCGCCGGTGCCCGGCATGCGCGGGACCGAAGCGAGCGCCAGCACGAACGAGAGCAGCGCCACCGGCGTCAGGGCGATGAACATCCAGCGCCAGTCCAGGTACTCGATCATGGTCCCGGCCAGCGGCGGACCAAGCGCCAGCCCGCCGGCCGCCAGCGTGAACCAGAGCCCCAGCGCGCGCGAGCGCTGCGAGGCAGGGAACACCGCGACCAGGATCGCGGTCCCGTTCGACTGCAGCAGCGCGGCCCCGACCGCGACCACGACCCGCGCCGCGATCAGCCAGCCGAGCCCCGGCGCCAGTCCGCAGGCCAGCGAGGCCAGGGCAAAGAGCAGGCAGCCGACCGCGAACGCGCCGCGGCGGCCGTACATGTCCCCGTAGCGGCCGGTCGTCAGGTGCAGGCTGGAGACGATCACGAAGAAGATCAGCGCCACCCACTGAACGGTGGTTATGTCGGCCCGGAACTCCTCGGCCAGCGTCGGCAGGGCGACGTTGACCATCGAGGCGGTGATCGTGGTGATCATGCTGGAAACCCCGACCGCCACCAGGACCGCGTAACGACGCGCGGCGGAGTATTCGACCTGCGGAGTGTTCAAGCGGCGCCGATCACGCGGGGAATCCAGGGAACCTGTTGCCGCGGATCTCCGGATCTGGTCGGGGCGGCCGGATTTGAACCGGCGACCTCATCGTCCCGAACGATGCGCGCTACCAAACTGCGCTACGCCCCGTACCCGCCGGACCGGGCCCAGAGATTCCCTGTCGGGATCGGCCCGAACCGCGCGCAATCATTATCCGCCATTTGCCGGGGCGGGCCGGAAGATCAGGCCATATCCAGCGGGCGCTGCGGTTTCAGCGGCACGTGAATCAGGGCCGGTCCGCCCTCGGCAATGGCGCCTCGCACGGTGGCGGCCAGCTCCTCGGGGTGGCAGCGCTGCGCGCTCACCCCGAAGGAACGGGCATATGCCACGTAGTCCGGGTTGGCCAGGTCCACCTCGAAGGATTCGCCGTAGAGGTTCTGCATGCCCTGCTTGATCACTCCGTAGGCCGAATCGTCGAACACGATCGCAACCACCGCCAGATCGTGGCGAACCGCGGTCGCCAGCTCCTGGCCGGTGAACAGGAAACCGCCGTCCCCGGCCAGCGCCACGACCGGCACGTCCGGCATCACCGCCTTGGCGCCCAGGGCCACCGGGTACGAATAACCCAGGGCGCAGCCGGTCATTCCGTAAATCCACTTGCGCGGTTTTGAAAACGGCATGAAGGGACGGCACCAGTAGCCCACGATGTGCGGGTCACCGACCACGATCGCGTCCTCGGGGATACCGGCCCGCAGCTGGCGCACCAGGTCCATCTCGAACGCGGCGTGGTCGTTCATGTAGGCATACACCTGGGCGCGGTCGTTCCCGGCCCGCGCCACCCAGGCGTCGTTCTGCCCGGCGCCGGGTCCCAGGGCGCCCAGGATCGACTCCAGGGCCGGCGTCGCGTCGGCGCAGATGCCGATATCGACCGGGTAGTTCTTGCCGGGCTGCCTTGGATCGATGTCGACCTGGATCAGTTTCCGGCCCACCGGCATCGCCCATTTGCGGGTCGGCGAGGCCCCGAACGCGGTGCCCACCGCCAGCATCACGTCGCAGTCGGCGATCAGGCGCTGGATCGGGCCGTAATTGAACAGCGATCCGATGTGCAGGCGGTGGTCGTGCGGCATGACCCCTTTTGCGGTGGTGGAGGTCAGAACCGGCGCGTCCAGCCGTTCGGCCAGACGCTGGAAGGGCTCCCAGGCCGCCCCGGTCATGATTCCGCCGCCGGCCCACAGCAGGGGCCGCTCGGCTTCGGCCAGCATCCGCGCCGCCCGTTCCAGGTCCTGCTGGTCCCCTTCGGGGGGCCTGGGTTCGGCCGGACCGGCGGCCTCGACGTGACCGTCGGCCAGGTGCACGTCGTGCGGGACCTCGATCGCGACGGGGCGGGGACGCCGCTCGCGCATCAGCCGGAAACCCTCGCGGATCGCGGGCGGTATCGCGGCCGGCGACTGCACCTGGGTGTTCCACTGGGTCAGCCCCGAGAACAGCTGTTGCTGGTGCTTGATTTCATGCAGGAAGCCGACGTCGCGGTAGAGCAGCGGGCGCTCCTCTTCGGCCATGATCAGCATGATCGGCGAGGAATCGGCGTGGGCCTGGGCCAATGGAGTTGCGGCGTTCAGCGCCCCGGGGCCCGGCGTGGTCAGCAGCACGCCCGGCTGCCCGCTGGCCCGGGCCGCCCCGATGGCGGCAAATCCGGCGCCCTGCTCGTGGCGGACCAGGATGTGGCGCAGGCTGCCGTCGCGGGGCAGCGAGGCGTAAAGGTGCTGGGTGTGCACGCCAGGGATGCCGAAAACCGTTCCAACGCCCTGGGACCGCAGACCGGCCACGACCGCTTCCGAGCCGTTCATGCGCTCCGCGCCAACGGGGGTTAAGGTGTCCAACGCTACGGCTCCAAAATCAGGGTCGGTTGCTCCGGGGCCCAATTCTTGCCAAAGCCGCCCGCGGCAGGCCCGGCTTGCGCGGATCGGATGCGCCGCGTCGGCGGCCGGGCCCGGCATTGCGCGTGGGCGAGCCGGATAACTGTTAAATTTTTGAAATGCAATTTCCGCACGCATCGGAGACGGCTATGGCGATCGCGCCAGAAGTCAGACCGGCTGGAACCCGCGAACAACCGGCTGCCATAAACCTCGTCGACACCGACGTCCACAACTACATCGGTGGTTCGCGCGTCCTTCTCGAATACCTGCCCGAGCGCTGGATTCATTACCTGGAGCACACCGGGTTCGATTCGCCCCCGCGCGACTTCTACCCGCGCTACTACCAGCACGCGGCCCGCCGCGACTCGTTCCCGCCGTCGGGAATACCCGGCAGCGACCCGCAGTTTGCGGCCGAGCAACTGCTGGACGGCTACGGAATCGACATCGGCATCCTCAATTGCCTCTATCCGGCCTACAAGCTTTTCAACATCGACATGGCCAACGCGCTGATCCGGGCCGCCAACGACTGGCAGATCGACAAGTGGCTGGACGCCGACCCGCGCTGGCGCGCCTCGATCCTGGTCAATGCCCGCGACCCGCAGTTCTCGGCCGAGGAGATCCGCCGCTGCGCCCGCCACCCCGGCTACGTGCAGGTGCTGATGCTGGCCCGCAACCACGCCCCGCTCGGCAAACGCGAGTTCTGGCCGATCTACGCGGCGGCCCAGGACTGCGGACTTCCGATCGGGGTCCACTTCGGTGGGGGGCACGACGTGCCGATCACCAGTTCCGGCTGGCCCTCCTACTACATCGAAGACCACACCGGCATGGCCCAGTCGTTCCAGTCGCAGGTCCTGAGTCTGGTCTGCGAGGGCGTCTTCGTCGAATACCCGAAGACCAAGGTCGTGCTCATCGAGGGCGGGTTCGCCTGGATGCCGCCGCTGATGTGGCGCCTGGACAAGAACTGGAAGGGCCTGCGCGGCGAGGTGCCGTGGCTGACCAAGCCGCCGAGTGATTACATCCGCGAACACATCCGTTGCTCCACCCAGCCGATGGAGGAGCCCGAGGATCCCCGGCACCTTGCCCAGATCATCGACATGCTGGGTTCCGACGAATTCCTGCTCTTTGCCACCGACTACCCGCACTGGGACTTCGACTCGCCCGAGCGCGCCCTGCCGTCGGTGATCGGCGATGATCTGCGCGAGAAGATCTTCTCCAAGAACGCCCTCAAGATCTACGACTTTGCCCGCGGTTGACGTAGGGCCGGTCGAAGACTTTCCGCTCGGGGAGATTCGGCCGGCGAAATTGAATGGACGTGGAATAGCGGTTGTCCGCAACGACAACGCCGTCTACGCGGTGCGCGACACCTGTCCCCACCAGGGGGCCAAGCTCACCCTGGGAACGCTGACCGGCGAGCCGGTCTACTGCGGGCCCGGCAACATCGAGTTCCGCCGCTTCGGGCAGGTCCTAAAGTGCCCCTGGCACGGCTGGGACTACTCGCTGGCCGACGGAACCGCGATCGGCGGCAACCGCACGACCCGCATCCGCGCCTACCGCGCCCGGATTGAGAACGGGCGCGTCCTGGTCGAGACGGACTAGGCGTGGGCGGACAGGCCGGGTCTGAAATAATTGCTGACGACCGATCAGTCGGCGCACCTGGAGCCCTGGGGCACCAAGGAGCGCGTTTAGGAACGGCCCAATCTTGGCGATAGAAAAACCTGCGGAACCAAAAATCCGCGATCCGCTGCTGGTGCGCCTGGGCGAGAAGAACGGCGCCCTGGACATCCTTACCACCACCACCGACAAGCTTTTTTCCTGGTGCATGGCCAATTCGCTCTGGCCGATGACGTTTGGGCTGGCCTGCTGCGCTATGGAATTCATGGCCTCGGCGGCGCCGATGTACGACACCGACCGTTTCGGAGTGATTCTGCGTTCCTCCCCGCGCCAGTCGGACGTGATGGTGGTGGCCGGGACCGTGACCAACAAGATGGCGCCGGTGGTGCGGACGCTCTATGAGCAGATGCCGGACCCCAAGTACGTCATCGCCATGGGCATCTGCACGATCGCGGGCGGTCCGTTCCGGACCTACAACACGCTGCAGGGGGTCGACCGGATCGTGCCGGTCGACATCCACGTTCCGGGTTGCCCGCCGCGGCCCGAAGCATTCATTGACTCGATCCTGCTGCTGCAGGAGAAGATCAAGCGCGAAGGCGTCCTGCGCTGGAAGCCGCCGCCCCTGCCACCGGCTCCGACCGGAATCGGACACTCGCTGGAGGCGCCGCGGCCGGGCGAGAGCGTATCACCGGTGCCGGAAGGAATGCTGCCGCCGCACCGCAGCTGAGCGCGGCCAATTCGCGACCCGCGGCTAGCCGACGAGCCCCTTCTGGAGCGAATACTCGTAGCCGTCGATTAAGGCCACCCACGAGGCCTCGACGATGTTGGCCGAGCTGCCGACCGTGCTCCACTCCCGTTCGCCGTTGGTCATGGTAATCAGGACCCGCGTGTAGGCGCCGGTCCCCGAGTCCGGGTCCAGTATCCGGACCTTGTAGTCGATCAGGTGGACGTTGGCCAGCTCCGGGTAGGCGGGCAGGATGGCCTTGCGGAAAGCCCCGTCCAGGGCCGAAACCGGTCCGTTGCCGTCGGCGGCGGTGTGTGACTGGTCGCCGTTGACCTGGAGTTTTACGACCGCCTCGGAGACGACCGGCTGCGAGCCGCGCGTCTCGGTCAGGGCCAGGAAATCGATCAGCTCGAACGGGGCCCGGTAATCGGGCTGGCGGCGCAGGAGCAGCAATTCGAATGACGCCTCGGCACCCTCGAAGTGATACCCTTCGGCCTCCAGGAGCTTGACCGCAGCCAGGGTCTCGGCGGCGGTCTCGGCGGTCTGCGAAATCCCCAGGCGCCGGGCCGTGCTGGCGATGTTCTTGGAACCCGAGAGTTCGGAAATCAGAATCCGCTGGCGGTTGCCGACCAGGGCCGGGTCGATGTGCTGGTAGGCGTGTTCGAATTTCGAAGACGCCGACGCATGGTAGCCGGCCTTGTGCGCGAACGCCGAATTGCCGACGAACGGCTGGTGCTGATTGGGCGTCAGGTTGGCCAGCTCCGACGCAAGGTGCGACAGCTCGGTGAGCCGGGCAAGGTTTCCGTCGACGCCGCTTGTGTAGCCCATCTTCAGCGCAAGGGTGGGAATTATCGAACAGAGGTTGGCGTTGCCGGTGCGTTCGCCGATGCCGTTGATTGTCCCGTGCACCTGGGTCGCGCCGGCCGCCACGGCGGCCACCGACACCGCCACCCCCATCTCAAGGTCGTTGTGGGCGTGGATCGCCACCGGGATCTGCAGTTCGGCCACCGCCCGGGCGGTGATCTCGGCCGCTTCCCGGGGAAGTGAGCCACCGTTGGTGTCACACAGAGCCAGCCAGCTCGCACCCGCGTCCTGGGCCGCCCGCAGCGCGGTGAGGGCGAACCCGCTGTCCTGTTTGTAGCCGTCGAAGAAGTGTTCGGCGTCCAGGATCACTTCCTTGCCGGCCGCGACCAGGTAGGCGACCGTATCGCCGATCATCGCCAGGCCCTCGCGGGGCGTGGTTTCAAGGATTTCCTCGACCTGGAAAAGCGAGCTCTTGGCCACGATCGCACAGGCCGGCGCCTGCGAGCGGGCAACCGCCTGCACCGCCGGGTCGCGCTCGCAGGTCGATCCCTTGTAGCGGGTGGCTCCGAATGCGGTGAGCTTGGCGTTCTGCCAGGCGATTTTTTCGGCCTGGCGGAAGAATTCCTCGTCCTTGGGGTTGGCGCCCGGAAAGCCGCCCTCGATGTAATCGACGCCGAAGCGGTCCAGGGCGCGGGCGATGTTGAGCTTGTCGGATACCGAGAACGAAACGCCCTCGGTCTGCGCGCCGTCGCGCAGGGTCGTGTCCAGGTAAAAGATGCGGGTCATGGTGATTTCAATTGCTAAGGCAAGACGTTGGAACGGCGGGAATTGGGATCCGCCACACCCGGTGCGCGGTTCGCGACCGGCTTACTAGGCGGCCGCCGGCACCCCGAGTCGGGCAATGATGGCTTCGCCCATGTCGGAAGTCCCGACATGCGACGAACCTGCCTCCTTGATGTCTGCCGTGCGATAGCCGGCATCCAGCGCGGCCGAAACCGCATCCTCGATCGCCTGGGCCTCGGCCTCGAGGTCAAATGAGAGCCGCAGCATCATGGCGGCCGAGAGAATTGCGCCGATCGGGTTGGCCAACCCCTGGCCGGCGATGTCCGGCGCGGCGCCGTGGATCGGCTCGTACAGGCCCCGCGAGGAGTCCCCAAGGCTGGCCGAGGGCATCATCCCCAGCGATGCCGACAGGACCGCCATTTCGTCGGTGATGATGTCGCCGAACATGTTGGTGGTAACGACCACGTCAAAGTCGCGCGGGCTCAGGATCAGCCGCATCGCGAACGCGTCTACCAGGATCTGGTCCATTTCAACGTCCGGGTATTGGGCGGCGACCTCGGTCATCACCTCGTGCCAGTAGGCCGAGGATTCAAGCACGTTCTGCTTGTCGACCGAAGTGACCTTGCCGCGGCGGCGGCGCGCCATCTGGAATGCGCGATGGCCGATCCGCTCGACCTCGGAACGCCGGTAGAGCATGGTGTCGCGGGCGGCCGGTTCGCCGTCGACGGTCAGGCGGCCGCGCGGTTCGGCGTAGTAGACGCCGCCGGTCAATTCGCGCAGCACGACCATGTCCACGCCGCGCAGGACCTCGGGTTTGACTGGCGAGGAGTCGATGATGGGTTCGAAGATCTGCACTGGGCGAATGTTGGTCCACAGCGCCAGTTCGGTGCGCAGCCGCAGTACCGCCCGCTCGGGGTGACGGCCGTTTATCGCCGCGCCCCCGGCCACGCCGCAGGCACCGAGCAGCACCGCGTCGCAGGAACGGGCGCGACCGACAACCTCGTCGGTGATCTCGATTCCCTCGGCCGCAATCGCGGCCGCGCCGACCAGGGCGGTTTCGAACGCGAACTCGTGACCAAAGCGCTCACCGACGGCTTCCAGGACCCGGCGGGTCTGGCCGACTACCTCGGGACCTATGCCGTCGCCGGGCGCGAGCAGGATGTTGTGCGATGCCATAACAGTGCCGATTATCCGGCAAACCCTGACACGTAGGGCAGATTGTCGTGAACCTTCTTGACCGCCTCCATGTTCTCGCGCAGTTCGCCCAGCGCGTCCCAGCGCCCCGACAGCAGCGCCTCGCGCGTCGGAGCCGGCAGCGACACCGACGCGGCGCCTTCGCTGCAAGTCAGGCGCCGCCGTTCTATGTCCAAGCAGAATTCGCAGTCCGGGGCAGCCTCGACGAAATCCTGTAATTGGGCCGCCACCACGTCCGGAACCGTCACCAGCGGCAGGCCCAGGGTTGTGGAGTTGCCGAAGAAGATCTCTGCGAAGCTCTCGCCCACGATCGCCTCTATCCCCCAGCGGGCCAGCGCCTGGGGGGCGTGTTCGCGCGAGGAGCCGGATCCGAAGTTGTCATTGACGAACAGGATCTTGGCACCGGCAAAGCGCTCGTCGTCGAACGGGTGCGCGCCGCCGGCGGCTTTACGCTCGTCTTCGAAAACGTGCCGGCCGAGGCCGTCGAAGGTGACCATCCGCAGGTAGCGGGCGGGAATTATCTGGTCGGTGTCGATGTTGTTACCGCGCAGGACGATGCCGCGCCCGCGCACCTGGCTGATGGGTGTTCCGGGTACGTTCATCAGGCGACTCCGCGAACGTCGGCCACCGAGCCGGCCAGCGCGGCGGCGGCGACCATTGCCGGGCTCATGAGCAGGGTCCGCCCGGTCGGCGACCCCTGGCGGCCGATGAAATTGCGGTTGGAGGAGGATGCCGAGACCTGGCGGCCTTCCAGCTTGTCCGGGTTCATGCCCAGGCACATCGAGCACCCGGCGTCGCGCCATTCGAATCCGGCGTCAAGGAACACCTCGTGCAGACCTTCAGACTCAGCCTGGGCGCGGACCTGCTGCGAACCGGGCACGACGATGGCCTTAACCGATCCCTCCACGCGGTTGCCCTTCACGACCGCGGCGGCCTCGCGAAGGTCCGAGATGCGGCTGTTGGTGCAGGAACCGATGAACGCCACGTCGATCGGGAAGCCGGCGATGGGCTGGTTTGGTTCAAGCCCCATGAATTCGAGTGCGCCGGCCACCGCGGTTGATTCGGCCGGATGCACCGAACGGGGGTCCGGCACAGCCTGGTCCACGCCTACGACCTGGCCCGGGTTGGTCCCCCAGGTCACCATCGGCTCGATCGCCGACCCGTCGAATTCGACCACGTCGTCGTAATCTGCGTCGGGATCGCTGGACTGCTGCGACCACCATTCGACGGCGCGCTCAAAGTCCGCTCCGGCGGGTGCGTAGCGGCGCCCGCGCATGTAATCGAAAGTGGTCCGGTCGGGGTTGACGTAGCCGACCCGGGCCCCGCCCTCGATCGACATGTTGCAGACCGTCATGCGGCCCTCCATCGACATGGCGTCGAAGACCGGGCCACCGTATTCATAGGCGTAGCCGGTGCCGCCCTGGACTCCGAGCCGGCCGATGATGTTCAGGATCACGTCCTTGGGGTAGACGCCCCGCCCCAGAGCGCCACCAACTTCGATGCGGCGCAGCTTCGGCTTGGAGACGGCCATGGTCTGGGTGGCCAGGATGTCGCGGACCTGCGAGGTCCCGATGCCGAACGCGACCGCCCCGAGGGCCCCGTGGGTGGAGGTGTGCGAATCGCCGCAGGCGATCGTCATCCCGGGTTGCGAGATGCCCAGCTCGGGGCCGATGACGTGCACTATCCCCTGCGCCCCGGAAGCCTCGTTGAAGAACGTGATCCCGGTGTCGGCGACGTTGCGCTCGATGGCCTGGAACATCTCCTCGGCCATCGAGTCGGCGTAGGGCCGGGCGGCCCCGTCGGTCGGGATTATGTGATCGACGGTGGCGAATGTGCGGTCGCGGAAGGCAACCTCGAGCCCCAGCTCGGAGAGCATGTCGAAGGCCTGCGGGCTGGTCACCTCGTGGACCAGATGCAGTCCGATGAACAGCTGCGACTGACCCGAGGCCAGCTTGGCTACTTCGTGGTTTTCCCAGACCTTGTCAAGCAGTGATTCAGGCACGGAACATCAAACCGAGTGCTGGAGAGGGATGCGACCGACCGCCACGTCGGCGGTGAGCCGGTTCAGGCCGCTGACGAACGCATTCGCGCTGGCCACCAGGATGTCGGTGTCGACACCGTGGCCGGTGGCGGCGCGCTCGCCCTGCTCGACCCTGATCACCACCTCGCCGAGCGCGTCCGGCGACTCGGACACCGCCGAGATCGAAAAGTCGGTCAATTCGACGTCCATTCCGGTGGCCGACATGATCGCCTTGTAGACCGCGTCGACGGGTCCATCGCCCATCGCCGCGACCTGGACCGGTTCTTCGTCGACCAGGATCCGCACGGTGGCGGTGGGGACCCCGAACGTGCCGCAGGAGACCTGCACCAGTTCGAGCCTGAACCTCTGCTGGCGCTGCAGGCGCATGCGCGCCCCCACGATCGCCTCCAGCTCCTGGTCGGTGATCTCCTTCTTGCGGTCGGCGACCCGCTTGAATTCGTCGAAAACGTCCTGGAAGTCCTCGTCCGGGATGTCGACCCCCATCATGCGCAGGTGGTTGCGGAAAGCGTGCCGGCCGGAGAACTTACCCAGTACGATCCGCGAGGAATGGTGCCCGACATCCTCGGGCCGCATGATCTCGTAGTTGACCGAGTTCTTCAGCATCCCGTCCTGGTGCAGGCCCGAGGAATGGGCGAACGCGTTGGCGCCCACGATTGCCTTGTTGGGCGGCACCGGCATTCCCATCAGGTTGGAGACCAGCCGCGAGGTCCGGTAGAACTCGCGCGCGTCGATGGCCGTATCGGCCCCGTAGTAGTCGCTGCGGGTGCGCAGCGCCATCACGATCTCTTCCAGCGAGGCGTTGCCGGCCCGCTCGCCGACGCCGTTGATCGTGCACTCCACCTGGGCAACGCCCTGCACCACGCCGGCCAGTGAATTGGCCACCGCATGGCCCAGGTCGTCATGGCAGTGGACCGAGACGATGACCTCGTCGATACCGGGTACGTTTTCCATGCAGTAGGCAACCAGCGACCCGAATTCGGTCGGCATCGCGTAGCCGACCGTGTCGGGGATGTTCACGACCGTGGCCCCGGCTGAGATCGCGGTGGCCAGCACCTGCACCAGATAGTCCGGATCGGTGCGGGTGGCGTCCATGGTCGAGAACTCGACGTGCGGGCAGCGCCGGCGCGCCAGTTCGACCGTCGAGCGGGTCAGCTCGACCACCTCTTCACGGGTCATGTTCAGCTGGTTCTGAAGGTGCACGTCGGAGGTAGAGATGACCGTGTGCAGCAGTGGGCGCTCGGCGTCTTTGAGCGCCTCCCAGGTGCGTTCGATCTGATAGTCGCGGAAGCCCGAGAGGGCTGCGATTTCAACGCCGCGCAGCTCGCGCGACATCCTGGTAACGGCTTCAAAATCGCCAGGCGAGGTCGAGGGGAAGCCGGCTTCGATCACCGTCACCCCGAGCCGCTCCAGTTGGCGGCCGACCTCCATCTTCTCGTCCAACGTCAGCGCGCCGCCGGCAGCCTGTTCGCCGTCGCGCAGGGTCGTATCAAAGATGCGTATTGTGCGCATCTGCAGCTTCCTATCTCGTTCTCGGTTGGGTTCTTGGAGTTCCGCCGCTTTGGCTCCGGTTGTCCGGACCGCGTGTGGCGACGACGCTTGCGGGTTCAGACCCCTCTACCGGATCGGTCCGGCGAGGGGCCGCTAAGCGCGAGCAATAGAGAGGAGGTGCGCTGGTGCAAGCGGCGTACGGGAAAGCTGCATGTGTGAATTTTAAGTCCGTTTGGCTCCCTGACGGATCGCCCCGATTGGCACACGTAGATCGAATTTTGCTTGCTTGCCTATTTGAAGCTCTGTGGCGGCCCAAGTTTTTTCTGGGGCGGCTGGGAGCAACCGCCGATGCTGCGGGCGCAACTGGCCGGCCTGCACGGTGAATCGCCGTGAAAGATTGGAAATTAATGCAAAATTCATTTATTGTAGTAACAATAATTCATGCGGGTCGAGGTCGACGAGGAGAAGCGTCAGAAATCGATTGGAGTTAGGGGGCTGGACATGGCGCGGGCCAGCGAAGTATTTGCCGGCGCGACGCTTACTGCCGAGGACGACCGGCGCAAGTAAGGCGAAATTCGATACATCACCATCGAATTTCTTGACCACATGATGATTGTGCTCGTCTGGACGCCCCGCAGCGAAGCGCGCCGCATCATCAGCATGAGAAAGGCCAATGAACGTGAACGACGGCACTACGCAGCAAGATTTTCTGACCCTGACACCGCTCCAGATCTTTCGGAAGGCGAATGGCCCGAGAAATTCGCCCGAGCGCCGGTTCGAAGGGGCCGCCCGCCAAAGGTTCGACCGAAGGTTTCGACCACCATCCGGTTGTCTCAGGACGTCATCGACCATTTCCGCGCCGGCGGGCGCGGCTGGCAGACACGGATCGACCACGCCCTTCGCGACTGGATAAAGCAACGCTGAAGTAGTTCGGCCATCCCCGGCAACCAAACGCGTCCGCCGGGGTGGACGGGATGCCAGCTCAGCAACCGTGGAGCTGATTCCGGGCAATTAAGCCGGCATTGGA
Organism: Chloroflexota bacterium; assembly: GCA_965203015.1. Classification (GTDB taxonomy): domain Bacteria; phylum Chloroflexota; class UBA11872; order UBA11872; family VXNJ01; genus VXNJ01. The sequence continues at coordinate 130,614 of CBDBBM010000018.1, forward strand.
CCATGGGTCGCATCGCGGCGCGCCAAGTCCCGAACTGGGGATTGCGGCAGTGCCGATGTTCGACAACCTCGCCGGGTGTGGCGGTCCGGCCTAGTCGCGGCGGCCCTGCAGGTGCGGCATCATCCCGCGCAGGCGGGCGCCGACTTCTTCCAGCTGGCTTTCCTTGTCCTTCTGGCGCAGGGCCGAGTAGGCCGGCCGGCCGGCGACGTTTTCCAGGATCCAGCGGTTGGCGAAAGTCCCGTCCTGGATGTCGGCCAGGATTTCGCGCATCGCCTTGCGTGACTGCTCGGAAATCACGCGTGGACCGGAGACCAGGTCGCCGTATTCGGCCGTGTCGGACACCGAGTAGCGCATGTAGTCGATGCCGCCCTGGTACATGAGGTCCACGATCAGCTTGAGTTCGTGCAGGCACTCGAAGTAGGCCAGTTCGGGCGCGTAGCCGGCTTCCACCAGCGTCTCGAACCCGGCCTTGACCAGGGCGGTGGTTCCGCCGCACAGGACGGCCTGTTCGCCGAACAGGTCGGTTTCCGTCTCGTCACGGGAAGGTGGTCTCGATCAGGCCCGCCTTGGTGGCTCCGACGCCCTTGGCGTAGGCCATCGCCAGCTCGCGGGCGCGGCCGGTGGAGTCCTGGTGGATTGCAAACAGCGCCGGCACGCCGACCCCGTCCCTCGAACATGTCGCGGACGATGTGGCCGGGTCCCTTGGGGGCGACCATCGCCACGTCCACGTTCTCCGGCGGGCGGAACCTGGCCGTAGTGGATGTTGAATCCGTGCGCGAACATCAGCATGTCGCCGTCGGCCAGGTTCGGCTCGATCTCCTCGGCGTACGCCTCGGGCGCGTTCTGGTCCGGGACCAGGACCATGGAGATGTCCGATGCCGCCACCGCCTCGGCGGTCGGCAGCACCAGCAGGTCGGCGCTTTCGGCCCGGCCCCAGGACGAGGAGCCTTCGCGCAGGCCGATCACCACGTCCAGCCCGAGTCCTTCAGGTTCAGCGAGTGGGCATGGCCCTGGCTGCCGTAGCCGATGACGGCGATCTTCTTGCCGGTCAGTTCGCCCAGATCGGCGTCGTCGTCGTAGTAAACATCAACCATGGTCAGTAACTTGTCCCTTGTCCGTTGTGGGATTTTTGGGCCTCTTCAACCGGCGCCGAGATGATCTTCTCGCCGCGCGACATCGCCACCGCACCGGTCCGGGCCAGCTCCATGACGCCGAAATCATTTGCAACGCGCAGGAACCGGTCGATCGAATACGGTGAGGCGCTCAATTCGATCATCACGTAGTTGCGGCCGACGTCGTCGACCCGACCGCCGAACACCTGCGCCAGGCCGATGACCTCGGCGCGATTCGAACTGTTGGTGGCGATGCGGATCAGCGCCACCTCCTTGAGCACCGCGCTGCCAGCGGGCCAGATCGAAGACCTTCAGGACCTCGATCACCTTGTAGAGCTGCTTTTCGACCTGCTTGACTTCGCGGGCATCGCCTTCGACCACGATGGTCATGCGCGAAACCCCGGGCCGCTCGGAATGCCCCACGACCAGCGAGGCGATGTTGAAGTTGCGGCGCCGCAACACCATAGAGACCTTGGACCAGGACGCCGGGTCGGTCCTGGACGTAGGCCACGACGGTGGTCAGCCGCTTGGTCTTCTCTTCCATCGAAATCACGCCTCCACGGTCTCGCCGAGCGAGGCGCCGGGAACGACCATCGGCATGCAGTCCTCGAATTCGTCCACCAGGAAGTCGATGACGACCGGCCCGTCGATCGAGCGCGCTTCGGCGATGGCATCGTCGGCTTCGGCCTGGGTGGAGGCGCGCAGGCCGGTTATGCCGTACGCTTCGGCGACTTTCTCAAAGGGCGGGTTGGCAAGGCGCGCACCCAGCAGGCGGCCGTCGTAGAAGCGGTTCTGCCATTGCCGGATCATGCCCAGATGGCCGTTGTTCATCACCCCGACCTTGACCGGGATCTGGTACTCGGCCAGGGTCGCAAATTCCTGGATGTTGATCTGGAGGCCGCCGTCACCGGTGACGCACCAGACTTCGTCTTCGGGACAGGCCACCGCCACGCCCAGGGCCGCTGGCAGGGCGTAGCCCATGGGACCGGTCCCGCCGGCCGAGAAGAAGTGCAGCGGGTGGTCGTAGAAGAAGTTCTGCGAGGCCCACATCTGGTTCTGCCCGACGTCGGCGATCACCTTGGCCCGCCCGCCGGAATGCTCGTAGATCTTGCGCACCATGTGCTGGGGCAGCAGGTTCTCATCGGCAGTTTGCGGCGGGTCGTGCGAGGGGTGGTCGGCCTTCAGCCCGGCCAGATGCTTGAGCCAGGGCCCGTTTTCGGGCGGCCGGGCCTGCTGGTTCAGCAACGCCAGGGTGGCCTTGGCGTCGCCCACGATCGGGACCTCGGTAGGGACGATCTTGCCGATCTCGGCCGGATCCACGTCGATGTGGATGATCTTGGCCTGGGGCGCAAAATCCGCGACCCGCCCGGTGACGCGGTCGTCGAAGCGGCAGCCGATGCCGATGATCAGGTCGCAGTCGTGGACGGCCATGTTGGCGTAGTACATCCCGTGCATGCCCATCATTCCCAGCGACAGTTCGTGTCGCTCGGGGAAGCAGCCGACCCCGTGCAGGGTCGTTATGACCGGCAGCCGGTTCTTGGTCGCCAGCTCGAAAAGCTCGTCCCAGGCGCCGGAGATGGCCACGCCGTGCCCGGCCATGATCACCGGTCGCTTGGAGTCGGCGATTAGGTCGGCCGCGCGCCGGACCATCATCTTGTGGCCGGCCCCGGCGGGACGGTACCCGGGCACCCTGACCGATTCCGGGGTCGGGGCCTTGGTCTCGGCCAGAAAGACGTCCTTGGGGATGTCGATGTGAACCGGGCCCGGGCGACCCGAGCGCGCCAGGTAGAACGCCTCTTTCATGATGTAGGGAAGCTCGTCCGGGTCGGTGACCAGGTAGTTCTGCTTGGTGACCGGAATCGAGCACCCGGTGGCGTCGGTCTCCTGGAACGCGTCGGTCCCAATGAACTCGCGCGCGACCTGGCCGGTAATGAAGACGACCGGCACCGAGTCCATCTGGGCCGATGCCATCGACGTGACGAAATTGGTCGCGCCGGGACCGGAAGTTGAGGTCGCGACACCAACCTGGTTGCGGGCCCCGCGCATACCCGTCGGCGGGCAAAGCCGGCGCCCTGCTCATGGCGCATCAGGTAATGGCGGATCTGGGGGTAATGGTAAAGGGCGTCGTAGAAGGGCAGGCTGGCGCCGCCGGGCATGCCGAAGATGGCATCGACACCTTCCTCGAGCATCACGTCGCACACGACCTGGCCGCCGGTGCGAGTTTGCGTCGATTTCATCGAGGGATGGTCCTTATCGGGTCGGAAAGAGGTTGGAGGGGGTTGCGCGGAAGCGCGGGTTTTCTGGTTTTCGAGAGCTGCCGGCTAGTTTGCCAGGGAGCTCTCGCCCCGTACCGCTACCACTACCGACCATCCCGCAATGAGCGTGCGGGTGCGGATTGAAGCGTGTTCACCGATCGGGAACCGCGTTCGGCAGGTTGCGCGCACGGCGCTGCTTCCGGTCAATTTGATCCTGATAAGGGAATGATCCGCGATAGGTTGCGGCGCCCAAATTTTATAGGTCAGGAAGAAATCGGGGCGGGCGGCCCGGGAGTTCAGGACGGCAGCTCGATTTCCTGGCCGGGTTCAAGTTCCAGGACCTTTGGCTTGGACGCTCCGCCAAGGCCGTCGAGGCAACGCCCCGGCGTCCTGGGCAAGCAGCGGAAACGTCCGGTAGTGGCACGGAACAACGTAGCCGCAGCCGAGCATGCGGGCGGCCCGGGCGGCATGACGTCCGTCCATGGTGAAATGCCCGCCGATCGGCAGCACCGCCAGCTGCGGGTGGTAGAGTTCGCCGATCAGGGTCATGTCGCCGAACAGCGCCGTGTCGCCGGCAAAGTAAACCGACCGGCCATCTTCGAGACCCACCACGTAGCCCACCGGGATCCCGGCGTTCTCGATCCGGCCGTCCACGCGCAGCGAGGTGGTGTGCTTGGCCTCCACCATGCTCACCGACACCCCGCCGACCGCGACCGTACCGCCCAGGTTCATGCCGACCGCGGATTCCTCCGGCAGCCCCAGCTCGGCGAGCGCCCAGACCGCTTCGAGCACCGCGACCACCTTGGCGCCGGGGTTTGCGGCGGCGGTCGAAACCAGGTCGGCGACATGGTCGTCGTGCCCGTGGGTTACCAGGATCGCGTCCAGGCCTTCCTGGACATGCTCGGCCTCGGGGCAGGTGGGGTTGCCGGCCAGCCAGGGATCGATCAGGATCGACCGGCCCTCGGGGGACGTGAGCCGAAACGTACCGTGGCCGAGCCACATCAAGGCGTCCAGTGTCCATGATCGTCGTCCTGTGCCAATCGGGAATCGCGCCCCAAATACCATAGAAGAAAGTAACCGGAGCCGGCAGCGCAAAGGTCGGTCTTGACCGACCGCTGGGGCACGCCATGCCACACCTGGCTTGAATCTGAACATCGCATGCACCTGACCGGCGGTGACTCCAACCGCCGCATCCAGGTGCTGGTGGCGTTGGCGATGGCGCTGCTGGTGGCGATGCAGGCCCAGGAATTCAACATCTTCACCGTGACCCTGGTCGGCGGTTTCGTGGTCTGGATCCTGACCCTGGTCATCCGGCGCAACGTCGAGGTGGTTTTCGACCGCCAGTTCAAGATCGTCGTCATCCGCCAGCACGACCTGTTCGGATGGTTTTCGTTTCGCGACGAGGTCTACGAGTTCTCGCAGCTGGAAGCGATCCCGGTGGTCTCGCGGCGGCGCTACGTGGCTTTCGGGGCCGAGACCTTCTGGCTGCTGGGCATCAAATTCGTCGCCGAGGACTTCATCGCGGTCGGCACGGTAAGCGGCGACGCGCGGCGAATCGAGGACGTCCTGGCCGAGATCGGCCAGTTCCTCAGCCAGCCGCTGGCCAAGGACTCCTTCGAAGCCGGTGCGCGGATCAGTTCGGGACCGCAGACCCTGATTGCCGAGATTCTCGATTCGGAGGCCACCGTCCGGCTCGGCCAGGCTGCATGTCTGGCCATGATCCTGCTCTCGCTTTACGCGGCCCCCGGGATGGCAATCTACTACCTGATCGCACTGGTGCTGGGCACGTGGTTCGACTGGCTGGCGCGGCGCAGCGACCGCGCCTGATTGCCGCAGGATCTCGGCCAATTGACTAAAGCTGCGCAGCGGGCGGGATCAAAGCGGGTGAATTCAAAGCTCGGAGGTTGGGCGCGGCCCGTCGCCGTTGCCGTCCTCATCCTGGTAACCGCCGCCCTGACCACGCTGGTCAATCAGGCCTTCTTCGGACCGGTCGATCCTCCCGGGGACGCGTCCGTGCAGGTCGCGCCGGGGCCCGATGCCGGGCCGGCCGCACCCGAACCCGCCGCGACCGAAGAGCCGTCGAACCCGGGCGAGTCCGAAGCCGGACGCCGGATCGCTTGAGGCGGACCGAGCGGACATTGTCGATTCCGAGCCGGATTCCGGTGAGACCGAAGTTGACCCAGGGGACGGCGCGGCCGAAGAACCGGAAGCGGCCGAACCCGGTCCGGACGCGGGTGAATCGTCCGTCGACGCCGGGGAGGACGACGGGGGGCATGATCATGGCCCGCATCCCGAAGCGCCGGAACCCTCGCCGAAGCTCTGCGTTGTCGCCGACGGCGATCCGGAGAAGCTCTACTGGAGGTTCACCGAGTTCCACGCGGCCCGCGCGGCCAAAGCCGTCGGTCTGCAACTTGAGTACTCAACCCACCCCGACGCCGCCGACCGGGTGCAGGCAATCGAGGCGTGCGCCCACAACGGAGCACACATGATCATGGCCACCCTGGCTGAACCGGAGGTGATCATTCCGGCGATCCGCGCGGCGGCCGAACTGGGAGTGCAGGTCGCCAGCTTCGGCGGCGGCGCCGAGTTTGCCGACGAAGCCGGTTCGCTTGTCCACGTGTCGATGGACGCATCGGCGGCGGCCCGCCGCGCGGCCGACCAATTTGCCGCGGCCGGGGTTTCAGATGCGCTGCTCTGCTTGATTCCCGAGGGCGTCGAACCTCTGCGACGCCACATCTGCGACGACCTCGGAAGCAACTTCGCCGCAGGGGCGGTCGCGGCCCATCAGCTCGCTGCGGCCGACCCGGGCGAGCAGATCGCCGATCTCCTGGCCGCCGCACCGGACACGGCCGGCCTGCTGGTGCTGGAGGCCGACCTCCTGCCGCACGCCATCGCGGCGATGGAAGAATCCGGCGTCGCGCCGGTGCTGGGATCGATCGGCGAATACCCGCTCAGCAAGCTCTCATTCGCCGAGCGCGACCAGATCGCATTCACGGTGATGGACCTGGCCCGGTTCGAGGTTTTGCTGGCCGCCGCCGCGCTGCGGTTGATGCACACCTATCACCCGAATGCAAGGTTCTTCGAAGGTGCAATGATCTTCCAGGGTGAGCCGAATGTTCACACTGGCGGGGCGCGCGGTGGTCACGAAAGACCAGGGTCCGGCGAGGATGACGGACACGACCACGGTCACGGCGAAGAGGACGATCACCATCACTGAACTCCGCCGCCGGCTCCCGGGGTGCGGACAGGGCGGATGCCGTCGCGCCGGTTCGGACCGGTGAACGGCAATGCACAGGATCATTCAAGGACTGTGCGGGGCGGTGGCGTTATTGGCGCCACCGGAAGGGTTGCCGGAATACGGAAATCCCGGCATGCCCGCGTAAAACCGGGATCCGTCCGGCATTACGCGTAAGCGCGCAAAGGAAAACCGCACCGGGTTCAAAGAGGTCGCGAATTGGAGTTTCGGCGCATCCTCCCGGAAGCTGGCACCGATCAGTAGATTGCGTTGAGAGCAACGCTGCCGGTTGACCGGCCCGCTCCCCGGTTCACCGATTCTGCTGACTGGGACCGCCCCTATTTGGCCGGAAAACCCTCCCTCGGAATCTGCGGGGCTTGGTTTACCCAAGACCAAAGAGCCCGAGACCGGAAATTCCTTTTCGCTTACGCAGAGCCGGGTTCTCTACGGCGGGCCGGCCCCGTCAGGGTGCAAACCGGTACACGATCGGCAATTCGCGGAAATCCATCCCGGCATCCGGATCGGGGTTGTGGGCAATCTGGACCGCACCGGTGCCGCAATCGCCGAATTCGTCGCACGAGAGGGTGCCGATTATCCCTCCGAATCCGCTGGTTGCCGCCAGGGCCTCGCGCAACTTGGCGCGATCGATGACCAGATCATCCCCATCGTGGACGGCCACCGACTCGATCGCCGCAAGGAGGATGACGGTCGCGTCGTAGGCATGCTCCAAATAGACCGATTCGGGCGCCGCGCCGTAGCGCGCTTCGTAGGCGGTCCGCAGCTGCCGGCTGCTGACGCCGGTTAACTGGTTGGTGTTTTCTCCGTAGTCCAGGTCCGGTCCGGGGACGTAAAGGCCCGCCGCCTCCGGTAGTGAAAGGATGTCGGGCTCCAGCAGTGACGCCCCACCGATCAGGGGAGCCTCCTCGAGCCCGGGAGTTGCGCGGGACTGGCGGATTAGAGCTCCGCCTTCCAATGCAAAGAGCGGGAAGTAGAGGCCGTCGGGGCCGCCCTCGGCGATCCGGCGCAGCATGGCCTGCAGGTCGGTCTCTCCCTTGGCGATTGAATTCACCTCGACCGCCCCGCCCAGTTCTTCAAAGGCGTCCGCGAAAGTTGCGGTGAGCCCGGACGTGTAGGGATCGCCGTCGTCAATCGCGGCCACTTTGCGCAATCCCAGCTCGCCAAACGCGAAGCGGGCGGCCGCGCGACCCTCGTGCAGGTCGTTGCTGGCCACCCGGAAGAACCCGCTATGGTGATTTGCGCCGGCTGTTCCGGCCAAATCGGACGTAAGTGAGGGAGATGTCGCCGAAGGGGCGATTATGGTCATCCCCGCCGCGCTGAGGATCGGCGCCGCCTGGGCCACCGCAACCGAACAGGACGGGCCGACGACGGCGACCACGCGCGGGTCCCCGACCAAGGTCTCGGCGGCCGCGGCCCCTCCCTCGGCCGAGCAAGTGGAGTCGATTCCGGCCCCGACCGAAACCGGATTTCCCTTGATCGGGCCAAAGTCCTCGACCGCCAGCGTCATCCCCCTGTAGGTGGGCGACGGCCTGCCGGCCGGGGTCGTCAAGGCCGCCACGGCCCGGATGTGGATCGCCTGGCCGTTTTCGACCCGCACGACCCCCAGTCCCTGCTCCGCGCTTTGCTCTTCGCAGGCGGCCAGCATGAGGATCAGCAGGATTGCCGCGCCCAACGCCCGGAAGCTGAAGCCGATTCCTTCCGATGGCCGGGCAGCTCTATTCATCCAAGATCCTTGCGTGACGCTGCCATTGTCGGTGCGGTTTGAGCCGCACGACCAACGGAAGTGTAGCGGCGCCAACACACCTGATAGTGGCCTGGGTATCGATGCAGCGCTACAGTGCATTTCGCGCCGACATCACCCATGACCGCGAGGAAAGGTTCGCCCGCGAGGGGTCCTTTCGCCCCCTCACCGCGGCCATGATGACGCATGGACGCCAGCATTTCGCGAGCGCCTCTGCGCTCCGCTGGTCAGGCCTGCGGCCCCTCTTCGCATCGCCGGTCCGCCGCCTTGCCCACCACGCTCGGGTCCCTTCATTCGGCCTGTCAATAATCCGCAATCCGGCTTGCATGATCCGGCTTGCGCCTGCGACCTGTTCATCCTGGTCGACGAAGCCGAAATCGCCGGCAACCTCAGCGATCGGCTCCACTTCGGCGCCGTACGCGTACCCGGGACCCGGCGTCGAGGCACTACGTGGGAGGCCGTGCGGTCCCGGCTGCCAACTCTTGCGCTTCGGTTAACTCGATAACGACCTGCTGCCCGGGCGCTGGCTCCCCCGGAACCACAGCCAGATCGTCAACGCGAATAGGACAGCCGCTCCCGCACCGATCGCTGCTATCGCCAGCGCAGGTCCGCTCTGCAGCATGTCGCTGCCCGCCAGCGCAGTCGAGGCCGCGATCAACGGGCCGGTCGCCAGTAGTCCGACAACTATCAGCGCGATGGCCACGAATCCCTCGCAGCGCGTTGCCAGGCGCCTCTCCCGCGGGTCCACCTGCCGCAGCCGCATCTGCCGGTCCAGGCGCTTGATCCCGACGATTCGATACAGGCCGATCAGGACGGCCAGGCACGCGAGGAACAGCGTCAGGTCCCAGAGGTAGGACCGGTCACCATCCAGCGCCGCCTCCAGCTCCGAGCATTTCGTGCCAGCCGATACGGTTGTGTGACCAGGCCGGGGCGAAGTGAGGCAGGGTGACTGCAGGCGCCGTCAGCCAGAAGGCTATACGGCCATCGCCCAGGGCCTGAACCGACCAGTAGGCAACCAAGCCCGCGCAGAGCACCAGAGTCATTTGCCAGGGCTCAAGACGAACCAGAGCCGTGTCCGAGAGCACATAGACGCCGAGTAGCACCAAGACGGACAACGCCAAAGATTCGGCGACGGCGATCATCGCGCCGGCGCCGCGCCAGGCCGGATTAGAGATCGGTCTTTGCATGTCGCAACAACACCGACGCGAATTCTTCGCGCCCCGGCTCCCACTCGATGACTCGCGCGCCCACTTTCCTCACCTCCCTGGAGACCACCTGCGTTTCCCACGCGACCCACTCCGCCGCCTGCGAAGTCTCCTGGGGTCGCCGCTGGGCCACATGCACCACGCTAACGCGACTCTTCCGGGTGGATGCTGCGCCAAAGGATGCAAGGCGAGTTATCGCCGACTTGAATCGGTCCAGGGATTCGCCCAGGTCCCCGGGCCGGTCGTACTGAACGTCCAGGCGCGTGATAACGAAGACGTCTGGATGCATCCTGAGGAGGAAACTCTTGCACCGTTCCGCCGCCTGCAGCAGATCTTCGCGGGGCGGGCCCGGCTTCAGGCCGGCCAGCAATTGCACGAGCCGGCGGAACTGACTCCTCCCCGAATCGGGTGTCAACAGTCCATTGCGGTCGGAGTTGTTGTAAGGGTAAGCCCCGAGCGTGGACCCCCGCACGAGGTAGTACTGGGCCAGCGCGCCCGCCGCCTCGACCGAGTGCTCTAGAGGGTTGGCCAAGGAAAGGCCGGTATCCATGTAATCCGCAGTGTCCAGGAACACCCACACTCCCGTCATGGCCTGCGGATACATTTCGTTGACGATAGGGCGATTGTCCAACTGTCGCCCACGTGCGCTGGCCTTCCAGTTGATCCGGTTGAATGGATCGCCTGTCTGGTAGGGCCGCAATTCGCGAAACTCGTCCGAAGTAGCGCCCACTCTGCCGAGGTTCTCGGTGTAACGGCCGGATGCGGCCGGCAGTCGAAGGCTGTTCAGACGCGCGATGCTGCGGATCCGGGGAACCACCGACACCTGAAGCGAGCCGCCCGACGAGCCGGCGGCGCGGCGATCGCCACCGAACGGGGCGCGCGACTCCCAGCCGGTTTCCTTCAGCGTGAACGCGCCGCGTTTCGGGAATCGCACCTGGTACGAGAGGTCCGCGGCCTGCTTTCCGGGCCACTTCCAAACCACACGCAAATTGCTACCGTCCAAAACATTTGATTCCGGAGGCAACTCGTCGTGCACGTAGATGGCGCCGATCCCGCTGCCGGCCGTTAGCCGTCGCTCCACCGTAAGGATGTCGCCGATCCAGCACGTGGTCTTGTCCACGCTTCTCGTCACAACCACGCCATTCGGAGGAGCGAGCGTAGTTGACAGGAAGGCGGTGACCACGACGAAAACCGCCCCGGTCACAAGCACCACGTTGCCCAGCGCCAGCCCCACGACCAGCAGGAGCAGGGCGGTGGATATAAAACCCCACTGGGACGGCTGAAATCTCACCCCGGGGCCGCTTCGCCGATCCCGGTTGGGGCAGGCACCTGCGACAGGATCTCAGCGACGACGCCCTCACTGCGAAGCCCCTCCAGGGTGTCTTCGATGTTCAGGATGATGCGGTGCGAGAGCACGTCGGGGGCGAGGGTCTTAACGTCATCGGGCACTGCGAAGTCCCGCCCCTGGATCAAGGCCATTGCCCGCGCCACCCTGAGTAGGGCCAGCCCTCCCCGGGGACTGACGCCGACGGCTACGCGCGGGTGTTCGCGCGAGAGTCTTACCAGCTGCGTGATGTAGTCGAGGATGAGCTGGTCGGTGTAAACGCCGGTCTCAACGAATTGCTGCAACTCCACGAAGCGCCGCATCTCGACGGCCGGCTCCAGATCCGGGGCCGGGTCATCCTTCTGGTTCTGGATGCGCCGCAGCAGGATGTCGCGTTCCAGCGCCGCGCTGGCCGGATAGCCGGTGGTGAGCCTGAGCAGGAAGCGGTCCAGCTGGGCCTCCGGCAGCGGATACGTACCCTCCTGCTCGATCGGGTTCTGCGTGGCAATGACCATGAAGGGCGGCTCGATTCTGAGTCCCTGCCCGTCCAGGGTGACGTGGCGCTCTTCCATGGCCTCGAGCAGCGCCGACTGGGTCTTGGGTGGTGCCCGGTTGATCTCGTCGGCCAACAGCACGTTGGTGAACACCGGTCCCCGCATCAATCTGAACGTCGCGTCCCGCTGATTCCAGATGTTCATCCCCAATATGTCCGACGGCAGCAGGTCGGGCGTGAATTGGATGCGCTTCCGTTCCCCGCTGATCGCCCGCGCGAACGCCTTGGCCAGGAGCGTCTTGCCCAGACCGGGATAGTCCTCGATTAGCACGTGCCCATTCGCCAGCGCCGCCGCCAGCAGTCGCTGTAGGAGCAGCCGATTGCCGACATAGACCTCGCTGACGCGGTCGATGATCCGCTCACAGGAGAGTCGCGCCTCCTCCAGAGCGATTTCATTCATGGCTGGGAACCTTTCTGGCGCCTCGGGGCTGCGACCCAGGCGGCGTGGAGACGCTGCCCTGCAACCTAGTCTTCCTACTACCAGTCATGTACTGCCTCCCAAGGCATTGGTCTCGATCCGTCCGCGCGACGGAGACGTGCTCCGCGGCGAGTTATCACCGAATAACGATGTGATCGCCCCTTCGACGAATTGGGTGCGCTGCGATGCGGTTTTTAGCCCGGCGGCCATACGCCCGCGCGACTGGAAAAACCACCCCAGGAACGGAGCCGGTGCTTCAAGCAGCGAGAACCAGCGGTCGACGGCAGCCTCCGGATCCGCTCCCTGCTGGCAATCCGCGACGATCAGCGCTACCGCCAGGGGTTCGGGATCCGTTCCGCGGTCGACGTAGGAGACACCCAGTCTCCGCACGGCATGCTCGTCCAGGCGTTCAAGGCGTCGGGCCGGACCGGTCAGCGCCCGTCCCGCCGTTTCCACGGCATGTTCAAGCGCGGCGGTTCTTGCGGTAATTCTGCGGCCGCGGCCAAAAACGGTCCACACGAGGGGCGTGACGCCCCCGCGACGGAGCGAACGGCAAACGGACGCCATGGCGTCCAGCGACGATCCGCCGCGGTAGAGCAGCGTCGCAAGGTAGACCCAAAGCGGCCGCCAGTCGCCGAGTTCCAGGAACATCCGCCGCAGGGACTCGATCGGCGCCGCACGCGGATCCGCCCTGTCTTCGAATGCCTGGCGGTGGTGACGCCAGACGGCCAAGCCGCCTTCGGCAGTGGGCGGGCCGGGCGCGACGCGCAGGCTGTTCACGATGCTCATCAGGCCCGCCAGAAGCAGCGCCAGCAGCGCCAGGTACTCGTAGAGGGCGGCCAAGCTCACGACCTCGTAGACGGCGGGCCGCAGCAGCAGCAGATAGCAGGTCAGCGCCGCCCCAAGCGTGAAGGGGCGCAACCGGGACGCCGAAATCCAGCCGGCCAGGCCGGCAACGGTTCGGTTCGATGAGGCGGTGGCGTAGGAGGCGAGTCGACTCAGCGCCAGGGACAACATGCCCACCGCGGCCATTGCCCCGAAGAAGGGAAACCCATGGCCGAATGCCGCCATGCCGGAGGCGATGAACCAGACAAGGCATCCAATGGCGGCGTAACCCAGGGCCCAGAGCAAAGCGCGGTAGCGCCCGGTGATCCTCCCGCCCACGTCCCGTGCAACAAAGACCATCGCGGCGGCCGCAAACGACAGCCAGGCGATCGGGTAGCGCACTTCGTAGAACCCTGCGAACAAGGGCAGTAGGTCGTCCCAGAGGTGCCTCGTATCCGGGTATTCGAGGAGCACCACGCTGGCGGCGGGAAGATGTACGAGCGCAGCCCCCGCAACCAGCGCCACGGCTGCGGCGGCCGCCAGCGTCCCAAGCGGCAGGAATGCGTAATTGGCCAACCGTTCGTATCGCCGGCGGAAGCCGAACCGCCCAGCTTTGCGCAGCGCCGAAGCGGTGTAGGTGAGGACCGTAGCGGCGCCCAGCGCGGCGAACATGCCGGAGAAGTCGACCGTATACGCCGTCGCAAGCACGCCTTTGTCGGCAAATACGACGTAGGCGACGGCCAGGAAGGCAAGATACCCGGTTGGGTCGTCAGCGATCCTGGCCACGGCCGGCCGGAGGACTCTCCCGCAAACGATCAGCGCAACCGGGAGCATTACCGCGAGCGTCTGACCGACCGAGAGGGAGTGGAGGATCTCCAGATAAGCGGGGTCGATTGCAGCCGCGTCCGCCTCGCGCAGCCCGCTGGCGGAGCGCTCCGCCGCCCGGGCCAGGAGGATGACGGAGGCCCACAGGGTGACCGGCCATGCCGCGGTGGTCGCGTAGAGCGCGCCCCGCTGGCGCGCCAGATTTGCGCGCGGTCGCGCGTCCATCGCCCTGCCGATCGCCGCAGACGCGTAGGAGAGCGCCAAGGCGGTCCCGAAGGCCAGCAGCGGCCACGCACCGTCCAGGCCAAAGGCGGCAGGGAGCGCGCCGTCGGCTCCGAGCAGGGCGTAGGCCGCGCCGAAAGCCGAAAGTTGCGCCCAAGGGAAGACGGCGACCGTCCCGACCTGCGGGCGGACGGTAGCCACTGCCCGCACGGCAATGAAGGGCGCCAGGATGATTGCGCCCCAAAGCGCTAGCGATTCGAATCCGCCCATGTAGGGCGCCAGGCGGGCGATGCCTGTCGTCCAGCGAAGTTCTGACACCAGTCCCAGAAATGCCGGCACGGACCACAACAGCCCCAAACCCAGCGCCGCCCAGCCCATGTCGGTCAGCAGCCGATGCAAAGCGGGCAGGGCCTCCTCCAGGCGCCTTGTGCGCGCTGCCGGCTTGCCGCTCCGCAACTGCAGGACTGCGCGTGCCGCAAATTCGGTGCCGCGCAGCAACAGGGCCAATCTGCCCAGGGTGAGCAGTACGCCGCACAGCACAACCGGCAGGGCAAGGAAATCCAGGTCCAGTCCGGTCAGCCGCGCGAGCGGACTCTCCGGTCCCGACAGCAGTGCAAATGTCGCCAGCGTGCCGCCCGCCAGTAACGCGACTCCCGGCCCCGGGCGTCGACCGAGGGCGATGAGCCTCACCGCCCGACCCTCACGACCGCGCCCAGCGCACGGTACATCGCCTCGTAGTGCCGGCGCGAGATCGCATGCTCGCTGTAGTCCGCCTCCTCGAACCGGGCGATGATCTCTGCAAGGTCGCGACCGGGAATCGGCAGACCCCGGGCGACAAGCAGGGCTTCCGCCTCCCGGGGCGTGGACGAATCCGCTACGCCGGCATCCTGCTTCATCGCCCACTCCTGGAACTCGCCGTAGAGGCGGACAATTTCGTCGCGGAAATCTACGATCCGCAAGTCTCGATATTCGGCGAATACCAGGTCGTCATCACCCGTGAATTGCGCCGATACGGGGTATTCGCCGGGCTCGGCGGCGCTCCAGGTGAAGTCGCCGGCCCCATCCTCGCCGAGCGTGAGGTGGAACGGAGCGCCATCGCCGACCGACGTTTCGACGGTTGCGCCGGCAGTGGCCTGCCCGTCGACGGACACGCTGACGTTTATCCAGATTTCTTCGCCCGGCCCCCATACGTCCGCCAGGTCTTCCGCCTCCTTCCGGAACGAGATTTGCAGCTCGACGCGCTGGTGGTCTTCGCCGGCATCGTCTATGGCTTCCGCGGCCGCGTCGGCGCAATCGCAAGCGCCGGCTTCGGCGCCGTCCTCGTCCTCGGCGGCGTCCTCCACCACCTCGGCCGCGGCCGGTCCGGGTTCGGCCGCCGCGCGCTTGCGGCGCAGGCTCAGGAGCAGCGGCGCGAGCGCGAACCTCCTGCCGGCGTAGCCGGCGGCCGCGACCAACCCGACCAGAGCGGGAATGCCCACCCATGCCAGCCAGTTCACGGCGCCGGGCGTTATGGCGCCCTCCCAGTAGTAAGACATGCTGAGCGGGGCATGGCGGTCGTCGCCCGCGTAGGAGATGTCCACGCGGCTGCCCCGCAGCGCTTCCGCCTCCGGGACCTCAAGTTCGAGCGTTGCGATCCCGGAATCGTCGGTGGTTGCGTTCACGCCCTGGCTCGAGCGCAGGGCGGCGCCCGCAATGCCGGTACCGGTATCGTCCAGGAGCGCCGCCTGGAGCGCTGTCTTGCCTCCCGGGTTCACCCCGCCCACCGGCGTCAGGATCAGAGTGGTGGCGGACCTGACATTGAGTTGCACGGTTGCTTCAAGGCCAAGAGCGGGAACTCTGACGGTGAGATCGGTGACCCCCAACGGCTCGTCCGCGGAGACCGGGTACGCCTGCAAGAAGGCGCCGGTATCGCCGGACCTGAAGGTGACGGCGCGACCGGCCGTCAGTTCGACATCGGGGATGGGCGCCGCCTCGCCCAGCAGGACCGCTCCGCGAAGCTCCACCTCGCCGCCGCGCGTCACCGGGCCCGGGGTCTCGACCATGATCCAGGGCACCCCGACCTCGACGGTAAGGGTGGCGTCGCTGGCGGCGAGCTCCTCCGTGCCGTCAAATACTGCCCGGACCTGCAGCGTGGATTCGTGAGGGTCGTGCGCGGCGCCGGGGTCGAAAGTTGCCTCCAGTTGGCCCGCAAACCTGCCTTCTGAGTCGGTTTCCAGCGCGAGCGGTTCCGCGGCCAACACACGCAGCGCGGCGTTCGCGACCGGCCGACCGTCGCTCTCAAGCAGCGTCCCCGCGAACGAGAGCCGCTCGCCGTTTCTGACCGCGGCGGGGCCTTCGATCGTCAATGCGGTGGGCCGCAGCACCCGGATGGCGGTTTCCGCGGCCGCGGGCCGGACGAACTCTTCCCCGGCAAATCGCCCCGTAAGCGTGTAGTCTCCGGTCCGGTCAAGCAAAGCGACACGATGCTCGAAGCTGCCGTTCTCCCTGACTTCGACCGTGACCGCATCCACCGCCCCGGCGGGCCCCTCGATGGCGATCTCGACCACGCCTTCCCGGAACGGCGGACCGCCCGCCTCGCGCAGCTCACCGGTCACCAGGAAGCCTTCGCCGCGCGCAACCGAGTCGGGGGCGTAGACGGCAAGTTCCGTTGGCAGGACGACGTTGAAGTTCAATCGGGCGGTGTTGTCCAGCAGGAGCTCCTCCCCTTCGAGCTCCACCTCTACCCAGTGCTCTCCGAGCTGCGAGAAAGTCCTGGCGAAGCTGAACCGGCCTGCCTGGTCGGTCATCAGCGAGTGCGCCGTGCGCCCGTCAAATCTCACTTCAATCTCGCGCTGGGCCACTCCGCGCTCGGAGTCGTCGGTCACCGTGCCGTCGAATACGGCCTCGGCGTTCAGCAGGACTTCCACCGGGCCGGACAGTTCGATCTTGTTTCCCGAGAAGACCTGGATGTCCGGGTCGCTCCAGGACTCGTTGAAAAGGCTGTTGCCGACGGCGCGGGCCAGGAGCTGGTAATCTCCCAGTTCCATGGCCGGAGGAAGTTGCGCCACCGCCCGGAAGCGCCCCGAACGGGAAGTGGTCTCCCCGATCTTGGTGCCGCCGTGTTCCTTGGTCTCGTTGATGTAGATTTCGACCGCCATTCCGCTGACGGGGGTGCCGTCTGCGGTAAGCACGGTCCCCGACACCACGAATGGCGTCAGGCGGCGGATCTCTGACGGCGAATCGGTGATGTCGGTTATCGTGTCGACCGGAGTGCCCGCGGCGTCCCTGCCGTCGTCGTTGCCTTCCAGGATCCTTGGATCGGGCGGCCCGCCCGCCACGCGGGAGGGCGCTCCGCCCGCCGGCGTCGGATCGAAGCGGACCCAGCCGACACCGTCGAGCGCGATCTCCGCCCACTGGTGAGCCTGGTCCGCGTGGACTGCCTGCTGCGCATCCGTTGGCGAGATGACAAACCCCGACACGACCCTGGCGGGTATGCCGACGGCGCGGGCCAGGACCGCAAATGCGCTGCTGAACTGCCCGCTCGTGCCTTGACGGGCCTCGAAGAGGAACCATTCCACCGGGTCGCGCCCGGCCGGGGGCGCAATCTCCGGGTTGTTTTCGGCGGACTCGTAATCGTAGTTGTCGCGCAGGTATTGCTCGAGCGCCTCGGCCTTGGCGAAGGGGGAGTCGTGATCGGCGGTGATCTGCTGGGCCAGTTGCAGGACGTGTTCGGGCAGGCCAGCGGGCAGTTGCGTGTAGGTAGTAGCGTCGGCGACGGCCGCGGCGTCGAACTGCTCGCGGGAGAAATAGGGCACGCTTGTGGTCCAGGAGTATCCGGGTGCCGCAAATTCGGAGGTGAACGTGGCGCTGAAGGGGTGGATGACCCCGTCAATGTCCACACGCTGGGCTCCTAAGGGTGCGGGAATGGCTCCGTGCGGCAGCGTGTCAGACCCCTCGACGGGAAGCGCCTGGATGCTGTCGGGGGCGGACCGCGACGGGGTCTGCCCGCTTCCGAACAGCGCCGGGGATCCCAGGCTGCCCGCAATTTCCGCATCGCCCAGGCCCGACAAGGCGTCGTAAAGTTCCCGCTTTTCACCCGGAATATCACCGCCGGCCGTGTACGGGATTTCCCGCGGATCCAGTTGCCGCCAGGCGCCACCCTCGTAGTGGTCCCCCGCGGCCAGGCGCAGATAACCGGTGTGCTCGGCGCCCACTACTTCAAATAGCGGCTCGCGCGGCGCAGCTCCGGCTGGACGGGCGGTTGTGCCGGGGGAGATGAAGGTCTCGCCGTCCAGTTCCACCAGCGCCCCGCCGGCTTCAAACCGCGTGACATCGGCGCCCAGTAGTTCGAAGGCCGCAAGTTCATCTTCAGGTACCCGTGACGGGGCGCCGTCGGGCGCCGGGTCGAACGTGACCCAGCCGAGATCCTCAAACGGGACCTCGGCCCACTGGTGGGCCTGGTTGTTGAACACGATCTGGCTGGCGGCCGTTTCGGCGACCGCCCAGCCCGACACGACCCTGGCGGGTATCCCGACGCTGCGGGCCAGGATCACGAACGCGCTGCTGAGCGCGCCGCTGGTTCCCTCGCGGCTTTCAAAGAGGAAGTGTTCGACGGGGTCCTCTCCCGGGGGCACAACTCCGAAAGCCGGGCCGACGGGTTGATAGTCGTATTCCTCGATCAGGTAGCGCTCGATCGCCTTGGCCTTCTGGTAGGGCGTGCGGTGCCCGGCGGTAATCGCGGTCGCCAGCGCCCGCGCCCGCTCGACCCACGCGCCCTCGGGCAGCTGCGTGTATTCGATGGGATCCTCAAGGTCCCATATTTCGGCGGTGTCGAGCTGTTCCTGCGAATAGTCGTAGACAATCGCGTCCCAGCCGTAGCGGGCCGGACCCCGGGCCACGACGGTGTGACCGGGCACCCGGTAGCTGACCGGTATTGAGAAGGACTCGGCGTGAAGCGAAGTCGGCACGGGGCCGGAGAGAATGACCTGCAAGAGCCCGATGCCGGAGAGGTATATGCTGTCCAGGTTGCCGCTATCGCTTGCCTGGACCGGGCGTATGTCTTCGGTCCGGAAGCCGATGCCGGCGACGCCGGCGGGCAGGGCGACCTGCTCGGCGGGGTACCACTCGCCACCCTCGTAGATATCGCCGACGGCGACGCGCAGGAGGCTTGTGTGCGACGATCCCCGAACGCGGAAGACCGGCATCGGCGGGGGCGATTTCGTGGTTCTCCGCCGTAACGAACGGGAGCACGGCGAGATCGCCCATGAAAAAGAGCACCCCGCCCCCGGTTTCCAGCCAGATGACTTCACCCAGCGCGTCCAGCGCGGCACGCGCCGCCGCGCGGACCTGCCCGGCGGGATCGCTCAGCGAATCACCCAGGGGGACTATCGCTTCGGCGAACCGCCCTTCTCCCATGAGCTGCACGGTCGCGGCCCGCAGGGCCGGGTCGGCAGAGCCCTCAAGGATTTCCAAGAGCGCGGCGAATTCCCACCCGGCGAGCGCCTCGGCGGCAGCGTTCCTCACCGCCGCTGAGGCATCTCCGGCCCTGGCGCCGAGCAGCGGAAGCAGAAAGCCGGCGTCCGCGATCTCGCCCAGCGCTCGCGCCACCGCCGCACGCACCTCGGGGGAAGAGTCGGAATCGAGGGCCGACAGCATCGCGCTCGCCGTGCCTTCGGCATTCAGGGCTCCCAGCGCTGTTGCCGCGGCGGCCCGCACGACAGCGCCGCTGTCGCCGGCCAGGGACCGCAGCAGCCCCTGCGCGGCGCCCGCTTTCTCCTCGGCGCCGGTGCTCCCCACGACCGCCAGGGCGCTGGCGGCGGAGGCCCTAACGCCAGCGTCGGCGTCTGTCGCCAGGGATTGCAAAAGTGCGTCGAGCGATTCGGGATCGCCGATCACCTCGAGCCCGTAAGCGGCCGCAGCCCTGGAGCGGGGATCCTCGTGCTCGAGCAGCATTTTGGAGAAACGATCAATCGACAGAGCGCCGAGGGTGGTCTGGGCGGCTTGCCGGACGTCCTGGTCCCAGGCGCCATCGATGGCCGCGAGCAACTGGAGAAGGGCTTCCGGATCGCCGGGATCGCTCCGGACTGCGGGCACCGCATCCCGCACCTCCGTCCCTGCGCTCGCGGCCAGTTCGTCAAGCGCGGTCTCCCACGCATGGTCCACGTCGGCACCCGAAAACGCATCACGTGGGAACGGGTCCACGGTTACCCAACCGAGGCCGGCGAGGGCAATCTCCGCCCACTGGTGGGCCTGACTCCGGCGGACCGTCTGCGTTTCCTCCTGTGTTGCCACGACCCAGCCGGACACGGCCCGCGCCGGCACGCCTGCCGCCCGGGCGAGCACCACGAACGCGCTGCTGAAGTTGCCGCTGGTCCCCACGCCCTGCTCGAAGAGGAACCACTCGACGGGGTCCTGGCCGGACGGCGGCTGTGCCTCCCTGGCCGTGCTCGCGGTCCCGAAGTCGTACTCCTCCTGCAGGTACACCTGGATCAGGCGGGCCCGCAGGTAAGGGGACGCCTCGCCGCCGAACCGCTCGGCCAACTCGTACAGCCTTGGAGGCAGTCCCTCCGGCAGTTGGAGGTAGGTCGGATCCGCCACGGCGGCCGCACCGACCTTCTGGTTCAGCGCAAACAACGGGCGGGCGGAGGTCGTTTCGTAGCGGGGCAGTTCACTGTCGGTCACCAGCGTCTCGCTGAACGGGAAGTACGTCAGCGGTGCGTCAACGCTCCTCAAGCTCCTGGCCAGCGGGAGGGACCCGGCCGGGAGCTCTTCGGCCCCTTCGATGGGAGTGACCAGGATCCGGTCGGCGAACTCGTGCAGCGGATCCGCCGACGGTAGATGCAGATCGCCAGCCAGGTGCGCCAGGGCGTCCGCAACCGGCTCGTTCTCCGCAAGCTGCACGCCGGGTCGGTCCAGCTGGCTCCAAGCCCCGTCGCGGTAGGTGTCGCCGGTGGACGTCCTCAGGTACCGGGAATTGGTGACGCCGGCGACCCTGAAGACAGGAGTGTCTTCCGGCTGCAGATCCTGCATCGCCGTGGTTTCCGACAGCAGCGGAACAGAATCGGACGGATCACCCGGCAGCGCCGCGAACCTGCCCTGGTGGCCCCTTACCGCAGCCCCAAATTCGCCGGGAATGCCGGAGGGGTCGGACCGGGGGAAAAGGAGCAGGCCATCGACTGACCGCGAGTCGAGGTAGCCGAAGGTGCCGGCGGCGGCCAGCCAGACCACCAGGGCGGCCACAAGCAGTCTCCAGTTCAGCAACCCGGCAATGGTCACCGACAGGAAGAACGCCGCCAGGAGGATCAAGCTCTGGGGATTCAGATCGGCGGGAAACACCAGGTGCTCGTCGTATGGAATCGAGCCACCCAGGATTCCCGAGAAGGCCAAATACGCGCCGGACGCAACCAGCAACGCCGCCCCCACGGCGGCCAGCACCGGCGGCCATGCGCGCCGGAAGGAAGCCCTGCGGGGCGGACAGCCCAGAACTGCCCCCAGCACCCCCGCGGCCAGGGCGATCGATACGGCGAGGACGAGGAATTCGACCAGACCAACGCCATTCGGCACGCCGAGCGTTCCATCCGGCGAGGAAGCGACGGCCAGCAATTCGGGAAGAACCGCCGAGGTCAGCGAAACGACGTGGTCGAGCAGCAGGAGCAGGCCCGCCAACGCTGCCGCCAACGGGAGCAGGAGCAGGAACTGACGCGCGGAGCCTTCAGCCAGCAGACCAGCTCGTCCCCAGCTGAGTGCGCTCAGCGCGCCATGGCGTTCGACCGGCAGACGACCGGGCCGAGCAGCCCGCATCGACATGCGGGGCAGCCTCATGAGCAGAGGTTGAGCATTCCCGGGTAGTCCAGGTAGTACTGCGCCCACCTGCTGTGCAGCGAGTTGGCGACGCAGCTGCCCAGCTTATTGCCGGTAAGGCGGTTGTTTTCGAGCGAGAGCGATTCCAGATTGGTAAGCCTGCCCAGTTCCGCCGGAATTTCGCCGCTCAATCGGTTCTCGTGGAGCAGCAGTGCTTCCAGGCCGGCCAGGTTGCCAAGTTCCGCCGGAATTTCGCCGCTTAATTGGTTGTCGTGGAGCAGCAGCCAGTCCAGGTTGGCGAGGCCGCCCAATTCAGGAGGGATCTCCCCGCTCAGCTGGTTGAAGCCGAGCAGCAGCCATCGCAGGTTGGCGAGGTCGCCCAGATCCGGTGGGATCTCCCCGCTCAGGTTGTTGTGGTCAAGCCACATGTATCTCAGGCCGGCGAGGTCGCCCAGATCCGGTGGGATCTCCCCTACCAGCCGGTTGCGGTCCAGATACAGGCCAGAAACGCGTCCTTCGGCGTCCGTCGTGACTCCGTACCAGGATCGGAGCGGCAGGTTGCTCTGCCAGTTGGCGTTGCTGGCCCAGTTCTCGCCGTTGGCGGCTTCAAAGAGTGCATTCAACGCCGCCCGGTCCTCCGGCGAGTCTGACGCCGAGCAACTGCCGCCGAGAAAGATTTCCACGCCGGCGAGCCAAGTCTGAAATGCACCATCAACCGGGGCGCAAAGACCCGCGTTGCTGTAGTAGCTGAACCACCGCAGGCCGGCCAGGTTTGAGAGGTCCGGATGCAGCGAACCCGCCACGCGATTGCCCCAGAGGGCCAGCACCTCGAGGTTGGACAGCTGGCCAAGCTCGGCCGGTAATTGGCCGCTCAACAGATTGCTGTTGAGCCAGAGCATTTCCAGGTTGGACAGCTGGCCCAGTTCCGGTGGAATTTCCCCGGACAGTCGGGCGTTGTTCAGATAAAGCTCGGTGAGATTGGACAACCGGCCCAGTTCCGGTGGAATTTCCCCGGACAGCTCGCTGTCATGTAGCCACAGTTCTTCCAGGTTGGAGAGGTAGCCGAGTTCTGGCGGAATCGGGCCGCTCAGGCCGTTGCCGCTCAACCGCAGCGACTTCAGTTCAGTAAGTTGGCCCAGCTCGGGCGGGACCGGGCCGCTCAATTGGTTCGTGCCAAGCCACAACTCCCGCAAATTGGACAGGGCGCCCAACTCCGGCGGAATCGGGCCGCTAATTTGCGTGGAGTTCAGCCGCAAAGATCTGAGGTTTGCAAGGCCCGATACCCAGGGCGGGATCTCTCCGCCGAGCGGATTGCCGAAGAGGCGAAAGTGCTCCAGATTGGCAAGTTGGCCCAACTCCGGCGGGATCGGGCTGCTCAATTGGTTGTGCTCTAGGGCCAGGTACGTCAGGTTGGAGAGATTGCCAAGTTCGGGCGGTATCTGGCCGCTGAGCTGGTTGCGCTCCAGGCCCAGGTACGTCAGGTTGGTGAGATTGCCAAGTTCGGGCGGTATTTCGCCGCTCAATTTGGTTCTGCCCATCCAGAGCGTTGCCAGGCTGGACAGCTGGCCTAGTTCAGGCGGGATCGGGCCGCTCAGCTGGTTGGTGCCGAGGAACAGGTTCGTGAGGTTGGCGAGATCACCCAGTTCGGGCGGTATCTGGCCGCTCAGCTGGTTGCCGTGGAGCCGCAGGTCGGTCAGATTGGCGAGGTCGGCAAGTTCGGGCGGAATTTCGCCGCTTAGCTGGTTGCCAGTGAGCCGCAGGCTTGTCAGGCTCGCGAGGTTGGCAAGTTCGGGCGGGATCGGGCCGCTTAGCTGGTTGGCATTGAGCCGCAGGTCGGCCAGGTTGGCGAGGTTGCCCAGTTCGGGCGGAATTTCGCCGCTTAGCTGGTTGCGGTTCAGCACCAGCGATTCCAGGTTGGACAGATCGGCCAGATCGGGCGGGATCTCCCCGGACAGACCGTTTCTGCCGAGCGCCAGGCCGATTACGCCTCCGTCGTCGTTTACGGCCACTCCGTGCCATTCCCCCACCGGGGCGTCGCTGAGCCACGCAGTGTTGTCGGTCCAGCCAGGGCCGTTGGTGGCGTTGTAGAAGGCGGTCAGGGCCGCCGTTTCGAGGGAGGTCTCCGGGACCGGAGGCGGAGGCGTCTCGGGGACCGGCGGCGTCTCCGGGACGGGCTCGGTCTCTGGGGCGGGCTCGGTCTCCGGCGCGGGTGAAGTCTCCGGGGCCGGGGTGGTCTCCGGGGCCGGGGTGGTCTCCGGGGCCGGGGTGGTCTCCGGGGCCGGGGTGGTCTCCGGGGCCGGGGTGGTCTCCGGGGCCGGGGTGGTCTCCGGCGCGGGTGAAGTCTCGGGGGCCGGGGTGGTCTCCTCCGCCGGAGTGTCCTCGGGCAGGGGTGTGGACTCGGCGACCTGGGTGGTCTCGGGTACCGAGGTCGTCTCGGAGACCTGCGCCGCTTCGGCGACTTGGGCGGTATCGGAACTCGGAACCGGATCCGGGATCAGAACCGGCGCCGGAGTAGGAAACGGCGCCTGGGTGGTCTCGGATTCGGGCGCAACCGGACCACAGGCTGCCAGCAGCGCCACGGTCGCGACCACCCCCAAGAAATACCTCGCCACCATCCCCAGCACACGTCGGCGGGGACCGTGACATCCGTTAGGAGGATCGACCGCACGCCTTGACGCTTTAGGTTCAGGCAAAGCCGACGAGCGCCGCGCCAGAGCGCAAGCGCGCCCGGCATGCGCATGAGCCCGCGACCCACGTCGCCCCGCTACCGTCACAAGGATGCGATCCTGAGTACGGGCCCGCCAAACGTGAGGATGTATACCTCACCGTTGGAATCTGTGCCGAACGAAGAAACCGGCGGCGGGATTACGGCAAGTTCGACCACGTCGCCGCCATCCGGAGGGACCGCCCAGAGTTGTCCGCCGCAAAAGTCCGTAAAGAGGTAGTGCCCAGCGAGTGCCGGGATGGCCTCCCCCCGATACACCACGCCGCCCACGACCGCGCAACCCAGCTTATGGCTGTACTCGACCACGGGCGCGACGAAACCGTACGGATCGCACCCCGCGGACGGACTGACGCAGCGTGTGCCTTCAAAGCGGTTCCAACCGAAGTTGCCACCGGCTTCTACATGATCGATTTCCTCGACATTCGCGTTTCCAACATCGCCCGCCCAGAGCACGCCGGTCGCCGGGTCGAATGCCATCCGCCACGGATTGCGAAACCCGTAGGCCCAGATCTCGGATTGTGCGATCGGTAAATCAATAAACGGATTGTCGCGGGGGACGGCGTAGGGTGACGCCTCGGAAGCCGCACTAACGTCGATACGGACGATGCTGCCCAGCAGGGTCTCCAGCCGCTGCGGCTCGTCGCGGGCGCTACTGTCGCCCAACCCCAGATAGAGCATTCCGTCGGGTCCAAAGCGGATGGCCCCGCCGTGGTGGATCTCATCCGGCTGATCGATTTCCAGGACGATGAGCTCGGAGCCGGGATCAACCAGGCGCAGGTTGCTAGGATCGGCGGCAAAACGCGACAGCCGGGTCGTGCGCGGCACTCCTGCCGCCGTGTAGTAGAGCCAGATGTGCCCGGTCTCCTCGAACCGGGGGCCAAGCGCGACGCTTAGCAGGCCCTCGTCCGAACCGACCCGTGAGACGCGGTCGTTTATGTCGAGCAGTTCCTCGACCTCGCTTGCATCGGGGCGCAGCAGCAGGACCCGGCCCTCCTGCTCGGCTACAAACAGGCCCGATTCGGCGGCGGCCGGCCCGACCGGGTACGCGCCGACCTCGGTCGGTCGTTCGAATCTCCGGCCTCCAAACACTGCTTCGAGATAGATAGCCGGGAGTCGTTCCGACGCAGGGGTCTCCGCGATCCCGGGCGCGACCCGTACCGGTGCGGGACGACTAAGTCCGGGCGGGATCTCCCCGCTGAGGCCATTTCCCTCAAGTCGCAGGTCCGTCAGGTTTGCCAGCCCGGCAAGACCCGGCGGAATCTCTCCGCTCAGCTGATTCCAGCTGAGAGCCAGCACCGCCAGTTGGACGAGCTTTCCAAGTTCGGCCGGTATCTTGCCGCTAAGTTGGTTGTGGCCGAGTGAAAGCTCGGTGAGATTACCGAGGTTTCCAAGAGTGGCCGGAATCTCCCCGCTCAGCCGGTTGGCGTGGATCTCCAGGGTGGTCAGATTCGCCAGATCGCCCAGTTCGGGCGGTATCTGGCCGTTCAATTGGTTCCAGGCCAGTCGCAGATCTTCCAGCTTTGAGAGATTCCCCAGTTCTGCGGGCAACGTCCCGCTCAACCGGTTCCGCTCAAGCCCCAGATACACCAGATTGGTCAGGTTGCCCAGTTCGGGCGGTATCTGGCCGTTCAATTGGTTGATGTCGAGCGAAAGATGCGTCAGATTGGTCAGGTTGCCCAGTTCGGGCGGTATCTGGCCGCTGAGTCGGCTGCGGCCGAGCTGGAGGTTTGTCAACTCGGAGAGGTTGCCCAGTTCGGGCGGTATTTCGCCGCTGAGCTGGTTGCCGCCCAGGAACAGGGTCGTGAGGTTGGTGAGGTTGTCCAGTTCAGGCGGGATCGGGCCGCTCAGCTGGTTGGTGCCGAGGAACAGGTTCGTGAGGTTGGCGAGATCACCCAGTTCGGGCGGTATCTGGCCGCTCAGCTGGTTGCCGTGGAGCCGCAGGTCGGTCAGATTGGCGAGGTCGGCAAGTTCGGGCGGAATTTCGCCGCTTAGCTGGTTGCCAGTGAGCCGCAGGCTTGTCAGGCTCGCGAGGTTGGCAAGTTCGGGCGGGATCGGGCCGCTTAGCTGGTTGGCATTGAGCCGCAGGTCGGCCAGGTTGGCGAGGTTGCCCAGTTCGGGCGGAATTTCGCCGCTTAGCTGGTTGCGGTTCAGCACCAGCGATTCCAGGTTGGACAGATCGGCCAGATCGGGCGGGATCTCCCCGGACAGACCGTTTCTGCCGAGCGCCAGGCCGATTACGCCTCCGTCGTCGTTTACGGCCACTCCGTGCCATTCCCCCACCGGGGCGTCGCTGAGCCACGCAGTGTTGTCGGTCCAGCCAGGGCCGTTGGTGGCGTTGTAGAAGGCGGTCAGGGCCGCCGTTTCGAGGGAGGTCCGAAGGGGCTCGTTCGGCGCGAGGGTGGAATTCGCGGTCGGAGCGTTCCCTTCGCATCCTGGAGAGAGCAGCAAAAGTGAGATCAGCACAACCGCCGTTGCCGCCCGGCGATTCAGGGTTTCTCCGGGATTAAGGCTCAATGGCCGTGCCGCAACTCCACCTCAATCGCCACTGGGGCGCCCCGGTGGAGTCGTCCCGTATCGCCCGGCGCGGAGAGGTCGATGGGCGTATCGTGAGTGGTCCAGCTACGGCCGACGGGGCGGGTGCTCACGTAATAGCGTTCGGCGAAGCGCACCGACCGCCACACGGTCACGTCCATGGTCAACTGCCCAATACCCGCAATCTCGACCGTCACGGGCACGCGGCCGCTCCGGTGGAAACGCCCCGCGGCACGGAGCGCGGAGAAGTTGACGAAGCCGTCGTGGTCGGTCCAGTCCTGGCCCGTGGGTCGGGTGCTCACGTGCAAGCGCCCCGGGAACAGGTTCGAGCGCGACACCGTGACGTCGACGCGGTAGGTCCCGGGCGAGGGGGCGTACTCGGGTGGACACGGTCCGTCCCGCACGATCGTTAGGTCGTCGCGGAGGGGGTCAGGGAGACCGGAAGGCGACACATCCAGCCGCGGATTGCCCTGGAGGCGCAAATCGGTCAGCGTCGGGTGCGACGCGATGCTTGATGGTACCGAGCCGCTGATGTCGTTGCACGCCAGGTGCACGTGCCGCAGCGCCGGGATCGAGCCCAACTCGGGTGGGATCGGATCGGTCAGGCGGTTGTTGTATGCGTGCAACTCCATCAGCGCGCCCAGGCCGCCCAAGTCAGCCGGGATTGAACCGGTCAGGCGGTTGTCGCGCAGATAAAGGTAGCGCAGCTTCGCGAGGCCGCCCAACTGGGGTGGGATCGGGCCGGTCAAGTGGTTTTCCGAAAGCGACAATGCCTGCAGGTTTGCGATGTCGCCCAACTGGGGTGGGATCGGGCCGGTCAAGTGGTTTCCGTTCAGGTGCAAAGTCACAACCCTGCGCTCGAGCGCGGCTTCCGCCCGTCCCAGGTTGCCCAGTTGCCGGGGTATGCGTCCGGTCAGTCGGTTGTCGGACAGCGCAAAATGCTGCATCTTGTCGAACCGACCCAGCTGCCAGGGGATGCCGCCCTGCAGCTGGTTGCCGTACAGGTTCAGCACCTGCAACCCGGGATGGTCGCCCGAGCTGACGTTCTTGCCCAGCTGCCAGGGGACGTGGCCGGTCACGCCGCGGTTGCCGCTGATGCTCAGATTGCGCATGGGCAGGTCGCCGAATTCGGGTGGGATGGTTCCCTGGACATCGGTGTCGTGCAGGTACAGGGAGCTCAGCTTGCCGTTGTTGGCCAGTTCGCGGGGGATCGGACCGGTGAGATCGTTGCGGGACAGGGCCAGGACTATCAGGTTGGGCGGCAGACCCAGCTCGGGCGGTACCGGACCGGTGAGATTGTTTCGCGCTTCTTCCGGCGACGTTCTGTAGTCGTCGCCAAGTACCAGATCCAGCGAGGACGGGGCGCCCAGGTGCCCCAGGATGGGCGGAATGTTGCCGTTCAGCTTATGTCCGTGCACCTCGATTCTTCGGATCTGCTTCCAGTCCGTATGGAACTCGGTCAGCCCGTCCCATCCATCGATAAGGTTCTCGGGCGCCCAGTTCAGCGATCCGGTTGTGCCGTTAAGGGCGTCCCTGGCTGCCAGCAGTACGTTGCAGTCCTCTGTCAGACCGGGCGGCGGTGCCTGGGTCGCGTGGAACCAGCTGGTCGTGGTCGGGCCGCACAAGTCTTTCACCACCGCCACGCTGACCAGCGTGGTCGCGCGTCGACCGCCGCTGTCAACAGCGGTAATCGTATAGCGGGTAGTCAGGCCGGCGCCAGGGACGTCAACTGGCGGGAGGCGCAATCCCGGTGAGTTGCCGCGTGGACGGATTGAAAGTCAACCCCAAGGGGTTGTGGCTGGGTTCGATCTTGGTCAGTCCGTAGTAAACCGCGCTGTCGGGCCTGGTCTTGTGTATGGGTTCTTCAACGGTTAGGACAACGGGCCGTCCGGGATAGGAGAGGTGGCCATATATGTGTTTCGGGAACGAGAGGTACGGCCCGTCCTCGATGATCAAGTCGGTGGGCGCCACCACGCCGCTTGCAGTCGAACCGGTCAGGATCACGGCCTCTTCCCCTTCAACGCGCGTGTCGTAGGTCGGGTCGATGGCCAACGTGGTTGCGCCGGTGAGGCTGCCGGCTTCGATGGTGATGGCGCTGCGATCGAAGGTCGCGGCGTAGTCCGTTCCGAGCATGGCGCCCCTGGCAACGCCCGGTGTGAGCAGGGGCGAGCCCCCCAAGGCCAGATTGATCGCCGTATCGGCATTGACTGCTTGCCGGAGGGTGGCGGTTACGGTGACGGTCGTCGGGCCGTCTCGTTCAGTCAGAGAAATCACCGACGTCGACAGGGCGATATCGGTGAAGCCGCCGGACAAGCTCTGCGAATCCGCCGCGCGGACAGACAGCGCGACGAGGGTGAGGACAACGGCGATTCCGGCAGCAAGATTCAGCGCAGGTCGAATCACGCCGCCCAAGCGCGGCGTGCCCATCCGCTGGGCCGGTCGATGGGTTCGACTAATCAACGCCGGGTTGCGCCGACGCTCGCGTTAGCGCCGCCCAGGTCAGGATGAATGCGACCTGGCGGCCGCGTGCTTATGGAGGGGGGGGGTATAAAGCACGGCCGGCCTCAATATGTGTGGCACCTTGCCGCCGGCGATGCGGATGCTCGTCTGCGAAGCCTGTGCGCGAATTGGTCTATTGCTCCCGGTTGCGTACCGACATATAGAGTACCCCAACGCGCCGTGGGATAAGCGTGGAAACATGTCCTCGTTGGCATACAGCGTTTTGCGTTTCCACGCATCTTTTTCCGGTTCGCGGGCCGCTTCACCCGCGCCGGTGGCCATTTGATCTGGGGCCGCCCCGTTCAGGGTTCGCCGCCGCCGTACTCACAAGGGTGGTGGTGGTGCGAAGGGCTCTCCATTCCCGTGGGCGGGATTTGTGGCCAGGGATCCCGAGGCGCGGCGGAGCATGCCCCGCGACGGTGCCCTCAGTATCTCGTCGTCCGAACGGGCGCTGGATCCGGAGGACCCGCCCGCGAGAGCGGACTACGCGACAAATGGGGGTCGCAGCCGTTCCCCTGCCCCTGTCGATTTGCAGGAGCCGGCCCTGCGATTGCTGGCCCGCGTCACCAGTGTCGACGCGGCGCTGACAAACACCGGGTTCGACGCCTCGCCAATTGCGGACCGGGCAGCCTGCGGCAATCGCCTGTCCCCCGCCAGCCACCAGGTCAGCGCGTGCGTATCGAGGAGGATTCTCAATCCGTTACCGCTCCCAGGCGGCTATCTCGTCCTCCGGCAACGGATCGAAAAACGCATCATCCAGAGTGATGCGGCCAGCCATGGCGCCGAACCGGCGGATCCCGGGTCGATTGAACGGAACTAGCTTGGCGACCGGATCGCCGTTCCGCGCAATTACTATCTCCTCCCCGTTTTCCACCCGGGCAATCAACCGCGATAGGTGGGCCTTGGCTTGATGAATCTTGTATACCGTCACCGGTGGTCTCCCAATTGGTTAGCCCCGCATGTGACTAACCCGAGCGATGATGGGCCAGGCAGGCGCAACGCCAGGGAATCCCGAGAGCGGTATGAAGCAAGGCCGGGAAGAGAGCGCAAGCCAACGAACCGCGTCAGCGAGATCGCCGAGTATTCTGCTTATCAAGATTTACGCAACGCGGCCACGACCCTGGGCGGGGAAAGCGGCAAATCGCGGAGGCGTTCGCCGGTGGCCCGGGCAACCGCATCGGCGGCGGCGGCCGGCGCAGCCACGATCGAAGCTTCGCCGACCCCGCGCACGCCGAACGGGTGGGCCGGGTTGGGGACCTCGACGATGATGGCCTCGATCGGCGGGAGATCCAGCGCGGTCGGCGTGCGGTAATCGAGCAGGGAGTCGTTGGCCATGACTCCCTCGGCGTCGTACCAGTACTCCTCAAGCAGCGCCCAACCCGCGCCCTGGGCGACGCCGCCCTGCATCTGCCCCTCGACATACGGCGGGTAGATTGCGCGGCCGGCATCCTGCGCGATGGTCCAGCGCAGCACGTCGCACTTGCCGGTTTCAAGATCGACTTCGACGTCACAGGCATGGATCGCGTAGGAAGGCGCCTTAACGGTGGGCGCCACCGTGGCGGTCGCCGTCGGCAGCTGACCGGCCGCGGACAGCAGGCCGGCCGCCTCGGCGAACTCGGCCTGCTGGCCAGGTCCCGAAAACACCCCGTCGCTGAATTCGATTTCCCCGGGGTCGATCCCCCATAGTTCGGCCAGACCGTCGGACATTTCCGCCACCAGGCGGCGTCCGGCCAGGATGGCCGCCTGCCCGGTTACGTTGGTGGTGCGCGAACCGCCGGTCGAGTGGTTGAAACCTACCGAGTCGGTGTCGACGACCACCGGTTGGATGGTGCCAACATCCACCCCCAGGACCTCGGCAAGCTGCAGCGCGATCGAGGTCCGCGATCCACCTATGTCCACCGACCCCTCGGTCAGGGTGACGCAGCCGTCGGCGTGCAGCCGCAGGTCGAGGGAGGACTCGAACGTGTTGTTGCGCCACATGCCGCTGGCAAAGCCCCGTCCGCGGGCCTTGCCCGGCCCGCTCGGTTCCCCCAGCGGGCTCTGCCAGTGGTCGCTCTGTTCGATCGCGTCCAGGCATTCGACGTTGCCCGAAACCGGCAGCGCGGTGCCGTCGGCACGCCAGGCGCCGGCTACGGCGGCGTTGCGGCGGCGCAGCTCGAGCGGATCAATTTCCAGCACTTCGCCGATCTCGTTCATCAGCGACTCGACCGCGAAGCTGGAGAGCGGGGCCCCGGGCGCGCGGTAGGCGTGGACGTGCGGCTTGTTGACCAGCACCTCCCAGCCCTCGATCTCCACGTTCTCCAGCCAATAGGGGCCAAACGCCATCAGCATCGCCTGGAAGAGCGGCGACCCCGGATGCATGCCCGACTCGAGCACGACCTCGGCGCGGGCCGCGGTTATGATCCCGCGTTCGTTAACGCCGACCTTCACCTTGGTGCGGCTGGCCGAGGTCGGGCCGGAGGCGCGCAGGACTTCGGAGCGGCTCATCGTCATCTTCACCGGGCGGGCGCACTTGCGCGCCAGCAGCGCCGCCGGCAGCTCCAGATAGGAGGTAAGCTTGCCCCCGAAGCCGCCGCCAATCTCCATGGGGTGGACTCGGATGCGGGCCGGCGAAAGGTCCAGCAGTTCGGCCAATTCGGCCCGGATCGCGAACGCGCCCTGCGACGAGCACCAGACCTCCAGCTGGCCGTCTTCCAGCCAGCGCGCGGTGGCGTTGTGGGGCTCTATGTAGCCCTGGTGGACCGTAGCGGTCGAGTACTCGCGCTCAAGGACCAGGCTGGCGGCTTTGAACCCGGCTTCCAGGTCGCCCTGGCCGACCAGCGAATGGACCGCCACGTTTGAGGGCTGCTCGTCCAGGCGGCCGTCGTGGTCGGTGTAGACGTCCGGCTGGATCAACGGCGCCCCCGGGGCCCTCGCCGCCTCCGCTGTCATCAGCGGCGGCAGCGTTTCGTATTCGACCTCGATCAGGCGCGTCGCCAGTTCGGCGGTGTGCGGATCGGTGGCCGCCACGGCCGCGATGGCGTGGCCGTCGTAAAGCACCTTCTCGCGCGCCAGCATGTTCTGCGACTTGTAGGAAATCCGGGCATCGATCCCCTCGCCCAGTTCGGCCAGATGGTCTTCGATCTGGGGAAGGTCGGCAGCCGAGGCGACCGCCAGAACCCCGGGCACCCTCAAAGCTTCGGTGAAGTCGATCGACTTGATGCGGGCATGGGCGTGCGGCGAGCGCAGCATTGCGCCGTAGGCCAGATTGCCGGGGAACACGTCGGCCCCGTAGCAGGCGCGGCCGGTCACCTTGTCGACGCCGTCGTGTCGGACAGGCCGGGTTCCAATTGACTTGAATCCGGTGGACGCGGACGTATTGGGGCGCCCAGTTACTACGGCCAAACTGCACATTCCTTTGTGGGGTTGCTTGATCTTGATTCAGCTTCAAGCCAAATCTAATCTGTGGAACACCGCCAAATCCAGGCAGATTAGATCAGGCCCCGCACGCCGCTGCTGACTGCAAAATTGGCCGGACTAACGCCCTCACGCCCGGGGTCGAATATGGGCTTCAACTTCTGGTGGGCCCAAATATGCGATTCATGTCCTTCTGTTCAATTTGCTGACACCATGCGTATTTCAGAACGCGGGCAAATCACGATCCCGAAAAAGTTGCGCGACCGGTTCGGCCTGCACCAAGGCGTCGAAGTTGAAATCTCGGTCGCGGACGGGGGACTGCTAATCCGCAAACTGATTGAGGTCGACCACCCGGTCGACCGCGTATTCGGAATCCTTAAAAAGGGGCAGCACCCCGGGATTCCGATCGAGGGTGTGGACGCCTACATCGAAGAGATCAGGGGTCGTTGATCACCACGGTCGAGGCGAGCGTGGTGGTGGACGTTTGCGCGGCCGATGATCGGTTCGGACAAATCTCCCCGATTCGGCCGTTCGCCGCCAATGGGGGCGGGGCAGCGATCGCATCCGAGATTGTCCAAGCGGAATCGGCGCGGGCGTTCGGCGACTGGCCCCTGCCTGACCGCGCGCTGGGCGAAGTGCACGTGCAGATCTCACCGATAAACGCCTACATTGCGTTCGAGGCTGGCATGCGCTGGCTGCGGTACCGCCAATGCGGCGGTCCGCGCGCCAGGATTTTGGCCGATTTTCTGATCGGCGCCCACGCCCTGGCGGTCGCCGACGCATTCCCGACCAGGGACCGCGGGTTCTACGAGACCTTCTTCCCGGAAATCGCGACCGGCCCACACGACTGAGCTCACCAATCGCGTAAGCCGGTCGCGGGGCGGCGCTCCCGTTGGTGAATGCAAACGCACCGGAATCAGGCGATTTCAGGGGCGGCTGCGCTCGCGACCTACTCATCCCCCGGCAACGTTTACCCGCTCGCAGAATCGGTCAATCTGCGCACCACTTCATCGTGCAGCCGACCGTTCGTGGCGATCTGAGGTCCCGCCGGGTTGCCCGCGCTACCGGCCGCATCGGTGATTCGGCCGCCCGCTTCCTCAACGATCGGAATCAGCGCGGCCACGTCCCACTGGCTCAGGTCGGCGCCGTCGATCATCACGTCCGCCGCCCCTTCCGCGACCAGGCAGAAGCCCCAGAAATCGCCGAACGCGCGTACCCGCCAGGCGTCATCGAGCAACTCCCGGGCCCCGGGCCAACACTCAAGCGTGGCGACGATGTCCCCGCAGGAGACCTGCGCCTCCTCGAGCCGGCCGACCGAAGACACCCGGATCCGCTCCCGATCGCTCCGTTCCCGCCGGTCGGTCGGGCCGCGATAGGCGCCCAGGCCGCGACCCGCCCACCACCGCGTTCCCAGAGCCGGCGCGGAAACCACACCGATTTCGATGGTCCCGCCGCATTCGCAGGCGATCAGGGTTGCCCAGACGGGAATCCCGCGCATGTAACTGTGGGTTCCGTCAATGGGATCGAGAATCCACCGCGCCGGTGCCTCCTGGGTTCCAGGGTCACCGCCCTCTTCTTCGCCGAGAACGGCGTGATCCGGGAAGCGCGCGGCTATGCGCTCGCGCAGCACGGACTCAGTCTCAGTGTCGGCGGGGGTCACGAAGCTGCCGTCCGGCTTGCGTTCGACGGCGTGATCGCTGCGGTAAACACCCATTGCAATCGCATCAGCGGTGCCGGCCAGTTCGAGCGCGAAGGCCAGGATTTCCGCGGTCGAAGTCAATTTTCCGGACGCTCCAGCCGGCGGGCACCGCGTTCATCGTCCGCGCCTGGATCCCGGCTGGTCGGGCGCGCGCTCAACCGCCGACGCCGGTCACGTAGAAAGGACTCGTCCAGGCGCAGTTGCAGTCGGACTGGACGATTCGCAGATGGTAGCCGGCTTCGCAGACCTCGGCCGGTTCGACTTTCCAGTCGAATTCGACCAGCTCCGGGCCGCCGCGGGTAACCCTTTCGACCTGTACCCGACGCTCGATCTCGCCGGCCGCATGGGTGTAGACCTCATCGACCAGCCGGTCCAGGTCCAGTTCGAATTCCACTCCACCGGCATCGAATTCGAGACGGCCGCCGGGACCTGCAAGAGAGAGTTCGACCCCGTCCATGTCGCCCTCGGTGACCGAGGTCCACCGGACCTGTCCGCCGTCGCTGCGGTCGATGCCCTCGGCCGGGTGGTCGAAACCCACCCCTTCCGCCGACAGGATCCGGTTGGCGGCCACGCGGGCCCCTCCGGACCAGGGAACCGAGCGGCGACGGCCGCGGCTGGCGGCGCCGCTCCAGGTGATGCGCAGGCGCGACGAGTCGGCGCTGCGGCGCGGCCGCAGCGACTCCAGCGGCTCCCAGTCACGCAATAGATCCACACGCTGGATCGGGGCGGTGCCGTCCACGAACCCGGCAATCGACAGCGGAGCGCCCGGCCCCAGCGGCACGTCGGCGCCGATCGGCTGGCCGTTGGCATTGGCCGAAATCAGGATCCGCACCCCGGTCGTGCCGTAGCAGCGGCGCTCGCGCAGGGCCGCAAATATCGCCTCGCGCGAGAGCTCGTCGGTTATCACCGCGGCCAGTCCGCCGGTAACGCCCAGCCCGTCCTCGCCGGATTTGACGGCCGGGCGGGCCGCCCCGGGACGTCCGACGTGGACGTCGCTGCCGCACAGGTAACCGACCTTGAGCCCGCGCGCGCGGGCGTCATGGCCCAGCCATTCGAACGTCCCGTGGGCCGAGTGCAGCTCAACAACCGGCTCCAGCGAAGGGTCGTGAAAGTCGAGGTTGGCGTAGCGCCCGCCCACGTGCGGGACCAGCAGCACGTCGCTGCGCCCCGAGAACAGCTCGTGCAGTTCGCTGACCGGGCAGGCATCGCTGCCGGCGTCGCCGACCTCGCGCAGCAGGGCGTGCGAGGACCGGTGCAGGGGGCCCGAATCGGCCAGGAAATGGACGTTGCGGTCACCCCCGGTCGTGGTGTTGCCCGACCACTCCCAGCCGAAAAACGGCACGAACCGCCCGGGCCGGTGCAGCGCCGCGGTCAGTCGGCCCAGACGGGCCAGGAACTTGTTGGTGATCTGGAAATCGTTGGCCTGGTGCCCGACGAATTCACAGAACGCGTCATCGCGCGCAAACCGAAAGTAGTCGGCCGCGTCCAGGGTGCCGACCGACTCGCGGCTCTGCCCGTGCATGTCGCCCCAGCGGACCCGCCGACCCTGCGGAAGACTCTCCAGGACGTGCACCGGGTTCGAGCGGGCGTCCGGCAGGTCCCCGGAACTGGCCCGGAACCTGAGCACCCCGGTGGCGGGTACCGAGATGCCGCCGACCACCTTCGCGCCGGCGTCTTCGGGGGTGAACTCGACTTCCGCGGGCAGCCCCCGGACCGGCAGATCGGCCGCGAGCGCGACCCGCGCGCTTGCCTGCTCGTCGCTGTTGCCCCACTTGTCCACCAACCGAACATGCAAATCGATTGGCTCGCCCGGCCGGAACTGCGATCCGCAACGCAGTTCGATCGCGCTGGCGCGGTCGCCGAAAACGCCCAGGAAGGGATGGTCGGCGACCGGGAAATAGCGCTGCGCGCCGAACGGGTCGGCCAGGACCTGGAATTCCGATTCCGGCTCCCGGAAGGTCTGGGCGCGCCGCCCCGGGCCGCCGCCCGAGCGGTCGCCGTAGGTGACCACCACCCGTTCGCCGGGCCGCAGCGAACCGTTGGCGATCGTGACCTGCAGGGTGCGGCGGAAGGGACGCTCGTTCAGGGTCTCGAACCAGGCCAGTTCGACCTGGGCCTCGCCGTCGGTCTCAGCGGTCGTGTATCCGGATTCGCCCGGGCGATCGAATTGCGGCCGCTCCCAGTCGCACACCTGGCGTTCGCAGATCCGGATGTGGGCACCGTCATCCATTCCCACCCGCCCGCATACGAACGTGACCCGCCAGGTCCCGTACGTGCCGGCGGCCACCGGATCGCGGGGGTCAATCCAGGCCCGGCCCAGCAACTCGCCGTCGAACGGGGCGATGATGCCGGAGAACGGGCGCCCGGCCGCATCCGGCGGTGCGGTCTGGGGCTGAGGACGCCTAGAATCTGAATTCATAGGGGAATCACTCGATTAGCAGACGGCCATGATCCAAGAAGTTGACCTGCAGCGCGCCAAGGAACTGATCGACGAGGGGATTCCGATCGTCGACGTGCGCGAACAGCGTGATTACGATTCGGCACACGTCCCGGGTGCCGTGCACATCCCATTAAACGACATCCTGATGGACACGTCGATCCTGCCCGAGGGCGACATTCTGTTTGTCTGCAATGTTGGCGTCACCAGCCGGGTAGCCTCGGAAATGGCGCTGGCCACCGGCCATGTGAACGTGTACAACATGTCCGATGGCACCAAGGGCTGGGTGGCTGAAGGCAATCCCGTCGACACCGCCTGAGTAGCCCCGAACGGGCCGGAGGCCGATCCGTCCAAAACCACCACCGCTCAACCGCCGCGAAAGAAGGCCAATAAAGTGTTTGCTCCCGAACAGGTACGCCGTTACAGCCGCCACATGCTCCTGCCCGAGGTGGGACCCCTGGGCCAGAAAAAGCTGCTCGAAGCCTCGGTGGTCCTGATCGGCGCCGGGGGCCTGGGTTCACCGGCCGCCTATTACCTGGCCGCGGCCGGGGTCGGCAAGATCGGATTGGTCGACCACGACGTGGTCGAGGACTCCAACCTGCAGCGCCAGATCCTGCACGACACCGCCCGCGTCGGCGTGGCCAAGGTCGAATCGGCCCGCCAGACCCTGTCCGGGCTTAACCCCGACGTTGAAGTGATCACCCACGATGAGGTGATCAACTCCGAGAACGCGCTGCGGATCCTGGCCGACTACGACTACGTCGTCAACGGCTGCGACAACTTCCCCACCCGCTACCTCGTCAACGACGCCTGCGTGCTCCTGGGCAAGACCATGATCGACGGATCGGTGCTCAAGTTCGAGGGCATGGTCTCGGTATTTACGCCCGGCAACGGCTGCTACCGCTGCATGTACCCGACCCCGCCGCCCCCGGAACTGGCTCCCTCCTGCGCCGAAGCCGGCGTGCTGGGAGTGGTCCCCGGCGTGATCGGCTGCCTGCAGGCGGCCGAGACCATCAAGCTGATCCTGGGCCTGGGCGAATCGCTCGAAGGCCGTCTGTTGACCTGGGACGCGCTGGAGATGGAATTCATTGCCTTCAAGACCAAGCGCCGGGCCGACTGCCCGGTCTGCGGCGACGATCCCGAAATCACCGAACTAATCGACTACGAGGAGTTCTGCGGACTGCCCGCACCGCGCCAGGAGCGGGAGATTGCCGCGGTCGGGGCCGTCTAACCGGCGATGATCGACCTGCAAGGGGCTGCCGCCCTGATAACCGGCGGCGGCACCGGCTCGGGCAGAGCCTGCGCCGAAGCCCTGGCGGCGGCGGGCGTCTCGGTCTGCGTCAACTACTCGCGCTCGGCCGACGACGCCGAAGCGACCGCCGCCGGAATCTGCAAGCGCGGCGGACGCGCGTTCGCCCACCGGGCCTCGGTGGCCGAAGAGGACCAGGTCCGGTCGATGGTCGAGCGCACCGTGGCCGAATTCGGACGTCTCGACATAGTCGTCAACTGCGCCGGGATCACCTACTTTGCCCCCCACGACCAGCTGGATGCACTCTCCGACGAGCAGTGGGACCAGGTCCTGAAGGTGAACCTGACCGGTTCGCTCTATGCGATCCGCTGCGCGATCGAACACCTCAAGGCCTCGCCCTGCGGCTGCGTGGTCTCGCTCTCATCGATCGCCGCGCTATCCGGGAGCGGGAGTTCGATCCCCTACGCGGTCTCCAAGGCCGGTCAGATAACCGTCACCAAGTCGCTGGCGCGGGCGTTCGCGCCGGTCCGCTTCAACGCCATCGCGCCCGGCGTGATCCTGACCCGCTGGGTCGACGGCAAGGACGAATTCGTCGCCAGCTACGTCGATCGCACCCTGCTCGGCCGGGCCTGCACCGCCGAGGACATCGGTCACGCCTGCCTGTTCCTGTGCCAGGCCCCGTCAATTACCGGGCAAACGCTCGTGATTGATTCCGGGTTCCTGCTGGGCCAGTAGCCACAGCGCTCCACTATCGGCGAATATAGAGGACTGACCGCGCAAGAACCGGGACAGCAAATTGGCCATCGCCAGCAACGAAACATCCGAGTGCGACGACCTGGCGTTCGCCGATTCGCGGCGCGCTGAGCCGGACGGACGGGTCAGCTCCCCCGCCCGGCGGCGCGGAGCCGCCTGGCCGTCCGACATCCAGGTGGTGTTCGACAAGGACCCGGCGGCCCGCAACATCTTCGAGGTCCTGCTTTACCAGGGACTGCACGCGCTGCTTCTGCACCGCCTGGCGCATGCCCTCTACCGACGCGGGATTCCGATCCTGCCGCGGTTGATATCACAGATTGCGCGCGTGGTCACCGGGGGTATTGAAATCCACCCCGGCGCCAGGATCGGCAGGCGGTTCTTCATCGACCACGGGTCCGGCGTGGTGATCGGAGCAACGGTTGAGATCGGCGACGACGTGATGCTGTACCACCAGGTCACCCTCGGGGCGACCGGCTGGTGGAAGGATGTGGGCAACCCGCACGGACGTCGCCACCCCAAGATCGGCAACTGCGTCACGATCGGATCGGGCGCTTCGGTCCTGGGCCCGGTGACGATCGGTCACAACACCAAGATCGGGGCCATGGCGCTGGTGGTCGAGGACGTACCGCCGCGCTCGGTGGTTGTGGCGCCGTCGGCCACCTACCTCGTCAAAGAGGGCCTGCGCACCTACGGACTGCGGATGCGGTCTTCCGACGTGCCGCCCGAATACCAAATCTGACAACCCTCGGCCTCCAACCGACGAACCAGCCCGGGCGGCCCTGACATGCTGATGTCCAAGCTGTTTGGGAGAACGCTGCGCGAGGATCCCGCCGGCGCGACTTCGGCCTCGCACCGCCTGCTGGTGCGTTCGGCCATGATCCAGCAGCTGGGAACCGGAATCTACTCCTATCTGCCGACCGGCTGGCGCGCGCTGGCGCGCATCGAATCCATCATCGCCGAGGAAATGGACCGCATCGGCGGGCAGCGGGTCGAGATGCCGGTGGTTCATCCGGCCGACCTGTGGAAACAGAGCCGGCGCTGGTACGACGTTGGGCCGGAGATGGTCCGGTTCCGCGACCGCATGGACCATGACATGGTGCTGGCGATGACGCACGAGGAGATAGTCGCCGACCTGGCCGCCGCGCACGTCTCCTCCTACCGCGACCTGCCCCAGCTGGTGTACCAGATCCAGACCAAATTCCGCGACGAACCGCGCTCGCGCGCGGGGCTGATCAGGGTCCGCGAATTCGCGATGAAGGATGCCTACAGCCTGCACTGCGACGAGGAGGAGATGCACGCCCTCTACCGGCGGGTCGTTGACGCCTACATCCGGGTGTTCAGACGCTGCGGGATGGAAACGGTCGTGACCGAATCATCGACCGGGATGATGGGCGGCTCGACGGCGCATGAGTTCATGCTGCTCGACCCCAGCGGGGAGGACACGATCCTGATCTGTCCGCGGTGCCGCTATACCGCCAACCAGGAAGTTGCGGTTTCGCGCCGGCTGGTCCCCGGCGATTCGGAACCGGAACCCCTGGAGGAGATTGCCACGCCGGGGGCCGTCACCATCGAGCAGGTCGCCGGGCTCCTGGGCGTGGAGGCCGAATCGACCGCCAAGGCGGTCTTCTACTCCGCCGGCGGCGAGCTTGTCTTCGCCGTCATCCGGGGAGACCGTGACATCAACGAGGCCAAGCTCGCCGGAGTTCTCGGGGCCCCGGTCGAACCGGCCAATCCCGAGATGCTGCAGAGCGCGGGGATCGTGGCCGGTTACGCATCGCCGGTCGGTCTGAGCGGGCTGCGGGTGGTGGTGGACCACTCGATCGCCGACAGCCGCAACCTGGTCGGCGGGGCCAACCGGGCCGGTTACCACCTCCGCAACACCAACTACCCGCGCGACTACCAGGGGCAGCAGGCCGATGTCGGGATGGCCCGGAAGGGCGACTGCTGCGCGCACTGCGAAGACGTCCTGCGCGAGGCCCGCGGCATCGAACTGGGCAACACCTTCCAGCTCGGCTACGGGTACTCGGAAAAACGCGGCGCGCTGTACCTTGACCCCGACGGCGAACCGCGGCCCTTCTTCATGTGCTCCTACGGCATCGGGGTCGGGCGCATCCTGGGCGCGGCGGTGGAGCGCTGGCACGACCGAAACGGGATGATCCTTCCACCCGGGATCGCCCCCTGGGACGTCCACGTCGTGCAGCTGGGCGGCAACGCCGACGTCACCGCGGCGGCGGCCGAACTCGTTGCCGGGCTCAACGAAAGCGGACTCCAGGTCCTGCACGATGAACGCAGCGTGAGCGCCGGGGTCAAGTTCAACGACGCAGATCTGCTGGGCCTCCCGCTGCGGGTGACGGTCTCGGCGCGCAACCTGCGCGCCGGGCAGATCGAGATCAAGCCGCGCGCGGCCGACGCCGCCCGGATGGTCGGGATCGCGGACGCGGTTGCAGCCATCGCCGAGCTGCACGGCAAACTCCTTGACCAGCACCGGCCGGATCGTCCGATCTGGGATCCGGTCAGCGAGCTGGACGGGGTCTGACGCTGGAGTTCCGGTGTCCGCAGTGCGGACCCGCGGTACCCGACCAACTGGCGCTCTGTCCTGCCTGCCGCGGTCTCCTGCAGCCCGCGCCGCGGCCGGTTTCATCATCAAGCGAAGTGTTTCCCGGACCCGGTCCCGGCATCTGGTCCTGGAGTCACCTGCTGGGCGTTCAATCCGATGACCACCCGCTTACCCTCGGCGAGACCGGGGTCCCGCTGCTGGAGCTGCGTCGCTGGGGCGCCCGGTTCGGGTTCGGTAGCTGTCAGACGATGCTCGAGTACCGCTCGCCCAGCGGGAGCTTCAAGGACCGCGGCGCGGTTCTGACCGCGTGGCGCCTGCGCCGCTCCGGATACGCCGGCCTGGTCGAGGATTCCTCCGGCAACGCCGGCGCCGCGCTGGCCGCCTACAGCGCCGCGGCGGGCCTGGATTGCCACATATTCGCGCCCGGGCGGGCCGATCCCCCCAAGCTGGCCCAGATCGAGGCCTACGGCGCCCGCGTAACGGTTGTGCCGGGGGCCCGCGAGGCGGCCCGCGCCGAAGCCATCGCGGCGGCCGGCGTGGAGGGGTCGGTCTACGCCTCGCATGTGCGCGATCCGGGGTTCCTGCTGGGGATGAAAACTTTTGCCTACGAGCTCTTCCGAAACCGCGGCGGGGAGTTCCCCGACCACGTCGTTTTCCCGACCGGCAACGGCGGACTCCTGCTGGGAACCTTACTGGCCCTCCTTGACATGCCGGGTCTGCCCGGGGCAGATTCGGTCCGGCTGCACGCCGCCCAGGCCGAAAACTGCGCTCCGCTGGCCGGCCGCGACCCCCGGGGAGCGGGCAGGCCCACCATCGCCGGCGGGATCGCGGTAGCGGCGCCGGAGCGGATCGGCCAGATCAAAGCGGCACTGGCCGCCAGGGCCGGGGACGTGGTCACCGTTTCTGATAATGAAATCAAGCAAGCGCGCGCCGAGTTGGCCATCGACGAGGGCGTCTACGTGGAACCCACCGCCGCCGCCGGTTTCGCCGCCGCGGCCGGGATGGTGCGGGCGGGCTTGATCGGGCCGGGTGAGTCGGTGGTGGTGCCGGCGACGGGAACAGGATTGAAGGCATGATGACCAAGATCGCGCGCATGACGCTGCCGGTGCTGCTGGCGATAACCCTGTCGCTGGCCGCCTGCGGGGACCCTGAACCGGAACCCGAACCCCGGGAACCGGTCCCGGCTGCGGCGACCGCAGCGGCCGCCGAGCCCGCGCCGGACGCCGCGACGTCCTCTCCAACTCCCCCGCCGACGCCGGAGCCGACCCCCGAACCCACGCCCGAACCCTTTTCCGCCGCCGGCTACATCGCACGGGTCGAAGCGAACCCGCCCAGCTCGGTCCGCATGTTCTCGGTTGTTGAGGAATTTGAGGGTCTTCCCGAGGGGATCTCGTTCACGGTCGAAACGATCTCGGTGCCCGAGCACGGCGACCGGCAGACGCTGGGCCTGGACGTACTGCTGGAAGGCGAGCCGAAGGCACGCATCGACCTGCTTCTGGACGGCGGCTTCATCTACATCAACCCGCCCGGCACCAACCGCTGGCTGCGCACCAAGCGCGACGATGACGAAACTGCGGCCGAAGTGCTTCCGATAACCGACCAGACGACCGGGTTCTTCGGGGCCCTGCCCGATCCGGACTCGCTCGAATACGTGGGCGAAAGCGACTGCGACGGGGTCCCCTGCCACGTCCTGGAGGGGGAGAAGATCACCCTCGAGGTGGCGGTCGAAGATGAAATACCGATCCGGTTCCTGACCAGCTTCGAGGACGGAACGCCGGTGGAGATAAAGATCACCGGCTGGGACGAAGGCCACGAAATAGACCTGCCCGACGACGCCCGCGACGTGCCGGCCAGCTCCTTCTGGCAGCTGGTCATCACGATCTTCTCCTCGGCGTTTGCATGAACCGGTGACGCTTGCGCGCGCGGCCGGGCGGATCCTGGCCACTGCGGTCCTGGCGTCGGTGGCCCTCCTGGCCGGGTGCGGTGCCGAGGAGAGGGGGCTGCCGACCGGCCCCACCATCGATGCCCCGTTCAGCGTGGACGGTCTGGCCCAGCACTGGTCCGCCAACCCGCCCCGGTCGGTGCGAATGCGGTTCGAGCTGGCCGACAACCAGGTGCTCCCCGGCGATCTCGGGCTGCAGATCGAAATGGTGGCCGCCCGCGGCGAGGCCGACGCGGTGGCGGCCAGCCTGCTTATCCTGCGCGACGGACGGGTTGACCAGGAGCTCGAATTCCTGGTCACGCGGGACGCTTTCTACGCCCTGCCCAACGCCGACCTCGGCAACTGGATCGTGATCGAGGGCGGTTCCGATGCGACCGACAACCTGCTCGACATCGACGAGATCCAGCCGGCCCTTGATCTATTTGCCGAATTCGGGGGCCTTGTCCATTCCGGAACCGGGGCCTGCGGGGCCGAAGAGTGCCACTTCCTATCCGGCGAGGGCATCGAACTGGCAATCCACTCCGGGCACTGGATCCCGCGCTACCTCCAGCTGATTGCGGCCGACCCGGAAATGGCGGCCCCGCAAGCCCAGATGCAGGCCGCGGACGGCTCCGACTCGGAGGAAGACTTCTACGAGGGGGATATGGCCGAAGAAGGAATCCCGCAAGATCTCCGGGTTGAGGTGATCGGCTGGGACGAGGAAGTGGAACTGCAGGCGCCGGCCAATGCCAAGCCGGTGACCGAGGACGAGTTCATGAGCGTGCTGTTCACGCTCGGCGCCCAGCAGCTGCTCTGATGGCCGCCGATCATCAAAACCTCAGCGGAAGCCAGCTCAGGGCGCTGATCCGCAACGGCCGATTCCGCGGCCCCACCGCAGGGGCGGCGGCCAGGTACGTACAGGCCAATCTGGTGGTGGTCGAGAACCCGGTCGCCGACGATTTCGAGGCATTCTGCCGGTCCAACCCAAAGCCCTGTCCGCTGCTGGAGCGGCTCTCACCCGGCGATCCGCGGCCGCGGCTGCTGGCCCGCGAATCGGATATCCGCACCGACCTGCCGCTCTACCGGGTTTACCGCGGCGGAGAAATGGTCGCCGAAATCGAAGACATCAGCGGGTACTGGCACGACGGTCTGACCGGATTCCTGACCGGGTGCAGTTTCACGTTCGAAAAACGCCTGGCGGCGGCCGGGATCGACATCCGCCACATCGAACACGGCTGCAACGTCTCCATGTACCAGACCAGCATCGAGTGCATCCCGGCCGGACCGTTCG
Organism: Chloroflexota bacterium; assembly: GCA_965203015.1. Classification (GTDB taxonomy): domain Bacteria; phylum Chloroflexota; class UBA11872; order UBA11872; family VXNJ01; genus VXNJ01. The sequence continues at coordinate 175,185 of CBDBBM010000018.1, forward strand.
AGGGTCCGATGGTGGTCTCGATGCGACCGGTCGCGATGGACCGCGTGGCCGACGCGGTCTCCATCACCGCCACCGTGCCGCAGGTGCACGGGGCGCCGGTCCACACCGGGGCGCCGGAGGCGATCGGCATCGACGATCTCGCCTGTCCCGACTGGGGCGACCCGGTCCCGATCGAACCAGGCGAAGTGCCGGTATTCTGGGGCTGCGGGGTGACTCCGCAGGCGGTGGCGCTGGCCACCGGATTGCCGGTGATCACCCATTCCCCCGGCCACATGTACGTATCCGATCTGCTGGAGGCCTACGTGGACAAGGCAATTCCGGCGCCGGCGGGGTGATGGCCAGATGATGGGCATGATCTCCGGCCAGGTGCTGCGCGCCGTGACCGAACGGGTCCTGGCCAAGGTCGCCGAGCAGCTGCCCCGCCTGCTGGCCGAATACGGCGCCCGCGCCGGCCAGGTCGAAGGATCTGGGATTGAACTGGCAACCGCCCGCGCCGAGCGCGAACAGCTCCGGGCCCGGCTGCAAGAGCTCGATGCGCGTTGCCGCGAACTGACCGGTCAGACCGCGGCGCTCGAGAATCGCCTGCAGAAGCGCGACGTGTGGCTATGGGCGCTGGCCGCGGTCAGCGCGGTGCTGGCCGTAGCCGTGATACTGCTGGCGCTGCTGGTCCTGCTGGGTTAGCCGGCCGCCGCCGCGGTTGCGGCGAACTGACCGCGCCGCGCCCGCCCCGGCGCCGGGGCCGCGGCTCCCGACCGCTCCAGGAGGCCGTTGGAAGGGCAGGTCGAGCAGCTACCTCCGCCGCAGGCGCCACGCTGCGAATCGCGCCGCCTGCCCAGGTTCTTGAGCTGCAGGGAAACGCCCCCGAACCTGGATTCGAGCTCCGCGCGCAGACCGGTGCCGGCGTGCGAGCGGTCGCAGCGGAACCTGAATCGCAGCCGCCGCCCGTCGAAGCTGTAATCGGCGTGGACCGAGGAGACCTCGAGCCCGCAGATAAACGCGGCCCGGAAGAATTCCATGCGCGCGGCGACTTCACCCAGGACCTGGCGGTGCTGACTGGAAAGATCGGCATCCGAAGCCGGGCGCAGGACTTTGCGGCCCTGCAGCGGCGCATCGGTGGTGGACGGGGCGGTCGCCAGCACTACCTTGGCGATCTCAGGGCCGGTGGAGGTGGCAACGATCGCCATTTCCCCTACCCCGATGTCCACGCCGTTGGCATCGCACAGCAGCAATCGGCGGCTGCGCCGCAGGCGCACGCCGGCCACCAGGTTCGGCGGCAAAGCGCGGGGCGCGGAAGGTCTCATGGCAAGCACCGCAGATTTTATGAATGCGCCGCGGCCGCCCGATTGATCCGGGGCTTGAAAGCAGGCGCAGATTTGCGCATGGCGCGGGCGAAAATCCGAGTGCGGGCCGGCTCCAACCCGCCGATGGGCGCGCCGCAGCCCGAAAGCGATGCGCCTGCTCCGCTGGTAGCCACGGTTGCGGTGGCGGCCACCGATCAGGAACGCTAACAAAGAAGGATCAGCTGCCGGTGGTCAATCCGAATCCCGATTCGTGCGCACCCGGCGGACCCGGGCGCCGGCACGCCGCGGGAACCCGCCTGATTTGATGGCCGCTTCGTGACCCGCACGCCGCCGCTGGCGGGCCTGCTCAGGAAGCTGGCCGGTCTTGAGCCCTACGCGGTCGTTTTCGCGGCAAGTGCGGTAACGCTGATCATCGAAATCGTGGCTGCGCGGATCCTGGCGCCGCACATCGGCGTGTCGGTCTACACGTGGACCAGTGTCATCGGGGTGATCCTGGCCGGCATCAGCCTGGGGAACTGGCTGGGAGGCGTACTGGCCGATCGGGCCGCCTCGCGCGCGCTGCTGGGCCTTATCCTGCTGGCCGGGGCCGCCGCCACGCTCCTGATACTGCCGCTGGCCCAGCTCGCGCCCGGCTGGGTGGGCCAGTTGCCACTGCTGCTAAGGATCGTACTCCTGACCGGGATGCTGTTCCTGGCCCCGGCCCTGGTTCTCGGCATGGTCTCGCCGCTGGTCATCAAGCTGACGCTCTCTGATATCTCGGTGACCGGCAACGTCGTCGGCAGGATTTACGCCGTCTCCACCGCGGGCGCGATCGTCGGGGTTTTCCTGACCGGGTTCGTACTCATCCAGGCCCTGGGGTCGCGCGAAACGCTGCTGGTGCTGGCCGTGTTCACGGCGCTGATGGCGATCGGGACGGGCCGCCTGTGGCAGATCCCGGCCAGGCTGCTCGCGGGGGTCCTGCTCCTGGGCGCGCTGGGGGTGTTCGCCTGGTCGCAGCAGTCATTTGCAAGCGGGTGCATCACCGAGAGCAACTACTACTGCATAAAGGTATGGGAAAGGGAACTGGAGGGCGACGAGACGGTCAGGGTGCTGGCCCTGGACCGGTTGGTCCACAGCTACTCCCGGCCCGAAGACCCCACTTACCTGCATTACAGCTACCAGCGCGCTTTCGCATCGGTGGCGGAAGTAATCGCCGAGGACAAGCCCGGTTTTTCGTCCCTTTTCGTGGGCGGCGGCGGCTACGAACTACCGCGCTATTTCGATGCCGTCTACCCGCAGGGTTCGGTCGAAGTCATCGAGATCGACCCGCAGGTGACCGCCACCGCCCATGCCTACCTGGGCCTGGACCGCGCCGGCGACGTCGTCACGATAAACGAGGACGCCCGCATGGCCCTGCCCCGGCGCCGGGCGGATTCCCTCGATCTGGTGATCGGGGACGCTTTCAACGATCTTTCGGTTCCCTACCACCTCACGACGCTGGAATTTAACCGGGAAATCCAGCGCGTGCTCGCCCCCGGCGGCGTCTACGCGGTCAACATCGTGGACGCGCCCGGTCCGGGCCTGTTCCTGCGTTCCTTCGTCCACACCCTGCGGCAGACCTTCGACGACGTGGCGCTGATGCCGGTAACCCACGGGCTCGATTTCCAGGACCGCATGTCGACCCTGGTGCTGGCGTCGGACGAACCGATCGACCGGGCAGGTCTGAACTCGTATTTCCGGAACGCGCGATTGCGGTCGGAAGGCAGGGTGGTTTCAGACCGCGATCTTGCGGCATGGATGGCTGAACGCGAGCCGATTCTGATCACCGACAATCACGCCCCGGTGGACAACTTCCTGGCGCCGCTGTTCCTCAAACGCGCCTAGGCGCTCCATTTTTTCAGGGTTTCGGGCCGGCGGATGTTCCGCTGATGGGCATAGATAAATTCGGGAATTACATACTTGGGTTGACGGAACGCCAACCAGCCTGCATTCTCCCGGCTTCGCCGAATTACAGCGGCAATAGCCCCGCGAAAACCGTTGCAAGAACATCCCGGTGCGCGCCGTGATTGCGGACAGGGTCTGGCCCACGAAGGGCAGACGCGCCACCGGTCCGTCGGAGGGGCAACGGTCCGTCCGCATGTCACCGCCAGAACAACGTCAATATCCCTGCCCGGCAAATTCAGTCGCAGTCGGTCGCCGCCCCCGCGAAGGCGAGCCAGGGATTTTCGACCGGGCCGGGCGCGGCAGCCCAACTCTGCCGGCCGGACGCGGGCGATCTTCCACCGCCTACGCCGGCCGATGAATGCCCGCGCGTTCTCTACAGCACCGGCCCGGCCGGTTGCAACGAGCGTTATACACGGATGCAAACAAACCTGATATATACTCTACGCCCCGCCGAACCCAACCAGCAAAGAGCCATTTCCCGGGGCGATGACCGAAATCTTCCGCACCTACTCCCAGCGCGGCTACGTCAGTCGCCGCGGCTGTGAGCATCTGAACCAGGTCCTTTCGGCCTGCGCGGCGCTCTACAACTCCGAACTCGAACACTGGCGCGATTCCTACAGAAAGACCGGCAAGAGCCAATCGCTGTTCGAGCGGATGAAGTCGTTCACCAAGACCCGCAACACCGATGAGTTCTGGCGGGGCGTATCGGTCGATGTAGGCCGCGGCGTTCTCGTCCGCGCCGAGCAAGCCAAGAAATCTTTCTACCGCCGGGTCAAGAACAAAGAGAAACCCGGCTACCCGCGGTTCAAGCCCCATCACCGCTACCGCACGATCCAGCTCGAGCAGACCACCCCGGCGATGGTGCGGCCCGCTAGGCGCGGCTACGTTGTCCGCATCAAGGGATTGCCGGCGGTAAGGCTGCGGACCGATATCGAGCTTCCGCCATCGGAGGACCTGAAAGGGATCCGGATAACGTTCCGGGGCAGACGGGTGCGGGTGAGCCTTATCTACAGGGAAGATGTGAGTCCGCTGCCCGCGAACTCGACCAGGGTCGGACTTGACCTGGGTGTCCTAACTCGCATAACCACCAGCGACGGGGAACGGATCGAGCGTAGGCAGATAGACCGCGAGGCGCTGCGGCGCAAGCAGCAGCGGCTCTCGGCCTGCAGGAAGGGGAGTCGTCGTTATCGCAAGCGCCGCCGCATCCTGGCCAACGCCCACGATCGGGCCCAGGTCAAGGACCGCAACCAGTGTCATGAGATCACCACCCATCTGGTGCGCGAGAGCGGCTACATCGCGCTTGAAAAACTAGACGTTAGGAAGATGACCCGGAAGGGCGGAGTCAGAAAACGCGGCCTGAATAGAGCCGTCAGGGAACAGAACTGGTCGCGAATCGTCAGTCAGCTCAAGTACAAGGCAGCATGGGCCGGTAGAGAGCTCATATTCGTTGACCCCAGAAACACCTCGCAGCGCTGTTCGGGCTGCGGGGTGATTGTGAAAAAGAGCCTTGCCGAGCGCAGTCACGTGTGCGGGAGGTGCGGTCTTGACCTTGACCGCGATCACAACGCGGCCATAAATGTCCTCTGCAAGGCTCTCTCGGGCGGGGTTCTTCCCGAGGCCGCCGGCGAGGCGGCGTAAATGTGTATTCTGGTTGGCTTTTGTCAACCCGGATATATAAGCTCCATAATTTCCGGGTGGACCGGGCCCATAGCTCAGTGGTTAGAGCGGCCGGCTCATAACCGGTTGGTCGTTGGTTCGAATCCAACTGGGCCCACCAGACTTGACGGCAGACAATACCGACCACCCGTGGACCACGTCTTCGGGCATCGGGATAGCGAAGCGATTGGTAGCCCCACCTGGGGCTACGGCAATCACCTTCTCGGACGAGCGGGCATAGCCCTCGGGTCCGGCAAATATCACTCGAGGAGAGCGACTCGCTCATCTCCTCGGCGCAGGCGGTTGCCGCTTCCACATCATCCGGCACCTCGCGCAGTTCCGAGAGCAAGGCACTCCGCTGGCGGCAGTCTCAGGAGCAGGTCGTACTCGCGACCTCGGAACTCATTTCGAAAACCATATTGCTCCACACCACTCCGCCAGCCCCAAATCCCCTTGCGAGGCATTGACCGCCAGGGCCCCGCGCACATCCGTTCCGACAACGGTCCCGAGCTCATCGCCCGCGAGATCAGGACCTGGCTCTCGCAGAACTTAGTCAAGACCTGCTACATCAAATCCGGCGCCCCTGGGAACGCCTACTGCGAATCCTTGATCGTCCGTGTCCGCGACGAACTCCTGGACCGCGAGATCTTCTCCACTCTCGAAGAAGCCCAGGCGATGCTGGAGCGGTTCCGGATCGACTACAACACTGTCCGCCTACACTCGGCGCTGGGTTACAGGACTCCACTGGAAGCGATTGAGGCGGCGGCGTGACGGTCGCGGTTCTGATCCTGCTGGCGGCCGCCCTGGCGGCGGCCATCTACCGGGCCGGGGGCGTCCGCAAGATCGCACTCGCCATCACACAAGGGAAACTCGCAATCCGCGTGGCACCAGAACCGGGGCCCCGCGACAATGTTGGCACCCCTCCATTTCGGCGCATCCCGACTGGTTGGAGGCCGAGATCGGCCGGGGCACTTTGGATGAGCCCCGCTTCGCCCAAATTCGTCACCACCGGAAGTTTGCACTGGAGCCACTAACTAACTACATTGGAGCTGAATGGGCGACTTTCATCCAGGCGAAATTCGGCGAAGGAGACACGGGGTGGCAGTTGACAAGAAGGGCAAATACGTTGACGTGGTAATGCGGGGCAAGTATCAGAGGCTGTACTCCTATCTGCGCAGCCTGCAGGTCACCGAGTGGCGTACGTCCTTCAGGGAGGTCGAATCAGTCGTCGGGTTCGAGTTACCTCCATCCGCACGGCTGCACCGGCCCTGGTGGGGAAACCAGCGGAGCGGCAACGGTCACAGCCACGCTCAAGCATGGAGCGTTGCCGGCTGGGAGACAGCGGAAGTGGATATGGAGTCGGAGACGCTGCTGTTCCGGAGAACGCACTCCAAACCCGTACCCAGGCTCTCCCTCGAGGAAGCATGGCCTGTCCACCACACGGCAGTTTGGCCGGATGGTCTGAGCCTCAGGCGGGAGGACCTCTAAAGGGAAGGGGAATGGCGCCGCAATGTTCATCGACACCAACGTCCTGGTGAACTCCCGCATCCCTGGCGCACCCCATCACGTTGCGGCAAGGGCGTGCCTGGAACGCGTCTTTGGAAGTCCCGAACCGTTGCGGATCAGCCGTCAGGTGATTCGCGAATATCTGGCCGTCGTCACTCGCCAGTACCTGGTCGGGAAATTGACCGATGCCGGATAAGGAACGACAGGTCCATCTGCAGAAATGACGGAACTGCTGTTCACGATATTTCTGGTTGTCATGATGATGCTGTTCATCCTTAAGCTGTTTATGGGGCTGATCGTATGAATAACTGGTTTCGGAAGGCCGTTGACGACGTGGGCAGACTGATTGGCAGTTACGAAGTACTTGAGGGCGGCCCCATCGTGACAGGGCAGTTAGTGGCATTGTGCCGGGAAGTTTCCGGTGGCGGGCGGCAGATTCATGACGCCAACATCGTGGCGAACATGCTGGCGCATGGGGAGCGAAGGCTGCTGACGTACAACGTCGTGGACTTCCAACACTACGGTGACCGCATCGAATTGCCGGACAGTTTGGAGTTTTGACAAGAACGCTCCTACGGGGACGGCAGTATGAAGTAGCAAGGGCGCACTTTGCGCTGAAGGTTTCATGGCGCCCGGCCGACGACGAGAGGGTCGGCGAAGGCTTCGATAGAGTGTGCCGGATGCCTCAAAACTCGGTTTACGACCGCTCGGTGCCGTCGGCTGCTTGCATCCTGGAAGGATGCGCCGAAGTCAAGTCGAAAATGGAAGCCGCCCCGCCCGCATTTCACCGAAGTCGGAACCCGATTGAATCTGGTGTATGTCCGCTCGCACTACGGTTAAGCGGGCCCTGGATCGAAAATGGGCCAGCCCGGCCATCGCCATTCGACCGCTAAAACAAGGCCAAATTCGACCCTCCGTCAAAACCACCATGCCAAAGAAGAGAACTGCCAAGACTTCCAAAGACGTCAAGAAGTTCGCCAGCAGGCGGGCCAATGAGAAACCCGTCCTCCTGACCGGCGGCAACCCGCAGATCGCAAAGTCCGACGGGGACGCCCCGGTGCAGGCATACATTGAAGCCATGCCGGGCTGGAAACAGGAGGTCGGCCGACGCATTGACCAACTAGTCACCCGGACCGTTCCGCAGGTGCGAAAGGCCGTCAGGTGGAATTCGCCCTTCTACGGAATCGAAGATCAGGGGTGGTTCCTGAGCTACCACTGCTTTACCCGGTACGTGAAGATCACGTTTCTACGCGGCGCATCGCTCAAGCCATTGCCCCCGGTTTCCTCCAAGGTCGATAACGTGCGCTATTTCCACATCCATGAGGACGAGGAAATCGACGAGGAAATCGTGGCCGGTTGGATACGCCAGGCGGCGGCGCAACCCGGCGAAAAGCTGTTCTAGGAACCTGCGCCGCAGAAAACTCTCATGAAACTGCGGGCAAGATTTCCGGACCCTGCGGCCAGAGTGGGAAAGCTGCTTCGCACTTGTAATCCTGCGCCAGGCCGGTCCCGCGCCCACCACCGTCCGCCCGCATCATCCCGACCAGACCATGATGATGCCGCCGAACCCGCGCGACCGGCTGCCGGAGGGCGATCTGGCCCGCCAGATACCCGACCCGGTGTACAGCCTGGACCTTGGCGCCTTCCACGCCCCCTACGAAGGGGACGGACGCCGCAACCGGCCCTACGGTCTCAGGATGATAGTCAAGGTGCTCCTGTACGGGTGCGCGATCGCGGCGCAGGCTCCTCGGCCGACCAAGGCGGGGATTGGGATTGATCGAATTGGGGTACTTCCACATCTGCAAGCCAGCCACAAGGACCGCGCAAATCAAATCCGCGTTGGTTGTATTTCGGTCAACCTGCCCGCGAGCTGTCTGCTTGCCACGCTTTTGCTCGTCGTTCGTGCGCAAATACGCTTCGATTTCGTGTTTGCGCCCAATACTTGAGCGGTTTCGAGGGGCGGGTCCGCTGAAGCGACGCCCGCAACTAAAACCCCTGAGCCGATTGCTGAGTGCACTCCCGGCGTCCACCCGAAACTCAAGGGGCTTGCGTATGCCGTGCTCGTGGACCCCTCCTGACCGCATCGGCTGGATCCTGTCGGCGCAAGCCGTGGTCGAAGACTTTACGCTCTTTACGATGGATCGGACGCTGGTTAGCCACCCCGCACTGGTGCGTTTGATCTGACGACGGCCCGCCGCGGGTCGCAATCTCCGACCGGCAATCACCACGTAGGAATCTTGTCGATTCCGCACAGCTTGGATCAACTCGCCCTCGAAAAATGAAACCCGGACTTAACCGCAACAACCCACCGAGGCCCTTCTAGGATTTTGGTCAAGCTGCGCTATCGGCTCTCGATTCACCAAGATCGAGAATCTTCATCTTTGACCGCGTCGGGCATGTAGTAACTGATTCCCATGTCGTCGTACACCGATCGTTGCAGCATGCCCGCGAAGTTATTGAGCGAATGCGGCGTCGCGCCGGGCACGATCTTGGACCGGATGATCTGCAGCCTCCGCTGCAGCCGCACCAGCCCAAGCACACCGAATGTCGACTGGCTTGGGAATTCAAAGGCGTCCGCCAACTCGTCGCCAATCAGGGCCCGGGAGGTTTTGAACAGGTAAGACATCAATTTCTTGCGCTTCGACGGCTCGGTGACGCCGAGTAGATCGGGGACGGTATTGATGTAACCGTGCGCCACCGAAACGGCTTTTGGCCCGGACGCTATTTCACACAGATGAGCCATTTTCCGCAGGCGGACGGCTTCTTCTTCGGTGTGGAAAAGCAGGTTTTCCGGCACGCCAAGCAGCCAAGTGACGTAGCTCCAGGTGTGCATGAAGCCGTCGCTCTCCTCCTCGGTGAGACTGACGCCCAATTCCCGCACGGCCTTCAGATTGAAGGCGGAGAACCCGGTAGCGGCCAGCCCCATGTGCGCCATATGGAGCGGCACACCTTCTCTTTGAACGTCCCACTCGTCGGAACTGATCAACAGACGCCGCACCTGCGCATGGATGAGTCGAATACGCAGCGTCAGCTTCCAGCCATCGCCGAACACGTCCAGTCCGCCCGGCAGGGTAATGTCCACAAGATGCCGGGTGTTCTGCCGGACGCGGCGCAAATTTCCTGCCGTGCGCCCGGTTATCCAGAACGCCTTGGCAAGCCCCTCCGTAAGTCCCGTAATGAGCGAACACAATACGAGGGCGACGAAGAACATGTCCGAGTACTTGTGGAAAGCGCGCGCACCTGCCAGCGCTCTATCGGCGTCGAATCCGAACGGGGGGGGGCTTTTTACTGAGCGAAAGAATGCCTTCAGGGAGTCAGGTGCATCGCGCATGCCCTGGTCATCGCCCTGCATCCCCGCATTGATCAAGCTGTGCCGAATCGCCCGGTCAAATCCTTCCAAATCTTCAATCGCCGCATCTGCCAGCGGGTCGCCAGCCATTGTGTTCTGGATGTAGGCGTCCGCCAGGCGCGGGTTCACCGCGCGGGCCCTCTGGTAACCCTCGATATAGGACGTGGGTGCCTTCAAGGCCATTCTTCGCTCATTCAGTCGGGATTGATCCGCTGTTCATGCCACGAGTATCACACCCATGCGTCGCAATAGGTACAACATTGCGGTCGGATTGGTCCAGTTGGGTGACCCGGCAAGAACCGGCGCCGGGTGTCGGCTGCGATTGGGCCGTCTGCGCATTGCTTAGGGTTCCAGGCCCAACACGTACGCGCAATGTCTATCGGCTTGAGCGGCTGAACGCCCCGGCCCTGAAAGCGGTAATTCCGACGGCCAGCTTACCTGGACCGGCCGGCAGCAGGGACTGGAGTCAACTCGATCAATGTCCTTGCGGCGAAACCTGTCCGGCCTGGAGGTTTCCACCGGAACCATGTAAACCGACTCCAATCTCCCGACGGCCAAGAACGTGCAAGCAAAATTGCGCCGACCAGGGCACGGCTGGGGTCGCGGCCAATGGCCCAGATACGCAGCCAATCACCGTGGCGACGGGCGGAGATAGGGCAAAACTGCCCACTCGGCAAGTGTTGACGGCCATAAGATTCCGGTCACCGGCGGCCAATATTTTCGGACGCTGACGCTGACGGCCACCAGAACCGGACGGTTCCGTCCGGTTCTGAGCCGCTTCGCAAGCGGTTCCGATCACCCCGGTTGCCCCTCGCAATTTCATGGCTTTAGCGCGATGACCCCCTTCCCCGAAGTGGCCTGCGTCAGGCGGATGCTGTCGCCCTGGGTCAGCACCAGGTGCGCGTGGTGGAGCAGGCGGTCCACCGCCGCGTTGGCGATTGCCTTCGGCATCAGCTCGTCAAATCCGGCCGGATGCAGGTTCGATGACAAGGCTATCGATCGCTCCTCGTAGGCGGCGTCGATTAACCGGAAGAAGGCCTCGGCGGTCTCTTGGGCGACCGGCAGCAGCCCGATGTCGTCGATCACGATCAGGTCGGCCTTCAGGATCCGCTGCACCGCCTTGCCGACCGAGTCGTCGGCGCGGTGGCTCCCAGGTGGCTGCGGTTCACATCCGGTCCCAGGGTCCGGATCCCGTGCCGCAGGGCGTCGGTGGCTCCTTCAGGGTCTCGATCGACCAGAACCCCATCGGCTGGGCGTTGAAGATGGCGCAGTAGAACTCGGCCGGGAAGTAATGCCGCAGCCAGGCCATGTGATAGGCGGTGGCGCCGAAGGCGAGCGCATGGGCCTCGGGAAAATTCCATGTGACAAGCAGAGGAACGCTCTCCAATGCAGGGCATTGGAGTACTTCCGCCAAAATCTGGGCGATAGCCCATCTCGGTCGGCAAGGACCGCCTCACCCTGAAAATCGGGCACTAATTCGTGGATCCATGCCCTGAACGGCTGGCGGTCCAATCGGGCGCCCGATAACTTTCACGGCCAACGCAGCAAGTAGCAATGAGCATTGAGGCGCGGCATGACCGCCGCGGCAGCTTCGATTGGCGCGCGCGCGCAGCAGTACGCTGACGGTTCATGAACCGATCAGGCCTGCCAACCTGCCGCCGCTGCCATCTTGCGATATCCGCTGGAAGGCCATGCGGCGCATAGTAAGAGGCCCGGCCCCGTTCTAGGCCGCTGCCGGCATGGCCGATTGAGCCCCCAAGGCCCAGGCGTCCATGTAATTCCTGCGCTCATTTCCCAGATCGCTACAAATTTCCCGTCGCAGGGTTCGCCCATCGGTGCATCTGACGCTCTAGGGCCAACGGCGGCCGGTCCTGGAAACCGGCCAGCCGATCCGGCGCATTCTGCGGCTCTGCCCCAACAGGAGCTAACGATCGCGGAGAGCGCGGAGGACAGCCTCTTGCGCATTGCCCCAGTTTACCATCGGCATGCGGAATGGCGCGCGCCTCATAGCCCCCGGCCCGAGCGATCCCCAACGCTCGCGCCGCAAAGGCATCGCAGCCGGCGCATAAGGGCTTTGCCGCTCCAGGGATGGCATTCGCATGGCTCGTAGTTACATTTTTCCAGTAAATCGGCTGGCCGCTGGCGCAAACGCGGCGCAGGCATAATGTTCGGTCAGCCCCGTCGTTGGCCCCCACCGGGGCCGGGTCAGCATTAACGTCTAGGAACTACTAAAAGCCGAAGCGTCAATCGCACGCTCGACCCGCCGCTTCCGGCCGACCCCGCATTGTAGGATCAGCCGCCCGCCATGTTGGGCCATGCCTGCGGTTTTGCTCCCGCAACCCGGATAGCGTATAGCGATGCGCCTTTAACTGGTTGCAAGGCCCGCAGAGCAAATTGTCGATTGCTGATATGGTTCATCCCGCCATCGGCGCGAGGCGTATTATGATCGAGCTGCAAATAGCGCGGATCATCAAACCGGCGGTCGCAGCCCGGACTAGCGCGCATCGCCACTTGCCAGCTCCGGCGGCGGTTTCATGGATTTGGCCTGAAGTTGATTAGCGCTATCGCTCGAAGCCATCCGGGGCAAGCAGGTCTGTAGCCGCTCGATTACCTGCCCATGCGCCCCGAGCCTACCCATTGCCGCCCTAGTGCAGCGGCTACCGTTGTAGCGCAGCCGCAGAACGGGATATCGCCCGCTGCTTGCCCTGATAATCGCGCGCAAGCGGTTTTTGGGTTGGGTCGGTGATCGTCTGCCCTCATCGTTGATGACCCTATCGCGGTAAGCGCGGCCATGCTCGTCGCGATTCTTGAAATGCATCGCCAAACTGGTATCGGGCAGGGCGTTGCTCTCCACGCTGACCCCATTTTGCTTGATTTCCCCGATAAATTGCCGCCGCCCGAAAATCGCATCTCAACACTTTTAGGTAACCCCCACCGTGTCGCCGCGCTCCAGGTCGGCGTACACCGCCGGGTCGGTGTGATCGATCCGGCCTGGCCCCCGGGCGGACCTGCCAGCGTGGCCCAGGTCCCTATTCGGTGGTGGATGTGACCGTAATCGACCGGTCCGAGCTGCAAGCTGCTAGGGATTGAACCTGAACGGCGGGTAGCGGTCGGTCGTGAGCAGGAACGCATAGGCGGTCACGCGGGCTCCCCAGCGCAGCAGTCCCTCGATAAAAGTAAAGGCCAGGCGCGGGTAATTGCCGGTGATGATGATCGCGAACCAAACGACAATCACCACCAGGAACGCCAACGAAGACAGCACCGCCAGGATGATGTAGTGGGGCAGCGCCAGGATCCACTTGACCAGCGGCAGGAACCGGTTCAGGTCGTTCTCGACGTCAGGGTACTGGATCTGGACGTGGACCGCCTGCTCCTCGTCGGTCGACGGGTATTCGTCGCGCATCAGGAGGAGGTAGGCGCTCACGCGGGTGCTGAACCGGACCAACTCCAGGTTCCAGTCGAACCACCAGCGCGGATACTTTTGACGGAACAGGATCATCAGCAGCGGCCCCGCAATCAGCGCGCCGCCGGCCAGGGCCGGTCCCGCAAACTGGTCGATCTGCGGTTCCCCGGATGTCGTGTAACCGCCTACAACGGCCAGGACGACGATGATGGGAATCGCCAGGATGATTCGGAAGAGCGTTTTCAGGCGGTCGCTCGATTCCGGGTAATCGACCGAAACTTGAACCGGATATTCGTCGGGCACGCACATCATCCTCCCGCTGCGTGGCCACGTTGCCACAGTTACCGAAACCGCGGCCGAGCGAGCCGCATTCCGTCCCCGTTGGGTATCACCTTAGCAAGCCCCGGAATCCGAAGCCTGCGAATTCGTCGAATCCGCGGAACCGGTCCGGACCCGCGTTCTGCCGGAATGGGACCTGCCACGCCGGACTCAATGGGCGGTGGGGCTGCGCCCGAGGAGGCGATTGCCGCCTGCCCGTCGCATATGTCCTGCTCAAAAACCCCTAATATCTAGGGCAGCATGCGGCGGGGTAGCTCAGAGGTAGAGCAGGAGACTCATAAGCTCTTGGCCGTCGGTTCGATTCCGACCCCCGCTACCGGTTGGGCGGACTGCGGTGCGCAGTCTTCCGCGAAAGCCGGAAAACATATTTGCCGAAGTGGCGGAACTGGCAGACGCGCGGCGTTCAGGGCGCCGTGCTCGTACGAGCGTGTGGGTTCGAATCCCACCTTCGGCACCAATTCGGGTAGCAATTCTCCAAGGGCAGGAAGCGGATGCGGATCCAGTTTCTGTGGTATCCCGACTGTCCGTCGCACCCACAGGCGCGCGAGATGCTGGCACGGACGCTCAAAGAGCTGGGCGTGGAAGCGAGCGTGGAGGAGATCTGCGTCCGGGACTGGGACCAGGCCCGCGAGCACCGGTTCCCGGGTTCGCCGACATTTCGCATAAACGGCGTCGACATAGACCAGGACGGCGCGGCGGCGATGGGCGTGGCCTTAACCTGCCGGACCTACGATCGGCCGGACTCGGGCTTCGGGCCGCTGCCCGGACAGCGGCAGCTGGCGGACGCCATCCGGCGAGCGGCTAGCCTTTAATTGATTGGCAACCAGCGCGGCGCCACGAGTGTCGGCGCATCCTGAAGCAAATTCACGGAGAGGAAAAAGATGCCCCTGGAACTTGGTTCTTCATCCCCCGATTTCTCCCTGCCCGCGACAACCGGCGAGACGGTGAGCCTGGCCGACCTGGGCGACGGGCCGCGCCTGATAGTTTTCACGTGCAACCACTGTCCCTACGCCAAGGCCTGGGAAGGCCGTCTGATCGACATCGGCAACGAATACCGCGGTCGCATCGGAATGGTCGCGATCTGCTCGAACGACGTCGCCAACTATCCCGCCGACAGCTTCGAGAAGATGCGCGAACTGGCCGCCGCCCACTCCTATTCGTTCCCTTACCTGCACGACGAATCGCAGACGGTTGCCAACGCCTATCAGGCCCAGCACACGCCCGAGGTATTTCTGTTCGACGCGGGCGGCTCGCTGGTTTACACCGGCGCGGTCGATGACAGCGTCGAAGCCGCCGACGCCAGCGCCAGCTACCTGCGCGATGCGATCGACGCGGTGCTGGGTGGCGGTGCGCCCCAGGTAGCCTCCACCAAGGCGGTGGGCTGCACGATCAAGTGGGCGGCCTGACCGCCTGAAGATCGCCGTCGACCGGTTGCCTGCGGCGGCTGGTCAGGTCGGCAGGCGCGCCTTGGAAATCTCCAGGCGGTCACGGCTGCCCAGTTCGGGGAACCGCGCACCCGGCAGGGTCTGGTACCAGTAGGCCACTGACGCCAGGTCGTCCTGCAGGGGCAGGTAGCGCCGCTCGGGCCGATTTCGCCAGCCCAGGGCCTGGATGGTCACCCGCAGGCGCTGGCGGAACCGCACCGGGTCCATGACGTGGAAGCGGTACATCGCAAACCGCCGGTTCTGGTTGTAGGTTGCGGTCGAGTCCTCCACTACCCGCATGCCCAGGAAAGGGGTCGAGTAGTCAACGTAGCGTCCGCCGACGTCCCAGTTGTAGGCCCCGCCGAAGTAATCCTCCGTGCCGGTCCCGCAGATGGTGGGAAAGTCCCCGTCATCGTCGATGAAGAACTTGATCTCGCCTTCGCCCCACCAGCCGTCGTCGTTGGGCTGCCAGCCTAGCGAACAGCCGACGAAGTGGCCCCTTCCGCCGACCCCGTCCAAGATCGTGTGGTCGGACTTGTACGGGAGCGGGTTGGAGCGGCGGAACTGGGCGTGGAAGTAGGCCGCGTCCTCGTCGACCTGGGTAAGGGCGTAATTGATCTGGTAGTAGCACGGAACCTGCTCGGAGGCGCGGTTCTCGATGGTGATCCGGGCGCGCCGGCGGAAGGGCATCTCCCAGAAGCAATTGACCCCGTTGTTGGGATTGACCGAAACCGGCAGAGCGTTCACGTGCGAGTACTTTTCCCACGGTTGGGCGAAGAAATCACACACCGGCACCTCGACCGAAGGGTGTTCCTGATCGTCCCAGTAAAAGCGCAGGACGCACTCGCGGCGCACGATTCGGCCGGCGAACCAGATGCTCTGGATCGCGCCCGGGCCGGTGATGTCGGCCAGTTCGAACACCTCGCCGGACTGGATCCAGACCGCCGGAGCGACCTTCCAGCCGCGTCCCAGGTCGGTCGCCGCCGCGGCCCCGAATCCCTCCGTGGCCATGCCCCCGCGACCGGGCGCGCCGTCGGGGTTTTCGGCGCTGATCGACCGCGTCTGCGCGTCGGAGAGCCGCGCGAGGTTGCCCAGGTGCAAACCCAGTCCGTTGAAACCGCCCATGGCAGATTCCTTTGCTGTATGTAGTTTTATTGGCCGCGCCGGGTCCCGCCCGCCGGGGTCGGGCGGTCGGCTTACCGGGACAGCCTCACAGCCGTCCCGTAGGCGACGATTTCGGCCGCGCCCTGGGCCAGGGTGGAGGTGATAAACCGGGTCGCCAGGATTGCGTCGGCGTCCAGTGCGACGGCCTGTTCGACCATGCGGTCAATCGCCTGCTCGCGGGAATCGGCCAGCAGCTTGGTGTATTCGTCGACTTCGCCGCCGACGATATTGCGCAAACCGGCCACGATGTCGCGTCCGATGTGCCGGGCCCGGACCGTGTTGCCGCGCACCAGCCCCAGCGATTCGCTGACCTCGCGCCCGGGCAGGGTCTCGGTCGTAACTACTATCAATGCTTGACCTCCCTGAAGTCTTCACGCCGGTTGCGCCGTACCTGCTCTATCAGCACCGCCGCCAGCAACAGCAATCCGCCCGCGCCCAGCGCCGGCAATCCAATTCGCACCGCCAGCGGGATGTCGGGGTCGCCGACCACTTCCGAAATCAGCAAAAACGCCCAGTAGCCGCCGAGCAGCGCCGCGCCGGCGACCAGCAGTACCAATCCGGCGTGCAACAGGATTTTTGCGGCTTGGTCGACTGCTGCCCGCCTTGCATTTGGCGACGTTGGAAACATGCCCGCGAGGGCAAGGCAATTCTCCCACCGCCGGCCTTCTGCAGGCTCGTGAAACTTTTAAAATGCCCCGGGCCCATAGCTCAGCTGGAAGAGCGCCTCAATGGCATTGAGGAGGTCGTCGGTTCAAGTCCGATTGGGTCCACCAAATTCCGCTGATTCCTAACCTCGTTCACCGCCCTAACCAGCGACGCCTTCCCAAGGCAGACCGCGGCGCAATCCCGGCGCACCCTCGCCCCCGCACGGATCCGGAAATTGCACTTCTTTGACCGGTGGACAATGCTGTCAGTTCAAGCGCAGGCCGGATCGTCGGACGACCAGCGGTTGAACATTGGGTCAGGTTCGCCTGCCAAGCGTTTGCGCGCCCGGCGCCAGATGCTTGCCCAAACCTTCGGATCGTCCAATTCGGAGTCAGGATTCGCGCGGCTGCGGGCTACGAAGCCGGGAAATGCCTCGCGCCCGGAGTGCTGGCCGATCGGGTTGTAGCGCAGATCCATGCTCCAGCGGACGCGATCGCTGCGGTTGGGAAGGGATCCGTGGCAGGTCAGACGGTGCATGAAAAGCACGCTGCCGCGCCGCATCGGCATAGGGATCGCGTCGCCGATTCGGAAGAGTTGTTCCGGAATGGTCAGCCCGGCAGCCCCAAACGGAGTCGCGCTGCCGGGACAGTGCACTTTCAATCCCTCGCGGTGGCTGCGCGGGACCAGGTGCAGGCAGCCGGCGGCCTCGTCGGCATCCCAGACCGGGATCCAGACGGTGAGGATTTCCGATTCGTCGGCCTCGGCGGTCACCACTCCGCTGTCCTGGTGCCAGGGGGTGGCGCCCATCTGCACGTGGCCGGTGGCGGGGTTATTGGGGGTAAGGCGTTCGGGTGGTTTGAGGCGTACGTGCTGGACCGGGTTCGAATAGATCTCGGGACCGATGATCGATTCCACCGCATCCAGCAGCGGCGGCGCGGTAAGGACGTCGAAAACCGCCGGACCATGCCACATCGGCGTCTCCATCGTCACCCCCATTTGGGGTAGCGAGAAGTCAAAGTACTGGGCATTCACCTGCCCGCTGTCCTGGTAAATGCGGGTGAGCCGGTCACTAAATTCCAGGTCGGCGTAGGTCGACCCGACCAGTCCGGCGCGCTGCAGCTCACACGCCAGGTCCCCGAGTCGCCGTTCGTACTCGGCCACCAGTGGATCCAGGAAGCGTTCCGGATCGATTAGGTCCTCAACGACCAGATAGCCTTCTTGCCGGAAACGGGTCAGTTGGTGCTGATCTAGTTGCCCCACGAATTCCCTTACTCCCGACGCACACTGCTTCCGGGTTCATTCTCGGCTTTCGGCGCCGACCGTACCCGCATACCCTGAACCTCTGATTTGAATCAATTCGCCAACCCGGCAGCCGGGTAGCTGATCAGTTCATTCGACCCGCCGGGCAGACGGCGATATCCGATAACCCGGCCAACTCCAGGATGCCGGCGCCGGCCGGCGCCTGGTGGATCCGTTCCTGCGAGTGGCCGGCTTCAGGCACAGGCCGGGTGATTGCCCGACCAGCGGTTGTAGGAGGGGTCGGCATCCCCTGCCAAGCGCGCCCGGGCCTGTCGCCAGAGGCCGGCCCAGACGGCCGGGTCGTCCAGTTCCGACTCAGGATTCCGGCGGCTGCGGGCCACGAATCCGGGGAAGACCGGCCGGCCGGTGTGCTGCCCGGTCGGGTTGTAGCGCAAATCCAGGCTCCAGCGTATGCGGTCGCTCCGGTTGGGCAGCGATCCGTGGCAGGTCAGGCGGTGCATGAAAAGCGCGCTGCCGCGCCTTATCGGTACCGGCAACGCATCGCCGATGCGGAACAGTTCGTCCGGAATTCCAAGCTGCGACGGAGACGTCGCGGTCCCGCCGGGGCAGTGAACTTTCAGCCCCTCGATGTGGCTGCGCGGGACCAGGTGCAGGCAGCCGGCGGCCTCGTCGGCATCCCAGACCGGGATCCAGACGGTGAGGATTTCCGATTCGTCGGCCTCGGCGGTCACCACTCCGCTGTCCTGGTGCCAGGGGGTGGCGCCCAGCTGCACGAGGCCGGTGTCGGGGTTTTTGGGGGTCAGGTGTTCGGGTGGCTTTATGCGCACGTGCTGGGTCGGGTTCGAATAGATCTCGGGTCCGATGATCGATTCCACCGCATCCAGCAGCGGCGGGGCGGTAAGAAGGCCAAACGCCGCCGGACCGTGCCACATCGGCGTCTCCATCGTCACCCCCTTCTGGGGCAGCGAGAAGTCGAAGTACTGGGAGTGGACCTGTCCGCTGTCCTGGTAAATGCGGGTGAGGCGGGCGCCGAACTCCATGCCCGCGTATGTGGACCGGACCCGTCCGTCGCCCAGCAGTTGCAGGGCCAGGTCATCCAGGCGCCGTTCGTATTCGGTCACCAGCGGGTCCAGGTACGTCTCCGGGTCGAGCAGGTCCTCGACGACCACGAAGCCCTCCTGCCGGAATTGAGCAAGTTGCCGTTCATTGAGTCTTGCCATGGTTCCGATTTCTCTCTGCCTGGTCAGGCGCGCGCCCTTGCTGATTGTTTTTTCATTCTCGCCATCGTCCAGACGGCCAGCGGCCCCACCCTTCGGCAATGCCGCAAAAGGGTAATTTGGCCCGGATTGCGGGGCCGGGCGAGCTCTTTTGCAGCATTTGATAGCATCGCCTACCGAATCTGCGGACCGACCCTTCCCCGCCGCCGCCAATCGGCTTTAACCCAATCTCCGGGCAAAACTGCTGGAGGCAGCATGCGAACCAATCGCAAATTTCTGATCGTTTTGTCCGGCCTTGCGGCGGCGCTCCTGATCGCCTGCAATGGCGACGAGCCCGCACCGGCTGCCCCGGCCGCGCCGGCCGCCCCGCCAGCTGCGGCGGCAACCGCCGCTCCGGCCGCGCCGGCCGAAACTCCCCCCGCACCCACCGAACCCCAGGCGCCGGCTGCCGCCGAGCCGGATGTGAGCGCGCCCGAGCCCGCGGCGACGCCGGCCCCTCTGGAGCCCGCGCCCGAGCCGGAGCCGGTTGCGCCCGAGCCCGAACCCGCGCCCGTCGCAGCCGGGCCCCTGGACGGGATCGCCGTACCGGCTCCCTACGACCCGCAAAATCGTGATTCGATCCTGGCCCGGTACGCCGCGGACAAGGCCCGTTTCGAAGCGGTCCTGGCAACCGATTCGCCGGTGCTCTGGGTTACCGACGCCATCTGGTGCCCCAAGTGCGGCGCAATCCGCCCGCACGTGCGTGAACTAATGGACGAGTACGCCGGGCAGGTCCATTTCCTGGTCATGGATTACGACGATTCGGATCTTTCCTCCTACCGCCGCGATTTGAAGGCCAGTACCCACCCGTCACTGTCCGGGGTCCGGGCCGGAGTCTCGATCAAGTCGCACCAGGGCGTGGCCAACAAGGAACAGATCGTCGCCCTGATCGAGGCGGCCATCGCCGCCTAGCCTGACCCGCCGCCGGGCGGTCAGCCCAGGATCGCCACTCCCGGCAGGATCTTGCCTTCGAGCATTTCCAGCGACGCTCCGCCCCCGGTCGAAACGTGGTCGAACCGGTCCGCCAGACCCAGGGCCATGACCGCGGCGACCGAGTCGCCGCCGCCCACGATCGAATAGGCGCCCGATCCGGCAATCGCCCGGGCCAGCGCGTTGGTCCCGGCGGCAAATGTCGGCACCTCGCTCATCCCCATCGGTCCGTTCCAGATGACGCTGCCGGCGCCGGCTATGCGTTCGGTGAACCGGGCGACCGTCCGGGGTCCGATATCCAGCATCATCTGGTTATTGGGGATCGCATCGACATCGACTCTCGATGCACGGGCGGCGTTGCCCGGATCGGTGGCGACGACGGCGTCCTCGGTAACCAGTATGTCCACCCCTTTGGCCTCGGCGGCGGCGGCGACCGCCGCGGTCTGTCCGAGCATCTGCCGCTCCAGCAGCGAGAGCCCCACGTCGACTCCGCGCGCGGCCAGGAAATTGCCGGCCATCGCCCCGCCGATAAGCAGCGAATCGACCCGGTCGAGCAGGTTCTCAAGCACGCCCAGCTTGGTCGAAATCTTGGCCCCGCCGATGACCGCAACAAGCGGCCGGCGCGGCGACTGCAGGGCCCCGGACAGGGCCGCGACCTCGCTCTGGACCAGAAACCCCGGATAGGCCGGCAGGTGTCCGGCGATTCCGACGACCGACGCATGATGGCGGTGGCAGGCACCGAAGGCATCGTTGACGAACAGGTCGCCGGGGGCCGCCAGGGCCCGCGCGAACTCCGGATCGTTGGCCGTTTCGCCGGCGTGAAACCGCACGTTCTCGGCCAGCACCAGCCCGGCCGGCCGGACGCGGCCGATCGCGGCGCCCAGCTCGGGTCCGACGCAGTCGGCGGCAAATTCGACCTGGCAGCCGCACATCGCAGACAGCGGCTCGACCAGGAGCCGCAGCGACATCTTCGGATCCGGCCGCCCGGACGGGCGTTTGAAATGCGAAAAGACGACGACCGCGGCGGCCCTGGCCCTTAAAAAATCCAGGGTCGGGGCGACCGCGCGCAGCCGCGTGTCGTCCAGGATCGAGCCGTCTTCGGCGGTGGGAACGTTAAGGTCCGCGCGAACCAGTACAACGCTGCCGGCGAGCGGTGCCGAGTGCAAGTCCCGCATCTTGAATGGATCCGCTGCAAAGTGCCCGGGCGGGCATCAGTTCGGGGCGGACTCGCTCCCGATCATGTTCACGACGTCGGCGAGGCGAGACGCATATCCCCACTCGTTGTCGTACCAGGCGGCGATCTTGGCCAGGTTGCCGCCGACCACCATCGTGCTGGCCGAATCGACGATCGAAGAGTGCTCGTTGCCCTTCAGGTCGGCCGAGACCAGCGGCTCGTCGGAGACGTCCAGGATCCCGGAAAGGTGGTTCTGCGAGGCCGCCCGCAGGGTGCGATTGATCTCATCGGCGTCGGTTTCGCGGTCGAGCTCGACCACGAATTCGACGATTGAAACGGTTGCTGTGGGAACCCGGTAGGCGGCGCCGTCCAGGCGCCCGTTCAGATCGGGGATGACCTGCCCGATCGCCCGCGCCGCGCCGGTGGCGGCGGGCACGATATTGGCGCCGGCCGCGCGCGCGTCGCGAAGGTCGCTGGTGGCGGTATCCACCAACGACTGCGAAGAGGTGTAGGCGTGCACGGTCGTCATCTGGCCCTTGCGGATTCCAAACGCGTCGTGGACCACCTTGACCGCCGGGGCAAGGCCGTTCGTGGTGCAGGAGGCGTTCGAAATGATGCGGTGGCTTGCGGGATCGTAGTTGTCATCGTTTACCCCGAGCACGATCATCACGTCGGCATCAGAGGACGGCGCCGAGATGACGACCCGGCGCGCGCCCGCGGCCAGGTGGCGTTCGGCGAAATCGCGCTTGGTGCCGACTCCGGTGGCCTCGATCACGACGTCGATCCCGAGATCCCGCCACGGCAGGTTGGTCCAATCGCGCTCGGCGTAGATGTCGATTCTTTCGCCGTCCACGATCAGGGAGCGCCCGTCGGCCGACACGGTCCCGTCATAGGGGCCGTAGTTTGTGTCGTACTTGAGAAGGTGGGCATTGTGGGCCGGATCGGTCAGGTCGTTGATCGCGACTATCTCGATCCCCGGGTAGCGTTTGCGGAGGGAACGGAAACACAGGCGGCCGATTCGGCCAAAGCCGTTGATGGCTACGCGCATGCGGACGAGTCCTAGCAACTGGGGGTGGAGCGGATCCGAGCGCCAGCGGCGTTAAGGCGGCGGTTTTGGATGGGCGCTGCGGGGAGTAATCAAATTGCAGGTGCGCAAAAATTTTATCCAGAATCGCGGCCGCCCCGGCCGATCCGGATCAACGCCTGCGGGCGCTGCTGGTGGTGCCCTCCACGTTGCCGTGCAATTCGATCACCGGCGAGCGGCTCTGACCCTCGGCACCGTAGTAGATCTGGAAGATCGTGCTGGCCAGCTGCTCGGAGTCGTGATGCACCGGAATTTCATGGCTTATGACCGAGTCGGTGAACGTCTCGTAGCCGCGGGCGACCAGCTGCGCCTGGTGGCTGGCCGAAGCCAGGACAAATGCCCGGTTGCGCGCAGCCGCCGGCAGCCGCGGAGCTGTGTCGCTGTTGACCAGGATGAAATCGAAGAAATTGGGGCCGACATGGTCCTCGATCGCGCTCACGTGATCGAGCAGGTCAAAGCTCTCGGTCTCGCCGGGCTCGGTGGTCACGTTGACCACGAATAGTTTCATTCCCGCCGACTGGCGAACGGCCGCGGCGATCTCGGGCACCAGCAGGTTGGGCAGGATCGACGTGTAGATGCTGCCGGGGCCGATCACAATCAGGTCCGCCGCCAGGATAGCGCTGACCGCATCGTCGTTGACCACAACCCGGCGCGGATGCAGGTACACCCTGCGGATGCGGCGCCGGCTGGAACCGATGCGCGATTCGCCGATGACGGTGGTGCCGTCGACCATTTCGGCGGCCAGATGCACGTCCGAGGCCGTCGAGGGAGTTACGCTGCCGTGGATTCGCAGGACCTCGGACAAACCCTCAACCCCGCGCTCCACGCCGCCGGCGATGTCGCGCATCGCGGCGATGAGGAGATTCCCCAGACTGTGGCCCTGCAGCCCGGTACCGCGCCGGAAGCGGTAGTCGAGCAATTTCGTCATCAGGGCTTCGGAATCGGCCAGCGAGGCCAGGCAGTTGCGCAGATCGCCGGGCGGCATGAGCTGGAATTCCTTGCGAAGCCGGCCCGAACTCCCGCCATCGTCGGCAACGGTTACCACCGCGGTGATGTTGGCGGTACGCTCCTTCAGACCGCGCAGGAGCACGCCCTGGCCGGTGCCACCGCCGATGCTGACCACCTGCGGTCCGCGGCGCAGCAGCCGGCCCCGGTAGACCATTTCGGCAACGTCCTCGCCGGGCGCGATCACCACCGAAATGACCGAGCGAAACAGCAGGAACACGCTGCCCGCCATGATGCAGAATCCGATGGTGCCGACGATGATCTCGCGCACCGGGTGGGCAATCCACTGCAGGGTGACCGCACCAACGGCGGCCGATGTGCTTTCCGGGAAATCCACGGTTCGATAGACGGTCGCCAGGACCATCGCGATGGCCAGGCCGACCAGGATCGTGCCGGCCATGATGCCGACCACGTAGCGCTTAACGCCCATGCCTATCCGCAACCAGCGCATGGACCGCATTAACAAAATCTCCTCCGCCGCCCGGGCGGTGCTGGCGAAATCTTGCGAGGCGCCGCGGGCCGGCAGCCCACCGTTATGCAAACAGGTGGCTCAACCATCTCCAATTTAGCAGGGGCCACCTACACCGGCACCGCGTTGCGCGAGGGCGGCCTTGGCGGTTCGGGCGGATTTGCCACCCCGGTGTCATTGGCGCCACGCCGGTTCGGGCCGATGCGGCGCGCCAATTGACCCCGCTCGTCCCTGCCGCGGTACCGGACCGGTCCGCGGAGTGTTCCCGCCGGCACCGCCTCCGGGCGCGGTCAGGAGAATCTGCCCGGCTGACCGCGGGCCCCGAAATTGCTCCACCGGGGCGCGGCCGCCGCTACCCGGTCCAATAGGGGCCTTGCGCGGCAATGCTGACTTGCATAAGGGCGCGGTCCGCGTGGGCGCCCGACGGGCGGCCGTCATTCGGCAAGTGGGCGACCGCCGACCCGTTCTGCGGTTTAAATCCGTAAGGCAATGCGCCAGGTATTTGAAGTTCGCTTGTCTTTCGGAGGACCCTGTTGTGGATCGGAACGCTTTCGCTTGAACTGCACCTTCCGCCGTGCCGCTCGCGCAAGGAAAAGCGCAGCTTGGTCCGCTCCATGGTCGAGCGGGTCCGGAACCGATTCAATGCCGCCTGTTCGGAGGTCGGCTACCAGGAAGATCTGCGGCTCACCCGGTTGGGGGTCGCGGTGGTGTCCAACCAGCGTTCGCACGCCGAACAATCGCTGGAGAACATAGAAGCCGCGATTTGGTCTCGCCAGCCCGAAGTCGAAGTCCTGACGCGCGAGGTTTCAATATACTCGCTCTAGAAACCAGACGGCCATGCATTGCCATTCCGCAGCCGGTAATCGTCCGGCACATGCACCCCTGACTGCACGGCCGGCCGCGCGACCCGAGATGGGCACACTCCAATGAAACGCACCTATCAACCCAAAGTGCGACGCCGCAAGCGGCGCCACGGGTTTCGGCACCGCATGCACACCCGCGCCGGCCGCGCCATCATTCGGCGGCGGCGGCGCAAAGGCAGGCAGCGTCTGGCGGCCTGATCGGCGGCGGCAAACCATCCTGATGAATTCCAACCAAACGGCGCCGCTTCGGCGCCTGCGCAAAGGCGCCCAGATTGCCCGCACGCGGCGGGATGGCGCCCGCTACAGTTCGCGGTCAATGCGCGCATTTGCCTGCCCCTCGCAAGAAGCCGGTCTCCGGCTGGCGGTGACCGCCAGCCGCCGCGTCGGCAAGGCGGTGCGGCGCAATCGCGCGCGCCGGCGGCTGCGGGCCGCTTTCGCCCAGTCGCAGCGCGAGCTGGGCGCCAGCCTGGACGTGGTCGTAAACGCCCGCGCCGAGACGATAACGGCGCCGTGGGAACGCCTGCTCGGCGACGCACGTCGCGTCCTGGGACTGCACCGCCGGTGAAAAAGGTCCTGCTGGCCGCGATCAAGGCCTATCAACTGGGGATCTCGCCGCTGCTGGGGTCCAACTGCCGCTATCTGCCTTCATGCTCGCAGTACGCCGCCGAGGCGATTGAGGCCCACGGCGCCTGGCGTGGAATCGGCCTGGGAATACGCAGGATCCTGCGCTGCCACCCGTTTGCGCGGGGCGGCTACGATCCCGTGCCGCAGCAGGACCGGCGAAGGGAAGCCTGATGCCCGGCTGGCAGGAATTTGTGATCGACCCGCTGTCGGCGGCACTGACCGGACTGGCCGATTCGGTTGGCGGGTTCGGTATCGCGATCGTGCTGATGACCCTGGCCATTCGGGTCCTGATCTTCCCGCTTTCGGTGCGCGGCATACGGGCCCAGCGCCGGATTCAGGTCCTGCAGCCCAAGGTAAACGAGATCAAGCGGCGCGCGCGCGGCGATCGCCAGAAGGAATCCCAGCTGACGATGGCGCTCTACCGCGAACACGGGGTCTCCCCGATGTCGGGGTGCCTGCCGCTGCTCCTGCAGATGCCGGTGCTGCTGGCCATGTACGGGGCGCTGCTGACGGTGGGAACCTGCATCGGCGCCGACGGCATTCGCATCGACCAGGGCGTAATGGGGCTCGGCGCGGACTCCTATTCCAACTGCGCTGCCGCCGGCGGCAGCGTGCCGCTGGACGAGGACTTCATGTGGTTCAACCTGGCCCAGATCGACCGGACCATCGAATTCGGTTTCCTGCCCGAGTGGTGGCCCACGCCGCTCACCTACATCTCGATCCTGGCGATCCTGGGCGGATTGACCTTCTGGCTGCAGACGTACATGGCCCAACCGGTCCAGGAACCGACCGGTCCGCAGGCGACGTTCCAGCGCGTGATGCAGATCTACCCGCTCTTTTTCGTGTTCATCGGATGGTTTTTCTTCTCCGGAATCCTGCTGTACTGGGTGCTGGCCGGGTTCATCCAGATCGGTCAACAGTTCTTCATATCGGGGCTCGGAAAATTCGAGCCAATGCTCTCGGTCAAACAACTGGAACTGGCCAAGCGGCTGGGAGCCGGATATTTCGCAAGACCCGGGTCGCAGCCCCCGCCCGAGAGCAGTGCGCCGCCTGAGGTGACCGAAGAGCAAACCGACCCGCGCCCGCTTGGCAGTTCCTCAACCAATACCCGCAAGAGACGCAGACGAAGGAGACGTCGTCGTGGATGAAATCGAGGTAAAGGCGTCAACCGTCGAGGCCGCCATCAAAAAAGCGCTCGATGCACTCGATGCCACCCTGGATGAAGTCGATACGCAGATCCTGGACTCGGGATCGCCCGGACGCATGCTCGGATTCGGGGCCCGCGACGCGGTCGTGCTAGTCACCCGCCGTCGCGAACCCCATGAATTCGACCTGGAAGCCGATGACGAGCCCGAGGACGAGCCCCGGCCGCAACGGCGCAGGCGCCGCAGGCCGCGCCGCGGCCCCCGTCGCCGCAGCCAGCCTGACGCTGGCGAAACAGCCGCCCGGGCGGGCGCGGCAACCGCGGTCCAGACCCAGCCGCGCGAACGACCGAAGCCGGAGCCCATGAGCGACGAGGCGGTTGAGGAAGCGCGCCTCTTCGTGGCCGAGCTGCTCGAAAGAATGGGCTATGCGGCCGAGGTCGAAAGCGTGGCCGGAGATCCGCCGGTCCTGAACATTTCGGCAAGCGACGGCCAGGACATGGCCACACTCATCGGCTCGCGCGGCGACACGCTGCGCCAGTTTGGTTTCCTGGTCTCGTCGATGCTGGGCAGGCGAATGGACCAGAGCGTCCGAATCGTAATCGACGTGGACAACTACCGTCGCCGGCGCGAAGATTCAATCCGCGATCTGGCCATGGAGGCCGCCGACGCGGTGCGCGAAACCGGCCGCACGGTCACGCTCCGGGTTATGCCCGGCCACGAACGCCGGATAGTCCACCTCGCCCTGGCCGAAGACGAAGAAGTGCATTCCTACTCGATCGGACAGAACCGCAGCCGCAGGGTCGTAATCGCCCTCCGCGACTAGCCCCGGCGCCTTTCCGGGCCAAAAGGAGCATCAATGCCGCGGCCAACCTATGCGATCGTCGGCCATGTGGTCCTGGACCGCGTGCCGGAGGGAACGCGCGTCGGCGGGACCGTTTCCTTCGGCGGAGTCACGGCGGTCAAGCTGGGGGCCAAGGTCCGGGTCGTCACGGCCGTTTCGGAGGACCAGCGCGAGCGGATCGCCAGCCGCTACGGGGACGCCGACTTCAAGTGGGTCCCCACGCCGGTGACAACGATCTACGAGAACATCTATCTGCCCGGCGGACGGGTCCAGTACTGTCACGAACTGGCCTCGCCGATATCAGTCGGCGACGTTCCTTCGGACTGGCTGGCCTCGGACGTCTTTCATCTGGCGCCACTCACCGGGGAAGTCCCGCCCGAAATGGCCGGCGCCATCCCGGACAACACCCTGGTGGGGGTCACCCCGCAGGGGTGGTTGCGGGCGCGCGCGGCCGATGGCCTGATCTCGACCAAGCTCTGGGACCGCTGCGAGGAAATCCTTGAGCGCGCCGACATCCTGGTCCTTTCCGAGCACGATCCGAATTCGCCCGAGGAGCTGCGGCGCTATCTGCGGCCCATCCGGCACGGCATCGTCACCCGCGGCGTGGACGGGGCCGAGATCTTCGAGTACGGACGGCACCGCCACCACATCAGCGCCTACCCGGCGGACGAGGTGGATCCCACCGGCGCGGGCGACTGTTACGCGGCAGCAGTATTTCTCGAATTCACACGTACCGGAGATATCGTCAAGGCCTGCCGGTTCGCCTCGGCGGAGGCGGCCTACCAGGTGGAAAAACCCGGGCTCGACGGCATCGTGGGCGACGAGCCGACCCGCCAACGGATGCGGGGGCCGACCCGCCCGGCGGGCGACCCCTATCAGCCCCCCTGGCAGCGCGGGCAGTAGTGGGTGGCGCGACCGCCGACGACTAGGCGCTCAATCGCGGTCCGGCAGCGCCGACAAGGTTCGCCGGTGCGGCGGAAAACCCGCAGCATCGCCTGAAACGCTCCCTCGTCGCCGTGGGCGTTGGCGTAGATTCCGAACGTCGTCCCTCCCAGGGCGAGCGAAGCGCGCAGAACGTGGCGAAGGGCGCGGTGCAGGCGCCGCAGTTCCCTGCCGTCCAAGCCGCCGGCCGGGCGCAATGGACTAATCCGCGCCCGAAAGAGCGCTTCGTCGGCGTAGATGTTCCCCACTCCGGCCAGGACTGATTGGTCAAGCAAGGCCGACTTCAACGCCACACGCCGGCCCTTCAACCGCTCGCCGAGCAACTTTGCACTGAATCTGCGGCCGAGAGGCTCGGGCCCCAGCCGGGCGTCGAATTCGCGGAACTGTTCGGGGGTGAGTACCGCCGCCCGACCGAATCGGCGGGCGTCGCAGAAGCGCAACTGCCGACCATCGTCGAACTCTATCGCGAGCCGCGCATAGGGATCAGGCGGATCGTTACCGCCCCGCAACAATATGCGTCCACTCATCATCAGGTGCAGTTGCAGCACCCGGCGGTCGGATAGTTGGCAGTTTATGTATTTGCCGCGACGCTGAATGCACAGCAGGCGTTTACCGGTTAACTCGGACCCGGCCAGATGCGCCAATTTCGAGTCCAGGATTCCAACGGTGGAGACCGACCTACCCAGAATCGCAGACCGCAATGCTCGCGTCACCGTTTTCAACTTCGGGAAGTTCGGGCACAATACTCCCGGCAATCTGTTACATCTGGCGGCATGGGCGGCATAGACAACCCAAGCTTGGTCTTGTCGGACTGCTCCGCAAAACTACGTGTAATCAACCGGATTCCAGGCCAATTGGATGCCACGGTCGCCGTTGCTTCGCGGCAATAATACTGCCGGACGTTGACGGCTATACCGGTCATTGACCGCGCTGTGTCTTGTAGGGGTGGTTAGACTTCCAGCGCTCTCTCACCAATGCTGCTCAGCTCAGCGCCACACAACGGCGACCTCCCCCTAACCCACAACCCCCACCGTCACCGTCACCACCGCCTCCCCGCCGCTCCCGTCGACCGCCTTCACGGTAAGCGCGTACGGGGCCCCCGCCCCGGCGCCCAGCGCCCCCGCCAGGGTGATCCGCCCGCTTTCCGCCCCGATCGCGAACCGGCCCGCCCGGTCGCCGGCCGTGATCGAGTAGCTCACCGAGTCCCCGGGGTCGGGATCCCGGGCCGCGACCGTCCCCACCAGGACCCCGGCCGCCGCGTCCCTTGCCACCGTGAAGGCATAGGATTCGGCCCCGAACCCGGGACCCCGGTTGCAGTAGGCAAGTCCCAGCGACCCCAG
The DNA here is from genome assembly GCA_965203015.1 of Chloroflexota bacterium. Classification (GTDB taxonomy): domain Bacteria; phylum Chloroflexota; class UBA11872; order UBA11872; family VXNJ01; genus VXNJ01. The sequence goes on from CBDBBM010000018.1 coordinate 204,828, forward strand.
GTCGCTGTTGGGCACGTCCCCCAATCCGGCCGCCAGGCACCCCCCGAAGGAGTTGCCCGAGAGGAAAAGGTACTGCAGATCCAGCTCCCCCAGCGACCGCGGCAGCGGGCCCCCGAAGGAATTGCCCGACAGCCACAGCTCCTCAAGGTTCGAGAGGCCCCCCAGCCAGCGCGGCGCGTTCCCGCTGAAGGAGTTCCCGTTCAGGATCAGCTCGGTCAGTTCGGCGAGCGACCCCAGTCTGCCCGGCAGCGGCCCGCTCAGGGAGTTGCCATGCAGGTCCAGGGTCTGCAGCGCCGACAGCTCCCCCAGCTCGGAGGGTATCTCCCCCGAGAGCTCGTTCCCGTTCAGGTACAGGTGGGTGAGCCCGGACAGCCTCCCCAGCTCGGGCGGTATCTCCCCGGAGAGCTCGTTACCGTCCAGGTCCAGCCGCAGCAGCGCCGATAGCCCGCCCAGCTCGGAGGGTATCTCCCCGCTAAGGGAGTTGTCGGAAAGGAACAGGTTGCGCAGGTTCCCCAGCCTCCCCAGCTCGGAGGGTATCTCCCCGGTCAGCTCGTTCTCGTACAGGTCGATGCGGTCCAGCCCATCCAGCCAGCCAAGGTCGGCCGGCAGGGTGCCGTCCAGCCCCCGCTCGCCCAGCCGCAGGCCGACGACCCGCGGCGGCGACCCGGCGATCCTCAGCCCCGCCCAGGCGCTGAGCGCAACACCTGCGTCCCAGCCCAGATCGACCGTCCCCTGAAGCTCCTGCCTTATCCCGTAGTAGAGGACCTGGCAGTCGCCGACCAGCCCCGGCCGCGATCCCGGATCGGGCACCAGCACCCCGTTGCGGCAGACCGAGGACAGGGCGATCCTGACCACCGCCTGGCCCACCCCGCCGAGGCCGTCGTCGGCCGTAACGGTCAGCGCGCGCGAGGCCGCAGGATCCCGGTAGAGCGGACCGGCCACCGTGAGCCGGCCGGTCCCCGGATCGAGCGCGAAGGCCCCGTCATCGTTGCCGGAGGCGATCGCATAGGAGACCCGGTCGCCCTCCGGATCAGTGGCCGCCACGGTCCCCAGCAGGGTGCCCTTAGCAGCGCCCGCCGAAGCCGTGAGCGAGTAACCGCCGGCGGGAAACGCCGGCGACCCCGAGCAGCCCGCCCAGGCCGGGCCCGCGACCTCCGCCCAGGCCCCCGGACGCGGATCGTAGCGCTCGCCCCTGCCGTATGCGGCCACCCGGAACCGGTGGGCAATGCCGCACTCCAGCCCGGCGACGGCGTGGGATGCCCCCGCAACCCTCTCTCCCGGCGCCGACCACTCCCCACCCGGGCCGGCGCGGTGCTGGATGAGGTAACCCGAGGCCCCGCTCACACCCCGCCAGGACAGCCGGTAGCCGCCCGGCCCGTCGGCGGTTGCGGCAAGGCCCCCCGGCGCCGCCGCCTGCGGCAGGGACCCCCGCACCCGCAGCATCAGCTCATCGCCGTCCCGCCAGGGCCTGTCGGCAACCGCCCAGGCAAGGGCCTCCCCGTCGACTGTCGCATCGCCCGCCGCCAGGGTCAGGATCACCCTGCCGTCCGGGGCGACAAAGTCCAGGAGCTGCCCCGACAGCGCACCGGCCGGCGAGACACCGGCCCGGACCTCCCCGTCCCGCCAGGCGATATCGCGCAACGCCGCCGCCGCCCCGCCGGCGGACGTGAATGCGGCCGGGGAGGGTGCCCCGCCGACCGCCCCGCCGGAGAGCGCGGCCGGGTCGAAGAACGCCTCGTGCAGGACGCCGGCGGGAGAGGTCACCGTCACCGTCCAGCGGTGGGTGACATCGTCATTGCAGAGCCGGAGCATTCCATCGGTGGTGGCGTCCCTGATGTCGAACGCGTAGGTCCCGCCCGGCAGCGGGCGCAGGGTCCGCAGCGACTGGGTGTACTCGATCCAGTCGTCCTCGGCGCTGAGCACGCCGTCGCGGTTCAGGTCATAAGGCGTAGCCGGGCCGTCGACGATTTCGAACAGGGCCGCGTCGCCGCCTTCCAGCCAGGTGTCGTTCCATTTCCTGTCGGGGTAGTCGCCGAATTGATCATCCTCGAAAACGATCGAGCCGGCCGGCCGGCCGGAAACGATGCGGTGGGATGCGTAAATGGCCCGGATCGATGTCTCACGATCCTCTGATTGAGCATGGAGATCATCTGATTCCAGAATGTACTTGTCGCTTACACAGTCCCAGTAATCCTCCGTACCGTCGCCGGCGGCCAGCTCGGCCTTCACCGCGGCGATCCGGTCCCGCAGCGCGCCCAGGGTGATCGTCCGCCCGCCGGGGGCCTGTTCCGCCGGGGCCCCGGGCATGGCCAGCAGGTACGCCCGCTCCTCGCCAGTCCCCGCACTTGCCTCGGCCGCCGGCAGCCAGCGCCTGATATGGCGACTGCCGATGCTCATGAAGTCGTCGTACGCGAAACCGTCGGCGGAACCGATCTCGTAGGTGTTCGCCGCGCGGGCGCCTGCAAACAGCTCCCGGAAATCGCCGCCCAGGAAGAAGATCGCCTCGCGCCCGTCGTAGGAGGCGTCCCTGGAGTCGAGCAGCGGCTGCAGGGCCGCCCGGGCCGCCGCCTGCGAACCGTGCAGCTGGTCCGATCCCCATACCGCTACGATGCCGTCCGGGCCGGAGCCCTGTAGGTACTCGCCCACTTCAAGCTGGAAGCGGACCGTGTTGACGTACTTGCCGGCCGCGTCGCCTCCGGCCGCTATGGTCTGGCCGGAGACTCCGGTTAGGCGGGCGCGGACGATTACCGGGTACCTGTAGATCCGCACCTCGAGCGAACTCTCGCCAAAGTAAAGCGGCGGGGCGAAGCTCTCAACCGGAGGTGGAATCGGCACGTCCAGCGCTATGGGCTCCGAAGCCGGTTTGTCCCGCGGCGTATCGTCAAGCTCCGACGCCGCTGGTGTGTTGTCGATCGCGGCCCGGTCCGACGACCCGCCTTCCCCCCGGGCCGGCGCAGGACAGCAGCGCCCCGGCCAGCAGCAGCGCCAGCAGCGTTGCTGTCCGCATTCTGAATCCATCGGTCATTGCAGGTCGTGCTTTCCGTGGCGGGCGTAGATCGCGTGCAGCTGGGCGATGTCCTGGTCCTGGCGGATGTGCCCGGCCTTCCAGGGAATGTTCATGATCGCGGTCACGCCGAGCAACCGGGCGTCCCAGTTGTTGCCGGTGATCACGTAGAAGTCGGGCAGGCCAAGGGTGTGGCCGAATTCGTGCAGGGCGATATAGGGGATGTAGATGTAAATGCCTTTGGAGCGGTCCCGTTGGTCAACGCGTTTCCGATTCTTCGCCGGATTGTCGGTCCAAACGACCCGGTCTGAGTCGGTGCACGGATCGCTCGCCGACCGGCACATACTGCCCGGCGACTCGAAGATCATCACCATGTCGTGAAGGTGCTGCCCGCCGATTTCGTGGTGGGGTTCGCGGAGCGTAATGCCGGCGACGCAAGCATAGCTGTTGGCGCACGCGGACTGGAAGTCATCCGGGTCGACGGCGACCTCCTTGACCGTTACCGTCCCGCCGTCGGTATTCCGCCCGTCGCACTCGATGGCGTCGTCGTCGCAGATGAGCAGCCCGTGGTTCATCCTCAGGTTCCAGGCCCTGGAGGCGAGGTCCACGGCGTTGCCGATGTCGGTGCCGTCCACGGCGGCCGCGTCGTACAGGACGGTGTGGTCGGCCTGGTGGCCGTAAAGGTAGGAAGGGACCGCGCCCTGCACGTCCACGTGGGCGGGCCGGGAGAGGCCGGCGTCGTTCCCGGCGGTCACGCTCAACCGGTACCCGGTCGCGTCCAGTCCGGTGATCTGCACCGCCAGGCGCCCGGCGCTGGAAGATACCGAAGATATCCGGACGTGCCCATCGGTGGGCGTGGTCTTGACCACGTACGAATCGGCCTCCGCCGAGTTATCCCAGGAGAGCTCGATCCCGCGGAAGCCGGTTGTGTACCAGGTCTTGAGGCCGGCGGGTGTCGGCGGGCGCTCGTCGACCACGGTCGTGGTCACCTCGCCGGAGGGCTCGGAGGTTCCCTGCACGCTTTCGGCCCGCACCCGGTGCCGGAACTCCCCGCCCGGGTCGAGCGGCCCGACCTCGGCCTGCCGCCGCCCGTCGGCCAGCGTGCTGACGGTCGCCGTCACGCCCCCGTGGGGCAGGGCCCGCCAGACCCCCTGGGGCTGGCCGGGATCGGGGAAATGCTGCTCGACCGTGTAGGCGGCGCCGGGATTGGCGACCGGGTCCCAGGTCAGGAAGAGCTTGCCGTACTCCCCGTCGCGGTACTCACCGGCAAGGTTCTGCGGCGCCGGCCGCAGGTCGACCTCGTAGGCGTCCGACAGTACCGAGCCCCGCCCGTTGAAGGCCCTGACCTTGAAGCCGTGCACCGCCTGGGCGTCCGGGTCCAGCCCCAGCACCACCGCGCTGGAGCCGGCAAAGTCAACGCTCACCTCCGAAGGGGGCTTCAGCTCCACGTAGTCGCCGTCCCGCAGCTGCAGCACCGCGTAGCCGGCGGCGTGCTCGGCATCGCCCCAGTCCAGGACGATCACCCCGCGCTGGGCGCCGGGAGCGCCGGAGGCGATCACCGGCTGGGCCGGCAGCAGCTGCCCGCGCACCGTGAACTCCACCGACGCCTCGGCCGAGAGCCTGCTGTCCGACACCGTCAATGTGAGCGTGTAGGCCTGGTCCTGATCCATCGCCAGCGGCGCGGTCCAGTCGGTGTCCTCGACCTCGTCGTCGGCGAACGACCCCTGCCCCGACCAGCGGTAGGAGAGCGAGTCGCTGTCGGGATCGGAGGCGGTGGCGGCAAGCGAGACCACCGCCCCGCCGGCAACGGTCGCCCCGTCGGTGTCTATCGTCACCTGCGGGGGCCGGTTGGTCGGCTGCGTCGTCCGCCGCCGGACCGTGAACGTCACCGTGGCCGAGTCCGAACCCAGCCCGTCCGACACCGTCAGGGTCAGGGTGTAGGGCCTGTCGGCGGACCGCGCCGCCGGGGCGGTCCAGGTGGTGTCCTCGGCGCCGCTGTCGGCGAACGACCCCGAACCCGACCAGCTGTAGGTCAGCGAGTCCCCGTCCCCATCGGTGGCGCTGGCCGAAAGCGACACCCGGGCCCCGCCCGATACCCTCCGCCCGGCGGTGTCGATCGTCACCTGCGGAGGGACGTTGGCCCGCACCGTCATCTTCACCGTGTCAGTCACCGTATGGTGCCGATCCGACACCGTCAGGGTCAGGGTGTAGACGCTGTCCCGGTCCTGCTTGGCCGGCGCGGTCCAGGTGGTGTTGAGCGAACCGGTGTCGGCGAACGATCCCCGCCCCGACCAGGTGTAGGTCAGGGGATCGCTGTCCGGATCGGAGGCGGTGGCCTTCAGCGACACCTGGTCCCCGCCGTCAACGGTCTTGCCGGTCGTGCCGATCGTCACCTCCGGCGGGTCGTTGTTGGGAGTCGGCGTGGGCGTTGGCGTGGGAGTCGGGGAAGGGGTGGGTCCGGGGCCCACCCCGCGCACCGTGAACCTCGCCGAGTCGGATGCAGAATCGCTGCCGTCGGACACCCGCAGCCCGACCGAGTAGGTCCTGTCCCTGGCCAGGGCGGCAGGGGCGGTCCAGGTGGTGTTGAGCGAACTGGCGTCGGCGAACGTGCCCGAACCCGACCATTGGTAGGTCAGGGGATCGCTGTCCGGATCGGAGGCGGTGGCCTTCAGCGACACCTGCGCGCCGCCGGCGACGGTCGAATCGGCGGTGCCAATCGTTACGGTGGGTGCGCGGTTGACGACCCTAACCCTCTCCTCGTCATCGGCCACGACGCTGCCGTCACGCAAGAGCTCGGCCTTCACGGTGCCGCCCGGCACCGCACAGCTCCACAGCGTCAGCGAATGGCTGTAGCTGTAGGGGCTGAAGGAGCGGGAAGGCACCGTTACCGTGACCCGGCTGCCGCGGCAGTGCGAAAAACTCAGGCCGATGCTGGTGCCCCCGGTGCTGCGGCTCACCCGCAGCTTGTAGGTGTGGCCCTGGCGCAGGTTGGTGCCGATGACCTTGAACGAGTCCGAGGTCTTCTTGTTCATCCTCGAGGCCAGGCCCGACAGGGCGACCCGCTCGGCGGTGGTCCCCTGGCCCGCGACCTGGCGCTGCAGCTCGCCTTCCGGCTGCTGCGATACGGTGCACTCCTCCGCGCCCCCGCCCTCGGGCTCGACGCAGACCTCCACGTCGACGGTGGCGGGCGGATCGGAAGCCTGCTCCTCCTGGGCCGCCAGCGGGACCGCCAGGAGCACCAGCAGGAGAATCGCCAACGTCCCCGCGAGCAGTCGCGCGGGGGTGATCGGCGGCGCGCCGCGGCGTAGCTTCACGTTCGCTCCCATTTGGCGGTTGGGCCCGCCTGGGGCGAGCAAAACGCGAAAATGTTAGCACGAACGGCGCGGGTCTTGGACCCAAAAAGGCGGCACCGGTGCTACGGACCCGTCACGGCCGTCCCGCGGCGGACACGGCGACCGGTTGCAGCCGGTGGAGGGCGAAAAGGTTGCAAGTGACTCCAGAGTCCATAGGCGTGCCCCTGTGAAGACAGCAATGGTGTGATCGCCAAAAAAAGCAATGGCAGGGACCGACAGGGCAAAGAATTGGTGATTCAAGCGGTCACGCATTCAGTTGGGAAGAGGTTCACAAATTCTGAATCGGAAGTCCCTCGATTTGGATTCACCGTCCGCGAGTAGCAGCGTGAACCGCTCCTGCTACGCCAGCCTCCAAATTCGGCCCGCTCACGGAGTCTGCGCGCGCGGGCTCATCACCGTGACTTCGCTCGGGCGACTCATTTGCGGTCAATTCAGGATCGGTATGAATACGGACGCTATTTCCAGTTAGGGTCTGATGCGAGACGAACTCGGTTTTTAGCGGAACGCCACCCTACGAGCTCCGGCAAAAAGGCAATTTTTGATCGACTGACTGCGCCTATGGCGCGATTGTTCGGGACCGCACGAAGGTTGAATCCACACGGCGGCGAGCGCTGCACTGCAATAGTGCATCGAGGGTACCCAATATCATTGACAGGAAATCCGCTACGACCCGCGTCCTGGCCAAATTGATGCTCTACGAACTGATCCGCGAACGCACCCGCCAGGGTGAGAGCGTGGCGATGGCAACGATCGTGGGCAGCCGCGGCTCGACGCCGCAGAAAGTCGGCGCGCGCATGCTGGTCTTCGAGTCGGGCGAAGGCGCCGGCACGGTCGGCGGCGGATGCGTCGAGGCAGGCATCTGGCAAGAGGCGGCGGCGGCACTGGCGGACGCGCGGCCGCGCCTGCTGCGCGTGGACCTTGTAGACGACCTGCGCGGTGAGGGCGATGTCTGCGGCGGCTCGGTGGACGTCTTCATCGACTTATGGAATCCGGGAGCGAACTGACCCAGGACCTCCTCGGGCGCCTGATAAGCGCCCGGCGGGAACGCCGTCGCGGCGTGCTTGCCAGCATCGTCCGCTCGCGGCTTCCCCGCTATCCGGCGGGTCGAAAGTGGCTGACCCTGGACGGCGAGCCGATCCCCAACCCGGGCGATGACCCGCTCGAAATGGCCATGCATCGAGACTTGATCGCTGCCGGAGAGGCCAGCGAGCCGGTCAGCCACCCGTATTTGAGCGACGGCCAGCGGGCGCGCCGGCACCGCGATGCAGCGGTTGAGGTCTACTACGAGCCGCTCAGTCCACCCGACCGGCTGGTGATCGTCGGCGCCGGTCACGTCGCGGTCCCCATCTGCCAGATTGGTCAGGCGTCCGGCTTTGAAATCACCGTGATCGACGATCGTTCCGACTACGCCAACCGCGAGAGGTTCCCGCAGGCCGAGCAGGTCCTGGTCGGCGACATGGCAGATTGTCTGGCTTCGCTGAGCGTGGACGCATCGACCTACATAGTGCTGGTCACCCGCGCACACGCTTTCGACGAGCGAGCCCTGCGGAAGCTGGTTGGCTGCCCGGCCCCATACATCGGGATGATCGGTTCGCGCCGCAGGGTACTGATCGTGTACCGGAACCTGGTTGAGGGCGGGATTCCGGCCGACACCCTCGGCAACATCTACGCCCCGATCGGGCTGGATATCGGCTCACGCACGCCGGAGGAGATTGGCCTGGCAGTCGTGGCCGAGATCGTGAACGTGAAGCGCGGCGGACCGGCGCCGTCGCTGCGCCTGAAGCGGTGGCAGCGATTCGTCGGGGGCGCGGCAGGGGCGTCGGCCGATCCCCGGTAGAGTATCCGGCCGGACAGGAGCGCCGGCCATCAACCGATCGGGCCGCTTTTGCGCATTGACAGAGGGCCGGCCCCGGTGGCCGGGAATCGCCCGGCAGCACCGACTGAGGGTTTTATTGGATGACTAGCCATTTCGCACCGCTGGGGCAGCTAGTCAGCAGCCCCCGCTGGGCTTTGGCGGTACTGGCATTCTGGCTGGTTGCGGCCGGGATCGTGTACGCCGTCTCCCCCAGCCTGGGAGAGGTAATCGACGACGATACCTCGCAATTCCTGCCCAGCGATTCACCGGCGCGCAGCGCCTTGCTACTGGCCGAAGAAAAATTTCCGGCCGCCGGGGTGCCGGGAATCGTACTCTTGCATCGGCCTTCCGGAGTAACCGCCTCCGACCGCCAACTGGTTCAGCAATTCCAAGAAGACCTTCGTCAGGCCGACGTGCCCGATCTCGTGCGCGAGGTTCTGCCGCCCACCGATCTGGTCGATGCGGACGGCGCGGTTCGCTCGATTTCAACCGTGCTGATATTCAAACTCGCGGACGGGATCGAACCGCTCGCCCAGGTCGCTGGCTGGCTGCGCGAATACCTGGCAACGCGGCAGACCGACGACGACCTGGTGCTCTCGTTCACCGGCGCGGGGGCGATCCTTGCCGACCTAGCCGAGACTTTTTCGCAATTTGATTTCCGAGTTACCCTCTTCACGGTCATGCTTGTGCTGGCGATCCTGCTTGCGGTCTACCGGTCTCCAGTTATGCCGGTCCTGGCCCTGGTCGGGGTCGGCTGGAGCCTGTTCATGGCCCAGTTTCTGGCCGCACTGGTTTCTGATACCTTTGGCCTGCTGCTCAACAGCCAGATAACCGCCCTGATGTCGGTACTGGTCTTCGGGGCCGGCACCGACTACACCGTATTCGTGGTGGCGCGGTATCGAGAGGAGCTGCGCCGTCACGATTCGCGCTGGGACGCAATGCGGGTCGCGGTCACGCGACTTGCCCCGGCGATCGCTTCCAGCGGCGGCACCACGGTGGCGGTCCTGGCAGTCCTGCTGCTGGCGTCCTTTGGCACATTCCGCGGGATGGGGCCGATCCTGGGCCTGGCCATTGCCGTGACCGTACTGGCCGGCCTGACCCTGATTCCGGCACTGGTGGTCCTGGCCGGCAATTCGATCTTCTGGCCGATAGCCGCCGACAAGGCCACCCGACACTCACGCCTCTGGCAGCGAATCGCCGGACTGGTCACGGCCCGCCCTATGTTCTCGTTTCTGGCGGCACTGGCGATCCTGGTCGCATTCGCGCTGGGCAACACCAATCTCAAACAGGACTTTGACAACATCGCCGGCCTGCCCGACGGGACTGATTCAAAGACCGGCCTGGAAATCCTTGCCCGCTCCGGGCAGGAGGGCGCCAGCTACCCGCTCAGGGTCTATTTCGAACTCGAGCAGGGATCGATTTACGATCACCTGCCGGCGCTGGCCCAGATCGCGACCGAACTGGAGGCCCGGCCCGAGATTTCGATGGTTGTTGGGCCCACGAGGCCTTTCGCCGGGGCGCCGCAGCTGACGGCCGACGATCTAAACGCGCTCTTCGAGACGCTGCCGCCGGGGTTCGTCGATCTGTTCGGCGCGGCGGCCGCCAACTCGGCGGTCCCTCCGGCGGGAGACCTGAGCCAAATATTCTCGGGATTCGGAATCGATCCCGGGACCGGTGCGACCCTCGGTTCGCTGGCCTCCGGTCAACGCTTCATTTCGCCCGACCAGACTACCGCCCGCTTGGAGCTTACCCTGGCCCTGAACCCGGTTTCCGTCGAAGCAATTGACCTGGTGCCGGGGATACGGCAGGCGGTCGGCGACCTCACGTTGCAGACGTCGCTGGCCGGAGTCGAACCGCTCGTGGGCGGTCAGACCGCCATCAACTACGATTCGCGGGACGCGGTCAACCGTGACACGCTGCTGGTGGTACCGATCGGGTACCTGCTGATCTTTGGAATCCTGCTGCTGGTGCTGCGCAGCCTGGTGGCGGCCGTCTACCTGACGGCGAGCGTTTTCATATCGCTCCTGTCGGCAATCGGACTGGCGCTCCTGGTGTTTGAATTCGGTCTCGGGCACAACGGGCTGGGCTATCAGAACCTGCTCTGGGCGTTCATCTTCCTGACCGCCCTGGGGGCCGACTACAACATCCTGCTCATCACGCGGGTTCGCGAGGAGTGCGCCGACAAGGATTCGGCCAGCGCCTGCCGGGCCGCCGTGGCAAGCACCGGCGGAGTGATCACATCGGCCGGAATAATCCTGGCTGGCACGTTTGCAATCCTGACCACGTTCCCGCTTGTGGCGATCGTCCAGATAGGATTCATAGTCTCGGTGGGCATACTAATTGACACGTTCCTGGTCCGGACGGTACTCGTGCCGGGAATAATCACCCTGCTCGGCGATTGGAACTGGTGGCCAAAGATCCCTGTTCGAAGAACCGCCATCCGGCCAACGGCCGGTCCCGCCCCTGGTCCATGACCCCGGCGCGGCTGAGATGACGCGCCCCGGCCGGAAGGGATAAATGGCGGCCCGGCGACTGCCCAAGCTCCTGCTGGTGGACGCGATGTCGTTGCTGTTCCGCGCCTACCACTCCATCCCGAACCGGTTTGCCGCGGTGGGCCCGGGCAGGGAACGCGAACCGACCAACGCCGTGTACGGATTCCTGTCCCAGTTGCTGCGGGTGGTCGATGACTACGACCCGACCCACGTCGCGATCGCTTTTGACTCTCCGGGACCGACCTTCCGGGAAGAAATCGACCAGCAATACAAGGCCAACCGCGAGGAGCCGCCCGACGAACTGCGGCCGCAGTTCGGGCGCGCCCGCGAGCTGGTCGAGGCGTTGGGAATGCCCGACTACGCCCTGTCGGGATTCGAAGCCGACGACATTTTGGGAACGATCGCCCAGGAAGCGGCCCGGAATGATTTCCACGTTCGCATCTTCTCCGGCGACCGCGACCTGTTCCAGCTGATCTCCTCGCGGATCAACGTCTTCTACCCGCGCCCCCGGCAGCTGCCCAACCTGGTCTACGACCGATCGGCATTCATAAAGCGCTGGGGAGTCGAACCGCGCTACCTGGTCGACATCAAGGCCCTGCAGGGCGATTCTTCCGACAACATCAGCGGGGTCCCCGGGATTGGGGAGAAGACCGCCATCTCGCTGATCAAGGACTACCGCGACCTGGACGGCGTGCTGGCGGCGATCGACGAGCTACCGACGAGGGCCCGCAAAGCCCTGAGCGATCCCGAAAACCAGGAGCTGGCCCGCCTTGGGAAGCGTCTGGCCACCATACGCACCGACGCACCGGTCAAGTTCGATCCCGAATCGGCGCAGATCTGGGTCAACGCCGACCCGGCCAGGGTACGGGCCCTGCTGGACGAACTGGGGTTCCAGACCATCCGAGATCGCCTGCCGTTTGATCTCGATCTGCACACCGACGGGCAGATGTCGCTTTTCGGGCCGGGGCGGGCGGAGTCCGACTGGCGGACCGTGGACAACCCGGAGCTGGCGCGTTCGATGGTCGCCGAAATCACCTCCGGGGAAACCCCAGCGCTGTTCGGACTCATTCACGGCGACCCGGCCAAGCTGGAACTCTGCGGCCTGGCGGTCAGCCGCCGGGACCAATCCTGGTGGATACCCGACCCCATCTCACTCCTTCGGGAGCTGGGCGCTTGGCTCTCCGATCCGCAACTGCCCAAGAACGCTTACGCCGGGAAGGAACTCGGGCGCGCCCTGGCCGCGTCCGGAGTGGAGCTGGCGGGGGTGGAACTTGACGCCGATATCGCCGCGCACCTAGCCTCCGGCGGCGAAAACTACAGCGGCCTGCGCCAGCTGGTCGCACGCAATCTCGATCAGATCAGTTCGCAGTCGGTGCCCGACACCGACGGTATTGTCGAATCCGCCGAAATCAGTCCCGACAACACGGTTCGCGCCGCCCAGGCCATCGACCGGATCAGCGAACGAGTGTGGCCGCAGTTGCGCGGGCAGGGGCTGGAGGACGCCTACCGGCGCATCGAACTGCCGCTGGTGCCGGTTCTGGCTCGGATGGAGGACCGGGGGGTGGCGATGGATCCCGAGGTCCTGGAGGGGCTGGCGGAGCAGATTGGAAAAGAAAGCGACGAGTTGGTGGCCGCCGTGCACGAGGAGGCCGGCGAAGAATTCAATCTGAATTCCACCCGGGCGCTCGCCGGCGTGCTCTACGACAAGCTGGGGCTGCCGGTACTGGAGAAAACCGCCAGCGGCGCCCGTTCGACCGCCCGCCGGGCGCTTGAGCGCCTCGGCGAACAGGAACCGCCTCACCCGATCATCAAATTGATCAAGGAGTACCGCGAACTCGCAACCCTGCTGCGCAGTTACCTGCGGCCATTGCCGAAACTGGTCAGTGCCGACGGCCGGATCCATCCCCGCTATTCACAGACTGGCTCGGTCACCGGGCGCGTGGCGACCCGCAATCCCAATCTGCAGGCCACCCCGGTCCGCTCTCGGCGCGGGCGCGAAATCCGGCGCGCATTCGCGGCCGCCCCGGGACGCGAGTTGATGTCGGCCGACTACTCGCAGATCGACCTTCGGGTGCTGGCCCACATTTCCGGCGACCAGAACCTGACCGCCGCATTCCAAAACGACCTGGACATCCACACCGCCACCGCCGCCCAGCTCTTCGGGACATCGCTTGAGGCCGTGACCGAACAGATGCGCGAACAGGCCAAAACGGTCAACTTCGGGATCGTTTACGGAATAACCGCTCACGGGCTTGCCTGGCGCAGCGACCTGGACTTTGAGGGTTCGGCGGCCTTGATCAAGTCCTATTTCGAGCAATATCCGGGAGTCGAAGCCTACATGCAGGACACCCGTGAGCGGGCGCACCGGGACGGTTTCACACGAACTCTCGGCGGCCGAATGCGCCGCCACCACGAATTGCGCGCACCCGGAAACCGCCGCCTGGCGGCCGAGCGCGAGGCCATCAACATGCCGATCCAGGGAACTTCGGCCGAGATCATGAAGCTGGCCATGATAGATCTGGACCGCTACATTCGTGAGAACGACCTGCCGGCCGCGATCACCCTGCAGATCCACGACGAACTGCTCATCGAGATTGACCCGGGCATCCGCGACCAGTTCGTGCCGGCGCTGGTGAAGATCATGAACTCGGCCATGGACCTGCGCGTGCCCTTAAAGACAGATGTCGCAATCGGTCCGAACTGGGCCGAAACCAGACCGGTGCCGATCGCATAATTCCAGCCCCGGACCGGATCGGCCGTGGTCAGGATTCAACGGCCTCCGCGCGACCGGATTCGGCCGATCGCCAGGCCGCTTCGGTCAGAGCCAGGACTCTCATGGCCGCTTCAGCTCCGGCCCGTATCCGGTCGCGGCCGCAGAGCGCGTCCACGAAATTGCGGTCGGGCAGGCTACCGTCCGCCAACTCGACCGGGAGTTTTTCGTTATCCACGGATTCAAATTCGATTTCCATGCCCTCTGAAAGAGGGACCCGGGCGGTCGATCGCATCAGCAGGCGAGCTTTCGAGCCGTAGAAGGCGATTTCTTCCCACATGTTGCGCGGGGCGTGACCGATGACGGCGATGGTGCCCAGCGCCCCGCCTTCGAACTGCACCGTCAGTGCCGAATTCACGTTGACCTGAAGGTCCAGGTTCGAGAGTGCGGCGCTTACCGTCGTTGCCCGCGATCGCGTCGCCCTCAGGATGAAGTCCAGCAGGTGGCTGCCCGAATCCATCAGCTGCCCGCCGGCGGAGAACGCCGGATCAGCCCGCCAGGTGCCGCGGATGAATTCGGCCCAGCCCTGGCTCTGCCAGGCGGTGACCATCTGCAGGTCGCCCAGCTGGCCGCTTGCGATCTGATCGACGGCGAACATGTATTCGGGCAGGAAATTGCGCTGGTAGGGGATCATCAGCATCCGCCCGGACCGGTCGCGGGCCGATATCACCCGGCGCGCCGCGGCAAGGTCGTGCACGAACGGTTTTTCGCACATCACGTGCGCGCCGGCCGCAAATGAGTCCAGGATGTGAAGCTCGTGCAGCGCGTGCGGCGTGGAGATTACCACCGCTTCCGGCGCCGGTTCGGACAGCATTTCGCGGTAGTCGGCAAAACCGGGCACCCGGGCCAGGTTCGGAGCAACTTCCCGCGCCAGTTCGATCGCGGCCGGCTGGGGATCGGCGAACCCGACGATCTCGACCTCGTCGAATCCGGCCATGCGCTCGATGTGCGATTTCCGCGCCCATCCCCCGCAGCCAATAAAGCCGATTCGCGGCATTGCGGCACACCCTTCGATTGGAATTGCGCACCAGCTCGCGGCCGTGCGCGTTCGACCGCCCTTAGCAATTGTCTTAATTGTCAAGTCCGGATGGGGTGAGGTTTGAGGGGGGGGCCGGGGGAGGAAGGAGCGGGGAAGATCGGGCGCCGATCGCAACTTTGGGGCCGCATCGATGGAGCCGATCGGCCCGATCCGCGGGCGCTGCCGGATCCGGGATACGGCTTCGCCAGGGACCTTGCCGCGGTCGCTGCCGACCGGGGCCGCAGCAGGGACCCGCCTACGGGTTCAGCCGCTGCCTGAGGGCAGGTCCTCTGCCGAGTGCCGATCGTCCCCTCCGGGGGCGGCGGAGTCGGCATCGGGGGTAATGACCGACGGGGCCCTGTCGGGCGACGGCTGGTTGATCTCCGGAGCCGATCCCGCGGCCGGTTCTTCGTTCCGCCAAAACTCGCCATGCCGAAGCATGGCGTTCAAGCTCACCAGCAGCTTGCGCATGCAGGCCACCAGCGCCACCTTCTTGGGCTTGCCGGCTTCGAGCAGCCGGTCGTAGAACGCCCTGATCCGAGGGTTGCGGCGGGATGCGACCAGAGCCGACATGTACAGCGCCGCGCGGACCTTGCCGCGGCCGCCCCAGACGAACCGCTTGCCGGAGAACTTGCCACTGTCGCGGTTGAGCGGCGCGACCCCCACCAGGGCGCAGACCTGCCTATTGCCGACAGAGCCCAGTTCGGGCAGGTACGCGATCACCGTGGCCGAGAGCTGGGGGCCCACCCCGGGGACCGATCGCAGCAGAGCGTTCCGGGACCGCAGATCCGGGGACGCCGCGATCAGGTCCGCGATCTTGCCATCCAGTCGCTTGATGCGTCGCTTCAGGCCGGCGATGGCGCGGTTGATGTCGGACCGGACGTCGCGGTTGCTGATGAGCCGCAGGCGGTTCTGCTCGGCGCCGCGCTGGCTGACCAGCTGCAGGCGGCGGCCGGTGAGCTCGGCCAGTTCCCGCACCCGGGGATTGGGCGCCCGCCAGAGCCGGTAGTGGCCAGCTGCGGCGAACTCGGACAATACCCGGGCGTCGACCGCGTCGGTTTTGGCCAGGACGCCCATCGCGCGGGCGTAGTCGCGCACCTGGCGGGGGTTGACCACCGCCACCGGCAGACTGGCCCCGCCCAGGGCCTCGGCCAGCGCGGACTCGTAACCCCCGGTCGCCTCCATCAGGACGACTTCCACGTCAATGCCGCGCAGCCGCCTGATCAGTTTCCTTATCCCGGCGGCGGTGTTGCAAAAGCGCCGGACCTGCCCCTGGGGTCCGAAGGCAGCGTCGAGGTGCTCGGACGAGACGTCGACGCCGACACAGATTGGGGCGTTCATAAATAGACTCCCTGTAACTGTCCGCCGCCGAAGATCCTTCCTCGCAAATACGGGCTCTTACCGGCCCCGTGCAATTGTTCGGATTGAGGCGGCGGGTTACCGGGTGCGGCGACCTTGCTAAGTGACGGTCTTTGCGGACCAAGGCTAAAGCGGTATACCGCACCCGGGTCTTCCCGTAATCAAGCAACCGTGTTAAAAGTCAAATCGGCTCAGGTGGGGCCAGAGGGGGCTTGGGGGAGATAGGGGAGGGGCACCGCCAACCCTTCCGCCGGGCAATTTAGCCGCAATTTCTCTTCCGTACGGCACGGCTTCGCCAGGGACCCTGCCGGATGCACTGCCCGGCGCAGACGGGAAGCGGTTCGACTTTCGGGCTTCGGACCTCCCTGCCCTCCGATAACGGGACCTGCTATCGGGACGCCTGCCGGCGCCAGGGTTCGCCGCTGCGGAGCATGAGGTTGAGAATCGTCAGCAGCTTGCGCATGCACGCCGTCAGGGCGACCTTCTTGGGCTTGCCCGCCGCGGTCAGGCGTTCGTAGAACTCCCTGATCACCGGGTTGCAGCACGAAGCCGACAACGCCCCCATGTAGAGCGAGTTGCGTACCCGGCCGCGGCCGCCCCAGATTGCGCGACGACCGTGGTAGGCCCCGCTGTCCTGGCTGTATGGTGCCACTCCCGCCAGGGCCGCGATGGCCCGGCGGTTCAGGCTGCCCAGTTCCGGCAGGAAGGCGGTCAGCGATGTGGCCACGCCGGTACCCACCCCGGGAACCGACATCAGCAGGGCCCGCCGCGCGGCCAGCTCCGCGTCGGCGCGGATCAGCTCGTCAAGGAGCCGGTCGAGGCGCTCGATGCGCCCGCTCAGCCACCTGATGCTGAGTCCGATTTCCTTCCGCACCCTGGCATCGACCGCCCGGTACAGGCGGTTCTTCTCCCGCACCCGCTGGCTCATCAGCTGGTCGCGGCGCGCAGCCAGTTCGCGGATCCGGGCCAGGACGGGATCGGGCCTCTGCCAGCGGGGCGGATTCATGACCTCGGCATAGTGGGCGATGACCCGGGCGTCCAGGGCGTCGGTCTTGGCCAAGTTGCCGCTGGCGTCGGCGAAGCGGCGCATGCGGCGAGGGTTCACCACCGCAACCTCAAAGCCGGCGTCGGACAGCGTCGTTGCCAGTTTCTGCTCGTAGCCGCCGGTGGACTCCATGCAGATCAAGGTCACGGTCAGGGAGGAGAGTTCGCGCAGGAACCTCCGTATCCCGCCCGCGGTGTAAGGGAATCGCCAGGTGTCCCCCGAGGGGCGCACGGCTACATCAAAGCCGTCCTTGGAAACGTCGATGCCGATGTTTGCGGGACCGTCCATGCTAGAACTTCCTTAGTTACCCGCAGCCGACACCCTTTCTCGCGGATTCGGGCTCGACCGCCGGTGAGCAGTCGGCCCTGGACAACCGTTCGGGTTCAGAGGCCGCGGGGTTGGGGGTGTGGCGAACCCTGCTTACAAACGGCCTCGCAGACGCGGGCCTAGATACGACCGGTCTGCCTCACCCCCTACTACCCGTTCCCAACATACGAGATACGAGGCTAATGCCCGCGTAGGGGGAAGGGCGGCCCTAAAGCGCGCCGACCTTCACCGAAATCGTCCGGGCCCGCAACCTGAGGTCCGAGAGCAGTTCGCCGCTGACCTCGATCAGCGCACCGGCGCCGAGCTCGGCGCCGGTCACCGCGGCCCCGGGATCGGAATCGCCGCCCAGGAATATCACGCGACCGTCGATCGTCAGGGTATCGCCGTCATAGGCCTGCACGTATCCGGAGTATTCGAAATCGGCCAGTGCCACGACCGGCACCGGGGTCGGTTCGGCCGTGGGGACGGGGGTCGTGGTCTGTCCCGTGTCCGTCGACGGATCGGGCGTTGCAACCGGAGTCGAAGGGGTTTGCGTCGGCGTCGCGGTTGGCTGGGCGGTCGGCGCCGAAGATTCCGCAGCGACCTCGACGGTCTGGGCCACCACGGTCGAATCGTCCTGCCGGATGCCGGTGACGGTTGCCGTCGCCCCGACCGATGGCTCGCCCGCGATCGTCGGCGGCGCATGTCCCTCGGCCTCCAGGAGTACGGTGGTTTGTCCGATCCTGAGCGCGCCGCGCCCTATGTCGGATATTTCCCCGGATATTTCCACAACCTCGGGCTCCGGCTCCGGGGTCGGTTCGGGGGTTGGAGCCGGGGTCGGGGCCGGCGTGGGTGCCGGCGTGGGTGCCGGCGTGGGTGCCGGGGTCGGTACCGGGGTCGGGGTCGGCGTGGGGGTGGGCTCAGTCTCCGGCACGGCCCCGGTATCGCCTTTCTGCGGACCGGCTCCGGCCAGCAACGGACTGGAGACCAGTTGCTGTATCAATTCAAGCGTGTTGCTCACCGGCTCGACGTCGACTGCGAACGATTCCAGCTGTTCGCCATGCTGGCGCACCCGCTGCTCGTAATTGCTGATCGCGTTGCCGGGATCGAAATCTCCCGAGCTCTGCAGCGAATTGATCGCTTCCAGCCCGTCTTCGACAAGCATCTGGTAGGAGGCCGAGACCTTGGCGACTACATCCGGCGAGGCGTCGGGGCCCAGCGAGGTCAACTCGGAGATCCGCCGCTCGGCCAGTTCGATGTAAGTGGCCGGCCGGTCCTTTTCATCGGCGAGCTGGATCGCCGCCCGCTCGACGGTGAGCTTGTAACCGTACAACGGGCTCCCCGGCGGAGCAACCAGGGCTGCCGCCGACACTCCGCTGCCAGCCAGGACCACCACGACCAGCGAGAGCGCGACCGCGGCCACCCTGGTCTGGGCGAATAGCGATTCGGCCCAACCGCGCAGCGCCCTAAGCAGCCCGGTTTCGGGCCGCTCGGCGGCGTACCGCTCGACCTGCAGTTCAAATTCGCGGCGCCGGATTTGAACCGTTTCCGGATCCGGATCGGGCGGGCGGGCCGCCCGGAGATCGTCGACGACCGCCAGGTAGGCGGCCAGGTCTTGAGCCCGCTCCGGATTCTGCGAGAGCAACTGTTGACGGTCCGCCGTCCCGTCCAGGTAGGTATCCAGCAGGGCGGCGATGGCGCGCTCGGAGCGGTTCACGGGTCCAGCTCCTGAAGGCGGCGCCGCAGCGTGGCGATCGCCCTAAATTGGAGCGCCCGGACCGCGTTTTCCTGCTTTCCGACTATCGCGGCTATTTCGCGGTGCGAGAGGTCTTGCGTGAACCGCAGTGCGATCACCTCGGCCTGCTCGGGCGTGAGAGCCTCAAGGGCACGACCCAGAATGTCCGAGGTGGCGATGCGTTCGTAGTCGTCGCTTTCGTCAACCAGTTGCCGGGCGTGCGACTCGATGTCGTATGCCAGGTCCTGACTGCGCCGGAAGTGGTCGGCGATGGCGTTGCGCGCGATTCGGAATATCCAGCCTCTGAAACCGGCCACCGAGCGGTGCTGGTACTTGCCAATCGCCCGCAGGGCCAGCATGAATACGTGGCTGGCCAGGTCTTCGGCGATGTGCCGGTTGCCGCCGATCCGGTACTCGATAAACCGGTGGATCTGCGGGAAAAATTCCTCATAAACGAGACCGAACGCTTCGCGATCAAGTTCAACTGAGCGTCGAATCAGTTCATCCAGCTCGTCGGGTGTCCGCGCCGAGCTAATTGGTCCTGCCCCCATTCGCTCTTAATTTGCAAAACGCCGCTGCGGCAGCAGTCGTTACCTTCATCGCTGCAATCTGGCCGCTTTTGGCGACCGGGCGGCCCGCGAACGCGGCCCGCCGCGCTGCTCCCGACCGGGCGGCGCCAGACCGGTGCTGGCCGGTGTGTACCGATTATGTCAATCCGGCGGCTTTTCGCAAGTCTCCGGCGCGGTCGGTCCGCTCCCATGGAAGCTGCAGGTCAGGGCGACCGAAGTGTCCGTAGGCGGCCACCGCCCGGTAGATCGGGCGCCGCAGGTCCAAGCCGCTGATGATCCGCTGGGGCCGCAGGTCAAAACTCTCCCTGACCAGGCGGTCCAGCGCTCCGGCTTCCAGAGGCGAGGTCCCGAACGTCTCGACGTTCACCGAGACCGGGTCGGCGACGCCGATGCAGTAGGCCAGCTGAACCTCGGCCCGATCGGCCAGGCCGGCCGCGACAAGGTTCTTGGCCACGTAGCGCGACATGTACGCCCCGGACCTGTCGACCTTGGAGGGGTCCTTGCCGGAGAATGCTCCGCCGCCGTGCCGGGCCATCCCGCCGTAGGTATCGACGATGATCTTGCGTCCGGTCAGGCCGGCGTCGGCGCCGGCCCGCCATCGACGAATCTGCCGGTTCCGTTAATGAGGATTTCGGACCCGCCGTCAAGGTAGCACCCATCTATGACGGCTGCGACCACGTCGCGTTCGATCAGCTTTTTCAGCTCCCAGTCGGACACGTCGGGTTCGTGTTGGGCCGCGATAACCACGTTGGTCACGCGTTCCGGACGGCCGTGACGGTATTCGACCGTGACCTGGCTCTTGCCGTCGGGTCGCAGGAAGGGGAGTGCACCGGATTTGCGGACCTGGCTCAAGCGGTGCGTCAGGCGATGCGCCAGGGTTATCGGCAGCGGCATCAGCTCATCGGTCTCGCGGCAGGCGTAGCCGAACATCATCCCCTGGTCGCCCGCGCCTTGTTCGTCGGGGTTCGCGCGGTTGACGCCCTGGGCGATATCGGCAGACTGCGGATTCAGGAGCACCTGGACCGGAACGCTGCCGGCGTCCATGCCCAGTTCCAGGCTGGTGTAACCGATTTCGGCCACGACCGAGCGCACGATCCCCACAACCAGTGAATCCAGGTCCTGGGCGCCCAGGTTGCTGGTGATCTCGCCGAGCACGTAAAGGCCCTTGTTGGAGGCGGCAACCTCACAGGCGACTCGCGAATTCGGATCCCGCTCCAGCAGCGCATCGACGACGGCGTCCGAAATCTGGTCGCAGACCTTGTCGGGATGGCCTTCGGAGACCGATTCCGAAGTGAAAAGAAACCGGTCGGCGGCGATCAGGTTTACGCTCATGTTCGTGCCTTCTCGTTCATGTTCCCTCTTCCCAAGACGTGGCATAACGCGCCTGTTCGGCGGTCATGGTATCGATCGCAATGCCCATGCTGGCAAGCTTCAGGCGGGCAACGTTCTTGTCGATCTCGGAGGGGACGCCAAGCACCTGGGGGTCAAGCTGGCCGGCCCGCTCCCACATGTATTCGGCGCCCAGGGCCTGGTTGGCAAAACTCATGTCCATCACGCCCGGCGGGTGGCCCTCGGCGGCGGCCAGATTGACCAGCCGGCCGCCGGCCAGCAGCCGGATTCGCCGACCGTCGGGCATCTCGTACTCGTCCAGCAGCGGTCGCAGGGTCCGCTTCGACCGGGACAGTTCGGCCAGCGCGCGGACGTTGATTTCGGCATCGAAATGCCCCGAATTGGCCAGTATGGCCCCGTCCTTCATCACCTGGAGATGCTCGGAGTCGATCACGTTCTTGTTGGAGGTGACGGTCACGAAGATGTCCCCGACCCGGGCGGCTTCGCCGACCGGCATGACCTGGTAACCGTCCATGACCGCTTCCAGGGCGCGGGTCGGGTCGACTTCGGTCACGATCACGTTGGCGCCCATGCCGGACGCCCGGGCGGCCAGGCCGCGACCGCACCAGCCGTAGCCGGAAACCACGAAGCGAGAGCCGGCGATCAGCTTGTTGGTGGCGCGCAGGATCCCGTCCACGGTCGACTGCCCGGTGCCGTAACGGTTGTCGAAGAGGTGCTTGGTGTCGGCTTCGTTGACCGCCATGATCGGGTAGGCCAGCTGGCCGTCGGCATGCATGGCCTGCAGGCGCACCACCCCGGTGGTCGTCTCTTCGGTCCCGCCGATGATCTGCGGAATCAGATCGCGGCGCTGCTGGTGGATGCGCGAGACCAGGTCGGCGCCGTCGTCCATGGTCAGGTGCGGGCCGCGGTCGAGCACGCTGTCGATGTGCCGATAGTAGGTCTGGTTATCTTCGCCGCAGCGGGCGTAGACGCTGATGCCGTAATGCCGCACCAGGGCCGCCGCGGTCGCGTCCTGGGTAGAGAGCGGATTGGACGCGCACAGCGCGACGCTGGCGCCGCCGGCGTCGAGCGTCCGCATCAGGTTGGCGGTCTCGGTGGTCACGTGCAGGCAAGCCGCCACCGAAAGGCCCCGAAGCGGCCTTTCGGTGGCGAAGCGCTCGCGGATGCGGGCCAGGACCGGCATCGAAGAATCGGCCCACTCGATCAGGTCGCGTCCGGCGTCGGCCAGGCCGGGTCGGCGATATCGCAGTCCACGGGCAGTTTGGTTTTGGCGGCCATCGGGTTCCTTGTCGTGTTCTGGGTCAGGTTGAGAGCGCGCGGTTGATCAGCAGCCCGTACTTGCGGCGCAGCTCGTCGCCTAGCAGGTCGGGGTCGGACTGGATCGCCCCGTCGAGCGCGGTGGGCGCGGGGCTGGTTTCGTTGCCGGCCGGCAGCATGCTGGCCAGGTTCACCACCGCCTGCTGGGCCACCTTCAGATTGGCGGCCATGTTGGCGACCACCAGGGCGGCGGTCACCGGCTCGTCCTTCCAGACGTCGTAATCGGTGGACAGGGCCAGCAGCGCAAACGGGAGTTCGGCCTCGCGGGCCAGCTTGGCTTCTGGGACCGCGGTCATGCCGATCACCGACGCCCCCCAGCCGCGGAAGATCTCCGATTCGGCCTTGGTCGAAAACTGCGGGCCCTCGATACAGACGTAGGCCCCGCCGCGGTGAACGCGCGCGCCGGCGGTTTCGGCGGCGGAGGCGACGAGATCGGCCAGCACCGGGCAGAAGGGCTCGGCCATTCCGGCGTGGACCACCAGTCCCGGATCGTTGAAGAACGTGAGCGGGCGTGAACGGGTGCGGTCGATCAGCTGGTCGGGGACCACGATGTGGCGCGGTTCAATCTCTTCGCGCAGGCTCCCGACCGCCGAGACCCCGAGCAGCCAGGTTACCCCCAGCTGCTTGAATCCCCAGACGTTGGCCTGGGAATTCAGGTGCGTCGGAGAGATGCGGTGGCCGCGCCCGTGCCGCGGCAGAAAGGCGACCGGAATCCCGTCCAATTCGCCCACCAGGTAACTGTCGCTGGGATGCCCGAAGGGTGTGTCGATTACGACCTCCTCCAGCCCGGTGACGTTTTCGATGTCGTAAAAGCCGCTGCCGCCGATTACTCCGAAGAAGGCGTCAGGCATGGCGGTGCATCCGGTGTGAGGGAGGGGGCGGCAGGAGAATTCGGGCGCGCAACGAGGCGCCGGCGAGAGCCGGAAAGATTATCGCGCCAGCCGCCCGGCTAACCGAAGGGCGAGAAGCCCGGGAAGTTGGGCATCCGTCCGCGCGCGATCTGGCGCATCAACTTGCGCATCGTCGAGAACTGGTTCAGCAGCTGGTTCACGTCGCGCGGCGAGGTCCCCGACCCGGCCGCGATCCGGCGGCGGCGCGATCCGTTGATGATGGATGGGTCGGCGCGTTCGTCCGGGGTCATGCTCAGGATGATCGCCTTGGTGCGGTCCAGCTCGCGCCCGGATAGCGCCTCCTGGATCTTGCCGCGGTCGCCGAGCCGCGACATGCCCGGGATCAGGTTGGCAACCTGGGCCAGCGATCCCATGTTTTCGATCTGGTCGATCTGTTCGAGAAAGTCGGTCAGGTCGAAGCTAGCGCTGCGCAGCTTCTTCTCCATCCGCGCCGCGGCCTCGGCGTCGATGCTGGCCTGGGCCTTCTCCACCAGCGTCACCACGTCGCCCATGCCCAGGATTCGCGAGGCCAGTCGGTCGGGATGGAACCGCTCCAGGGGTTCGATCTTTTCGCCCGACCCGATGAACTTGATCGGCACGCCGGTGGCCGCCCGGATGGAGAGCAGGGCGCCTCCGCGGGCATCGCCGTCAAGTTTGGTCAGCACGAGTCCGGTAAGCTCCAGGCGGCGGTGGAATTCGCTGGCCACGTTGACCGCTTCCTGTCCGGTCATCGCATCGACCACCAGCAGGACATCGGTCGGGTCGATCTGGCGGGCGACCCGTTCCACCTCGTCCATCAGGTCGCCGTCAATCTGCAGGCGACCGGCCGTATCCACGATCACGTCCGAGGCGCCCAGCGCCTCGGCCTTGCGCACCCCGTTGCGGGCCACGTGCTCGGGTTTGGATTTGACCGACTCGGAGTGGATCGGGGCACCGATCTGGCCGGCCAGGGTCTGCAGCTGCTCAATTGCCGCCGGACGTTTGAGGTCGCAGGCCACCAGCAACGGCTGCCGGCCCGATTCCTTGATCAACAGCGCCAGTTTGGCGGCGCTGGTCGTCTTGCCCGAACCCTGCAGTCCCGCCATCAGAATCCGGCGGCCGCCGCCGCGAGCCGGGGACAAATCGCTGGCCTGGCCGCCCAGCAGGGCGGTGAGTTCGTCGTGGACGATCTTTATCAGCTGCTGGCGCGGGGAAACGCTTGATAGGACCTCGCGGCCGACCGCGCGCTCGCCGACTGAGCGCACGAAATCGCGCGCCACCCGCAGCTGGACGTCGGCTTCCAGCAGCGCGACCCGGACTTCGCGCATCGCCGCCTTGATGTCGCCCTCGCGGATTCGGCCCCGCCCGGAGACCTTCTTGATCACGGCATCCAGCCGTTCGGATAG
This sequence comes from Chloroflexota bacterium, assembly GCA_965203015.1. Lineage (GTDB taxonomy): Bacteria > Chloroflexota > UBA11872 > UBA11872 > VXNJ01 > VXNJ01. Next base: position 229,276 of record CBDBBM010000018.1, read on the forward strand.
CCGTTCCAGCAAGGTCAGTTCTCTCCCGGGCCGCGGGCGGCAAGAAATTGCAGACATCATGAGTCTAGAAAGACCCGGGCGTTCGATTCTGCGGCGCGTCTAGAATCCCATGCTGGCGCATTCGTCTAGCGGCCCAGGACATCGCCCTCTCAAGGCGAAGACCGCGGGTTCGAATCCCGCATGCGCCACCGGCTCCTCCTGCGGCGCACTGCGGGCTTTCTCGCACCGGTGCGCCTGCCCCGGCCCGGGACACACCGAGCGGGGGCCGACGTGGTCAGCGGACCGGTCAATTGCCGGGACGCGAACCTCCCGCACGCGTGCGGGCGCGGTCAATTCTCCGTGTTTCCCTCATCCCGACCGACCGAGCGCCGACCACGGTCTACTTATGATCGAAAGAATTGATAATCGAATATCAATTCCACTTAATCGCAAATCACAAGCAAGACCTCCGAAGGAATGGCCGCATGAGCAATTGGGGCAAATCACCACAGCGGAATCAGACCCTGGAGCCGTCGCGCCTCCACCAGGTCGCGATCGTTGGCGCCGGTCCGGCCGGTCTCGGATGCGCGGCCGCCCTCAGGGAGTTCGGCATCGACGACGTCATCGTCCTCGACCGCCACGAAATCGGCGCCTCGTTCCGGCGATGGCCGCAGGAAATGCGCTTTATCACTCCGTCGTTCACTTCGAATGCCTTCGGGTTTCTCGACCTCAACGCGATCGTCCCGGGCACCTCGCCCGCCTACACGCTCGGCCGCGAACACCCCAGCGGAGGCGCTTACGCGCAGTACCTCGACGCCGTCGCCCAGTACTATCAACTCCGCGTGGCGCCCGGGGTCGATGTCCGTTCCCTCGCCGCCGAGGACGACGGCACCTACACGCTCACGACCTCCGACCGGCCGGTGCGGGCGCGATACGTCATCTGGGCGGCTGGGGAGTTCCAGTATCCGGAGCGCAACTCATTCGCGGGCGCCGAACACTGCCGCCACACAGCCGAAGTCGGCACATGGCGGAATCTCGAGGGAGACCGTTTCACGGTGATCGGCGGCTACGAGAGCGCCGCCGATGCGGCCGTCGGCCTCGCGCATCTGGACAAAAACGTGACCGTGCTGGCGCGGACAGCGACCTGGCAGGTCGATCAGCCGGACCCTAGCCTCACCCTCTCCCCGTTTACCCGCGAACGTCTCGCGCAGGCCCTCGACACGGGCTTGGTGGAACTGGTCGAGGATGCCGAAGTGGCGTCGGTCCGCGAGAACGGCGTCGCCTGGGTCGTCCAAGCCTCGAACGGCCGCCAGTGGAAGAGCGCTACCCGCCCACTTCTGGCCACCGGCTTTAAGGGATCGCTCGGCCTCCTCAACGGTTTGATCGAATACGACGAGTCCGGCGTCCCCGTCGTCACCGAAGTGGCCGACGAATCCACGCTTGCGCCAGGCCTGTTCCTCGCCGGCCCGATAGTGCAGCACCGGGGCGTGAGCTTCTGCTTCATCTATAAGTTCCGCCAGCGCTTCGCAGTTGTGGCCAACGCGATCGCGCAGCGCCTCGGAATGGACACCGAAGCGGCCGTTGCGCGCCGCCGCTCGGTGGGGATGTACCTCGACGACCTATCTTGCTGCGCCGAATCCTGTGATTGCTGAGCCCCGCGACGTCGACGTCGCGGGGCTCCGGACCACGCTGCTCCTGGGCCGCGAGGGCGTCGGCAAGTCCGCGCTGGTTCGCGCCCTTACGGGCCGGTCCGCGCGGAGCGTGAAATTCCGCGGCACCACCGTGTCGTGCGGCGAGTACGCGACTTCCAGCTGCGTGATTGTGGACACACCGGGGCTGCACCGCGCATCCGATGTCGACACGGTACGTCGTAGGTTGGCGGAGCTGGAGGACGCGGACGACGTGTTGCTCGTCGCCTCCGCGACGCAGCTCGACGAGGACCTTGACCTTTTGCTGCCGCTGGTTAAGGGAAGGCGGGCGGGCGTTGCCGTGACGCGCTGGGATCTCGTGGCCGACCACTCCCCGGCTCGCGAAGCGATCGCGCGGATGGCGCGGGCGACCGGACTGCCATTCGTGGTGCTCGACGCACGCCATCCAGATGCCGCGGCGGTTGAGGAATTGCAGGCCGCCGTCACGGTTCCCGGCACCGTCCGCCATGAGCGAATACCGGTCAAGGCGGGGTGGCGCATCAAGCCGCGGCCCGCACTTCTCGACCACAAGGTCGCAGGCCCGGCAGTCGCCGCCGTCCTCCTTGTCCTGCCGGCGCTGCTCGCCGTGCTCGCTGCGAACCAGGTCGCCGCCTGGCTCGAGCCGCTGGCCGAGGCGGGCACAATGCCCCTGGCCGAGCGGCTGGAGGCCTGGCCGGGACCGCTCGGAGCGGTGCTGGCCGGCGATTACGGCCTGCTTACGATGGGACCGCTGCTGTTTGTGTGGGCGGTCCCCACGGTGCTTGTCTATGCATTGGTGATCGGCGCGTTCAAGACCAGCGGACTTGCCGACCGCATCGGGACAGCGCTCCACCCCCTGTTGCGGCAGGTGGGCCTGCACGGGCGCGACGTGACCCGGATCCTGATGGGATTCGGCTGCAACGTCCCGGCGATCGTCGCGACCAGATCCTGCTCTGCCTGCACCCGGCGGACAACGGTCGGCGCAATCGCCTTCGGGTCCGCCTGCTCGTACCAGCTCGGCGCCACGCTCGCGGTCTTCGCCGCCGCGGGCAGAAGCGGCCTCATCGCGCCTTACCTGGTGCTGCTTGTCGCGGCCACGCTACTCTACACGCGCCTCACCAGTGACCCCGTCGCGCGATCGGCGCTTAACGCACTCCTCATCGAACCGCGCACCTTCCTCACACGGCCATCGCTTGCGGCAGTCGGCGCCGAAGCACGGGGGATGGTGTGGGCGTTCATCGGGACGGCGGTCCCGACCTTCTTCGCGATCGCCATGGTCGCCTCGCTCCTCGACTTCTCGGGTGTCCTCGACGCAGCGGGCCGACTGCTGACACCGGCGATGGCCGTGTTCGCGCTGCCGGTGGACGCGGCATTGCCGACCGTGCTCGCCGCCGTCCGCAAGGACGGCATTCTGCTCCTGGCCGAGGAAGGCACCGTGGCCTCGCTCAGCGCGACCCAGCTGCTGGTGGCCACATTCCTTGCCGGCACGATGTTGCCCTGCCTGGTCACAGCGATCGCGATTGGGCGCGAAATCGGGCTGCGATCAACGGGCGGGCTTATCGTGCGCCAGGCCGCCTTCGCCGTCGCGGTGGCCGCCTTGGTCGGCTGGACCGCGGCCGCACTCGGTTGGTAAGGGTCCACGTCCGGGCTGTGGTGCACCTGCAGCTGCACTGCGTGTACTGCGACCTTACACTCGCCACAGATATCGACCGCGATCCCCCGGGTTTTCCGCTACTGGCGGATTCGGGCCGGAATCTCAGTCGTCTGGAGGGCAGGACCCGTGGTCAAACTCAGCGGTGGCGAGGCCCTTGCCAAGTCGCTCGTCAGGGAGGGCGTCGAGGTCGTTTTCGGGATTCCGGGCATCCAGACCTACGGAATCGTTGCCGGACTGCGTGACGAGCCGGCAATCCGCCTGATCGCAACCCGCCACGAGCAGGCCACGACGTACATGGCCGACGGCTACGCGCGGGCTTCCGGGAATCCGGGTGTGGCGTTGGTGGTGCCCGGCGTGGGCCTTTACAACGCCGCCGCCGGCCTGGCCACGGCCTACGCGCGCTCCTCGCCCGTACTCGTCATCGCCGGCCAGGTGCCCCGCGCCGCGATCGGGAAGGATGCCGGCGCGGTGCACGAGGTTCTGGACCAGGCCGGAACGGTTCGCACCGTCACCAAGTGGCAGTGCGCGGTTTCCAGGCCTCGCGAAGTCCCGGCGGCCGTCACCGAGGCTTTCCGCCAGATGCGCAGCGGCCGTCCCCGTCCGGTGCTGATCGAGGCTCCGCCCGAGGTGGGCGTAGAGCGCGAGGAAATGGAGTTGTGGGACCCGGCGCCCGTGTCGCCGATTGTGCCGAGTCCGGACCAGCTGCGCGCGGCGGCCCGCGTCATCGCCAGAGCCCGGCTGCCGGTCATCTACGCTGGCGGCGGGGTGGCGCGGTCGGACGCCGAGGGCGCCCTCGTCAGGCTGGCCGAGTCGACGAACATTCCGGTCATCACCTCGAGCGGCGGCAAGGGAACCATCCCCGACTCCCATCCGCTCTCCTATGGCTCGTGCTTTAGCCCGCGCGGCGAGCGCCAGGAGATGAACCAGCTGTTCGACGTGATGGAATCCGCCGATGTGGTGATCGGAATCGGCGCGCGCTTCTCGCTCGGCAACCCGGCCGGAAACTCGTCAACGCTGGTGAACATCAACGTCGACGACGGGGAGCTGATGCGGATCCAGTCCAACACGATCCCTCTGCACGGCGACGCCCGAGCGACCATCCAAGCGATGCTTCCCTACCTCGCCGAGGCCGCGGCCGGAGACCGTCCGTCGCCCGCCGAGGCCGTGAAAGCCGCGCGCAGCCTGATCGCCTATTACGACATCAGGCTCCACGAACCGCAGTACCCGGTGCTGGAGGCCATCCAGAGCAGCATTCCGCAGGATTCCTTCATCGTCTGGGACGTGACCCAGTTCGGCTACTACGCGCGCACGCACTACATAGTCAATCATCCAAAAACCTACATCGACTCCGGATACCAGTTCAACGTCGGCTGTTCCTTCCCGACGGCGCTGGGGGCGAAGTTGGCCCAGCCCAACCGACCCGTGGTCTGCATGGTCGGGGACGGCGGATTCCTGTTCAACGCGTCGGAACTGGCCACCGCCGTGCAGCACGGCATAAACGTCACGACCGTGGTATTCAGGAACGACTCCTACGGCAACGTCGCCCGCGACCTGGACCTGGCGTTCGGCGGCGCCTACGGCACCGACCTGCACAACCCGGACTTTGTCCGGTTCGCCGAGTCCTTCGGTGCGGTCGGACTGAGAGCGTCCGATCCCATGCAGCTGGAAACGCTTCTCCCGGCAGCGCTCGAGCGCAACGCGCCGACGGTCATAGAGGTGCCCATCGGGGATATGCCGATCCCGCGGTCGCGGCAGTTCGCGCCCGTTTATGAACTGCCCTGGGCCAAGCCTCAGGACGGGCTGATCCGCCCATGAGCAGGGCCCGGGCCTGCCACGGAATCTCCCTCACCGCGTCTGCATTCCCGATTCGAACAACCTCCGGCAACAAGATCGTGGCACCGTACGCGCTCACCCTTAACGCGGCAACTGAGTTCGTCGGTGGGGCGCGTACCCGCATTTCGCCGACGAACTCGGGCCTCCAACGATGGGTTACCCGCTTGGGCTCGTGGAATCCCACCGTCATGTGACTCAGCACGCTCGGCATCCGGCTGGGCTGCAGTATGTTGGAGATTCCGTGCGTTAAGCGCGGCAACGCTGGTGTTGGTTCAGCGTCTCTGCGGCAATCCGAGATCTTCATTTCGGGATTCCGCGACGTAGCCGATTGCGATTTACGTTACTGGTAGTGGATCAACGATAGTGGCAGCGGTAGCTTTGGGTTCCGTCACCACCCGCACAAACTCAACACCTCCAATCCTGCGAGGGCATTTGGGCAATTGGCCCTATTGCAATGCAAACCACCAATTCAAGCTAACGGACATGGCACGTGTTCAGCTTTGTGAGTCAATTCCGACGGTTACCCGGACGGAGTGGTTTTAAATTGGCAGGGTCGCGGAATCGGGGCCAAGGAATCGGAGACTTCGGATCGTTGACATGAAGCGCAAATCACACACCGACCCCATGCTTCGACGGATACGGCACGGGTTCTTCCAACGGCTCGCTCGCGGTACCGTACTGCTGCTGCCTCTGTTGATTACGTTCTGGTTGGTCCAGTTCGCTTTTGAAACCCTTGACGGGTTGCTCCAGCCATTAATCGCCGCGATTGCCGGCGAGGAAGTTACGGGGCTGAGCTTTGCCATTATCGTCGCATCGTTATTGATCGTGGGTGCGTTTAGCTCAAATCTTGTCTTCAACTCGTTCGGTTATCTTGCCGAGCGCGGCATTATTTCAATTCCCGGCGTGGGTTCGATTTATAGCACAACCAAAAAGCTCCTCGCCCACTCTGATAGTGAAGGAGAGACTGCCACCGGCTTCGAGACGGTCGTGCGTGTCGAATACCCGCACCTCGACGTGTGGTCCGTGGGATTCCTAATGGGGGTGGTGACCGACAGCGGAGGGACTAGATTCGGTGTCATCTATATGCCGTCGACGCCTTTGCCGCAATCCGGTTGGCTGGCGCAAGTGCCCTTGGAAAAAATTCACGTGATGGACTGGAGTCCTGCCGAAGCCATGCAATATATTGTTTCCGCCGGCGTTTCTTGTCCTCAATCTGTTGAAACTCGCCCCCTTAATGCAGTGTCGAAACGCTGAGATTACTCGGCTACAACGCTCGCCGCTTGCCGGGTATTTGGCATGGCCGTCCGATACGAGGGTCGCTGAACGATACAGCATCGGTGCTGACGGAGAATGCGGAATCAGCACGGGCCACATTGGCCGCAATGGGGATCGACAAGATGACATTGCCGGTGCAGTGCCCTGGGTTCCGCCAAAACTCGAGTCTCGATGTAGGTTCGAATTGGGCGCCGACGTGGCTTCCTTGCCATAGATGCTTGCAGTGGGACGGCCAATCCCTGGCCAGCACCGCGCTGCGAGACCAACTGCACGCGGCGGCCAGCTGCTTCGGCAAGCTCCCAGGCATCGCGACCACGCGCCTGCCCAAGCCGGTAATGATAGGTTGCGGCCAACGCATCTATGACCCAGACTTAGACCGCGCCGGTCGGGCCAGGATACCCATGGAGCAAGCGTAGTAGCGCGCCCGGCGAAGACTGACCACCTCCGCCGGGACTCTGGTTACGGCCAGCGCCGCGGCCGGCGCGAGCTCCCTACAACGAGACGCTTCCATTGGGACGAACCTGACGCCAAGATCCCGCACGCGGGCAAGCAGACCGCCGATTCCCATGGCCCCGAGAGCGCACAAATTAGGGGCACGGGCCTTTCGCAGGCGACGGTTTGGGTCGAAGCGGTTTAAGAATCGCGCCCGGTTGTGACCGGCCGTCAACAAGTCTGCCGCTCCACAGCGCCCGGAGCCAGAGACGACCCCGATTGCGCGGCCAACGCAATCCCCACCCGCGCAGCGGCCCACTGCAGCCGCACCAGAAAATTGCCACCGGCCGCAACCGTCGCCAGTTCAGGTTTGGGAGGTACAGGATGCGGCGTTCCACGACTGCGACGCGCGGACGTCCTCAACCGTGTGGTGCTCGCCGCCATTGCCGACCGGTTGTCCGGCCCGCGGGCCGCCCCCGGCTTCACGCCGCAATTTTCTTTTGCGCCCAGGCTGACATCAGGGGCCGCGCCGGGCGAGAGTTCCGGACAACGAAGGCCAGGAGGCGACGGTTGGGATCGAATTTGACGGCCAATGGGCCTCGGCCCTATTCGGAGGGTCGTATAGAGGGGCCACGCCTAGTGCGAATGGCTCCGAGCGTGCGAGTGATAGTACGCGCCAGTCTCGCCCGGAAGCTCGTGCCAGTGGTAGTAATCGGGGTCGGGGTTTGGCGTGGTGCGCGGATGCGGGTGCTCGGCCGATCCGTTACGTTGATGAAGGTCGCCGTGCCAGTGCCAACCGCTAGTCCAACCGGACGCCCGTTGGGTGGCGATTGTCGCCTTCGTTGTGTTTGGGACTACCCGGTCGCCGGTCGGGCGGATGGTCGCCCCGGGTTTCGGGTGCGCCTCGCGCCAGTCCGGGTGCTGGTGATATTCCTCGCCGTGACAGCGCCAAAGGCCTTTCTCGCCGATTTCTGCGAGCTGGGCTTGCCGTGCGGCCGACTGGCCTTCCAGGGTTGGCGACCCGCAGGCATCGCCGGACCGGCTGGCCGGTTTGCGCAATTACTCGGCCGCTACGACCGCATAGAACCCCGGCCGAAAAACCCCTGTACAAAGGGCTAATCCATACTCGAACGTTAAAATATCAGCAGATACCCGCGGGGACTTTCTCACAGATACAAACATAGCAGTTACGGGGTGATGATGGGATGCTCGGATCGCACGCCCAGCAGGGCCTCCTGCAGGCCGACAACCTCTACCTCGATTTCGTCGGCCGGGACACCTTCTACGGCCTCCTGGCCTCCCGGCGCGGCGAGCTGTGAGGCGAACAAGGGTCCACGCATGGGAGCAATACATGTCCAAGGTCAATAAAGTAGCGATCCGGATCAAGGTCCCGCCCGAATGGCGGGAGCGTCTGAGGGCCCACAGTAAGGCCTCCGGAGAATCAATGGCAGGATTAAAGAACGACAACAACTTTTGCCGGCAAAAGTTGTTGTCGTGGAACCGGCAAGAATAGTTGCCGCCGATCAGGTACCCGCGGAGACGGGTGAAGGTGGCCAATTATGCCGACCCATTACCACGTCTATTGCGGACCGCCGGCCGGCCGCGTCTACCAGCTGCGGTGCAGGGCTACGGACGTATTCCGGACCCGCGAGGCGGCGCAGAAATGGGCCACCGCGCAGCGTACCGCCGGCCGCCGCCTGGCCCGCAAGTGCGAGGGCGGACCCGAATGCCCCGGCGATCAGATTCCGGAGCATGGCACCCGGCCGCCGCTGGCGCAGGAAACCCGCCCGCGGCGGCGGCGCAGCCCGCGGCTGATCGCCCTACGCCGGCAACTGGACGAGCTTGCCCCCGCGCAGCTGAAAGCGATCGCCGACTTTATCGAGGCCCTGCCCGGGTAGCGGCCGCGGCCGCTCGCCTAGTGCGGATGATCGCCCGAGGCGTGGCGGTGATAGACGTTGTAGCCGGTTTGATTGTGCGAGTGCCAACCGCTCCAACCGGCCGCCCGTTCGTCGGCGGTCGCCGCCTTCGCTTCGGGAGTTACTGCGCGGTCGCCGGTCGCTCGGACGGTCGCTCCGGGTTTTGGGTGCGCCTTGCGCCAGTCCGGGTGCCGGTGGTAACTGTCGCCGTGGCAATGCCAGAGGCCTTTCTCGGCGCTTTCTGCGAGCGCGTTTTTGAGATTGGTTTTCTGTTGTTCTGTCAACGTTGTTGACGCTTCCACGCCCGCCAGATCGGGCGACCCGCAGTGTCGCGTGGAGGTGTTGGTGCGGGTGGCCGCCTGGGTTTGAACGTCGGGCAGTTTCAGGGTTAGTTTGGTTGGCACGCCCGCCTTCAGGGATACATTGCTGTCAAGCGGAGTAGCGATGCATTCGATTGTGTGAACGGTGCTGCCGCTGGAGAAGGGAGAGCAGGTGCCTAACGGCAGGGTGCCGCTACGGCTGCCGGAGGGTTCGCTCATGATCAACTCGTAGGGCTTAAGTTGCTCTAGCGGAAAACTACTACCTTCGCTCGCGGGAACAGCAATCCGGAATATTCGTCTGCCGTCATCGTAATCCATGTAAAAAAAGGCATAGATGGAGTAGGTTTTGCCGCCGATGGAAAAATCGTCGTCGGTAAGGATGCTCGTGTCGGAACAGGAATCGCCGACGCTGGCCCTTCCGTTCGAACAGCCGTGTATATCGGCGGACCCGCCGCGCCAACCCTCCGGAGTAAGCGTTGCCGTCCAGAGCGTATTGGCCTGGGCCTCGGTCGGGCGCGGCGCGACCAGAATCGCGGCAACCAGCGCGGCCAGCGCCAGGGCGATTAGGGGAAGTCGGACGGCAAGACGGGGGGGGTCATTGGCTAATCCTTTGAAGCGAATTGGTCAGCAACCATCGCCCGTGCAGTGCGGATGGCCGCCGCGGTGGTTGTGATAAATGTAAGTGTCGCCGGAGCCGTGCGAGTGCCAGCCCGCGGGGGCAAAGCCCTTATCTTGCTCGGCCTGCGATGACCTTTGCGGCGCGAGGGTGGGTGCCCGCTCCGGGCGGGGCTGGTGCGGCGCGCGCCATTGCTCGTGCCGGTGGTAAACGCTGTCGCCGTGGCAATGCCAGAGACTGGCGTCCTCCGCGCTTTCTGCGTCGTTAGCACCTGTCGGGGCAGAGCCGCCGCAGAACGAGCCGGAGCGGCTGGCCGGTTTCTCCCGGTCCTCGGCCACAACTGCCGCAAAGGTCCTGTAGAGCGTGAAATCCACCGATTGGCCCGCCTGGAAGACCGGCACATTGCCCAAGAGCGTGATGGTCCCTCCCGCAACCGCAATGCTGGGAATCGTATACGTTCGGGTGTTGATGCGCTCGTAGTCGACTCCCTGACGTTGCGTCACAGTCACATCAGGTCCGTACACTACCAATCCCCAGCCCCCGGCCGACTCCGGCAGCGCGGGGGTAGTGCGAATGCTCAACTCGCCGGCAACGGTCGTCGCGGAGGTCACCCTGTAGGTCGTGCGCCCGATTCTGAAAGTGTGGCTCGTCAAGTTCGAAGCGCATCTGGTGAGGCTGCCGGTGCCAGCGCAGCCATATTCCGTTCCCGAGGCTATTTCGCGAGTCGTCAGCGTGGCGGACCAGACTTTCTGCGCGGCTGCCCAATCGAAACTGCCGACGGCGGTGGTGTGCGGCGCGTAAGTGTCCTCAATGCTCATTGCCACTTGCTGGTTGGCCGTGAAAGTTATCGCCGGATTGGGATTGTTAAGGGTTCCAGCGTTCGGGATGATCCACGAATTAGTGCCGATTTTCAGGGTGAGGTTTCGGGGGCTATTGCTCGAATACCTTGCATCCGATGGCAGCGCTAAACGTAATTTGAGCGATGGGCTATCGCCCCCCCCCTTGGCGGCGATTGTGTGGATGCGGTACGCCTGCCCGCCAATGGTGAGCGAATCGCTTGTCAGGGCGCTGCTGCAACGATTGGCGGAATTCGATTCGCTGTTATTGCAGCCGTAGGAGTTCCCGGCCAATTGCTTCGCCGTCAGCGTCCCCGACCAGACCTCGTGCGCGGCCTCGGCTGGGCGCGGCGCAAGCATGATCGCGGCAACGAGCGCGGCCAGCGCCAGCGCGATTAGGGGTAGTCGGACGGCAAGGCGGGCCATAGTCGGAACTCCGGATTTGCTAAATGGAGGCTGCGGCTACCGTTGACGGTTCGCATGAACGGGTGCGCCGCGGCCAACCGCATACGCGCACCAAGAGTACAGTTTACCAGTTGCGTATGATATGGTCGTGATTGAAGGGCGAAGCGTGATGAACCCCCGTGATATTTGGCCGGAATGGGTGCGATTGCCCCGAATCTGCCGATTCCGGCGGCCCCCGCCTTGATTGCCGAGCAGCTGGCGGCCCGACTGAACGCCGAGACGGACGCGATCCGCGCCGCCGGTGGCCAGCCGGCCGAGCCGCAATCGCTCTGGCAGCTGAGCTTTGACCTGCAGGACGGATCGCGGATCTGCAGGGCGATCCCGGCGCGCACGTGGACCGCATACGCGGAGTCCCTTTGATGGACCCCGACCGCCCGCGGGTGTGGCCGGCGATCGGCCGGCATAGCGCCGGCGATCCGGCGCCGTCGGGTGATGATCCACCCCGCGATCCGGACGCGGCAACGTTGCCCACCGCGCGGCCGGCCGAGGACCCGCAGACACTCGCCGTCCTCCGCTCGATCCAGTTCCGCCTGGGGGTTCTGATCTTTTTCGCCGCCCTCGCCCTGGCCGGCGCGATCTACGAGGCGATCGAGGCCGCACTCAACGTCGCGGCGGCTACCAGGTAGCCGCGCCGCAACGTTGCCCCCAGCGAGGACCTGAGCCCGAGCCCTGCCCGCGGCGCAACCGCGGACCGGCGATCGCGGCCCCGATCGAGGCCCGCCGGCAACGTTGCCCCACCCGGATTCCGGCCGGGCCCGGCCGCCGGCGGAATATCTGGTCCTAAGAGATTCCACCTTGAACAACCAGAGTCGGGGCGGGGTTTGACCGGCTTGCCGCCCTGTGTTTTTGGGTGGAAAAAAGAGCGGGGGCTTGAGCGGCACCGTGAACCAGGGCGTGCTTTAAAAACCGGGAGGGATCGCGCCGCGGCGGATCAGGGTCCAAGTGTGCATTTATTACCCGGCTGGATGTGGATATGGAACCCCGCGCGCGCGTTGGCGGCCCGGATCAACCCAGCGGCAGCCGCGGCACTCGCCGGAATTCGATCCGTTTTTGGCCCCGCATCGAGCAGCGCGGCGCGCAGGTCCTCCAGCTCCGGATCGGGGTTGCCCCCCGCCGGATCGCCCTGCCCATCCGGGCCGCGCTCAAGCTCCCAGAACCGGAGCGGATCGTCGCCTGGCTCGAACATCTGATGCCGGCTCCGCGATCGCCGCCAGGTTGCCCGCGGCCGGCGGCACGATTAAGCGGTTCGGTGGGCTCATGCGCCCATTGTTGGCCGCGGGTCCAAACCGCCCCGGACAACCTTGCCCCCAGCCGGCCGAATTTGCCGCAATCGGCCCAAAACGAGCGAATCTGAGCCGATTTAAGCGACTTTTGGGTCGGGGTCGGGCAAATTTGGCCACCCGGCCGGCCCGAATGCGATATGGGCGAACGCCCTACCCAATTGGGTAATATGGCCCAAAACCCGGCCCCGCGGATCAGTGCAATCCCGATAAGCGGATGACCGCGGAGACGGGTGAAGGTGGCCCATTATGCCGACCCACTACCACGTCTATTGCGGTCCGCCGGTCGGCCGCGTCTATCAACTGCGGTGCAGACGTATTCCGGACCCGCACGGCGGCCAAGAAATGGGCCGAGGCGCAGCGATCACCCGGCCGGCGGGTAGTCCGCAAGTGCGAGGGCAGACCCGAATGCCCCGGCGATCAGATTCCGGAGCATGGCACCCGGCCGCCGCTGGCGCAGGAAGCCCGCCCGCGGCGGCGGCGCAGCCCGCGGCTGATCGCCCTACGCCGGCAACTGGACGAGCTTGCCCCCGCGCAGCTGAAAGTGATCGCCGACTTTATCGAGACCCTGCCCGGGTAGCGGCCGCGGCCGATCGCTCATTGCCCCGCTAGGTCATCACTCCGATCAGTACTGGCACGCGGGGGTGTTTGCGCGGGCCGTCGCAATCTCTGCGTCGGACCCTGTGCCGTTCACGTAGTTGTCAATCGCCGTCTTCATGGCGCTGCTCTGGGCGCAGGCGACGATGCGGCGCTGCAGCTCGGCGAGGTAGGGATCGGAATGGTATTGGTTGGGAGGCGGACTTGCGGACTGGCCGTTGCTCGTGGGCTGGTCGCTGGCGGCGATGTTGATCTGCAGCGTCGCGACCTGGTAGACGGCGGCGCTACCGCTGGGCACGGCCGCGTTCCTGACCGGGCCGATGTCGGGCGTGATGTGGAGGGTCTCGGCGCCCTCTGCCTCGCTGTCGTCGGTGATGGTGAGGGTCACGCTGCCCGAGCGCTGCCCCTGCGCGATGGCGATGCCGGGGGACGACAGGGAGTAGTCGCCGGCGGCGGCCGTGCCCCCGACGCTTAGGGGAATGGTCACGGCGGCCGCGGCGTTGCGCGCCAGGCGGGCGGTGATCGTTACCGTGGCGCCTTCCGTCACCGACGTGCGGCTGGCGCTCAGCAGGCGCAGCGGCGTGGCCGCGGGCCCGGCGGCGGGCTCCTTCGGTGTGCCCCGCGCCTCTGTGGACCAGGGGCTTGCGCCCGCGGCGCTCAGCGCCCGCACTCCCCCGAGGAGCTCGCGGTTGTCCCACTGGACGGCGAGGGTCGTGCGCGGGGTCGTCCCCACGCGCTTGGTTACCCAGCCCGTGTTCGGGTTGCCCGCGACGCTGGCGTCCGTGTTGGGGGCGTGGAGCCCCTTGTAGCGCACCTCGTAGCCGGTGACTCGCGCGGTGAGGCTGTCGTCGGGCGCGGTCCAGGCGGCGGCGAGGGTGTCGGCCCGGGAGCCGGGGGCGAGGGTCAGCCCGGTGGGCTTGGCGGGTGGTCCGGGGATCAGGCGCAGCCGCACCCGGTCGCCGACCGACCAGTTCAGGCCGCTGATAGTGAGACTGATCGTCGCTGTGGTGATATGGCCGGCGAGGGGCTCTTCCACGCTGTCGATCCGCATCTTGAAGGGGCGGAGGAGACTTTTGGGGAGGATGATCTGCGTGGCGAATGTGAAGCGCACGTTGCCCGCAGTCTGCGAGATTTCTGTGATCGTCTGGGTACCGCCGTCGAACACGAAGGTGTCATCCGTGAGCGCGGATGAGCAGGGGGTCGAGGCGGCGCTGCAACCGTTGGCGCTCCCGATGTCCGCCACCGTCAGGGTGGGGTTCCAGGACCGCCAGTCGTCGGGCGGCGGCGGCAGCAGGCGCACCTGGACCCGCGAGCCTGCCGTCCAACTCAGCGCGGTGATGGCGGTGAACGTGATGCTGCTGTGGGCATGGTCGCCATTGCTGATCTGCACGCTGCCGACCTGCAGGCGGGCATTTTCGAGACTGGCGGGGAGGTCGCTATCGACAATGAGGAGCACGCTGGTCCCGCCGGTGACCGACAGGCCCTCGACCGTGTACTCGGTGCCGTCGTAGACGAAGGTGTTGTCGGTCAGCGCCGTGGCGCATTCGCTCGCATTCCCGCAGCCCGGCGAGGTGGTGGTTCCGCCCACCGTCAGGGTCGCCGACCAGATCGGGGATTGGGCCGCGGCGGGCCGGGCCGCGGGCGCGAGCAGCGCCGCCACGCCGATCAGGAAGGCGGCCACGGCGATTAGGGGGGGGGTAGTCGGAAGGCGAGGCCGGGCCATAGTCGGAACTCCGGATTTGCTAAATGGAGGCTGCGGCTACCGCTGACGGTTCGCATGAACGGGTGCGCCGCGGCCAACCGCATACGCGCACCAAGAGTACAGTTTACCAGCCGCGTATGATATGGTCGTGATTGGGGGGGCAAAGCGTGATGAACCCCCGTGATATTTGGCCGGAATAGGTGCGATTGCCCCGAATCCGCCGATTCCGGCGGCCCCCGGATGATCGGGTTTCCGCGCATTAGGGCGGGCCCGATACCCGGTTTGACGTTGCCGACCGGGAAAAGGTTCCCCAACGACGCCGCTCCTGGCCCGGAAGCCCGGCGCGGGAGGGGCGCCGCTCCTCACTCTTCTTCGCCGGCCGTCTCCCCCTTGGGCATCCGGTAGCCGACATGGCGCTCGGTGAAGATGTAGGTGGGGTTGCCCGCGTCGTCGCCCAGCTTAATCCGCAGCCTGCGCACGATGGTGCGCATGGGCCGCAGGTCGTCGCCGCTCCGCTCCCTCCACACCCGGTCCAGGAGGTGCTCGTAGGTCAGCGTCCGTCCGGCGCTGAAGGAGAGCTCGGCGAGCAGCCGGTACTCCAGCGGGAGCAGGTCCACCGGCTCCCCGGCCAGCGTCACCCTGCGCTGGGCGTAGTCCATGGTCAGGTCGCCCACCACGTACGGCCCCGACGGCTCGGGGGGATCCCGCCGTCTGAGGGCCGCCGCGATCCGCGCCGAAAGCTCCGTCGGCGAGAACGGCTTGACCACGTAGTCGGCGGCGCCCATGCCGAAGGCCGTGGTGATGAGCTCGTCCCGCCCGTAGGCGGACAGGAAGATGACCGGCACGTCCGCCGCATCCAGGATATCCTTCATCAGCTCGATGCCGTCCGCCCCCGGAAGCATCATGTCCAGCAGCACCAGGGCGGGCTTGTCCTCCTCCACGAGGCGGAGGGTCTCCCCCGGGTCTCCGGTCACCACCGGCGCGTAGCCCTCCTTGATGAGGGTGTCGCGGATATACCGGAGGTCGTTGGGGTCGTCGTCAACCGCCAGCACCCGCACCCGTTCTGAGGTCTCTCCTCGTCCGCGCCGCGAGGAGCGCGCCCGGGACGGCCCCGTCGCTCCGCCTCCGGCCTCCGCCGCCGCGGGCAGGGTGAAGGTGAAGCGGGCGCCCAGGCCCGGGCCGTCGCTCTCGGCCCCGATGCGCCCACCGTGGGCCTCCACTATTCCCTTGCAGATGGCAAGGCCCAACCCCGTGTCCCCACCCTGGTCCTCCAGCTCCGCCCGGGAGAACTTGCGGAACAGGAGGGGCAGGCTCTCCGCCGGGATGCCCCGTCCCTCGTCGGCCACCGAGACGGCCACGTGCACCCCGTCGCGCACGGCGTTCACCCGGATGGCCGACGACTCCGGGGAGTGGCGGGCGGCGTTGGCGAGCAGATTGCCCAGCACCTGCACGATGCGCCGCCGGTCCGCCATCACCGGGGGGAGGTCCGGCTCGACGTCGACGGCCAGGTTGTTCCGGCCCCCGGCGCTGGTGAAGGCGCTCCTCGCCCGGTCCACCAGCAGCGTCACCTCCGTCGGTTCGGGACCGACCGCCAGCGTGCCGGTCTCGATGCGGGCCACGTCGAGGAGGTCGGAGACCAGGCCGTGCATGTGGTCTACCTGCTCCTCGATGAGGCGGTGGAACTGGCGGACCACGGCCGGGTCCAGCTCGCCCACCGACTCCAGCAGCGTGGCGTTCGAGCCTTTGACCGCCGCCAGGGGCGCACGGAGCTCGTGGCTCACCATGGCCAGGAACTCGGCCCGCAGCCGTTCCAGCTCCTCCATGTCGGCCATGTCCTGCAGGGTGACGACCACCGACTCCACCGCGCCCCCATCGGAGCGGATGGGCGTGGCGTTGAGCAGCGCCGTGACGCTCCGCCCGTCGGGGACCCGCATGACGATCTCTTCGGCCCGCAGCGTCTCCCCCACGCTCAACAGCTCGGCCAGGGGGAACTCCCGCAGGGAGAACTCCCGCCCGTCGGCGCGCACGCAGGTGATCACGTCCAGGAGCATCTCCGGCGTCTGGTCGGGGTCCCGCAGCATGTCGGCGATGCGCCGGGCCTCCCGGTTGAAGGACTTCGGCGCTCCGGTCAGGGCGTCGAAGACCACCACCCCCAACGGGGAGGTGTCGATCAGCGTCTCAAGGTCCGCCCGGGCCCGCCGCTCCTCCTGGTGCGTGCGGGCGTTGGCGATGACCAGCGCAGCCTGGGCGGCGAACATCGCCAGGGTCTGCTCGTCCTCCGGGCTGAACCGCCGGCCGTCCCCGCGCCCGGCAAGGAAGATGTTTCCCACCCGCTGGCTGCCGTGGAGCATCTGCGACGCCAGGAAGGGCGATTCCGGCTCTGCCGGCAGGGGCAGGCTGAATTCGGCGAAGCCCAGGGACCGGACGTAGCCCACCAGGTCGGGGATGCGAAGGGACTCGGTGACGCCGCCCAGCCGCTCGAATATCGCCTGCCCCTCCGGGGTCTGCCAGAGTTGTCCGGCCTCCTCCGCCGTCATCCCCGACGCCAGGAATTCCCCCACCCGGCCCGCGCCGTCCAGCAGGGCCATCACTCCGTAGCGGGCGCCGGTCAGGGAGCGGGCGGAGTCCAGGGCGCCCTGGAGCACCGTGTCGAAGTCCAAACTCTCGTTGATGCGCAGGCTGGCCCGACTCAGCTTGGCGAGCCGCTCCTTCAGAGCCGCCTCACTCTCCGTCGTCGGCTCGTTGCGTCCTTCCAACTCGTCACCTCCATGCGGCCTGCGGAGGCCCGTCCTTCGGAACCGCAGTGATGAAACAGACAACCTGTCCACCGGATAGTAGCGGGAAGGACTCGGCCTCCTTCGGCCGCTCCTCGCCTTCCGGGGCATGCTGTCTGATTCGTCGGCCTCGATATATCTACCTCGACGCTTTGCGTTTCCCTGCCGGTCATACCATGCTGCTTGCATCGGCTGCCTCGGCAGGCTCACAGTGCTCCCAGCCACAATTCAAAGACGGTTCTGTCTATCGGTAAAAAAGGCCCGCCAACGTTTCCGCCTTTTCCCAATACCTCAAGGCGTGGCCTGCCAGCTTACTGTTCCCCGGGGTGTCGGGAAGCCCCGGCCAGCTGCTGAAAACGCCGGCGTTCATTTGCCGGCAGGAATAGTTGTCGCCGATCGCCTGCAGAGGCAACCAACAGCGACGAGCCAGTAAGCGGCTTGAAGAGGAAAACGAACATGTCCGACACAAAGCGACGCGTTTCATTGGCCGCGGGACTCATACTTCTCGACTCCGCGCTGCTTGCCGCCTGCACCGGCGACGCCAACCCGTTGGCCAATACGGAGTGGCGGCTGGTCGCTCTGGGCGATGCCGACTCACCCGGCGCTGTGGTGGGGGGCGACCCGACTGCCAGGTTCACCACCACCTCGGATATGACGGGCTGGACCGGTTGCAATTCCTACGGAGCGAGCTACAGCGCGCGGGAGTCGAAGCTTCGCCTTGACGAGCTGACGTGGACGGAGGCAGGCTGTCCATCCCATGCGCTAATTGGGCAGGAACAGCGGATGCAGGACTTGCTGGCGGCAGTCGAGCGGTTCGAGATTTCAGAGGAAAGACTCACGCTTCACAGCGAGGGCGGGCAGGTGCTGGTCTTCGAACGGGCTGGTACCTAGAAACCCGGCCTAAAACCCCCGCTTTTTGCAAAACGAGCGTCCACGTACCGGTCAGGGCGGCGTCGCTTCTGGGCCGCAGGCTGCCGTCAGGGCCGCGATCGCCAGGACGGCTGCGAGTTTATTCACGGGTTTGACCTATTGGTTCGGCAGTCCCAAATTTTGAACCGGATACCCCTTGCAATGGCGCGAGCGTGTATTTTTATCATTGCCGCCCTGTGGAGACTACGCCGAGGCCGGGTCCTCGGCATTCCATTTCCGGCGACCCAGCCGGCGGGCGCTTGCCGCGCCTTGACGGTCTGACGCAGCGGGAACGCGGCTGCCCGATCCAGGCGCCAGGAACAGCAGGTGCAAGGCGTGGTCGCAACTGTAGAGCGGTTCGAACTTTCGGAGGAGTATTTCACGCTTTGGAGCAGAGGCGGGCAGGTGCTAATTTTCGTATCGCTCCAAAACCGCGGAATGGTCACGCGGGTGACGGTCAGTAACTCCCCCCGGTTGACCAAGTATCGCTGCGCCGGCGTTCGCCTTAAGGCGTCCAGGTCAATCGCGTAGATTGCGGCGACCCGCATCCACCGCCTTTCCATGTCGGGCATGGAGCGAAGCATCGTGGCGCGCTCGCTCGTCCTGTGGGTTGGCACCGCCGCGGTCAGCTCAATTGGCGGCAAGACCGTACATCTACCGTCCGCCTTGCGCGCAGCGCGGTCTTTATAGTCGCGACAGAAATTGCCGCCTCCGCCCGGCGAACTTGAACTTGCGAATTTGTGTGCTTGAATGTCCCGCGCGGCCTGGAGGCACATGCCGACGCTGGTTTCGAATTGGCCCTCCTGCTTAGCGCCCTGGCGGAACGTTGGCATGGTCGCCACGGCCATGACCGCCGCCCCCTACCGGGGCAGGTCCGCACGGGGCCAATTCCCCGTCCGCCGGTCCCAATTGCCCGGACGGCTGCGGAGCAGTTGGCCCGGAAATGCCCAGGTCATGGATCGGCCCAACCAGTGATAGCGAATCAGCGGCGAAATTTATTCGGTCGCCGCTAATCATGCGCGCCCGCGCTAACAAGGGCAAGCTGGTGGGCGTAGCCAGCCACGGCACTCCGGACTGCGGCGCCAGGGCGGGCCAAACGATCACCGCGAGACCAATTTCGCGGTGGTTTTGTCGCCCTCGCCTCCACTGATCGGCCCTCAATTGCGCCGCCAAGTATCAAAGCCTTGTTCAAAAACCCGGCGCAGCCAGCGCAATTCCATCTCGAAGCCGACCATGTTGGCTTCATTCGCGGCCGGGTCGTCGCCGCGCAGGATCGCCTCGCGCGCCCACTCGGAAATGATCCCTGCCTTGCGATTGAGCGGCAGCGTGCCAGGCAGATCCATCGCCTGCCAATGCTCATTCGTTCGCGGCACCGCCAGCCAGCACCAAAAAGCGTAATTCTCCATGTCAGTCATGGTGTCTCCTACTCCTGGGGACGAGGGTCCGCTAACCGACCGCTGCCAATTCCGGAGCTGCCGCCGGGACATGAATCTGGCTGGTGCGCAGCCAAGTCCCGAC
Source organism: Chloroflexota bacterium (assembly GCA_965203015.1). Classification (GTDB taxonomy): domain Bacteria; phylum Chloroflexota; class UBA11872; order UBA11872; family VXNJ01; genus VXNJ01. Next base: position 249,049 of record CBDBBM010000018.1, read on the forward strand.
CGTCGCTTCAGCGGGGATGATCCGCATCCTGGGGACAACTTGCACGCCGTCGGAGCCCTGGAATGAAAGCACGATTTGGCCCATGGAGTTGAACTGTGAGCGGATGAACCCGATGTTCTGCTCTGCGACCTCAACCGCGCTGCTGTGGTACGTTCGTCCCGGCGAGGCGCCGGCTTCGAGGAACCGGCGCTCGGGCAGGATGACGCGGCCATCGGAAAGTTCGACGGCATGCTCGATTCGCCCGCTCGGGTCCAGGCGCGCAAGGATTCGCAGGGAATGGGGTCCTGCTCCCGAATCCGACACGGCGGGAATGTACTGGTACCCGGGCAGGAGGGCAGGGTCGAACGGTTCGATGCCCAACAGGTTGAAGAATCGATCGTTGGCGTCTTCAACCCGCACCGTCGCGCACAATGCGTGGTCGGAAGCGGTGGCAAAGAACGGCAGCGCCGCCCGCAGTTCGGAATCAAGCGCCAGATGGGTAGCGACATCGCCGGGGGCGGCGGCGAGCGCTGAGGCGAGCCGGTCCGGCAATCCGCGGCAGGTCGCGCCCTGCGCAAATTCGGCAACCTGAGATTGCACCGAATCACTTTCCCAGCCCGTCTCGGCCGCACGCGCCGCGCCGACCAGCTCGCCAGCCCGAATCGCCGATGCGATCACGCTCTCTGCGTAACGAACCTGGGCGTGCAACGCCAGCGCTTCGGCATACGTAAGCGCCCCGCCCGCACCAACCCGTGCCCGCAATTGACGCCAGCTGCCGGCGAGGGTCGCATATTCCCGCCTGGCGCTGTCGGCCTTGCTGAGGACCAACTGCTCGACAGCGCCCGGATCAAGCAAGAACCCGGCCGCACTGGAGGCGGGTAACCCCGACTCGGTCACAGCGGTTAAGTACCTTTCGGCGAAACGTGCGACTATGGCGCCGCTTTCCGGCGTCAGCGCGTCCATGCCGGGTCCGTGTGCGCTCGGTGCGGTTCCGGCCGTTAATTGATCAAGTTCGGCGATCGTCTGGCGCCCAAAAACATCGTCGAGGATCAATCGCCGGACTCCGGCGGTATAGATTGCCTGCAGTTCCCGGGCCGGCTCGACCGCCCTTTCCCGATTGGCAACGTCGCTGACGGTGGTCGATACGGTTCCGTCAGCGTCAGCACTGGCCGCGACCGAGTAGGTTCCCGCGCCTACCCTGGCAAGCGTCGGATCAATTTCAGCCGACTCGAGGACATGGACGTGCTTCCAGGCGGCATGAAACCAGAGACCGCGGTTTTCTTCGTTCAACGCGTAGAGCGCGACCAAGACCCAGGAGCGCCCCGGTTCCTCAAGGCGCAGGTCCACCGCAGTCAAGCCTGCCAGCGAGGTGCTGGCGGAGCTTGCCGCCGGATCCCCGGTGTGGTACGCGGAACCCGGAGCCCAGCTCGCCTCGCTGATCGGTACGGGGTTGCCCCAGTGCCGGTATTCCGGTCCCCGGACCAGCACCAAGTAACTTGCGGCGTTACCGAAAAGCTCACCGCCGCCATGGTTGCCGACCCGGAAATGTACCGGGAACGGATCGCCGCTTACGACCTGATCGGGCACCGCCAGGAATTCGACCTTGGGGTTGGGTTCCAGCTGCGCCAACCGCTCATCGACAACTTGGATGCTCAATTCGAAATCGGATGCCGCCGCCTGGACGCCGCCCCGGCTGTAAGTTGTGGCTTCGACGATGTAGGCGCCGGCCGGCAGATGTTGATCGATACGCGAATTCCTACCTACGCCGCCGTCGTCATTGGCGCCGATAACCACGCCGTCGACGGTAGCCAGTGAAACCACCGGGTCGCCATTGACCGACGTCAGGTCGATTCGAACGCGCCCGGATTGGGGCAGATCAAACAGGTAGTTGTACGCCGGATGGGTCACGACGATGCGCGAGCCGCAGGTATCCAGCGACCACGACCCCTCCGCGTTGAGCGGAGAGTCGGGTATCAGCGCGCCCAGGGGGATGATCTCACAACCGTCCACGTAATCGATTGAAAGGTTCAAGTCGGCGGCTGTCGGCGTCTGGCTGCCCACCGTGGTTGCTTCGATTTGATACGCCCCGGGTTCCAGGTCGAGTTCGATGCGGGCGTTCAGCAGCGCGCCGCTGTCATCGTCATAGGCGATGCGGGTGCCGGCGGCGTCATACAGATAGATGTAGGGGTCGGCGGTATCCGATTTCAATTCAATCCGGATCCGCCCGCTCGTCACGACTTCGAATTCGAAATGCCGGGCACGGTTTCCGGGACGGTGCTGCGATTGGCAATCTTGGGCGCTCCAGTTGCCGGCGAACCGCAATCCGGTCGAGGACGGATCCACGAGCTGGCCGAGGGCGGTCGGAGCACAGCGCGGTTCATCCTGGGCCGATGCGGTCTGGGTGGCAGCCATCAGCATCAATGCCGCAACCGTCGCAGCCAAAAACAGGATCCGGCTGGCCAAGCCGATTGCCATTGTGATCGAGCAGATGCGAAACGTCAAAGGTCGCCCCTCAAAGACTGAATGTGCCGAGCACAGAACCTGCGACGATTTTGCCCACAATGCGACAAACATCGTGGTTTTCGCAATGCTTGCCGCAATCGATTTATTTGGCGGCAGGGCCGGTAGCGGCAGCGCGATCTGCCGCCGAAACCGAAGCGCGACCCACGGCCTTGCACCTGGCAATATCAACCCGCCGAAAGCGGGCCTGCCTCCGATGACCGCGTAACGCATCCGCGATCTGCAGACAGGGAGCGCAAGAAACAAACGCTGCCCTGGCACCGCAACGCGGCGGGCCGGATGGCCGTGGGCACCCCTGGCCGCGCAGCGCAGGCGGCCAAGGCAAGGGCCGCGGCCCCTGTACCGCCTGCCCGAGCCGCTGGCCGCGCCGCCAGGGGCCGTGGTGGTGAAAACCGCGTACGCGGCGGCGAGCGTGATTTCCGACGCGGCCCTGCTGCCCGATTCACCAAGCTATTGCATTGCCACGAGGGCGGGTGGGGCAAACTCACATTCAAGCACCGACTGGCGGCCCCGGCCGGACGGCGCGTGATTGCCTGTCCGGACGCTGATAACAACCTGGCGGGCGAACGCTACGCGCAGGCGGTTACTGAAATGGGCCCTAAAAATACGGCGCGGCGGCGGCTAACGTTTGTCGGCGCGGCGGCGGTGCGCTACTGGGGGATGGATTAGGGCCGGATACGTGACGGCTGGGATCTGGCCGATTTCGGAGATTCGCTCGGGGCAGGGCCTAAACCGGTCCCCGCCAACTTGTGGGGCTCGGCTTATCTGACCGGGCCGCCACGGGCGAGGGTCAAGGGCCCCGGCCGGTGCCCCGCGCCAGGCCGCGTCTTAGACTGGCGCGACTCGGCCCTTTCGCGCGGAATGGTTCTCCCAATTGCTCTTTTGCCTTCCTGCTGCATAGCGCCACCGCCTTTCCTGTGGGGGCAAAATCCAGCCGGAGATTGACAATGGACCTTTTGCTGGCCGTGCTATTCGTGGTCGTGATGATGATGCTTGCGATCGTTGGCCTGTTTCTGGGGATCGCATGAAACAGGCCGCGGATTGATCGAACCAGCAGCTATCGCCCTGGTTGCGCTCGGCGCGCTGTCAATCCTGGGCGGCGCCACTTGGGCGATCGTGCGCGAATCGCGCGATTGAGCGGCGGCCCCGGCCTTTCCGCTCCGTTCGAATACCAACACCTGCCCGCCTTCGCTGTAAAGGGTGAGCCGTTCCCCCGCGATCTCGAACCGCTCTACTGTCGCCAGCGCGCCCTGCAGCCGTTGTTCCTGGTTGAATAGCGCCTGTGTTGGGCAGCCGCGCTCCTGCCACTCCAAGCCGTCAAACCGCAGCTCCGAATCCCGCACGCTGTAGCTGGCCCCGTAAGAGTTGCGGCCGGTCGATCCCGACAAATCCGTAGCGGTCGTGAATTTGGCGGTTGGATCACCTAGCGCCGCGGCGGGAGCGTCGGCATCGCCTAGGGCGATTAGCCGCCACTCCGTATTGGCTAGCACGTTTTCTTCGCCGCCGCAGGCTGCCAAGAGCAAGATGCAGCCGAGTAGCAGCCAGCGCGTCATTCTTGCTGCCATTGGCCCGATTCCATGCTGGTTTACCGCATGGTAAGCAATTGCGGACTCCGGCTGCAGCTGGCGCGGTTCAGCGCTCGGACGGCAGTGTGGCTCGGATGGCGGGCGCTTTAGCTGCTGTTGTTTTTTGCATTACCCGCCAGCCGAGCAAGGCCAGTCTATCGGCCCGCTGCGGGCCAATTCCGGTTCCGGTGCTTATGGCCGCGAGAAACTGCACTCCGGTGGGTCGACGGGTCCTAATTTGCCCGGACGCTGATTCGACGAGCCTTCGCTACACGCAAGCGGTTACTAGGTGGGCAAAGCTGGCCGAGGCGCGGTCCGTTAAGTGGTTTTCGGCGGACGCTGCAGCGCGGTTATGGAGATTTGACCGCGGGCGAGTGTTTGAGGGTTGGGACCTTGCCGACTTGCCGGATACGCTCGGCCAAGCCAACCCGCCCCGATTCCAGTCGGTCTGTGCGATTCCAACTACCTAGCCTGGCATCCCCTTACACCGCCGACTCGAATTGGAATGCGTACCCTGGATTTGAGACGACGATAAAACTTCTATTCAAATTGAATCGGGCCCGCTTCAGTCTCCCGCTTCACTGCCCCTCCGGCTTTTAGTATCACGGAGTTCGATATTGAGTCAAATCTGGCATCCGAGTTTTGGATGTAGTCCGAATAAACCGTATGCCCATGTGTTGCGGGGATCCCGTCGCCCGAGGGGCGGCTGAAACTGACACTGACCTCCGGGATGTCCGTGGCACGAATCCCCTGTTCCCCGTAAATCTCGATCGCGCTGTGTGTCCGCGGATTGATGAGGGTTTCCCGCTTGGAGAAAGGGAATTTGAGTGCACCGACCCAGGTCGAATCGGCATTTACCGAATCGGTGACCCACAACCCGAACCACTGCCCGTCAGGATCGGCACCGTCGGGCGCAAGCCGGAACCTATAAGTGCCGGCTTGCCAACGGTAAATCCGCCTCACCCCGATGAATTCACCCTCGTGGCTTGAAGATTCAATGAAACCCCCGGAGGGAATACGCGCGTGGCCAGGGTCCCTTTCTCCCCACCGCGAGTAGATCAGACCTTTGCCGCGGCTACGGAATGGGGGCTGCTCCAAGATGTCGGTTTGCAGGCCGAAATAGAAATCGTGGCCTGCGACCTCTCCATAAACGGCCATGATGTAGATCCCATTCGTCTGATAGCCATTTCGATCGTTGAGAAAGGCCTTGATCTCATTTCCGATGGCCACGTCGACGACGAGTTCGCGGAATCCATGCTGGATGGCACCCCACCCCCAGACCACGCTGGCCATGTGCTGGGGCAACGGCAACGGCCCTTCACTTATCCTTCCGCCCGCAGCCGCGGTCGGCCTAGACAGGGGTTGGGCGGCGATGGCGTTTTTTGGCCCGGACGAGGTTTTTTCGGCGGCTAGAAACGGAACCGTCGGTCCGGCACCCTGGCTGCAGGATGCGAGCGTTAGCATTCCGACCGACATTGCCATTCGGCGTGTCATCCGAAAAACTGGCACGCCAATCCTCCGCATGCTTCACGAGATGCTACGCGCCGATTTTCGTATTCCCAGAGGAATCGCCCCGCGGTTCCGGGCTACGTGGAGGGCTATAACCGCGCCACTACATGCGCCACGGCGCCACCGCCCTGTTCGCGGCGCTGGACGTGGCCACCTGGCAGGTCATAACCAGAGGCCGCCGCCGCCAGGAATTCATCGCGTTCCTGATCCTGAACGACTGCGAAGCGCCGACCGGCCTGCGAGTCCACATCGTCCTGGACAACTACTCGACGCACCGCCGCAAAGTGAAGAAGTGGCTTTCAAAGCGCAAGCGCTGCCACGCGCAATTCACGCCCGTCCACTCTTCCTGGCTGAAATTTGTCAAGCGCTGGTTTGCGCTGATCGGCCAGCTGGCGATAAAGCGCGGGTCCTTCCGCAGCGCTCCGCAGCTGGTCGCAATCGACCAGATCGTGGAGCATCAAAACGCCGAACCCGACCCGTTCGCGCGGGCAGCGAGCGCCGGATCGATCATCGGCAAGATACAGCGTTTACGGTCCCCCATTTATGGGATTGGGAGCCAGATCGTGGGAGCCCCCACGCGAAGGTCTATCGCTAAAGCTCAAGCCTCTACAATCGGCCCCCTCGCAGATGGCAATCGGCCCTTCACAGGATCTTCACAAACCAATGCCAGGATCTCTCCGTCGCAAACATGCGAAGAATTGCCAAGGAGAACTGCGATGACGTTGACTGCGCGACGGAAACGACTGGCGGCCGCGGCCCTGGCTTTGGCGCTAACGCTCACCGTCCTGGCCAGCCTGGCGCTGGCCCGCAGCGGCGGGGAGGACGGTTCCGGCAGCGCCACCCGCTTCTCAGAACAGGTGGTGGCCAATCTGGGCCGCGACCCGGCGCTGGTGCGTTCCGCGGTCGACCAGGCCAAGCAGGACCTGGACTCTGGCGCGGCAGGCGAGCGGGACCTGGCCGAGCTGCTGGCCGAAAACCTCAACGAGGATCCCGCGGTCGTGGAGGCCGCGATCGCCAAGGCCCGCCAAGACCTGCTCGGGGAGCGCCTGCGGGCCGGGCAGTCTCCCGGGACAGGCTGAAAACCTCGGGTGGGCGCAAACATCCTGATCGTGGAGGACGATCCACACGTGGCCAGGATCGCCGGCCTTTACCTGCGTCGCGACGGCCACGCGGTGACGGCGGTGGCGGACGGGCCCGCTGGCCTACGCGCCGCCGCCGCCTGCCCGCCCGACTTGGTTGTGCTCGACTTGATGTTGCCGGGTCTGGATGGATTCAGCGTTTGTCGGCGGCTAAGGGCAATCTCCAATGTGCCCGTGATCATGCTTACGGCGCGGACCGCCGAACCCGACAGGCTGGCCGGACTTGACCTGGGCGCCGACGACTATATGACCAAGCCGTTCAGCCCTCGCGAATTGGCGGCTCGAGTCCGGGCGGTGTTGCGGCGCGTGGAGAGGGAGGCAGGACGAGCCGGACCCGAACGTTTGGAGCGGGGCGGGCTCACGTTGGTCTTCAAGTCCCACGTCGCGCGGGCCGGCTGCATCACATTGCCGCTGACTCCGACCGAGTTCCGATTGCTCTCCCTCCTGGCCCGGGATCCCGGGCGGGTATTCAGTCGAGCCCGCATCATCAGCCGAGTCTTCGGATACGAGTTCAATGGTCTCGACCGAACCGTCGATGCGCATATAGCAAACCTGCGGCGCAAGCTGGGCGCCGCCGGCGACGGCGTCGGGCGGATTGAGACTGTTTACGGTGTCGGTTATCGTTTTGCCACCGATTCGAACGGGAAATGATACCGAACGTGCCCGGAGGGCTGCGGCTGAGGTTGGTGGCGGCTTTCGCCGCGGTCCTGGCAGTTACCTTATTGATCGCAGGATTGTTCCTGAACAACGTCACTGCGGACGCGGCCGACCGATTCGGCCGCGAAACTGACGCCTATCGCGTTGCGCGATTGAAGGAAATCGTCGCCGGGCGGCTTGGGGACGGCGGCGCGAGATTGCAACAGACTCTGGAGCGTGCTGCAGTTTTTTACGGACGCCGGCTGCGAATTTACGGCAGCGACGGGTCGCTGCTGGCGGACTCACATTCGGGAAGCGATGCAGATGTGGTCGAGAGCGCGGCGGTGAGGATCGAATTGGCCAGCGGCGGTGAAGGAGCCGCGATACTCGAAATCTCCAACGCGGCATTGCACGGCGCGCGCGAACCCGAGGCCGGGAACATCGCCAGTGCCGTAAATCGCTCGCTGATAGTTGCGGGCGTAGTTGGATTGGCAGGTGGGATTTCCGCGGCCGCGTTGCTCACCGCCCGGATACTGGGGCCTGTGCGGCAATTGCGCACCGCGGCAATCCGGCTCGGGCGGGGCGATCTCGAGCAGCGCGTAACGGCACGTGGCAACGACGAAATCGGCGATCTTGGGCGAAGCTTCAATGCGATGGCCCGAGACCTGCAACGCGCCGAAACACAACGCAGGAGGATGGTCTCGGACATAGCGCACGAACTGCGGACACCACTCTCAAACATCCAAGGCTATCTCGAAGCATTCGAAGACGGTGTGATCGAACCGTTGCCGCCCGCCACGACGGCGGCTGTCGGCCAGGTCAAGTTGCTGGACCGCCTGATCGAGGACCTGCAACTTATCACCCTGGTCGATTCCGGCGACTTGGCCCTTGAACTGCGAACCCAGTCGCTGGTGCCGATAGTGCGTTCGGCGGTTGAACCGTTTCGGCCGCGCGCGTTAGCCCGGGCGGTGGCGCTGGAATCGTCAATGCCGACAAACTTGCCGGCGGTCGACGTCGATGTGACGAGGATCACCCAGGTGTTAGGGATACTCATCGAAAACGCGCTTCAGCGGACCCCGTTCGGGGGCAGCGTCCGGCTTGCAACTTCAGTCTCGGACGAGAAGATTCAGGTTTCAGTCGCAAATACAGGCTCCAATATTCCGGCGGGGGAGCTGGAAAACATCTTCGAGCGGTTCTACCGCGTAGACCCCTCGCGGTCGCGCGCCAGCGGAGGTTTTGGACTGGGCCTGACCATAGCCAGGGGCATCGTGCAGGCGCACGGTGGGCGTATATGGGCCGAGAACGAGGAGAAGTCAGGGTGTCGATTCACGATCGAACTCCCGCTGAAACAAGGGCCCGACGATTGACTGCCGGGTGCTTGTCGTTCTCGATGCGGCAGATACTTCCGAAAACGTTGAGTGCGCGCCAGGGTGCGGCGCCAATAAAGAATCGCGTGGTTTCGAGAGGATGCGGGCGCGCACAAGTGATCGAAGGATTTGGCGTGACCGCTACGCTCGCCGGGACTCCGTCCAGCTCTTCCGCACCATGGCCCTGGAATAACCGCCCGGCAAAATCCCGTGGACGAACACTCATGCACGGCTTGTCGGAGGGGCTGGCGTCTACGCCGGCGCCCACAATCAGGTGTGAATTAGATTCCGTCGCCGCCTGAGCTTCGCAGGCCGGCTGCAAGCGCTCCACGGAGATTTTTGCGTTGAGGCCCGCATTGCCGGCGGGTTTCTTTTGGGCTTTCGGGTCAGGTACGCCGTAGGGGCGCTTGCAGGATCGTCCCGGTCCCCCGGGGCGATCCTGCCCGGGTCGACGGACGCGTTTCCAATGCCGGCGGCACTGCTTTTGCACGAGATTGCCCGTCCAGTCGGATCGTCTCAAGGCATTCCCGGTGGCGAAGCTCGGAGGGCGATTCGACGCCGCAATTCGAGGGATCGCATGCTTCGTCCTCAGCCCCATCCACCGCCCCGAACTCAACCAGGCGGTCGCCGATCTCGGGACGCATCCTCCGCCCCTCAGCAAGGATGCCGGACGAAATTGTCACCGGTCCAAGGGACACGCCCCTCAATGTTTCCTAAACATTTGTTGCTACCTTTGCCGCAACGCAAGGCCGCCGCGGCCATGCAATCCGAGCCGAAATTGGAGGCGAGAAGATGAATTTGGAAATGCGGAAGACCCTGCCGGTGAGCTTGACGGTGAGCCTGGTTGTGGGTCTGTTGATGGCGGTCATTGTCGGCGGAGCGGCATTCGCCTCGGCCGGAGACGCTCTCGAGCCCGCCGATACTGCACCCCGCGAAATAGTCGCCACCGATGCGGACGTGTCTACCGAGACGATCGAGAATCAGGACCCGGAAACGGCCGAAGGGCCGGATGATCTGGCCGTCCGGATCGCCGAGATCCTTGGGGCCGATCCCAAAGTCACGGCCTCCGCCATGGCCGAGGCCGACGCGGCGCTGACCCGCGCGCTCCCACCGCGCGAAGGGCTCGACGGGGGGCAGGACGCCGATTCTGCAGAGGTGATGGCCGAAGCACCCTCCTTCCGCGCATACGGGGACCGGATGGGCGCGATTATGGGCCTGGACGGCCAGGACGTCGCTCGCGCAATTGCGCAGGCTCACGAAGAGTTGTATGCAGTGGAGCGAGGCATCGACGACACCGGCAGCGGATGGGACCTGGAGGACAAGGAGCGTCCCGACAAGCACGACGCCGGGAGCGACACCGACGGATGAACTGAAGTCGTTTGAAGATCGACCGGGCGGGACGCCCCGCCCGGTCGGGCGCCGCGGAGTTCAGTTAGCATGACCGAAAAGATCAGAATGGCGATGGCGGACCGGAGGATGGAAGGCGGAGAGTGCGGCCAAAAGCCCCTGGTGCTGGTGGTGGACGACGACCCCGGCACGGTCGCACTGGCGCGCGGTTACCTGGAACGCGCCGGCTACCGGGTGGCCACGGCCGGCGACGGAATCGACGCGCTGGAGATGGCCCGCAATACTCGGCCCGGCCTTGTCGTGCTCGACGTAATGCTGCCCGGCCTGGATGGATTCGAGGTATGCCGCAGACTGCAGGTGGAGACGATGGTGCCGGTCATCATGCTTACAGCGCGAGTTGACGAGGTCGACCGACTGCGCGGCCTGGGCCTGGGCGCCGACGATTACGTCGTCAAACCTTTCAGTCCCCGGGAGCTCGCGGCCCGCGTGGGAGCCGTCCTGCGGCGCGTCGACCGTGACGGCGCCGTGGCCGCCTATCCGGAACTTTCGTTCGGCAATATCCGGGTCAACCTTCGGACCAGAAGTGCGTCAGTGGACGGGGCCGAACTCTTGCTGACGCCGACCGAGTTGAGGTTGTTGACGCTGTTCCTGCGCGAACCGGGACGAATATTTTCCCGCAACGAAATCATCAACCGCGCGCTCAGTTACGATTTCGACGGTTGCGATCGAGCGATCGACGCTCACGTATCCTGCCTGCGCCGCAAGCTCGAATCGCAAAGTCCGGGGAGCGCCAGTCTTATCAGGACCGTTTACGGCAGCGGCTACCAGCTGCGCCGACCCGAGGTCTGACTTGCTCGTCGGACTGCCACGCAACCTGGTATCCAGCCTGCAATTCAGGCTGGTGCTGGGGTTCATGCTGATCCTGAGCACGGCCCTGGTGGCGGTGGGAGTCTTCATCGGCCTCACCACCAGGATGCAGACGGAGCGGTTCGAAAGCGACCATGACCGGGCGCTGACCGGGCGCGTGAGCCACTTCATCACCAATCACTACGTCGAGCAGGACTCATGGTCCGAACCCGGTCCGGATCTGCAGGCGATCGTGGCTCAGGCTGCCGACATCTCCGGGTTGCAACTTACCGTTTTCGATTCCCAGGGCAACATCCTCGCCGACTCCGATGCCGGTTCCTCGCCGAACCATCTGGTGAATTTAGAGCAGCCCGGCGGAAGGGGTGACCTGGACCGGATTGGGCGGGACCCGGAAGCGGGCGACGGCGGGCGGGCCGTGCCCCTAATCTACGGTGGGGAGGTGTTGGGTTCTCTCGCCGCGTCAAATCAAGTGCCGACCGATCCGGCACCGGATCATCAGGTTCTTGCCGATCCGGAGGCATCCCGCATTTCCGAACTCGTCAACCGCTATTTGCTGTTGGCCGGAATCGGCGCCGCGATCCTGGGCACGGGCCTGACATGGGCGCTGTCGCAGCGTACCCTGGCCCCTCTGCAGAGCCTGGGCGAGAAGGCCCGGCGGCTGGGCGGTGGGGATCTGTCGCAGCGGGCCGGGACTACCGGGCCGTCCGAGATACGCGAGCTGGCCCAGAGCTTCAACACCATGGCCGCCGAGCTGCAAGAGGCCGAGCGCCGCCGCCGCCGCCTCACGGCCGACATCGCCCACGAACTGCGGACGCCGATCTCCAACATCCAGGGTTACGTGGAGGCCATCAAGGATGGAGTCTTCCCGCCAACGCCGGAGACAGTGGACGTGCTTCACCGCCAGACGCTCCTCCTAGCGCGGCTGGTCGAAGACCTGCGCTTGCTGGCTCAGGTCAACGCCGGTGGGTTGACGCTCCTCAGGGCGCCGACATCCGTCCCCGCCCTGCTGCAATCCTGCGTGGCGGCGGTCCGGGCGCGGGCCGAAGCCAAAGGGGTTGAGCTGAGCCTGGAGACGGACACCGATCTGCCGATACTGGATCTTGACGCGGCTCGCATTGCCCAGGTACTCGGCAATCTGCTGGACAACGCCCTCACACACGCATCGGAGGGCGGGAAGGTGGCCGTGTCGGCCCGGGCGTTGGCCGATTCGGTGGAAGTGGCGGTGGCCGACAGCGGACCCGGGATTGCGCCCGCGGATCTGCCGCGCGTCTTCGACCGCTTCTACCGCGCCGACCCATCCCGTTCCCGCGCTACCGGAGGAACCGGACTCGGGCTCGCCGTGGCCCGCGGGCTGGTGGAATCCCACGGGGGATCCATCGAGGTCAGGAGCCAATCGGGGCGGGGCAGCCGTTTTGTAATCCGCCTACCGGTCGGGCGACCGCGGGAAGGGCCGGATCGCGCCGACGTTGGTGCGACGGCAGAGTAACCGCATAAACGGCAAACGTCTCCGGCGCAGCCGTGTCTGGAAACGGTCATTGACCCTTCTGGGCCTTTAACCGCCGGGATGCCTGTCGCGGTTGAGCGGCGCGACCCCCACCAGGGCCCAGATCTGCCTGTTGCCGATGGCCCCAAGTTCGGGCAAGAACGCGATCACCGTGGCCGAGAGCTGGGGGCCGACGCCGGGAACCGATCGCAGCAGAGCGTCCCTGGACCGCAGTTCCGGGGATGCCGCGATCAGTTCGGTAATCTTGCCGTCCAGTCGCTCTACCCGGCGCTTCAGACCGGCGATGGCGCGGTTGATGTCGGATCTGACGTGGCGGTTGCGGACAAGCCGCAGGCGGTTCTGCTCGGCGCCGCGCTGGCTGACCAGTTGCAGGCGGCGGCCAGCCAGCTCGCCCAGCTCCCTTTAACTGCCCGCCGCCGAAGATCCTTCCTCGCAAATACGGGCTCTTACCGGCCCCGAGCAATTGTTCGGATTGAGGCGGCGGGTCGCCGGGTTCGGCGACCTCGCTTTGGTACGGAATTCCGGGACCGAGTGCCAATCGGTCTACCGCACCCGGGTTGTCCCCTACGAGATACGAGGGCCATTTTCGAAGGCAAGTGCTGGCCGTTTTGTTCGACGGTTCCTACCGGCAGGACTGGGTTGAGTCCTTATTCGACGGCGTCATTGACCTCCGGCCAGGTTAGGTTGTCGAATTGATGGGGGTTTTCCATAGCGCTCAAGCTCCGAGCCTTTAGGAATTTGGTCGGGCGTCTAGGTTGGCTGGCACCGTCACCACGAGCCCCCTGGCCGTTTCGCCATTCCGAGAGCGCCGAGCGACAGGCCGATCACGCCCACATTATTCGGGAGTGGAATCCAGGGTACTGCAACGGCCGCAATGTCACTTGCCGGCAACGGATTTGTAGTTCATTGACCTTGCGATGGCCAAAGCCATCGATCTGTGTGCGTACGCTGGCGTTCGCCGTTCGAGCGCAGATCCGGCAATTGCCCGGATATGGTGGAAGGGAATGGCATGGGCAGGGGCGAACCGTCGTGACGCTAGTGGATTCGATTCGCACGTGCTTCCAAAAGTACTTCGACTTCAGCGGAAGAGCGTCGCGGCCCGAATTCTGGTGGTTCGCCTTGTGCGCGTTCGTTGCCCAGGCGGTGCTGGGATTATTGCTGCCCGGGATCGCTTTCCTGGTCCTGGCCTTGCCATTCCTGGCAGTATCCGCTCGCCGGCTGCACGACACCGGCCGCTCGGCCGTATGGCTGACTTTTTATCCATTAGCGGGATTGGCGTTTGCCGTCTTGGTGGTGGCAGCTCTCGCGATGGCGTTCGCGGAGGAATTGGGTGGTGATTTCTTCCTCACGCTTGATTTTGCGGACGTCGAAATCGCGGCTTTTACGCTGCTGCTACTCCTCGGTCTGTCGGCCGGCGCAGTCGGCGGAATACTGCCCCTGATCCTTTGCGCCCTTCCGGGGACAGTCGGGCCCAACCAATACGGGAATGATCCACTGGCCCGCCAGCCCGGATCCGATACTCCCGAAACGCCCTCAGGCGACCCGGCGGCGCGCACCCCCATGGTTGCACCAGAGACTGAAGGACTCCGGTTCTGCGCCCGGTGCGGGTCAAAGCTGCCGCCGGACGCAATGTTCTGCGCAAGCTGTGGCGCCGCCGTTCCGGCGGCAAGACGGCCATGATTATTTGTCGCTTCCCAAGCAGGAAGACTCCCTCGGCCGTTTCATGCTGCCGGGAGATGGGTAGTCGGCGCTGACGGAGAGGCACTGCTCCAACTGCGGGCGCATTGAATCCTCGCCCGGGGCCAAGTTCTGCGTGCACTGCGGCACCGAACTGCCCGACTCAACCGAAAGGTCTGCCGAGACCGGCAGCGACGAAAACCTGCGGCTCGTAGTAGGCGAACTTCAGTTGCAGGTGACCCGGCTCCAGTCGCAGGTCAATCGCCAAACCCAGCGCATTTTCGCGCTGGAAAACACGCGCCCGGACGCTGCCGAAGCCGCGTCGGCGACGGGATTGATCGGCGCGTCGACATCGGCTGCTGGAGAACCAACAGTGCCCGGTTTGGACCGGGCCCGCGGCGCAACCCCGGACTCTTTTCGGGCCAACCAGGAAGGGGTCTCCGCCAGAGACTGGGAGTGGCTGCTGGGCGGCAACTGGCTCGCCCGGATCGGCATCCTGGCGCTCATATTCGGGGTCGGTTTCTTTCTCAAGCTGGCATTCGACAACGACTGGATCGGCGAAACGGGCCGGGTCGTACTGGGATTTGCGGCTGGGGTGCTTTTGACGGGCGGCGGCGAGTTCTGGTCCCGCCGGTACCCGGCCTGGGCCCAGGCGGTCACCGGCGGCGGATTGGCAATCCTCTACCTGTCGGTATTTGCCGGCTACGTCCTTTACGACCTTTTCGCCCCGGTGCCGGCGCTAGGGCTTGCCAGTCTCGTGACGGCGGCGGCGGCCGGTTTGTCGATTCGCTACGACTCGCGTGCCGTCGCCGTCCTGGCGATGCTGGGCGGCTTTGCAACGCCGCTTTTCATAGCCGATCGCCTCGCCGATCAATGGGTGCTGCTGTCGTACGTCGTGGTCTTGGATCTGGGCGCCCTGGCCCTTGCTTTCTACCGCGACTGGCGCTGGATATTGATGCTGGCCTTTGCGGGCTCGCTGGTGCTGTTCGGGTTCTGGCACGCCGAATTCGAACCGGGCCTGGCCCTGACGCAGCCGGGGATCACCGTCATCTTCCTGATCTTTCTGGGCGCGTCGGTCCTGGTTTGCCTGCGCGGGGCGAGGGGCCCCGGGCCACTCGACTGGACACTGATCGTCCTGAATGCGATTGCCTACTTCGCAATCAGCTTCGGGCTCATGTTCGACGTCCACCGGCCGTGGATGGGTGGGTTCACTCTTTCGCTGGCCGTGCTGTACGGGTTGATTGGATTCGGGGTAAGGCTCCGTTTCCCAAACAGGGTCCTGCTCGCTCGCGGCTTTCTGGCAATCGGGCTGGTGTTGCTGACGATCGCGGTCCCAGTGCAGTTCGAGGGCGCCTGGGTAACAGCAATCTGGGCGGTCAAAGCGTCGCTGCTCGTCCGGATTTCCTATATGAGGGCGAACCCGCATCTGCGGTTTGCGGCCGGCGCATTGTTCGCCCTGGTTGTGCTCAAGCTCGTCGTCCTGGACTTTGCCGCCGCCGATTGGCGCGATATCTATTTCGGCAGCGATCGTTCCTACCATCCGGTCATCAACTGGCACTTCCTTGCCTTTGTCCCTGCGATCGCCGGCATGTACAGATCGGCTTTGCTGATTGGAAACAAGCGTGAGCGCCATCCCCATCCGTCTGACGCAAGGTTCCTCCGGACCTTGCTGGTTGCGGCAAACGGCCTGACCCTGTTTGCGCTGAGTGCGGAAATATTCGACGCGTTCGAACGGGAATATTTTGCGGTCGATCCCGATATCGCCGCGCAGGTGATCAGCCTTTCCTTGAGCGGACTCTGGGCCTCATACGCCGCGATGTTGATCGTATTGGGCATTGCCCTTCGGTCTTACTGGTTGCGAGTGTCCGGATTGGGGCTTTTGGCGGTGCCGGTGGCCAAGCTTTTCCTATACGACGCGTTCGAGCTGGCTCAGGCGTACCGCGTCGCCGCTTTCATCGGTCTGGGCCTGCTGCTGATCGCCGGCGGGTTCCTCTACCAGCGGTACGGCCGCGCGATACGCGGGGTTCTGCTCGCATAACCATCTACCGCCTGGCCGCGATTCACGGGGCATCCGTTGACGCGAAGTGGCCCTCCCCTCAGGTGGGAGCACCCCATAGACAAGGGAATTTGGAACTGGAACCCGGGAAGATTTAATTGGGAGCGACCCTGAACTGCGTTTTCCGCTGCGCTGCGGGATCCTCGGCGGTCTTTTCCAAACGACGATGCGGGGGCGATGAGCGGCAGGAGCGGGAATCTCGGCGCCGGTGTTCGCATGACCTCGCTGCCGGCAGAAGGAGTACAGATTTGGCCCTGACCGCAAGGATCGTCGGTGGAGCGATGCTGGCTTATTCGGCGCTCTACACCGCCCACTTCATCTTCGACACCCTTTACGACGCCCAGCCCGTCTGGGCCGTATTCAACGTCATCTCCGCGGTGGGCATAGTCACCGCCCTGGCATTCAATATCGCCCACGCGCGGTCGCAGCCGCGTTCGGGGCCGGCCAGCGTGTCGCGGCTGGGCGCTTACGTCCTCTTTTACGCAAACTCCGCCGTCGCCATCTGGTTCCTCCGCAACTGGGTCCACTTGCTGGCCCTGGAGGAGGGCGAATCGGTCAGTGTCCATTCGGACGTGCTCTGGATGTTGATCGCTGCTCTGATCCCGCTGGTCCTGGCCACCACAGGATGGCGACTCTGGGGCAAGCTGGGCTGACCGGATCCCAAAGAACGATAGGTGGGCGACTGGCGTTGCGCTGGCGTCGATGAACGCGCGAAAGTACTCGAGCACCGCCGAGCAGTCCGGGTCGAGGTGGTTGACCGCAACGCGCGTCCGCTTTAGATGACCCTGCGCCAAGCCGGGCGTGAAGTCCTTTCCTCACGTGTATTTTTATGCGCCTTGCCTTCCTTGCGGGCGGCGCGGATTGTCCGTCTCAGTAGTCCAAAGTCATACGGATGTCGGTTTCGCCAAAAGTGATCTCGCCGTAGCGACGCGACCATCACGATCATCTCTTGATGCAGACGCTCGATCCGCTCCTTGCGGGAGACCGGCCGCGGCAACTTGTAGTCGACCGGGCTCCCCGGCCAATTGGATCCGTCGCTCGCAGTCGTTTTCCTCGCTGCTTCTGTCGTCTACCGCAGAGCCTGATGGCACGGACGGGAATCGAGGTCGCCTGGTTGCGGTTTCTCGCCGGGCCGAGCACCGCGCGCACCTTCGGAGCCGTCAATTTGCAGGCTGCGACACAATGGCGCATAGGTTTCCGACTCCTATTCAACGTGGGTGCGACCATGGTGCTTGCCAAGAGGACGTTGGTGGCGGTGATCGTCGGCGCTGCGACATTGCTGGTGCTTTCCTGCGACGCCGGTGAGCAACCCCTGGCGGGTACATCCTGGACGCTGCTATCTATTGGCGGGAACCCGACAATCGGAAACGTGGAGGTCGAATTTTCCGATGAAGGCGGCATTAGTGGCTGGACCGGATGCAACTCCTACGACGGGAGATACAGAACCTCCGGATCATCCTTCAAACCGGAAGCGCTCAGCTGGACCGAATCAGGATGTCCAAGCCATGAATCGTACCTGCAGGAGTCTCTGTACCTTGATTTGTTGGTCGACGCGGAAGAGTTTGATATCGACGGCTCTCAGTTGACCATCGCCGGTTCCGACGAACAGGCCCTCAGGTTTGCCCGGCGGCAATAGGGATTCGGAACCGGGCCCGCTTACCCGCATGCCGACTGAGGCGGGTATTCGCCGCTTAAGTCTCTCTTGAGCAATCGTCTGCGACGGACGAGCCCGCTGGAGCGGGCGGTTATGGCGCGGGCCGCCCGTTCACGGCCGACTCGGCCCGAAACGGTTTCAGGGTTGATTTGGCGAACGAGCGCTCGGTGATCCCGATCCCCAGTGCCAATTTCCGGCCGAGGTCCATGTCGGCGCAATAGAGCCCGGAGGACTCCCTGTCCCGAAACTGAATCCCGCGTTGAGCGGCCAGGCGGCCACAAAAGGATCGCGCCCCAAGTAGTCGAGCAGGTGCCGGTCGGCCCGGAAGAAGTCTTCCTGGGCGCGGGATCCGAGCATCTCCTCAACACCCCGCAATTGCTACGTTTAAACCATTGAAGAATTCCCCGCAGGCATAAACCGATATTGGGACGCTCGAGCGCGTGTTTGCCCTCGTACAGGGGCTCTTCGGCCGGGTATCTAGGCGATGACGCCGAGTATCCGGGGCCGATATCGGCCTCAAACTAGCGTGGCGCGCCAATTTGTAGCCGCCACAGATTCGTCCGGCGCAATCGAACATGTATGCGCTTTCCGTTACTCCGCCTTAACCAGAACGCGACCGGGGCACCAATCGCTAACTTCATCAGCATTGCGGGATACCATATCGATAGTCCCTCCTGCGGCGAGAAATGGGGGCGCCAATTGACTTTGTTGGCCGATGCCGGTCGCAAGGCCCGCGGCGCTTATTACACCCCTCCGGAAATTGCCGCATTCCTCAGCCGCTGGGCAATCGGTGGCCGTTCTGCCAATGTTCTGGATCCAACATGCGGAGACGGCGCATTGCTCCAGGCAGCAGGCCAAGAGCTACGCGCCATAGGCGTGTCAGAACCCGATCTCACGGGCATTGAGATCGATGATGTGGCGCTGCGCCTTGCAAAAAGACGACTCGAATCTGAGGATCTCGGCGCCGCGCTCCATTGTTCCAGTCTGTTCGACTTCACACCGGGACACCCCTCAGCAAACGGGTCGAAGGCGGACGCCGTCATAGGTAATCCGCCGTTCATCCGTTACCACGGTCACAATGGCTTAACGCGAGAAGCCGCGAACCGGGCCGCGCTCGCCCAAGGGGTTCAGCTTAGCGGTCTTGCATCAGCTTGGGCCGCTTGCTTGATTCACTCGTCTAGCTTCCTGAAACCCGGTGGGAGGCTGGCCATGGTCCTCCCGGCAGAGTTACTTACCGTCAATTACGCCGGTCCGGTGAGGGACTGGCTTCGCCTCCGTTTCGGCCGAATCGCCATTGTGACTTTTCGACGACTCCAGTTCGATGCACTCGCAAACGTCGTTTTACTCCTGGCAGACGGTGAGGGTGGAACGAGCACGGTCCACGTTGCGCGTGTATCGGACGCATCCGACCTCAATCACATGGACCCATTCTCCATTGAAAGAGACTTAGCGCCCTGTGGCGATAAGTGGTCGACTCTTCTGCTGCCGGATTGTCAATCGTCGGCTTTTCGCCGCTGTGCTAAAAAATTCGCCAGATTGGAAGAAGAGTACGGCCGAGTCAAATTGGGAGCCGTGACCGGTGCGAACGAATTCTTCGTAGTCGATACGGAAACGAGGAGTCGATTCAATCTCACCGAGTGCCAGCTACTCAGGACAAGTCCGCCTGGGTCAAAGCACTTCAACCGGTTGGCGTTCACGCTTGCAGATTGGGAGCACCTACGAGATGAAGGGCAGGCCGTGTGGCAATTTCAACCTGGTCCTGATGATGATTCCGCACCAGTTGAGGCTTATAAGCGATTCGGAGAAGGCCTCGGAGTTTCTAGCCGCTACAAGTGCCGAATCCGACCACAATGGTGGCGTCCGCCCGGAAGCGACCCGCCGGACTTTTTCTTTACTTACATGAGCAACCGTTTCCCGCGCCTCGTGGCAAACGACGCGAGGGTCTCGTATTTGAATTCAGTGCACGGCATCTACTTGTTCGACGGCGTCCCTGAATTCGTCCGTCGCGCTCTTCCGTTGGCCATGTTGAATTCACTAACGATCCTCGGAGCAGAGCTCGGCGGCAGATCTTATGGTGGAGGCATCCTAAAACTTGAGCCTCGTGAGGCGGCAATCCTCCCTGCGCCCAAACTACCTGCCCTGAGTGAGTTTTGGGGAGCAATTAGCTGCGAGTGGGGATTTCTGAATGAAGAGTTGGTTTCAGGAAACTGGCGCGCGGTAGTCGAACGAGTGGATCAGGTACTTCTTGAATCAACCCTGGGCATGAACGCCACAAGCTTGCAGTCACTCAGGAGTGCCCATAACGCCATGCGAAGAGGCCGTCTCAATCTGGCCCGCGGTCGCCGGCTTTGAACGAGGGTCCCGTGCTCGCGTCAACGCTCGAGGATGAAGTAGGGCATCCAGGGAGGCGGTGGGACGAATTGTTGTCGCGAGTCAAGAACGACTCATCCCTCCAGACATTCGAATCGATCGAGGAGCAATGGTTTGACCTGATGTGGTGCCTAGACCAATATCGCACCGCCGGTGTTGCGCCAGCGCGCATGGGAAATCAAAACGCATCGGTTGAAAACAGGCTGAGTGGCGTCTATCGGTTGAAAGGGAATTGGTTTGCGACGATCCTGACGGAGATATTGAAAAATGCAACCGGCCAGATCATTGAGCCCCGACAAAGAGTTCGTGGATTCTCACAGACGCATCAAATCGATATCACATGGCCAACGCGGGAATTCGATCCGCTGGTTTGCGTCGAAGCTAAAGTCTCCGGCGGTCCTGCGTATGGCACGACGCCAGCGCGAGGGGCATTGAGTGACTGGTCGAACAGGCGGAAGGAGCTGAAATTCGCGGCGACTGACCTCAAGCTGAGCCGCAGAAAACACGACACGCATATCGACTCATGGCGCGAGTGGCGCCGCAATGCGCCACCCGCAATCTACATTCTGTGGGGTGCGCGGCTTCGCCCTGGAGACCAATTCGAAAAATTGACTGAGCAAGTGCAGCAATTGACGGGGACTTACCTGGATGGTGGCGGCATAGTAGCTTGGCAGGCTTCGGCGATCGGCTCAGGCTACAGAGCCGCCCAACTCCCGGCGAATTCGTACTGGCTTTCACTTGACGAAGCACTTCGCGGAATCAGATCCCGTATCAACGAGCATGCCGCTCCCGGGGATTCACCGCCGCCACCCCGATTTCTTGATTGACGAATTGAAGAGTCGCCACGCTGAACGGATGCGGAAGGCAGAAATCACCATTCGGCATATCGAATGTCCGGCGAGAAATGCGAACCACCGCACGCCAAAATTCCCTTGGGCAGCGAAAAGTAAGACCGCAATTAAAGAAGCATTCGTCGAAAAGTACAGGCCTCTCCGACAGTTGGCCGTTGGCACGCGGGGAATGAATTCATCACACTCGCAAGCTTGATTTGGGCCGTACCGACCGGGCAGCCACACGGACTCGGCGCCGCGTCCTAGCGTTTTCGTGCGGAATGTGTCTGGGGCTGCCCCTGGCGCTCGGGGGCTGTGCGGCGAATACAGACCTGGTGGCTTTTACCGCGGCCAGCGCCCAAGACGCGCTCGCCGACGTGGCGCGTTTATTTGCCGAACACGCCGGCCGCAATGCCGGTATCGCACCGGGCGGATCCTCGGCCCTGGCCCAGCAGATCCGTCACGGCGCTCCCGCCGACGTCTACATCTCGGCCAACCCGGGATGGATGGATTCCCTCGAACAGGAGGGGCTGATCGAGGCCTCCTCGCGTTTTGACCTGCTGTCAAATTCACTGGTGTTGATTGCCCACGGCGGGGACGCTGCGCCGGTCGCGATCGGCCCGGAATTGGACCTTGCCGGAATACTGGGGCAGGGGCGGATCGCGATGGCGTTCGTGGACGCCGCGCCGGCCGGAATCTACGGCAAGGCCGCCCTGCGGTCGCTTGGCCTCTGGGATTCGGTCGCCCAGCGCGTGGCCCAGACCGACAACGTCCGCGGTGCGCTGGCCCTCGTGGCCAGCGGCCAGGCGCGGCTGGGGGTCGTTTACGGCACCGACGCGTTCGCCGAAGACGATGTCACCGTGATCGGCACCTTCCCGGCCCGCAGCCATCCTCCAATCCGGTACCCGGCGGCCTCCGTGGCCGCCAGCGCCCACCCCGACAGGTCCGCGTTTCTCCGGTTCCTGCGCGGACCACAGGCGCGGGCGTCGTTTGAAGGTCACGGGTTTGAATTCATCGCCGGTTGACGCGGTCCGATGTTCGGACTGAGCCCCTCGGAACAGGAGGCGCTGGCGCTGACCGTGCAGATCTCGGTCCTGGCCACGCTTGTAAGCGTTCCGCCCGGAATATTTACCGGCTACGCGCTGGCGCGGTGGAGCTTTCCGGGCAAGGGCCTGCTCAACGTACTGGTGCACCTGCCCCTGGTCCTGCCGCCGGTCGTGACCGGGTTCCTACTGCTGCTCCTGCTGGGCTCGCGCGGGCCGGTGGGGGGATTTCTCGAGGACCTGGGCCTGGTCCTGGCATTCCGCTGGACGGGGGCGGCGCTGGCGGCGGCGGTCATGGGTTTCCCGCTGATGGTCCGCGCGATCCGCCTGGCGGTCGAATCGGTCGATCCGCGACTGGAACAGGCCGGCGCCACCCTGGGCGCGTCCGGGCCGTGGGTATTTGCCACCATCACCCTGCCGCTGATCCTGCCCGGGGTGCTTACCGGCGCGGTCCTGGCGTTTGCGCGGGCGATGGGCGAATTCGGAGCAACCATCACCTTCGCGGCCAGCATTCCCGGCGAGACGACAACGCTTTCGACGGCCATCTACGGGTTTCTGCAGTCGCCGGGCGGGGAGTCCTCGGCCCTGCGCCTGGTAGTGATCTCGGTCGTCGTGGCGATGCTGGCGCTGGCGCTGTCGGAATCCCTTTCCCGCCGGGTGGCGCGCAGGATTTCCGGGCAATGATCCTGGAAGTGCGGATCCGTCACCGGTTCGAACGGTTCGGACTGGAGGTGGACTTTGCAGCCCCGCCCGGCATAACCGTGCTGTTCGGACGATCCGGCTCGGGGAAGACATCGATCGTCAACGCCGTCGCCGGGCTGCTGCGCCCGCGGGAGGGCCGCGTGGCGGTCGGGGACCGCGTGCTCTACGACAACGCCCTGCGCACCGATCTCCCGCCGCACCGGCGCCGGCTCGGCTACATATTCCAGGAAGACCGGCTGTTCCCGCACCTTTCGGTCCGGCAGAACCTTCTCTTCGGCCGCTGGTTCGCCCGCCGCCGCCCCCGCCGCGCCAGCCTGGACCGGGTTGTCGAGATGCTGGGCATCGGCGATCTTCTGCAGCGGCGTCCCGCGCTGCTCTCGGCCGGCGAGAAGCAGCGGGTCGCAATCGGGCGGGCGCTGCTGGCCGAGCCCGGCATCATCCTCGCCGACGAGCCCCTGGCCGCGCTCGATGAGCTCCGCAAGGGCGAGATCCTCCCCTATTTCGAGCGCCTGCGCGACGAGGTATCGGTCCCGATCCTGTACGTGAGCCACTCCGCCGCCGAGGTCGCGCGACTGGCGACCACGGTCGTGGCCCTGAGCGAGGGCAGGGTCGTTAGCCAGGGACCGGCCCTGCAGGTGCTGGGCGATCCGCAGGTAACCCCGCTGGGCGTGCGCGCCGCCGGAGCGGTGCTCGAGGCGAGGGTGCGGCGCCATCATGCAGACGGACTCAGCGAACTCGAGGCCGGCGAGGCCCGGCTCTTTCTGCCCCGGGTTCCGCATCCGCCCGGGGCCCGAATCCGGGTCCGGGTGGCCGCCCACGAGGTCCTGCTCTCGCGCCGGCGGCCCGAGCGCATTTCGGCCCTCAACGTCCTTCCCGGCCGGGTCGAGGAGATCCATACCGGGCGCGGCCCGGGAGCGATCGTCTCGGTTCGAACCGGGGCGGGCCGGCTGTTGGCGCGCATCACCAGGCGCTCTGAGAAAGCGCTTGGCCTTAAGCCGGGGCTAAGGTGCTACGCGGTGATCAAGACGGTGGCGATCGCCCCCGAAGACATTGGCGGTTAACCCTGATTTCGCACCGATTCTCGGCCCCAACCAGGTCGAAGCGCCCTGCTCCAAGATTTGAACCGGCCTATTTGACGGCCGTCCGGCGTCCATTCCAATTTCGCACTTTGCGAATTCGTCGTCATTGGCCGAAGCGGCCTTGAGGGATTTCTTGAAACCGGATTAAACCATCGTCCCGAGCGCATCGGCCAGATCGGGCGCCGGGCGTTGTAAGACGGTCTTCCCGGATGAGCGGCATTGGCCTCGCATTGCGCCCCCAGCGATAGTCGGCGGCCAGCCGCCGGGAGTGATCGATCCCCCGTGTAAGGGACCCCGAACAAGCGGTTTTTGAGGTTTTCGGCCAAGGTCCCGCCACCACCGCTGGAGGGGGCGATTTAAGGGCTGTTGCGGGCCCTCCCACTCCTAAAAACAGAAACGCCCGGCGATAATTGGGATGACCAAATCCGACCATTACCGCAAGGCGTTTTTGATGAGCGAGTCTAACCCGGTACAGCTGCTTTTCTCGTCCCTGGGCCGCCTGCAGGTGCTGGGGGAGTTCTGCGGCAGGGACCTCTCCTCCGACGGCGGGATCATGCTGCTGCGCGAGGTCGATTTGATCACCCGGCTGACTGAGCGGGTGGCGTCCTGCTTCACCGACCACCGCATTCCCAACCACCGGGTCCAAACTCCCCTCTTGCTGGGACAGCCCCCGGTCGGCAGCGGCTCAAAAACCGATCAGGTTTAATGCGGGGGCCTGTCCAGACTTCTGCGGCACGAATTCCTATCATTGGCTCGCTTACGATCCCTCGGTTGCCGCAGTGCGACCCGCTGCCGGCAGGTCAGTACCAGTCCACGAAAATGAGGCCCAAATGACGCTTAATCCATACCTGACCCTCGGCGGAAATTGCCGGACGGCGTTCGAGTTCTACAGGTCCGTATTCGGCGGCGATTTTTCCATTTTGCAGACGTTCGGAGAGGCTCCGGATGACATGGAAATGACGGTCAGCGACGACGAAGCCGAGAACATCATGCACGTTTCGCTGCCCATTGGTGAGAGTGTGCTGATGGGAAGCGACGTGCCCTCGGCTTACGGAACGCCGATCCCGCCGGCCAGCAACCTTTCAATCTCCTACGCGCCCCCGAACCGCAGCGAAGCCGACCGCGTATTCGGCATGCTGAGCGAGGGCGGGACGGTGACGATGCCGCTCGGCGAGATGTTCTGGGGATCCTATTTCGGCGCCTGCATCGACAGGTTCGGGACCAACTGGATGATTGATTGCCAATCCGAGGATTAGAGACCGTCCGGACAACGCATTTCCGGTCCGAGCCCGGCCCGGTAGCGACGGCCCGCACGTCGCAATGAGCGCTACGGCTCCCCGGCGCCGACGCCCGACTCACCGCCCGTTCCCGATGCACCAATTCCACAATCGATAAGGAATCTTCAAATGCCAAACGATGCGATTCCGGCCAAACCGGCCGTCACCGGCCGGCCGCTAGTTGCCGAGATCAAGCAGCGATGGAGTCCGCGGGCGTTCGATCCGAACCGGGAAATCGAACCCGAGACCCTGGCGACCCTGCTCGAGGCCGCCCGCTGGGCCCCCTCTTCATTCAACGACCAGCCCTGGCGCTACCTGGTCTTTGACCGCAGCGACCGCCAGGCCCGGGCCAAGGCCGAAGCCTGCCTCTTTGACGGCAATTCCTGGGCCCGCGATGCCGCCGTGCTGATAATTTCGGCCGGCGCGCGGACCTCGGATCGAACTGGCCGGCCGAACCGATTCGTCCTGCACGATACCGGCATGGCCACCATGAACCTGATCCTGCAGGCGATTGCGCACGGGCTCGTTTCCCATCAGATGGGCGGTTACGACCGCGAGCGGGCACGGGCCGAATTCGACATACCGGAAGAATTCGAGCTGGCGTCGATGATCGCAATCGGGCATGCCGGCGACCCGGCTTCGCTGCCTCCTGAAGTCGCCGAGCGCGAAGCCGCGCCGCGCCAGCGCAGCCAGATCTCCGATTTCGTTTTCGCCGGGACCTGGGGGCATCCGCTGGGCGACGCCTGATCCCGGTCGTCTTTGCCCGCCGTTCATTCGGACGGGGACCAGGTCCGGTCCAGTTCGCGCCCATCGGTCAGGCCGTCGCTGACCGGCTGGCCGTCGACCTGTATCTGCAGCGCGCCGCCGTCATCGCTCTTGACGCGTATTGATTCGCTGCCGGTCCAGGCGTGAAACTCGCCGGCCGCCACCAGGCTGCTGAACACCACCTCCCCGTCCACGATCGCTTCCAGGAACGCCTCGCGGCCGGCTGTGACCGAAAGCATCACCTCAGGCGCGGCGTCGGTTTCGGCGGCCACCGCGGCGACCGTCGGGACCGCCGACTCCACGGCGGCCGCGGGTTCCTCGGCGGGCCCGTTGCGCGCGATCAACATCAGGGCCACGACCAGAATCAGGACCCCGAGCGCCCCCAGCAGGTAGGGCAGTTGCCGGCGGCCGGGGATCCAGCCCGGATCGTCCGATTCGAGGACGACCGATTCGCCGACCGGGGGTCCCAGCTGCAGCATCAGCGCATCCAGCGCCGGAGTGGGGTCCTCGCCCAGCCCGCGCGCATAGACCCGGATATGGCCGACGATGTAGGCCCGGAACGGGGCGTGCGCAAAATCGTCTTCCTCAAGCGCGGCGATGCGTTCCGGGCGCAGCCGGGTCAGGACCGCCAGCTGCTCGAGCGAATAGCCGTGCGCCTTCCGCATATCGCGCAGGATCTGTCCGGCGGTCACGATGCTTTTCGTCTTGGCGTCGCCGGCGGGTTGTTGATCAGACACTTGGTTTCTCGCCCAGATCGAATTCCGGCGCCGCGACCAGGAGCACCCCGAGCTCGTCCAGGGCGTCGTCCCCGGCCGAGGCGGTAATCACCTGTTCCAGGATCGCGGCCATGTTATCGCGCAGCTGTTCGGTGCTGGCGGTCGGGCCCGCGGTCTGTTCGAGTTTTTCGCGTTCGTCGGCAAGTACGCCTTCGACCAGTCCGGCGACGGCTTCGCGCACCCGGGCATCCGGGTCCTCATAGCGCAGGCGCGCGTCGACGAAGGCGCGCGGTTCCTTGACCAGGTAGTCAAACCGGGCGTTCAGGGTAGCCACCGCGTCGTTGGCGGCCTGTCCGATGTCCACGTCCACGCTGAGTGAATTCTCAAGCCTTGAGATTTGTTCGCGGCGCGTCAGCGGGGGCGGCGCGGCCCAGTACCAGCCGGGGCCGGTCACCGCAATCGCCGCATCCGATCCCTCGAAGTTCACCTCGGTGACCGCCTGCCGGGTCAAGTCCACGAAATTGATCGCTCCCGACGGCTGCCAGAGGGAGTTCGTTCGCACGATCTCGAATTGGTCGTCGGCCAGTCGGAACACCCCGGCCATGGCAAAAAGAACCAGGGCGATGACGATTCCGACGACCGGCTTGAATATCGCCTGGATCCAGGCCGACCCGCCCGGGTTCAGGTCGGGGTCGTAATCGGCCGCAACGTTCCTGAGGCGCAGCTGGGCGCGGCCGCCCAGTCCGCGCGGGCCATTGGAGAACGCGTACACCGATTGAGCCAGGTCGCTGTAGGCCGAGGCGGCCGGCAAAAGCCCGAATTCCAGAGCAAGCCGCTCCAGCCGCCAGAGCACGCCGGCGAGCCGGCGCGCGTCGCTGTGCGGTAGGCTGGCCCGCCCGCCGACCAGCGCGCGGGCCTCGGAGACAATGTCCGACGCCGCCTCCAGGAACCCTTCCTCGATCGCCCCGCCATCGGCGATCGCCAGGCGCTTTTTCCTGGGCAGTCGCGGCAGCGGCGGGGATTTGCGCAGCTGCGAAATCACCAGCGCCAGGCCCGGGACCGAACAGATCAGTCCGGCCAGCGGCAGTCCGCCAATGTTGGCGCCGGCCGAGCCCACCAACGCGCTGACGACGTCGCCGACCAGTGGCAGCGGGCCGATGGCAAGCCCCAGCGCCCCCAGCAGCGATGCGACCAGGAACGGCGAACCGAGCGCGACCAGGATCAGATAAGCGCTCTGGCCGAAGAAGCGGCGTCTGGTTGCGGCGTGGCGGCGGGCAAGCTGGCGTTCCAGATCGGCGACCTGGCCGGGCCCCATTTCGGGTCGCTGCCCGAGCAGTCCGCGCTCGGATTCCCCCGAGGACATTGCGGCCAGAACCAGGTTGCGGTCATGGGTCAGCAGCCAGCCGCCGCTCAGCGGATTGGGGGCCACGCAGTAGGTCGCGGCCGGTAGATCGGCGCCGGATGGCTCGGGGCCGGCATCCGGTGCGGCCGATTCATCCCCGGCAGCCGCCGACTCGGCCGGCTCGGTCGCCGGCTCCTGGGCCTGGTCCTCATCGATTTCTTCGACCTCTTCCACTTCGAAGACTTCGAAGTCCTCCGGTTCGCGCATGGCTCAGGGCCGATCCAGGGCGCCGGAGGCGGCGCCGGCGATAACGGCCGAGGCGGCCGCCAGCAGGAAATTGGCGCGCCGGGCCGGATCGTCCATGGTCCCGTAGGCGCTGAGCCCGTCGGCGCCCAGGCGCCAGCGCGCGAAGGCGGCCGAGGAAACCGCGCTGCCGACCCCGCCCAGGTCCAGATAGACGCCCGGCTCGGCCGGGACCAGGCCGGCCCCGAACGCAGCCCTCAATTCAGCCAGGTTGCGGGTGTAGCCCACCGCCAGTTCGTCCTCGGCCAGTTTGTCCGGCACCGGCCGGAAGCGCCGGCGCAATCCGCCAAACCGCAGGTGGGCGGACATGAAGCGCGCGATCTCGTGTTCGCGCAGGCGCGAGAGCCGCCGGCGCGCCCGCTTGTAGCCGCGGGCCGCCGCCGACCCCGGCCAGTCGCGCTTGAAGGCGGCCGCCAGCTGGCGCTCCAGCTCCGCCAGGGATTCGGGGGGCAGGCTGGCCATTATGGTCAGGAATCCTTCCTGATCGCCCAGCCCGCGCGCCCCGCCGGCGTCACGCAGGCTCAGCAGCACGTCGGGCCGGTTTTGTTCAAGGTGAGCGGTCAGGCTGGCCCAGAATCCGCGCACCCCGAGCGCTCCCGAGCGGGCCAGCGCGGCCCCCAGGAAATCACCGACGGCCGGGGTGCGGCCGCGGCTGCGCCGGGCCTGCGGGAACTCGATCACGTATATGCGGACCAGGCAGGCGTGCAGGAGCCGCTGCCGGTCGGTCGATCCGGAACCCAGCGCCCGGATCAGCGCCCGCGCCGCCACCCGTTCGGGACCGGTCGGGGAAAGCGGGGCGATTTCAATCGCCAGGCTGCGGCCCGAAGTCCCGCCGCCGATCGTGTAGACGTTCAGGTCCGCCGACAGACCGGGTTGGATGGAGGCGCTGGCGATCCGCTCCACGTCGTAGGCCAGTTCGAGTTCGCGGAGCTGCTCCTGCCAGTCGGCCCCGTCGCTGAGCTGACGGTAGAGGTCCCCGTAGACGACCGGGATGCGGATGTTGTCCTCAACCATCGTCCGGGCCCCGGTCCGGTTCGTCGCCGAGCGGTTCCGAGTCGGCCTCGATGACCTCGATTTCGGCATCGGCCGCTTCGGCTGCTCCCTCCGCGCCGCCGGCCAGCAGCGGGCGGTCGAGTCCGGCCGCCGGCGCCAGCCACACGCCGTCGACCTGCCCGGGGTGCAGGCCGGTCGGTTCGGCCAGGAGCTGTTCGTAGAGGAATTCGGCCTCCGGCAGGGCCAGCGAGCGGGCCAGCGAGCTGGCGCCCAGGTATGCCGAGCGCTCATCGGTCTCGTCGTCGAAAAGGTCTCCCAGGCGGGCCAGTCCGGAATGGGCCGAACGGACCGTCGGGCTCGCCGCCAGGTTGTCCGGGCGTCCGAGCCTGGGGATGCGGCGCCGGGTCCGCAGGCCGGCCTTGGCCAGCATCCAGATGCCCGCCAGGGCCGGTATGGCCATCCCCTGCGCCGAAGCCAGAAGGCCCACCCCGAGCGCGAATTCGTAGATGTTGCGCAACACCGTAAAGCGCCGCCGCACGGTTCCCGGACCGGGCCGCGTGGCGTAGAAGATCCGCTGCGTCTCGGCGCGGGCGGCCAGTTCGACTCCGACCCAGTCGAGCTGCCGTTCGCCGCCGTAGCAGATCTTGATGGCCGCGGGCAGATTGGCCGGGTCCAGCGCCATCAGGCGTCGCGAAGCCCGCGAGACCCTCACCCAGGTGCCCTCGGCCAGCGGAATCGCCAGACAGATCACTTCCATCTAGGCGGCCCTGAACCCGAGCGGGCGAATCCGGGCCGGATCGCGCAGGCCCCGGTAGAAAACCGCCGCCTCCAGCCATCCGATCGAACGGGCGGCGTTCTCGAAATCGATGTGGTTCGGGGACTGCCCGGAAGCCGTCAGCCCCCATATCTGCCCGATCCGCTGGACCGAGTTCCCGTCCAGTCCGGGACCGGCCGCCAGGATCCGGCCCGGTCGGCCGCGGCGGCGGCGGCGCAGCAGGAGCTGGGCGCTGGAGGGCAGGAAGCCGGCCGCCACCGCCACCAGCAGCACCGGCCACTCCGGAAACGCCGCGTCGATGAAGAAGTAGACAAGCAGCCCCAGGATCGTCAACTCGGCAACTGCGACCGGCAGCTGGCGCAGCATGCTCCGGGCCCGCGGCCGGGGGACGCTGGCCAGCCGCTGCTGGCACTCGGCCCGCAGGTAGTCGATCTCGCCCGGTGAGAGTTCGAAGGGGGCGTACACCTCGAGCTGCAGCTCGCCGCCCCGCGCTGTGCGAGCGCTCATCGAACATGACCGCGGCCCCGGTTTCGGTGGGCAGGATGAAGGCGTCCGCCGGTTGCAAAATTTCGGCCCCTGACACTTTTCAGGCTTGAGCGGCGGACCGGGGCCCGGCAGGGGCCCGCGGCCGGCAGCTGTCGGGAGGGCGGGATAATCGCCCACACAGTGGTCCGGAGCCGATTTTCGCACCGGCCCGAACCCCTTTCCGGATATGAACACCGCGCGCCACCGCCCCGCCCCTGAATTTGACGTCGTCGTGGTCGGCGGCGGCCACTCCGGCTGCGAAGCCGCCCTGGCGGCGGCGCGCATCGGCGCGCGCACGATGCTGGTCACCCAGAACCTTGCAAAAGTGGCCGGCATGCCCTGCAATCCCTCGATCGGCGGTCCGGCCAAGGGGCACCTGGTGCGCGAGATCGACGCCCTGGGCGGCGAGATGGCCCGCAACAGCGATCGGACCCAGCTGCAGATGCGCACCCTGAACACCGGCAAGGGGCCCGCGGTCCGGGCGCTGCGCGCCCAGTGCGACAAGGCCCTTTATTCGCAGGCCATGGCATCCGCACTGCGGCGCTGCCGGGACCTTGTCCTCTGCCAGGCCCAGGTGGACCGGCTGATCTGGGAGCCGGACGGGCGCCGGTCCTGGCGCATCGGCGGGGTAGTCACCGGCGATGGGGCGGCGATCCGGAGCCGCACGGTCGTGATCACCACCGGCACATTCCTGAATGGCCGGATCGTCATGGGCGAGCAGGTCTTCCAGGCCGGACGGGCCGGGGAACCGGCCGCGTTCGGGATCTCCGAGGACCTCGGCGAGCATGGTTTCGAGCTCGGGCGCCTGAAGACCGGCACCCCGCCCGGCTTGACGCCGAGAGCATCGATTACCGGCTGACCGAGTTGCAGCCGGGGTCGCCCGACCCGCTCTTCTTCTCGTTTCTCGGTCCGGACCGCGGCCACCGGCTCAGCGAGCCCGCCGCGGCCTGGTATCCGGGCGTTCGGAACCACCCCTGGTCGCCGCAGATGCCCTGCTACAGCGTCCACACCAACCCTTCAACGCACGCGATCATTTCCGAGAACCTGCACCGCGCGCCGATGTACGACGGCACCATCGAGAGCACCGGCCCGCGCTACTGCCCCTCGATCGAGGACAAGATCGTGCGGTTCGCGCAGAAGTCCTCGCACCAGCTGTTTCTGGAGCCGGAGGGTTTTGCCGACCGCTCGGTCTATGTCCAAGGCGCCAACACCTCGCTCCCGGCCGACGTGCAGCAGGCGATGCTCGAATCGGTCCCGGCGCTCGCAAGCGCGCGGGTGCTGCGCTACGGCTACGCGATCGAATACGACTACGTGCCGCCGCACCAGATCGATGCGACCCTGGAGGCCCGGACCGCCGCCGGACTTTTCCTGGCCGGCCAGATAAATGGGACCACCGGTTACGAGGAGGCGGCCGCCCAGGGCCTTCTGGCCGGGATCAACGCGGCCCTGACCGCGACCGGCCGCGAACCGCTGACGATCGGCCGCCACCAGGGGTACATCGGGGTAATGGTCGACGACCTGGTCACCAAGGAGCTGGACGAACCCTACCGGGTCCACACATCGCGCGCCGAATACCGCCTGCTGCTGCGCCAGGACAATGCCGACCGGCGGCTGACCGCGATCGCTGGCCGTCTGGGCCTGGCCGACCGGGCGCGGATGGACCGCCTGGAACGCAAGGAAGCCAAGATCGCGCGGGCCGAGGACTGGCTGCGGTCGGCCCGGCTGGGGCCGGAACGGGTAAATCCCTACCTGCTGGGGCTGGGGCAGACCGCGGTGCGCGAGACCACGCCGGCACAGCGCCTGCTGGCGCGTCCCGGGGTGTCCCTGAACGAGTTGCGCGAGCTGGTCGGGGAACCGGGGTTCGAGGCCGAAGTGGCCGAGCAGGTGGAGCTCGAAAGCCTGTACGCGGGCTACATCGGCCAGCAGCAGCGCCAGGTCGATCGGGCCCGATCCCAGGAAAACGCGGTCCTGCCGGACTGGATCGATTACTCAGGCATGAATGGACTGCGCACCGAGGCCCGCATCAAGCTGGCCCGCCACCGGCCGGCCACGCTCGGCCAGGCTTCGCGCCTGTCCGGGGTGACCGCCTCGGACCTTGCGGTCCTGATGGTGCAGCTGCGCAAGGCGCAGGCGGCCTAACCCGGCCGGTTGAACCCGGGCGTCACCTTCCTGGTCGCGGCCACAAAATCCGGATTTGCCGAGCGCACCGCGCTGATTCGCGGGGCACCGCCAGCCAGATCCAGTTCGTAGGCCAGGTGCTGCGGCAGTCCGGCCGCGAGCAGTTTCACCTGGACCTCAATGCCCTGCCGGCGGCCCAGTTCGAGTGATTCCAGTCCCGGACCCGAATACGGCCCGCGCAGGAAGTCCTCGCCCTCCAGCTGCAGGCCCAGCAAAAGATCGGCGCTGCCGCCCACCTCCAGCATCACCGGATCTAGCAGGTCGCCGGAGGAATCGCGCCACACCCCGCTCACCACGTCATCGAGGAGGACCTGGCCGCTGTCGGGATCGCGGAAGCTGAGCAGGCACTTCAGGTTTGGAAATCCGAGCCGCGGGCGGGGACCTATCGGCAGGCCGAAGATTTTCTTGCGCGCATTGGTCGTCAGGCGTATCCCGGCCAGGGCCGCGCGGGCGCTGCTGCCGTCGGCAAATTCCAGCTGGCAGCCCGATTCTGCGAATGGGGCCACCACCACCGGAGCGTAATCGCCGGCGACCGGGCCGCGCGCCGGCGCGTTGGGGTTGTCTATCGTCAGCTTGCCAAATTCCACGATGACTCCCCTGTGCGCGGCTTTGCGATAAACGGCTGATCCCATTTTCCCAAAGCCGCGGCCGCGAATGCGCCCGTATCATGAGTAG
>CBDBBM010000019.1:0-11305 GCA_965203015.1 Chloroflexota bacterium
GAACCGCTGACCTGGCGGCGCAATTGGCGATACAAGCTGCTCCGGCCATTGGGCCGGCCCTTGACCGCGATGCAGAAATGGCGGTTCTGGATGATTGAGATTTACCTTGCCGGCAGCATGCGCGCGCACCCGGCTCACGACCGGGCCGATTGGGCCGAGCGGATGCAGGAGCTGGCGGCGCGCCTCGAGCGGTATAGCGGCGCCCTGATCGTCAATCAGACGGCCTGGGGCCTATACGCCCACGGCGCAGGACCGGCCCCTCGAGCTAACCGACGCCGATCTTTTCCAGATGGACGTGGAGTGGATCGACCAGGCCGAGGCCCTAGTGGCCGAGGTCACCCACGCATCCCACGGCGTCGGATACGAGCTCGGTTGGGCCGTCGCCCAGGCCAAGCAGGTGGTGGCGATCTATGAGCAACACGCCGCCCCCCCGGATTTCGCCGATGATCCGCGGCAATCCGGACATCACCAAAGTCGAATACACCGGCACCCCCGCCTCGGCGGCACGGCACATTGCCCGCGCGCTGCAGATCGCCCCCGAATGAACGACCCCGCCCTTCACGCGGTCGACCCGGACACCGGGCGCCGGCGCTATCTGAGCAACGCCGGGCGGATCGACATCACCGGGATCGATCTCGTATGGCTCCTGCAGGACGCCTACCAGGAATCGGTGCCGGCCGGCAGGGGCTATTTGCACTTCCCGCCCGGGCCGGCTCCAGGAATCGGTCGCCCGGGGGAGGTCGTCAATTCGGGGCGCCCGGATTCGCAATTCGCATTGAGCGTGGATTACCTATTGGGGCCGATCGCTGAAGCTCCGAGTAATCCGCGCCGGCGACCGCCTGGAGATCCAGGACCAGTGGCTCGACCATTCCGACCAGCAGCTTTTCAAGATCCTGGCCAGGCAGGGGTTCGGGCCGAAGGCGATCCAGAATGACCAGCTGCCCCGGGACCAGGAGCGGCCCGAACATGACTACTGACGGCCCAATCGACCTCAACGAACGAACCGACCCGGACCAATTCGAGATCAATTTCCAGATCACCTTTTTGATCGACCCGGACGAAATCAAAATCACGCAATACGCCAAGATCGAGCCCGACCAGCCGCACTCGGCCGAGGCCCGCCGCCTGGCGGACCGCATAGAGGCCGACCCCCCGCGGTTCGCGGCCGCGATCGCCAGCGCCCTGCGCATAGAGGCCGATCGCGAGAGGAATTATGAGCGCCACATTTGAGCATCAGATCGGCGAGCTCCTGGGCGCGGTAATCGTCCACGCCGCCCGCCGCGATTTGGCCCAGGTCCGCGGCGATTTGGAAACCGCCCGGGCCGAACACCAGGTCGTCCAAACCGCCTATTTGGGCGCCGGATACGGCTTGCTGGCGGCGATTTTCAACGGCGGCCGGCAGCGGGTCGAGGCATCTGCAGCGCCGGCCGGACCCCCGCCGCCGCGGCGCCCGCGGCCGTTCGCGGGATGGAGCTAGGGACATTGCCCTACGCCGAATCCACCAGCGTCCCAGTCAGGCAGAGCCGGACCGAGATCGAAACGCTCCTCGAGCGGCACGGCTGCGACGCCATAGCCACGATGCAGGACGCGGCCGACCGGACCCTGGCGATCCAATTCCGGCTCCAGGGCCGGATCCTGCGATTCAACCGCCAGCTTCCGGATCCGGAATCAGACGCCGTCCGCCTGACCCCGACCGGGATAGAGCGATCGCCGTCCGCCCGGGCGGCGCGATTTCAGCAGCTGGAGCGGACCACGTGGCGCGGCTTGCTGCTATGTATTCGGGCCAAGCTAGAGGCGATCGAATCCGGGATCGAGACGCTGGACGAGGCATTTATGGCCGCCGTGGTCATGCCGGACGGCTCCACCCTGGGCGATCGAGTAATCCCGGCGATCGCCGACACCTACGAAACCGGCCGGATGCCCGCTTTTGGGTTCCTGCAGCCACCGCAAGATTGACCAACGAAGGGGTCCGAAATGCGAGATTTTGAGCGATCGATCCGACTGGAGGCCCAGGTGGTTCTCAGCAATAAGAGGCTCCGGAATAAAGACCTCCGGGAGTGGAGCTCGGCCCCGATCGCCGCGCGCGTAGGGGAGGTGGTCGCCCACCTGCCCGAGGCCGGCGTATACGTGGCGATCGCCCGGGAGCATGACAAGCGCAAGCCGGGCCAGGACCAGGACCAGGGCGAGGCCCAGGAATGAGACGAATCTGGGGCGTCCGCCATATCCGATTCGTGTTTTGGTCGGCCGTCGTCCACCGCCACGCCCGGCGCATGCACAAGCTGGGCCTGGGCCTCGGATTCCCGAACGACTGCGATCTTGAGCATTTGCGCCGGATCCGGGACGGCGAGGCTTGAGCCCCGACCAGGCATTGCCCCCCGGCAATTTCCGGTGCGCGGGATGCGGCCGGCCGGCCAAATACTGGCCGCGGGCCGAGACGTGGACCTGCGCCAATTGCGGGTCGTTCGTTCCGGACACAACCCGGGACAATGTCCCGAAATTTGGCCCGAAACCGCACCGGCTCCGACTCCATGAAATGAGGCCGAAACGAGCCCCGATCAGACGGGACAAAGGGCGGGACATTGTCACGCCCCCGCAATGAGGATCGATGGACGCCTGGTCATTTGCGCCACCGCCGACCGCTACTGCCGCAAATGCAAAATCAGCGTTCCGCATCGAGTATTTGCGCGGTTCAAAACCTGCCGGATTTGCGGTTGGAATTCCGACGCCAAGCTGCGCCGGCGAGATTGCGCAGGGCCGAAATCCGATATCAAATTTGCAATGGCCGACCCGGCCGCCCCAAGAAGTGGCGCGGAATGTTCCCAAAATGTAAATCCGCATTTATGTCGTCGGGATTATTCGGATCAGGCCGCGGCACCTGCCAGACCAGGCTCAAGTTGACACTTTTGCAGCCGGCCGAGGCACCCCCAACCGGTCGTGGGGCGACCCGCGCCCGGGCGACATTGCCCCCACGAAACCTAGTGGGTCGAGGCCCAAAATGCGGCCCCAGGCCATAATCCCGCGCCAACCGACTAGATGTAAAAAACATTATGTCTAAGCGCCCGGTCGCCCCAGATATGAGGCCCGATTTCGGGTCACTAAAAATGACCCCTCGCGCCCGCGCGCGCGACCTTGCCAGAGGCCCCGGGCCGGTAATGGGCCAGAACCGCAAGGAATACACGCCGACGCACCTGCAGGCGATCGCCGCCGAGGTGCTGAAAACCCACCCCGGGGCGGCGCTGGAGCGGGTCGAGGCGGTCGATCCGGACGGCCAGATTTACCGGATTCGGCTGATCCACGTGGCCGACACCTACGACCTCGCCGGCTTTAACCACGGCGGGCGCTTGATTCTGGAGATCGAGCCGCTCGAAGGCGAGCAAGTCGTCGCCCGGAGCAAAACCGCGGACGCCGTCACCCAGCCGATCGACCAGCACGGCAAGCTCGGACTGGCGACCAGGAGGCGGCCGCGGTAATGGAGTTTGAGCTGATCGACGGAGACGCGATTTCGGCCGAGCACTTGTCGGCCCTGAAGGGCCAGGGATACGTCGAGTTTTACGCCCGACGCGCCGGCCAACCGGCCGACTGGGACGCCCGAGCTGGCCCAGCAGGTATTCAATGTCGCGTTCATCGAATACGAAACCCGGCGCCGCGAATCCGACCAGGGAGCGCCCCCAAATGCGGACTGAGCGGATCTCGTATCACGGCTACGGGATCGAATGTCCCGGGCCCGAATACGGGATCATGCCGGAGAGCTGCACCGACCAGAACACGGGCGGGGTGCACCTGATCTATGTCGCCGGCCGCGCCGTTGCCCACGCCAGCAGCTGCCCGGACGCCCGGGAGCAGATCGATCGGGACCGGTGCCGGCGCCGCCCGCGACGGCGTGAAACAGGTGGGCGAATGACCTCGTTTCAGATCGACATCAAAGAGATCGAGCGCCGGATCCGCGAGGCCGGCCCGCTGGCGGTCCCGCCCGGCGCCCGGTTCACGGCCGAGATTTACCTGCCGGACGTTTGGGAGGCCCTGGGCGGAGCCCCCAAGCGGGTCCGCCTATCGCGGGCCTCGCTCAAGTATTTGGCCGGCCGGCCGCGGCCCACCATCCACCTGCCGCCAGCCCCGGCCCTGAAATTCTGCGGCGTAGAGGCCCACCTGGACGAACGGGCCCCCAGCATGGTCGCGATCTTCGAATGAGCCCCCCGCGATTCGCCGCCCAGGTCGCCCGCGATTGGGCGGCCGCGCAGCCGACCATCCCCGGGCCCTGGACGATCGCCAGGCGCTTCCTGGGAACCAGGTTCACATCCAAGGTCGAGGCCGACCCCAACGGCGAACCGCGGCTCGGGATCATATTCGGCGACGGATCGGTGCTTTGGTATGACGGCCAGGTCACGCTCACGCTCCCCCGGCCCATGCCGCGGCAGCTATTCGGCCGGTCGATCGTGGCCCGGGAATTCGGCCGGCCGGCCGATATCGAATTGGCCCCCCGGTAATGGCCAAGATCCGCGGATGATCCCGGGCGTTTTCTATTTCGAGTGCCGCAACTGCGGGCGATCGGTATTTGCCCCCGCGGGAATTTTCAAGGAGCCCGGGCAGGTGGAAGAAATCAGCTGCTATTCGATCTATTGCGACCACCGGACGCCGATCGTCCGGCTTTTGACAGGGCCCGATCAGCCGCCCCTTTTTGCGGTAATGGGCGCGATCCCTGGAATACGACCCCAACCGGTGAGGCCCCGCGGCAAATTCGGCGTCGGCCGGCCGAGGCTCCCCAGGCGCCCGCGGCCGCACGATCGGCGGATAAAGATCGACCATCAGGCCCGGGACGGCTACCGCGGCACCTTCGAGCATTTGCGGATGATCGTCACCGAGAGCCTCGAGAATGACGCCCGCTGGTGGACCCACCTAAGCGTTTCCCGCCTGGACGGGACCATGCCCAGCTATGACGATCTCAAGCTGGCCAAGCGCATGACCCTCGGGCCCGATCGGAAGGCGATCCAGCTATTCCTGCCGGACGCAGAGCATATCGACGTCGCCGGCAAAATGGCCGAGCCCAAGCAGGTCCTGCACCTGTGGTCGACGCGCAAGATGCCGATCCCGGATTTCAGCCGCGGCCTCGGCGTGATTTGAAAACACCGGCCCCGGTCCACAAGGCCGACCTGCAGATCGAGCCGGCCCGGACCCAGGTGTTCCTGGACGGCCCGCACGGCGGAGAAAGCATCATTGCCCCCGTCAACGGCGAAGGCACGGCCGGCGAGGCCCGCGCCTGGATGATCGAGCGCGGCGTCGACCGCACATACGCCGACAACCTGGTCCGCAGATTCGGCGGCCGCACCCTGCAGCGCAAGCGGCCGGACGGCGAGGCATATCTCTGCGGCGCCGAATTCCCGGACGGATCCAGGATCAGCTGGCGCCTCGTCGACGGCCAGGCCCCCGATCGGGACGATTACTGGATCCCGGCCGACCAGCTGCGCGAGATGGTCCCGATCCCCGAAGGCAAGGAGCTAGCCAAATGATCCAATACATCACCCTCGAGCAGCTGGAATCGGCGCTGGCCACGGTCCGGCGCGAATTCCCGCAGATCAGCGATAAGGCGCCGGTATTTGGGGTTCTTTCCGACGAGGAGGTCGGCCAAGGCATGCTCCTGACCATCCCACAGCGCCGCCGCCACCATAGAAGGCACGATCCACTTGCGGATGCGATTCGCCGGGCCCGCGGTCAACACGCCGCTCGCGCCAGGCGCCAAGGTCCGGAATATCGACGCCGAAGGCGGAGCCAGCAACCCCCAGGCCAACTAGCGTGGACCTGGTCGGGACCTGCCCCCAGAGCTTCTGGCAGGAATGGCTGGACGAAGGCGACTGCGCCGGCGATCCGCCGACCGGCCAGGAATACGCCTGGTTCACCAGCGCCCCGATCGCGGCCCAGATCATGCCCGGCGACCGGTTCTATGTCGTCGCCCACGGCCGGCTGCGCGGATACGCGACAGTCACCCACGTGCGCGGATACCGCGGCGTTTCAATGGCCCCGGGCGGCCGGGCCCGATTGAAGCGCAGCTGGGCGATCGTCCGCGGCGCCGGCGCGGTCGCATGCACGATCCCCGAGCCCATACCCGGGTTCCGCGGCCTCCGGGCGCGCTGGTGGGACCGCGACCAGGAAACCGAATTCCCGGACTGGCGCGATCCGTGAGAGCGACCTGGCGGCACGGCCTGGCCAGGACGGACGCCGAGGTCCGCAATTGGCGCGCCTTCGTAGCCGGCCAGACGGCGCACCGGTTTTTCCGCCAGCTGGCCCAGAGCGCCAACCAGGCAACGGGATTGCCCCCGGCCGAAGTGGCCGGCGCGGTCGAACATTGGGTCGACTGCGGCGGCGGCGATCGGGAGATATCCGGCATGCTGGCCTTCGCGGGGCAGATTATGGGGCTCGGCCCGGACGAGACGGCGATCTGGCTGCACAACACAATGCGCGAACTGGACCTCGAGGCCCGGGAAGCGGGCCGCAGTTGAGGCGCCGGCGCCGACCAGGTATCACCTACCTGCAGGATTGCCCCCCGCATATCCAGCGGGCGATCAACGGCCGCCTGGCGGTCGTCCGGGCCAGGGTCGCCGCGGCCGAGGCCGCCAGGCGCCGCGGCGAGACGGACCGGGCCCGGCAGCTCGGCGTCGACCAGACCCGGGAGATCGTCGGATACCTGGCCAATGAGCGCCACGCCTTCCCGGGCGGCCGGGAGCGCCCCCGCAGCCCGGAAGAAGTCCGGCAGATGATGCAGCGGCTGCGGGAGCGCCATATAGCCCCGTTCGACCCGCCGCGGCGCCCCAATCCGGCCCTGCGGCCCTCGCCGGCCGCGGAGCGGATCGGCGGGATCATGCGGATGCTCGAGGAACAGGGATCCGTCCTCCTGCAGGACAGCCCGGGCGGGATGCTAACCGCCCCGCGGTGCGCCGGCTGCGGCCGCGCTTTCCTGGGCCCGGGCCCCGCAGCCGGACGAAACCGGCCTGGCGTTCATGCGTTGCGACCATTGCGATATGCGGACGCCGGTCCGGGCCCGGGACAATCCCACCTGGGGCGCCAGCCTCCTGCAGACATACGCCGCGGACCGGGAGTGGCACGAACAGGCCCGGAACCCGCCGAGCGCCAGCGCGGGCCGATTTCAGATCAACGAAACGACCGAGGCGGCGCGGCGGCCGCGGCCGATCGGCGGGCCGATATTCGGCGCCCTGGAACCCGCTCCAGCCGGGCGCTGCAGAACGTCGGCGACAGCTGGGCGCGGATCCTGCGGGGCGGCGGCCTAAATGCCCCCCGCGAACGCGGACCTGGTCAGGGCCGCGGCGATCAGCGTGAAGGCGATCGCGCCGGCCCCCATCAGCCCTAGCAGAATCGCGCAAGCGCGCCACTCGCGGGCCAATTGCCGTTCCCGCTCGACCTGGCGGTTCTGCAGCTCCTCGGCGCGCCCGGGCGGGAGATCGAACTCGTCGACCGGATCCGGGAATCCGCCAAAACTCACAGGATCGCGACCCGGGCCAGGAACACCAGCGCGGAGAGCGCGACCACCGACGCCACGACCAGCGTGACGCCGGCGACGATCTCCCCGCGCGAGAGGCGTTTGAACATCAGCCCTCCGGAGCCGCGGGCGCCGGCGCTTCGGCCGGCTCCTCGGCCGGAGCCTCGTCGGCCGGAGCCTCGACCGGTGCAGGGGTCGCGGCCGGCTCCGGATCCGGATTTTCAGCCGGAGCCTCGACCGGTGCAGGGGTCGCGGCGGGAGCCGCGGGCGCATCGATCGGGAGCGCGTCCTCGGCCGGAGCCGCGGGCAGCTCGGGCGGCGCCTCATTGCGATCGAGCGAGTCGATCAGGCGGTCGACATTGCCCGGTGCGACTACCAGGGCGACCCCGATAACCACGACCAGCGCCAGGCCGATTAGGGTTTTGCGGTTCCGCAGCAGGGTGACCACCACGGACCCAGAATTCTTAGCCATTGGAAACCTCCAGGGCCATAGGGCAGATTAAGCGGCCGCCGGCAGGTATCGATCCTGCAGCGGTAGACGCCAATCGGAATTGACGTGGGCGCAGGACCAGGGCGCCCAACCCTGCTCCCGCCAGAGCTCAAGGGCGAAGGTGGCGTTTACCAGCGGATCGGCCGGATCGCCATCGATGCGGCCCCAATGCACCCGGTTGATTTGGAAGAGCCCGACCGAGTCGCCGCCGTCGCCGACCGCCGCCCGGGACCAGGCCCGATTCGCAGGTGGCCACGGCGAGCGCGTTATCGTATTCGGCCTCCGGGAAGCCGACCACGGCCAGGACCTGCAGGAATTCGGCCTCGGTATAGGCCGCGCCGTCGAGCGGCGGCGCCGGCATGACCGCGGCCGCGGGATCGGGCGCCAGGGCCGGTTCGTCCTCGGCCCCGAATTCGTCCGGATATTTGGCCGCCAGGATCCGCCCCGAAAATATCGATCTCGGACTGCAGGACCTTGACCTCGTCGCGCAGAATCTGCTCGGTTTGGGCCTGGCCGTAAACCAGCGCCATAGACCCGAACACCATCCCGCCGAGAAGGAACACGATTACCAGCGCCCAGACCAGGGCGGCAAACGACATTGCCACGCCGGGCCCGTTATCGCCGCGGCGCATGTGCAGCCAGGCCGAGGAGCCCCCGCCCCCCTTGGCGGCCGCGCCCCCGCCCTCGCGGGACGATAGCAGCATCTGGTTGACCAGGGGCGGGATCCCGGTCACCAGGAGCGGATTAGCAAACATCACGGGACCCCCTCAGTGGGTGCATTCGAGCCAGACCTCGACCCGGCGCGCCTCGAGCGCCACCAGGTCGGGATCGTTGGATTCCTGGGCGGCCCGATAGGACCGCACGAGATCGCCGATCCGCGCCCGGGCCGCGATCAGCCGCTCCTGGCGCGAGGCATTGCCCCCGTGATCCCGGCAGGCGTCGGCCAGCTGCAGCTCGACGTCGCGGCCCAGATCGACCAGGGCCAGGTCCGGGAGCGGGACCGGCGTGGGCGGCGGCGGGGCGGGCGGCGCCGGCAGCGCCTCGGCCGGGATCCGGATCGGCTCGCGCGGCCGCCGGCGCGGGCGGCGGCTCGTGCAGGACCACGATCACCGTGGTCGCGGCGACCGCGGCCGCGGCGGCCGGGAAGGCCAGGCCGACCAGGAATCCCAGCGCCTGGCCCTTGATTGCCCCCAGCAGCTCGACCCAGGTCCACCTCCAGAGCTGGCGCCAGCCGGGAGGATGGCGGCGCCAGCGGACGCGGAGCTGAGGAGCCGGACCCAGCATCAGTCATCGGGCAGGCAGAATTCGGCGTTCTGCAGGACCGACAGGACCTCGGCCGCCTCGGCCCGGGTTTTGAATCCCGCGGCCCCCGAATTGCAGAAGAACCGGCCGTCCGGATAGCGGAGCGTCCAGCGGAAGCGGCCGCGCTCCCCCGGGGTCGGTAGAAAAGACCAGGCGCGCCCGCGCGGGGCGGCCCAGCAGCGATCGCAATTTACCCAGCATTGGAAACCTCCTCGGATCCGGGCCATTGATAGCCCCACTTGTAGGCGTGGGCCTGGGAGTATTGGTCCGGCGTCAATTCGGCATGCAGGGCCCGGACCGAGGCGTCGGAATGAGCCCCCTGCAGGTGCCGGTCAAGGCGCAGATTGAATTCGATCAGCTGGGCCTCATCGAGCGGCCCGGCGCCGTAGGCGCGCTCGGCCGGGCAGGCGCACCCGATCCAGGCGGCGAGGAACGCGGCCAGGACGGCCTGGGCGATCATTCGTCGTCCTCGGCCGCGGGCGGCAGGACCCGGTGACCGCCGATTACCCCCAGCCACTCATAGAGCTCGGCCGGATCGGCGGCAATGTTCATATCGGCCAGGGCCGGCGCCTGGCGCAGGGTCAGCTTGCCCTTCCGCACGACCTGGACGTGGTAGCGGGTAAGAAACCCCTTCGAGGTCCGTTTGACGGACGCGAAATCCCAGTTTTTGGCAAGCCAGAGCGCGGCGTCCGGAGCTCGGCCTCGATGATTGCCCAGTGCGAGTCGTCGCCCAGATCCGGCCCTCCTCGAAACAGGCCGCGCGCGCATGCATATCCATCCACCGCTCGAGGTGCTCCGGCTGATTGAAGGTAGCCGAGAGCCACTTCAGCAGGAGCGGATTTCCGGCTGCTGCAGCCACCATTGACGGATCTGGTTTTGGCGGGTCCGGATTTTGACGAGATTGGTAGCCATCAGGGCCTCAGCTTCCCCATTCGGTGGATGACGGTTTGATCCAGCAGGACCGCCCGATAGAGCTGGTCGGTCGGCGAGGCCAGCAGCGACACCGTGGCCGTTTTGGGGTAGACGACGATCGGATAGAGCCAGTCGCCGGCCTCGACGTCGCCGAGCCAGAGCCAGACGAATTCCTGCGGGATCCCGTCGCCGGATATCAGGCCGTAGGACGCCAGCGAATGCTCGACCAGGACCCCGTTTCGCACGAGCCCCAGGACGGTGCGGGTCCCGGCCGGGATATTGCCCGAGCCGTTGATCCGCCAGCGCATCGTTTGATAGAAGATCAGCGATCCGGCTTTGCGGACCTCGAATTCCGAGCGGGTCCGGGCCAGGTTGGCCGCGGCCCAATCCGTCTCGTTTGAGATCGACCCCGACCCCACATTGAAGGCGTCGGCGTCGCGGTAGCTGGGCGCCCCGCCGATATCGATCGGCGTGGCCCAATGGCCGGAATCGTAATCGTAATA
Source organism: Chloroflexota bacterium (assembly GCA_965203015.1). Lineage (GTDB taxonomy): Bacteria > Chloroflexota > UBA11872 > UBA11872 > VXNJ01 > VXNJ01. The sequence continues at coordinate 10,694 of CBDBBM010000019.1, forward strand.
CCCGCCGTCGTAGATGTTTCCACCGGTCCGCGGACGGCCAGCATACGCCGCGCGGCACATCCCCCAGCAGCCGCTCGCCGCCGCCCTGGTCCCAGACCAGCCGGAATTCGCCGGACTGGCCCGGCTGCAGCGTGGCGACATTGACCCCGCCGAACTGCAGCTCGACGGTCCCGGACGCCTGGTTATCGACGATCAGCGGGCGGGCCAGGCCCGATCGATGGACGTAGAGGCGCGGCCGCGGGATATGGATTATTCGGTTGCCGGTGCCGTAGGCATGCCACTCGGTAAATTCCGGCGTGACCGTCTGGCCCGCGGCGGACAATTCCCCGACCTTGCGGCTCCCGACCGGCACCCCGCCGATCCGCAGCAGCCCGCGCTTGTGATCGATCCGCTCGGATCCGACCGTCAGGCGCCGGCCGGTGATCCCGCGCGGATGCAGGACCGAGGTCCCGGCCGGGACGGTGACCACCTGGTCCAGGGCGGCCGCCAGGCGCGCCGCGGTGCCGATCCCCCGAGAGCCGCACATTGAGGATCAGCTCGCGGACATTGCCGTCGCCGCGGGTCAGGGTTTCGACGGACGAGATATTGACCGTGTAGGAATTGACGCCGTCC
>CBDBBM010000020.1:0-8573 GCA_965203015.1 Chloroflexota bacterium
GTTAAGGCTGTTTTCCGGGCCGTTGTCTAATCTACTGTCCGGGGCGGGCCGTCTATTGGGCCGATAGGTCCGGAGACGGCGGCAGGCCCTCGAACGCGGCCCGTCGATCCCGTCCAGGGTAGTCAGACACCACCGCGCCGGCGCAACGGCCCTCTACGGCCGTCCAGGTCCAGGGCGGCCAACTGGACGGCGGGCCGATCCGGAGGGGATCGCCGGGCATCGAGGGTCCCTTACCAGGTCGCGCCGGCAGGCCCTCGATGGCCAGCACGTCTACCAGGTCGACGCGTCTGCAGGCGGCGGCCGATCACTGATTCGATGGCCAGCGCGCCGGCAGGTCCGGAGACGGCCGCCCACGTCGGCAGCTGGCCAGGTGCGGGAATTCCCACACTTGCGGCGGCAGGCCCTCGAACGCGGCCCGTCGATCCCGTCCAGGGTAGTCAGACACCACCGCGCCGGCGCAACGGCCCTCTCTGGTACAAGGCGACTACGGCCCTAGCTACAGGAGTAGCCCGGCCGTCAAGGTTTGGAAAGCGGCGGGGGGGGGGGGCAAAGCGGGCGGGGATTTTGACTGTAACCGGTCTTTGCTTACTAACTAGGTTAGAATCCAATGACCGGTTTCCCATCAGATACGGCCGTCCAGGTCCAGGGCGGCCAACTGGACGGCGGCCCGATCCGGAGGGGATCGGCGGCATCGAGGGTCCCTTACCAGGTCGCGCCGGCAGGCCCTCGATGGCCAGCACGTCTACCAGGTCGACGCGTCTGCAGGGCGGCGGCGCTTAGGTCCCTTACGCGGGTCTGCCCACGTCGGCAGGGTAAGCGCCGGCAGGTCCGGAGACGGCCGCCCACGTCGCGCCGGTCCAGGTGCGGGAATTCCCACACTGGCCGGGCCTACTCGATAGGCCCATCCGGCGCGGGTTCTTCACGCGCCAGGTCGTCAACTTCACGCGCCAGGTCGTCAACTTCACGCGCCAGGTCGTCAAGTAACCGGGCTTGCTCCGAAGTCATCAGACCGGCAGCGCCCGGCGCGGTGCCCGAAGATGGGACCGCAAGCGGCAGCACGGCATCGCCGCCCGTGCTCGATTGAATCACAACAACGTTAGGGGCAAGATACTTAACAACCAGGCTGGTCGGCGTCGAAATCCAGGCGGTCGCAACTAAAAACAGCAACGCGCAGGCGACGATAATCAATGCTGGAACGGTAGCCCGGTTCATGCTGTCCATTTTGACATACAGGGTAAGCGCCGGTCTATGGCCTGGCCCTCGATGTTCACCAGGGCCAGCGCGCCGGCAGGTCCGGAGACGGCCGCCCACGTCGGCAGCTGGCCAGGTGCGGGAATTCCCACACTTGCGGCGGCAGGCCCTCGAACGCGGCCCGTCGATGCCGTCCAGGGTAGTCAGACACCACCGCGCCGGCGCAACGGCCCTCTACGGCCGTCCAGGTCCAGGGCGGCCAACTGGACGGCGGGCCGATCCGGCGGGGATCGGCGGCATCGAGGGTCCCTTACCAGGTCGCGCCGGCAGGCCCTCGATGGCCAGCACGTCTACCAGGTCAACGCGTCTGCAGGGCGGCCGCCCACGTCGGCAGCTGGCCAGGTGCGGGAATTCCCACACCCGGCCGCGCAGGCCCTCGAGCTGGCCGGTTAGTCGAATAGTCGGATCGGGCCGCCGATCTCGTCGATCTCGTCGGCAGCGTCAAAATCAATCCACAATGCCCAACATCCGGCCGGGCGTTCAACTTCGGGCGGCAATGGCACGAATACCAGATCGCCAGCTGCCCGCGCCGGCCAGTGGTTCGAGGGCCTGCAAAACATGCCTTACAGCACGCCGCGGCCGCGGCTTGCCATCGCGGGCCGGTCAAAGTCCGGCCGCTTGCGCCGTCGGCGGCGGGCCGGGCGTTCGGTCGGCGCAACAATGACGATTGTTTCGCTTGCCGGTTTGGATTCGGCCCGCGATCCGTTCGGTATCTCCGGCTGAATCTGTTCATGCGGCGGCTTGAGTGTGCCCGGACCTTCGGGCATCTCCGGCGGCGCGGCCAGGTCCGGTACAGGTCCGGCGGCCGGTACCGTTTGCATGTCTGCCCGCGGCGTGATGCCGGCGCGGTTTTGACGTTTCGTTGCCATGTCGTTAAACCTCCGTTGTGTGTCTACTATGGCAATAGGTCGCAAATGTTGATCGCCGCGCCATACGATTTCGCCAGTCGGCAGAATCTCCGCGGCAGGGTCCAGGAACTGGCGCGGCGTTCCGGCCGCGTCGATATGGGTATCCACCCGGCCAAAGTCCAGGCGGCGGCCTATAGGGCGGATGCGGCTGTAACCGGCAACGCTTGGCGCCGTCGGGCGCTGGCGCCGGACGCTATGGGCGCCGGTCACCAGGTCCACGCGATGCCGTAACCGGCCCTCAGACCAAAGCACAACCCGCGGATGCAGACCGCGGCGCGGCCGTATCTCGTCTGACGGCGGCGGGGCGGGCGGCCGCGGCCAGCGCGGACGGCGCGGACGGCGGGGCGGCGGGTCGGGATCGGCGCGGCGGCGCAGTTTCGGCAGGTGCGGCAGGCGTTGACGCTGCCGGCGCGATTGCGGCCTCGGTGTTGCCCGCGGCCGCGGCAGCGGTCGGGGCTGCGGTCGGGGCTGCGGCAGCGGCCGCCGGCGCGCTTTGTCCTTCGGTTTGGTTGTCGTCGCGTCGTCGTCGTCTGGTTCCTCGACGCGGGTAATTTCAGGGACCGTTTGCGGCATATCTTCGGGCGGATCATCTTCCTGCGGCCGGTCGATCTCGATGACATGCGGCGGCATCTCCGGAACGGGGTCCCAGTGAAAACCATCATCGGGCCGGTCGATATGCGGCGGCGTTTCGGGCATATCTTCGGCCGGATCATCTTTGCCGGGCCGGTCGATATGAGGGACCGTCAGGGGCATATCTTCGGGCTTGTCATCTTCGCCGGGCCGGTCGATTTCAGGGACCGTTTCGGGCATGATTTCGGCAGGGCCTGGCCGCCGCGTGATTTCAGGGACCGTTTCGGGCATTGTCTCGGCCGGACCTATCCGCGGCGTGATTTCAGGGACCGTTACCGGCATCATTTCGGCCGGACCTATGCGCCGGCGCGGTTGCGGTCCAGGTTCGGCCATAGGGTCGCGCTGCCAGTCGGGGATCGGCCGGTCCGCCGGGCCAGGTTCATTCATAGGGTCGCGCTGCCAGTCCGGCAACGGCCGCGCCGGCCGGACCGGTGTCTCCACCGGGGCAGGTTCCCCGACAGGTTCGCCCATAGGGTCGCGCTGCCAGTCGGGGATCGGCCGCGGCGTCTCTACGGGGGCAGGTTCCCCGACAGGTTCGCCCATTTCGTCGCGCTGCCAGTCCGGAATCTCCGAGGGCCGATCCGCGCCGGTTTCACCAGGGCCAGGCCCAGGAACGAACGCCGGGCCGCCGGGCCTGAATCCGGGCGGCGTTTGCGGTGTCCATAGCAGTTCGTCGGCCAGGTGAAACGGTGTCTGAGTCTGGCCGGGCGTGACGGCCCGCGTTATGGCCGTCTCCTGCGCTAACGTTGCGGTCCCGCCGCCGCCGCCCGGTGTCCCGCCGCCGCCGCCGGTGTCCCGCGGGAAACGTTCCCATAACGAGATTCCGCCGCCGCCGCCGCCAAAGCGCGGTTGCTCTCCCACGAAGTAGGGCATACGCGTTCCGCCCAACACGTCCAGGTCTGCGAATCGCTGCAGATCATCGATGCCCTTTTCGGCGGGCCGAATCTTGATGGGATTCTGTACGGGCGGCAGGCCCTCTAGCGGTACGTAAAGCACTTCACCGGAGGGCAACATCCGCATTTTATGGCCCTCCATTTGAAATACCACGTCACCCATGCCCGGCAGGCCCGTTAGCCTGGCGATTTGCTCTTTCGCCAGGAACTGGTTAAACGTCGGGATTTGAACATGTTCAACCGGTTTGAGTCCGACCGCGTCCATGAACGTGTCGAACTTCGGGGATAGCCATTCAGCGGCGGCCCGTTCCATCTTGTAAGCGGCATCCCCGACAGCTAACCGGATGCCGGTATGCGGTAGGCCGGTGAATTTCTCCGCTATCTGTTGTGGCGTGTTTTCGGGGATCGAATACCGTAGCGGCCCATGATCCAGTTTGCTTGTCACCGTCTTAACGGTCTTGCGCGTGGTGCTGGCCACCGGGCCCAAAACGCGGCCCACGGGCGGGCCGGGGATCGCCAGGTCCGCCACGTCAACAACGTAGTGCGGTACCAGGTGCTTTAGGAATCCGAACGTTGCCCGCGCTTGTGGGTTTGTGACGTTCCTATCGATGGCGTATCCCGCTTGTTCGTAGAGGGACGGCGCATCCGGAGACAGCGCGGATAAATCCGTTTCAGGGACCGGGCCGCTTTGGTGTCGGCTGTCCTGGCCGCCGCTGCCGGACCGGGGGCCGCTGCCCATCGCGGCCGGGGACCATGCCAGCAGCTGGCCAGGCGTTCCAAATATGCCGATCCGGGCCAGGTTCCCCAAATTCGCCTTACCGGAACGTTCGCCTACCCAGTGATAACCGGCCAGCAACGGCGCGCCGATATCCTCGCGCAGAACGTCGGTACTGGTTCGCACGTCATCCGGTGCGCGTGTCCCCGGAGGGACCGCTAAGGGCTGCGCGGTCACCGGGGCCGGCGCGGCCAGGGGATCAACGGTCGCGACGTACAGGCCGGACGCGGTTTGCCCGACGTCGGACGCGACCGGGCCAAGTTGCGCCAGGCCCGACGGCGGCGGTCCCTCGATGGGCAGCTCCGCGGCGTTCGATTCGGCCGCCCGGCGTTCGGCATCCGCCAGGCGCTGCGCGTTGGCCGCGGCGATCTCCGCGGCTGATTGATCGATGCGCGCTTGCTCCGCGGCGTTCGATTCGGCCGCCCGGCGTTCGGCATCCGCCAGGCGCTGCGCGTTGGCCGCATCGAGGGCGGCGGCTGATTGATCGATGCGCGCTTGCTCCGCGGCGTTCGATTCGGCCGCCCGGCGTTCGGCATCCGCCAGGCGCTGCGCGTTGGCCGCGGCGATCTCCGCGGCTGATTGATCGATGCGCGCTTGCTCCGCGGCGTTCGATTCGGCCGCCCGGCGTTCGGCGGCCGCCACGCGGTCCGCGTTGGCCGTCTCGATGGCGGCGGCCGTCTCCGCGGCCTGCGCTTGTGCGATCCGGTTTGCTTCGGCCGCCGTCAATTCCGCTTGCGTGACGTGTAGCGGCTTTGGCCCTACGTCGGCAACGAATGATTGATCGTCTGCCGCGCCCGGACCGGTCGGCGGCGGCCCTCCGGTCGGCAGGTCTCCGATCGTCGGCATACCGGCCGCAAATTCTCCGGTCTCTGGCAGCTGCGCGATGCCCATATCGGCCAAAACGTCATCATCACCGGCCGCCGGTCCAGGCGGATCGAACCGGCTGACGTGTACCAGCTTCGGCCCTACGTCTCGCACGAATGTTTGATCGCCGCCCAGGTCTCCGGAGAGTATGTCGTCATCTCTGGCCCGGTCGGCGGCCCTGGCGCGGTCCCTGGCGATACGGGCGGCGGATGCGGTGAATTGGGTATTCGCGCCGGCATCCTCGAACATCATCCGGTCTGTGTCGGCTTGCCACTTGTCCAGGGCGGCGCGGTAGTCGGCGGCCGCTTGTTCGGCGGCCGCCGACTGGATGGCGCTGGCCGCGTTCATGGCCGCGCTTGAGTAGCGGCCCATATGATGCGATTCGAGGGCGGCGCGGGCCTCCGGTGTCAGCTTGGCGGCCCATTCGTCGACGCGCTGCCGGTGTGCTCCGATCCCTGCCCGGTACTCTCGCGCTTTCCGGCGCTGGATGGCCCGGCGGCTGCCAGCTGCGATACCGCGGTCCAGGTCTATCAGTTCGCCATACATGCCGGACAGGCGTTCACGTTCGGCCGCCAATTCGGCAGGTGGTAGATCGTGCTGGCGTTCCCTGAATTCGGCTTGCGCCCGGTTGTACTCGCGCCGGGCGGCCGCCACTTCGGCCAGGCGATCCCGTTCTTGCCGTTCCCGTTCCTGGCGTTCCCGTTCCTGCCGGTCAGCGGCGGCCCTGGCGCGGTCAGCGTCGGCGCGGTCTCGTTCGGCCTGGCCATCGAGGGCCTGCCGGTCAACGTTGCCCGGATCCGGGCGGGCCGGATCCGCGCCGCCAAGATCCTCGATGGCCGTCTCGAGATCTCGCGCGGCCGCTACGGCCTGGCGTTCCAATTGGGTTTGGCGGGCAACGGCCGCCCTGGCGCGGTCCCTGGCCTTTTGGGCGGCGCGGCGTTCCTCGCCGCGGGCGGCCAGGCGTTCACGTTCCAGGCGTTCGGCTTCGGCCCTGGCGCGGTCCCTGGCGATCCGGGCATCGCGGGCGGCCAGGCGTTCGCGGGCGGCGGCCCGTTCGGTTTCGGCTTTGGCGCGGTCTCGTTCGGCCTGCCGTTCCCGTTCCTGGCGTTCGCGTTCGGCCTGCCGGTCTAGTTCGGCCTGGCGATCCACGTCCTGCCGGTCCGTTTCGGCGGCGCGGTATTCCGCGATCCGGCCGCGGAGTCGATCTTGCGCCCGTTTCCGGTCCGCGTCGGTGAAGTCCGTATTGAAGTAGCGGCGGATTTCCGCGATGATTTCGGCCCGTGTCGGGGCTGCCATAGTGGCGGGATTCTAAATACAAAACGCGGGACGTTTGTTCCACGTTCGCCAGGTCTCCGGAGACGGCCGCCCACGTCGCGCCGGTCCAGGTGTGGGAATTCCCACACTTGCGGCGGCAGGCCCTCGAACGCGGCCCGTCGATCCCGTCCAGGGTAGTCAGACACCACCGCGCCGGCGCAACGGCCCTCTACGGCCGTCCAGGTCCAGGGCGGCCAACTGGACGGCGGGCCGATCCGGAGGGGATCGGCGGCATCGAGGGTCCCTTACCAGGTCGCGCCGGCAGGCCCTCGATGGCCAGCACGTCTACCAGGTCAACGCGTCTGCAGGGCGGCGGCGCTTAGGTCCCTTACGCGGGTCTGCCCACGTCGGCAGGATAAGCGCCGGTCCAGGGCCAGGCCCTGACTAGGTCGCGCCGGCCGATCCCTGTAATCGGCCCTGGACCGGCAGCGTCAGCGCGCCGCTTTCAGCTTTGGCCGCGATGCATGGCCAGCAACACCAGGATGGGCCGCGGCCGTTCGTGTACCAGAATCGGGCGCACTTTCGGCGCTTGTTGCATAGGGCGCAAAATTGGCGTTCAAACATCGATTCTCCGGTCATTTGTCAGTTTTGACGGATTGCCGGTCAATTCTGACATACCAGGGTCAAAACGGCCAGCGCAGGCCCTCCGCACGCGCGAGACGGCGGCCGTCAGTTGTGACGTTTCGCCAGGTACCGCGGCCGTCAGCTTTGACGTTTCGCCAGGTCTCCGGAGACGGCCGCCCACGTCGCGCAGCTGGCCAGGTGCGGGAATTCCCACACTTGCGGCGGCAGGCCCTCGAACGCGGCCCGTCGATCCCGTCCAGGGTAGTCAGACACCACCGCGCCGGCGCAACGGCCCTCTACGGCCGTCCAGGTCCAGGGCGGCCAACTGGACGGCGGCCCGATCCGGAGGGGATCGCCGGGCATCGAGGGTCCCTTACCAGGTCGCGCCGGCAGGCCCTCGATGGCCAGCACGTCTACCAGGTCGACGCGTCTGCAGGGCGGCGGCGCTTAGGTCCCTTACGCGGGTCTGCCCACGTCGGCAGGGTAAGCGCCGGTCCAGGGCCAGCAGCTGACGGGCGGTCCCTCGATGTTCACCAGGGCCAGCGCGCCGGCAGGTCCGGAGACGGCCGCCCACGTCGCGCAGCTGGCCAGCTGCGGCGCGCCGACTTGGCGTAACACGACCGGCGGCAGACGTTACGCTAAGGGCGGCGGAATCCGTAATTCGAGGGGCGCGACTCGAGGGGCGCAAATGTTGCGGATTCCGTCGATTTCAGGGCCGCGGCGGCGGGCGGAATCGGAAAGCGTGTTTCGTCTCAGTATTCCCCAATTTTTACGAAATTCGCCGGGCGGTCGCGCGGGCGATTTTGGCCATCCGCGGACACCCTGACGGGGAAATATCGGGGCGCTATGCCCTCCGAAGTCGGGCACCAACTGTTAGCTTTGCATCGCGCGCGACTAAACATACCCATCAAAAATCCCGGACCGGCCGGGGTTAGGCCCATCCGAGCGCGCGGCGGAGTCCCGACAGGGAGACGTTAAATTCGGCCGCTACGGACCGCAACGGCCGCCCTGCCCTGGCAGCGGTCACCGGGGCCGCCCAATCGCGGGCGGCGGCGGCCCTCCGAACGGCGGCAGACTGGAGGGCAGCTTTCCGCTTGTCCTGGCGGCTGCCGTTCGGGCCGCCCTTACGGCCGCCCTTACGGCCGCGGGCGGCTTGCTTTGCACGGTAGGCCGGTGACAGGCGGCCGCCCATGTTCCACTGTTTGCGGTAGCGGTCCACGCTGCGCGCTATGCCCTTGATTTCGTTGTGCGGCAGGGGGAACGGCTGTAGCGTCTCGTTCATAACGGCCAGGTAATCGAGAACATCGCCAGGGCCGTCACCGTCCAGGTGGTGCCGGGCGAATCGAATCCCGGAGTCGAACAGGTAGCAGTTAC
>CBDBBM010000021.1:0-27775 GCA_965203015.1 Chloroflexota bacterium
CCGCCGCGCATCCGCCCAGGACGATCAGGTCGGCCAGCGAGATCTTGGCACCGTCGGTCCGCGACCGGTTGAATTCGGCCCGGATCCGCTCAAGCACGGCCAGAACCGCGGCCAGGTTCTCCGGGTCGTTGGCGGCCCAGTCCTTCTGGGGGGCCAACCGGATGCGGGCCCCGTTGGCGCCGCCGCGCCGGTCGGTGCCGCGATAGGAGGCCGCCGCCGACCAGGCGGTGTGGACCAGCTGCGAAACCGGGAGTCCGGAGGAGAGGACGCTGGCTTTGAGTTCGGAAATGTCCCGATCGCCGATCAGCTCGTGGTCGACTTCGGGCACCGGATCCTGCCACAGGAGTTTCTCGGCCGGAACCAGCGGTCCAAGGTAACGGCTGCGCGGTCCCATGTCACGGTGCAGCAGCTTGAACCAGGCCCGCGCGAACGCGTCCTCGAGTTCGGCCGGGTTGTTCAGGAAGCGGGTCGAAATCGCCGCGTACGCGGGGTCGGCCCGGAGCGCAAGATCGGTGGTGAGCATCATCGGCGGGTGCTTGACCGCCGGGTCGTGGGCGTCGGCGACCGTGCTGGCAGCCGCGGCGTCGCGGGGCCGGAACTGTGACTTGCCGGCCGGGCTCTTGGTCAGTTCCCACTCGTTCCCGTACAGGTTTTCCAGGAACTCGTTGTCCCAGCGGGTCGGATTGCTGGTCCAGGCGCCCTCCAGCCCGCTGGTCACCGAATCGCCGGCCTTGCCGCCCCCGTAGCTGCTGGCCCAGCCGAGCCCCTGCCGTTCCAGCCCGGCCGCTTCCGGGTCCGGTCCGACGTGTGATTCGGGACCGGCGCCGTGGGCCTTGCCGAAAGTGTGCCCGCCGGCGATGAGGGCGACCGTTTCCTCGTCGTTCATCGCCATCCGCTCAAAGGTCTGGCGGATGTAGCGGGCCGCTTCAGCCGGGTCCGGACGCCCGCCCGGCCCCTCCGGGTTCACATAGATCAAGCCCATGTGGTCGGCCGCCAGCGGTCCCAGCAGCCGGCCGTCCTCGTCGTGGCGTTCGTCGCCGAGCCACTCGCTCTCCGAGCCCCAGTCGGTCTCGTCCGACTCCCACACGTCCTCTCGCCCGAACGCGAACCCGAAAGTCCTAAAACCCATCGATTCCAGCGCGCAGTTGCCGGCGAATATGAGCAGGTCGGCCCAGGAAAGGTTCCGGCCGTACTTTTGTTTTATCGGCCAGAGCAGGCGCCGGGCCTTGTCGAGATTGGCGTTGTCGGGCCAGCTGTTCAGCGGCGCGAACCGCTGTTGTCCCGAGCCGCCGCCGCCCCGACCGTCGCTGACACGGTAGGTGCCGGCGGCGTGCCAGGTCATGCGGATCAGCAGCGGCCCGTAGTGGCCGTAATCGGCCGGCCACCAGTCCTGCGAGGTTGTCATTACCGATTCGATGTCGCGCCGCAGCGCCTCGACATCCAGCGCCTCGACCGCCGTCCGGTAGTCGAACCCGTCCGGCAGCGGATCGGACTGCGCCGAGTTCCGGCGCAGGGCGGCAAGGCTCAGCCGCCCCGGCCACCAGTCTTGGTTGTCTGTCAATTCCTTGTCCCCGTCGGATCGTCGCACCGCAAGTATTTTGCAACCGGCGCGGCGGTCGCGAACCGGCCGCTCCCCGGTGCCTCCGGCCGCGCGAGCGTGATGCTTACCTCAGGGCCGCCCCGGTTCCCAGGAACCGGACGGGCTGGACGGCCGGCCGGCGTTGATCAGCCGGCGGTTTTGCTGCGAGCGCAGCGCGCGGGAATAAACCTCGTCGGGATCGTAGTCGCGGCGCGAGCGCGCGCGCAGGTCGGCGAGGGCGTCGGCGTAGCGGGGATTATCGATCTGGTTTACCAGCTCGTCCGGGTCGCTGGCCAGGTCGAACAGCTCCTCGGGCTCGCCGTGGTAGTAGTTGTACTTGAGCTCACCCACCCGCACCATCCGGCAGGGTCCCCGGGCCGCCACGGCGGTGTAGTCGGCGATCACCTCGCCCGGGCCCTCGGGCCCGCCGCCGGCCAGTCCCAGCAGGCTCTCTCCGGACCAGTAGTCGGGCGCTTCGACCTCGGCGGAGTCGAGCAGCGTCTGGGTCACGTCAATCAATGAAACCGGCTGGTTCACGCGGCGGCCGGCGTCGACCCTGCCCGGCCAGCGCACGTGCAGCGGCACCCCGACCGAGTCCTCGTAGAAAGTCTGCTTGGTCCACATCCCGTGCTCGCCGACCGCGTCACCGTGATCGGAGGTGTACACGATTACCGTGTCGTCGCCCTGGCCGGACTCGTCGACCGCGGCCAGGATCTGTCCCAGGCAGTCGTCGCAATAGGTGATCAGGCCGTAGTAGGCGGCTCTTGCCCTCGCCACCAGTTCGGGGTCGACGTCCACGTAGGAGAACCATTCCGCCAGGCGGCGCTTGTGCGAGTGGATGTCGTCCATGTGGGCCGGAACGCGCGGCTGGTCGGCGTGCTCGGGGGTAGTACATGTCCCAGTATTTCTGGCGCGCGATGAACGGGAAATGGGGCGTGATCAGCCCCACCAGCAGTGCCCAGGGCCGGTCGGCTTGCTCCTGGGCGCGGATGTAGGTGCTGGCCTGGGCGGCGGCGACCTCGTCGTAGGACGAATAGGCGTGTTCGCCGGGCCCGGCCTGGGTGAACATGCTGTAGTCGGCGGCCGCGTTTTCGGGGTGCCAGCCGACCCAGTCGGCGGTCAGTCTGGGATTTGCGTCACCGTGCACGTCGGAGAGGATGCGGCGCTTGAAGCCGTGCATCTGGTCGGCGCCCTGGAAGTGCATCTTGCCGCAGAGCACGGTCTCGTAGCCGGCCGCGTTGAGCAGATGCGCCCAGGTGGCCTCGTCGCTGCTCAGGGTGGCGGCGTTGTCCCAGGCGCCCACCTGCGGGGTGTGCTGGCCGGTCATGAACGATGCCCGCGAAGGGTTGCAGATCGGCGAGTTGCAGTACGCGTTCACGAACGTGGCCCCTTCGTCGGCCAGGCGCTGCATGTGCGGCGTCTTGACGAAGGGGTGCCCGTAGGGCGCGGTGAAGCTGCGCGAGTGTTCGTCGCTCATCACCACCAGGTGTTTGGTCGTTTGGGCATTGGCCTGCCTTTTGGATGTGGCCGGGGGAGGGTCTTTTTGGGGCTGGGCCGATCAGGAGAAGTCGCCGCCCTGGTAGGGCTGCCCCCAGGGCTGGTCGCCGACCGCGCCGACGAGCTTGGATCGCGACTGCTGCGAGTGCGTGACGCGCTGCGCGATGTCCTCCGGATCCCATCCCTTGAGCGCGGCCGCGCTCAGCCGACTCACGGTTTCGGCGTGGCCGGGGTCGCCGGCCAGGTCGGAGAGCTCTTCGGGATCCTCCTCCAGGTCGAACAGCTCGGGCCGCTCGCCGTGGTAGTAGTTGAGCTTGTAGCGCCCCTGGCGGATGCTGCGGCCGGGGGCGATCGAGCCGTGCGCGTAGTAGTCGCAGATCGCCTCCCCGCCCCCGTCGGGCTCATCCCCGGAGAGCAGCGGCAGGAGCGAGCTGCCGTGACAGAGCTCGCTGTCGGCGCCGCGCCCTCGAGCACCGTCTTGACCACGTCCAGGAGCGAGGTGACGCGCGTGAAGCGGCTGCCCGGCGAAGTGACCCCGGGCCAGCGCACCAGGAACGGGATCTTGGTCGAGGCGTCGTAGAAACCGCACTTGTACCAGAGCCCTTTTTCGCCCAGCTGCTCGCCGTGGTCGGCCACGTAGATGACCACGGTGTTCTCGCCCAGCCCCAGGTAATCGAGGGCATCGACCATCTGGCCGATCTTTTCGTCGGCAAACGTGCACATGCCGTAGTAGGCGGCCCGTGCCTTGCGCACCTGTTCGGCGGGAATGTCGCGGCACTGGAACACGTCCAGCAACCGTTCGTTCTGCGGATGCAGTTTGCCCAGATCGCCCACGCCGTGCTTGGGCATCTCGACGTTGTCGGCAAAGTACTTGTAGTAATGCTGATCGCGGGCGATGAACGGGAAGTGCGGGGTAAAGATGGACGCGCAGATCGCGAACGGGCGTTCGCGCCGGTCCGGCTGGGCGAGGAACTCGACCGTGCGCTTGGTCACCTCGTCGTCGTAGCGGAGGTGGAAGTAATCGCCCGACCGCGGCGTCTGGGTCAGGCGGCGGGCGTTGTCGATATCGTCGCCGAAGTGGCCGCCCGACGACCAGTCGGGCAGGCGTCCGGTGGTCGTCCCCCCGCCGTGAATGTCCTCCAGCAGGCGGTGCTTGAATCCGTGCATCTGGTCGGGCCCGACGAAGTGCATCTTGCCGCACAGGGCAGTGTCGTAGCCCAGCGAATTGAGCCGGTGCGCCCAGGTGATCTGGTCGGTGCGCAGGGTGTTGGCGTTGTCCCAGACTTCGACTTCGTGCACATAGCGGCCCGACATGAACGACGCCCGCGAAGGCACGCACAGCGGCGAGTTGCAGTAGGCGTTCTCGAAAGTGGACCCCTCCGCCGCGAGGCGGTCGAGGTTCGGGGTTTGCACCGTCGGGTGGCCGTAAACCGAACTGTAGGCAGGGTTGTGCTCATCGGACATGATGATTAGGAAGTTGGGGCGGTCCATTTACCCTGCTCTCGGGGATTTCGGGGGCGGCGGGCCGGGCTGGCCCAGCATATTAAAAGGTGATCGGGCCGACCGGGCCGGAATTGCCGGGCCTGCAGCGGGCCGATCTGGAAAAATGACTCCAGCGCCGAACAGTCGGCATCAGCAGAGACCGAGACGCAACGCAATGAACGAGAACAGGGTGGCATTGGTCACCGGTGCCAATCGCGGAATCGGGCTGGAGCTCTGCCGGCAGCTGGCCGGGTCCGGCTTCAGGACCGTTCTCTCATCGCGCGACGAGCGCCTCGGTGCGGTGGCCGTCCAGCACTTGGCCGCCGACGGCATCGAGGTTCTCTTTTGTCCGATGGACGTTACCAAAAGGTTCGCGGTCGACCGCGGAGTCGATTTCGTACTCGGCGCCTGCGGACGGCTGGACGTGCTCATCAACAACGCCGGGGCGGTGCTGGATGAGACCCCGGCGGCCGGGGCGGTTGCGGCCCTGGAGACCACCGACGCGACCCTGCTGGACAGCTTTCAGGTGAACGCGCTGGGTGTCTACCGCGTGTGCCGCACGGTATTTCCGGTAATGCAGCGCCAGGGTTACGGTCGGATCGTCAATGTGACCTCCGGTGCCGGGTCGCTGGCTCGAATGACCGACCGGCATCCCGCCTACCGGATCTCGAAAGCGGCCGCCAACGCGGTGACGCGGGTATTTGCGGCCGTGGTCGGAGAGGCCGACATCAAGGTCAATTCGGCCACCCCGGGCTGGGTGCGCACCGACATGGGCGGACCCGATGCCGACCGCGACGTTGCCACCGCCGCCGCCGGAATCTTACCGCTGGCGCAACTGCCGTCGGACGGCCCCAACGGCGGTTTCTTCTTCGATGGCGAGGCGGTCGAATGGTGATCGCAGATTCGCTGCCGCGACCCGATCCGGGACAGCTGAAGGGACCGGGCTCGTGAGCAGTTCGCAGGGGTCCAGGTTCCGGCTGTTCCGCAGCGAAAGCGACTGCAAGATCGGCGGCGTGGCCGGCGGCCTGGCCGAGATCCTGGAGATAGACCCGACCCTGGTGCGGCTGCTCTGGATCCTGGTCGTGCTGGTCACTTCGGGAGTCGGCCTGCTGGCCTACCTTGCCATGTGGGCGATCGTGCCTCCGCGGTCGGAGGTCATGGCCGGCGCCGGCGCCGAACCCGATCGACCCGACCCGGCGTCCCCGACCGCCGAGTCCGGGACAGAACCCGCCCCGGGGCCCGATCCGGCCGCGGCCGTGCGGCGACGGTCAAATGCTCCGGTCGTCGCCGGGCTCGTCCTGATCGTCATCGGGGTGTTGTTCCTGATCGACAACTGGGTCTCGCTGCAGTTCTGGTCGTACCTGGGCGACCTGATCTCCCTGGCCCTGCGGTTCTGGCCGGCGATCCTGATCGCGGCCGGCGCCATGCTCGTGTACACGCGGCTGCGCCGCTAAACCGCCCGTCCTGCCACCGGCCCGCTGCCGGCCCGGACGTCTACTTGAGTCCCAGCGCGCTGCGCACGTCGGCCACGTCGGGGTACCCGTGCTGCTCGCGGTGGTACCAGTTGTCAAAGAAGTTGTTGGTCTTGAACCACTCGTGGCGACCGTCGCGGGCCTCGTTGCGTACGCGATGGGCAAAGTCACGCATCTCCCGGGCCGTGAACGGCTCGAAGTTCTCGCCGATGGCAATGTCCTGGTCCAGGTCCCGGAGATCGGTCATGCCGCAGCTGAGCGTGGTGATCGGTTGCGACAGCGCAAATCGCCGGCAATCCTGGGCCGTCAGGCCGCCGTCCCTTATGAACTGCCCGTTGCCGCCCAGCGACTTCATGCCGATGCAGGCCATCCCGCGCTCGGTGACGATCGGGAGCACCTGATTGATAAAGCTCCGGTAGGAGGCGTCGTAGACGTTGATCGGCATCTGAACCGCGTCCCAGCCGTCGAAGCGGCCCAGCATCTCGACCAGGATCGCCGGATGCTTGTGGCCGGTGAATCCGATGTAGCGGGTCTTGCCCTGGGCCCGGGCGTCGAGCAGGGCCTCGAACGCCCCTTCCGGGGCAAAGCACCATTCGGGATCGTTGTCGTAGTTGATTTCGTGCAGTGACAGCAGGTCGACGCGATCGGTCCGCAGGCGCTCCAGTGATTCGTTTATCTGCGCCTCGGCGCTGACGCGGTCGCGCGCGCAGACCTTGGTGGCCACGAATAGTTCGTCGCGCTGCCCTTCGATTGCGGCCCCGACCCGCAATTCGCTCGAACCCTCGCCGTAGTCCCAGGCGGTATCGATGAAGTTGACTCCGCGGTCGATCGCGGCCCGAACGATCGCCACCGACTGCTCGAACGTGGTTCCGGGACGGACGATGTGCCCGCAGCCAACGGCGACGATTGTCACCTCGTCGTCGTGGCGGGCCGAATCGGCGGGTTGGAATCATCGGTTCGGCCTCTTCCGGCAGGATTTTGGGCGCTGCGGCAGGTGTTGCCGGCCGGAAGGAAACGGGCAACCGACAGGCCCCAAGTTGCAGCCTTCTCCATAATAATTCGTGTGAAGAGTTGCAAGCTTTTCCGTCGATGGAGCGCGCGTACCCTGACCATGGGTAATTCCACCCACCTGACCCAAAGATCCGGCCGACGCCTGGGACGCCGCCGCCTGCTGGGGCTGGCCGCCGCCGGCGCCGCCGGGCTGGCCGCCGCCCGGCCGGCGCGGGCCGCCCTGTTGACCCCGTCCGCGGCCGAGGAGTCGGTCCCGCAGGATCAGGAGTCCATCGTCTACGTCCCGCAGACCGGCCACCATGTGAGCGGCTCGATCCTCGACCACTGGTCGCGCTACGGCGCCGACGCAACTTTCGGATGGCCGATATCGGAACCGCAGCGGCGCGGGCCGCAGACCGTCCAGTTCTTCGAATTCGCGGCCCTGATCACCGATCCGGATTCGCCGGAGGTCACCGGGGTCCGGTCGCTGGCGGCCGGATCGGACTGGATAAACCGGCGCGCCCAACAATTGACTTCTCTGCTGCGCGACTTTACCGAAGCGGAAATTCCCTGGGATCCCGGCGTCGGGATGCATCCGGTTTTTGCCGATTGGCATCGCGACACCGGCGGGGTGTTCGCCTGGGGCGACCCGATCGACTGGGCGTACCGTCTGGACGAGGAAACGATCCTGCAGCCGTTTCAGAAGGTCGTCGCGGTCGCCAGGGAAGGCGAGGCCCCCCATCCGCTGCCCATCGGACGCTCGCTGGCGGCGGCCTACGGTCTTTCCCAGGCAGGCGTGGCGCCGCGCCCGGGCGCCCGGCTGTACGACCCGGTCGACTTTCTTCCCTCGCTGGGCCCGCTGCGGGGGCGCTGGGTGGACGTGAACCTTTCCACCCAGTTGGTCACCCTGCACTCTTCCGAGGGCCCGGCATTCCAGTTCACCACCTCCTCGGGCAAGGATCTCTTTGAGACTCCTCCGGGCAGTTTTTACGTAAACCGCAAGGTCAAGTCGGAGCGCATGACCGGTCTCTGGGGGACCCAGGAGTTCTACGACATCTCCAACATCTACAACACCGTCTACTTCACCTGGCAGGGCCACGCGTTCCATTACGCCTACTGGCACGACGACTTCGGCAAGCGCCGCTCGCACGGCTGCCTGAACATGCGTCTGCCGGATTCGGCCTTTACCTACGACTTTTGCCAGGTGGGCACGCGGATAGACATCCACTACTGACCGGGACCCGGCACGGGCCGGCGGACGGCCGAGCGTTTGCGAATGATCCTTGATTAGCCAATCTGATCCGGCGCCGCGAATCCTGCTGGTGGACGATGAGCCCAACCTGGTCGCCTCGCTGCGCTACAACCTGCGCCAGTCCGGGTTCCGAATCCACGCCTGCGCCAGCGCCGAGGACGGTCTCGAGCATCTGGCCGGACACCCTGTGGACCTGGTCCTGCTCGACGTGATGCTCCCGGGGATTGACGGGTTCGAGGCCTGCCGGCAGATCCGCGAGCTCTCGACCGTGCCGGTAGTCATGCTCACTGCCCGGGATGACGAAATCGACCGGGTGGTCGGACTCGAAATCGGGGCCGACGACTACGTGACCAAGCCCTTCTCGGTCCGCGAATTGCAGGCCCGGATCAAGGCGCTGCTGCGGCGCCACGCGCTGCTTCTGGGCGAATTCGAGTCGCAGAAGTCGGAGGCCCCGCTCATCGACGGCGACCTGGTCCTGGACCGCGCCGGCATGCGCGTTGACATAGCCGGTGAACCGGTGGACCTGCGCCCCAAGGAATTCGATCTGCTCGAGTACCTGCTCGCCAACCGGGGGCGGGTTGTTTCGCCGGAGGACCTGATCCGCCAGGTCTGGGGTCACGATTTCATCGACGACACCCGCACCGTGCGGGTCCACATCAGCCAATTGCGCCAGAAGATCGAAACCGACCCGGCCAATCCGCAGCGTATCCAGACGGTGCGCGGTTCGGGATACCGCTACGCCCGCCCCTAGCGTGCCCTGATGGACCGCTGGGCCTGGCTGCTGGTCCCGGCGGGCATCCTGCTGGGGGCGCTGATCGGGGTTGCGTCGTCGGGCTGGGTCTGGTCGGCGGGGGCCTGGCTGGCGATCGCCCTGGCCGCCGCCGTCGCAGCGGGCGCGGCTTTCGTGGCGCGGCGCTGGCTGGACCGCCGCCTCGACGCAATGTCATCGGTCGCGCGGCGCCTGGGGTTTGGATCGGCCGGCCTTGACGAATATCCGCGCCGGGCGGACCGGATCGCCAGGCGGATCCGGCGCGGCGAGGCCCTGGCCCGGGACCTGCAGCACCTGCTGGAAAACATGGCCGACGGAGTGGTGGTTCTCGACGGAGACGACCATGTCGTTGCGATCAACGCGGCGGCGATCCGCATTTTTGGCGCCGACCGCGACGGGAGCACCGGCATTTCGCTGGCGCGATTGGCGCGCGATGCGGAAATCATCGACCTCGTCGGGAAAGTCCGCGCGGACGCGGCGACGCGACGCCAGATCGTTCGGCCGGTCCAGCCCGATCTGACCCTGCAGGTGGTCGCCACGCCGGTCCTGGTGGGTTCGACCACGCGGGTCCTCCTCATCCTGCAGGACGTTACCGCGATCGAGGGCCAGCGCGAAGCGCAGCGTGATCTGATCGCCAACATCTCGCACGACCTGCGTACCCCGGTAGCGGCGATCAAGTCGCTCTGCGAGGCCCTGCTGGGCGGCGCCGCCGACCGCCCCCGCTACCGCGAAGACTTCCTCGCCCGAATCGACGCCGAAGCCGATCGCTTGATCGACCTGACCGAAAACGTGATCGCCGCCGCACGCGCCGACGCCCTCACCAACCGCATGGACTGGGAGCAGTTCGACCTGGCCGCGATGGTGGCCGAGCTGGGCAGTCGGCTCGACCCCGTCGCGCGCCGCGCCCAGGTGGCGATGGAAGTGTCCGGCGCCGGCCCGCTGCCGATATTTGCAGACCGGTCCAAGCTGGAGATCGCAACCGCCAATCTGATCCTTAACGCGATCAAGTTCACGCCTCCCCACAAGGCGATCCGGATTGACTGCGAGGAGGGACCGGACGGCGCGCTGGTGCGGGTCGCAGACCAGGGCAGCGGGGTCGAACCCGGGATTCAGGACCGGATATTTGAGCGGTTCTTCAAGGGCGACCGCGCGCGCGGCGCCGCCGGAGCCGGCCTGGGCCTGACGATCGCCAAGCAGATGGTCGAGTTGCACGGCGGGCGCATCCGGGTGCTTTCGGCCGGCGCCGACAGCGGATCCGAATTCATTCTTTCGATCCCGGTCCGGCGCGGCGCGAACATCGCCATGGCCGAGATTGACGCTTCGCTGAATGCGAATTGACGCTCCGTTGACATAGGCGGCCCGGCGGCGGCCCGGCGCGTCCTAACTTTGCTTTGGGTATGAAGTTCTAGCCCTGGTAAAGGTAATGAAGCAACTATCGCGACGCCGCCTGCTGGCCGCCGGCGCCGGCTTTGCCGCCGTGACCGCCCTGGCCGCATGCGGAGAAGAGGAAGCCCCGGCCCCGGCCGCTGCTGCCCCGGCCCCTGCCGACGCAATGGAAGACACTGCGGCGGACGAAGGCGCCATGGTGGAGCTGAGCGGCACCATCCTGGCCGACGGGTCCTCGACGGTTGGCCCGGTCACCCAGGCCGTGGCCGAGGAATTTACCAAGATCTACCCCAACGTTCGCGTTCCGGTCGGGATCTCGGGTTCCGGCGGCGGATTCGAAAAGTTCTGCATCGGCGAGACCGACCTGTCCAACGCCTCCCGGGCGATCAAGGACAGCGAGGTTGCCACCTGCCAGGAGAACGGGATCGGATTCGTGGAACTCACGGTCGCCTTCGACGGGCTGGCGGTCCTGGCCAATCCCAGCAACACCTGGGCGGACTGCCTTACCGTTGAGGAGCTCAACCGGATCTGGGGCCCGGAGGCCGAAGACAACATCACCAACTGGTCGCAGGTGCGCGATGGATTTCCGAACGAGGACCTCGTCCTATACGGTCCCGGCGTGGACTCGGGAACGTTCGACTACTTCACCGACGTAATCAACGGCGACGAGGGTCTGAGCCGGGGAGACTTCACCGCGTCCGAAGACGACAACGTCCTGGTCCAGGGCATCGCCGGCGATGCCAGCTCCACCGGGTTCTTCGGCCTGGCCTACTACGCCGCCAACGCCGATCGCCTGAAGCTGGTCGGAGTCGACGGGGGCTCTGGCTGCATCCTGCCCTCCGAGGCAACCGTCAACGACGGCACCTACTCGCCGCTGTCCCGCCCGCTGTTCTTCTACGTGAGCAAGCAGGCGGCCGAGCGACCCGAGGTCGAAGCGTTCATTCACTTCTACCTTGAGCACGCCAAGGACGTGGCGGCCGATGTCGGTTATGTGGCCCTTCCCGACGCAATGTACGCCGAGCAATTGGAAATCTTCAACAACCGCTAATCGCGACTTGGGCCTACGGCTGGCGGCGTTCTAAGCCACGGCGCCGCCGGCCGGATCTCCCCCTGAAAAAACCCGTCCAAGTGCAAAATTTATCCGGCCGGCCGACCCGCCCGCTTACTGATCCGAATCGATGCAACAGCACCAGACCATAGACCTCTCGCCGAAGCGCAAACGCGTGATCACCGAAGGCGTGGTGCGCGCGGTCCTGTTTTCGGCCGCCGCGGTTTCGGTGCTGACCACCGCCGGCATCATCTTCACCCTGCTGGGCGAAACGCTGCAGTTCTTCACCCAGATTTCGCCGGTCGAATTCCTGACCGGCACCCGCTGGACCCCGCTGTTCGTGTCCCAGCACTTCGGCGTGCTGCCGCTGGTGAACGGGACGGTCGCGGTCGCGATGGTGGCAATGGTAATCGCGGTTCCCTTCGGCCTGCTGGCCGCGATCTTCATGTCCGAAGTCGCTCCGCCGAAGGTGCGCACGATCCTGAAGCCGATGCTGGAAATCCTGGCCGGCATTCCGACCGTCGTCTACGGGTACTTCGCGCTGCTTTTCGTGACTCCCATCCTGCGCCAAATCTTTCCCGACATGGGCATATTCAACGTGCTTTCGGCGGGACTGGTGATGGGGTTCATGATCCTGCCGATGATGGCCTCCATCGCCGAGGACGCCCTGCAGGCGGTGCCGATCGGGCTGCGCGAAGGATCGTACGCGCTGGGGGCGACCAAGCTGGAAACCGCGGTCAAGGTGATCGTCCCGGCGGCGCTTTCCGGAATCCTGGCGGCCGTGATTCTTTCGGTTTCGCGGGCGATCGGGGAAACCATGATCGTCGCGATCGCCGCCGGCCAGCAGCCGCGGCTGGGATTTGACCTGCTCAACTCGATGGAGACCATGACCGCCTACATCGTCCAGGTCTCGCTGGGCGACACCCCGCAGGGAACCATCGAGTACCAGACCATATTTGCGGTCGGCACCCTGCTGTTTGCGATGACATTCGTAATGAACCTGCTCGGCGACTGGCTGGTTCGCCGCTTCCGTGAGGTCTACGAGTGAGTTCGCAGCCCCTGCCCGACGCCGTCGCTCGGCCATCCTTGCGGTGGCGCAGGGTCAAGACCTGGATCTTCTACGCCACGACCCTGGCCTCGGTGGTGCTGGCGCTGGCGGTGCTGGCATCGCTCCTGCTGGACGTCTTCTCGCGCGGCATCCCGGAGATCGACTGGGGATTTCTGACCAGCTTCCCTTCACGCTTTCCGGAGCAATCGGGTTTGCGCTCCGCCCTGCTGGGAACCCTGTGGTTGATTGGGTTCACGGCCATGATCTCCTTCCCGCTGGGGGTGGCGTCGGCGATCTACCTCGAGGAGTACGCACCCGAG
Organism: Chloroflexota bacterium; assembly: GCA_965203015.1. Lineage (GTDB taxonomy): Bacteria > Chloroflexota > UBA11872 > UBA11872 > VXNJ01 > VXNJ01. Next base: position 12,844 of record CBDBBM010000021.1, read on the forward strand.
AACTGGATTACGCGGTTCATTCAGATAAACGTCGCCAACCTGGCCGGGGTGCCATCGGTGGTGTACGGACTACTGGGGCTGGGCCTGTTCGTGCGAACGTTCGGTCTCGGCCGCAGCATCGTAGCCGGAGCCCTGACGATGTCGCTCCTGATCCTGCCGATCATCATCGTTGCTTCGCGCGAAGCGATCAGGGCCGTTCCCGATTCGCTGCGTGAGGGCGGATACGCGCTGGGCGCGAGCCGCTGGGACGTCATCTACAAGACCGTTCTGCCGTCCGCCCTGCCGGGGATCCTCACCGGGACGATCCTGGCGCTGGCCCGGGCGATCGGCGAGACCGCGCCGCTGATTACCATCGGAGCGCTAACCTACATCGCATTCGACCCGCAGGGCCCGATGGACCTGTTCACCGTCCTGCCGATCCAGATCTTCAACTGGGTATCGCTGCCCAATCCCGAATTCGCGTCGCTGGCCGCCGGCGGAATCGTGATCCTGCTATTCGTGCTGCTCGGCGCAAACCTCACCGCAGTGATACTTCGATACAAATTCGAACGGTCCAACCGATGATGGAATCCAACCTGAAAACCAGCCAGATTTCCGCCCGCCCGTCCGCCATCGCCCATTCGGCGCCGTCCCCGAACGGGGAGGCCCAGCCGCATCCGATCCTGGCGACCCGGGGTGTCAGCTTCTGGTACGGACGGCTGATGGCCCTGGAGGACGTGACCCTTACGATCCCGCGCAACCAGGTGACCGCGATCATCGGCCCTTCGGGATGCGGCAAGAGCACCTACCTGCGGCTGTTTAACCGCATGAACGAGTTGGTTCGCGGGACCCGGGTTGAGGGCGAGGTGCTCTACCGGGGCCAGAACATATTCGCGCGCAACGTCGACCCGGTCGAGGTCCGCCGCCAGATCGGAATGGTCTTCCAGAAGCCCAATCCGTTCCCCAAGTCGATCTACCAGAACATCGCCTACGGGCCCAAGGTAAACGGTTACAAAGGCGATATGGACGAATTGGTGGAGCGCTCGCTGCGGCAGGCGGCCCTCTGGGACGAGGTCAAGGACGACCTCAAGCGATCGGCGCTGGCGCTCTCCGGCGGGCAGCAGCAGCGGCTCTGCATTGCCCGGGCGATCGCGGTTGCCCCGGACGTGATCCTGATGGACGAGCCGTGCTCGGCGCTGGACCCGATCGCCACCACCAAGATCGAGGACCTGATCCGCGAACTGCGCGAGAGATACACGATCGTGATCGTCACCCACAACATGCAGCAGGCCGCCCGCATCTCGGACAAGACCGCCTACTTTCTCAATAACGCCAACGGCGCCGGCGAATTGATCGAATTCGACGAGACCCAGAAAGTATTCACCAATCCCACCGACGAGCGCACCGAGGCCTACATCACCGGCAGGTTCGGATGAGAGAGATGTCAATCGGCGCCCAGCGCCATGAATACACCAAGAACCTGGAGCTGGCCCAGGACCGCCTGATCATCCTGGCCAATCTGGTCGAACGGTCAGTCCGCGACTGCATTGAAGCGGTTCGAACCCGCGACATGGACCTGGCGCGCGCGGTTATCGCCAATGATGACGAGATCGACACCCAGGAGCTGGCCATCCAGGAGCACTGCATCGAACTGATCGCCATGCAGGCGCCAATGGCCGCCGATCTGCGTCAGATCATCTCGGTGCTGCTGATCGCCTCCGAACTCGAGCGGATCGGCGACTACGCCGAGGGTATCGCCAAGATCGGGCTGCAAATGGGCCAGGAACCCCCGCTCAAGCCGTTGATCGACATCCCCCGGATGTCGGATATATCCACCGGCATGCTGCACACCGCCATGCTTTCGTTCACGGAGCGCGACGTTGAACGCGCATTTGCGGTGCGGCACAAGGACGACGAGATCGACGACCTGTATCAGCAGGTGCTGCGCGAATTGCTCTCGTACATGATCGAAGACCCGGCTTCAATCCGGCGCGCCACCTACCTGATCTGGATCGCCCACACGTTGGAGCGCATCGCCGACCGCTCGGTGAACATCGCCGAACGGGCGCACTATTTCGTGACCGGAGTCCAGGGCGGGCTCAATCCGCCCAAGTCGGCAGGTTAGGGCCCGGCCGGCCAACTCGCCCGGTCAGCGCCGGCTGCCATAGGCAAAACTGTCCGGATCGCGGCCGCCGTATTCCTGGGCAGGATGATGCCCGGACAGTCCTTCGTAGGCGGTCCCGGTCGCCGGGCCCGGCAGCTGGTCTTCGGTGTCAATTAGCACGTCGGCCAGCTTGCGCGTGAGTTCGAACCGTTTGTCGCGCCAGCCCGGGTCATCGTAGAGGTTCTGAAGCTCCAGCGGATCTTCGGCCAGGTAATAGAGCTCGCCGTATGGCTTTGACCCGTAGTGGATCAGTTTCCAGTCGTGGGTTCGCAGCATCTTCATGTTCAGCGACTCGGCAAATGCCCAGTCCCGCCAGGGGACCTGCTCCTTGGCAAGCAGGCGCCTGAAGCTCTGACCCTGCAGCCCGATGTGGCCGTCCACGCCGCAGAAGTCCAGCACCGTCGGCACCAGGTCGACCGCCTGGAGCATGTCGGAGACGATCTGCCCACCATCGTATTCGGGCGGATAACGAACGATCAGCGGCACGTGCGTGATGTGGTCGTAGAGCATTCGCCCCTTCCAGAGCACGCCGCGGTTGCCCAGCATCTCGCCGTGGTCGGCGAAAAAGAAGATGACGGTTTCGTCCAGAATCCCTTTGCGTTCCAGGGTCTCCAGCAGTCGGCCGATCTCTCGGTCGACCAGCGAGATGGTGGCGTAGTAGTAGGCCTTGATCCGGGCCAATTTCTCCTCGGTCAGCAGTGAGAAATCCTGCTGCCCGGAGCTGGTCCGGTACTCGGGCCAGCGCATGGTCTGCGACCGGTAGAAGTCGGGTGGGATCTCCATCTCGGCCGGGTCGTACATGTCGGCGACCGAATCGGGCGGATCGAACGGCATGTGCGGGTTGCAGAACGAATACCAGGCAAAGAACGGCTCGTCCCCGCAGGACTCGATCATCTCGACGCCGCGCGCGCCGATGAACGAATCCACGTAGTTCTCGTCCCCCAGCGGGAACACCTCGGCACCAAAGTTGTCCACGTTGTTCCAGCGCTTCACATGCTCGAAATAGCGCCCGTCCAGGCCTTTGGAACCGAGCATCGTGCGGTACTCGTCGTAGTCGGAGAACATCTTGCCCTAGACGTAAACCCGGTCCTTGAATCCGTGGTTGTCTTCGATCGGCGTAAAGTGCATCTTGCCGATGGCCATGGTGTGGTACCCGGCATCGCCCAGCATACGGGCCAGGTTCGGGTCGTCGGGCAGGTTGTACCAGTTCCAGCGCACTCCCGTCACCCGCGGGAAACGGCCGGTGATGATCGAGGCCCGCGACGGCTGGCACATCGGCGAGTGGACGAAGAACTTCTCGCACAGGATCCCCTCGCTGGCCAGCCGGTCGATGTTGGGGGTCTTGACCAGGCCGCCGCTGGTGACCCCGAGCGCATCGTAGCGGAGCTGGTCCATGGTGATGAAAAGGATGTTGGGTTTTTCAGAACTCACCTTGCGCTCCTGGCAGTTGCCGCCGACAAGCGGCGATCGGAGTTTTTCACTGGCTCTCGGCCCGCCAAACCCGGACCCGGCCGGCGCCCGGGTCAAGCTCAACCCGGTCGCCGGACCTGATTGCGGTAACCGGATCGGGTTCAAGCCCTGCCATCAGCGGCAGGTCGGCCAGCGCCGCGCCCTGGACCATTACCGGATTGGTCGAGGAAAAAATCAGCCCCAGCGGGGCCATGTTGCGTGAGGCCATCTCGGCCAGCATCCACGAAGTCGCGATGCCGCCCTTGGCGGTCGGGAACACCAGGATCCGTTGCAGGTAGCTCCGGCCGAAGAGGTCGTGGGCGGGCCGCGAAAAAACGCCCGCTTCGCGGTCCAGGTCGTATCGGGCCGAAAAGCCGGACCGTGAGACCAGGGCCACGCCGGCGACCGGCGGTCCGACGCCGGCGCGTCCCCGCAGTTCCAGGTCGGGCGGCCGGTTCACGGGATCTTGCCGGTGATGGCGGCTTCGACGCAGTCCGAGGTTCCGCGCAGGGCCGGCTGGTAGCCGTAACCGGAAATTATGTTGGCCAGCTTGGCCGAGTCGGTGACGATGGTGCGGAAGCCGCGCGACCCCACCAGTTCATGCGGGGCCATCACGTAAAAGCAGGTCCCGGCGATCAACTCGACGCCGGCGCCGGCCAGCACCCCGGCATGGCCGAGCCGTTCGGCCTCCAGCCGCGCCATCGGACTGGTCGTGGCCAGGCAGAGCACCCGGTCGCTGACGCGCCGCCCGCCAAATCTCCCCGCCAGGTCCCCGATCTCGGTCGGCGAAAGCTGCGGGGCCGAGAAGGCCACGACATCGGCTCTTTCCGAATGGGGCGTGAATTCGTGCATGAATCCGGCGACCGTGGAATCGTCGACATCCAGCGTGCGCTGCGGAGATCGGGCCCCGAAGGCGGCCTCAAGACTGGGCGCTTCGGGGGTGAGCCCGACCCAGTGGAACATCGGCGTTGAGCCGAAGCTGGCCAGGGCGGCGCCGAAGAACTTGAGCTCGTCCGGACTGGGGGAGCCGGCGTCGCCGATGAAGCAGGGGACCTTCCAGTAGTCGTTTAGCTCGCGCCCCACAAGACCGCCCAGCGCACTCCACTGGCCGCGGCCGCGCGGGCGCGCGCTGACCCGCACCAGTACGGTGGCCCGCCGGTTGGCGTCCAGGTGCATCCCGTAGCGCGGCGTACGCCCGGTGATTCCGGCGCAGAGGGCGGCCGGTCCGGCCTCGAAATTCGAACGCGCCCCGCAGATTGAATTGGCCCATATCACCGTCCCGGTGTCACCCCAGGCCAGGTGCTCGCCCAGATGCGGTTGGTCCAGCAGCTGGTAATTCACGCACGTCAGGCACATGTGCGCGCCCATTTCCTCGAGCGCCGCGTTGATGTCCCGGGTGCGGTCGTGCCAGATTCGGTCCTGCCCGATCACGCCGGGGCGGTCCGGGTCGGCGGCGCCGGCGTTGATCGTGGTGGGAATCTTGAATTTCCCGTCCCGCGCGGCGATCGAGCGCAGGTACTCGACTCCGAAGTCGCGCAACGATTCGGCGTCGGCGGCCAGGTGCGCCGAGCGGACCGGGACGAAATCCTCGGCCCCGAAGAAATCGCCCACCTTGATCTGCATCTGCAGGGCCAGGCGGGCGGCCGGGCCGGACTCGCCGGCCAGCATTGCCTGTTCCTGGGAATTGAGCCGCATCGCGGTCGGTATCCGTTCCATTGGCGATTGGCCCCGGGCGGGATCGCCGCAGGCAATTAGATTTTGACAATGCCGATCGGGCCGGCCCCGGTTTGGTCTGCAAGAATGCGGAATCACCGCGCGCACCGGTTGGTGCGAACCCGCCCACGCCGGAACGCGGCGAGCCTACGGTCGTCGGGCTGCGGGAGTGTCGCCGGCCGATCCGCCCTATCTGTAAACGAGGCGTAGTGGCATCTCAACCGTCGGCGGGCCGGCTCCGCGACCGACCGTACGTCGTCTTCACGATCTGCCAGGTGCTCGCCATGGGCGGCTGGATGCCGATCCTGCTGCTGCTGGCCGTTTACATGCGCGACAACCTGGGCGCCAGCGTGATCGCGGCGATGACTTCGATCCTGATCATCCAGTCGCTGGCTTCCACGGTCGGCCTTTTCGCGGGCTCGGTCGCCGCGCGCTGGGGAGGCCGTCGCACGTTTCTGATCGGCGTGGCTGGCATGACGCTTTTTGCGGGGCTGCTCAGCAGGATCGATGCCGGGTGGCAGGTGATCGCGCTGGCTCCTCTGGCCGGCCTGGTCATCCCTTTCTATTGGACCGGAATCAGCACCTACGTGCTGCAGGCGGTCGCGCCGCGGCAGCGCGGTGCCGGGACCGGGGTCAGTGCGTTCGTGATGTCGGTGGCCCCCGGAGTTACCGCTCCAGTCCTTACCGGTCTGGGCCAGGCGTACGGCATCGGATTGACGATTCTGGGCGGGGCGGTGCTGCTTGCCCTGGCGGTGGTTGTTACCCTGCGACTGCTGCCCGAACTGGCCGGGACCGGGCCGGCGGCGCCAGACCGACAGCGGTTCGAGTTCGCACGCTACCTGGCCCTGCTGCGGGGCCGCCACAACCTCGTGGCCGCGTTCACGAGGTTGGTTGCAGGGTTCTCGCACGGCGCATTTCAGTTGCTGTCGGCGCTGATCCTGCTGGACGTGACCGGAGAACTCTCGTCGGTCGGGTTCTACCTGACCGCCGGCGCATTCGGCGGAGGCGCTTCGCAGATCCTGCTCGGCGCCCTATCGGACCGCATCGGGCGGCGCAACCTGCTGATTGCGGCCAAGGTGGTAGCCGCCGGCGCCGCGCTCCTCTTCTGGCGGACCGAACTGCTGCCGCTGTTGCTGCTCGCCTCGACCATGCAGTCGTTCTCGCAGTCGGCATTCCAGACCCTGATAACCGCAATCAACGGCGATCTCGTGGAACCCGAGGAAATCCCGGCCGTATCCGGGTTGCACACCAGCCTGTATTCGGCGGGAATGTTCGGCGGGGCCTTGATGGGCGGCCTGCTGTGGCAGCTGGACAACAGAATTCCATTCCTGATCGTCGGGGCCCTGGTCATCCCGTCCGCAGTCAGCGCCATGGCGCTTCCCCGAAAAACCATCGCGGTTTGAATTGGGCAGATTCGCAGATTGCCAAGGCTTCCCTCTGCGGATTCGGCTGCCCCGCCGCCGATCCCGCACGGATCGGGGCTTGAACGGGTCGCGATCGTTGCCGGAAACGCCCATTGGAAGGCGGCTCTGCGATCGCCCGGCAGGCCCAACGCCGGATTGACGCGCAGTGACCGTTGAATTGCCGGCGGGCCGGCTGCGCGACCGGCCGTACGTGGTCTTCTCCGTATCGCAGGCGCTGGCGATGGGCGGCTGGTTGCCGGTGCTGGCCCTGCTGGCGATCTTCGTGCGTGATCATCTGGGCTCGACCGTTCTGGCGGCAATGGTCACGATCCTGGTAATCCAGACGGTGGCTTCGACGGTGAGCCTTTTTGCCGGGTCGTTTGCTTCCCGCTGGGGCGGTCGCCGAACCCTGCTGATCGGCACCGCCGGGATGATGGGGTTCGCCGGCCTGCTCAGTCTCATCGGGGAGGGCTGGCAGATGATTGCGCTGGCGCCGCTGGCCGGGCTGGTGGTTGCATTTTTCTGGACCGGGACCAGCACCTACCTCCTGCAGTCGGTTGCGCCGGCCCGCCGCGGCGCCGGGACCGGCGTGAACGCGTTCGTGATGACCCTGGCGCCGGGCGTTGCCGGACCGGTTCTGACCTGGCTTGGTCAGGCATTCGGCATTGGGTCGGCCATTCTGGGCGGGGCGGGACTGCTGGCGGCCTCCTCGCTGGTGGTGCTGGCCCCTCTGCCGGAGCTGGATCGACGAACCGGTGGCGGCGTTGCGCCCAAGAGTTTCCCGCTCGCCGGGTACCTGCGCCTGCTCACCGGACGCTTCAACCTTGCGGCCGCATTCGCGCGCTTGATCTCGGGCCTTAATTTCGGGGTCTTCCAGCTGCTCTCGGCGCTGGTCCTTTTGGACCTGACCGGACAGCTTGCTTCGGTCGGTTTCTATCTGACCGCCGGGGCGATCGGCGGCGGTGCGTCGCAGGTCCTGGTCGGGGCGCTCTCGGATCGGATCGGCCGGCGCAACCTGCTGGCCGGGTCGATGCTCATCGGCGCGGGCGCGTCGCTGCTGTTCTGGCGGGCGGAGGCCCTCTCGCTGCTGCTGCTTGCCGCCACCATGCAGTCGTTCTCCCATGCTGCTTACCACACGCTGATTACGGCAATCAGCGGCGATCTGGTGCCGCCGCCGCAGATTCCGGCGATCTCCGGATTGCACACCAGCGCGTTTTCCGCCGGCATGGTGATCGGCGCCCTGCTGGCCGGTCTGCTCTGGCAGGTTGACCACCGGGTTGCATTCCTGGTCGCGGCGCTGCTGTTTGCACCGGCGCTATACAGCGTATCGGTTTTGCCGCCCCGAACCCTGCAGCCTTAAACAGAAGATTAAGGGCGTTGGTTCCGGCAGGAGGGCCCGCATCCGTTCACCGTCGCGCGGACGGGTTTCTGCTTTCTGCGCGATCCCCGAAAGGTCCACCAGAACGAACCTTTGGCACGCCTCACGGCCCGCACGCGTCGGTGGCATTTGATGACCTCCAGATCCGAGCCCGCGCCGCGCGTCAGCGGATTGACCGACCGGCCCTACCTGGCCCTGAACTTCTGCTTTGCGCTTTCGGTCGGCGGCTGGATACCGATCCTGACCCTGCTCGCGGTGCTTATGCGCGACCACCTGGACGCAGGACTTGGCGGAGCCGTGATCGCGGTGCTGATCATTCAGGTCATCGCCACCGTGGTCAGTCTTTACGCCGGGACGTTCGCCGCGCGCTGGGGGAGCCGCAAGTCCTACCTCCTGGGCACGGCCGGGATGGCGGTATTTGCGGTCCTGCTCGGCGTTGCCGACCAGGGCTGGCAGGTGTTTGCGGTGGCGCCGGTGGCCGGGCTGGTGATGCCGTTTCACTGGACCGGCACCACCGCCTACATCCTGCAGGCGGTGGACTCGCGGCGGCGCGGATTCGCGACCGGCATCAACGCGCTGGTCATGGTCGCCGCGCCCGGTCTGACCGGACCGTTGCTCACCTACCTGGGCGCCGAGTTCGGTCTGAGTGCAAGCATCCAGGGCGGTGCCGCGATCATCGTCGCCGCCGCGCTTGCGATCTGGCTGCTGCTGCCGGAACTGCCGGCCCCGCAGGCGTTCGGTCGGGCCCCTTCATTCGCCGACTACCCGCGCCTGCTGTCCGACCGCGCCAACCTGATCGCGGCCGCCGCAAGGCTCACGATGGGGCTCTCCTTCGGGATGTTCCAGCTGCTCTCGGCGCTGGTGATCCTGGACCTGACCGACGATCTGGCCACGGTCGGGTTCTACCTCTCGGCCGGGGCGATCGGCGGAGGGATCTCACAGGTCCTGGTCGGGGCCGCTTCCGACCGTTTCGGGCGGCGCAACCTGCTGTTCCTGGCCAAATTGATTGGAATCGGCGCCTGTCTGCTTTTCTGGCAGGCCCCCTCTTTGCTGCTCCTGCTGGTGGGTGCGACGATGCACTGGTTCGCCCAGAGCGCCTACCAGACGCTGATCACGGCCATTTGCGGAGACCTGGTGGCCCCGCGCGATCTTCCGACCCTGTCCGGCCTGCACACCAGTTCCTTTTCAGTCGGAATGGTCGTCGGCGCGGTCGGCGGCGGACTGCTCTGGGGGCTGGACACCGGTCTGCCGTTCCTGTTCGTGGCCTTCTGCCTGGCGCCGGTCGCGGCGGCGCTGTTCCTTCTGCCCCAGCGCACGCTGGCGAGCTGATTCAAATATGCCGACCCTCTCCGGCCCGGGACTTTTTCCGGCGCGCCGCGAAGGGTGCGCGGCCCGCCCGCCCTTCTCCGGAATTGAACGGCCCCGAACGCCGTGCCCGGATCCGAATCCATGCAGCGGTTAGCCGGTCCGGCCCCTTCCGCGCGCTCGGTGCGGCGTACCATCCTCCTGCTCACGCCGCTCACGTTTCTGGCCGCCGGGGGCTGGGCGACGACGATGTCCTTCCTCTCCAGCTTCGCCGCCACCGAATTCGACGTGGGCATACTTTCGGCGGCCCTGATCATGATCGCCGTGCACGGCGGTTCCTTCACGATGGGCGGAGCGCTCGCCCTGCAGGTGATAAACCGCTGGGGGTCCAAGGCCTCCTATGTGGCCGGGATGGGACTCATGGCCGCCTACCTGGCGTTCCTGGGGCTGACCCAGAACCTGATCCTCGGTATCCCGTTCGGCCTCATCGGCGGCCTGGGTCTGGCGATGCACTGGACCGGCCTGCAGAACTACATATTGGAAATCGCACCGCCCCAGCACCGCGGACTCGTCGCGGGCACGGTTTCGTTCATACTGTTCGGCTCGGTCGGGATCACTGGCCTGGTGCTCGGTTTCGTCACCGGAGAGGGCGGCTTCGCCCGTTTCACGGCCATTTCCGGATCGATGATGGTCGTGGCGTTCCTGCTTTCGCTGAAAGTCCTGCCGAATCTGGGCGTGGGCAAGGGCGTGCGCCCTCCGGGCAACGTTTTCGCCGGCCTGCGCAACCCGAATCTGCGGCAGATGTCCTACGTGCGGTCGGCCCACGCGGCGGCCTATGCACTCTTTAACCTGATGGCCGGCCCGCGGCTATTTGAAGCCGGCGGCGGGCTTGAATACGTCGGCCTGCTGGCCTTTGCCGGATCGATGGCCGGCGGCGTGGCCCAGCTGGTGGTCGGGCGGCTCTCGGACCTCTTCGGGCGCACCGGCCTGCTGCTGATGCTACTGGGGTTGACCATACTTTCCTGCATAAGCTTCATCTTCCTGGACAACGTCTACCTGCTTCTGTCGGTCACCTCGCTGCACTGGTTCGCCCAGAGTGCCTTCCAGACCGTCCTGGTGCCCCTGGGCGGGGACCTCTCCCCGCCCGGGCAGAGCGCCAACGCGATGGCGCTGCAGACGGTCGCCTTTTCCTTCGGCCTGGTGGGCGGGGCGCTCTACACGGGACTTCTTTCGGCGACCCCCCTGCCGGAGGCCGGTTTCGTGCTGACCGCCGTCCTCATGGCGATGGTCATTCCGGCGGCGTTCAAGCTGCGGGCCGCGGTTGCCGCGATGGCGGCCCGGCAATGATCAGGTCACTGCGCAGGAGCCTGCTCGAGGCCTACGCCCACCGCCCGGTCCGCATCGACGGAATCCCGCATCAAACCGCGGCCACCACCTGGGCCTGGTTCTGGCGTGATCTGCTGATCCGGGTTCCGCCCATCGCCGGCCTGCCGATAGCGCGGGCCTTCTACGAAGACGATTTCCCGGGTCTTGACGGGATGGACACGAACGGCTGGGCCCTGACCCTGGTCGCAACGGCGGTGGTATTCGGCGTTTGCACCTGGTTCGTCTTTCATTACCCATCCCAGCAGTACCGCTACACCGCCGGCGGCCTGGTGGTCGGCGCGATCTTCTTCCTGGTCACCAACCCGGCGGTCGAAGAGATCTTCTGGCGCGCTTTCGTCCAGGACATCCTGGCCGACTGGATTGGATTCTGGCCGGCGCTGCTTCTTACATCGCTGGTGTTCGGCCTCCACCACTGGTTCGCCGGATTTGGGCCTCGCTTCATCACCCTGGCGACGGTCGGCGGACTCGCGTTCGGCCTGCTCTTTGAATGGACCGGATCGCTGCTGGCCCCGATAATCGCTCACTCGGTGGCCGACCTGGCCCTGTTCGTCACCGGACCCCCCTTAAAATTGCGCCGCTCATTGGCGGCCGCAAATTTGTCCTCGTAGCTCAGCCGGATAGAGCGTATGGTTGCGGACCATAAGGTCGGAGGTTCGAATCCTCTCGAGGACGCCTGGAATTGACGCGTGATCGGCTGCAATGCGAGTCAGATAGACCGGTGACGGATTTCGCGGCCCCAAGTTCAAACCGGTGAAGGGTCGAGCGCCGCTCGAAGAACCCGAGTTTTGCTGCCGTGCTGGCGCCATGATCGTGGTGGCGAATTGGGGGTGAGTGATAGCCATGCATCAATTGGTCCGCCACGAAGGACTCCTACAGTGATTGTTATCCGATGTCATCCACCATCATCATGACCCCATTCCGTCAGGGTCCGTAGTCCACTAGCCCGCCAGCATCTTTGCCCCATTCCGTCAGGGTCTATAGGCCGCGCTGATCACCTCTAGCCACTCCGTCGAGGAATGACTCTCGCACCCTGCCATTCCGATGCTGGGCGACAGCGCCCTGGACCGGCTGGCCAACAACGCCTACCAGGTGGTGATCGAGGCCCAGGGCTACCGGCACCGGCTCTCGCCGCATCTGCCTGAGGCTCATGCAGCGCCTCAAAGAACGGGAAGGGGGCGGCGGACAGTGGGAATCGAGCTCGCCAGAGGCGGGCCGCGGCCATCCCCTGGCAAAACCAACAATAAGGTCTGTCAAAACCAAACTGCTCCGCCAGCAAATTCAATGAGGCTGATCAACCTGGCCTACAGAGCCTGACTTTGGGTGGGGCAATGACCCTGGTGGGTGACAATCCGGTCAACGGGTAGCTGGCGAAGCTGTTGTTTTTACCCGGCCGCATGAGAGCGCTCGGCCATAACTATTCGTCGGCAGCTGTCTGCCCTAGATGAGGGGACGCCAATGCGCCGGGTTGAAGCCTTGGATGATTCGAGGAAGTTGGCGGCGACGATGCGCGAGGAATGGATCGATCGGTTGCAGTAAATTTCCGATCCGGCTTGCCTGCAGCGACTGGGTGCCGCACGTGATCGCCGCTCTCACCCTAGCGCGATCCTGTTCCGATTGATTGAAGCGGACGATTGGGTTGATCGGCGCATACGACTAGATCACGATGAAAGAATCAAGAATCCGAATGACACCTAGCGACGACTTACGCATGAAATGGGAGGCTGGGTCATGGATTGGCGCGAATACATCACCGTAGATCCGAATATTTGTCACGGTCGGGCCTGCATCACGGGTACGCGTGTCATGGTCACCGTGATCTTGGATAACTTGGCCGCGGGTTTGACCCTGGCGGAAATCAAGGAGTGTTATCCGTCCGTCCCCGATGATGCAATCAGGGCGGCCATTCAGTACGCTGCCGAACTGGCCCGCGAGCGGATCGTGCCGCTCGGCGCCTAGTCTCACCCGATGCGATTCAAGCTTGACGAGAACATGCCTGATCAGCTCAAGGGCTTGTTTACTGAATCCGGGCACGATGCGGAAACGGTACGAGACTAAGGGCTTGGTGGGGCGCCGGATGTGGACATTGCATCCGCCTGCGCCGCCGGAGGACGGGTGCTGATTACTCTGGATCTGGACTTTGCCGACATTCGGGCTTACCCGCCGGGCGAGCACTTCGGCATCGTCGTGCTCCGCTTGCCGCTTGCGACTCGAGACGCGATTCTTGGGGTGGGGTCAAATTTGATTGAGCGTTTGGCCGACGCAACCCCGAGTGGCAAACTCTGGATTGTGGACGAGGCCCGGATTCGAATACGGGAGTGACTGCGGCGAAGCCCGCCTGGTTGCCCACCAGTTGGCCATGGCTGCATCGGCTGAAGGGGGCGAGCTTCGCGCCTCAGAAGACGGCTCATCCGTCAACTGCGGGGTTATTGATGAGTGGCCACAGTACTTCATCAGCGGCCGGACCTATCCCAATCGATTGAATTTTGCCCGCGGTCAAGTTTGCCGGCGGCAGCGATGGCCCAGCTCGCACGGGCGTGCGACCGGAACCGAGACCGGCCAGGGTCTCCCTTGTTCTCGATTCTTCGCCGAGCTGCGCAAATTTCGGTTCAGCGGTAGGACTTGGCCTGCATCTCAAAAAGGCGCGCGTACTCGCCGCCCAGCCGCATCAACTCGTCGTGGGATCCCTGCTCGAGGACTCTGCCGTCGGCAATTACGACGATGCGGTCGGCGATCCGCACCGTGGTGAAGCGGTGCGATATCAGAATCGCCATCCGCCCCTCGGTGAGTCCGCGGATGCGCCCGAACACCTCGGCCTCCGACTCCACGTCCAGGGCCGCGGTTGGCTCGTCCAGGATCAGCAGCTGGGCGTCGCGCATAAATCCCCGCGCCAGGGCGATCTTCTGCCACTGACCTCCGGAGAGATTCACCCCGCCGCTGCCGAACCACCGCCCCAGCTGGGTGGCAAAACCCGCCGGCAGTTCCTCGATGACCGGAGTGGCACCGCCCTTGTCGGCCGCCGTACGGATCCGGTCCATGTCTTCAAGCCGTCCTATTTCGCCGAACCCAACGTTGTTGGCGGCCGTTTCCTGGTAGGTGCCGTAGTCCTGGAATATGACCCCGATCTGGGACCGGATGTCGGCTACGTCGTACTCGCGCAGGTCGCGGCCGTCGATCAGGATGCGTCCGCGGTCGACATCGTAAAAGCGCGCCAGGAGCTTTACCGCGGTGGTCTTGCCGGCCCCGTTGACGCCTATGATCGCCACCTTCTCACCGGGCCGCACCGCAAATGAAAGACCGCAGAGCACCTCCTGGTCGGTTCCCGGATAGGTGAAGTGGACATCATCGAAGACGATGCCTTCGCGGATAGGCCGCGGCACCGGCTTGCCTTCGCCGCGGTTCGGCACCAGCGGGGCAAATTCGAGGAAGTCGTAGAAGTTCTTGATGAACAGCCCGCGCTCATAGAGCGAAGCGATGCTGGTGAGCACCATGCTGGTCGTCAGGACGGTCTGCTGGTAGGACTGGAAGAACAGTGAAATGTCGCCGAGCGGCAGCTGCTGGCGGTATACGCCCAGGGCGACATAAATGAACACGCCCAGGCCGCCCATTGCCCCCAGCGCCTGCAGCAGGAATCCGGCCCGGTTGCTGCGCACGAGCAGGGAGCGGTTCTGGAGATGGAACCGGTCAAAGGTCCGCCGGTAGATCCCGATCAGGTACCGCCCGAGATCAAATATCCGCATCTCCTTGATGTAGTCGTCGTTGGTGATAAGCCATCGGAAGTAGGCCAGTCGCCTTACCAGCGGCGAGCGGAAGGTGAGCAGCCGGAATCTCTCGCGCGAGTACATGACCTCGACCAGCAGCGACGGAGCCGTTGTTACCAGCACCACCACCACGACCCACCAGGAGAGCGTGAACAGCAGCCCGATCATCGTCGCCAGGGTTATCAGGCTCTGGGCCAGGCCAAAGGTCTCGTTCACGATCTGGACCGGGCCCTCGCGCGCTTCGCGCTGGGCATTTTCCAGGCGATCGTAGAACGCCGGATTCTCGAAGTAGGAGACGTCCAGCGATTCGGACTTCTCCAGGATCATCAGGTTGGCCCGGTTCGAGAAAAGATCGCCCAGCGTGCCACGCACCAGGGCGATCCCGGACCGGGTTCCG
>CBDBBM010000022.1:0-275154 GCA_965203015.1 Chloroflexota bacterium
GATCGGGCCGCACTGGCTGTTCGAGGGCGGCGCCAACTTCGTTCAGGACTACCGGCAGGCGTGGGACGGTTCCGAAGACTGGGACGGTCAGGTCCCTCTGTTCGAGGGCAACGAGTTCGCGGGCAAGGTGTGGTGCGTGAACAACGGCGTCAGCACCATCGCCGCGCTTGCCGAACCCAGCGAATTCCAGGATCCCTGCGGCTACGCGCTGGGCCAGTACTTCCTGACCCAGCTCTATGACGTCATGGGGCTGGCCGCGTTCTCATCGGCGATGCGGGAACTCTACGAGCGGTACCTGGACCACCAGTACCACCCCACCGAGGAACAGGTCTACCGCATCTTCCTGGGGCACGCCCCGCCGGACCGCGCGGCGGCGTTCCAGGACGTGTACCGACGGCTCCATGGCGGACCGTTTCTGGAAGGGAATTGACCCTTCTTTTGCCGGCGAAAACCCTTAAGGGGACCGGCATGACCATGATCGCGGGAAAAGGGTCGAACGCTCGTCACCGGGATTGCAGTCCACCGCGCCACAACCCGACGACGGTTCCGCCTACCCATGCACGTTGGTGGAGCGAAAGGGATTCGAACCCTCGACCTCTACAATGCGAGTGTAGCGCTCTTCCGGCTGAGCTATCGCCCCTTGCAGCGCCCTTTTGACCGGGCTTTATTCGGCCGCGATTACGTTGACGTAGCGTCGCCGATCATGGCGCTTTTCGAACTTTACATGGCCCGGCTGCAGCGCAAATAACGTGTGGTCGCGCCCCATTCCGACATTGCGGCCGGGGTGGATTCGGGTGCCGCGCTGGCGGCAGATGATGTGTCCGATCTTGACCAGTTCGCCGTCGTAGCGCTTGACCCCGAGCATCTTGGGGTTCGAGTCACGACCGTTGCGCGAGGTTCCCCCCGATTTCTTCTTGGCCATCTGCGATAGGTCCTAGGTCTGGGGTTTCTTATTGGTCTTCGTAGGCGATTCGGCGCGAGCGGCCGATCTTGATTCCGGTTACTTCCAGGACGGTCTGATCCTGGCGGTGACCGGCCCGGCGCTCGTAGTGTTTCTTGGCCTTGTAGCGCTGAACCCGGATCTTGGGGCCGCGCGTATGCCGAAGGACCCTGCAGCGGACTTCGGCCCCCTTCACAACCGGCGATCCGACTTTCACGCCCTTTTCGTCGGCGATCAGCAAGACGTCCGAGAGGACCAGCTCGCTGTCGGGGTCGGCGGAGACCCGATCGACGACGAAGGAGTCGCCGATGCGGACAAGATTTTGGCGCGAAGAGGCGTTGACTACGGCAAACATGGCAGTTTCGGGGGCTAGGCGCTGCGGGGCAACAAGCGCCGCCAAATCTAGCAAATTAGGCCGGGGTGGTCAATCCGGGCCGCTCATTGGCCGCCGCTTTCTACCGGCGCCGCCGTTTGCCGCCACCGCGGCCGCGCCTTCGCCTTGCCCGGGCGCCCTGATTGGCGGGCGGCAGGCGGGTTCGCCAGATAAGGTATGCGGCCGGCCCCACGACCCAGACCACCAGGATCAGCAGCCCCCAGACCGCGCGCCCCCAGAGCGGAATCTGCCAGGCCGGCCGCCTGGTCACGTCCAGCAGGGCCAGGACCACCAGCACGAAATTGAGCGGGATTACCAGGAAGTAGAGGATCGCCCCGAAAGTCTGGTCGGGCACCTGCAACCTCCTCAGTGTGCCAATTGCCGCCAATTCCCGGGCCGCCTAGAAATCTAACCGGCAAACCGCCGCCGCCGGGAGTGCGATGCACCCCAGCTAATTACAATTGCGGCCAGTAAGACCGTTCCCGGGGGCACCCGGCGACAAAGCGGCTGAGGGACCGGGAGGCGAGAAATGGCGGTGGGCGCCAATACGGTGCAATCGACCCGCGCCCTGATGCAGGAAAAGCTGGCCGGCATCGTTCCCGATTTCGAGATCGAGTACAAGGCCGAAATCGCGTTCGCGGTGAACCAGCTCAAGCGCGAGCGCGGCGCGGTGATCCTGGGCCACAACTACATGGAACCGGCCCTCTACCACACCGTCTGCGACTACCATGGCGATTCGCTGGAGCTCTCGCGCATCGCCGCCCATACCGAAGCCGACCCGATCGTCTTCTGCGGCGTCCGGTTCATGGCCGAGACGGCCAAGATCCTCAATCCCGAACGCACCGTGCTGCTGCCGGCCAAGGTGGCGGGCTGCTCGCTGGCCTCTTCGATCAGCGCCGCCGACGTGCGCTCGCTCAGGGCCCGCTATCCGGGCGTGCCGATCGTTGCCTACGTGAACACCTACGCCGACGTTAAGGCCGAAGTCGATGTCTGCTGCACGTCTTCGAACGCCCGGGCGGTGGTCGAATCGCTCGATTCGGACACCGTGATATTCCTGCCCGACGAATACCTTGCCCGCAACGTGGCGCGTGATTCGGGGCGGCGCGTCATCCTGCCCGGCAACCGCCCCGTCGGCGCCGAGCGCGCGCGCGAGGACGCCGATATCGGCCTCGAGCACACCCTGATCGGCTGGCAGGGGCGCTGCGAGGTGCACGAGCAGTTCACGCCCGAGGACGTCGCCAACGTGCGGCGCCAGTTCCCCGACGTGGTCGTCCTGGCCCATCCCGAATGCAGCCCCGAGGTGGTCGACGCGGCCGATTTTTCCGGCTCCACCGGCGCCATGATCGCCTTCGTGAACCGGGCCAAGGCCGGCCGCTATCTGCTCCTGACCGAGTGCGCGATGGGCGATAACATCGCCGCCGAGGCGCGCGACAAGGAAATGCTGCGGCTCTGTTCGGTGCGCTGCCCGCACATGAACGAGATCACCCTGGAGAACGTCCTCGAATCGCTGCGCGACAACGTGCAGCAGATCGAAGTTGAAGAGGACGTCCGCCGCCGCGCGCTCGGCTCGATCGAGCGCATGCTGGCGATCGGCTAACCGGCCCCCGGCGCGCGGGCCGGCCGGCCCGCGGCGAAGCGCTGCTAGCTGGCGATTACCTCGTGGTAATCGGCGACCGAACTGTTGCGGATCTTCTCCTCGGCCGAACGCTGGATCTGGCGCACGCGCTCGCGGGTGACGCCCCACTTGCGCCCGATCTCGTCCAGCGAGGAGGTCTTGGTGCCGTTGAGTCCGTAGCGCAGCTGGAGCACGTCGCGTTCGCGTTCGTCGAGCTCGCCCAGCGCGCTGCGCAGGACCGAGTAGCCCTGGGCGCGCATGAATTCCTCGTCGGGCGAGGGAGCGTGGTCGTCGGCGACCTGATCGAGGATGGTGTCCTCGCCGTCGTCACCCAGGGCCGCGTCCAGCGAGACGATGGTGCGGCCGGCTTCCACGATCTGGGTCACGCGCTCGGCGGTCAGGTTCAGTTCGGCGCCGATCTCGCCCGGGGTGGGTTCACGGCCCAGCTCGGCGGCCAGGCGGGGCCGGATCTTGCGGATGTTGCGCAGGGCCTCGATCACGTGCACCGGCAGGCGGATCGTGCGCGAGTCATTTGAGAGGGCGCGCGTGATCGCCTGGCGGATCCACCAGGTGGCGTAGGTTGAGAACTTGTACCCGCGGCGGTAGTCGAACTTCTGGACCGCCTGCATCAGCCCGATGTTGCCTTCCTGGATCAGATCGGTGAGCGAGAGCCCGCCTTCGGCGTAGCGCTTGGCGATGCTGACCACCAGGCGCAGGTTGGCCTCGATCATGTGCGCTCGAGCGTCCTCGTCGCCGGCTTCGATCCGCTTGGCAAGTTCGACTTCCTGCTGGGCGGTGAGAAGGTCAACCGTGTTGATCGCGTTCAGGTAGAGCCGCAGCGAATCGCGGATCGCGGCCGCGTTGTTGCCGCTCGCCGCCCGCGCCAGCGGTCCCGCGCCCTTGCCGCCGAGCAGGCCGCGCAGCTGGCGGTACAGCTTCTTGCGCGACTCGTAACTGCCGGCGCGCGTGTATTCCTGCTCATCCAGCTCGGCGTTGATTTGCAGGGTTTTCTGGTCGGACATTTCCGTTCTCACTCTTGAATTGGGCGAATTGATGGAGGGATTGAGGTCAAATTTCGGGTTCGTTGCTTAATACGTGCAGCCGCACAGATCGGATCATTGGCAGTGCCCATCGCGGTTTCGCTGGCGATGAGTATTGCGGTGCTGTCGGTTCAGCGCGCGATCGCTTGTCCCCTGGGAGGGGGAGCGCGATCTGGGCCGCATCGCGGCGGTCGTTCGGATCTTCTTGCGTTAGCTGGCGAGTACTTCGGCTAGGCGGTTGAAATTTGATTTGGTCACACTTGCGGAGAGTCCAATATAACAGAAGGGGCCCAGTCTTGCGGAATGGGTCGGCAATGTCGGTCCAGCCGGCCGCGGATTAGCCACCGCTAATCGGGCCGGAACCGATTGAGGCCAAAATCAGTTCACTAGGATCGGACGTAAGCGAGCGGATGGAGCGGGAATTGAAGGACGCCGCGTCGCCGCGCGAATTCGTGGTCCAGATCCTGCGCCGCCACGGGCCGCTGGGGCTGGCCGAGATCGCCGACCATTACGGCGCGCGGGTTCAGTCGGTGCGCCCGCAGTTGAACTGGCTGCTGGCCAACGGTTACGTCGAGGTGGAATCGGTCCGCTCCGGCGTCGGCCGGCCGCGCCACAGCTACCGGCTCACCGACCTGGCCGACGAAATGTTCCCCAAGGACTACCGCGACCTGGCGGTCGAGCTGATCGAGTCGGCCGCGACCCAGGGCGAAGTCGCCCTGGTCCACTCGGTCTTTCTGCGCCGCGAGGTCGAACTGGAATCGGAGATCCGGCCCCAGCTGCTGGGGCGCGACTTGGAAGAAAAACTCGCCATCATCTGCAAGGTCCTCAGCGAGCGCGGCTACATGGCGCGGCACTATCCCGGCGAAGGCGGTTTCGTGCTTGAGGCGCGCAACTGCCCGGTATCGGCGGTAGTGGAGATAACCGACATGCCCTGCACCTGCGAACGCGACATGATTGCGCGGCTCCTGGCCGGTGAGGCCACGGTCGAGTCTTCCAAGCGCCTGCCGCTTGACGACGACATCTGCTCCTACATCGTCCGCCCGGCCACGGTGTCGGCGCCCGGGCGCTGACTAACCCGGGGGCGAGCGCAATCGCGCCCGAGCGGCGCATCTATCTCGACCACGCCTCGACCACGCCGGTCAGCGACGCGGTGCTGGCGAAAATGCTGCCCTTCTTCGGCGCCGACGGATACAACCCGTCGGGGCTGTATCGCGAATCAAGACGCGCCCGGGCCGCACTCGACGGCGCCCGCCAGCAGGTCGCCGACGCCCTCGACTGCGAACCGCCGGACGTGGTCTTTACCGGCTCCGGATCGGAGGGCGCCAATCTTGCCATCAAGGGCGCCGGCCTGGCCGCCCGGGCGCGCGGGCGGCCGGTCGTATTGACAACCGCGATCGAGCACCACTGCGTGCTCGGCGCCGGCGAATACCTGCAACGTTTCTGCGGCTGCGAACTGCGGGTAATCGAGGTCGAGCCCTCGGGCCTGGTCGACCCCGAGCGATTGGCCGCCGAACTGAGCGATCGCGTGGGCCTGGTTTCGATCATTTACGCCAACAATGAAATCGGGGTCATCCAGGACATCCCTCAGCTGGCCCGCCTGGCGCACGCGGCCGGGGCCGTTTTCCACACCGACGCGGTCCAGGCGATCGCCAGCTGTCCGGCCGGGGTCGACGAGCTCGGCGTAGACCTGCTCTCGATCGCGGCCCACAAGTTCTACGGCCCCAAGGGGGTCGGCGCCCTGTACGTGCGCCCGGGGACGCGCGTGATCCCGCAGGTGCAGGGGGGCGATCAGGAGAACCGGCGCCGCGCCGGCACCGAGAACGTGGCCCTGGCGGTGGGCTTGGCCGAGGGCCTTGACCTGGCCCGCCGGGACCGGGACGCCAACCGCGATCACGCCCTCCGGCTGGGCCGGCGACTCCGGGAAGGGCTGGCCCGGATCGAAGGGGTGGTGTTCAACGGAGACCCCGAGCGTCGCCTGGCCAACAACACCAACGTCTGCCTCAGCGGCGTGTCGGCCGAGAAAATCCTGCTTGAACTCGATCGGGCCGGAATCGCCGCCTCCTCGGGTTCGGCCTGCACGGTGGCCTCGGCCGAGCCCTCGCACGTGCTGCTGGCGCTGGGGCGGCCGCCGGAGCTGGCCCGCGGCAGCCTGCGTATCACCACCGGCCCCGAGAACACGCTGGCCGACATCGACTACTTTCTGGATTCGCTGGCCGGGATCCTGAGAAAAGTCCGCGGCGGCGCCCTGCCCGCCCATGCCCCATAATCACTGGCAGGGAAGCTAGAGCACACTGGACGCTGCTGGACAGACCGCGATGATTACCGTTAGCAGGCTGGCCGCCGATTACATCGGCCGGACGCTGAATGTACCCGACAACGCGGGCAAGTTCATCCGGATCCGCGTGAACAAGGGCGGCTGCGCTGGGTATGAATACGATCTGGCGCTGGACAACCGCCTCGCCGATGACGACCTGGTCCACGAACACGGCCGCCACCGGATCGTTTTCGACCGCGTTACCGGCACCCTGATCGAGGGGTCGCAGCTGGACTTCAACGAGAACCTGATCGGCCGCGGTTTCCTGCTGCGCAATCCCAATGCCGAGGTCACCTGCGGCTGCGGGACCTCGTTCAACATCAAACCGCGCCGCTCGCCGATGAAGCACATGCGCGCCAAGCGCGAAGACCGCCCCCGGTCGGAGTGACCACCGCCGGATCCCGGCAGACTCCGACCGACCGATTCGACCGGCCGGTCCGCGACCTGCGGATTTCGCTGACCGACCGCTGCAACTTTCGCTGCAGCTACTGCATGCCGGCCGAGGTCTTCGGCGAGCACTACGAGTACCTGCCGCGCGCCCAGATCCTCACGTTCGAAGAAATCGAGCGCCTGACCGCGATCTTCTACAGCCTGGGCGTTTGCAAGCTCCGCCTCACCGGCGGCGAGCCGCTGCTAAGGCGCGACCTGCCCGATCTGGTCGCCAGGCTGCGCCGCGCCGCCCCGCGGGCCGACCTCACCCTGACCACCAACGGCTACCTGCTGGAGCGCAGCGCCCGGGAACTCAAGTCGGCCGGACTGGACCGGGTGACGGTAAGCCTCGACGCGCTCGACGACGATACGTTCAAGCTGTTGAACGGGCGCGGTTTTGCGGTCGCGCCGGTCCTGGCCGGGATTGATGCGGCCCAGGGCGCCGGCCTCGAGCCGCTGAAGATCAACTGCGTCCTCATCAAGGGCGTCAACGAACACGCCCTCGAGGACCTGACCGGGTACTTCAGGGGCCGCGGCGCGATCGTCCGCTTTATCGAATACATGGACGTGGGCACGCGCAACCACTGGGAGCTGGGCCAGGTAGTAACCGCGGCCGAGATGGCCGAACGGATCCGGGGCCGTTTCGATCTTGTGCCCCTGCCGGCCAACTACCCGGGCGAAGTCGCGCGCCGGTTCGGGTACGCCGACGGCAGCGGCGAGATAGGGTTCATCACCTCGGTGAGCGCGCCCTTCTGCGGGGACTGCACGCGCGCCCGGCTAACTCCCGACGGCCGGCTGGTAACATGCCTGTTTGCCAGCGGTGGGTTCGACCTGCGCGGGTTGCTGCGCAGCGGGGCCGGCGACGACGAGGTCGCCGCGGCGATCTGCAAAGTCTGGTCGGGGCGCAGCGACCGCTATTCGGAGCTGCGTTCGCAACTCTCGCCGGATGAAGCGATCCGATCGGCCAGCGAACGGATCGAGATGTACCAACTCGGGGGCTAGCAACCCGCGGCCGGTCAGCTGTCCTCGGGCTCGGTTTCGAGTTCTTCGAGAAGTTCTTCCTCGTCCAGTTCTTCGTCTTCGGTGGCCAGCCGCGACCGCTCGACGTGCGCCAACAGCGCGCCCGACTCGGTTACCAAGGTCACCCCTTCGTCCAGTTCCAGGTCGCCGGCATAAACGGCATCGCCGGCATCGGCCAGGTTTTCAAGGTTCACCTGCACCACGGCGGGAATCTGCCGCGGCAGCCCGTTCAGGCTCAGGCTGTCGAGCATGCGCACAACGAACAGGTCGGAACGGGCGTCGGCCGGCGACGTGCCCACGTACTCGAGCGGAACCTCGGCGGTGACCGCGGTGCCGGCGTCCACGTGCCTGAAAACCACGTGCAGAAGGCGCCGCGTGACCGGGTGAATGTCGACGTCGTCGACCAGGGCCAGCTGCCGTTCACCCTCGACCTGCAGCTCGACCAGTCCGGTCCGGCCGTGGTTGCGGACATAGGCGGCCATCGAGTGTTCGTCAACCTGCAGCGGTTGCGATTCGCCGCCGGGCACCACCAGGTTGACCGGGATGCGGGCGCTGCGGCGCAGGGACTTGACGCGGTTGCCGAAGCGCACGCGCGGCTCGGCGGCTATGAGTTGGGGTTCGGGCATGGGGAAGACCGTATCGGATATCTGGGGCCGAGCTTGCAATTTTCGCGGCCGGGACGGGCGCTTCGAATCGCGGCCTGCGGGGCCGCGCAGGATCGCAGCCAACCGGAGATTTTATGAAGGGCGGGGCATTTCCGGGGCGGGCTCGGCAGTTCCGGGGCCGGCCGGGGTGCTGCAATAATCGGCACGAGAATTCCGAAATTTCCGGGACGATAACCCCAATTGGCTAATCGCAGGGCGGCATCGCTGAGTTCGCTTTTCTCCGATGCCTGCAAACGACAAGACATTGCGATCGAGGAAGCCGTCGGCTGCGAGCGGATCGAAGACACGCTCGTATTGCATCTGGCGCCGAACGAGCGGATCGTGTTTCAGATCGAACTCGACGACGACGGCCTGCCGCGCGGACTGGGCCAAGTCATCGAAACCGATGCCGCCGCCGGCTGAGCCCCTCTATCCGGCGATGTAAACGCGCGGCCACACGCCGCGATTGCGGGCCAGCGCCAGCGCCGCCGCCGCGATGACCGAAAGCAGCCCCAGGAGCGCCGCCGCCGGTACGACCGCGTCGTTGGCCCGGGCCCAGCTCGCCAGGTTGTACAGACCCCAGGCCAGTGCCGGCGCGGCCAGGAGAACCTGCGGGAACACCAGCAGGACCGCCACCGCCACGTAGCCGGTTGGACGCCGGCTCTCGAGCGCTCCCGAATAGTCGAACTGGCGCCGCGCCAGGGCGTCGCAGATAAAGCCCGAAACCAGAAGGTAGGCGCCGATCAGCAAGGGGGCCGAGACCCGGGCCGCATTGCCGAACGTGGGCTCGGCCAGCTCGTCGCCGAGCGGGCCGGGTATCGGCGCGAACGGGGCGTCAAGGGCCAGCACCGAGGCCACAAACGGTGTCCGCAACAGCACCAGCGCAACCATCAGCAGGGCCGCCAGCAACACCGACGGTCCGAGCCAACCCGGGACCGGCGCCGGGGCCGGATCCTGCGGCCGGGGCCCCTGTGCGGGCGCCGACGGCGATCGAGGCTGCGACATTTCTCCCTGATTCTGGGTGCGGACGGCCAGGTGAGGGTCCGCTGATCTGGCCTATACTCGATTTTGCTCGCATGCGGATGCGCACGCAATACCCCGAAACGGCCGGCCCCGGCAGGGGTCATGGCCACGTCGTTGGCGCTGCCGCAGGAGTTTCCAGACACGTATTTAGTCCCTTACCGGGGAGTCGCTTGGTTTGCTAAGAATCCGCTTGCAGCGCCGCGGCGCCAAGAAGCGGCCCAGTTACCGGGTGGTCGTTATTCCGGCGCGCTCGGCACGAGACTCACGCTGCGTCGACGATCTGGGTTACTACGACCCGGTGCCGGACCCGTCCACCGTCGCGATCGACGTCGACCGGGCCGCTGACTGGATCCGCAAGGGCGCCCAGCCAAGCGACCGCGTCGCCAAACTCCTGGAATCGATCCAGCCCAACTTTTCCGATTTCGTCCGCTCCGGCGTCACCCTCGAAGCGGCCCGGCAGGCCCAGGCCGCGGCGCTGCAGATTGCCCGCCAGCGCCGTGCCGAGGCCGAGGCCGAGGCCGAGGATCCCGGGACCGACCAAGAAGAAGAACCAGTCGCCGCCGACTGACCAGCAAAATGGCCGCGCCCAGCCCGGCCTGAAAGATGAATCCGAATGGAAGATTTGATCCGCTTCATCGCCGAGAACCTGACCGGCGACCCCGAATCGATCGAGGTTGAGAGTTACGAGCGCTCCGGGACCACCGTCTACGAGCTGAGGGTTCCGGCGTCCGACATGGGTCGCGTGATCGGCCGCCACGGTCGAATGGCGGCCGCCATTCGGCGGGTGATCAACGCCGCTCCGCTGGCGGCCGGCGAACGCTGCATCCTCGACATAGAAGAGGCCACCTAACCGGGGGAGGCCGACCCGGCCGCGCGGACTGCCCCAGCACGGCCGCCGGACAATGGAAATAGCGTTCATCACGATCTTCCCGGAGATGTTTCCGGGCCCGCTCGGATTCGGCGTGATCGGACGCGCGCTGGCCCGGGGAGATGCCCGGGTTGAAGTGATCGACCTGCGTGACTTCGCCGAGGGGCAACAGCGCCAGGTTGACGACTACCCATTCGGCGGCGGCGGTGGGATGGTGATGACGGCCCCGCCCGCGGCAGCGGCGATCCAACACGCGCGCGGCAACGACGGCCACGTGATCTTCATGACCCCGCAGGGCCGGCGCCTCAAACACGACGATTGCCGGCGCCTGGCCGGGCATGGCCGGCTGGTGATCCTGTGCGGTCGCTACGAGGGAATTGACGAGCGGATCCGCCAGAGCATGGTCGACGAGGAGTTCTCGGTCGGCGACTTCGTCGTGACCGGCGGCGAGCTGCCCGGCATGCTGCTGGCCGAAGCGGTGCTGCGCTTGCGGCCGGGGGTTGTCGGCAACGAGTCCGGAGTACGCTCCGATTCGTTCGCCACCGGGTTGCTTGAGCATCCCCAGTATTCGCGGCCGCGCGCTTTTTCCGGCCAGGGCGTGCCCGAGGTCCTGCTCTCGGGCAACCACGCCCAGATCGCGGCCTGGAAGCGGCGCGAGTCGCTGCGGCGGACACTGCTGCGACGCCCCGACCTGCTCGCCGGCGTCCCCCTGTCGGCTGCGGAGCGGGACTGGCTGGCCGGCCAGCATCCGCGCGAATGGAAGCAGACCGGGCTGCCCGAATCGGAATAATTGCAGATTGGGCCAGTTTGCAAGAAAATTCTTGGCGCCGTCGGCCCGCGATCCGAGCCGGCGCGGCGGAGCAATACCCCCAACAACCTGACCATTCCTTGTCCGTGAACCTGAAGGCCAAGCCATGATCTCCCACAAAGAAGTGCTTCTCGGGGCCAGTGCGCGCGAGCGCATCCGCACCGGCGTCGACCTGATCGGCGATGCGGTGCGCGTGACCATGGGGCCGCGCGGGCGCAATGTCGTCCTGGAGCGCAAGTACGCCCTGCCGGCCATCTCCAACGACGGCTACACCGTCGCCAATTCGATCAATTCGCTGGCCGATCCGTTCGTCGACACCGGCGCCAAACTCGCCTATCAGGCGGCCAAGAAGACCAACGAGGACGCCGGCGACGGCACCTCCACCTCGGCGGTGCTGACCCAGGCGATGTACGCGGCCGCGCTGAGACTGATATCGGCCGGCTACAACCCCATGATCCTGCGCCGCGGCATGGAGCTGGCCGGGACCGCGGTGACCGACCACCTCAAGGGGATGGCCCGCGACCTGGACGGCGAAGAGGAACTTACCTGGGTGGCCGCCCTGTCGGCCAACGATCCCGAGATCGGCAAGCTGATCGCGGGGGTCTACACCAAGCTGGGCGCGGACGCGGGCGTGAACCTGGAAGACGGCTCGACCAGCGAGTTGACGGTCGACTACCTGGCCGGCCTCACCTTCGACCGCGGACTGAAGTCGCCCTATTTCGGTTCCGGCGAGGACATCAAGGCCGAGATCGATCAGCCCTACGTCTTCATCACCGACCAGAAACTGGAAGCGGCCAGCGAGATCGTTCCTTTCCTGGAGAAGTTCGTCAGCAACGGCTTGCGCAATCTGCTGATCATCGCCGAGGACATCGAGAAAGAAGCGCTGGCGGCCCTGGTGATCAACAAGCTGCGCGGCAACCTGAACGTGGCCGCGGTCAAGGCCCCGGCGTTCGGCGACCGGCGCCGCGGGATGCTTGAGGACTACGCGATCTTCACCGGCGGACGCCTGGTGGCCAAAGAACTGGGCATCGGCTGGGAAGACGTGACCCTGGACTACCTGGGCCGGGCCGAGAAGGCGATCGTCGGACGCAACGAGTCCACCATCATCGGCGGATCCGGCGAACCGCGCGCGATCGAGCAACGCGTCAGAGAGCTCTGGGCTTCCAACCGGGCCGCCAAGAACGACTTCGACCGCGAGAAGTTCGCCGAACGGGCCAACAACCTGGCCGGAACTGTCGCGGTCATCAACATCGGCGCCCCGACCGAAGTCGAGCAAAAGGAAACCCGCGCCCGCGTGGAAGACGCGGTCGCGGCCGCCAAGGCGGCCCTGCAGGAGGGCGTCATACCGGGCGGCGGGGTTTCACTGGTGCGGGCCGCAGCCGCCATCGACGGTCTCGAACTGACCGGTGACGCCGCGATCGGCGCCCAGGTCGTGCGGGCCGCCTTGACCGCGCCGCTGGCCCAGATCGCCGAAAACGCGGGCTACGAAGGCGACGTGATCGTTCGTCGGGTGGGCGACCTGGAAGGCGCGCACGGCTTCAACGCCGCCACCGGCGAATACGAGGACCTGTTCGGGTCCGGCATCGTCGACCCGGTGCGGGTAACCCGGCTGGCGGTCACGAACGCGGTGTCGGCGGCGGTGATGCTGGTCACCACCGAAGCGATGGTCGTAGACCCACCGCCCAAGTCCGGCTAGGCCGGACCGGCGCGCGGCAATAGCGGGCCGCGCAGCCGCTCGCCCGGAGGCTAGAAGACCGAGTCCGACCGCGACCAGTCGACCGACGAGATCTGGACCTGGATCGGTTCCTGCTGCGGGTCGAACGGCTCGACGTCGGTGTCGTCGAAGATCGATTTGAGGTGGTTGTCGGACAGGAATTTCTGTTCGACCAGCGCATCGCAGAAGGTCTCGATGACCTGGTACCGCGTGAACCACTCGTAGGGCTTTTCGTAGTTGCCGGAACGGCGCGCGAAGTAGCAGACCACATCTCTGACCGAGATCGCATCGATCGTGCGCGCGGGCGGCACCGACCTGCAGAAGTCGTCCACCCAGGCGACGCGGCGTTCGATTTCCTCATTGGAATAGCGCTGCTTGGATGCGAGATATCCGCGATACCATTTGGCAGCGCTGGCGGCGTTGATCGACATCTGGTCCTCCCGGCCAAACCGCTCCGCCGACCTGCCAGCGTTCGACAGCAGCGTTCCGACCACAAACGTCTGAACGATATTTAATTGGGGTGCCGGCCGCAGCTTCCGCGCCGCCAACTGGCACCGTTTTCATTCTAGATGCGAATTCGGCAATTTCCAGTCCCACCCCCTCCGATTCGAGTGATCGCACGGCGTCCGGCATGAGTCCGGTCGCGCTTGCCGGCCGCCGGGTTCTGGTAATGGGGCTTGGCCTGCACGGCGGCGGGGTGGCCATGGTCAGGTTCCTTTGCCAGCGCGGGGCCCGGGTGCTGGCGACCGACCTGCGCGATGCCCAAACCCTGGCCCCGAGTCTTGCCCGGCTGTCGGACCTGGACGTGGAATTCGTCCTCGGCGAGCACCGCCGGTCGGACTTTGCGGGCGCCGATCTGGTGATCCGCAATCCGGCGGTGCCGGAGGATTCGCCATACCTGCAAGCGGCCCGCGCGGCCGGGGTCCCGATCGAAATGGAGATGGGGCTGTTTTTCGCCGAATGCGAACCCGGCCGGATCGTGGGGGTGACCGGAACGCGCGGCAAGACGACTACCGCCACGTTTATCTGGCACGCGCTCCGCTCGGCCGGGCGCAAGGCGGAGCTGGCCGGCAACATGCGTATTTCGGCGGTCGGCCTGCTGGCCGGACTCGACCCGCAGGCGATCGTCGTGCTCGAACTGTCCTCCTGGCAGCTGGAGGGACTCGTGCAACACCGGATTTCGCCGGCCCGCGCGGTGGTCACCAATCTGCTGGACGACCACCTCGACCGCTACCCCAGCCGCGATGCCTATGCGGCGGCCAAGCAGACGATCGTCGCCTTCCAGCGCCCCGGCGACCTGGCGGTGCTCAATTCGGAGAACGCCTACACGACCGCATTTGCAAATTCGGCCCCGGGACGGGTGGCGTGGTTCTCGGCCGCCGACCCGGTCGCCGGCTGGAACCGGGCCCGGATCGGCGGCAGGCACAACCGCGCCAACCTGGCGGCGGCGAGCCGCGTACTGTTTGACCTGGGGCTTTCCGATTCCGAAATCGCGGTGGCGGTGGCCAGCTTCAAAGGCGTTCCCTACCGCCAGGAAACGGTGGCCCGAATCGACGGGGTTACCTGGGTGAACGATACGACCTCGACCACCCCGGACGCTGCAATCGCGGCGCTCGAGGGGCTCGCGCCGCCGTTCGTTTGGATCGCCGGAGGATCCGAAAAGCACCTGGATTTCGGACCTTTGGCGGATTTAGCGCAGCGGCGGCGCGAGCAGATTCGGGCGGTGGTGATGCTGCCGGGCGCCGCCAGCCAGCGCCTGGGCGAGAGTCTGGCGGGACAGGAGCTGCACCCGGTGGCGACGATGCCCGAAGCGGTCCGCACCGCCGCCGCACTGGCGCGGCGCGGCGATACCGTGCTGCTTTCGCCGGCGTGTGCGTCGTTTGGACTGTTTCTGAACGAATTCGACCGCGGCGACCAGTTCAACGAAGCTGTGCGGGCTGCGGCAGAGTCCGCCGCAGGCGGCGACGCGCAGTTGGGTTGAGAATCTCTCACGCGGTCTTTGCGGGAAACGTGCCTTGCGCCCCGGCTCGGCCCGACATGGCTTGGCAGCGCACCCGATTGCCGGATCGCGGCGCAAAGTTCTTACACCGCGATTAGGGCAGGTCCGAAATGGCCGACATTGCCAGCGATCCCCGCATCGATCCGCGCATCAAAGCCGCCCTCGGGCACTTGCAGACCACCGACGGTCGCAACGTCAAAAGCCGCGAAGAAGCCATCGAGCTCGAATCCTCGCCGCAGCGGATCGCCCGCGAGGAGGTAATGCGCGGCCTGAAGGAATCCTGCGACAGCGAAGCGGTCGCGCCCTCGGAAGGGCTGGATATCTCGGTTAGCGAGTTCCAGTCCGAACCGGACGGCAACACGATCAAGGTGCGGTTCATTCGCGCCCGCGGGAAGGGCCCGCTGCCCTGCGTGTACTACATCCACGGGGGCGGGATGGCGACCTCGTCGGTGTTCGACCCCCACTACCGCGCGTGGGGCCGGGTCATCGCGCGGAACGGCGTCGCGGTGGCGATGGTGGACTTCCGCAACTGCCTCACTCCCTCGTCGGCCCCGCAGGTCGTTCCCTACCCCGGCGGCCTCAACGACTGCGTCGCGGGGGTGAGATGGCTGGCCGCCAACGCCGGCGGGCTGGGCATTGACCCCGGGCGCATCGTGATCGCGGGCGAAAGCGGCGGTGGAAACCTGACCCTGGCCACCGGCATGAGGCTGTTGCGCGACGGCGACGTCGACATCGTCAAGGGCCTCTACGCGCTCTGCCCCTACATCGCCGGAAGCTGGCCGCGGGCCGATTTGCCGTCATCGACCGAGAACAACGGCTTACTGCTGGACCTGCATCACAACCGGGCCGCGATGGCCTACGGCTGGGACGCCTTCGCCGCCGGAGACCCACTGGCCTGGCCGCTGTTTGCCACCGCCGGGGACGTCGCCGGACTGCCCGCCACGACCATCTCGGTCAATGAGTGCGACCCGCTGCGCGACGAGGGGATCGCATTCTTCCGGCTGCTGCTCGCCTCGGGTGTTGCCGCGCGTTGCCGGCAGGTGATGGGGACCATCCACGCCACCGAGATTTTCGCGGCGCTTTGCCCGGAAATCTCGCGCGATACCGCCCGTGACCTGGCGGCGATGTGCCACGGCGACTAGCCGCTCACTGCCCGGTTGGGGCATGCCGGACAGAGGAGTTCACCGGCCTAAACTGAAACCAACCGGGCGCCCGGCCCGGCGCCAGCAGAGGAAGGCGACGGTAATCGCTCATGCAGTCCAGCCTTATCGGCAAGATTCAAAAGGCCAAACGCTACTCCGAGGAACCGGAGCGGATCAACATCACCGAGCTCACCTCCACCTTTCGCGGTGGAAGCGGCGACTATGAGGTGTCCTATTCGGAGAGCGGCGGCTGGTCCTGCACCTGCGAGTTTTCGCAGAGCTGGGGTTACTGCTCGCACATGATTGCACTTGAGAAACTACTGACGCCAATGGTCAATATCGCCGCCGCGCCAAGCATCGAAGGAGCGGCTTGAGGCCCGGACCCAGGGCGCAGTTTGCTAATATTCCTATCCCTAGGGGATGCTGGGATTTGACAGACTGGTTGAATTCCGGTTCGGCAGGTCGAGGATGCTGTCTGGCTCGTTAAAACGGCAGCAACCAAAAACTGCCAAACCTAAGTTGGCTCTCGCCGCCTAAACCGCGGTGACGTCGCTCCGGGTTTCTCTGGTGACCCGGAATCCGGCGTTCGCAAACCGGAGTGCTGCGTGACCCGGCCTGAAGGGTTGCGCCTAAGCCCGCATCAGGCAATCTCGCCCGGACGTTGTCCGTAACCCATTCGGGCAGATTGTTGGAAACGGTCTAAACCTGTAGAAGAGCCGGAAAGAAGCAGTCTGGACGGGGTGTTCGACTCACCCCCATCTCCACCAATAAAGGGACCCGACCGCAACGGGCTTGCGGCGCGGGTCCTTGGCGACCTGGCCAGGATCGGCTGGCGCGGGCCGCGTCTGGCATTGCCGGCGTCCGTAAATCTTGGGATCGCAGGACTGCTCTCGCCGGTAATCAACGCGCTGCTGGCGCGCGCGTCGGACCCCGAAGCGGCGATCGCCGGGTTCGCGGTCGCATACGGCCTTATGGCCCTGATCGCCATTCCGCAGCTGCGAATCCAGCAGCTGACGCTGGTCTTCGCCCGCTCGGGGCCGAGCCTTGCCAAGGTGCGGCGCTTCATCTCGCTGCTGGCGCTGGCCAGTTTCTCGGTCGGCGCGCTGGCGGCGGTCAGCCCGCTGGGCGGCTGGCTGCTGGCCGCGGTGTTCGGACTGGCCGGGACGCCCCTTGAACAGGCATCGGTGGCCCTGGCGCCGCTGGTGATATGGATTCCACTGGCGTGCTTTAGGACCCATTTCCACGGGATCATGCTCGCCACCGGACGCACCGGGGTCATGTGGTCGGGAATAGCAATATCGCTGCTGGCGGCGGTGCTGAGCACGGCCCTGCTGCTTTTCCTGGAGGTGCCGGCCGCGGCGGCCGCGGCGTCCGGCCACAGCATCGGGGTGGCGCTCGAGGTCCTGATTCTGTATGCCGCCGACCGTTCGGGCCACGCCTGGCCGGGCGAGGTTGCGGCGGTTCCCAGCTACCGCGAGCTGGCCCGTTTCTTCGGCCCGCTGCTGGTGGCCGCGCTGCTGCCGTCGGTCACGATTCCGATCCTGCACGCGGCGATGGCCCGCGCCCCCGATCCGGCAACCGGAATCGCCGCCTTCACCCTGGCGCGTTCGGTGGTCCACCTGGCCACGATCCCGATCTGGGGTCTGCAGCCGACCCTGCTGGCCCTGTTCGGGCGCGGCACGCCGCCGCGCGCGGCGGCCACTTTCGCCTACGCGATGGGATCGGGGGTGCTGGCGATTACCCTGGCGATCTCCTACCTGGGAGCGGTCAACGACCTGGTGCTCGGCCAGGTGCTCGGAGCGGTCGGGGTGCTGGCCGTGCAGGGTCAGGCGGCGATGATGCTGCTGGCACTGCTGCCGCCGCTGATGGCGATGGAGCAGATCTACTCGTCGGCGCTGCTGGCCTGCCGGCGGGCCAACCCGTTCATCTGGATCAACCTGCTGCGCCTCGGAATCCTGGTCCTGACGGTGGCGGCGGCATTGCTGGTCGCCCCGCAGGCGGTATGGGTTGGCGCGGCGGGCGAATTCGCCGGCCTGATGGGCGAGGCCCTGGTGACGATGGGATTCGGGCGCTCGTCCTACCGCCAGCTGGCGGAAGCGGCCCGTTAACCGCCTGCCTCGCGCGCCAGTTCCGGGTTGCCGCCCCGGGTCGTGGTCACGTAGAGCGGCTTCAGCCCGCGATTGACGACCTCGGCCGTGATGACCACCTTGCGAACGTCGCGCCGCGAGGGGATTTCGAACATGGCCGGCTGCAGGATGCCCTCCATGACCGTGCGCAGACCGCGCGCGCCGGTCTTGCGGCTCTGGGCCCGTTCGGCGATCGCCGACATGGCGTCCTCGGTGACGGTCAGCTCCACGCCGTCCATCTCAAACAGCCGGCGGTACTGCTTGATCAGCGAATTGGCCGGTTCGGTCAGGATCCGGCGCAGCTGGCCCACATCGAGTGCGTCCAATGCCGCGACCACCGGCACGCGACCGACGAATTCCGGGATCAGGCCGTAGCGCATCAGGTCGTCGGAGGAGACGTGGTGCAGGGGGTTTTCCCTGACCTCGCGGCGTTCGGGGGCCTCGGAGGCAAATCCGAGCGAGTTGCCGGCCCCGGTGCGCCGCCGCACGATGGTCGAGAGCCCCTCGAAAGCCCCGCCGCAGATGAACAGGATGTCGCGGGTCTGGATCTCGAGGAATTCCTGGTGCGGGTGCTTGCGCCCGCCCTGCGGCGGTACGTTGACCTGGGCGCCTTCAAGGATCTTCAGCAGCGCCTGCTGGACTCCCTCGCCGGACACGTCGCGGGTGATCGAAGGGTTCTCGGCCTTGCGCGCGATCTTGTCGATCTCGTCGATGTAGATGATCCCGGTCTGGGCGGCGGCAATGTTGTGGTCGGCCGCCTGGATCAGGCGCAGAAGGATGCTCTCCACGTCTTCGCCGACGTACCCGGCCTCGGTCAGCGCGGTGGCGTCGACGATGCAGAAGGGCATGTCCAGCAGGCGGGCCAGGGTCCGGGCGATTTCGGTCTTGCCGCAGCCGGTCGGTCCGATCAGCAGGATGTTGGTCTTGTCCAGCTCGAGGCCGTCTTCGCCGTACTGGCCGGCCACCAGCTTCTTGTAGTGGTTGAAGACCGCCACCGCCACCGCCCGTTTGGCCTGGTCCTGGCCGATGACGTGACGGTTGAGGAATTCGAAGATCTCCTTCGGGGTCGGTGGGGCCGAGATGGTCGCCGGCGGTTCTCCGCCGCCGCCGTCGTCGGCGATGGCGTCGTTGCAGACTTCGACGCACTCGTTGCAGATGTAGACGTCGCCGGCCCCGGCGATGAGCCGCCGCACCTGGTCCTGGGTCTTGCCGCAGAACGAACAGCGGAAGATGGGTGGTCGCTCACCAATCGGCATGCTCTCCAGCCTCTCCTGTCAACCGGCCGGCCGCTCCAGCCGGCCTAAGTGCGCCTGACGATCTGATCCACGATCCCGTAATCGAGCGCCTCGTCGGCGCTCATCCAGTAGTCGTGCTCGGTGTCTTCCCTGATCTTTTCCTTGGCCTGGCCGGTGTGGGTGACCAGGACGTCCTCGATGCGGTGCCGAACGCGCACGATCTCGCGCGCCGCGATCTCGAGGTCCGATGAGGTCATGTGCCCCGGAATCGACTGCGAGGGCTGGTGGATCAGGACGCTGGAATGGGGCAGCGCGAAACGCTTGCCCTTCTCGCCGCCGGCCAGCAGCACGCAGGCGATGCTGGCCGCGATCCCGGTGCAGAAGGTCTGGATCTGCGGCTTGATGTACTGCATCGTGTCGTAGATCGCCATGCCGGCCGTCACCGACCCGCCGGGCGAATTGATGTACATGGAAATGTCGCGGTCGGGATCCTCGCTCTGCAGAAGCAGGAGCTGGGCCACGATCGTGTTGGCCAGGGTGTCGTCGACCGGCGAACCCACGAATATGATCCGGTCGCGCAAAAGGCGCGAGTAAATGTCCATCCCGCGCTCGCCGCGCTCGGTGGTCTCGATCACATAGGGAATCAGGGTCATAAGGATTACGGGTCCCCGTAACTTGATGGGCGCGGCAGGCCCCGCTGGCCGGCCCGCAGGCCGATCGGGCGCCCCAGATTATCCGCCCTCGGCGGCCCCTGTTTCATCGTCGCCGGCGCCCTCGGCCGGCGCCGCTAGACTGGGTCTTCATTCGGGGGTGAGGTGGCGACTTGATAGAAACGGACCGCCTGGCGATCGACGGCGGCCGGCCGGTCATAACCGAACCGCTGCCGGCGGGGGTCTCGGGTCCGAGCGTGATGGGCGAGGAAGAGATCGCCGCGGTCGCTGAGGTCATTCGCTCCGGGCGCCTGTTCGTGTACCCGCGCGGTGAAAGCGTGACCGCCGAATTCGAAGCCGCCGCCTGTCGGTTCCTGGGCGTCAAGCATGCGCTCATGGTCAATTCGGGGACCAGCGCGCTGACCGCCGGCCTGATCGCGGTCGGCGTCGGGCCGGGTGACGAAGTGATCATCCCCGGCTACACCTACGTGGCCACCGCGGCGGCGGTGCTGGCGGCCGGGGCGGTACCGGTGATCGCCGAAGTCGATTACTCGCTGGGGCTCGACCCCGAGGATTTCGAGCGCAACATCACCCCGCAGACCAAGGCTGTAATCCCGGTCCACATGCGCGGCATCCCGGTCCGCCTGGCCCGGATCCTGGAAATCGCCCAAGCCCATTCGATCACCGTGGTCGAGGATGCCTGCCAGTGCGTGGGCGGTTCCTACCGCGGCCGTCCGGTTGGCACCTACGGGGATGTGGCCGCCTGGAGCCTGAACTACTTCAAGACGATCTCGACCGGTGAGGGGGGCCTGCTCTACACCAACGACCGCGATATCTGGGAGCGGGCCGCGCTGGCGTCCGATCCCGGCCTGCCGCTCTGGGAAGGGCCGGAGGCCTGGCGCAACGACGCCATCCCGCGCGCGACCAACCGGCCCAGCGAGATCCTGGCCGCGATCGCGCTGGTCCAGCTCGGACGCCTGGAGCAGATCCTTGCCCATCAACGCTCGCTGCGGCGGGCGCTGCTTGGCACGCTGGCACCCCCGCGCGGCTATGTGCTGCAGCACCTGGACGATCCCGATGGGGATACCGGGGGATCGGTCGCGGTCATTGTCAGTGACCCCTCGCGCGCGCTTGCCTACGCGCGCGCGCTTTCGGCCGAGGGAGTGGAGGCGGCCACGACCTACAACCAGGGATTCCCCGACCGCCACATCTACGCCCACTGGGGATCCATCCTGGAGAAGCGCTCGCCGCACCGGCTGGGTTACCCGTGGGGCGACCCCAATTACCGTGGCTCGGTCAAGTACTCGCGCGACATGTGCCCCGTAACCCTGGATCTGCTGGGCCGCTGCATCCGGTTCGACCTGCACATGAACCTCGGCCGAGAGCACGCGGTGCTGATCGCAAGAGCGTTGAACAAGGTCGACGCCGCTCTAGGCGGGTAGGCGCCGTTTTGCGAACCGGCCAGGCCGTGGATTTGATCGCCCAACCGACTTGGGAACCTGCAAATCTCCGCCCGGCAGGCATTGGGTAAAGGGCCGCAGCGCCCCCGACGCGTCAATCGATTGCAAGTCGAACAACCTGAAACCAGTACTTGCAATTTGTAACGTGTGGCCGACCGTCGCCTTGATAAGACGTGATATCGAACCGCGCTTGAAAGAGCTTTTCGGCCTTTGGCCGATGGTCGCCGTGACCGGACCGCGGGGATTTCTCGCTTCAATCGGGAAGCGGCGCCATTGTTGACGAAATCCAACGCCTGCCGGGGATTTTGCAAAGGACCGTCGTCTGCGGGGGCTCAGCAAGGCAGTCGCAAAGAGATTGCGACGTGATTCGGCTGACCGAATTTGCCGACCGGCTCGAGCGCTCGATTGCTTGAGGGTTGGCCCCTACGCCAGTGACTTGGCCCAATCCGGCACCACGGTAGGGTCGACGTCGAAGACCGCGAGCCCCACCGTGAACACGATCGTGGCGATCACCACCACGCCGATCAGGTTCAGGAAGATGCCCACGCGCGCCATTTCCCCCACCGATATGCGGTCGCTGCCGAAGACGATTGCGTTGGGCGGGGTGGCCACCGGCATCATGAATGCGCAGGATGCGGACAGGGTGGCGGGGATCATCAACACCAGGGGATGGGTGCCGGTCACCACGGCCACCGACGCCAGGATCGGGAGGATCATCTCCGTCGTGGCCGTGTTGCTGGTGAATTCGGTAAGGAATGTCAGCGCCACGCAGACCAGGAGGATCATTACGAATACGGGCAGACTGCCCAGCACCTCGAACTGACTTCCGACCAGTTGCGCGAGCCCGGTCTGCTGGAACCCGGCCGCCAACGCAAAGCCGCCCCCGAAGAGGAGCACGATGTTCCAGGGCAGGCGCGGGATCACGTCGGGCCCCATGACGCGCGTGGCGCCCGTACTCCGATCCCGCGTGGGGATCAGGAATAGCACCGAAGCGAGCGCGATAGCCACCGTCCCATCGTCGATCAGGCCGGGGTCGGGGACGAGCCGCGACCACCCCGGCAGGGTCAAAAAACCCAGCTGCAGGTCGACGCGGAACACCCACAGCAGCGCGGTTGCCACGAAGACGGCGAGCACGGCGCGCTCCTCGAACGAGATGGAAGTTAGCCGGTTACGCTCCTCCTCCACCACCTTGTGCTCGATGGTGACGTCGGGGGGCACGCGGTGGAAAACTCGCGTGATGAGCAGCCAGGCCACCACGAGCATGATCAGACCGATAGGGAAGGCCATGATGAGCCACTGGCCGAATGCGATTGCCGGGGCGTCTGGAAACAGAATCGCAAATATTCGCACGAACGACAGATTGGGGGGCGTCCCCACCAGCGTCGTGAGCCCGCCCACGGTGCAGCCGTAGGCGATCCCCAGCATCATCCCCACCGACAGTGGTCGAGCGCCCTTGCGCCCCGCCCTGCTCTCGATCTGCAGACAGACGGCTAGGCCTATCGGCACCATCATCACCGCCGTGGCCGTGTTCGAGATCCACATCGACAGGAACGCCGCCGCGACCATGAAGCCCAGCACGATGCGCGCCGGCCCTCCGCCGACCGCATGGATGATATTGAGCGCGATACGCCGGTGCAGATTCCACTTCTCCATGGTGAGGGCAATCATGAAGCCGCCCAGGAACAGCACGATCGTGCTGTTGAAGTAGATCGGTGCGGTGTCGTGCCCCGCCATGATCCCGAGGAGGGGGTAGAGGATGAGCGGGATCAGCGCGGTGACAAAAAGCGGAATGGCGTCGGTGACCCACAGGATCGCCATGAGAAGGGCAACCGCGGCCAACCTGCTCGCAGGCTCATTGCCAGCGTCCACCGGGAACGCGAGCAGCAGGACGAAGGCGGCCAGCCCGAGCCCGAGGCCAATTGCCCGGCGCCCGGGTTCTGACTTGCGTTCAAGCGCCATGCCGGCCTCGGCGGATCAGCGGCTCCACGGTCCGAGGCGGCCGCGCGGCCGCCCGGTCGCAGCCCTCGGCGGAGGCCGGATATTTGTTCATGGGGCCGGCCTTAAGGCCAGCGGCTCGGTCGGGCGGGTGCATGGGCGGGCCACACCGGCCGAATGCCGGAACCCGGGATCCGCCCGTCCCCTGGTGCCAGGTCGGACCGGATTGCGGAGCGGACCGAACCGGAATCCGCGCTGGTGCAATCTGAACCGGGCGCACTCCGGGCGATCGAACCAGGGGAGGATACCGGGCTGGTCGTCGGCAGGGATGGAATCTGCTCTTGCGCGGCAGCGGGATGAGTCGCTACATCTCTGGGCCGGGACGGGTCAGGTGGCGGTGTCGGTGCGCCTGACGATCTGATCCACGATCCCGTAATCGAGCGCCTCGTCGGCGCTCATCCAGTAGTCGTGCTCGGTGTCTTCCCTGATCTTTTCCTTGGCCTGGCCGGTGTGGGTGACCAGGACGTCCTCGATGCGGTGCCGAACGCGCACGATCTCGCGCGCCGCGATCTCGAGGTCCGATGAGGTCATGTGCCCCGGAATCGACTGCGAGGGCTGGTGGATCAGGACGCTGGAATGGGGCAGCGCGAAACGCTTGCCCTTCTCGCCGCCGGCCAGCAGCACGCAGGCGATGCTGGCCGCGATCCCGGTGCAGAAGGTCTGGATCTGCGGCTTGATGTACTGCATCGTGTCGTAGATCGCCATGCCGGCCGTCACCGACCCGCCGGGCGAATTGATGTACATGGAAATGTCGCGGTCGGGATCCTCGCTCTGCAGAAGCAGGAGCTGGGCCACGATCGTGTTGGCCAGGGTGTCGTCGACCGGCGAACCCACGAATATGATCCGGTCGCGCAAAAGGCGCGAGTAAATGTCCATCCCGCGCTCGCCGCGCTCGGTGGTCTCGATCACATAGGGAATCAGGGTCATAAGGATTACGGGTCCCCGTAACTTGATGGGCGCGGCAGGCCCCGCTGGCCGGCCCGCAGGCCGATCGGGCGCCCCAGATTATCCGCCCTCGGCGGCCCCTGTTTCATCGTCGCCGGCGCCTTCGGCCGGAGTCCCGGACCCGGATTGTTCGCCCCCGGCGCCGAGCGGATCCTGGACGCTGACCTCTTCCAGGAGCTGGTCGAGAACCCTTTCCTGCAGGAGCTGGCCGGCCAGGCTTTCGATCCCCATCTGGCTCAGGTAGTGGTTGCGCAGCGCTTCCTGTTCGCCCTCGGGATAGGTGGCGAACATCTCGACCAGCCGCGCTTGGATGTCCTGGGGGCCGATTGATATCTCCCTGGCGCTTGCAAATTCGCGGATGGTGAGCGAATTGCGGATCATGTCCTCGGCGTCCTCCTGGGTCTGCTGGCGGAAGGACTCGTCGTCCATGCCGCGTTGGGCCAGGAAGGTTTCCAGGGCCATGCCGCGACGGGTCAGATCGGCCACCCGCGATTCCAGGAGCTGGCGGGCCTGATTGTCGACCAGGCGTTCGGCGATCGTGAAGTCGGACTTGTCGATCAGGGCCGCCAGGGCCTCGTTCTGCAGCCGCGAACGGTCTTCGCGCTCGCGGTACTCGGTCATCTCCTCGCGCATCTGCTGGCGCAGCTCTTCAACGCTCTCCACCGGCGCGACCGAGGCGGCGAACTCGTCGTTTAATTCGGGCAGGGTGCGCTCGGTCAGCCCGACCAGCTTGACGCGGTACTGGGCCTGTTTGCCGGCCACCGCCGCGATCGGCGAGGAATCGGGATAGGCGAGTTCGAACTCCTTCTCCTCGCCGGCCCGCATGCCCAGGACCTGGTCGGCGAATCCGTCGGCAAAACCCGGATTGGACATGCTGACCGCCAGGCCCTCGCGCTCGATCCGGTCTTCCCCGTCGACGCGTTCGCGGAAGTCGAAGCGGGCGATGTCATCGCTGCCCAGTTCGCGCTCTGAGTCGTCGATGTCGACCATTTCGGCGCGACTGGACCGGATCGCCTCCAGCTGCTGGGAAATCTCTTCGTCGGCGACCTCGATCGCGCGGCGGCGCAGGCTGATGGTGCGGGCGTTGCCCAGGGTGACGGTCGGCACCAGCGGGACGGTGCCGGAATAGGTGAACGTGCGCGAGAAATCGAGTTCGCCGTCGCCGGTTTCCGGGTATTCGAACTCGGGCTGGTCGGCCATCTCCAGGTTTTGCTCGGCCAGGGCGCGGTCGAAGGTGCGCGGCACCAGGCGTTCGATCGCATCGAGCTTTATCGCCGCTTCCCCGAACATCCGCTCGACCACCCGCGGCGGCGCCTTGCCGGGTCGGAAACCGGGAATCTTCTGGCGCTGGGCGATGCGGCGGGCGGCGTTCTGGTATTCGCGCTGCAGGTCCTCGACCGGGATTTCAATCGTCAGCTTGGCGGTGCCGTCGCCGATCAATTCGCTGGAAGAGGGCAAGGTTCCACCTTGGGATAAGTCGGAATCGGGGCGCCAGAAAGCGCTAGTGGTTACCTGGAGCGGAAGACGGGACTCGGACCCGCGACCTTCTCCTTGGCAAGGAGACGCTCTACCAACTGAGCTACTTCCGCGCTCTTCTGGAGACGAATCAAAGTTTATCCAAACTCCGCGTACCCGGCCGGCCGTTGGGGTGGGCCGGACCGGTCGGCGCATAATCTTGGCGGCGCGCCAAATCCTGAATGAATTCCCGAAGGCGGCGAGGATGCGGACGGCATATCTGGCACTTGGAGTGGTGCTGCTCGTTACCGCGGCGGCGGCCTGGATCCTGTGGGTGATAACACCGCTGATTCACGACGGTTCGGACAGCTACCCGTACTGGGAGATCCTCAATTACGGCATGGCTTTTTCGGTCC
Source organism: Chloroflexota bacterium (assembly GCA_965203015.1). Classification (GTDB taxonomy): domain Bacteria; phylum Chloroflexota; class UBA11872; order UBA11872; family VXNJ01; genus VXNJ01. The sequence continues at coordinate 26,212 of CBDBBM010000022.1, forward strand.
TGGTGGCCCTGCTGGTCAACGCGGCCGGCAAGCGCGCCTACGACCGCGCCGATTCCGGCGACGGCCCGATTACGCGGCGCTGGCTGACGGTGAATGTCCTGTTCTTGGCGTCGCTGGTGCTGGCGGGCTGGTTTTACTGGAACTGGTTCTTCTATTTCTTCCCCGAGAGCGAACCCGGCGCCGCCGACATCCACCTGCAAATGTGGACGCTGATCAATCCGCTCTTTTACCTCACCTGCGGGGTGACCGGCTACCGGATGCTCAAGGGTGACTGAATTGCCCCGAGTGCGGCCCGGCTCACCCGGCCGGGCTTTTCGGCACTCATAACCGCGGCGGGACCGAAGGCCCAAAAATTGCGCCCCATTCTTGAGGTTGCCGCCGAACTCGGCATTGAGCAGGGGCACCTGATCCCCTACGGAAATTCGAAGGCCAAGGTCTCGCTCGAGGCGATCCCGGACAGACCGGCCGGCAAGCTGATCGTCGTCACCGGAATGACGCCGACCCCGGCCGGTGAAGGCAAGACGACCACCTCGGTGGCGCTGGCGCAGGGCATGGGAAAACTCGGTCTAAAGTCCGCCGTCACGCTGCGTCAGCCATCGCTGGGACCGATCTTCGGACTCAAGGGCGGCGGCGCCGGCGGGGGTCGCGCGCGGGTCGTGCCCGAGGACGAAATCAACGTCCACTTCACCGGCGACGGGCACGCCGTGTCCTCGGCCCACAACCTCCTGGCGGCGTTGGCCGAGAACGCGATCCAGCGGGGCCAGCTTCCGGGGGTCCGCCCGAGCGGGATCAGCTGGCGCAGGGTGTTGGACATCCAGGACCGCGCGCTGCGCAATATCACCACCGGGCTGGGGGGCGCGGGCAACGCCCCGCTGCGCGAGACCGGTTTCGATATCGTGCCGGCTTCCGAGATCATGGCCGTTCTGGCGCTGGCCACCGACTTTAGCGACCTGCGACGCCGCCTGGAGCGGGTGACCGTGGCAACCGGCCAGCGCCGCGAACCGGTTACCGCCGGCGACGTGGGCGCGGTCGGCTCTCTGATGGCGCTGCTGCGACATGCCCTGCTGCCGAACCTGGTCCAGACGGCCGAGGGCCAGCCCGCGTTCGTCCACACCGGCCCCTTTGGAAACATCGCCCACGGATGCAGCTCGGTCGTCGCCGACCGCCTGGCGCTCGGATACGCCGATTACGTGCTGACCGAGGCCGGGTTCGGGGCCGACCTGGGCTTTGAGAAATTCATGAGCATCAAGTGCCGCGGCAGCGGGCTTGATCCGAGCGCGGCGGTCGTGGTGGCGACGGTGCGGGCGCTGCGGCACCACGGCGGGGTCGCCCGCGATCGACTCGCCGAGCCAGACCTTAAAGCGGTCGAAAAAGGTACCCAGAACCTGGCCCACATGATCGGGATCGTGCGCGGATTCGGGCTGCCGGCGGTTGTGGCCGTAAATCGCTTCGCATCAGACACCGATTCGGAAATAGCCGCCGCGCGCTCAGCGGCGCTGGCGGCCGGGGCCGACGCGGCGGTCGAATCGACCGGATTCGAGGAAGGCGGCGCCGGTTCAGCCGACCTCGGGGCAGCGGTGGCCGAGGCGGCCGCCGGACCGCCGCCGGCCGTGTCCTATCCCTATCGCCTCACAGATCCGATCGCGGCCAAAGTCGAATCGCTGGCGGTCAAGGTCTACGGCGCGGCCGATGTCCGCTGGAGTCCGGGCGCGGCGCGCCAGCGCCGGTTATTCGAGCGCCAGGGTCTGTGCGAACTGCCAATCTGCATGGCCAAGACTCCGATGTCGCTCTCGCACGACCCGAGCCTCCGCAATCGCCCCAGCGGGTACACGTTCGAAGTGGCCGACTGCCGCGCTTCCACCGGGGCCGGATTCATCTATCCGATCGCCAGCTCGATCCTGACCATGCCCGGCCTGCCCAAGAGACCGCGGTCGCTGGACGTGGACGCACAGGGCAGGATCGTGGGCTTTTGAATTGAGGCTTGCCGATCTAGGGCTGCCGTGCATCTCCGTCGCCTCACCCGCGACTGGGGGAATGGCCTCGCCCGCGAGGGGTTTTGTGCCCCTTTTGACCAGGCGAAGGTAGCACCCTGGAGCCGACCGAATGCGAACCTGTGCGCCAACCGCCGGTTGCGGATGTAGCCCCCGTTGAATTGCCCCGGGGCCAGGCCGGGCCGGCCGGGCATGGTTTGAACCCCACTTGCGGCGCGGCTGCCGATTGGCCGCAGCGCCAACCGCCGGGGCTCGAATTTCGTGCCGCTGCAGGCGGTTGCAGCGCCGCGTCTGCCGGCCAGCGGGTCCGACCGCCGAGCCGCCTGCCGGCGGGCCGGTCCGTTGGACCGAACCGATCCGGGCCGGGAGCCCCGATCCAGGGATGGTCGCAGGACCCGTCGGCGAACGGCACCGGATCGGGTTCATCGCCGCCGCGGCCAGGCTCCCCGATGCCCGGCCGGGTGGGTTGGGCGCCCATATGCCGCAGTTGCCGCCGATGAGGTCGCGGCCGCTTGATTTGGTCCGGTGGCTGAGCCGGTCGCTTGCCGCAAGAATCCCCCGCAAGCTGCCCGGCGACCGCCTGGGCGAATGGGCGCGGCGCGGCGGCGTTCTTGCCCGGCTGGCGGCGGATTGGCTGCGCGCGGACCGGCGCCGGTGGGGATCGGCGGTCCTGGCCGCGCTGGCGGTCGCCGTGGCGGCCGGGGCGTTCGTTACCGCGCTCCGGCCGGACGAGGCACCGGCGTCGCCCACGGGGCTGGCCGGCTGGCCGGCCCAGGCGGGCGCGGTGCTGCTGGAATGGGATGAAGTTCCGGGTGCGACCGGTTACCAGGTGCGGACCCGGACCGGCGCGGGCTGGGCGGCGCTGCCCCAGGGCGGGGTTCGGGTGCAGGTCGAGGGTTCGGAGGCCCATGTGAGCGGGCTTGCCGCCCGGGGACCGTACCGCTTTTCGGTTCGTTCGGTGAATTCGGTTGCCGTGTCGGAGTGGTCCGCCGTCCTGGTCGTCCCTGCCGGCGCCCCTGCCGACGGCCCCGGTGCGGGAGCTTCCGAATCCGCGGCTTCGGCCTCCGGCCCGATTCGGGCCGCCCGGGAACGCGCGGAACCGGCCGCGACCGCGGCGGTGGCGTCGGTCGAATCGGACCCGGCCGCGGTCCCACCAGAGTCGCGGCAGACCTGCGCCAAGGCCGTGGATCTGGGCGCCGGAGCCGCCGCGCGCGACCCCTTGCAGCTCGAGCTCTCGCTTCCGCCCGGGGCCCGCCAGTCTCTGGCCTATCGCTTTGACCTGGATGACCCCCGCTGGGTCGAGATCGCCCTTAGCGGGCCGGGCGTTGACGCAGACCTGTACCTTTACAACGAACCGGGACGGCGCCTGGCGGCGAGCCAGAACGCGGGTTCGGTAACCGATCTTGTCGCCCGGCTCCTTCACCCCGGCAGGTACTGTCTCCACGTCGTGGCGACCGAGCCCGGGGGCGGGCTATTGCGGCTGTCCTACCGGGCCGTGATCCCCAGCGGCCAGCCGGCGGCTGAATCCGAGTGGCGCCAGACCTCACTGGATCTTGGCGACGTGACCCCGATAGGCGATCCGGCGTACGCGACCGGAAAACTGGCCGGCGGCGCCGGTTCCGCCGAGTACTTCAGGTTCGAGATAACACGGGCCAGGCAAGTTGCCGTCGGTTTGTCGCAGTCCGGCGCCGGCCTTTCGATCACGCTCGAGGACTCAACCGGCGGGATCATCGCGACCCAGTCCCCGGGCGCGGCGGATCGGGCCAGCGTTTCGGCCACGCTGCTCGAAGGCGCCTATTACGTGCGCGTGCAGGCCGGCCAAGCCCCGCCCGGTGACTACCAGCTGTCCTTGAGCGTCGAGGCCGCGTCGCTTCCGGCGGTCGCGGCGCTGCGGGCCGAGTCGGCCTCGCGAAAGGCGGGCGGCTTCGCCCAGATCGAATCGCTGCGATTGCCGGATCTGGTGAGCGATCCGCCCACGCAGGGCGGAGAGGTCGGCGTTGTCGTTACCCCGGAAGGGGCGATCCTGCTGGCGTTGCGCTTTGAAGGCTACGTCACGAACCTCGGCGCCGGGCCGTTGCACCTTAGCGGCGATCCCCAGCTCGCCGATCCCGACGATCCGTCCAGCCACCAGGTTTGGCAGCGCGTGCGCACAGGGTCCGGGGATCTGATCAAATTCGCCAAGCCGCCGGTTCGGTTCGAAACATCTGACGGCCACAATCACTTTCACCTGATGGAGATCGTCGCCTATTCGCTGTGGGACAGCACCGGCACCTACCTGATTCGGCCGGGTGAAAAGGTGGGTTTCTGCCTGCTGGATGCCGAAGAGCTGACCGACCGGCACCCGCAGCCGGGGGAGCAGGGATTCAGCGAGATGGGAATCGCAGACTGCATGGCGAACCGGCCCGGGGCCACGACCCTGCTCATGGGAGTTACCGAAGGCTGGCGCGACATTTACGAGAACGACGTCGTGTTCCAGTGGGTTGACGTTTCCGACGTTTTGCCCGGCCGCTACCGGATCGGCGTGGAGGCCGACCCCTACGACATCGTGGCCGAAGCCGATGAAGCCAACAACGGCGTGGCCCTGTCGAATCGGTTGAGCCTTGTCCCGGGGTACCTGGCCCGGCCCCAGGTGGTCGGGGCCGATCCGGGTAAATCGGTGGCGGTCGAACTGGGATCCGCGCGATTCGGCCGGCCGGGCCAACCCGCGTACCGGATCGTGGATGGTCCCGCGAACGGGTCGCTGCAGACGGCTGGCAACTTCTCCTGGTACGACAGCGCCGGGGCCGCCCACGCCGCGTTCTACTCCAATCGGGTCGTCTACACTCCCGACCCCGGCTTTGCCGGCGTTGACAGCTTCACGTTCGCGGTCTTTGATTCATGGATCCCCCAGTACCCGCGAATCCCTGCGGTCGCAACCGTGACGGTAGACGCGAGCGGGATCGGAGCCAGCGTGGCGATGGGCGACGCGCCGGCATCGTTGGCGGCGGGCTCCAGCATCGGTTTTGAGGCCACGGTTTCCGGCGCCGGCCCGGGTTTAGTCTGGACCGCCAGCACGATTGCGGGAGCGCCCGAATTGGCCGGATCGATCGGCGCCGACGGGTACTACACCGCTCCGGTTCGGCCCCCACCGGGCGGGACCGTGACGATCCGCGCCGCAAGCGCGCAGGCCCCTTCGGCTTTTGCCGAGACGAAACTGACGATCGCGGCGGCCGACAACACCGCCCCGGCCGTTACCGTCCCCGCGGCCATGGTATTCGGCCTGGGCGATCCGGTCGACGTGACCATCGCGGCGGTGGACGTCCAGGGCGATGCGCTCACCTGGAGCGCCGAAGGCCTGCCGGCGGGCCTTCACATCGTCGCCGAAACCGGTCGAATAGTCGGCAACCCCACCCGGTCCGGGGACACGATCTCCTACGTCACCGTCAGCGACTCTCGCCTGGCCACCACCGTCCCGATCAGCTGGACCATCGCCTGAAGCGGCGGGGGCGCCCCGCCCCGCCGTGACCTGGAGCCGGGGACGAAACTGGGCCCGCCCTCAATCCGCGGTGACCCACCGGGCCGGTTCAGGGCCGCCCGGCCCGCCGAATCTTGGCGGCGTTTTTCAGCGCCTCGCGGCGCGAAAGCGGACTCAGGCGCTCGGAGTTGCGCGCTACGAACGACTCCACCGCGCCCAGGTCGGTCCAGGCCAGCGTGCGGAGCGCCCAGCCGATGCCCTTGCGGATGAAGAAATCGGGGTCTTCGAAGTTGGCCGCTATGCATTCGAAGAGGAGATCGATGTCAGTCTCCCGCTTTCGATTGAGCTGGCAGATGATCGCCGAGCGGCGTTTCCATTTGTCCGGATCGCGGCTCCAGGCGCGCATTTGGACGCCCATTGCGGCGGGGTGCTGCTCCAGCAGTTCGCGCAAGCGGGGGGCGATGCTGTCGACGTAGTCCCACCAGGCCCCGGTGACGACGAGTTCCTCCAGCAGGGGCAGGGTGTCCAGCGTCCGGAAGGACGCGTATTGCTTGTCCCCCAGCAGCCCCAGAGCGGCATAGCGTTCCTCGCGGAATTCGGCGTCCCGCCAAAGATCCAGGACCGCCCGCTCCCAATGCCGCTTTGACCGGATCGGGTGGGCCCGGAACACATCCCTGCAGATGCGACGCCGCAGCGGCGTCTGAACTCCGCGGTACGGCATTGCCGATTTCATGTAGCGCCGCATGCCCTCGGCCTTTTCCGGGTCGGCGTGATCGGCGAGCAAGCGGCGGACCTGGATAACCAGCGCGGCCGGCATGCCGGTCAGGTCAGGTTGCCGGCCGCCGGCACGACCGGTCGGCGCAGGGCGGCCGGCATGACCGGTATCGACGCACCCGGATGGGGAGCGCGGACATGCCCTGGGGGAGATTCCGTCTGCGGGATTGTGGCTCTCAATCGGGGCGTGCCGCGCCGAGATGGGACGACCCCCGGTAAGGCCGGGGGCCAATCCCGCGCCGCGGTTGAAGCGACGCGGGTCCTGGCCCGATCAGATTCTGGCTGCAGCCGCCTCGATCGCACGGCGGGCTATGACCTCCACCATCGCCCGGCGGTATTCTTCGCTGCCGTGCAGGTCGGCATTTACGAATTCGAGTCCGTCGCCGGCACCGGAGGCGGCCGCGGCCGCCCCGGAGGGGAGCGCGGCCTCGCTGAGCGCGGCCTCGACCCCGCTGAGCCGCTGGGCATGGCTGGAGGCCCCGGTCACGGCTACGCTGGCCGATCGGCAAACGCCCCCGTCAACGTCCAGCGCTGCTGCCACGCCGACAAGTGCGAAGCGCGAAGCGCGCTGTTCCAGCTTGGCGTAGGCGGCCGATCGCCGGCCGTTGAAGCGCACCCCGGTGATGATCTCGTCCTCCCCGAGGTCGACGGTGAGGATGTCCTGGAAGAAATCCGCGGCCGCCACGCTGCGCCGGCCGGCCGGGCCCTGCAGATCGATCTGGGCGTCCAGGGCCACCAGCACCGCCGGCAGGTCGGCGCCCGGATCGGCGTGGGCGAGGCTGCCACCGATGGTGCCGCGATTGCGGACCTGCGGATCGCCGATTTCGGCGGCGGTTTCGGCCACGACCGGGGCGTAGGACCCGAGCAGGTCCGAGGCAGCCAGCTGGGCATGGGTCGTACCCGAACCGATCGAGATCTCCTCCCCGTCGCAGGAGATTCCCTGCAGTTCGGCGATCCCGCCGATGTCGATCAGCAGGCCGGGTTCTGCCAGGCGCTGCTTCATGATCGGGATCAGGCTGTGTCCGCCGGCCAGCAACTTGGCCTCGTCGCCTCCCTCGGCCAGCAGCGCAAGGGCTTCCTCGACGCTGCCCGCGCGGGTGTAGTCAAACGAAGTGGGAATCATCATTGGCCTCCGTTCTCTTGAATCAGGCGCCACAGGCGCTCGGGCCGCAGCGGCATGTCGATGTGCTTGACGCCGTATGGCGCCAGGGCGTCCACGGCGGCGTTGATCACGCAGGGCGATACGCCGATGGTGCCGGCTTCACCGACGCCCTTGGCTCCGAGCGGATTGACCGGAGTCGGGGTGACGGTGCGTTCGAGCTCGAAATGCGGCAGATCGGCCGCACGCGGCATCACGTAGTCCATGAAACTGGCCGTCAGCGGCTGTCCGTCCTGGTCGAACACGACCTCTTCGAACATCGCCTGGCCGATTCCCTGCGCCAGCCCGCCGTGCACCTGGCCCTCGACGATCAGGGGGTTGATCACGTTGCCGCAGTCATCGACCGCCACCAGCTTGAGGAGCTTGGCCTCGCCGGTCTCGCGATCAATCTCGATCATCGAGATGTGGCAGCCGAACGGATAGGTATTGTTCTCGGGCTCGAAGAACGCCTCTTCGGAGAGTCCGGGCTCCAGGCCCGGCGGCAGCGGGACCGGTATGTAGGCAAAGTCGGCCACCTCGGCGAACGTCTTGCTCACTTCCGGGCGCCCGATCGCCTGGATCCGCCCATCGACGAACTCCAGGTCCTCGGCCGATACCTCCTGGTCGGACAGGAGCGCGGCCGCAAACTGCTTCATCTTGTCGCTGGCCTTGCCGGCGGCGAGGTTCAGGGCGGCCCCGCCGACCGCCTGCGAGCGGCTGCCGAAGGTTCCGATGCCCTGCTTTACGATGCCGGTGTCACCATGCAGGATCGTGATGTCCTCGATCGGGACCGAGAAGTGGTCGGCCAGCATCTGCGCGAACGTTGTCTCGTTGCCCTGGCCGTGCGGTGACGAGCCGGTGGTGGCGGTGATCTTGCCGCCCCTTTCGATGGTTACCCCCGAATGCTCCCATCCCCCGACCGGAACGGTCGAGGAGGGCCCCAGCCCGCAAACTTCGACATAGAAGGACATTCCCACGCCGACTATGCGGCCTTCGGCGCGAGCGCGGTCGCGCTCGGCCAGCATCCCCTTCCAGTCGGCCACCTCAAGCGCCTTGTCCAGGGTGGCCACGTAGTTGCCGGAGTCGTAGACCAGGCCGGTGACGGTCGGGTAGGGGAACTCCTCGGCGGGCATGAAATTCATGCGCCGCAGCTCGGCCGGGTCCATTTCCAGTTCGCGGGCCAGCATGTCGACGATCCGCTCCAGGAAGTAGAGCGCCTCGGGACGCCCGGCGCCGCGGTAGGCGTCGGTCGGGGTCTTGTTGGTGTAGACCTCGGTCAGCCCGTGGCGGACCACGCCGATCTTGTAGACCCCGTTCATCATCAGGCCGGTCAGGGTCGGGATGATCGCCGTCAGCAAGACCTGGTAGGCGCCGATGTCGGCCAGGAGGTTGGCGCGAATGGCCAGGATCTGGCCGTCCGACTTGGCCGCTATCTCGATGTCGCCGAGCAGGTCGCGGCCGTGGGTCGTGGCCAGGAAGGCCTCGGTCCGGTCCTCGATCCACTTGACCGGCGCGCCGGTCATCTTGGAGACCGCCGCGGCGGTGTATTCCTCGCCGTAGATGTTGATCTTGCAGCCGAATCCCCCGCCAACCTCGGGGGCGATGGCGCGGACCTGGTGCTCGCCCATGCCCAGCATCCCGGCCACCAGGGTGCGCAGGATGTGCGGGTTCTGGGTAGCGCTCCATACGGTTATGTAGTCGCGGCCCGGCTCGTAGTGCGCCACGACTCCGCGCGGCTCCATCGCGTTGGGGGCCAGCCGCTGGTTCAGCATGCGCTGCTTTATCACAACGTCAGCCTCGGCAAAGGCCGCGTCGACGGCGCTGTCGTCCTCGGGCTGGGCGGTTTCGGCGTTCACGCCGGTGCCGCCGTACACTCCTTCGACCGCGACGTTGCGTTCGAAGTCATCGTGGATCAGGGTTGTTCCTTCGGCCATCGCCGCTTCGGGATCGACGACCGCGGGCAGTTCCTCGAAATCGACCGCGATCGCGTCCGCGGCGTCGCGGGCCAGGTAGCGGTCTTCGGCCACGACCACGGCGACCGGTTCGCCTACGTAGCGCACCCGGTCGGTGGCGACCGAGTGGTGGTCGGGAGCCGGGAAGGGCGTCCCGATCGGCATTGGCCCCAGGTGCTCGGCCAGCTGGGCGCCGGTGAGCACGAGTTCGACGCCTTCCATCGCCTCGGCGGCGCTGGTGTCGATGCTGCGGATGTTGCCGTGGGCTATGTCGGAGCGTTTCAGGGCCATGTACAGCATGCCGGGCAACTTGACGTCGTCGACGTAGGTTGCAAGGCCCTGGATCAGGCGCGGATCCTCGCGGCGCCGGACGCGTTCACCGATGAGCTTGGGCAGGACGGGTCCAACTTGGGTACTCATTGCTGCGCCATCCTTTCGGCCGCGGCCCGGATCGAGTTGACGATGTGCTGGTAGCCGGTGCAGCGGCACAGGTTGCCGGATATCCCGGCCCGGATTTCCTCGTCACTGGGGTCCGGGTTGTTCTGCAGAAGATCGAGCGCGGAGATGATCATGCCCGGGGTGCAGTAGCCGCACTGCAGGCCGTGCTCTTCCCAGAAACCTTCCTGCAACGGGTGCAGCTCGCCGTTCTGGGCCAGCCCCTCGATGGTGGTCACTTCGGCGCCGTCGGCCTGCACGGCAAATGTCGTGCACGATTTGACGCTCTGACCGTCGATGAGGACCGTGCAGGCGCCGCACTGGCTGGTGTCGCAGCCCACATGGGTGCCGGTCAGGTTGAGGTCTTCGCGCAGGAAATGCGCCAGCAGCAACCGTGGCTCGACCACGGCCCGCCGCCGCCGCCCGTTTACCTGGACGGTTATGGGTACCGGATCAGACATTGCGACCTCCTTGTCGCCGGGTCAGAGCCGCCTAGACGGCGCTTTTTTCAAGTTGTTGTTCGATGGCCTTGCAAAACTGAGAGACCAGCAGCCGGGCGGCCCCGCCCATCAGCCGGTTGCCCAGGCGGGCGATCGTGCCCCGGGCCCGGACCTCGGCCCGATAGTGCATGACGGTCTGGCCGTCGGCCTCCTCCAGCCGCACCCGCGCGTCGGCGGTCCCGCCGCCGGGTCGGCCCGAGCCTTCGATGCGGAGGCGGAAGGACTCGTCAGGGACCCGCTCGGAGACCTCGACCCGTCCCTGGTAAGTGCCGCGGACGGCGGCGATCCCCACGCGCATGCTGGACTCGTAGGTGTCGGGTTCGACTTCTTCGAAGCTCTCCACGCCGGGGAGCGTGGCGGCCAGAACCTCGGGATCCAGAAGCATCCGGTAAAGCAGAGGGCGCGGCCCGACGAATCGGTGCTCGCCGCTGATCTCCACCCTGATTCCCCTCCTCCCGGCTTCCACCACCGAGCGTCGCTGAATATCCCCGCGGCCGGACAGTTTGCGGTTGCCGACCCGGGTGCCGAAACCCCGTCTCAACCGCCCCGAAATACCTTCGGTTTCCGGTTGAGCGCCCTGATTCTAGTCGTGGGATTCGGGCCGATTTCAGGCTAGTGAGGCAGGAACGGACCTCTGCCGGACCCGCTTGCGGCCAAGCAGCCGTATGCAACCGCGGTTACATTTCAATTGAAAAATCAGCACGCGGTGAAAGCGGTAATGGCGGGCATCTGGACGCATTCCGGCGAAGGCTGGCGATCGCAGGCCCCACTCCCATTTGCCGACGAATTAGAACTGCACCGCTTGATCGCCGACAACCCGCAGTTCCTGCCAATGGCCGGATCCCCGCACCTGGCCGTACTCGGTTCCGAAGTTCACTTGGGTTCGGGCTATGCCGACATCCTGGCGGTTGAGTCGTCGGGTCGCCCGGTCATCATCGAAGTCAAATTGGCCAAGAACCCGCAGTCGCGCCGGGAAATCGTCGCCCAGGCGATCGCCTATGCCGCGTTTCTTCACGGGACCCGGGTTGACCGGCTTGAACGGGAGATCCTGGGGCGTCAGCTGGAGGAAAAAGGACACGATTCGGTGCTGGCTGCAGTCAAAGCGCAGGACCAGCAAGGTGCGGTCGACGAGGACGATTTCAGCACTGCCCTGCAGGAGTTTCTGGACAGCGGGAATTTCAGGATCGTGTTGGCGCTCGATGAGTTGTCGGCGGAGCTGGAAAGAACGGTCGCCTATCTTGACGCGGTAACTGTTCCGGCGCTTACCATCGACCTGCTGACGATAGAGGTTTACGAGGTCGGAGGGGTTCGAATCGCGTTGCCGCAGCGGATCACTCCCGATCTGACAACCGCGCCTTCGACCCCCGCCCCGCCCAAGCGCCACTACGGAGCCCTGACCGACGGGACGGAAGCTTTTCGGGCTTCAGTCGCGGCAATAAGCGGTGAGCCCCGACAGCAATTTGAGAACTTGATCGGCTGGGCGGAAAGGCTTGCCCGACTCCCCAACGTGCGCCTTTTTTCCTATGAAGGCTCGGAGCGATTTACGCTTCTGCCACGGATTCGCCCAGAGGATTCCGGACTGGTGACCATCTGGAATGACAAAGGCGAGCCCTACCTCAGCTTCTGGCGATCGGTCTTCGAACGCCGTGCGCCCGGATCAATCGCCGCCGTCGAAAAAGTGATTTCACCGGCCAAGCTGGGTCAAGGGAATACGACGCGCGAAATCACCTCCGATCTGCTCGGCGCGATCGAGCGCGCTTATGAAGAGGCAAGCGGCCAGCGTAACGCGTGAACGACCGGCACTCGGTTTGGCAATGACCGCCAGTTGCGGGTGCGCGGCGGATTGCGCGCCGGGGCCTTCGTTGGGCCGACCCGAATCAGTCAGCCGAAATAGGATTCAAACGTCCGACCCGGGCCGGTGCATCAGGCGCCACAGCCTTTCGGGCCGCAGGGGCATGTCGACGTGTCGTACGCCGAACGGGGCGAGTGCGTCTACGGCGGCGTTTACCAGGCAGGGAGCCGCACCAATGGTGCCGGCCTCGCCGACGCCCTTGGCGCCGAGCGGGTTAAGCGGTGTCGGGGTGACCGTCCGCGCCAACTGAAAGTCGGGCAGATCGGCCGCCCGCGGCATCACATAGTCCATGAAACTGGCCGTCAGCGGCTGCCCGTCCTGGTCGAACACGACCTCCTCGAACATGGCCTGGCCGATCCCCTGGGCCAGTCCGCCGTGGACCTGGCCTTCGACGATCAACGGATTGATTACGTTGCCGCAGTCGTCGACCGCGGTCAGATTGAGCAGCTCGGGCTCGCCGGTCGCGGGGTCGATCTCGACCATCGCGATGTGGCATCCGAACGGATAGGTGTTGTTCTCGGGTTCGAAGAATGCCTCCTCGGAGAGGCCGGGCTCCAGCCCCGGGGGCAGCGGCACCGGTATGTAGGCAAAGTCGGCCACCTCGGCGAATGAACGGAAGATCTGGGGCCGGCCGGCGGCCTGGATTCGGCCGTTGGCAAATTCCAGATCGTGGGCCTCGACCTCGTCTTCGGCCATCAGTGCGGCCGCGAACCGCATCATCTTGGCGCCGGCCTTATCCGCCGCCGCCAGCAGGGCGGTCCCGCCAACGGCCTGGGAGCGGCTGCCGAATGTCCCCACGCCCTGCTTTACCACCCCGGTATCCCCGTGCAGGATCGCGATGTCCTCCAGCGGGATCGAGAAACGGTCGGCCAGCATCTGCGCAAACGTGGTCTCATGGCCCTGGCCGTGCGACGTCGTGCCGGTGGTGGCGCTGATCTTCCCGCCCCGTTCGATCGTGACCGCCGCGTGCTCCCAGCCGCCGGTCCCACCCCTGGCCGAAGGACCGCGCCCGCAGATTTCGACGTAGAACGAGATGCCCACCCCGACGATGCGGCCCGCCGCGCGCGCACGGTCGCGTTCGCGGAGTAGCTCGTCCCAGCCGGCGACCTCAAGCGCCCGCTCCAGGTTTGGGCGGTAGTTGCCGGAGTCGTAGACCAGTCCGGTGGCGGTCTCGTAGGGGAACCGGTCGGAGGGAATGAAGTTCCGGCGCCGGATTTCGGCCGGGTCGATGTCCAGCCGGCGGGCCAGCAAGTCGATGGAGCGCTCCAGGAAGTAGATGCCCTCCGGCCGTCCGGCTCCCCGGTAGGCGTCGGTGGGAGTCTTGTTGGTGAACACCTCGGTCAGTTCGTGATGGATCACCGGGATCGCGTAGACGCCGCTGATCATGCGGCCCGCGTTGGTGGGTATGCCGGCCGTCAGCAGTGCCTGGTAGGCGCCGATATCGGCGACCAACTTGGCCCGCAGGGCCAGGATCTTTCCGTCCGAATCGGCCGCAATTTCAATATCCCCGTGGATGTCGCGGCCGTGCGAGGTGGTCAGGAACGCCTCGGTGCGGTCCTCGATCCACTTGACCGGGGCGCGGACGATGCGCGAAAGCGCGGCCACGACGTGGTCCTCGCCGTAGACCTTCTTGGCCCCAAAACCGCCGCCCACTTCCGGGGCGATCGCGCGTACCTGGTGCTCGCCCAGACCCAGGACGCCGGCGACCATTGAGCGCAGCAGGTGCGGGGACTGGGTCGAGCTCCAGATGGTCAGGAACCCGCGACCGTGCTCGAACCGGGCCACCACCCCGCGCGGCTCGGTGGCGCTGGGGGCAAGGCGCTGGTTGAGCATCTTCTGCCTGATTACGACGTCGGCGCCGGCGAACGCCCGCTCGACCTCGGCGCCGTCCCCGGACCGGGCGCTGCCCGGATCGGCCCTGCCGCCGCCCGGTTGGTCGAGCGCGATGTTGCGGTCAAATCCCTCATGCAGCCTGGCCGCGCCGGCGGCCATGGCCGCAAACGGGTCGACCACGGCCGGCAGCTCCCGGTAATCGACCCGGATGGCGTCGGTCGCGTCGCGGGCCAGGTAACGGTCGGCGGCGACCACCACCGCCACCGGTTCTCCCACGTAGCGCACCCGGTCGATGGCCAGGGCATGCTGGTCGGGGGCGCGAAATGCCGTCAGGCGCGGGACCGGCCCGATGTGCTCGGCCAGCTGCGCGCCGGTGAGCACCAGCTCGACTCCTTCGATCGCCTCGGCGGCGCTGGTGTCGATGTTGCAGATGATGCCGTGCGCTATATCCGAGCGCTTGAAGGCGGCGTGCAGCATCCCGGGGAGCTTTAAGTCGTCAACGTAGGTTGCCTGCCCCTGCACCAGGCGCGGGTCCTCGCGGCGCCGGACGCGCGCCCCGATCAGCTTTGGCAGCACCGGCCCGGCCTGGAATTTCATCGCCGCAGCGCCGGCTTCCGGATCGGCTCCAGGGCGCCTAAACCGAAGGGTGGCGCCGGTGATCGGTCGCCTGCTCGAAGGCGTACCCGGCGCGGCAGAGGACGGCCTCGTCTCCGGGCGACCCGACAAGCTGCAGGGCCGTGGGCAGGCCTTCTTCGGTCCGGCCGTTGGGCAGCGTGAGGGTCGGGGCCCGGTTCATGTCCCAGGGGCAACTGAACCGGCGCCGCAGCGGACCGTGGTCTACCATCGGCCCGTCGTAGAGGCTTTCGTCCGATACGCAATGCGGCAGATCTCCCTGCGCCGGGCAGGCGAGCATGTCGATCCCGGCGAAGGCGCGCGCCAGCAGGCCGGTCAGCTCGCTGCGCAGGTCGCATGCCCGCGCGTATTCGACCGCCGACGTCGAAGCGCCCAGCTCCAGCCAGCCGCGGAACCAGGGACCGTAATCGTGGGCCCGGCTGGGAAATGTCTGCGAGTGCGCGGCCAGCGCCTCGACCGAACAGAGCGTGGGCCACACGAGGGTGTACGGGTCGAGCGGAGGCAGTTCGACGTCCACGATCTCGGCGCCCAGCGATTCCAGGACCTTGACCGACTCGGCCACCGCGGCGGCGATTTGTTCGTCCACGTCCCGGGTTGCATAGCGCCGGTCGAACCCGATCCTCATGCCGGCGATCCCGGATTCGATCCCTTCCAGGAGCGCCGGTGCGGGCTCGGGCAGCGTGGTCGGGTCGTTGGGATCGTCGCCGGCGATCGTCTCGAGCACCGCCGCGCAGTCCCAGGTCGAGCGCGTCATCGGCCCGACGTGATCCAGCGACTGGGCCAGGTCAAGAACTCCGTAGCGGCTCACCCGTCCCCAGGTGGGCTTTAGCCCGGTTATCCCGCAGGCCGCCGCGGGCGATCTGATCGAGCCGCCGGTGTCGCTGCCCAGCGAGGCGTAGCACATCCCGGCGGCGGTCGCGACCCCCGAGCCGCTGGACGACGACCCCGTCCAGCGGTCCGGCGCCCACGGGTTGAGCGGTATCTGGCGGGCGCGGTTGTAGCCGCCCATCGCCCCCTCGGTCAGGTTCAGCTTGCCCAGCAGGACCGCGCCGGCGGTTTTGAAACGGGCCACTACGGTGGAATCAAATTCCGGGACCAGATCCTCCAGGACCTTGGTCCCGCCCATGGTGCGCGTACCCTGCGTGTAGCAGAGGTCCTTGACCGCGACCGGGACGCCGTGCAGCGGACCCCGGTACCGGCCGGCCTTGATTTCCTGCTTGGCCCGGTCGGCCGCCTCCAGGGCGGAGTCGGCCATCACGGTCGCGTAGCTTCGCCAGACGCCGTCGATGGCCGCGATGCGGTCGAGCTGGGCGCGGGTCAAGTCGACCGGACAGAGATCGCCGGCGGCCAGACGCGGGGCGAGTTCCTCGATCGTGGCGAAACAGATTTCGTCGGCGTTCATGAGGGTCTTGTTCCTGGCGTTCCCGGGCTGTCCGGGCCGGTTGGCCCGATTGTGCGCTGGAGAAGTCCGGCTGGCTGGCGAGGGTCGGTCAGCTGGCCGAGTCCTTGCGGGGGCAGACCTCGCTCAATCTGCCGGTGGCGCAGTCATAGACGAATCCCCGCACCCGGTCACGGTGCGGGAGGAAGGGACTGGCCTGGATCCGGGCGACCGAATGGCGCACGTCGTCTTCAAGATCTGTGAACGCGCCCAGCGCGAACGGGGGCCGCAGCCCGGTGTCGGCCTCGATCTGGTCCTTGACGTCATCGTCGCGGAATTTGAGCATCCCGCAGTCGCTGTGGTGGATGACCGCGACCTCGGTGGTTCCCAGCAAGCGTTGCGAGATCACCAGCGATCGCATGGCGTCCTCGCTGACGATGCCGCCGGCGTTGCGGATCACATGCGCGTCGCCCTCGGCGATTCCCAGGATCCGGTGGACGTCCAGGCGCGCGTCCATGCAGGTAACGACCGCCAGCCGGAGCGCCGGCGGCGACGCCAGGTCGCCTTGGTCAAAACCCTCGGCGAACCGGGCGTTGTTGTCCAGGAGCTCTTCTATTACCGACAAATCTGCCCCCCGGTGAATGCGCGGGATGGAAAAGGGCGCGCCATATTAGAAGTTTCCCGGTCAACTACTTCAAATGCCCTGGGCATGGGCGGAATGGAAGGTGTCCACGCCGGCCCGGAACCCGGCGCGAGGGTCGGCCACGATCGCCACCGGACTGGCAAAGCTCGAAAAACCCTCCGCCAGGTCCAGGTCTACGTTTACGTGGATACGGTGACCGCGGCTCTGCAGCCCGGTGACTATTTCTTCTGCAAAGCGCGGGTCGAGCGCCGTTTCGGGCAGCGAACAGTCCACCCGCGGCGAATCTACGGCTTCCTGCGGGCCCATCCCGAAGTCCACGACCTTGGAAATGAGCTGGGTGACGCAGTTGGTAATGCGTCGCCCGCCCGAGGCCCCGACCGCCATGATCGCCCCCTCCGGACCCAGCACCAGCGCCGGAGTCATGTTGTTGAGGGCCCGTTTGCCGGGCTGGATGGAATTGACCCGGCCCGGAACCGGGTCGAACCACATCATGCCGTTGTTCAGGACCACTCCGGTCCCCGGCGAGGCGAACCCGGACCCGAAACTGGCCATCAGGGTGTTGGTCAGCGAAACCGCGTTGCCTGCGCCGTCCATCGTGCAGAGGTGGGTCGTGCCGGCATCGAACGCCGGTGCGCTGGCGGCCAGCCTGGGCCCCGGCGGCGATTTGTCGAACAGCCAGGGGTCACCGGCATCGAACGCCGGGACCTTCCGCGGGTCGATGAGGGCGGCCCGCCCGGCCAGGTACGCGTCGGCTACGAGGCCGCGCCAGGGGACCTGGACCATCTCCGGGTCGGACATGTAGGCGTAGCGGTCGGCATAGGCCAGGCGGGCGCTGGCGATGTAGGCGTGCAGACCGTTGAGGCTGTTGTGGGCCAGATCCGGACCGCCGCTCTGCTCGAACAGCTTGAGGGTCATCGCCGAGGTGGTGCCGGCGCACGCGTATGGCGGCACCCGCACCGTCCGGCCCGAATAGGCGATCTCCAGGCCGCCGTCCCAGTGGTAGGGCCGGTACTCGGCCAGGTCCTCCTCGGTGAGAATCCCGCCGCCGTCGGCGATTCCGGCAACGATCGCGCGGGCCACCTCGCCGCGGTAGAAACCGTCCGGTCCCCGTTCGGCGATTTCCTCGAGCACGTTGGCCAGCTCCCCCTGCCGCAGGCGCACCTGGGCGCCGGGTTCGGAAGCCGGCAGCTGTCCGTCGGGCAGGAAAGTGCGGGCCAGCTCCTCCGACCCGAGCAGCTTGGGCGTGGCAAGCCCCAGCGCGAAGAGGGCGTGCCAGCCGGGCACGAATCCATCGCGCGCCAGTTCAATCGCCGGGGCGATGACGTCGGCGAGCGGCAGCCTGCCCAGCCGGGCCTGGGCCTGGCACAACCCCGCCACCGCACCGGGTACGGCGATCGAGCGCGGCCCCTGCAGGTTCTCGTCGCCTTCCACGCCCGGCCAGCCGAAACTTCCGACCGCGGCCTCGCCGCTGAGGGTGTACATGTCGGGCCGGGCGTCGAGAGGTCCCTTCATCTGGAACCCGAACACGCCGCCGCGCCCGTCGACCTGGTAGACCAGGTAGCCGCCGCCCCCGATGCCGCTGGATCCGGGTTCGACGACGCCGATCGCGAAGGCGGCCGCCACCGCGGCGTCGACCGCGTTGCCGCCCAGCTCCAGCATCGTCAGACCGGCGGCGGTGGCGCGACGGTCTTTGCTGGCCACCATGCCGCCCTTGGCGACGGCTTCGGTCTTGGTGATGGTGGTCCGGGTCGGTGTGTTCATCTGGGGTTCTGGACTCTTGGGATCGGTGCGGCTAGGTGCCAATTGTTGCCCTGGAAGGTTTTAGCCTAGCCGGGGACCGCGCCCTGACCGGCCCGCGATCCGGCCGCGCCCCGGCCGGTCAGCGCGGGCGCCCCCAATCCGATCGCAGGATGCCGTAGCTGTACATGTCGCCGGGCTCGTCGCGGACCATGTGGTGCTCCCGGAGCAACCCCTCGCGGGTCATGCCGAGTTTTTCCATAACCCGCCAGGAGGCCCTGTTGCGCACGTCGGCGTGAGCCCACACCTTGTGCAACCGGTAGCCTTCAAAGGCCAGCCCGATGACCGCCGCGGCCGCCTCGGTGACCAGTCCCTGGCCCCACAGCGGCCGGGCCAGCGAAAAGCCCATCCCCGCATTGCGCTCGGGGGGATCGATCCGCAGATCGATACCGCCCACGACGCTGCCCCGGTGGGTGATGGCCAGGCTGGCCAGTTTCGACCAGTCAGCCGCGATCTGGATCGCCACGTACCGTGCGGCGTCGTCCCGGGTGTAGGGGACCGGGACCGCCAGGAAGCGGCCGAACTCGCGGTCGCGGGCGTATTCGAAAACCTCGTCGACATCGGCCGATTCAAAGGGGCGCAGGGTAAGCCGCTCGGTGTGCAGGGTTACCGGCGATCGTGATTGCTTGGACATTGCCAGGGCTTCGGGGTCAGGTTTTTTCCGTCGCCGGATCTCGCCGGACCGGGTCCCGGGACGCTCCCCGGAGCACGCCGTCCCCGGCGGCTGGTCAGGCGCGGTGAACGGTGGAAATTATGGCCGCTGCGGGCAGCGGGCGGGATCGGAACTCCTCTTGGACCGGCCCGACCCGGGGCTTTGCGCCAGCCCCGGCCGGATGGGGACGCTGCTAGGGCGCAACCTTCGCGACGACGTCGCCCGCCCGGATCGTCCCCGACTGCACGACGCGGGTGTTTGCGCCCCGGAGCCGCAGGCCTCGTCCGGTCGGGGTGCTGACGAACCTGAGCGCGGCGTTCCCGAACCGGTGGGCGAACTTTACGCAGCCGGTGTGGGGCTCGGCGGAGATTTCGAGCACCGCCGATCCGATCGCGAGCCGCGTCCCCGGCGGCAGATTCGCCTCGCTCATGTCGATGTCGATCACGAGCTGGTCGCCGGCGAGCGGCCAGCGATCTTCGGATTGGGCCATCAGGTGGAGCGCGCGGGAGTTGATGATCGTTATCTGCGCCGCCGGGTTCGCGCTGCCGTCCGCGGTACTGGTGCTGCCGCGGTCCTTCCAGCTGTCGCCGATGAGGCCACCGTCGACGTCGAGCCTGCCCTCGGCGACGGTTTTGCGCCGGCCCACCGCCGGCCGCTGCACGACCTTGAGGAGGGTGCCGGTTTCTGCCGGGGACCGGCGGATGTAGTCAAGTCCGGCGTTCAACTCTTCGATGCCCGGATGGGTCACCGCATCGGTCGAACGGGCCATCAAGCAGCTCCCTTTTCGGCTACGCGGCAGATCCCGAGACCGCGTTCTCGGGCGGACCCTTCACTCTATTCCAGATTTACGCGCCCGGTTTCCGCGTCGACCCCGAATCCGCATCGCCCGCGCGCGGGTCAACCGGCCGGTGAAATCACGCCGCAGGGCTACGCATTCGTCAGGCTCGGGGTCGCCGAAGCGGGCCGGCGCCGGCGGCTCCGCCCGCCCGCCACCCGGTCACAGGCTGGCCGACCAGCGCCCCGGTACCGGATAGGCCTCGTCGTCGCCGGGCCAGGCGGGGACCGTCGCGATGATGATCCGGAGCACTGCCTTGCCGGTGTTGCGGAATTGGAAGCGGGCCCCCAGGGGGATGGAAACGCTTACGCCGGGGACCAGTTCGACGACCGCTTCGCGCCCGTCCAGGCTTCGCCACAGCTGGCCTGTGCCTTCCAGGCAGTACCAGAGTTCTTCGACGGTGCGGTGCGCCACCGCGATCGACACCCGACCCGGCCCGAGCGAACAGTGAACCGTGCTGGCGCGCGGCGTTGCGGCGAGCAGGCGGATTTCGGACCCGTCCGGGGCCAGCGCGTCAAATGCCGCCGGCAGCTCCAGGAAGTCGAAACCGTCTCTCAATCCCATCTCTTTCCCAGGCCAATCGACGTCATCGACCCCGTGGCGCGGGTGAGCGTCGCCGCGGCGCGACTAGGTGCGCGCGATTACTCCGCAACCGACCCGGCCGCCGGCTCCCGCGTCGGCGCCGTAAGTGTCGCCTTTCTCGTGAACGATGATCGCGGAACCGTCTGTGTCGAACAGGGAGTCCGGTTCGCCCTCGGCAAGGGTTATGGCGCCGCTGAAGAAGTCGGCGCGGGCGGCCCCGTCGGCGCCGGCGTAAATGTTGGGAAGGTCTCCGGCGTGGTGCCCATCCGGGTTGAAATAGCCGTGCTCAATGCCGGCGGGCGCGAAATGGTCGCCGGCGGCGGAGAAGTCCGGCGCGCAGCTGCCCGTCTCGTGGATGTGGAACCCGTGCGCGCCGGGCGTCAACCCGCTCAGGTCCGCCTGCACGAGTACGCCATGTCCTCCCTGGGTCAGGGTCACCGTACCCAAAGACTCGCCCTCGGGACCCATGATCTGTGCGCTGGCGGCGGCCGCTATCTCGACCGGACCGGATTCGGCGGGCCCGCAGGCGGCCGCTATCGCCACCAGGAGCGAAATTGCGATGGCGCCACACACCCTGATGCTGGACTTCAAGCCAATCCTTCTCTCTCGGCGGTCGCCGCGACCAAATCGAGCACCCGCAACAAATTTAAATTGAGAACGCGCGGCGCCCGCTCCCTGTCCCGCCCGGGCCGGTCGCATTCTGCAAACTGCACCGGGATTCCCCGAAAGTGCGGTGGGCCCGCCCAGGGCAATGGGTGGCCGTACGGCAATGGCCCCGAATTCCTACGAGACCAGGTGGGCCCGAAGCACGTCCTCGTCGAACTCGACGCCGAGACCGGGGCCTTGCGGCGGGGTGATGTAGCCGTTCTCCACGACCAGCGGTTCCTTGAAGATCTTGCGGTGCAGCGGCCCCACGTTGGCTTCCTGGATCAGGAAGTTGGGGGAACAGGTATCGATCTGAATCGCCGCCGCGGCCGCCACCGGGCCGCAGTACATGTGCGGCGCGATCATCGCGTAATGGGCCTCGGCCATTCCCGCGATCTTCTTCGCCTCGGTGATCCCGCCGCACTGGCCGACGTCGAGCTGGATAATCTGGGCCGCCTGCTGCTCCAGCACGCGCGCGAACTCGTACTTGGTGACCAGACGCTCGCCGGTGGCGATCGGAATGCTGGTGTGGGCGGCGACGCGGGCCATCTCCTCGACGTTTTCCGGCATCACCGGTTCCTCGAACCAGAACGGGTTGTAGGGCTCCAGGTACTTGGCCACCCGGATCGCGCTGTAGGTCGGCATCTGTCCGTGCGTTCCGATGGCGACCTCAAGCCGGTTGCCGACCGCGTTGCGGATGCTCTCGAAGATCCTGGCCGCGTGCTCGATTTCGGAAAGCTGGATGTCGCGGATCGGATGCGAGGGCATGAACGGGTCGATCTTGCAGGCGGAGTTGCCTTCCTCCAGGAGCTGTTCGGCAACCTCGCCGGCCTTTTCGGGGCGCTCCTGGATGCCTTCGCTGGGCATGTAGGCATAGGCGCGCAGGCGTTCGTGGTAACGGCCTCCAAGCAGGTTGTAGATCGGTTGATTGGCGGCTTTGCCGGCGATGTCCCACAGCGCCATGTCGATGGCGCTTATAACCGGGGTCGCATAGAGGCTGGGGTGGCGCAGATCGTGGCGGGTCCCGTACATGCGGTCCCAGATCAACTCGATGTTCAGCGGGTTCTCACCGAGCACGAACTGCCCCACGAATTCCTCGATCAGGCTGACCTGGGTTTTGAGGTCGCCGAGGTGATTGGAGTAGGAGCTGCCGGCGATGCGCTCGCCGATCCCGGCGAAGCCCTCGTCGGTCTGGAGTTCGAGGAAGAGGAAGTACCTGCCGCCGATGTAGGGAGGCTCGGCCTCGACGACCATCGTCCTGAGTCCCGTGACCTTCATCATCTGTCCCCGATGTGGTTTGCCTCGCCCGGCAGTCCGGACCGAATTTGATCCTAACGGTGCCCCGGCGACTGGAGGCCCCGTCGAATTGCAGGCTTGAATCGCAATCCCGCCGTCCACCCGGGTGGCTTGCTCAGGTGAAGGCGCCCAAACCGGTCGCCGCCGGTGCCGGGATCCGGGTAGCAGCCGACCGCGCTGTTCGGCGGAACCGCTTTTGTCACGAGTGCGAGAGCCGCCGGTGATCGACCCGCTTGCCGGAATGGGGGCAGTTCACTTTGCAGGGCACTTTATAGGGGATCTGCGGTTGGATTTCCAGCCAGCGGCCCTGCCGGGCAGGACGCGGCACGGGGGAATGCTCTTGCGGGCAACGTCGTAGCGCATTGCGAACGTTGCGACCGGATGGCGCGATCGGGGAGCCGGCAGAACTGTCCGCAACGGGCCCTGCCCGGGCGCCCCGGATTCCAAAACCGGACGCGCTCTCACCCACGTATCGGCAAGCTGGGTGCTCACGGCCAGCGAACCGGGTGGCAACTTGACCAGGGAACACGCAGATGCCGGGCCGAGCACGCGTCCTAACGGATTGTTACCCTGTTTTCCGTATGTCGCGTCGCTGAAATAGCACAAGCGACAGGCCGATCAGCGCCAATACCGGCATGGCCAGCGCCACGGCGTCCCCCCAGTTCATGCCCTTCACGAGCGGGTCGCTGCCCAGGTAGTAGTTGAACGGCGACAACCACGCCACGGCCGACAGAGCGCCTGACATGTTCGCCAGCGAGGTCAACAGATGCAGGACAAGGGCGGCCCCCGCGGCACCGGATATAGCGACTCCGGCGCGTCCCGTACCGGCACTCAGGGCCAGGGCCAGGGCTCCGAACACCAGGCCGACCAGCACCTGCAGCGTCGCCGTGGCGGCGATGTTGCCGACCGACATCCCCAGGTTGCCCAGCACCGAACCGAGCGCCACGCCCGCGAATGTGGCTGCCCCGACGGCGATGCCGAACAGCACCATCGTCGCGGCCTTCTCCACCACGACCCTGGATCTTGCTATCGGGTTGGACAGGAGCAGCACCATCGTCCGGCGCGACTCCTCGCCTGCCAGCGCTCCAGCCCCCATGACCACGGTCACCAGGATGACCGAAAGGGGAGCCATCAATCCGAAGGTTTCCAGCGTGTACCAGCCCTCCGGTGAACTCAAACTTCCACCGCCGAAGAGAGCCAGCACCTCCTCCGGGAAGGCGTCGAACGCTGAAAGAGTCTCCGCGGGCAGCGACGCGTACATCGGGCCCAGCAGGACGCCCATGACGAGGAACATCGCCGCCGCCGTGATCAGCAGCAGCGTCTGGTAGTCAGAGGCCGTCTTGATCCATATGGACGAAACCCGCGCCGACCCGGCAAGCTGCCCGATGAGCCGGTCGAGGAGCGGATTGCCTCGAATCCTGTCCAGCATGGTGGTACCCACGGACTGGCCCCGCAAGTCCCGGCGGTTGAGCCCGACTATTGCCACCGCCAGCAGGGCCGCTGACGCACCGATGAGCGCCAGCAGATGGCTCCAGGCGACGCCGTTGTGGACGGGCTCACTCCCGGTGAAGTAGTACCAGGGGAACGCCATCCGCAAGTCTTCCAGTCCCGGAACCAGTGGCAGGAGGCCCACCGCGAAGAACGACAGCACCAGGATTCCCGCCGTCGCCCCGGCGGCCGTGTCGCGATTGCCGGTGGCGGCGCCGATCGCCAGCGCCAGCATCCCGTAGAACAGGGCATTGACGTAAAGGTGAATGGCCAGGGCCTCAACGTGCAGGCCGCCGATCTCCACATTCAAAGCGGCGGCAATCGGATGGACCGGCACCCACATGAGAGCCACCGTGGCGCCGCAGAGCAGCGCCAGGGCGGCGACCTTGGTCAGAAGAATGTGCGTACGGGTCCTGGGGTTGGCCAAGAGAATTCTCATGGTGCCGTTCCGCTCCTCCCCGGCGATGGCCGCCGAGCCCATGACCAGCGCCACCGCGGCCACTGCCACGGCGCCGATTGAACCGAACACTTCGCCGATCGCCAGCCCGCCAACGTCGACGTCATCACCAATGCCGAGCAGCGACCTGAACGCCACGGGCAACTCGGCATAGATGGAAAGGTCGATGTCCCGGTAGATGGACATCGCAAATGCCAGCAGCAGTGTGAGACTCGCGGCAGAAATCGCCCAGCCAAGCCACCGGTCTCGCAACGTATTGGTGAAGATGTTGGCGAGCGTCATCGCTGCTGCTCCCCTTCACCGTGGTAATAGGTGAGGAAGATCTCCTCCAGGTCCGCCTCGCTCGTTCTGATGTCTTCGACTCCATAGCGGTCGGTCGCCGCCTTCAGCAGCGCGCCCATGTCCCCTTCGAAGGTCATTTCGGCGATGTTGTCGCGCACAAGGACGTTGCGGACGCCCGGAAGTTCATCGAAAACCGAGGCCTCTGCCGGCGAGTCGAGCAAGAACTCCACCCGCCGCATGGCCTTGGACCGCAGTTCGGTAACCGACTCCACGGTGATCAGAAAGCCGTCGCGGATGATTCCGACCCGGTCGGCGACCCGCTGCACCTCAGAGAGCGTGTGGCTTGAGAGGAATACCGTGCGTCCCTCGGCCGTCACCTCGCGCACCATCGCCTGGAACTCGCGCTGCACCAGCGGGTCGAGGCCGGATGTCGGCTCGTCCATGATCAGCAGGGCGGGCCGATTCATGAACGCCTGAATCAGGCCGACCTTCTGCCGGTTGCCCGTCGACAGGTCGCCGATCTTTCGCGTAAGGTCCGCATCCAGCCGCCCGGCCAGCTCATTGACGTAGCCCCAGTCGACCCCGCCGCGCAGGTTCGCAAAGTACGTCAGCGTGTCGTGGCCCGTGAGATTGGGGTACAGCGCAAGGTCTGAGGGCACATATCCCAGGTGCCGCCGTATGGCGACAACATCCCTGCGGGCGTCGAGGCCGAGGATGGTCGCCGTGCCCGACGTCGGCCGGATTTCGTCCAGCAGCGTCCTGATGGTCGTTGACTTCCCGGCGCCGTTCGGCCCGAGGAAGCCAAAGACCTCGCCCACCCGCACGTCCAGGTTGACGTTTTCAATCCCGCGGTTCTTGCCGTAGAACTTGGTCAACGATTCCGTATGTATGGCCGCTCCGGCCGCGTCTCCGATCGTTGTCGCCACGTGCCTGCCTCCTGCGGGAAAAGCGTCCCGGCGCTCTGGTTCGGAGCCTTCGGTTCAGCCCCGGTGTCGGGCGGCGGTTGCGCCGCCGCCGGCTCCAGGCGTTCTGCGGCCTGATCGAGTATCTCCAGCGTACTGACCGCCCGGGCCTTGGCCGGGGAGACGGGCGAGCCCGTCAAGGCCCGCGCGCCGACCCAGAGCAGGGCTTTCGCCCGCTTCTTCGCCGCGGGGATCGAGATCAAACCCGGCGGGGCCGCAACCGCCCCGCTACGCGCCCCGGGGGACAGCCCGGCAGGGGGAGAGGGCCTGGCCGGGTCCGCCTTCAATTTGCAGATTTTGCAAATGGGCAGGTCGCGGTGGGGAAGGAGGGACTCGAACCCTCACGGGTTTGAACCCACGTGATCCTAAATCACGCTCGTCTGCCAATTCCGACACTTCCCCGCTGGGGGTGCCGGCGGTCCGGGAAATGCCGGACCGCGCGGTCATTTCAGAGCTTTATCCGCCAAAGCGCGCAGAGACCTCTGCCCAGTTGATCACGCTGTTGAAGGCCGCGATGTAGGCCGGCCGGAGGTTCTGGTACTTGAGGTAGTAGGCGTGTTCCCAGACGTCGATGCCCAGCAGCGGGGTGCCCGACCCGTCCATCAGCGGATTGTCCTGGTTGGCGGTGTCGGTCACGGCAACCCCGTCGCCGGTTTTTACCAGCCAGGCCCAACCGGAACCAAAACGCCCCGCCGCAGCCGCGGCTAGCGCCGATTCGAATCCGTCCAATCCGCCGAACGCGGCATCGATGGCGGACTTGAGTTCGGCCGAAGCGTTGTCCTCGTACCCGGAGCCGCCGGGCGCGATCACCTGCCAGAAAAGGCTGTGGTTGTAGTGGCCGCCGCCGTTATTGCGCACCGCGGTCTGGATTCCCGCGGGCAGGCCGTCCAGGCCGCCGACCAGGTCTTCCACGCTCTGGTCGGCCAGGTCGTCGTGCCCCTCGAGCGCGGCATTCAGGTTGGCCACGTATGTGGCATGGTGACGGTCGTGGTGGATTTCCATGGTGCGCGCGTCGATGTGCGGTTCGAGCGCGTCGAAGGCGTATCCGAGGTCGGGAAGTTCGTGGGCCATAAATTCCTGCTTTCGCTGCGGGCGACTGGCTCGCGGTCCGGGGTCTTTAGATCGGTGACCCTGCGGAACCGAATTACCTGCGGCGAAATCGTCCGGGTGCCGAGCCATGTGGGTTGTACAGGCAAATAATAGGCACACAGATACCTGAGTACCCGAACTGGAAAAGCTCCTTACGGAGTCGCCCGCGTCCAGGGAGGTACCGGTAGTTCTGAAAACTTGCGGCCGCAATGCATGCGGCAAACGCGCCGCAAGCGGAATCACGGCCCGGCAAATCCGCAGCGCCTGCAACCGCCCCTCCCATCGTCCGCGCCGGAACAGGCATCGCGCATGCCCGCCAGTCCCGGGCGAAAAGTTCTCATGATGGGGAGGGACATTGCCCGCGGCCGCCCCGGAGGCATAACTTCATACAGGGTGGCGCCTTATTGCGGCACTTTTGTATATAAGTCAAATAGGTTGGGCGCGGACCGCCGGTCCCCGTCCCCAAGATGGCGCCGTTGCTGCGCCGGCACCCGGCTTTGCCGCGAAAGGACCTCGAATTTGTCCCGTTTCGGAGACTGCATCTCCCACATTGACGACATCCCGCCGTTTCCGTACGAGCAGCCGACCGAATTCGGCGGGAGCGGTACCCGCATCGGTATCTCGCGGGCGACCGGCGGGGCCCTCCTGGAGCTGGACATCACGATCGTGCCGCCCGGCAACCGGCTGAGTTTTTCGCACTGGCATTCGGCCTCAGAAGAGGTCTTCTACGTGATGAAGGGGACCCCCACGGTCATCATCGACGGCGAGGAACACCAGCTGCGGGCCGGGTCGGTGCTGACCCGCCCGGCCGGATCCGGGATCCCGCACCACTTTGAAAACAACGGCAGTGAAGATGCCTGGATCATGGGCGCCAACAACGTTCCCGGGCCCGACGAGGTCGACGAGGTGTTCAGGCCCGAGATCGGCCTGGCCTACAACACCCGCACCCGGGAAGAGCGGGCCATGTAAACGCCGCCGGCGAATTTGATGCAAAATTCGCCGGGACCGGGCGAACGCCCGCCGGAGCCGGAGGGCTGCGGATGACCCGGATCGATCCGACCGGCCCGGTTTCGCCAGCACCTAAGGTGGGGAAATGGGGAATTTGAACGTACCGGCACTGATGCGGGTCGCAATCGCACTGGTCGCGATCCTGGTCGTGGCGGTGCTGATATTTGTTTTCGTCCAGCAGCAGACCGGCGACGAAGGCCCGGACCCGGTCGAAATCGGGGCCACCCCCACCGAACTGGCCCAGCTCAACCGGCTCGGGATCTCGGTCCAGGGACGGGCGATGCGCTCGGTCGAACCCGATCACGCGATAGTCAGGCTGGGCGTCGAGGCGGTCGGACCCACCTCGGCCGAGGCCACCACCGAACTCTCGGAAACATCCAACCAGATCGTTCAGGCCGCAACCGACTCCGGGGTCGCCGAGGCCGATATCCAGACCAGCGGCCTGTCGTTGTTCCCGGTCTACGGCGATATCGACGAACTCCAGCAGCCCACGATCCTGGGCTACCGGGCCAGCGCCAACTACCGCATTACCGTCCGCGCCATCGATGACGTGGCCGCGGTTTTGGACGCGGCCCTGGCGGCCGGGGCAAATTCGATCGACGGAGTCGAGTTCGCCTCGGACCAGATCGCCTCAACCCGCGAAGAGCTGCTGGCCGAGGCCACCCATGAAGCCGCCCGCAAGGCCGAGGCCATCGCGACGGCGCTCAACGGCAAGCTCGGCGGCCTGATCTGGCTCGACGAGGAGTACTTTGCCGCCGATCCGGTGTCGGCGCGCGCGTTTGCCTCCGCCGAGGCCTCCTTCGGCGGCGCACCGGCGGTGTCGGCCGGTTCGCTGACGGTCACGGTCCAGGTCCGCGCCAATTTCGGATTCGAGCGCGAATGACCCGCCCGCCCGGGATGTCCCGGTGATCGACGAGAAAGCCAACTTCGCGGTACTCGGCCTGGGTCGTTTCGGCAGCAACCTGGCGCTGGACCTGGCCCGGATGGGGCACGAGGTCCTGGCGGTCGACAACGATGAGGCCAAACTGCACCCGGTGGTGGACGTCGTCGACCATGCCGCCCAGGCCGACATCACCGACGAAGGCGCCCTGCGCGAGCTGGGCGTGGCCGACTATTCGTGCGCCTGCATCGCGGTCACCGACCTGCAGACCTCGATCCTCTGCGTGATGCACCTCAAGCGCCTGGGGATCGGGCGGATCCACTGCAAGGTGCGCCACGACCTGCACCGCGAGATCCTCGAGCACCTGGGCGCCGACCAGGTCGTTTTCCCCGAGCAGCAGATGGCCGCCCAGGTGGCGCGCGACCTGGGCACTCCCAATATCTCCGAATACCTCGAGGTCATCGGTCCCTTCGGGATCGGCCAGATCGAAGCCCCGTCACGCTTCATCGGGCGCAGCCTGGCCGATCTGGACCTGCGCGGCAACTTTGACGTGGTGCCGGTGCTGATCCGCCGCGGGTCGCGGGTGATCATGCAGCCCGAACTCAACGAAATCGTGCGCCGCGACGACGTCCTGGTCCTGGCCGGCCGCCAGGAACAACTCGGCAAGCTGACCGCTTCGGCCTGAGCCCCCACCCCGCGCACGCGCCCGGGCGGCGCGTCCAGAGCGCAAACTGACAATTGTCGAGCAATCGTTGGCGGCGCGGGTGTTTCCACCGCGCGGCCGGAAAGGCATGAGCGCATGCAGGTTGGATTTGTGGGACTGGGCCTGATGGGGCTGGCCATGGCCCGGAACGTGATCAAGGGCGGACATTCGGTGTCCGGCTACGATCTGCAGGGACGGGCCCTGGAAGCCCTGGCCGACGCCGGGGGCAGCGCCGCGCCCACCCCGGCGGCGGTCGGCGAACGGTCCCGGATCGTGGTCGTGATGGTTCCCAACGACGCCGACGTGCGCGAAGCGGTGCTGGGTGAGAACGGCATCAGCGCCGGGCTGGCGGCCGGCGACATGGTCCTGGTGATGAGCACCATCTCGCCGGGCTGCACGATCGAAGTCGGAGCTCAGGTCCAGGCGCGTGGACAACGCTACCTGGAGGCGCCGGTCACGCGCTCCACGCAGCATGCCGTCGACGGCGAGCTGGGCATCCTGGCCGGCGGTGCACCCGAGGACTTGGCCACGGCGCGCGGGATCCTGGACCTGATGGGCAGCGACATCACCCACTGCGGGCCGGTCGGTACCGGGGCGGCGATGAAGCTGGTCAACAACATGCTGGCCGGGTCGATTTCGGCCTGCGTGCAGGAGGCGCTGGTGCTGGGCGCCAAGGCCGGCCTGACCCAGGAGACCATGCAGGGGGTGCTGCGCGGCACGGCCGCCAACTGCGCGGGACTGAGGACCATCGAACGCAACCTGGCCGCCGGCCGGGTTTTTGAGCCGGGATTCAAGGTCGCCCTGCAGCACAAGGACATGCGCCTGGCCACGACCTGGGCGTCCGAGATCGGCGCGATAACGCCGATGGGTTCGACCACCCACCAGGTCCTGGGGCTGGCGATGGCGGCCGGCTACGCCGACCTGGATTCGGGCGCGAGTCTGCAGGTCTTCGAGCAGGCGGCCGGCAAGCAACTGCCCTGAATCGTCGGTGTGGCCCAACAGCATGTGGTATCGGCTCATTAGAATTGGGTGCTAGCACTACATATTGGGGGTCGTGGTCGTGCGCCGGCCATCCGCCCCCGCTACTCGGACGGGCCCGTGATCGGCGGAACGGTTCGGCTACTGGGTATCACCCACCAGACCCTGGACCATCGGGAATTTGAGATCGAGGCGTGCGCGATGCACGACTCGGGTGGCAACTACGACCTGATGGTCTTTGACATTTGCCGCGTGCTGCCCTCGCAGCGTCGCCACTTCTCGCTCGGGGTCGGTTTCCCCAAGACCTTCCTGCCGCCCAGCGAGGAGTTGCTCGACATCCTGATGCAGTCGGCCCTGTTGCAGGTAAGGCGTCAGCTGGACCGGGGCTGCGAGGAAGTGGACCGCGTGTTCGAACCCTTCAACTACGGTCTGGCGCCCAAGCCCGCGCCCTGGGGCTCCTAGAACCCGCCCAACTCCCCCGGACCGGGCCCCGCCCGCCGCCCGCCCGTGCTTATGGTTGGGTATTCCATCAAGATCCCGGAACCGACATTCGAAGAGGCGGCGCGCGATGGTTACCGATCAGTTCGAATTCTTCTTTGACCTGGTGCAGCAGAAGCGCGCCGGCGTGGCATCCCGGAAGGATGCCGAGCGCGAGCGCGAGCGCGAGCAGCTCGAGGCCTGGTTCGAGTTCATGGCGATGGGGCATCCCGACGCCACCGAAGAAGACCGTCAAACGCCCACGAACGCCTGCGGGCGGCCGAGGAGAGGTTGATTCGGGCACGCGCCGATCTGGCCGAAGCCGGCCGGCGGCTGGTGATTTTTGAGGACTACCTGCGGCAGTGCTCACCGGCCTGAACGATTAAATAGAAATAGTAGATTCCAACCTGTTAAATTAGACAGGTGTCACGATAGGGCCGGTTTGAACCGGCCATAGGCATCCGCGACACCAGTTGCGGTCTGGCCGGTTTAAGGAATCTCGATGCGAAAGATGAACCGCCGCCGAATACTGGCGGCCGCCCTTGGCGGGAGCTCGGCGGCGTTGTTTTGGGCCTGCGGCGAGGAACCGGCGGCCACCCCGGCTCCGGCGGCGGCCACCCCGGCTCCGGTCCCCGCCCCGGCTTCGACCCCGGAACCGGAGGTTGCGGAGGCCCCCGCCCCGGCGCCCGAACCGGCCCCGGTCCAGCAGTCGCTGCTGCTCTATTCGGGTCGCAACGAGGACCTGGTCGGGCCGTTGATCGAACGGGCGCAGGCCGAACTGGGCGTGGAAATCGGAGTTCGCTACGGATCTTCGGCCGGGCAGGCCGCGGCGATCCTGGAGGAGGGCGATGCCAGCCCCGCCGACCTTTTCTACTCGCAGGATGCCGGCTCCATCGGAGCCCTGCAGAAAGCCGGCCTGTTGTCGGACCTGCCGCAGGCGGTGCTGGATCTGGTCAACCCGCGGTTCCGTTCGCGGGATGGCCAGTGGGTCGGCATATCGGGGCGCGGCGCGGGTATTTGTTTACAACACCGAACTGATCGCGGACGACGAATTGCCGCAATCGGTGACCGACTTGACCGACGCGGCCTGGGCGGGACGCACCGGCTGGGCTCCCGGCAACGGGTCGTTCCAGGCGTTTGTCTCGGCCATGCGCGAACTGCACGGCGACGAGGCCACCATCGAGTGGCTCAGCGGAATGGATGCCAACGATACCCGCGTTTATCCGAAGAACACGCCGATCGTGGAGGCTACCTGCCTTGGTGAAATCGACGGCGGCCTGGTCAATCACTACTACCTGCTGCGGCGACTGGCCCAGGAGCCCGATCTGCCCTGTGCAAATCACTTCTTCAGCGACGGTGACGTCGGTAACCTGATTAACGTGTCCAGCGCCGGAATCGTCAAAGCGTCGCAATCGCCGGCTGCTGCCGCAGACCTTATCGGCTACCTACTCTCGGCTCCGGCGCAATCGTATTTCCGTGACCAGACGTATGAATACCCGCTCGCGGCCGGTATCGAACCCGATCCGGCGCTGCCGCCGCTGGACTCGGTTCAGGGACCCGATTTCGACCTCGGCGACATGGACGACCTCGACGGAACCCTGTCCCTGCTCGAATCGGCGGGCCTGTTCTGATTTCCTGATCGCGGGCAGGCAATAGAGTTTGCTGGCCCGCGTTCTGAGCCTTGCCGGCCGTCTGCCGCTTCTGCTGCTGGCCGGGTTCCTGGCTATCCCGCTCGGCTACCTGCTGCTGCGGGCCCTGGACGGGTTCGAGGCCGGCCGGACGTTGTTGCGGCTGCGGACCCTGGAGCTGATCGCCGACACCGCCCTTTTGGCGGTGCTGGTAACGGTGCTGTCGGGAGTCATCGGTATCGCCTTGGCCTGGTTGGTGGCGCGGGCGAGGATTCGGTTCGCCCGAACCTGGCTGCTGGTGCTGGCCACCCCGATCGTCATCCCCAGCTACGTGAGCGCGTTCGCCCTGATTGCGTTGTTTTCCCCGCGCGGCCTTTTCGCCGACCCGCTTACCCTGTTGCTGGGCTTGGAGCGCCTGCCTCCGGTGGTCGGCCTGCCGGCGACGGTATTTGCGATGACGACGATCTGTTACCCGTACGTGCTTTTGCCGACGGTGGCAGCCCTGCACCGCACCAATTTTCAGCTCGAGGAGGCGGCCCGCGTGCTCGGCAAGGGTCAATCAGAGACCCTGCGGCGAATCCTGTTTCCCCTGGTGGCCCCCAGCGCGGCCGCCGGCGCCTTGATCGTAGCCCTCTATTCGATCGGTGATTTCGGCGCCGTTTCGCTGCTCGATTACGACGCTCTGAGCAGTGCCATTTATGCCCGCTACGAATACTCCCTGGACCGTTCGGCCGCGGCCTGGTTCTCGCTGCTGCTGGCGGGCGGCGCCCTGGGCCTGGTGCTGCTCGAGTCATGGATCCGGAACCGGCGGCCGGTCGGGTGGAGTGCCGCGGCTACCCTGCGGCGCCCGGAGCCGGTGCCCCTGGGCGCCTGGACGTTGCCGGCCTACCTGTTCATGTCGCTGGTCGTGCTGGCGTCTCTGGCAATGCCCCTGAGCATGCTCGTCTATTGGACCGTCCAGGGTTTCCGGGACGGGCTGGATGTCGCCGAACTCGGCCGGCAGGCGGGCGGCAACCGTCGCCGTGGCCCTGGCCGCCGGCGGACTCTGCGCGCTGCTGGCGGCGCCCGTGTCGTGGCTGCGCCTGCGCCGCCCCGGACTCCTGATCAGGGCGGTCGGGTCCCTGGCGGCGGTAAATTACGCGATACCGGGAATCGCGCTGGGCCTGTCACTGGTGCTTCTGGCCAGCCGTTGGACACCTTGGATCTACCAGTCAATCGGGCTGCTGGTGATCGCATACTGCCTGTACAGTCTGCCGCTAGCCCTGGGCGCCGCCCGGTCCAACCTGGCCCAGGTGGGCGGACGACTGGAGGAGGCGGCGCGGGTCCTGGGCAGGTCTTTGCCGACCGCGCTCTGGAAGGTCACCCTGCCGTTGGCCAGGCCCGGGCTGCTGGCGGGCGCCGGCCTGGTGTTTTTGACCACCGCCAAGGAACTGCCAATCACTTTGCTTTTGCGCCCGACCGGATTCGACACGCTGGCGATTGAGGTCTGGGCCTCGGTAGAGTCCGGTTATCTGGGCGAGGCCGGACAGGCCGGACTGCTGCTGCTGATACTGGCCCTGCCCCAGGTAGGCCTGGTGCTTGCCGGCTTGCGGCGATGATCAACGCCAGCGTCCAGGCCCGCGGGCTCCACAAGTCCTTTGGCGTCGAGCCCGTGATCCGGGGCATAGACCTGACCCTGGCGCCGGGCGATTCGCTATCGGTCATGGGACCTTCCGGTTGCGGAAAGACGACCCTGCTCCGCCTGCTGGCCGGGCTTGAGCGCCCCGATGAGGGCACGATCTTCGTCTCGGGGCGCCAGGTTGCCGGGCCAGGCCTCCATCTCCCGCCGGAGCGGCGCCGGGTGGTGCTGGTGTTCCAGGACCTGGCCTTGTTTCCGCACATGACGATCGCCCAGAACGTCGCCTTCGGCCTGCGCCGCGGATCAACTCTCAGGGTCGAGGACCTGATCGAACGCGTCTACCTTTCAGGATTGGCCGGTCGCTTTCCGCACGAACTCTCCGGCGGCCAACGCCAGCGGGCCGCAATTGCGCGAGCCCTTGCCTGCGAGCCGGACGTCGTCCTGCTGGATGAACCGTTTGCAAACCTTGACGTGTTCTTGCGCTCGCAGGTGCGCGGGCAGGTCCGCGACGTGCTGGCCGAGGCCGGCGTGGCCAGCCTGCTCGTGACCCACGATCTTGCCGACGCGCTGGGTTTTTCGGGCAAACTGGGTGCGATGGTCCGCGGGCGCCTGGTCCAGTCCGGGCCGCCCAGCCATCTTTACGACAACCCGCTGACCCCGGAAGTGGCCGGCCTGCTGGGGAGCATAAACCTGGTCCCGGCGACCGCCAGCGGGCGTGTCGCCGAGTGCGAGATCGGCCGGATCGAACTGAGCGCCGAATTTCACGGCAGGGTGCTGTTGGCGTTGCGACCCGCTTCCCTTGAGGCAACCGCCGAACCGCTGGGCCCCGGTCGCGTGGTCGAAACCGAATTCGGCGGCGACCACACGCAGGTGCGGGTGCAGCTCAATTCGGGCCGCACGCTCGCGGTTCGGGCCCGCCCCGACGTCCGGCTGGAGCCGGGATCGAGCGTGACCCTGACGATGCGCGGCGCGGCGACGGCCTTCCCGCTGGTCTAACCGGGCGACGGGCCAGGATTAGACGCCGGCCGCCTCACGGCCGATGGACAGCAGGGCGGCGAGTTCGGAGGGTGAAGGGGCTTCGCCGTAAATGCGCAGCAGGGGTTCCGTGCCGGAGAAACGGATCAATACCCAGGAGCCGTCGGCGAGCACGTGCTTGTACCCGTCTTCGGACAGCCGGGTTACGACCCGCTGTCCGATCAGGCGGCCGGGTTGCCAGCGCTCGGCCCGATCCAGGATCCGGGAGCGATCCGAGGCATCGAATCGAAGGTCGTTGCGGGCGTAGTGGTAGCCCCGTCCGAGCTCGGCGAACAACTGCTCGACCAGTTCGCTGGGCCGGGCCGAGCGGCGGCGCATGAGCTGCAGGAAGGCCAGCCCCGAGAACATGCCGTCGCGTTCGGGCATGTGCCGCGCGTACACGTATCCGCCGCTCTCTTCCCCGCCCAGCGCGGCGCCGACCTCCAGCATTTTGGGGGCGACGAATTTCATTCCCACGCCGGTCTCGTACACCGGCTGGTCGTACCTGGCCCCAAGGGCGTCCAGCATCGCCGAGGTGGTCAGGGTGCGCACCAGCGGACCGGCGGTCTGCGGATCGGTCAGAACGCCCCAGGCCAGCAGCGACATGACCCGCAGCTGGTCCACGAAGACGCCGTTCTCGTCGACTATTCCGAGGCGGTCGCCGTCGCCGTCGTTGAGGATCCCGACGGC
This sequence comes from Chloroflexota bacterium, assembly GCA_965203015.1. GTDB lineage: Bacteria > Chloroflexota > UBA11872 > UBA11872 > VXNJ01 > VXNJ01. The sequence goes on from CBDBBM010000022.1 coordinate 61,876, forward strand.
GGCGGAATTGCCGATGACCGCGTCCTGCCCATACCGGCAGTGCGGCGGGATCGGCTCCGGTCTGGCCAGCCCCGGAAAACGCGGATTGCGTTCGCCGCGGACCTCGACCAGCCGGGGATCGACCCCGGCGCGGGCAAACGCGCGCGCCAGGTACCCGGCTCCCGACCCGAACATCGAGTCGACCACGAACGGTCCGACCCGGGCCAGGTCGGCCAGGTCGAAGGCTCTGGCCAGCGAATCAAGGTACTCCGGGGCGGGATCGAACCTTGCGATGCGGGGATTTCGGTCGGCGTCTGATTCCGGTATTGCCAGGTAACGGCCGGCGCGCTCGGCGATGGCTTCCTCGACCAGCTGCAGCTGCGCGGGGGGCAGCGCCGCGCCGACCGGATCGCGCAGCTTGATCCCGTTGTCGGCGGGCGGGTTGTGCGAAGCGGTCACGATCACCGCGCCGGCCGCCGGCATGTTCCCGGCCGCGTAGGCGATCGCCGGGGTGGGCGCGGGATCGGCGGTCAGCCGGCACGAGATCCCGTTGCCGGCCAGGACGCGGGCCACGCAGAGCGCGAACGCGTCCGATTCGAAACGGTGGTCGTAGCCGACCACCACCGGCCGGTCAAGGTCCCAGTGTTCGGCGGCGTAGTCGGCGACCCCCTGGGCCACGCGGGCCACGTTTGCAAACGTGAATTCGTCGGCAATCCGGGCGCGCCAGCCGTCGGTGCCGAATTTGATCTGGTCTGGGGCGGGGGCTCTCACGGGAGACCTTTCTTCAAGGCTTGTTCGACGGGCTGGAATCTCTTCCGGAAGCTTGGTCCGGAGGCGGCTGGGCGAGGGCGTCGGACACGCTCTGCCGCAGCGTGATCGCGGGCCGCCAGCCGCAGTCGCGCCGCAGGCGCGAACTGTCGCCCTCGAGGAAGGGGAGCGCCGATTCGGGATGGGCGGCGCCGGTGTCGACGTCGATCGGGACCGCGGCGTGGTCGCAGTAACACGCCACCAGTTCGGCCATTTGAATCGCGTTCCCCGAGCACACGTTGTAGATGCGCCCGGGCGCCCCGCCGGCCACGATCGACCGGTAAGCGCGGACGACGTCGCGCACGTCGGTCAGATCGCGCCAGTCGTCCAGCGATCCCAGGGCCAGCCGGGGCGGAGCCCGGCCGGCGCTGATGGCCGAAACCGCGTGCGTCAGCTTGCCCGGCAGGAAGTCGGAGCCCTGGCCCGGCCCGAGGTGATTGAAGGCGCGCGCGACATAGACCTGCAGGTCCGCGCCCGGGCCGCCCAGGACGGCCAGCTCGGCGGCCCGTTTGGTGGCCCCGTAACAGTCGGCGGGCGCGGCCGGATGACTCTCGGGCAGGGGGCAGGCGGAGCGCTCGACGGCGCCGTAGACGGCCGCCGAGGAGACCAGCAGAAGGCGCGATCCGGGGCTGTGCCGGCCCAGCGAATCCAATACGTTCAGGGTCCCCAGCAGGTTGACGGTCCAGGCCCGGCGCTGGTCGGCGTTGGCCAGCGCGGGAGCGGCGATCCCCGCCAGGTGGTAGGTGATCCGGGGCCGCAGCCGCGCGATCGCAGAATCGAGCGCCCCGGCGTCGGTGATGTCGCAGCTGACCCAGCGGTCGGGGCCGCCCGGTTCGGGCCCCAGCCCCAGCCCTACGACGTCATCCCCGTCCCGCCGACAGGCCCGGCTGAGCCAGCGCCCGGCGAATCCGGCCGCGCCGGTGATCAGCACCGGCGCCACGTTCGGAGCGGTGCTGCGGGCTATTCGTCCAGGACGACGAACTCGGCGGCCACCCAGCCGCCGTTGGTCAATTCCAGCCAGTCGTAGGTGGTCCCCGGCTCCTCGTTGCCGGTCAGTGAGATGACCGATCCGTCGGAGAGGGTTTCCAGGATCTCTTCGCTGAGCGAGGGTCCGACGCGAACGTTCAGGACCCCGCCTCCGGTCGATACCGTGCCGGTCTGGAGCGGTTCCGGAACCCCCTCGGTCGGGGTTACCCGAGGCGTCGGGGTCGGGATCACGATCGGCGTGGGCGTCGGAGTGGGGGTAACCGTCACGATGGTGGGCGGCGCCGGCGTGGGGAGATTGTCGATCTGGGACTGCAGGTCGCGAACGGTCGCTTCCAGGGCGGCCACGCGGTCCTCGACGAGAACGTCATTGGTTTCGGGTTCGGCCTGCGTCTCGCAGGCAGACAGCAGGACCGCCGCCATTGCCATGCCCAGCACGACTCCCAGGAGCCGACCGCGCAGTGCAGATTTGAGCATCAGTTAGCTCCTTCAAAAAGCGATTTGAGACGGATTACACCTTGGTGGGGACTGGAAAGCACCCGCTCGGAGAGGGCGGGCGACAGCTTGGCGACGGCGCCGGTCATCGAATACTGGGCCAGGATCACGACATCGCACTCGGCCGCCAGGGCGGCGGCGGCGTCGGCCACCAATCGGTCGGCCCGATCCCGGTCGCCGTCTTTGAGGGCCGCAAACGATTCGGCGCACAGCACCGAGGAGATCTCGATCCGGCGCCCGGCCGCCGCCGCCGCCGATTCGAGGGCCTGTTCGGCGGTGGCGACCGCCGAGGGCACCGTCGCAACGACGCCGACGCGGTCGCCGCGCTGCAGGGCCGCATCGATCAGGGCGTCGTCGGCCCGGAAGAAGGGCACGTCGACCAGTTCCCCGAACCCGGCCGCGGCCGGTCCGAAGCTGGAACAGGTCAGCAGCACCGCGTCGGCCCCGGCGGTCTCGCCGTAGCGGACCAGGCTGGCCAGTCGATCGAGCAGCTCGGGGGCCACTTCGCCGCCGTTGGCGCCAAGGTCAGACAGCAGCGAGTCATCCAAAATGTTGGACAGTTGCGCTTCCGGGTAAAGCTCGGCGAACGCCTGGTTGATAGGTTCGACGGCCAGTTCGGTGGCGTGGACGAGCGCTATGCGGGCGGGCAACTTGGTGCCGGCTACGTACGGAGAGTCAATAGGCGATGTGTCATTGGAAATTTTATTGGCCCTCCCAAAAGCGCGCCCGCCCGGGCCCTAGATGACGTCCGACCGCCCGCTGGGGGCGCACGTCTCGGCAACCGCCGCCAACAACTTCGGCCTGGAACGCATGGCCGAACTGGGGATCGGGTGCGCCCAGGTGTTCGGCAGCAACAAGATGCAGTGGAAAGCCCGGACCTACCGGCCGGAGCAGATCGCGCGGTTTCGGCGCGCGGCCGCCGCGGCCGGGGTCGGGCCGATTTTTTCGCACGGGATCTACCTGGCAAATTTCGGTGCCCGCGAGGCCAACCCGCCGGTCTGGGAAAAGTCGATCACCGCCACCGTCGCCGGGCTTTCGATCTGCCAGACCCTTGGGCACGCGGGCCTCATAGTCCACCTGGGGAGCAATTACGGTCTGGGTTTTGACGCCGTGCTGGACTCGGTGGTGGACGCGCTGGGCCAGGTCCTGGCCGAGCACACCGGGTCGGCCCGGCTGATCCTGGAAAACTCCGCCGGCAGCGCCCGCATCATCGGCGGGAGGGTTTCCGAACTCGGGCGGGTGATCGACGGGTTGGGCGGGGACCCCCGGCTGGGGGTCTGCATCGACACCGCGCACGCGTTCGCGTGCGGCTACGAGCTGCGCGAGGACGCCGGGATCGCCGAGCTGGTCTCGGACATTGAGCGCGCCGGGATCGGCGAGCGCCTTCTGGTCATGCACGTTAACGATTCGAAGATCGACTGCGGCGGATTGCGCGATCGCCACGCCAATCTTGGCGAGGGCTTCATCGGAATCGATGGGATTACCCGCACCGTCCGCCATCGGCTGTTTGCCGATCTCCCGCTGGTGCTTGAAACTCCCGGGTTTTCGGGAGGTGGACCGGACGCGGCCAACGTGGCCCTGCTGGAGATCGCCGCCGGGCGCCGTCAGGACGACCCGGAGGAGATCGTGGAACTGGCCCGGCAGGGCAAGTACGCGGCCCCGGACGGGGTTGCCCGCGGCCGCTAGGACGCGGGCCAAAAAGGGCTCCCGGCGGCGCTTCCCCAAGAAGGAAACCCCGCCGACCGTGCTAGAATCGCCCCTGTTTTGCCCGCCCCGGTTTAGCCGCGTACCCAGGTATTACTGTGCCGAAAATGAAAACCCGCAAAGCGGCGGCCAAGCGCATCCGCGTGACCCGCAACGGCAAGATGCTGCACGCCAAGGGCACCGCCGGCCACCTGCGCGGCAAGAAAAGCTACCGCGCCCGCAAGGCCAAGCACGTCCCGCGCAAGCTCTCGCCCGCGTTCGCCAAGCGCGTGCGGGCAATGCTGAACCCCAAATCGCTTTAACCGGTCAAGTCAAGTAAGTACCAATGGCCCGAGCAACCAATGCCGTCGCCCGACACCGCCGCCACCGCCGCCTGATCAAGCTGGGCAAGGGTCGCTACGGCACCCGCCACCGCCTTTTCCGGGTGGCCAAGGAAGCCGAGCGGCACGCCCAGGACTACGCCTACATCGGGCGCCGGCTGCGCAAGCGCGACCTGCGTCGACTGTGGATCGTGCGCATTAACGCCGCCGCCCGCGCCAACGGCCTCCCCTACGGTCGCTTCATCGCCGGGCTGCGCAAGGCCGACATCGCGGTGGACCGCAAGATGCTGGCCGAACTGGCGGTCAAGCACCCGCGCGTGTTCGCGGTCCTGTGCGCCTCGGCCGCCAAGGCCCTGGCCGCCTAACCGCACGTACGGCCGAATCGGGCAATCGCCCCGATACAGCAGACTCCAATGCAGGACCGCCTGGCGGAACTGACCGCCCGCGCCGCCGCCGAGCTGGCAACGACCGAGCGGGCCGGCCTGGAAGACTGGCGGTTGGCCTACCTGGGCCGCTCCGGCCAACTCACCGCGCTGCTGCGCCAGATCGGCAGGCTGCCGGCCGCGGAGCGCCCCGCCGCCGGGCGGGCCGCCAACGCCGCCCGCGACCGGTTGACCCAGGCCCTGGAGGAGCGACGCCGCCAGCTGGCCCGTTCGGGCCTGGAGCCGCTGGACGTGACCATGCCCGGAATCGCCGCGCGCACCGGCGGGCTGCACCCGATCACCGCCACCATCAACGAGATTCGGCAGGTGCTGGCGCGGATCGGCTTCCGCACCGTGGCCAGTCCCGAGGTCGAGTCCGACGACTACAACTTCTCCAAGCTCAACATTCCGGAAGGCCACCCGGCCCGCGCCATGTGGGACACGTTCTTCATTGACGCGCCCGGTTACCCGGGCCGGATGCTGCTGCGCACCCACACCTCGCCGGCCCAGGCCCGGGTCATGGAGCAGCTCCCGCCGCCGGTGCGGATCATCGTGCCCGGCAAGTGTTTCCGCTACGAGGACGTGGACGCCACCCACGAAGCGATGTTCCATCAGGTCGAGGGACTGGCCATCGATACCGGCGTGACCATGGCCGACCTGCGCGGAACGCTCGAGTTCTTCGTCCGCTCGATGTTCGGGCGCGAGCGCCGGCTGCGCATCCGCGGCAGCTACTTTCCCTTCACCGAGCCCTCGTGCGAAGCCGACATGTCCTGTCCGTTTTGCGAGCAGGGCTGCCGGATCTGCTCGTACACCGGCTGGGTCGAACTGCTCGGCGCCGGCATGGTCCACCCCAATGTGCTTGCCAAAGTCGGCTACGATCCGGACCGCTACTGCGGATTCGCGTTCGGCATGGGCGTGGAACGCATCGCGATGATCCGTCACGGGATCGACGACATCCGGCACTTCTATCGCAACGACCTGCGCTTCTTGCGCCAGTTCGCGGTCACCTAGGCGGGTCTTGCGGGATGCGCGTACCGCTGCTCTGGCTGTCCGACTACGTCGACCTCCCGGTGGGGACAGAGGCAATCGCCGAGCGGCTCACCATGGCCGGGATAGAGGTCGAGCGGGTCGAATCGGTCGGCAATCACTGGGGACCGGCGGTGCGGGTCGGCGAAGTCCTCTCGATCGACCCCCATCCCAACGCCGACCGGCTGCTGCTGGTGGGCGTTGGTTTCGGGGACGGGCAGATCCAGGTGGTGACCGGCGCGGCCAACTTCAAGGTCGGCGACCGGGTCCCGCTGGCCCAGGTCGGGGCCATGCTCTACAACGCCTACAAGGACGACCGACCGCTGGAGGAGCTGCGTCCGGCCAAGCTGCGCGGAGTGGAAAGCCGCGGGATGATCTGCTCCGGCGCCGAACTGGGAATTTCCGATGACCACTCGGGAATCCTGGTGCTCCCCGCCGACGCCCCGGTCGGCGAGGAGCTTTTCTCCTACCTGGGCGGTGAGGCCATCGAGCTGGACCTCAAGCCCGATCGGGCCGACTGCCTCGCGATGCTGGGTGTGGCCCGCTACGTGGCGGGCCTGTTCGAGCAGGGGTTTGATCCTCCGCAGCTGGACAACCACCGCACGGCCGAACCCCTCCCACCGCTCGAGGTGTCCATCGAAGACTCGCGCGACTGCCCCCGCTACTCGGTCGCTTACCTGACCGACCTGCGGATCGGGCCCTCGCCGGACTGGCTGGCCAGGCGCCTGGAGGCGGCCGGGCAGCGCCCGATCAACAACATCGTCGACATCACCAACTTCGTCATGCTCGAGTACGGTCAGCCGCTGCACGCGTTCGACTACGACCGGCTCGCCGGCGAGGGCATCGGCGTGCGGCGCGCCCGGGCCGGCGAGGAGCTCCTGACGCTGGACCAGAACCTGCGCCAGCTCTCGCCCGAAGACCTGGTAATCGTCGACGACGACGGACCGGTCGGGCTGGCCGGAGTCATGGGCGGCTTCTCCTCCGAGGTGACCGACACCACCAGGACGATCCTGCTGGAGTCGGCCAACTTCTCGGCTCGGCGGATCCGCAACACCGCCCGGCGCCTGGGCCTGCCCAGCGAGGCGGCGCGGCGGTTCGAACAGCGCCTCTCCCCGGAGACGACCATTCCGGCGCTCAGGCGGGCGGTCGGGCTGGCCGAGCAGATCGGCGCCGGCCGCGGGCAGGACGTCTGGGCCGACGCCTACCCGGATCCGGAACCGGAACGCAGCATCGCATTCGATCTGGCCCAGATTCCGCGCCTGCTGGGAGTCGACTATCCGCGTGCCGATGTCGTCGGCGCTCTGCAGCGGGCCGGCTTCGAGGTGGCCGATTCGGGGTCCGGGCTGCAGGTCACGGTGCCACACTTTAGGCGCGACGTGTCCGGGTCGGCCGATCTGGTCGAGGAGGTCGCGGCGATGATCGGTTTTGATTCGATCCCGGCCAGCCTGCCCAGCGGCGGTCTCCCCGACGTTGTTCCGCTCGAGTACGACGACCGCCTGGAGCGGGCCCGGAGCGCGATGGTCGCGGCCGGTTTCCAGGAGGCGATCACCTACACCCTGACCAGCCCCGAGCGCCTCGGCGGACTCTACTGCGACGCCGACGCCGACGCCGACGAGCTCGGCGCCAGGCTGGGCGATCTGCTCATGCCGCGCGATGAGGTTCCGCTGGCGGTGCACAACCCGCTGCGCTCCGAGGAGAGCGTGCTCAAGACCGCCGCCCTGCCGCACCTGCTGGAAGCGCTCGCGGCCAACACCCGCTACTTCGAGTCCGACATCGCCCTTTTTGAAATCGGGAAGATCTACATCCCGCGCCCGGGCCGGCTGCCGGACGAGCGCAGCGTGCTGACCGCGGTGCTCGGACCGCAGCTGAGCCTGCCGGCGTGGCAGGGCGTGCGGTCGACCAGCTTCTTCGATGCCCGCGGCGCAGTCGAACAGGTCCTGGCCAGGTTCCACCTGGACGCTGATTTCGTCGCCTGCCGGCACCCGGTATTCGCGCCCGGGCGGGCGGCCGCGGTCATGGTCGGCGAGAGCCTGATCGGCGCGCTGGGGCAGCTGAACCCGGCGGTCCTTGAGCACTTCTCCATCGACGCTGCGGCCCACGCCCTGCTGCTGAGCCTGGACCGCCTGCTGGCGGCGGTCGAGGGCCCGACCCAGTTCGTCGGGCTGCCGCGCTACCCGGCCGTCCTGCGCGACCTGTCGATCGTCATCGACCCCGCCCACCCTTCGGCGCGGGTCGAAGAGCTCATCCGCAGCGCCGGTCGCCCGCTGGTCGAATCGGTGCGCCTGGTCGACGAATACCGCGGCGACCAGGTGCCGGACGACAAGCGCGGACTCACCTACGCCATCACCTACCGCGACGCCGGCCGGACCCTGACCGAAAAAGCGGTCGAGCGTCGCCACCGCGGCGTGGTGAAGGCCCTGGGAGCAAAGTTCGGCGCCCAGCTGCGCGCTTAAAGAGCGCTAAAGCACCAACGATGGAAATCGTTTTCTTCCTGCTGCTGGCCGGCGCGGCGGCGGCGTTCAGCTGGGGGCTCATCAAGCGCGAGTGGGGCTGGTTCCTGCTGGCCGGGTTCCTGGCGGTGGCCTTCGCGATGCTCCTGCCGGTAAGCAGCCCGACCGCCCTGGTGGCCTTGCTGGGGCTTTTTAGCTGGACCGGCGGGATCCTGATGCGCTACCGGCGCGGCCGCGGGCAGCTTTTTGATTCGATGCTGCTGGCGATGCCGGCGCTGCTGGCCTACTTCCGTTTCGTCGACGTCTACGGCGGCTGGATCCGGGGGTATTTCTAGGGTGACCGGGGCTCCTGATGGAGGGTCTTTGCCGGTAGTTCACCGCGAGTTGATCCGGGCGCGGTTCACCGATGCCGACGCCCAGGGCGCGGTCCACCACTCGACCTATGTGAAGTGGCTCGAGGAAGCCCGGCTGGGCTGGCTGCGCCGCCGCGGCATCCCCTACCGCAGGACGTTTGCGGGTCACGGCCTGGCGATCGTTGTGGCCGAGCTCTCCCTCAAATTCGTGAACCTGACCACGTTCGAGGATCAGATCCTGGTCTCGATCCGGCTCAGCAAAGGCAACCGTGCGCGGCTCGACCTGGAGTACGAACTGCACCGGGCCGGCGGCGGGCTGGTGGCCACCGCCAAAACCCGGCTCGCATTCGTCGATTCAAACGGCCGGCCGGTCCGCTTGCCGCGCGATCATCCGCTTGTGGAGATCCTCTGACCGGATTCGACGCCGGCGGCGACCTGTTCAATAATTTTTCGGACTCACCTGCCAAAGGATCCGGGAAGGGCGCGCAAGTTCCCAGATGACGGAAAAGAAGACCGCCCTGGTCATCAGCGCCCATGCGGCCGATTTTGTCTGGCGCTGCGGCGGAGCAATCGCCCTGCACCAGAAACTGGGCTATGAGATAACCGTCGCTTGCCTCAGCTTCGGCGAGCGCGGTGAAAGCGCCAATCTGTGGAAAAGCGGATCGATGACCCTGGAACAGGTCAAGGCGGCGCGCCGCCGCGAGGCAGAGAACGCGGCTTCCGAACTGGGTGTTCACCGACTGGAATTCCTCGATCTGGGCGACTATCCGCTGGTGATCGACCGCGCGGCCAAGGATCGGCTGGTCGATATCGTCAGGTCGGTACAGCCAAGGTTCATGCTCTCCCATTCACGCTACGACCCCTACAACACCGATCACATGAGGGCCACCGAAGCCTCCATCGAGGTCCGCATGATCGCCCAGGCGTGGGGACACAATCCCGGCCAGCAAGTGCTCGGCGCACCGCAGCTTTACCTTTTCGAGCCGCACCAGACCGAGCAGATGGGCTGGGTTCCGAACGTCCTCCTTGACATCACCCCGGTCTGGGATCAAAAGCGCGCCGCAATCGAGCGCATGGAGGGCCAGCAACACCTCTGGGACTACTACCAGAACGCGGCCGAAAACCGCGCCAACCACTTTCGCCGCAACTCGGGCGGGCAGGCCGGCGGCCGCCCGGCCCGCTACGCCGAGGGATTCGAGGCGGTATTCCCGCGCTGCGTGGACGAGCTCGAGTGAATTCGGCCCGCTGCATGTGGATGCGCGGCGGGACGTCGAAAGGCGCGTTTTTTCCTGGCCGACGATCTCCCGCAGGAACCGGAAACACGGGACCGGTTTCTGCTTGAGGTTATGGGTTCGCCGGATGCGCGCCAGATCGACGGAATGGGCGGCGCCGACCCCCTGGCCTCCAAAGTCGCGATAGTGCGCCCCTCGCGGCGCGAGGGGGTGGACGTCGACTACCTGTTCCTGCAGGTCGCCGTCGATGAGCCGCTGGTGTCAGATTCCCAAAACTGCGGGAACATGCTGGCCGGAGTCGGACCGTTCGCCATCGAGCGCGGCCTGGTCGCGGCCAAGGCGCCATCGACGCGCGTGACGATCCATATGGAGAACACCGGCAAGGTGGCTGTCGCCACGGTGCAAACCCCTCATCCGGGAGGTCTCCTACTCCGGTACGGCAACGCTCGACGGCGTCCCCGGCAGCGCCGCGCCCGTGCCACTGGAATTTAGAGGGATTGAAGGGTCGAGTTGCGGCCGGCTGCTGCCCACCGGCAACGTGATTGACCTGGTCGGCCGGCTTGAAGTGACCTTGATCGACAACGGGATGCCGTGCGCGATCCTGAATGCCGCCGATCTGGGTTTGTCCGGCTATGAAAGCCGGGCCGAGCTGGAAGCAGATCAAGAACTCAAAAGCCGCCTTGAGTCGGTCCGAATCGATTGCGGCCGCCTGATGAACTTGGGCGACGTCCGCCCCAAAACAGTGCCCAAGATGACGCTGGTGAGCGATCCCCGATCGGGCGGTACGATTTCGACGCGGACGTTCATACCGCACCGCTGCCATGCCAGCATCGGCGTTTTCGGCGGAGTCAGCGTGGCCACCGCCTGCCTGCTGGACGGATCGGTCGCGGCCCGCGTAGCCGATACGCCGAGTGGTTCGGTCAAAGATCTCGAAATAGAACACCCCAGCGGGAGAGCCACATTTCGGCTGCTGGTCGATGGTGACGGAGTGGTTTCCGGCGCCGCGATCGTGCGCACCACGCGCAAATTGTTCGATGGGGTCGTTTTCGGGCGCTGACCGATCTCAAACGAATCTGATTGCACCGACCCTGACGATTTGCGCGACGTCCATCGAAGGGGCTGATTCCCAAGTCGGTTGTCGGGTGCCCGAACGCAACTTCCAGTTAGCTTTTGGGGCCACCGCGGTGTTCCCGGCAAGGGGTCATCTAGAGTCGGCCAACGACGTTTGATTGAGCATTTGGTGCCCGGCCGCACGCATGGCGATTGGACAGTGATTCAGCTCCGCGGAATTCCGGCGTACGGTGGCCACTTCGTTGACTTGGCCCCGCTGAATTGTTTTGCAACATATACAATGAGAGCTTAGAAAAAGCCATCACCAGCGAAATAACGCGCCTTTATTATCCATATGCATGCGAAAGGCATTTCAGCAAAGAACCGCGCATTGCTGGGCGCACTCCACAGCGGTACCAATGGCCCCTTCCTGATTGACGAGGCCGTCGAAATCCTCGGTCGGCCGAGGGTGCAGACGCGACAACTTCTGGCGTCGCTCGCTGCGGGAGGCTGGCTCAATCGCATCCGCAGGGGAATTTATTCCTGCGTTCCACTGGGCCATGAGAACGATCCAGATTGGTTTGAAGACCCCTGGGTGGTCGTCTCCAAGGTGTTGGCGCCGGAATACTACGTTGGCGGATGGTCCGCCTGCGAGCACTGGGGACTCACCGATCAGACGTTTCGCACGACGATGGCATTTACGACCCGCAGGCTGAGGCGTAGAGAATTCACGCTTGGCGGGATGAATTACGTGGCTGTTCGCACCTCGCCGTCGCGGCTATTCGGGATACGCGAAGTTCCAGTCGGAGACTCTGCTGTTCACGCGTCCGACCCAACCCGTACCTTATTGGACATTCTGGATACCCCGCGTTTGTCCGGCGGATTCCGTCCAACCCTTGATGTGGTCGGCGAGTATTTTTCGGGGCCTCACCGAAATGACGATTTACTGTCGGATTACTCGATGCGATTTGGCAATCGTACGGTCTACAAACGACTCGGGTACCTCATCGAGACTCTCGGCTTCGATGCCGCCGATCTCCTGGCCGAGTGCAGAAGCAGACTCAGCGCGGGAATTAGTTTGCTCGACCCGGATCTTCCAGTGGACGGCCCTGTTCTTTCCCGCTGGAATCTGCGCATAAACTCCGCGGCAGAGGCGTTTGGTGCTGACAGGTGATTACCAAGCACGAGTTGAACCGCATAGCGGCCGAATGGGGCCTTCGCGATCTAGTTGTCGAAAAGGACTACGTAACAGGTTGGTTGCTTTGGGGGATCGGCTCCAGCCCTCGGCTTTCGCGGGAATGGATCTTCAAAGGGGGAACTTGTCTCAACAAGTGCTTCATCGAAAGCCATCGGTTTTAGGAAGACTTCGACTCCGCGGTTCGCCCTGGAACAGTGTTTGGTCCGGCGGAGTCGACCGCATTCCGCAGAGATGCTCTGCGCGCCGAACATTGCAGCCCAAAGTACGCAATTGACTTCGGCAACTCAAGGTTTTTCGAAGCCCCGCCGTCTCCGCCAATGTGGTAGTCGCCGAGTTCAGACAATCTGGACTGCCGCGATACTGCAAAGTGCGGGAAGGCTGCAACACAGGGTCGCGTTGGAGCATTCACCCATCAAGAATGACCATGAGCTTGCCGATTTGAGGAAGGGAAATGCCTGAACCCTGTTTCGATGTCGCCCACCTGGGTCACGTCGAGCTTTTCAGCGACAGGTTCGAAGAAAGCCTTGACTTCTTCACCCGCGTATACGGCCTGACCGAGACCGCCCGCGATGGGGAGAGCTCCTACCTGCGGGCGTTCGACGATTACGAGCACCACACTCTCAAGCTGACCCGCTACGGGCGCACCGGCGTCGGGCACATAGCCTACCGCTGTTCCTCGGCGTCGGCTCTTGAGCGCCGGGCGGCGGCCATTGAGGCCGCAGGCTACGGCGGACACTGGACCGAAGGCGACCTTGGCCATGGTCCGGCCTACCGGTTCCAGGACCCGTTCGGGCACGCGTTCGAGGTTTACTGGGAGACCGACGGCTACGAGCCCCCCGAGGGCCAGCGGCCGGCGCTAAAGAACCTGGCCCAGCGCTACCACGGGCGTGGTTGCTGCCCCAGGCGCCTTGACCACGTCAACCTTTTGGCCAACGATGTGACCGTCTTCCGGGATTTCATGGTCGCGTGCCTGGGTTCGCGGGTGACCGAACAGATCCTGCTCGACAACGGCCGCCTGGCCGGCTGCTGGTTCACGGTCAACAACAAGACCTACGACCTGGCCTGCACCGAGGAACACGGGGGCGGCAGCGGCCGGTTCCATCACCTCACCTACGCGATCGACCAGCGCGAGGACGTCCTGCGGGCGGCCGACATCTTCCTTGAAAACGGCGTCCACATCGAGACCGGACCGCACAAGCACGCCATCCAGGGGACTTTCTTCCTCTACGTGTGGGAACCGGCCGGCAACCGGGTGGAGCTGGCAAATTCGGGCGCGCGCCTGATCCTGCGACCGGACTGGGAGACCGTTACCTGGACCGAGGAGGAGCGCAAGAAGGGGCAGGCCTGGGGCCTGAAGACGATCGAGACCTTCCACACCCACGGGACGCCCCCGACCACGGGTCCGGGCTAGCGACTGGCGAATCCGCCGCGGAGATGCCGGGTCAAGAAAGCCCGAACCCCGGCATCCCCTTTCAGTCTCCGGAAGAAGGGCGCTCGCCGGAGAAACGCACCGCCCGGGTGGGGAAGGCGAACTCTATCCCCGCTGCCCGGAAACGGCCCAGCAGCTCCAGGTTGATCGCCTGCTGGGTGTCCATGAAGACCCCGTAATTTGTGGTCGACATGTAGAAGACGGCCTCGATTAGCAGGGCCGACTCGCCGAAGGCCTTGAAGTGGGCGCGGTCGAATTGGGCCATCTCGTGCCGTTCGATCGCTTCCTTGACCATCCCCGGGATTGCCTCGACCTGCTCCACAGCGGTGTCGTAGTTGATGCTCAGTGAAAGAACTGCGCGGCGCCGCTGCATCCGACCGTAGTTGCGCAGCGGTGAGCCGAGCATGTCGCTGTTGCTGTAGACGAGTTGCTCGCCGCTGGGGCTGCGCAGGTGCGTGGTCTTGATCCCGATCCGCTCGACGCTTCCCGCCGCGCCCTTGACCGAAACGAAGTCGCCGACCGCAAAGGGCCGGTCCAGGAGGATCGCCAGCGATGCAAACAGGTCGCTGAGAATGCTCCGCGCCGCCAGGCCGATCGCGATGCCGCCCACGCCAAGCCCGGCGACGAGGGTTGTGATCTCGACCCCGATGTTGTCCAGGAACAGGACCGCCAGCACCGACCAGAGCAGCAGCGTGGCCAGGTAGCGGCCGGCTGCGATCGCGCCGGGGCTGGCAAAGTCCGGGTCGCTTTCGAGTCGGCGGTGCAACAGAAAAACCATCGCGGCGCTGCCCCACAGCCCGATTTGGACCACGATCACCAGGGCGATTCCGGCGGAGAGGCCGCGCTCGGCAAATTCCGGCAGCGCGAGGTTCGAGAGCCCGACAAATATGGCCACCAGGAAAATCACCGTGACGCTGGATCGCCGCTGGATCGCCGCGGCAAGGCTGCGCAGCGGGGTCGCCGCCCCTTCCTGCGGACCGCGCTCGGTGAAACGAACCATGCCCCAGCGCAGCAGCAGCAGTACCACCAGGGTGATCAGGCAGGCCAGGCCCGCCGTGATCCAGTCGCCGGCAGAGTTTTCGGCCAGCGCCCCCACGTCCCAATCGATGTTCATCAGGTAGTCCTTTGCAATGTCCTGCGCAGACCGGGCCGGTCCGATCGATCCGGCCGGTCGCGTTCGTTACTTGGGTTTTTGGCCGTCAATCGCCGCTACCGGGGGAGCGCGGCGAACGGCGCAGTCCCGGGCCGCGGCGCTTGATCTGTTCTGGCTCTTGCCGCCACCGGTTTAGTCAAGTTTGACGACCGGGACCTCCGGCTGCCGGAGCAGGGCTTCGAGCAAGCCGGCGGCCTCCTCGATCCCGGCAACCTCCCAGGTCGGTTCCGGTCCGCCGGCGGGAAGTTTGAGCCCGCCGTGATTTATCCAGAGCGAGAGCATCCCGCTCGCGTTGGCGCCGGCGATATCGGTGTAGGGGTTGTCGCCGATCATCAGGGTCTCTGACGCGGCGGTCCCGGTCGCGGCTAGGGCCAGTTGAAATATGCGCGGGTCCGGCTTCCAGATCCCGTGCTCGTGGCTGACGAATATTTCGTTGAAACGGCCATCGTCCAGTCCCAGCTGGGCGAGCTTGGGACGCTGTATCCGCGAATGGCCGTTGGTGATGATGCAGCGCGGCATGGCCGCGGTCGCCTTGAGCATGCGCGCGGCGTGCGCATGCAGGCGATTGGCCTTGTCGAAGTTCTCGTCGATATCGTCGCAGAGCGCTCTCACCAGTGCTGCGTCCTCCACCCCCAGCTCGGCGAGCGGGACCGCGAACCAGTCCGCCTGCTCGGCCTCCTCCCAGGCATGGCGCGCCATCAGGTCCCTGATGAAGGCGACCGTGCCGTCGGCGGCGCGGCGGCGCAGGTCATCGTCCAGTCCCCGGGCGGCTCTTTCGTAGGCGCCGCGCATCCGGGTCCGCATACGGTAGTCGTAGTCCAGCAGCACGTCGTCGAGGTCGAATACCACCGCCCGGATCCGGGGCGCGGGATCGCCGTTGCTCAAACTTCGATCTCGTCGGAGTAGACGTTTTCAGTGTTGCCGCCGGCGCCGTCCCCGCTCTCGGCGCCGACCTGCAGGGCGTTCCAGGCCAGGGTCGCGCACTTGATCCGGATCGGGTAGCGTTTCACTCCCTGCAGGGCTTCAAGGTCACCGAGCGATTCGGGGTCGACCTCGGCATCGCCGGTGAACATCGCACGCACGCTGGCGGCCAGGTCCAGGGCTTCGGTCAGCTGTCTGCCGGTGACTGCCTCGGTGAGCATCGACGCTGAAGCCTGCGAAATCGAGCAGCCGTGTCCGTCGAAGGAGATAGCGTCGATTCGACCGTCTTTGAGGCGGGCCGTTATCTCGATGTCGTCGCCGCAGAGCGGGTTGTAGCCGCGCGCGGAAATGTCGGGGTCCTCGACCCGGCCCTTGTGCCGCGGGCTGCGGTAGTGATCGAGGATGATCTCGCGATAGAGGTCGTCGAGCATCTAGCCGAAGAATTCCCGGGCCTTGCCGATGCCGGCGCAGAGGGCGTCGATCTCGTCTTCGCTGTTGTAGAGATAGAAACTGGCGCGGGTGGTCGAACCGACCCCCAGCGCGCCCATCAGCGGCTGGGCGCAGTGGTGCCCGGCACGCACCGCGATGCCCTCGCTGTCCAGGACCTGGCCCAGATCGTGCGGGTGCAGGCCGTCGAGGTTGAAGGAGATCACCCCGCCGCGGAATTCGGAATCGGCCGGACCGTAGATCTGCAGGTCGGGAACCCGGGCCAACCTGTCCAGGGCGTACGCGGTAAGGTGCTGTTCGTGTTCCCAGATCGCCTCAAGGCCGATCG
Source organism: Chloroflexota bacterium (assembly GCA_965203015.1). Taxonomy (GTDB): domain Bacteria; phylum Chloroflexota; class UBA11872; order UBA11872; family VXNJ01; genus VXNJ01. The sequence goes on from CBDBBM010000022.1 coordinate 78,174, forward strand.
CGGCCAGATAGTCGGCGGCGACCCCCAGCCCGATCGCGCCGGCGATGTCGGGGGTGCCGGCCTCGAACTTGTAGGGCAGCTGGTTCCAGGTCGATTTCTCCATCGCCACCGTGGCGATCATGTCGCCGCCGCCCTGATAGGGTTCGGCTTCTTCGAGCAGCGCGCGCTTGCCGTAGAGCCCCCCGATGCCGGTGGGCCCGAGCATCTTGTGCCCCGAGAACGCCAGGAAGTCGATGTCCTGGGCTACCACGTCGGTGGGCTGGTTGGGTACCGACTGGGCTCCGTCGACGACCAGCACCGCGCCGACCGAGTGGGCCAGCCGGGCAAGTTCTGAAACGTCCAGGGTCACACCCAGAACATTCGACATCGCCGTCAGCGCCACCACCTTGGTGCGCTCCGAGATCAGGGGCTCAAATTCGGCGGGATCGGGACGCCGGCGGTGGTCCTGCAGCGAATACCAGCGCAGCCTGGCGCCGGTCTGTTGGCAGACCAGTTGCCAGGGAACGATGTTGGAGTGGTGCTCGATATTGGTGACCAGGACCTCATCGCCGGGCCCCAGCCGCGGCCGCGCCCAGGCCTGGGCGACCAGATTGAGTCCCTCGGTCGCCCCCCGCACCCAGACGAGCTCGGCCGGGTCGGCGGCGCCGATCAGGCTTGCGACCTTGACCCGGGCCTGTTCGTAGGCTTCGGTCGCCAGCTGGCTCAGGTGGTGGATGCCGCGGTGCACGTTGGAATGCGTGTTTTCGTAATAGTCGTCCAGCGCGGCGATTACCGAGGCCGGCTTTTGCGAGGAGGCGGCGTTGTCCAGGTAGATCAGTTTCTTGCCGGCCACCCGCCTGCCCAGGATCGGGAAATCGGCCCGCAGGGCCTGCGGGTCCAGTCCCGGGGTGCTCGGATCGGCCAGCTTCTGCATGGTCAGATGATCGTCACCACGATCTGGCCGTCCTCGACTTCGCTCTCGAACCGCTCCACCCGGGCGGTCGCCGGGGCCGTCAGCGGCTCGCCGGTGTCCAGGTCGAATATCGACCCGTGCAGGGGACAGACGACGGTGCAGTACTCGGGACTGACCTCGCCTTCGGACAGCGAGGCCTGGCCGTGCGAGCAGGTGTCCTCGATCACCTTGATCTCGCCGCGGACCTTGAACACCGCCAGCGGAATGCCGCCGGCGCGAACCCTGAAGGCTTCTCCCTCGGCCAGTTCCGAATAGGCGCCGACCGCGAAGCGCCCGGTCCGGATCATCTAGCGCGCGCGCACGCCGGCGCGGAAGAGCACTTCCTGCTCGAGTCGGTCGCGGCAGCGTTCGTCGGACACCTGCGCCAGCACCGGTTCGACGTAGCCGCGAATCGCCAGACCCTCGGCCACCGGGCGCGAAAAGCCCCGGCTCATCAGGTAGAAAAGCTCTTCCTCCTCGATGCGCCCGATAGTGGCGCCATGGGTGCAGCGCACGTCGTAGGTGCGGATCTCCATGCCCGGGATCGAGTCGGCGCGGGCCTGCTTGGACAGCAGCAGGTTGTCGTTCTGCTGGTAGGTGTTGGACTGTCCGGCGGTGTCGGAGATCTCGATCGTGCCGTAGAAGACCGAGCGCGAGCGTTCCCGCAGCACGCCCTTGTAGAACAGGTTCGAGTAGGTGTGGTCGCCGTCGTGGATCTGGCGGGTCTCGTGATCGATGTGGCGGCGCCCGTCAAGCAGGGTCAGTCCCCAGACCTGTCCCTCCGAGCCCGGCTGCGGGAAGGAGACCTCGGTGTATGACTTGGCCAGGGCGGCCCCGAGCGAGAACTGGCAGAGGTTCACGCGCGCGTTGCGCCCCGCCAGGGTCCGCGTCTGGGCGAATGCGGCGGTGTGCAGGCCCCAGCTCTGGACGTGCTCGTAATTGAGGGTGGCGCGATCGCCGACGTAGGCATAGGTCAGCGGACAGGCCAGGGTCTCTTCGTCCAGGGTCTCCGAGCGGTACTCTTCGACCAGTTCGAGACTGGCGCCCTCGTCGACCCAGATCAGCAGCCGCGGAAAAACCGCCATCCGGCTGCGGGTGGTGGCGATCATGCTGTAAAGCGGGGCCTCAACGCTGAGCCCCGGCGGCACGTAGATGAAGAGTCCGCCGTTCCAGAAAGCCCCGTTCAGGGTCGTAAATTTCTCCAGCGAACTGGCCGGTTGCTCGGCCAGCCCCGGAATCTTCTCCAGCAGGCCGGGATGGTCAACTGCGGCCCGGGCCAGCGAGCAGAAGATCAGTCCCGAATCGGCCAGGTCGGAGTCCAGCTCGATCTCGGGATCGTGCCAGTCGACCTGAACGCTGCGCCCGGCGAACCATTCCTTCTCGAACAATCCGGCCGGCGCCGCGGCGGGCAGGCGCTCGCCCCAGGGCGCGAAATCATCGGGTGAGATTCCGCGCAGATCGGTGCGGCGCCAGGTCTCGTCGGTGATCTTGGGCAGCGGCGTGTCGCAATAGCTCCGCCAGCTGTCCAGGCGCTGGGCCACCAGCCAGTCGGGTTCCAGTCCCTGGCGGGCGCGCTCCTTGACGAGCTCGGCGCTGGGGCGAGTTTCTAGAGTCGGTGAAAGCGCCATTGGCGGTTGGACAGTTCCTGGTCGGTTTGTGGAAACGGGCTGGCTTGGGGCGGGATGGCCTTGGCTCGGATTGGCGGTCAGCCGACCGATCCCTCCATCTCGAGCTCGATGAGACGGTTCATCTCCACCGCGTACTCCATCGGCAGTTCCTTGATGAACTCTTCGAAGAACCCGGTGACGATTACCGAGGTGGCCTTCTCCTCGGAGAGGCCGCGGCTCATCAGATAGAAGATTTCCTCGTCGCCGATCTTGGAGACGGTTGCCTCGTGACCGATCTGGGCTTCCTCTTCGGAGATTTCGATGTAGGGATAGGTGTCGGTCTTGGAGTCGGGCGTCAGCAGCATCGCGTCACAGCGCACGAACGATTTGGAGCCGACCGCGTCGGGCTCGACCTTGAGCAGGCCGCGGTAGGTTGCCCGGCCGGTCCCGTTGGAGATCGACTTGGAGGTGATCGTGGACGAGGTGTTGGGAGCGGCGTGAACGATCTTGGCGCCGGCGTCCTGGTGCTGGTTGGTGTTGGCGTAGGCGACCGAGAGAACCTCGCCGCGGGCGCGTTCGCCGAGCAGATGGATGGCCGGGTATTTCATGGTCACCTTGGAGCCGATGTTGCCGTCGATCCATTCGACCGCCGCGCCGGCCGCGGCAGTGGCGCGCTTGGTGACCAGGTTGTAGACGTTGTTGGACCAGTTCTGGATCGTGGTGTAGCGCACGTGCGCGTCCTCGAGGGCGATGATCTCGACCACCGCCGAGTGCAGCGAATCGCGCGCGTACACCGGGGCGGTGCAGCCCTCGATGTAGTGGACCGAGCCGCCGGGCTCGCAGATGATCAGGGTCCGCTCGAACTGGCCGGCCGATTCGGCGTTGATCCGGAAATAGGCCTGCAGCGGCAGCTCGACGTGCACCCCGGCGGGGACGTAGACGAAGCTCCCGCCGCTCCAGACGGCGGTGTTCAGGGCGGCGAACTTGTTGTCGTTGTGAGGGATGACGGAACCAAAGTACCGCTTGACCAGTTCGGGGTATTCGCGCAGCCCGCCGTCCATGTCGAGGAAGACCACGCCCTGCGAGGAAAGCTGCTCCTGCAGGTTGTGATACACGACCTCGGAGTCGTACTGGGCCCCGACCCCGGCCAGGAATTTCTTCTCGGCCTCCGGGATACCCAGGCGGTCGAAAGTGTTCTTGATGTAGTCGGGCACGTCGTCCCAGCTGTCTTCGGACCCGCGGTCGGTGGCGCGCACGTAGTAGTGGATCTTTTCGAAATCGATCTCGGAGAGGTCGGCGCCCCAGGTCGGCATCGGGCGTCCGGCGAATTCGGCAAACGCCTTGAGCCGCATTTCGAGCATCCATTCGGGCTCGTTCTTGAGCGCTGAAATCTGGCGGATCACGCCTTCGTTCAGGCCCGGTTCGGTGATGAAGTCGGCTTTTACGTCATCGTGGAAGCCGTACTTGTAGTCGAACTCGATCTCGGCGTCGGGCGGCTTGATGACGTTTTCGGTGGCCATTTTTTAAACCGTTTCCGGTGCGAATTGCTTGTATCCGTCGCGCTCCAGCGCCTCGGCCAGTTCGGGTCCGCCTTCGGCGACGATGTCGCCGTCGATGAGGACATGCACGAAGTCGGGCCGGATGTAGCGCAGGATTCGCTGGTAGTGGGTGATCAGGAGGACCCCGATATCGGTGGACCGCAGCGAATTGACGCCTTCGGCCACGATCCGCAGGGCGTCGATGTCGAGTCCCGAATCGGTCTCGTCGAGGATTCCCAGGGCCGGCTCCAGCATCGCCATCTGCAGGATCTCGCAGCGTTTCTTTTCGCCGCCCGAAAACCCGTCGTTAAGGTACCGCGAGGCAAAACTCGAATCGACGCTGAGCAGGTCCATCTTCTCCAGCATGCGCAGGCGGAACTCGCGAACCCCGATCGGGCCCTTGTCGCCGCGGACGGCGTTGATCGCCTCGCGCAGGAAAGTGACCAGCGGCACGCCGGGGATCTCGACCGGGTACTGGAAGGCCAGGAAGATTCCGGCCCGGGCCCGCTCGTCGACTTCCCATTCGGCGATGTCCTCGCCCCTGAAAAGGATCCGCCCGGCGGTTATCTGGCAGCTGGGGTTGCCCATCAGGGTATTGGCCAGGGTGCTCTTGCCGGAGCCGTTGGGTCCCATCACGGCGTGGACCTGGCCTTCGTCGACCGTCAGGTTAAGCCCGTGCAGGATTTCTTTATCGTCGCGCTGGACGTGCAAATCTTCGATTTGCAGCAGCGGATTTGGCGTCATCTTGGCCCGTAAGTCAATGGCAGGAGGTTGCGATTCAGACCCGCCGGAACGCCCTTTTGGACGTATTTTGCAGGTTCAAACCTAGTTTATTTGGGCCCACCCGGCGATCTCTTAACAGGGGCTAATGCGCCCCACCCGCCGGCGGCCGCCACGACCAGTCCGGTTCGGGATCCGGTGCGGCGGCGATCTCGCCCAGCCGGCGGGCTCCGGTCACGCAGACCGTCGGATCGGTGCGCAGGATCACGTCCAGGCAGTCGACTTCCTCGCCGAGCGGCTTCAGCGCCGCCCAGACCTCCTCAAGCTGGCCCTGATCGTATTGGTGCCGCGCGCGGGCCAGCGGGTCCTCGGCCTGGTGGGCGAATTCCCCCGCGCCGCGCCCGTGCAGGCGCGCCACCGCCACGTCGCCGCGGGTGGCCGCGCAAATCAGCGGCGGGGACTCATCGGCGGATTCGAAGTCGGCCGAGACCAGCGCGATTTCATGGTCGATCAGCAGTTCCTGGGTCCGTTCCAGGCGCTCGTTGCCGCTCAGCCACGAGGAATTTCGGAACTCGACCGCCAGCGGCAGCCCGGGCAGGTTGGCGCGGCACCGGGCCAGGTAGTCCTCGGATTCGGCGCTGGCTCCGAAATAGGCCGGGAACTGCATCGTCACCGCGCCCAGCTTGCTGCCCAGCGGTTCGAGCGCGGCGCCGAATTCGCCGAACAGGAAGTCGGGAGCCGGCACCGCGTAGTCGCGCCAGCTAACCCCCGGCTGGGGCTTGGCGCCGGGTCGGACCTGGTGCAGGCAGAGCCCGCCGAACGCCAGCACGTGAAAGCGGAAATCATCGCCCACCGAGTCGGCCCAGGCGGCGATGCGGTCGATTCCCGGTACGCCCTGAAAGGTGGAATCGATCTCGACGAGCGAGAACTCCTCGGCGTAAACGGCGAGCATGTCGGCCTCGCGGGTCCGCGGCGGATAGAAATCGGCCAGGTGGCGCCAGCCCGAGGTCCCGACCCGCAACGTCATCGCCGGGCCCTGACGCTAGGCCCCGAACTTGACCAGGCGACCGGCCGTGGCCAGGAGCGTGGGCAACACCGACCGCGCCGGCAGGTGCCCCAGGCCGCCGCCGCCGCAGGCGCGTTCGCCAAAGCTCTCGACCCGGTCCGGGAGGGCCTGCCGGCCGGCGACCAGCAGCGGCACCGGATGCCAGGAGTGCTGGCGCAGCGCGGCCGGGGTCGAATGGTCACCGGTGACCGCGATTGCCGCCGGACCCAGTTCCAGCAACCGCGGAAGGGCGGCATCGACTTCCTCGATGGACCGCGCCTTGCCCGCCCAGTCGCCGTCCTCGCCGGCGGCGTCGGATGGCTTGTAGTGGACGAAAAAGAAGTCGTAGTCGGGCCAGGCGTCGGAGACCGCCTGGAGCTGTCCGGGAAACGTGTCGCCGGTATCGAGCACGTCCATGCCGGCGATCGCGGCCAGTCCCTTGTACATCGGGTACGAGGCCGCGCAGGCCCCCCGAATGCTCCAGGTCTCCCCCATGGGCACCAGCTGCGGCCGGGTTGCATATCCGCGCATCAGCACGAAATTGGCCGGCGCCAGACTCCCCGATCCGCTCGGTCACCAGCTCCAGGAAACGGGTCAGCACCGCCGCGGTCCCGGCCGCGTCCACAGCGAGCGGCTCCGGGGACAGTGGCGGGACGCCGACCGCCTGGGGGTCGGTCTCCCCGGACCCGGTCGGAAAAACCCTGCCCGCGCAGCACCAGCACCGCGCGATGGGCGCTTTCGGTGGCCAGTTCATAGGGGCATCCGATGTCGTGGCCGGATAGCTCGGACACCAGCTCGCGATTCAGCTGGCTGGGGATCCGGCCGGCGCGCCGGTCGGCGACATTGCCGTTGCCGTCCAGGGTGCAGAAGTTGAGGCGCACGCCCAAATCGCCCGGACCCAGCCCCAGGCCGATGCCGATCGCCGAGAGCGCGCCGCGCCCGATGTTGCTGGCGATCGGGTCGTATCCGAACAGGGCCAGGTGACCGGGACCCGAACCCGGGGTGATCCCGGGACCGATCGGTACCGAAAGCCCGGTTGCAGCTTCTGCGGCCAGAGCATCCAGGTTGGGCGTTAGGGCGGCCTCGAGTTCGGTCAAGCCGGTCTGCGGGTGGGCCAGCCCACCCAGACCGTCGATGACCAAAAGGACGAGCTTGCCGGGACCGGGCCGGGCCAGCTGCTGATAGGTTTCGGCGGAGATCATCTGGAGCGGAGTTGGACCTGGGCGGCGGACGCAAATGATGTTACGCCTTGCCTGCGCCGGGCGGTGCGCCGATCCGGTCTTTCGCACGGCGCCGGGAGGCCTGTTTGGCGGCCTCCACAGGTCCAAATTCTGCTAGAAAGTTAGCCGGCTGGCGATCGGCGGCGGGTGCGAAGCGGCAACCTGCGGTCCCGGCTCCGACGCGGGAGGTATGTCGATGCGATTCGTGGTCCGAAGTCCGGCCTTTGCAAGGTTCCGGGGAACAATCCTGACGGCCGTCCTGGCTGCGATTGGCGCGCTGCTGCTGCTGGCTCCGACCAGTTCTGCCGGGGGCGGCGGACCGTCCGCCGATTCGCTGCAGCCGGAGATCAGCGGTCCGACCCAGGGAACGTCGACAACGATCCTGAACGTCCAGGGCACCGCTTCGCGCAGCGCCAGCTACGATGGCGCGGTGGCGCGTTTTTCGGTCCGGGTCCTGCGCGATTCGATCGTTACCGCGGTTTCCGACGGCAACGCCGCAGTCGCCAGCGTCGCTGCCGCGGTCGAGGCACGTTGCACCCCCGCCGCGCTGACCGCCGCTGACGGCTCAATGACGGATGCGTGCGTTTCGCCACAGGGCCTGCAGACCGTCGGAATCCGGATTGAAGAGGAATTCGACTACACCGACCAGGGCTGGGTTTCGAAGGGTTTCCTTTACGAAAACCGGCTAAGCATCGCCATCGAGGGCACCGAATTCGCGGGCGGCCTGGTTGATCTCGTGATCGGCGCCGGCGGCGACCTGGTCCGCTTCGAAGGCCTGGGCTTTACGACCTCGCAGCGGGCCGAAATCGAACGGCTGGCGTTGCTGGACGCGATCGACAGCGCCCGCCGGACGGCCCGGGCGATCGCCGATCACATGGGTTACGAAATCGTCCGCATCGCAGAACTCAATCCGCGGGAAACGTTTCAGGTCGAACTCGAGTCCGGCCGAGCTGATGCTGTCCCGGCGGCCGCGGCGCCCGCCCCGACCACGGTGTTCGCCGGCCAGGCGGTGATCACCTCGCGGGTTTCGCTGAAGTTCGAGCTGCGGCCCCTTTAGGGCCCCGGCCGAGCGGGCCGGGGATGTGCCGGGGGCGGCCAGGATCGGGCCCCCAAACTGCAAAAATGAACCGGCACAGCCAATAAAGAGGGCCAGAGTATCCGCACCGCCACCGCACCCGCTTCCTCGCCGGTCCGGGTAGAGCGGCGCGCCTACAGCAAAGGGGCGATGCTGGCATTTTTCGTCCCGGTGGCACTCTCCTCGCTGGTCGCCGGCCTGCGCAACCCGGTGCTCGATGCCGGCCTGGCGCGCACGTCCGAGCCGGTCCTGGCGCTGGCCGGGTTTGCGGCGGTCTCCTCGCTGATATTTATCCTGCACACCTCCAGCCAGGTCCAGCAGAGCGTGTTCCTGGTCTACGCCAACGGCCGCGAGTCCTTCCGGAGGGTTACCTGGTTCAGCGTCTACGGCGGCCTGGCGGCCTGCGCGGTGGCGGTGCTGGCAACGCTGCCGCTGGTCTCGGATCTGCTCCTGGAGGGGGCGATGGGAGCCACCCCGGAGGTGGCCGAGTATTCGCAGCCCTCGCTGCTGGTGCTGATGATCCTGGTCCCGCCGCTGATGATCGCGCGCGGTTTCTTCCAGAGCCTGCTGCTGCAGCGCCGCCAGGCGCGGCGCATCACCTTTTCCACGATCGGCGGGGTGCTGGTTCTGATCCCGGCCGGACTCCTATTCGTGCCCCTGGCCCCGATCAACGGCGCCCTTGCGGCCGCGATCGCGCTGGTCGTGGTGACCGTGGCCGAAGGCGCCGTATTGGCCTATTTCGCCATCTCCGAGCTGCGCGCCAACCCCTATCCGCCCGAAGAGAGCGCGCCGCTGCCGTCAATGGGCGACCTGGTCCGTTTCGGCTGGCCGCTGCTCTTGTCGATGCTTGCCATGTCGGGCTCGGCGCCGCTGGTTACGGCCGGGATATTCCGGCTCGAGGACGGGGTGGAGGCGGTCGCCGGGTTCCGGGTTGCCTGGAGCATTGCGGTAATCGGGCTCAGCCTGACCCTGGCGGTCCGCCAGACCGCGCTGGTGATGTCAAAGTACCCCGAAAGCCATCAGCAGGGCCGCGTTTTCTCGGCGATGGTCGGTTTTGCGGTTGGGGCCGGCCTGCTGCTGATGACCACCGGCCCCGTCGGAGACTTCGTGCTGCTTACCGTCATTGGCATATCTCCCGAGATCGCCGACCAGGCGCGGCCGGCGACCTGGGTCCTGGCGACGGTGCCGTTGCTGATGGGTTTCCGCCAGTTCTACATCTCGCTGCTGATGCACCAGGGCCTTTCCAAGCGGGTCGGGGTGGGATCGGTATCCCGGATCATCGTAATGATGGTCGTGATCTTTGCAATTGCCCCCTTCGCCCCGGTCGCCGGAGCGGTCATGGGCGCGCTGGCGCGCCTGGGCGGACAGTTGACCGAGACCCTTATCTCCTGGCACCTGGGCCGCGCCTGGTTCGGCCAGGACCCGCTATCGGCCACCCGCAAGGAATAGGCGTGGCGGCGGGCAGGTCTTCCTCGGCGTCCGGAGGGCTGGCCGTGGTGGTCCTCGACGGCCCGCTGGGCGATGATCCGGCGATCGCCGACCTCATCGCCGCCGCCGACCTGGTCGTGGCCGCTGACGGCGGCGCGGACCGGCTCGCAGACGTGGACCTGGTCCCGGACCTGGTGGTCGGCGACCTGGATTCGCTGGACCCGGACCGAGCCCGGCAGCTCGCCGCCGCCGGGATTCCCATCGAGCGCCATCCCCGCGACAAGGACTTGATCGACGGCGAACTGGCGTTGCTGGCGGCCCTGGAGCGCCAACCCGGCCGAATAGTCCTGCTGGGGCTTCTGGGCGGAGAGCGCCCCGACATGGTCCTGGCCAATCAGATGCTGCTGTTCCACCCCTCGCTCGCGCCCGCGGCGGCGACCGCGATGGTGCCGGGCTGGACGATCTTCCCGGTCGGGGAGGACCTGCTCGAGCTGGCGGCCCGGCCCGGCAAGACCCTGTCGCTGGTCCCGGTCGATGCGAACGCCGCGGGGGTCGACATCGGCGGGGTCAGGTGGCCGCTGGCGGACGCGGCGCTGCAGCGCGGACAGGGACGGACCCTTTCCAACCTGGTCGCCGCCGACAGGGTCCGGGTGCGCTGCCGGAAAGGGCGGGCGCTGCTCTACCTGGAACGCTAGCGAGTCGGGCCGCGGCCGAACCCTAGAATGCCAGCACAGTTACAAGTAAATATCCGCAGGGGTGCTGGAAGCATCGGCTGAGAAGGCAGGCGCAAATCGAGCCTGCCTCCCCTAATGACCTGATCCGGGTAATACCGGCGTAGGCAGACGGAACCGACCGAACTTTCGCACCGCATTGGCCCCGCCAATGCGGTGTTCGCCTTCCAGGGGCGACAGCTTCTCCGGATCTGCGGCGAGCTAAGCCCGCCGGAAGGAAGGTCTTTGGCAGATGGCAGCGATCATCGCGGCGTTTCAGGTACTCCCCAGCGGGGTCGAGGACGGCTACGGTTGCGTCGAAGCCGCAATCGCGGTCGTGCAGGAGTCCGGCCTGCCCTACGACGTCTCGTCTTTTGAGACCACGGTCGAAGGCGAGTACGACGAATTGATGGACCTGATCAAGCGCGCCCAGCAGGCCTGTTTCGACTTCGGGGCCAGTTCGGTGCTCTGCAACATCAAAGTCGCCAACACTCCCGCCGGGACCACCATCGCCGATCACATCGGCAAGTTCCGCGATTGACGGCCGCCGCGATCAAGGACCGGATCCAGGCGGCCGCTCCGGCGGCCGGCCTGGTGGTCTTCCTGCTGGCCTTCTGGCAGTTTTTCGTTACCTGGCGCGAGGTGCCGCGCTGGCTGCTGCCCTCGCCGCTGGACATCGCCGCCGCGTTCGTCGATTCGGCCGAACTGATGGGCTACCACATTCCGGTGACCCTGATGGTCATGGCGGCCGGCTTTGCGACCTCGCTCCTGCTCGGAACCGCGGTGGCAACGGTCTGCCACCTGTTCGGGCCGGTGCGCCGGGCGGTCTATCCGCTGCTGGTCACGTCCCAGTCGGTGCCGTTCATCATCATCGCTCCGCTCCTGGTCATCTGGTTCGGCTTCGGGCTGGCCCCGAAACTGGTTCTGGTCACCCTGGTCTGCGCCTTCCCCATCACGGTCACTTTCCTGGAGGGCCTGCGCTCGGCCGACCACGAGGCCCTCGATCTGCTGCGCTCGATGGGGGCGGGCCGCTGGGACCAGTTCCGCCTGGTCCAGCTTCCGCCCGCCCTGGCGGCGCTGGCCGCCGGCGCCAAGATCGCGGCCACCTACGCGGTCATCGGGGCCCTGATCGCCGAATGGCTGGGCGCCAGCCGCGGCCTGGGGGTCTTCCTGATCCGGTCGATGAACTCCTTCCGGGCCGACCGGGCCCTGGCCGCGATCGTGATCGTGGTCGTGATCGCGCTCACCGCCTGGGCGGCGATCGAACTGCTTACCCGCTGGGCGATGCCCTGGCGGGCCCACCTCTGAACCCCAACCGTCCGGAGCCCTCCGGCCATTGACCCCTGATCCCAAACCGAAGAGGAACTTTTCCATGAACCGCCGCAATTTCCTGCGCCTGGCCCTGGCCGGGAGCGCCAGCCTGGCCCTGGCCGCGTGCGATACGAGCGGCCAGGAAACCGCCGTCTCGGAAGACATCGCCGACATCGCGGTCACCGCGCCCGAGACCGCTCCGCGGCGCGCTGACCGCGCCGAGGCCACCCTGGTGCTGGACTGGGTGCCCAATACCAACCACACCGGGATTTACGCCGCCCGCGCACTGGGTTATTTCGAAGAGGAGAACCTCGATTTCAAGATCGAGGAACCGGTCGAGGTGGATGCCACGTCGGTGGTGGCGGCCGGCAACGCCGAGTTCGGGATCGGGTTCCAGGAGTTCCTGACCCCGGCCCTGGTCGAGGGCGCCCCGGTCGTCTCGGTGGCGGCCATCATCCAGGAGAACACCTCCGGCTTCGCATCGCTCAAGAGCCGCGGGATAGCCCGGCCGCGCGATTTTGAGGGCGCCGTCTACGGCGGGTTCGGCTCCCCGCTCGAACTGGCGATTCTGCAGGTGATGATGGAGCAGGACGGCGGTGACTTCGCCCAGCTGGAGTCGGTGGGTGCCGGGGCGGCCGATTTCCTGACCATCATCCAGCGCGATGTGGACCTTTACTGGATCTTTTACGCCTGGCAGGGGGTCAAGGCCGAGCTGGAGGGGATCGACCTGAACGTCGCCTTCCTCTCCGACTGGGGCGTTCCCAACTACTACACCCCGCTGATCATGGCCAACGCCGGCATGCTCGGCCGGCGGCGCGAGATCGGCGAGCGGGCGATGGCCGCCATATCGCGCGGCTACGACTTTGCAATCGCCAACCCGGCTGAATCGGCCGAAATGCTGATCCAGGCCTCGCCCGAGATCGACGTGCCGCTGGTGCATGCCTCCCAGGTCTGGCTCTCGCCGCGCTACCAGGGCGACGCCGATCGCTGGGGGCGCCAGCAGGGGTCGGTCTGGGGGGAGATGACCCAGTGGATGCTGGACCGCGAGCTGATCGAGGAAATGTTCGAGTGGGAGAGCGCGTTCTCCAATGAGCTCCTGCCCGGATAGGGGCGTCTAGGCCGTGGCCGGACGGCTGGTCCTGGAAGGGATCGAGAAGAGTTTCGGCAGCGGCGCCGAACGGTTGCGGGTCCTGGACCGGGCCAGCCTGGTGGTCGAGCCGAGCCAGTTCCTGTGCCTGGTCGGCCCGAGCGGGTGCGGCAAGAGCACCCTCTTTAACGTGGCGGTGGGGTTGGCCGAGCCCGATTCGGGCCGGATTCTGCTCGACGGCTGCGAGATCACCGGCCGGCGCGGCCTGCTCGGCTACATGCCGCAGCGCGACCTGCTGCTCCCCTGGCGGCGGGTGATGGAGAACATCGTCATCGGGGTGCAGGTGCGGCGCGGCGACCTGGCCGCCGCCCGCCGGCGCGCCCGCGAGCTGGCCCCGATGTTCGGCCTGGAGGGTTTTCTCAATCACCACCCCCACCAGCTCTCCGGCGGGATGCGCCAGCGCGCCGCCCTGCTGCGCACCATCGTGAGCGGGAACCAGGTCCTGCTGCTCGACGAACCGTTCGGGGCCCTCGACGCCCTGACCCGGCTGGACATGCACCGCTTCCTGCTCGGCGTGCGGGCCGAGCTGGACCTGACGGTCCTGTTCGTCACCCACGACCCGGACGAGGCGGTCGCCCTGGCCGACAGGGTGGCGGTCATGTCGTCCCGGCCCGGCCGGATCGTCGACCAGTTCGCGGTCGAACTGGCGTTCCCGCGCCAGGGCGATACGGCCGCCGCCGCGCTCGCCGCCTACCGGGCCCGCCTGCTGGCGGCGCTGGGGTCGGGCGCCGCCTCCGACCGCGCTTGAGCCCGACGCGGCGCGGCCGGCCCTAGGCTTGGGTTGGATTTGAGACTGCGCCCCCCGGCCGGAACCCCGACCTGATGCAGACCCCGACGCGGCCCGCCGCCCCCGGACCGGCGGCGCCGGCCTACCGCATCCCCTGGACGATCGTCGTCGCCGGGGCGGCGATGGCATTCATCTTCACCGGCTCCATCCAGTCCTTCGGCGTGTTCCTCAAAGCCGTTACCGAGGACCTTGGAGTCGGCCGCGAGACGTTCGCGCTGGCGATCGCGGTGCTGCAGCTGGCCACCGGCGTCCCGGTCGCCGCCTACCTGGCCGACCGCTACGGGCACTGGAAGGTGATAGTGCCGGCGAGCGTGGTCTTTGCGGCGGCGATGCTGCTGACCGCCCAGGCCCAGACTGGGTTCCAGTTCCTGCTCTACCTGGGTTTCCTGGGCGGGATCGCCATCAGCGGGGCGTCGATGACCGTGGTGGTGGGCGCGGTCGGCCAGATGGTGCCGGTGCGGCGGCGCAGTTTCGCGCTGGGCCTGGTAACCGCCGGGTCCTCGGCCGGGATGTTCGTGCTGGTGCCGGCCTGGCAGCAGATCCTGAACCTGGTCGGCTGGCGGACCAACTTCGCCCTTTTCGCGCTGGTTCCGCTGGCCATCGGGCTGATGGCATTCATTTTCCTGCGCAATACCGACAAGATGCCCAAGAGCGCCGACGTGGTCGACGAGCCGTTCGTCGAGATGCTCAAGCGCGCCCGCAGGAACCGCGACTACCTGCTGCTGACGACCGGCTTCTTCGTCTGCGGGTTCCACGTCAGCTTCATCGCCGCCCATCTCCCCGCCTACCTCTCCGACGAGGGGATTTCGGCCACCGCGGCGGCCCTGGCGCTGGCCATGATCGGACTGTTCAACATATTCGGCTCGGCGATTTCGGGGCGCCTCGGCGACCGCTACCGGCGCAGCCGCCTGCTGGCCATCATCTATTCGCTGCGCGCGGTGGTGATCTTCGGGCTGCTGGTCCTGCCGCTGACCGAATTTACGGCGATCGCGTTCGGGGCCCTGATGGGGCTCCTGTGGCTGGCGACGGTCCCGCTGACCTCCTCGACCGTGGCCCACCTGCTGGGCGCGCGCTACCTGGCGGTGATGTTCGGGACCACGTTCTTCTCCCACCAGATCGGGTCGTTCCTCGGGGTCTGGCTGGGCGGGCGGATCTACGACGCCATCGGGACCTACGATCCGATCTGGATCGCGGGGATCATCCTGGGGTTCGCCGCCGCGCTGGTGCACCTGCCCATCGGCGACCGCCGCGGCGTGATGGCCGCCGCCGCAGCCTACTGAGCGGCCCGCCGGCAGCGGGGCGTCTGGCTGCCGATTGCAGGTGCCCTCCAGCGGACCGGGCGAACTGGCCGGCCCGGGTCACTCGGCGAGCGTTCCCCCGTCAACCACCAGCTCGCTGCCGGTGACGAACGAGGATTCGTCACAGGCCAGGTACAGTGCCGCGAAGGCGATGTCCGCGGGGGTGCCGAGGCGTCCCAGCGGCGTGCGGGCATCGATGTCGCGGCCCCCGAACACCTGCCGCAGCAGGTCGGTTTCGATCGGGCCCGGCAGCAGCGCGTTGGCGCGGATCCCCTCGCCCGCGTACTGGATCGCGGTCAGTTTGCTAAATGTCCGCACCGCCCCCTTGGCGGCCGGGTAGGCGGTCGCGCGGTCAACCCCTATCGTCGCCACGCTCGACGAGACGTTCACGATGGAACCGCCGCCGGCGCGCCGCATCGCCGGGATGACGGCCCTGGTGCCCAGGAAAACCCCCTTGGCGTTTACCGCGAACATGTCGTCCCAGTCGTTTTCGGTGGTCTCTTCCACGCGGCCGCCGCGCCAGATCCCGGCGTTGTTGACCAGGACGTCCAGCTTGCCGTAGGCGTCTTCGGCGGACTGCACGGCGGCCCGCCAGTCCGCCGCCGAGGTCACGTCCAGATGAAAGAAGACCGCCTCGCCGCCGCCGCGTTTGATTTCGGCCGCCACCCGCATCCCGGCCACATCAAGGACGTCGCCGATTACGACCCTGGCGCCTTCGCTTGCAAACAGCCGCGCCTCGGCCGCGCCCTGGCCCCTGGCGCCACCGCTGACGAGCGCGACCTTGCCGTCCATTCTTCCCATCGGGGAGCCTCCTGCAATCTGCGGGCGCCGGTCTTATTCGGCGGTGCTGCCGCCGTCGATGACCAGCTCGCTGCCGGTGACGAACGAGGATTCGTCGCAGGCCAGGTAGAGCGCGCCGTAGGCGATGTCTTCCGCTTTCCCGACCCGACCCAGCGGGGCGGGGGCAAAGGCCTCGATCTCGAGCGCGTCCACGACCTGTCCGAGCAGGTCGGTGTCGACCGGGCCGGGATGAATCGAATTGGCGCGGATGCCTTCGGCGGCGTACTGGACCGCGGTGGCCTTGGTGAATACGCGAACCGCCCCTTTCGAGGCGGCGTAGGCCGACGTGCGCGGGTTGCCGACCATCCCCGAGATCGAGGACACGTTCACTATCGATCCCCCGCCGGCGGCCCGCAGCGCCCCAATGGCGGCCCTGGTGCCGAGGAACACGCCCTTGGAATTTACGTCGTTGACGGCGTCCCAGTGCTCCACGCTGGTTTCCTCGACCCGCCCGGCGCGCCAGATTCCGGCGTTGTTCACAAGCACGTCCAGGCGGCCGTAGCCGGAGACGGCGGCGGCCACCGCGGCCTGCCAGTCCGGCTCGCTGGTAACGTCCAGGTGCACGAAGCGGGCAACACCGCCCGAGGCTGCGATATCGGCGGCCACGGTTTCACCGTCGGAATCGCGCAGGTCGCCCAGAACCACGCTGGCGCCCTCGGCCGCAAACAGCCGCGCGGTGGCCGCGCCCAGCCCCCTGGCGGCGCCGCTGATCAGGGCGACTTTGCCGTCAAGTCGGCCCATTCAGATGCTCGCCGGGTTCCGGCGCGGGCCGGCCGGGTCGGGAAACCGTCGGCCCACCCCGCGCGAACCCTACGGCCTCAGCGCTTTATCTCGATCGAACCGAAAAGGGCGCTGCCGGTTACCTGGACCTGGTGTTCGGAGGTACCGGGCGGGTCCTTCTCGAGCACCGACCCGAACGTCGCGGTGACGCCGGAGGTGTCGAGATTCCAGTTCTGCGGCACGCGCAGCTCGATGCTGCCGAAGACCGCCGATGCGTCGATGCGCGCCGGGCTCGTCCGCACCTCGGCCTCGCGCAGGTCGAATTCGCAGCTGCCGAAGGCGGCGTTTATCTGCAGCGGATCGGGCAGCGGCCCGGAAATCCGGCGCTGGACCTGGCCGAACATCGCCTGCGCATCGTCAATTGCCCCGGTGCGCCGGCGCAGCGCCTGGACCAGCACGGTAATCCCTACGGCGATGATCAGCAGTGGCCAGATCAGGCTGCCGTCGATTGCCAGGTCGGCAAGGATGGCCACCTGCAGAAGGACCAGCACCGCGATCGCCAGCAGCAGCCAGGGGCGCGAACCCGGGTTCGCGCCGGCCACGAAGCGCACCGCCAGATAGACGGCGGCGATCGCCGGGGCCATTTCCCAGACATCCGGGAATCCTTCGATCGAGCCCGCCAGCAGGGCCACGACCCCGAAGGCGATTAGTCCGGCGCCGAACGCCAGCCCGTCGGCCCTTCTATTCACGGCCGGCCCAGTCGGCGCTCAGGCCTCGACCTGGCAGTTCTCGATGGCCACGTCGTAGACGTAGTCGATGATCGTGCCAGTTACGGTGATCGGTTCACCCGGCTGGCGGTCCTTCTGGGACTCGTAGTCTTCGGCGCCCAGATTGCATATGACGCCGTTGACGTAATCGCCGCCGACCACCATCATGAATCCGCCGCGGCCGACCGAGAAGTTCTCGCGGATCATCCCGCTGATGCGGGCGGTCTGACCCCTGTACTCGGCCAGGGCGGCGTCCTTGTCGGCGATGAACGCCGCAAAGAGCTCCTCGGCGCCGATCTCAAGGTCGATCTCGGGCGCGGCGGCTTCCGGGACCGGCTCGGGTTCCGGCGCCGGTTCCGGTTCAGGCTCCGGAGTCGGCTCGGGCGCAGGAGTCGGCTCGGGCTCGGGCTCGGGAGTCGGCTCGGGGGTCGCCGCGGGGGCCGGAGGGGCCGCCGTCGGGACCGCTGCGATCGAGGTTGCCTCCTCGCCGCAGGCCGCCGTAAGCAGCGCCAGGGCGATCGCGCTCGCGAGCAGGATGACCGTCAGCTTGCGTGGTTTGACGCTCGGGGGCACGTGCTTTCTCCGGTTCAGTATTCGCGGTCGGCAACGAGATCGATCATCTCGTTCAGCATCTGCGCGTAGTTACTTTTTACAGCCAGCGCGCCTGCCAATTGGCGGCAGCGGGCCTGGATCCCGCCCAGGCGTTCGCGCATCTGCGATGCTATCCCGGCCGCCTCGAACCGGGCAAGCAGTACCCGGACATCCTCGTCCTTGGCCACGGTCTCCGGGATCTGGCCGCCCGACTCCACGAAGAGGACCACCGGCAGAGACTTCTTGCCGCGCCGCAGGTCCCCGCCGGCCGGTTTGCCGGTCACCTGCGGATCGCCCCAGATGCCGAGCGCGTCGTCGCGCATCTGGAAGGCCAGGCCCAGTTGATGGCCCAGGCGCCGCCAGGGATCGGAATCGCCCCCGGCCGCCAGCGCCCCCATTTCCAGCGCGAGCCCGAAGAGGGTGGCCGTCTTGAGCGCGATCATCTCCTCGTACTCGCTGGCGCTGACGCTCGCGCGGGTCTCGAACTGCAGGTCCAGCTGCTGGCCGCGGATGACCGCCCCGCAGGCGTCGGCCATGCGCCGGATCGAGGCCGCCGGGTCGGCGCCGAAATCGGCCAGCGCGGCGAAGGCGCGGGTGAGCAGGAGGTCGCCGGCGTTGATCGCGGTGGCGTCGCCCCAGATCGTCCAGGCGGCCGGGCGGCCGCGGCGTTGCCGGTCGCGGTCCATGATGTCATCGTGCAGCAGGGTCATGGAGTGGAACAACTCGATCGCCGCGGCCGCCGGCAGGCCCGCCCGCCCGCCGCCGAGGGCCTCGCAGGCCAGCAGCAGCAGCCCGGCGCGGAGCTGCTTGCCGCCGCTGGGGCCGGCGATCGGGGTGCCGTTGGCCTCGGTCCAGCCCAGGTGGTAGCGGGCGACCCGGGTGACGGGGTTCTGATCCTCGCCCACCACGCGGCGCATGGTTTCATCGGTGAGCGGTCGGCTATCTGCCAGATATTCCAAAAATCGCACCCTGGGCGCTCTCTCTCCGGCCGGCAGCCGGTCTGCCCGGAAAATGTAAGGGTCTGGCCCGCACCGGCCCAGGCTGCCCCCGCATCCGCCGCCATTTTCGGATAACCCTCCCCGTGCAGGCCCGACCCTTGCGAACCCTGAGCCTGCGAACCGCGTTCGCGCCGCAGCTGGCCGGGTTCATCTGCGTGTTTCTTGGCACCTACGACAACACCGCGATAGCCGTGGTGCTGCCGACGATCGCCGACGATCTGGGGCTTGACCTGCAGATCGCGCAGTGGACCAACCTGGCGCCGATGATCATGTCGGCGGCGCTGCTCCTAGTCATGGGCAACCTGGCGGATCGAATCGGACACCGCCGAGTCCTCTACGCCGGGCTGACCACCTACTTTGTGGCGGCGCTGCTGGCGGCGCTGTCGGTCGGGTTCGCAATGCTGCTTGTCTCGCGGTTCCTGACCGGAATCGCCCTGGCCGCCTGTTACACCGTGGGACCGGCGTTCACCATTCGCTCGTTTGTCCCCGGCCGCCGCGCCCGCGCCCTTTCGGTCGTCGGCATCACCACCTCGATTGGACTGGTGTCGGGCCCGCTGGTCGGGGGTTTCCTGGGTGAAACGTTCGGCTGGCGGACGCTCTTCTGGGCTCCCCTGGCGATGCTGGTCCTGGTTATGACGGTCATCTGGCTGGGGAGCCGGCTGGGATTGTTCGAACGTCTGTGGGAGACTCCGCAGCGGCTGGAGCGCAAGTTCGACTACCGCGGAGCCTCGCTGATGCTCTTCTGGCAGGCCCCCCTGCTGCTGGCCATCACCCTGGGCAACGACCGCGGCTGGCTCAGCCCCGAGATACTGGCGGCGGCCGTCCTGGGCGTAGTGGTCCTGTATTTCTTCGTGCGGGTGCAACTCGGAGCGGCCCATCCGACGCTCAATTTCCGGCTTTTCAAGCTGCGCGATTTCCGCCTGCCGGTGCTGGCCGCGGCGATCGGATTCGCGGTGGTGATCATCAACTTCCTGTTGCTGCCGTTCTACATGTCGCTGGTGCTGGGAATGTCGGCGTTCGCGATCGGAATAGTGGCCGCAATCTCGCCGGCGATGATGTCGTTCATGGCCCCGCTGGGGGCCCTCTGGGCCGAGCGCAGCTCGCCGCGCTACCCGGCGTCGACCGGGCTGGCGCTGCTGGTGATCGGCACGGTGCTGATGATGCTGCTGCTGCGCACCGATTCGTCGGTCTGGCTGCTGGCTTGCCTGCTGGCGCTTACCGGAATCGGACTGGGCACCTTCGAGTGGACCATCAACAGCTCGATCGTGGGTTCGCTGCCCCGTTCCATGCTGGGCATGTCGGCCGGGATCCTGGCCACCGCGCGGACGTTCGGGTTCTCGGTCGGACAGTCGGTCTGGGGCCTGGTCTTCACGCTGGCGGTGACCAGTCGATCGGGCGGGTCGGTGGCGCTGGAGGCCCCGCCGGAAGACCTGATGTTCGGTCTGCGGACATGTTTTGCGATCGGCGCGGTGGTGGCCCTGCTGGCGTTCGCCCTGGCGTTCGCCCAGCGCGACAACCCGCCGCCCGCCACCGAAGCCGAAATCCTGGCGCTTCGGCCAGAAACCGGTGCCCAGCGCTGAGCCCGACCGCCGCGGTTCGGCCGCCCGGGAGCGGCCGCCCGTCGCGCGGCGGTGTAATTTCCCTCAAATTGCGGTGATCGGCCGCCCGGCCTGTTTTAATCTGGCACCAGCAATTGAGGTTGACCGATACCGCGTGACCCAACCGGCCGAGGGGAATTGAGTATGCTGCCAAATTCAGGGCAAGTTGACGCAGCGCCTGCTATCGCGGGCCAACATCCGATCGTTCGAGTGGCGTGCCTGCTCGCCCTGGCGGGGCTGGTTGCGCTGGTTTTCTCGGCGGGGTTCGCCGACCGCGCCGCCGCGACCGGTTCAGACTGCCGGTTCGTACTCGGCTTTGCCGCGCTGCAGGCCCTGATCCCGGACCCGGTCGGGCAGTGCCTGGAGGACGAGCAGCACAACCCCGCTGACGGCATAACCCGCCAGGCCACCAGCACCGGCGTGCTCACCTGGCACAAGGCGACCAACTGGACCGGATTCACCGACGGCTACAGCACCTGGGTCAACGGCCCGCTGGGCCTGCAGAAGCGGCTGGCCATCGAGCGCTTCGACTGGGAACCCGAATCGATCGCGCTGGGCGCCGTCGCCGACGCCGACGCGCAGACCCTCGCCTACGTAAACGCCGCGATCGCCCTCTACGAGGAACAAGGGCTGGATGCGACCGCCGCCCACTACAACAGCCAGGCGAGCATCGAAGGCGACCGCTCGCTGGTCCTGGTCGAAAGGGCTTCAATGCGGGCCCTGGCGGCGCCGGTGTTCCGCAATCTGGTCGGGGCCACGGTCCCGCCCGGTCATTCGCTGGCGCGGGTCGCGCGCGCGGTTTCCGAGGACGGGTTGTGGTTCAACCACCTGCAGGCCAATCCTCAGACCGGAATGCGCGAGCCCAAGCGCAGCTACTTCGTGCTCCATGACGGCCTGGTGTTCGGGTCCGGCCACTTCTCGGTCCGGGCGAATCTGGCCGGGGTCATCCGCGAGTACGTCAGCAACGCGATCGCGGTTTACCGGAACCGGGGCCTGGATGCGGCAGTCACCTACTACAACAGCCGCGCCAGCGTCGACGGCGAGCTTTACCTGTTCATGATGGACCCTGCGGACATCTACCTGGTCCATCCGATATTCCCCCACCTGGTCGGCACCGACATCAAGGATGTTGTCGGATCGAACGGCTACGAGCTCGGGATTGAGATCGCCAAGGCGACGCCCGATGGTCACTGGGTCGAGTACCTCTGGCCGAACCCGGCGACGGGTCGCGAGGAACCCAAGACCACCTGGGTCGTCAGGCACGACGGCCACATATTCGCCTCCGGTTACTACACCCCCGACCCGGAAGCCGAACCGCCCGCCTACCAGGGCGCCGACCCGCGCGAGTTCACCGTCGATTACGTGCAGCGGGCGATTGAGCGTTACGACAACGACGGCCTCGAATCGATGGTCCAGTACTACAACAGCGTGGCGGCTTTCGAAGGCCAGTTCTACCTGTTCGCGACGGACGAGAACGACATCTACTTCATCCATCCGCTCTTCCCGCGGCTGATCGGGACCGACATCAAGGGTGTCGTGGGGTCGGACGGCTTCGAGCTCGGCAAGGAGATCGCCAAGGCGACCGAGGATGGCATCTGGGTCGAATACCTCTGGCCGCACCCGGCAACCCTGCTCGAGGCCCCGAAGGTGACGTACGCCATCCGCCACGACGGGCGGATCTTTGCTTCCGGTTACTACCCGGCGGCCGAGAACCGCGAGGAACACGCCCAGGCCTACGTGCAGGCTGCAATTGACCACTACCAGAGCGAGGGGCTGGATGCAACGGTGGCGCACTACTCCAGCGCGGAGAGCTTTGACGGTTCGACATCCCTGTTCCTGATCGGCGCCGACGACAACTACCTGGTGCACCCGGTGCTGCCGCAGCGGATCGGCACCGATGTGAAGCTGCTGCGTGCGCGCGACGTCGACGGCAACGTCTACAACTACGGCGAACAGATCGCCGAGGTCACCGAGGAAGGCCGCTGGTTCCACAACCTGGCTCCGGCCACCCAGGGTGCCGGCAGCGCCGTTCACGTCTGGGTAATCCGCCACGACGGGCTGATATTCGGGTCGGGGTACTTTGATGACGAATAGCCTGGAAAGGCGCCCCGCGGCGGTCCGGTAATAGGCTCGCGAACTTACCGGCGGCTGAGGCCGCCGGTAAGTTCTGACCCAGCCATGGCAGCATATCGACCCCGTGTGCGGGGGCATCCAGATTCGCCAGCGGTCGGGCCCGGCCGGCCGGCCGGAACCTTACCGGGAGCCGTGATCCCGGCCGGTTAGGCCTGCCTGTCGATGCGGCAGGTAATCACGTCGACGCCGTGGTACTTGCGGTGATGCACCGAGGACGCGTAGTGCTTTAGCAGCCTGGTTGACAGCTGCTGGGCGTCCTCGGGCGCTGTGGGTTCGCCGACGTAGGCGAGTTGGTCCTCGATGTTCCCTTCAACCTGGTCGCGCGAATAGACGACCAGCTCCACTTCGGCGGCGTCGCCGTCGGGGTGGACCGAGGCGACCAGCCGGCGCCCGCCCGCGGCCCCGTTTTCGCCACCCTGTTCCAGCAGGGTCAGTACCGCTTCCTCGACAACCAGATTGAGCCTGGTGCCGGCGCTGTCGCTCCAGCGATTGCGCTCGGCAAAGCGGTCCAGCATCCGGGCGATGTCGGCCAGGGCGGCGGGCGACAGGTCCACTCTGACCTTGCGCGGCCAGAGGCTGCGGAATTCGGTGGCAACCGTCATTCCGATCGCCGTAAGCGCGCCGACGATGATCGTGTTGCCGATCAGTTCACTCACAATGCCCTCACTTAACTGGCCGAAGGTGCCGGCCGAAAGTCCAAGCACCAGCGATACGCCGGTGATCACCGACTTGCGGTTGCTTATCGGGCCGGAGAACACCCACTTGGCGCCCTCTATGAACAGCAGTCCGAACACGAACACGTAGACCGCGCTGATCACCGAATTCGGCGTCGCCGCGATCGCCGCCACCACCTTGGAAAACGCGGCAATCAGGAGAGTGAAGATTCCCAGGT
Source organism: Chloroflexota bacterium (assembly GCA_965203015.1). Lineage (GTDB taxonomy): Bacteria > Chloroflexota > UBA11872 > UBA11872 > VXNJ01 > VXNJ01. The sequence continues at coordinate 101,530 of CBDBBM010000022.1, forward strand.
AGATCCCCACGCTGCGGGCGGCGTTGCGCGTGAACCCGATGTAGACGGCAGTGGAAGACCAGGGGGCCGAAACCGGCAGGGTTGCCAGCAGGCCGGTAAGGAGCGTGGTGACTCCATAGACGTTCAACCCGCTCTGGATTCTTCGAAAGTCCAGCGCAACCGGGTTGGCGTACGACGCGCGGTAAGTGACCGAAAGGTCGCCGACGACCTTGAGAAAGGCGGTGAGCTTGACTATCAGGAAAGCGGGCAGCATCGACCAGAAGTCAACTCCGAATTCAAGGTTCCAGCCGGGCCAGTCCAGGTCGGCAACGCTCAACCAGGAGGCTTCGCCCACCAGCGCGAAATCGTAGAGTCCCATCGGAAAAGCCACCAGCAGCCCGGCCGCCACCGCGATCGGCAGGGTCCACACTCTTCGCGCCGGCGAGGCCTGCACGGCGGCCCACAGGCCGGCGCCAAGGGCGACCAGACCGGGTATGAAAACGATCGCGGTCTGGTCCTGCGACTGGCTGATCGAGCGGTCCACGATGAAGGGAACCGCCGATACCGCCACCAGCATGATGATTATTCCGCTGACCGTGGGCGTGAACACCCGCCGCAGCGAGGCCAGTTGCGGGACGATCGCAAACTGCAGGACGGTGGTGGTGATCACGAGCGTGGCCAGCAGGCCGGGTCCGCCTTTGGCCAGCGCCAGCACCGACATCGCCAGCAGCGGGACGTTCAGGTTGGTAACGACCAGGCCGCCCGATCCCAGATGGCGGTAAGGGAAGGCGTGCAGGATCATGCTCAGGCCGGAAATCGCCAGCCCGGTGAACGTGACCCAGGCCAGGTAGCTGTCGGACTGCCCGGAGGCCCGGACCACGAACGCGGTCAGCAGGATGATGCTGGCCGTGTTCGGTACGAAGATCAGCAGCGCCGAAGCGATCGCCTGCGGGGCCGGACAACGGTCGGCCGGCTCGTACCGCATTTGAACCATCCCGAATCTTGCTGCTCGCCTAGGCCGCGAAACCGGAGTCCGAAAGCTGTGTCAGGCGACTCCGGTGCGCAATTCCAATGTTCGCCATAGGCGGCGACCGAAAAACGGGTTCGGCTCGCCGGGGCCTGCGGCCGGCGCCCTTAAATCAGGGTGCCGGGGGTTTCGGCGGTCGCCTAGGCCCCCGAAGGATCGCTTTTCAGGCGCGGGGCCTGGGGAACGCCTTCGGCCGGCGAGGACGGGGCCGCCTCCGGGTCGTCGGCTTCGGCTTCGGGTGCAGAGTCCCGGTTCGAGGCCGGCAGCGGGACGTCATCGCCCCTGAGCAGGGCCTCGAACGTCGGGACCTCGATGCTCTCTGCCTGGATCAGGAAACGCGAGATCGTCTCCAGCTCGTCCATGTGGCCCCTGAGCACCGTGGTGGCGCGGTCATGGGCCTGGGTGACGATCTGGGTCACCTCGTCGTCGATGCGCTGGGCGACCGCTTCGGAGTAATTGCGCGATTCCTGGATGTCGCGGCCGAGGAACACCAGCTCGTCCTTGCGGCCGAACGTGCGCGGGCCGAGTTGGCGGCTCATTCCGTAGCGGGTGACCATCTGGCGGGCCAGTTCGGTGGCCCGCTCGAGATCGTTGGAGGCCCCGGTGGTGAATTCCTCGTAGACGATCAGTTCGGCGGCGCGTCCGCCCATCATGGTTGCGATCTGGTCCTCGAACTGGGTCTTGGACATCATCGAACGGTCGGTGGGCGGCAGGAAGCGGGTGTAACCGCCCATGCGCCCGCGGGCGATGATCGAGATCTTGTGCACCGGGTCCATCTCGCCCATGTAGTGGCCGACGATGGCGTGACCGACCTCGTGGTAGGCGGTGATTTCCTTCTCGCGCGCGGTGATCACGCGGCTCTTGCGCTCCGGGCCGGCAACCACGCGGTCTATGGCCTCTTCCAGTTCGAGCATCGATATCTCGGTCTTGTTCTCGCGCGCGGCCAGGATGGCGGCCTCGTTGAGCAGGTTCTCCAGGTCGGCGCCGGTGAACCCGGAAGTCTCCTTGGCCAGCACCAGCAGATCGACGTCCTGGGCGATCGGCTTGCCCTTGGCGTGGACCCGCAGGATCGCCTCGCGGCCGCGGATGTCGGGCCGGTCGAGGATCACGCGGCGGTCGAAGCGCCCGGGTCTGAGCAGCGCCGGATCGAGGATGTCGGGCCGGTTGGTGGCGGCCACCACGATCACTTTGGTGTCGGTCTCGAACCCGTCCATCTCGACCAGGATCTGGTTCAGGGTCTGCTCGCGCTCGTCGTGCGAACCGCCCAGCCCGGCGCCGCGCTGGCGCCCGACCGCGTCGATCTCGTCGACGAATATCAGGCACGGCGCGCTCTGGCGCGCCTTCTCGAAGAGGTCGCGCACGCGCGAGGCGCCCACGCCCACGAACATCTCGACGAATTCGGATCCCGAAAGCGAGAAGAAGGGGACCCCGGCTTCGCCGGCGACCGCCTTGGCCAGGTAGGTCTTGCCGGTTCCGGGCGGCCCCACCAGCAGGATGCCGGCCGGAATCCGGGCCCCGATCTTGGTGAATTTCTCGGGGTACTTGAGGAACTCGACAACCTCGGTGAGCTCCTGCTTGGCCTCGTCCACGCCCTGGACGTCCTTGAAGGTGACGGTGGGGCGCTGGCCCGATATCACGCGCGCCTTGGTCCGCCCGAATGAGAGCGCCTGGTTATTCGAACCCTGCGCCTGGCGCATCATGAAGAACAAGAGGCCGACGATGAAGATGATCGGCAGGAACGAGAACAGCCCGCCCAGGATTCCGCCCAGCCGGGAGGGTTCGGCGTATTCGACCTGGACCTGGTTCAGGGCTATGTTGGCGGCCCGCAGGTCGGCGATGACGTCGGTTTCCGAACCGATCGCCGCCGAGCGTGTCACGCCGGCCGAGTTCGTGTACTGGACCGTGTCGCTGGCGGTCACGTACAGCTGCGGCCGCGAACCGGCCAGGACGTCCTGCTGGACGTCGGCCAGCATCTCCGAGTACGAGTAGTGCGGGGTGTTTCCGGACGGCGAGAAGACGATGAACAGCACCGCCAGCACCGCCACGGCGATGATCAGGTACACGAACCCGTTGCGCATCCAGCGATTGTTCATCATGGCAGGTTCAGTCCCGGAACTGCGCTGGTGCGAGCCGTGTCGGCGGCTTTTTCAGGGCTCACCCGGAGTTGGGATCGCAACGTTTTTCTACCGTTTCTAAGGTTTGCCAGTCTAGCACCCAATCTTGGGAGGACTGCCGGTATTCCTTGATACGAACGCCCGTCCGCGGCGGATCGACGGGCCCTGCCGGACGCCTATTGACACCGCTCCCAGGCGAGAGTGAATTCGGTCGGGGCGGCCCCCTGCGGCAGGGGGCCGGGCACAACGCCGAGTCCAAGCCCCCAGACGAGCCGGCCCTCAAGGAACAGACCGGGCGTGGCCGGCCGGCGCCAGCGCGGCAGGTTGTCCAGGGCCCGCGTCGCCGGCGCCAGCGCGGCGATTTCGGCCCCGGTCAGGCATTCCGGAAGCTGCAGGCGGGCCCTGCCGCCGGGCCCGGACCAGGTCCCGGCCCGCAACCGGAACCCGAGTCCCAGGAAGTTGACCGGGTCGGGGTCGGCGGGCCTTATCCTGCGCGACGGCGGTGGCGAGGGCGGCTGCCACCCGGCCGCCCGCAACAGGCAGCTGCCGCGCGAGCGCTCGATCGCCGCCCCGGGCGTCAGCTGCATCTGGGCCGGGCCGCGGCCGCCGGCGAAAGCCATGGCGGCGGCCAGCACCGAGCGGCGCGGGACCTGGCCGCTGACCCGGGCGCACAGGTTTCTCAGCAGGAGGCGCTGCAGGACATCCTCGAGCCGGCCGAATCTTGCCGCGTCGAATTCGAACGCCCCGAAGTACTCGCGGGCCCCGGCGCGCGGCAGCGCCGCTTCGGCCAGGTCCGAAAGCAGTTCGGACTCGGCGCGCAGGTTCCCGGCCGCGCGGGCAAGCGTGGTCTGCGCGCCCGGCCGGATCTGCTCAAGCAGCGGCAGGACGCCCAGGCGAATGCGGTTGCGGTCGGTTGACGGTTCCAGGTTGCTGGGATCGGTGCGGTGCGGCAGGGAGTTTTCGGCCAGATAGGCCCCTATCGCGGCGCGTTCGGTTCCCAGCAGCGGACGGACCCGCGGCGGATCGAACCCCGCGGCCACGACCGGCATCCCGGCCAGGCCGGCGCTGCCGGAACCGCGCAGCAGCCGCAGCAGCAGGGTCTCGGCCTGGTCGCCGAGATGGTGGGCGGTAAGGATTGCGCCCGCGCCGTGGCGCCTGGCGCAGCCCTCGAGGAACTCCCAGCGGACCCGGCGGGCCCACCCCTCCGGCGAGCGCCCGGCCGCGAACGCAGGGACCGTTTCGGCCCGGCCGATTTCGAATTCGATTCCCCACGCACCGGCCAGGCCGGCCACGAATTCGGCGTCGTCGGGCGAGTCCGGCCGCAGGCGGTGGTCGAAGTGGGCCGCGATCAGGCGACAGTCCCTGGTCCGGGCCCAGGCCGCGGCGGCGTGGGCCAGGCAGACCGAGTCCGGACCGCCCGAGACGGCCACAACCAGACGGGCCGGCCCTTCCGGAACGATGCCGGCAAGGACCTGGCTTACGGCCCGCTGGATGGCTCTGGTTGCTGATTGACTCATTGTTGGGGTTTCAATCGCCGCCCCGCGTCCGGGACACGTTTACGGAACGTAGCGCACCCGCCCCGCGCCCGGCTCAGGCCCCGGTCGAACCGAAGCCGCCCCGGGTGGGTGCGTCGATCCTTGCGACCTCGCTGAGCTCGACCTGGCCGGCCTCGACCAGCAGGGCCTGGGCGATCCGTTCGCCGCGTTCAACCACGATCTGGCGTTCGGAAGGATTAAAGACCAGGGTCTTGAGCTCGTCCTCGGGCCCGCAGTAGTCCGAGTCGACGATGCCGATTCCGTGCGGTGAAATCAGGCCCTTGCGGATCGGGGTCGAAGAACGCAGGGCGACCAGCAGCGCGTACCCGGGCGGAAGGTCGACGATCACGTTGGAGGGGATGAGCGCGGTCTGCCCGGGTTCGACCACCACCCGGATGCGGGCGTAGAGGTCGAACCCCGCCGCGCCGGGCGTCTGGTAGGCGGGCAGCGGCAGTTCGCGGTCGATCCGCTGCAGGTTCAGTCGCATCCTTGCCAACCCGGCGCCAAACGCCGCCGTTAGCGGCCGTTGAGCACGTCCCACCACGCGGCCAGGTTCTCCAGCGGCGATGGGTGGGCGGTCGGGACCGGCGGCGGCCCGGTATCGGCGGCCGGCGGCGGGGCCGGTGCGATCGCGGCGGCCGGCAGCGAGGCCAGCACGAGCTGGTGTTCGCCCGGTTCGACCAGGCCGAGTTCGCCCTTGGCCACTTCGATCACGTAGCTGTCCGAGCGCCGATAGGCGAGTTCTTCGGTAAGGGTCCTGATCTCGCGCTCGGCGGCGGATATTTCCTGGCGCAGCTGCTGGATCCGCAACCCGGTGCCCACGATTTCGGGCTGGGCGTGTATCTGCGAATAGAGCACAACCAGCGCCCCCACGAAGAGGACGATCGCCAGCACCCGCACCCCGATGTGGGCCAGTTGCGACATGTAAGGCCAGTTGCGGTAGAGCTTGATTGGGCGGGTCGCCGCGTCGGCGCCTGGGCCGAGGCCGCCAACCCCTCAGAGCCCATTATCGCGGCCGGTTCCAAGACTCCCGGCGAGCGCCGAAAATCTACCTGATTCCCGTCCGGGCGGACCGGCCCGGTCCGACCGCAGCAACAGGCCAGTACGTCAGATGTCTCACCCGCGCCATTTGGGGCGCCCCCGCGTGGCGGTGGCGATGAGCGGCGGCGTCGACAGCTCGGTGGCCGCCGCGCTGCTGGCCGCGGACGGGTTTTCGGTGGTCGGTTTCACGGTCGACATCTGGCCCGAGCAGGACGCCGATCCGGGCGAACGCAACTGCTGTTCGCCGGAGGCGACCGCGACCGCACGCGCCGTGTGCGACCAGATCGGGGCGGCCCACGCCCACATCGACATGCGCGATCGGTTCCGTGATCAGGTCGTGTCCCCCTTTGCCGAAAGTTATGCGCGCGGGCTGACCCCCAATCCCTGCATCGACTGCAACCACCACATCAAGTTCGATGCCATTTTTCCGGTCCTTGAGGAACTGGGCGCCGACCTGGTGGCCACCGGGCACTATGCCCGCAGCGCCGCCGATCCGGCGACCGGGCGCCGGCAGCTGCTGGCCGCCGCCGACCCCGCCAAGGACCAGTCGTACGTCCTGTATGTGCTCAGCCAGGAGCGGCTGGCCCGCCTGCTGCTGCCGCTGGGCTCGCTGTCCAAGTCCCAGGTGCGCCGCCATGCGCACCGGCTCGGGCTGCCCAACGCCGACCGGCCCGACAGCGTCGACATCTGTTTCGTGGCCGGCGACTATCGCGATTTCCTCAGCCAGCGCGGGGCCGACGGCGGGGTTCCCGGCCCGCTGCTGCTGACCGATGGGACCGTGGTCGGCGAGCATCGCGGCATCTCGGCCTATACGGTCGGGCAGCGCCGCGGGCTCGGGGTATCGGCGGCAACGCCGCTCTACGTGGCCCGGATCGATCCGGGCGAGAACGCGGTCGTGCTGGGTCGGCGCGAGGAACTGCTGCGGACCGAATTCGAGGTCGCTGACTTCAATCCGGTATCGCTCCGCGAGATAGAGCCGGGGCGGGCGGCCGCGGTCCGGGTGCGATCCAGCGCCCGGCCATTGCCGTGCCGGCTTCACCCCGCGGGCGAGGGCCGGCTGCGCGTGGAAATGGGAGAGTCGGTCTGGGGAGTGGCGCCCGGCCAGGCGGCGGTCTTCTACGACGGACCGCTGGTGCTGGGCGGGGGCACGATAACGCCGGCGGCGGCAGCGCGGCCGCAAAGCCGGCTGGCGGCCGTCAGCTAGCTGGGAGTTGGGGCCGGCCTCGTTGCCGGCATCAGTCAGCCGCCGGACGCCGGCGGTTGACGAGGAAGGCAATCAACCCGCCCAGGGCCGCCAGCGGCGCCAGCCACCACAGGAAGGCGATGATCGCCAGCGACCATTCCAGGACGCCCTCCAGGAACAGCCAGGAGGCTTCCCACCCCTCGCGGGCCGCGTCCAGCGGGCCGCGCACATCATCCCGTTCCGGGTCGGCGGCGCGCTGGATGTCCACGTGCAGGGTCGCCAGTTCGACCAGCGAGGAGAGGGCCTCGAGCTGCGCCTCGATCCGCTCGATCTCGCCGCGCGTGCCGCTGAGGCGGTCGGTGACCTGGAGCACTTCCTCGACGTTGGCGGCATCCTCCAGCAGGGTCAGGTACTGCCGCTCGGTGGAGCGCAGGTTGCGCAGGCGGGCCTCGAAATCGGCCACCTGCATGGTCACGTCCTGCGAACCGGTGTTCTGGGAAAGTACCGTTTCGGCAAGTCCGGCGATCCGCTCGCGGACCGCTTCGAAGCTCTCGGCCGGGACCCGCAGCCGCAGGTAGGCTCCCTGGGCCGGCGGGACCACGCCCTGCTCGTCGCGGGGGCTGCTGTAGATGGAGGACTCGGCCACGAATCCACCGCTTTGACGGGCAATGTCCTCGATCCGATCGAAGTCGACCAGGACGTCCTCGACTTCGATGTTGATCCGGCCCTCGCGGATGATCTGCCGCCCCAGGCCGTCGGCCGGGACCGGGGCTTCCTCCCCGCCGAACTCGCCGAACTCGCCGTCGGCCGGGATCGGCGGGGCCATGGCCGGGGCGATGTCGGCCGAGTCCGCCAGCGCCATGCTCTCTTCCTCCGCGGCAAAACCATTTCCGTCGCAGCCCACCAGCAGGAGCGCCGCCAGCAGCAGCCCGAAAAGGGGCCGCACCCGGTTCAGCACCCCTGGCCGCACCCGGCCGGCCGGGGCGTTAGCGGCCGGCATTGCCGCGCCGGTATGAAAGCAGCGTGATCAGCGCCATCGGTCCGTCGCGCCAGACCGAGAGCTTCTTGCCTTCGCGGCGCGGCGAGTAGCTGATCGGGAGCTGGACGATGTGCTCGCCGGCCAGGAGGAGCTTGGCGGTGATTTCGGCTTCGATTTCAAACCCGTCCGATTCCAGTCCGAGACCCAGCGCCAAATCCCGGTCAAGGAGCTTGTAGCAGGTCTCTATGTCCCTCAGGTTAGCCCCATAGATGCGGTTGGCGACCCACGTTATGAAGCGGTTGCCCCAGCGCAGGAGCGGCCGCTGACCGGAGAAATCGCGGTAGCCGAACGCGGCCCGGGCCCCTTCCGCCTCGACGGCGGCCAGCAGGCGCAGGAGGTCGCGGGGGTGATATTCGAGGTCGGCATCCTGGATGGCCACAAAGCGCCCCGAAGCCGCCTGCAGGGCCCTCCGCACCGCGGCCCCCTTGCCCTGGTTGCGGGGCGAGCGCAGCAGGCTCACCCTGGGATCGGTGAGCGTTTCAAGGTACTCCAGCGAACCGTCGTCGGAGGAGTCGTCGGCGAATACGAACTCGCAGTAATCGGGCAGCGCCAGGAGTCGCCCAAGCTGCTCGGGGAGCTGGGCGGCCTCGTTGTAGACGGGAACCAGGACCGAGAGCTTTAGCGGGGCCATGCTCTGAGCCGCTGGTAGAAGCGCAACAGGTCCCAGAAGGCGCGGGCCACCACCAGCGGGCTGAGCCCGGTCTGGCTGCCGGCCCGGCGGGGGTGGTGGTCGAGTCCGACCTCGGCCACGCGGGCGCCCAGCTTGTTGGCCTTGGCCAGTATCTCGGCCGAGATGAAGCCGCCCTCGCTTTCCAGTTCCAGGGATCGAACGAATCTGGTTCTAAACAGCTTGAAGCCGCAGTCCAGGTCGCGCGGTCCGAAGCCGAGCAGGGCCCCGGCCAGGGCGGCCCAGGCCCGCGAGGGCAGCGCCCGGGTTGCTCCCTCGGCGCGCCGCCGCCGGAAGCCGATCACCATGTCGTTGCCCTCAATTAGCGCCAGGAGCTTGCCCACGTCGGCGGGATCGAACTGACCGTCGCCGTCGCAGAAGCCGACCAGGTCGCCGCGCGCGGCCGAGAACCCGGTCTTGAGCGCCGCGCCGTAGCCGCGATTGAAGCGGTGCGATTCGAGCCGCACCCGGGGGTCGCGGCAGACTTCGGCGGCCCGCTCGGCGGTGGCATCGGCGGAACCGTCGTTTACCAGAATCAGTTCCCAATCGAGGCCGCTCTCCTCGAGCGCGGCCCTGGCCTGGTCGGCCACCGCGCGCACGTTGGCCTCTTCGTTATAGAGCGGCAGGAAAAAACTCAACTCGGTGGTCACTGGCTGGAACCCCCGTTCGCCGCCGCGTCGGCGCGCAGATCCGGTCCGGCCGGCGATTATCTCCCAATATTTGCGGCCCGGATTCGATAATGGCGAAATTGATTGCTTGATGCCACGCGCCGAAGGGGCCCAATGGAATCGCCGCCGCGCCTGCTCATACCGGGTCCGGTCGATCTGGACGAGCGCGTGCTGGCGGCGCTGTCCGAACCGGTCATCCCCCATTACGGGGACGAATGGGTGCCCCTGTACCGGCGGCTGCAGGAGGGTGTGCGTGCGCATGCCGGCACCGCCGGCAGCGTATACCTGCTGGCGGCTTCAGGTTCGGGCGCCCTCGAGGCCGGAGTGCGCTCGCTGACCTCCCCCGGCGACCGCGTGCTGGTCCCGGTCAGCGGCTATTTCTCGCAGCGCTTTTACGATGTCGCGCTGGCCAACGACCTCGAAACCTACAAGCTCGACGTTGAGCCGGGCCTGGCCCCCACTCCCGAGCAGATCGCCGAGGCGATCGATTCGCTGGCGGTCAAGACCCTCCTGCTGTGCCATAACGAGACGTCCTGCGGGGCGATCTGCGACGCCGAGGCGATCGGACGGGTCTGTCGGGACCGCGGCGTAAATGTCCTTCTGGATGCGATCTCCTCGCTGGCCTCGGTCGAGATCCGGGCCGATGACTGGGGCCTCGACTACGTTGCGGCGGCCTCGCAGAAGGGCCTTGAGGGACCGCCCGGGCTGGCGCCGGCGATCATAACCCCGCGCGGCTGGGAGACCTACGACAGGAACCCGGGCCGGCCGGCCGGCTGGTACTTTGACTTCGGCGTCTGGCGCGGCTTCGAACGCGATCTCGGGGAATACCACCCGCAGCCGGCCACCATGCCGGTCAATGTCGCGCGCGCCCTGGATGTGGCCATCCGGCTCCAGGACGGGGAGAGCCGCGACGAACGCTACCGGCGCATCGCAGCCGGCGCGGCCGGGCTGCGCGAGGCCCTGCGCGAACTGGGCTTCAGGGTCCTGGCGCCCGAATCGGTCGCATCGCCGACGGTGACCTGCGCCTTCGTGCCGCCGGACCTGGAAGGTCGGGTCGGAGACCTGCTGGCCTGGATGCGGAACGAGTGCGGATTCATCCTGGCCGAGGGATTCGGTCCGCTGCAGGGCCGGATCATCCGCATCGGCCACATGTCGCGCCGGGTGTTTGAGAGCTACCTGCCCGAGTTCCTGAGCGGACTCGAGCGCTACCTGCGCCTGGCGCGGGCGGCTTGAGCGGGGGCCGGCTAGAGGTCGTCGAAGGGGTTGCCCGAGGCCGGCTGCAGGTTTAGCCGCATGATCCGGGCCTCGGTGGCGGCGTCGGTGCCGGGCGCCAGTTCCTCGATTTTTTCAAGGTCGGCGATTGCTTCCTGGGTGCGTCCCAGCTGGATGTAGATGTTGGCCCTGGTCAGGTACAGCAGCGGGATGTCGTCGCGGTTCTCGATCGCGCGGGTGTAGCTTTCCAGGGCGGACTGGTAGTCCTGGCGCTGCTCCTGCAGGAAGCCGCGGACGTAGTGGGCCTGGGCGTAGGTGTCGCCGTCGGCGTACTGGACCGCCAGGTCCGAGGCCAGCGCCGCCGACGCCGGATCGGAGATCTCGTTGGTCATGTAGAAGTTGACCGCCTGGATGTAGACCTCGGCGTCGGTCGGGTTCTCTTCGATGATTCGGCTCACCACGCCCATCGCGTCATCGCGGCGACCGGCCGCGGCCAGCAGGTAGGCGCCTTCGTACTGTTCGAAGATCTGCTGTTCGCGCAGCTGGGCCAGGACCAGCGAAAGCGCCATCGCGAATATGACCCCGCAGACCACCAGCAGTCCGGCCAGCAGGTTCTTGCCTTCGCCGCCGGCCCCGAAGGCCTGCAGGACCGCCGCCGCCAGCAGCAGGGCCTGGCCCATGGCCAGGGGCCAGGGGGCGCCGAAAAAGACCGCCTCGAACGTGAACAGGGCCACGCCCATCAGGCCGCGCGCCACCAGCTCCAGCTGACTGGGCAGGCGTTCGGGCTGGCGCCGGAAGGCGATCATCAGGTCGATCGCGATCAGGCCCGCGATCGACCACCGGAAGTCCTCGGTGAGGGTTAGCGAGAGCACCAGCCACAGGATGTCGGCCCCGAGCAGCATGAACTTGCCCAGCGCCAGCGAAATCCCGGCTTCGTCCTGCTCGTCCTGGATGCGCATTTCTTCGGCGGTGGGCAGGCGCAGCGAATCGGTGTTGGGATCGATGAGCGGGGGCAGGTCGGCGCCGCGCTGCTCGCCCTGGGCGCCGTCGGCCGCCGAGGCCGCAAAGACGCCAGGCAGGGATGGTGTAAATGTAGAAGCCATGGGCTGCCGTGTGCTCGCTGGGCCGTAAGGGTAAGCGCGGCCGATTCTCGCAACCCCGGGCCGGCGCCCGGAGTGCGCCCGCGCCCGCGATGCGGCGCTACCTATAATTTGCGGCAATTGAATAACGGTGGTTCCGGCTCTTATCCAGAGTGGTGGAGGGATCGGCCCTTTGAAGCCCGGCAACCAGCGCGCTCGGTGACATGGGCCATTTGAGCGCGGCCAGGTGCCAACTCCGGCGAGCTGCGAATTCGCAAGATAAGAGGACACCACAGCCATGTTCGATTCGGTAGAAGTTACCTTTTTTGGCCGGGCCGGCGCGCCCGGCGCCCGCTTGCGCCTGCTGGTTCGCTCGCACGGCGGTCCGTCCCTGATGTAGAGCCCGCGGCACGGCATGCGGCCGGCCCCGGATGGCCCGCCCGCTGCCCGCCGCAGTAACTCTGCGACCCCCTTTGAACCTTCAGGACAACCCGAGAACTAACCACCATGGCCGATAAAGTACTTGGCCTCAAGTGCAAGAACTGCGATGCGGTCTATCCGGCCGCCGCCCAGCACGTCTGCAATCTCTGTTTTGGCCCGCTTGAGGTCGTATACGACTACGACGTAATCCGCGCCCGCGTCAGCCGCGAGCGCATCGCTGCCGGTCCCAACTCGCTCTGGCGCTACGCCGACCTGCTGCCGCTGGACGGCGGCTGGGAGAACAACGTCCGGGTCGGCTTCACTCCGCTGCAGCGCGCCGGCAAGCTGGCCGACCGGCTGGGCCTGGGCGAGCTCTGGCTGAAGAACGACAGCCTGAACCCGACTTTTTCCTTCAAGGACCGCCCGGTCACGGTGGCCCTGGCCAAGGCCCGCCAGCTGGGATACCAGGTCTTCGCCTGCGCCTCGACCGGGAACCTGGCCTCGGCGGTGGCCGGCGCCGGCGCCCGCACCCCGCTGGACATCTACGTGTTCATGCCCTCCGACGTGGAGTCGGGCAAGGTGTTGAACGCGGCCGTTTACGGCGCCAAACTGATCGCGGTCGACGGCACCTACGACCAGCTCAATCGCCTCTGCTCGGAAATCGCCGACGAGGAGGACTGGGCCTTCTGCAACATCAATATGCGGCCCTACTACGCCGAGGGATCCAAGACCCTGGCGTTCGAGGTGGTCGAGCAGCTCGGCTGGCGCGCCCCCGACCAGGTCGTGGTCCCGATCGCCTCCGGCGCGCTCTATACCGAGATCGCCAAGGGCTTCCGGGAACTGGTCGAGGTGGGATTGCTCGAGTCACAGAATGTCGCCATCTCCGGCGCCCAGGCGTCCGGCTGCGCGCCGGTGGCCGACGCTTTTGCGAGCGGGGCCAGCGAGTTCGAACCGGTGCGCGATCCCGATACCGTGGCCAAGAGCCTGGCGATCGGCAATCCCGCCGACGGGAACTACTCCCTGGAAGTGGCCCGCCGCACCGGCGGGGTGATTGAAAAGGTCAGCGATGAGGAGGTCGTCGAGGCGATCAAGATCCTGGCCGCCGACGAGGGGATCTTCACCGAGCCGGCCGGCGGGGTCACCGTCGCGACCCTGATCAAGCTGGCCCGGCAGGGCCGGTTCGGCCGCGACGAGACGGTCGTGGCCTACATAACCGGCAACGGCCTCAAGACCCAGGAAGCCCTGGACGGCATCGGGGTGGCCAACATGACCATCGCCCCGACCCTGGGATCCTTCGAGGATGCAATCGCCGCCGACGCCCGCGCCCCGGTGTTTGCCTGAAAATCTCCCTGCAACGGCTCGCCCCGTCAAAAAACCACCCGCAATCAACCCCAAATGAGGACCTAGCCCCATGGCCACGGTGAGGATTCCGACTCCGCTGCGCGATCTGGTCGGCAACCAGCGCCGGATCGAACTTGACAGCGCCAACGTCCGCGCGATGATCGACCAGATCGATTCGGACCACCCCGGGTTCAAGGAACGCCTGCTCGGTGCCGACGGCGAGCTGTCGGCGTTCGTCCAGATTTACGTCGGCGACGAGGACATCCGGTTTCTCAACGGGCTCGAGACCGAGCTGGGGGCCGGAACGCGGGTTTCGATCGTGCCGGCCGCCGCCGGCGGAACGGGTTAGCGGCGGGCGATTCCCCCGCCGGCGTCGCCCTGCCGCGGCGCCAATCAGCGCCCAGCGGGACTGTAGATCCCGGCCCCGATGATCACGTCGCCGCGGCGGACCACCCAGCTCTGCTTGTCCTCCTCGGCGCCGCTTGAGGGGTTCAGATAGCCGTAGTAGATCCACTCGCCGTCGGCATCGGCGCGGGCCCGCGCATCCAGGGCGATCTTCTTGCCGGTGTAGTCGGTCAGATCGGTCAGGTCGGAGCCCACCAGATCGGGCTGGGCCGGATGGGTGAGCTGTATCAGGTCGGGCGCCCGGACAACGAATACGTATGATTCGCCGCGGTTAAAGCGCGCCTGGGTCTGGAGCAGCGGCACCGGATCGGGTTCGCTCTCCCAGACCCGCACCGCGTCGTTGACGATGTGCTTGATGAAGCGGGTGTCGTCCAGGTAGTAGCCGGCCCCGAAGATCAGTCCGTTGTCCAGGAGGCGCACGTAGGAGCGCTTGGGTTCGGGTTCGCCGGTGACCGGGTTGGTGAACCGGTAAAGGTCCCAGCCCCCGTCCGCGGTGGCCTGTTCGACCAGCCCGGGAGTGAAGAGGTACCCGTCGGAATCTGTGGTTTCGGAGAGGTCGGCCCCGGCGAGGCCGGGGTCGGCGGCGTGGGCCAGGATCACGCTGTCGCGGTCGATGACGAAAACATACAGTTCGCCGATTTGCCAGGGCCCGCCGGGCGTTGCCAACTCCTCGAAAGTGGCCTCCGGATCCTCCTCGTAGGCGGCGATCGCCGCTTCGGCCAGGGCCACGGCCGCTTCAGCCTGCACGGCTTCGGCGGACTCGAGCTCGGGCTCCGGAACCGGGCCGCCCGGTTCGCAGGCGGCCAGCGCAAAGGCGGCCAGTACTGCCGCGAATGCCATCCAGGCAAGGCGCTTTGGCCAATCTAGTCCAGCTGTTGACACGTCCCCGACCCTCCTGCGCAGATGCCGTGCGGGATGCTAGCGCCCGCGATTATCAACCCGCAACCATCTCAATTGTTCTACGAACCGGGCGCGCCAGCTGCCCGGCAGTCCATAAAATTTCCCAGCCGGTGGGCCAGTAGCGCCTCTATTTGGCGGGCGTGCTGCGCGGATCGCTAGCGCCCCGCGCGCTATGCGAGTGCCGCCGGCGGGTCGCATAGATCAAGCCAACGGGTTTCCCTTGACCGATTCACCGCGCTATGCCGTATTCGGCGACGTGCACGCAAACCTGACCGCGCTCGACGCGGTCCTGGCAGACATCGACCGCCACGGCCGCTTCGACGCGATCATCTCCAACGGCGACCAGCTGGCCGGCGGTCCGCGCCCGCTCGAGGTGTGGCAGCGGCTGCAGGAACGGGGGGCCCTGATGCTGGTCGGCAACACCGAGCGCGACCTCCGGCGGGGAGATGTTCCCCCGCCGCCCTGGGGCCTGGCCAAACGAGGGATGCTCAAGGCGGTCTTTTTCTTCTGCCGCAACCTCCTGTCCGAAGAACTGATCGAGACCGCGGCGGGGCTGCCGTTCGCGATCCGGATCCGGGCCTGCCCCGATTCGCCGGTGCTGATGGTCGCGCACGCCAACGCCAGCAACGTTGACGACTTCCTGACCCCGACCACCTCGCCGCGCGTACACGACCGGCTGCTGGGCAGGGAGAATCGGCCGCAGATGCTGGTAACCGGTCACATCCATTCCCCGCAGGACGTTCTCATCGGCGGCGTGCGGGTGGTCCGCCCCGGCAGCGTCGGCCTCAAGTACGAGCGCGACGTCCAGCACCTTGCCAACTGGCTGGAGGTCTGGTTCGATCACGAAAACGGCGCCTGGGAGTGCAGGCTGCACAAAGTCGAGTGGGACAACGAGATCGAGATCGAGGTGGGCAGCCGGCTCGACTACCCGGGCGTGACGATACTGCCCGGTTTCTGGCGGTTCGAATAGGCCTGCAGCTCCCCTCGCGGGCCCCGCGCAGCCTGCCATTGACCCTGGCCGAGGTGGTGGGCGGATTCCTGCTGGGGCTGGCGGTACTGGGCGGGATCGCATCCCTGGGAATCCTCCTGGTGGCCAGCCTCTTCGTCGACACGACCGAGGCGGCGACGCGCTGGCCGCTGGTGCTGGGCGCGGTGGCGATCACCGCTGTGGTGATGTACCGCAGCTATGGATTTGCGACCCGGGTATTCCTGATCCGGCGCGGCTATAAGGTCAAACTCGGGGGGCCGCCGCCGCAGACGCTGGTCGAAGAGATCCGCGCCGCCGAGGCCGCCCAAGCCCAATCCCGGAACAAGCCCTGACTTGCCCAGACCGATCCGATAGGACCCAGATGCTCAAAGGAATCGACCCACTTCTCAATGCCGACCTGCTGTACGTTCTCATGGCGATGGGCCACGGGGACGACCTGGTGATCGTGGACGCCAATTTCCCCGACACCGCCAATGCCGAGCGCCTGGTGCGGCTCGACGGCAACAGCGCCACCGAAGTCCTGGCGGCGGTGCTGACCGTGCTGCCGCTGGATACCTTCGTCGACGAACCGTGCGCGACGATGGCTCCGGTCGACGGCGGCCCGAAACCGGCGATCGTCTCCGAGTTCGAACAGATCGCGGCCCTCGCCGAGGGCGGCCCGGTGGGATTCGAACAGGTGGAGCGGTTCGAGTTCTACGAACGCGCCGCCGAGAGCTTTGCCATCGTCTCGACCAGCGAACGGCGGCTCTACGGCAACGTGATCGTCAAAAAGGGCATCATCCCGCCCGAATAAGCCCCGGACCGCCCATTCCGGGTTCAAGGATCAGCCAATGCCCCTTTACATCAACGAATCGGAAGTCGATTCCGTGCTGGACATGGACTCGGTCCTGGATGCGGTCGAAGGCGTCCAGCGGCGACTGGCGACCGGCGAAGCCGAGAACCTGCCGCGCCGCCGCATCTTCCAATCGGGGCGGACCCTACACCTCATGGCCGCCAGCGACGAGGGCTGCGGCTACGCCGGCCACAAGTCCTACCTGGCGACCTCGCGCGGGATCGCCTTCAGCGTGCTCCTCTACGAGATCGCCAGCGGCGAGCTGGCGGCGGTGATCGAGGCCAATCGCCTGGGACAGCTGCGCACCGGCGCCGCCAGCGGGGTGGCCAGCCGCCACCTGGCCCGGCCCGATTCGAGCGCCCTGGGCATCATCGGCGGCGGATTCCAGGCCCGCACCCAGGTCGAGGCGATCTGCCGGAGCCTGCCGATCAAGACGGTGCGGGCGTTCCGCCGCGACCGGGAACGGCTGGAGAGCTTCTGCGGCGCCCTCGCCGACCGCTGCGGGGTGGCGGCCACGGCCGCCGCCACGGCCGAGGATGCAATTGCCGGCGCCAATGTGATCGTTACCGCCACCAACTCCGCCGAACCGGTCCTGGACGGATATCTGGAAGCCGGCGTGCACGTTAACGCGATGGGCTCAAACCGCGCCAATGCGGCCGAACTGGGACCGATCACGGTCGGGGGTTTTGACCGGGTGGTCTGCGATGACATTGCCCAGGCCCGCATAGAGAGCGGCGACCTGCTGGGGGCCAACGCCGCCGGGACGTTCTCGTGGGCCAGCGCGGTTGCCCTGGGTGACGTGATTGCCGGCCGGGTGCGGGGACGGACCGGCCCGGGCGAGAAGACCCTGTTCGAATCGCTCGGGATTGCCGCCTGGGACGTTGCGGTAGCGGCCATCGTGCTCGAGCGCGCCCGCAGCCAGGGCCTTGGGCGCCAACTCTGATTCGAGCCGCCCGGAATCGGGGCCGGAGTGGCGACTTCTCCTAAAATCGCCCGCTCCGCCGCTTGCCGGCGGCGATCGCGCCCCCATCGTCTAGAGGACTAGGATGACACCCTTTCAAGGTGTAGACAGGGATTCGAATTCCCTTGGGGGCACCAGACAGGCCTGGCAACGACGGCCGCGTCCGGGCCGAATCAGGCCTGGTAAATCCGCACGTTCTGACGCAGCGAGACCCACGAGAACCAGAAGTCGTTGCCGTGCACGACCGGGGTCAGGGCCCGCCCCCTAAGTTCCCCGGCGGTTGCCAGCCCGAGCGAGTTCCAGGTGCTCCCGGTCCGGTCGTCCAGGATCAGGCCTTCTTCGAAAAAGAACTGCAGGGCCCGCCCGTCCAGGCCGGTCTTGAACACGCCGGCCGCCCCGACGTCGCGGGCCTCGGCGATCGTGCCCGCGCCCAGCGCGGAAGCCGTCCCCGGGGTGAAAAAAACAACTATGTCCTCGCCGCCGACGCGGTCGTGGACGACCCGCAATTCGAAAAGGGTCGAGAAGGGGTAGGCGACCTGATCGCCGCCGATCTCGACGACGATCACGCGCTCGGTAGCCGGCAGGCGTTCGTCCAGTTCGCCGAAGAACAGGAACGGCTTGCGGTTGCCCGAGTCGTAGCCGACGTAGGGGTTGGAGCCGTAGCGGCGGTTGTGGCCGGTCTCCTCGGTCAGCACCGGACCGTCACGATAGCTCTCGCGGTAGGTGTCGAACGATGAGATCGCCATCGGCAGGAACGCCATCTGCCAGCCGGTGTAGGCCCCCACGATCGCATCGCCGGTCGATTGCTGCCACCAGGACTCGGAGATGTCGTCCCACATGAGCAGGTTGGAGGCGCGCAGGTTGGCGCTCACGCCCATCCGCAGGGTCTGGCCCTGGATCTGGCGCCGGAAGCCGATCGCGGTGTTGCACAGCGGGCAGAAGGTCGCCGCGACCGGCACCCCGGCCAGTTCGTCGTTGACTATCTCGTGAAAGGTCAGGATCCGCAGCGGGTAGGCGCGCACCTGGTCCTCGATCTGCAGGACCGCAACCGGTTCGTTGCCCGGCAGGTCGCCGCCGACCTGGGCGGCGGGTCTGAACTTGGGCGCGTCGATCGGCGGGATGATGTCGCGCTTGGCGGCGGCCTGGGTGACCTCGGAGAGGTGAACCGACTTGATCGAAAAATCGGTCTGCCAGCCGTCGTCGACCCAGTTGCGTACGGCCTCCTGTTCGTCCTCGGCCAGCGGTACCAACTCAACCCGGTCACGCCTCGCCCCGCCGGGGTCGGTATCCCCGGCCCCCGGTCCGGCGGTCGGGTCCGGGGCCGGCGCAACCGCTGAGGGCGGTGACGCGGTGGGGGCGACCGTCGCCGCGGGTTCGCCGCAGGCGGCCAGGAGGGCGACCGCCCCGGCGCCGAAGAGCAGGCGGCGCCGGCTGGGGGAGGTCAGGCGTTCTCGTGCCAAAGGACGACCGGGCAGTGGGCGTGCTTTAACACGTGGGCGGCGGTGGTGCCCAGGTCCAGGCCGACGTCGCCCAGAAACCGGTGCGAGCCGATGAAGATCTCGCGCATCCGGCGTTTGCGGGCGTAATCGACGATCGCGCGCCCGGCGTCGCGCGACTGCTCGCAGTGCGTGATCAGGCGCACCGCGATCGAATCGTCGAGGGCGTCGTCGGCGTCCCTTAGGACCTTTTCACCGGCCCGGCGCTGCCGGGTGGAGGCGTTGTGGACGGGACGGTCCCAGCCGACCTCGATCACGTGCAGGGCCACGAGGTTGACCTGCTCGGACCTGGCCCGCTGCGCGGCCAGCCGGATCATCTTGCGGTCGGCGCGCCGACCGCTGATTGCGACCAGGACGTCGCCGCGCCCGTCTTCGCTCAGCTGGCCAGGTCCTCGTTGGCGGCCTGGCGGATTGCGGTCTCCAGTTCGACCGCGATTTCCCCGTTCTCCTTGAGCGTCTGCCGCGAGCGCTCGCGGCCCAGCCCGAGCCGGACGTCGCCGTAGGAAAGATAGGCGCCGGCCTTGGTTATCAGGCCGTGCTCGAGACCCAGATCGATCAGGCCGGTCTCGCGCGATATGCCTTCGTTGTAGAGGATGTCGAACTCGCAAGTCCGGAAGGGGGCGGCGACCTTGTTCTTCACGACCCGCACGCGGGTGCGGTTGCCGACCACGGTGGTGCCGTTCTTGAGCGCCCCGATCCGGCGAATGTCGATCCGCACCGAGGAGTAGAACTTCAGGGCCCGGCCGCCCGGGGTGGTCTCGGGACTGCCGAACATGACCCCGACCCGTTCGCGCAGCTGGTTGATGAACACCACCGCGGTGTTGGTGCGGGCGACGGTGGCGGTCATCTTGCGCAGCGCCTGCGACATCAGGCGCGCCTGCAGGCCCACGTGCGCATCGCCCATGTTGCCCTCCAGCTCGGCCCGCGGGGTAAGGGCCGCGACCGAGTCGATCACGATGATGTCGAAGGCGTTCGAGCGCAGCAGTTCGTCGGCGATCTCGAGGGCCTCCTCGCCGCTGCCGGGCTGGGAGATGAACAGCTCGTCGGCCAGTACCCCGCAGCGAACCGCGTAAGCCGGGTCGAAGGCGTGCTCGGCGTCGATGACCGCCGCGTAACCGCCGCCCTTCTGGGCCTCGGCGATCACGTGCTGGGCCAGGGTGGTCTTGCCCGACGACTCGGGACCGAATATCTCGACGATGCGCCCGCGCGGGATCCCGCCGACCCCGAGCGCCAGGTCAAGCGAAAGCGAACCGGTCGATATTGATTCGACTTCCTGGTTCTGGCCTTCCGAGAGACGCATGATGGCGCCCTGCCCGAAGCGTTTGTTGATGCTGGCGACGGCGCTGTCGAGGGCGGTGCTGCCGGGTTGCTTGTCCTTTTTGGCCACGTCCCACTTCCTCAATTAGAGGGTGCCGAAATAGAATCGCGATGATCTGTCAGATTATATAACAGATATATAACACGGGATCTGCTAAGTATCAAATCGAAGGTTGTCTAGAGGTCGCAAATGGGTGAGACGATGAAGGGGGTCCGGATTCATGCTCCCGGCGACCTGCGGCTGGACCGGGTCGAAGTGCCGGAGCTGGGCCCGCTGGACGTGAAAATCGCCGTCGCCCACACCGGCGTCTGCGGGACCGACCTGCACATCTACGACGGCTGGCAGATGGGGTCGATGGTGACCCTGCAAAACTACCCGGCCCTAATCGGGCACGAACTGGCCGGCACGGTGTCCGCGGTCGGCGAGGCGGTCACCACGCGCCGGGTCGGCGAACGGGTGACCGTGCAGCCGCAGATCTACTGCGGGGTGTGCGTGATGTGCGAGCGCGGCAACGGCAACATGTGCTGCAACAAGATCCGGTTCGCCAAGGGCGGGTCCTGGGCCGACTATCTGGTGGTCAACGAGAAGCAGGCCTACCTGGTCCCCGACACGGTCTCCACCGAACTGGCTTCGCTGTCCGAGCCGCTGGGCTGTGCGATGCGGGCGGTCGAGCGGGCCCGGATCAGCCCCGGCGACACCGCCCTTGTGACCGGCGGCGGCACCATCGGGCTGATGCTGGTCGCCCTGGCCAAGCGCCTGGGGGCCAGCCTGGTCGCCTGTTCCGAACCGGTGGCCTCGCGCCGCCGGCTGGCCAGGCGCCTGGGCGCCGACCTGGTCTTCGACCCGGTCAGCGAGGACCTTTCCGGACTGGTCGATTCGGCCACCGCCGGGGTGGGATTTGACATCTGCTTTGAGGCCGCCGGCGCGATTGCGGCGGCGGAAGCCTGCATCGCCGCGGTGCGGGACGGTGGGACCGTGATCCAGATGGCCATATCGCACCCCGACACCTTCCTCAAGATCCGCCCGCTGGACATCTGCCTTCGCGAGATCGAGATCCGCGGCACGGTCCTTATTCAGAGCAACATGGAAAGCGTTCTGCGGCTGATGCCGCAGCTCGGCCTGGAACCGATGATCACCCACGTGCTGCCGCTGGCGGCAGCCCCCGAGGCGATCCTAATGTGCAAACGCGGCGAGGCGACCAAGGTACTTTTCGACCCCACCCTCTGACCGGCCCCGGCACCTTATAAATGGCTGTTGGATCGGAGCCGGCCGATAGGGTACGGGCGGAGGGTCGGACGGGCGGCCGTTGACCCCTGATTTCCGGCGGCGGCGGCCAATATTTGCCAAGGTGGAGGGACTTACATGAAATTGATACGCCAGTTGATAGGCGTGTATCTGGTTCTGCTGGGCCTGGTGGTCGCCGTGCATTTCGTGGCCACCCAGTTCTACGACCCGACCATAACCGGTGATTCGCTAGATGTCTGGCTGGTCCTGGACGTACTCATGGCGATCGCTTTGGTACTGGTCCTGGCGACCGCAATCCGGCGCAAACAGATGCTCCGCGGTGCCGACCAGGGCGGGCGCGTGACGCGTGAATACCTGGAAGCCAACTTCAGCTTTTATTTCGGCGCCTGCCTGCTGTTGATCTTTCTCTGGAACTGGGCCGGCGTCGCCATCGCCGATCCGCGCAATGATGACGGAACCATCTGGGCGCTGATCGACGCAACGCTGCCGGTCTTTATCGGGCACACCGGAATCCGGTTGCTGTTTGCCAAGTCCCCGCCCTGGGCCAGGGACTGAGGCCGAAACCGAGGGCCCGCGCAGGGGCGGGCCAATCGCCGATCGGGGACCGGGCGGACTGCGGGCGCGGCTGGCGGGCCGGGGCTTGGTCGCGCCGGCCGCCCGCGGGTGCGGGCGATTGCGGCGCCGGATCCGGATTCACAGGTCGGGTTATTGGGCCCGGGTACGTATTCTGAGCCGTGCTAAATCATGTGGATGTAAATGACATCGGGAGCGAGGATTCCGTGAATCCAATAAAGCACTAATATTGATTCCACGGAAGAGCCCGGTGATGAATTGACATCACCGCTTCATATATGGCTGCGATGATGATGCCAGGGGGCAGACGACATGCAGGACGAACCGATGCAAGAACTCGCGCCGGAAGCGCAGACGGATGAAGCCGCCGCGCCGGATTCGGGCCAAGACCAGTTCGCCGATATCCTCCAGGCCCAGTTCGAGGAACGCGACGCGCGGGTGCGGGAAATAAACGATCAGATCGAAGAGCGGCGCGGCGAACTCGACGCCCGCATCGCGGCCCTGAAAAGTGATTTCGAGGACGAGATCGGAGCGCTCGCCCGCAGCCGGACGGCGCTGCAGGGCGAAATCCGGACGATTCGCGAACTGCAGCGGCGAATGGCCGGCGAGATCGTGGAAGACGCATCCGGCGCCGAGACCGGTTTGTCCTGGGACGAAGACTGGGGACGTAACGCCGCCGACAAGGTCGTCAAGCTGCTCCAGAACGTCGGCCGGCCGCTCCACTACCGCGAGATCTACAACCGCCTGGAGGCCCTGGGCGTCCTAAATTCGCGGAGCGCGACCCCGGCGGAGGCCTTGCTGCGCAATTTCTACAAGGACAAACGGCTGTTCCGGCCCCGCCGCGGAACCTACTTCCTGGCCTCCCGGCGCCGTGAAACCGAAGAGACCGGCGACGAGGAGCAATAGCCGGCCGAAGGGATTCTGGGGCCGCGCATTGGCAGCCGTCCGGGCCTGAGCGGCGCGGCCGGTCAAGAGGCGCCGGCGGTCGGTAACCGGGATCGCCGCGGGCCGGTTGCCGAAATGCTCAACCGTCGCGGCGGCGCTCCACTTCGCCCTCCAGCTTCTGCTCGAGCCGCCGCAGCGCTTCCTGGGTGGCCCGCATTTCGGCGACCACCGCATCGTACGGCAGCTCGGCATCCATTTCGCGGGCGCGGGCGCGCTCGGCCTCGTCCCATTCGTTGATGATGGCGGCGACAAAGAGGTTCACGGCGACGAACCCGCTGATGACGATGAAGCTGACGAAGTAGATCCAGGCGAACGGGTTCGACTCCATCGCCGTGTCCATGATCGTGGTCCACCCCTCGAAGGTGATCACCCTGAACAGGGTCAGCGCCGACTTGGCCAGGCTGCCCCAGTGGAACGGGTCGTGTTCGTGGAAGAAGTGGTAACCGGCCACGGCGTACATGTAACCGATGATGCTGAGCAGGACGACTATGAAGAACACGCTGGGCACGGCCCGGATCAGGGTCCCCACGATCAACCGCAACCTTTCGCTGGTGGTGACCAGGCGCAGCATCCGAAACAGGCGCACCAAGCGCCCCAGCAGGGCCAGATTGCCGACCAGCGGGATCAGCGCGATCACGATCACGAAGAAGTCGATGAGGTTCCACGGGTCCTGGAAATAGCGCTGCGGCCTGGGGCGCAGGGCGATGAGCTTGATGAAGAACTCGACGATGAAAATCGCCAGCGCCAGCCGGTGCCCGATCTCGATCCACACTCCCAGCCGGTCGGCCACCCAGGAGTAGGTTTCCAGCCCCAGCAGCAGGCCGTTGGCCAGGATGACGGCGATTATGAAATGGTCGAATGCCCGGGCTCCGGCCACACGCCGAATCGCCTTATCCAGTGTTTGCATTTGAACCGACTGCCCGATGTCCGATTGCCAACCGTTATTTTCCGCGCAATTGCATTCGGAACCGTTCGCCGCGCCGCAAGCCGGGGCAACCTGGCGCGGATCCGCCCGCGAGAACGCCGGAGCGTTACTCCCCGGGTACCTCCCGGGGCCGGTCGGGTTGGTGCGGCCGGCGGTCCGAAAGCGGCGATTCGGGCAGGAAGATGACCATGGCGAAAGCGATCGCCACCGCCACCGTGACCACCAGGAAGACTTCACTTATCGACGAGGAGAGCACCGAACGCAGAGTCTCGAGCAGTTGCGCCAGGAGCTGTTCGTCCTGACCGGAAAAACTCTCGCGCAGGCGTTCGAGCGCTTCCGGGTTGACCAGCGCCTGCGGGTTCTCGACCAGGTCGTTGAGCTGCCCGGCCGGCACCGCCGCCGCGACCCCGTCGGGCAGGGCTTCCAGGGCCCCTGAATGGAACCTGGCCGTCATGAACGATCCAAGCACCGCCAGGCCCAGCGCTCCGCCGATCTGGCGGAAGAACTGGGTGGCCGAGGTGGCGGCCCCCAGCAGCTGCGCCGGCACCGCGTTCTGGACCGAGATGGAAAAGCACGGGAAGGTGATGCCGACGCCGAACCCGGCGACGGTGATGAACGCCACCGCCTCCAGGAAGGATGTCTGGGGCGTCATCTGGGAAGTAAAACCGAGCCCGATCAGAAAAATAGCGAACCCGATCAGACCCTGGATCCGGTAGTGCCCGCCGAAGCGCGAGAGCGCCTGCCCGGAGAGCGCGGCGGCCAGCACCATGCTCAGCATCATGGGGGTCAGGAAAGACCCGCTGCTGGTCGCCGACGTGCCGAGGACGGCCTGGAAGAACAGCGGGATGAAGATGATCGTCCCGAACATGGCGAACCCGGTCAGGAAAGTGGCCACCAGCGAAATGGACACGATGCGCTCTGAGTAGATCGACTGCGGCATGATCGGATCGGGCGAGCGCCGTTCAACGACGATGAAAGCGGTCGCCGTGACCGCAGCGAGCAGCAGGGCCCCGATTATTTCGGGCGAGCGCCACGCGTACTCAACGCCGGCCAGCGAAAGCCCGACCAGCAGCGAGACGACCGCAACTATCAGCAGCGCCATGCCCGGGTAGTCCAGCCGGTGCTTGCGCCTGGCGGGCCTGACGTTGGGGAAAAAGCGGATGAAGAGCAATATCACCGCCCCGCCCAGCGGCACGTTCACGTAGAAGATCCAGTGCCAGGAGAGGTTGTCGGTTATCAGACCGCCGAGCACGGGCCCGATCAGGGAGGAGAACCCGTACACCGCCGCCACGTAACCGGTGTATTTGCCGCGGTCGCGCGGGGCGAATAGGTCGGCGACGGTGGTGAACGCCAGCGCCATCATCGCCCCGCCGCCTATTCCCTGCACCGCCCGCGCGGCGATCAATTGGTTCATCGTCTGACTTGCCCCGGCCAGTACCGATCCGACCAGGAAGAGCAGTATTCCGCCGATGAAAAACGCCTTGCGTCCGTAAAGGTCGGACAACCGTCCGACGATCGGGACGAAGGTGATGGAGGCCACGATGTAGGCCGTCGTTATCCATGTGAACCGGTCGAACCCGCCCAGGTCGGTCACGATCCTGGGAATGGCGGTTCCCACGATCGTCTGGTCCAGGGAGGCAAGGAACACGGCCATCAGCACGCCGCCCATCGTGAAGACGACCTGCCGGCGCGACCTGGTCGGGCCGGCCGCGTCGCTGTCCGGCCCGTGTTTGCCGAACTCTCCGGCTTGGACCGCCGGCGCGCCTGGTTGGTTCATGGGGAGGCTTGGGGGACCTTTGCAATTCGGCGGACCGGGTCCCGCCCGTGCAGAACGCGGGCGCGGCCGATCCGGTATCCGGATTTGATCCGACGGGCTCGGCCACCATGGGTCGTCCGGCGGACCGGGCGGAATTGTCGGAAATGCGGGCGCCGCAGCGCGGCGTCGCCGATTTTTGATGCCCGCCTGCTCCGGCGCGCCAATTTTCGGCCAATCGCCGGTCATACCGCCTGGCCCCGCCATTGCCGGAATGTCCCATATTGCGGTCCGGCCGGGTGGGCGGCGGGGGCCAGCCGGCCCCCTGCCGGGGCGATCGCGGGCCGGGAACATGCCCGCGCCCGACCCCGGTCACAGGGTTTAATACCTGCACGGAAATGGTTTTGTCGCCCGTTCGTGAGCCGTCGGCGGAGAGTGCTGGAGCAGAGCGTGAAGATTTGTTGGTTCCATCTGATGCCCTATCGGCATCTGCCGCCCGATTTCGAGCAGAAATACCGCAGCGTCTGGGTCGACCCGCCCAGCCATCTCTACGACGCCGAGAAGGCGCATGTCCTCTACAACGAGTACCTGGACGAGCTCGAGCACGCGGCCGCGGTCGGTTTTGACGGGATCTGCGTGAACGAGCACCACAACAACGCCTACGGGATCATGCCCTCGCCCAATCTGATGGCGGCCGCCCTGGTGCGGCGCACGACCGACGCGGCCATCGTGGTGATGGGCAACAGCCTGGCCCTGTACAACCCGCCGCTGCGGGTGGCCGAGGAGTTCGCGATGCTGGACGTGGCCAGCGGCGGGCGCCTGGTGGCGGGATTCCCGACCGGGACTTCGATGGACACCAATTTCGCCTACGGCGCGAACCCGGCCACGCTGCGCGACCGCTACCACGAGGCCCACGACCTGATCATCCGGGCCTGGACCGAACCGGACCTGTTCGCCTTCAACGGCAAATACACCCAGAACCGCTACGTGAACATCTGGCCGCGTCCGCTGCAGAAACCCCATCCCCCGGTCTGGGTCCCGGGCAGCGGCAGCGTCGAAACCTGGGAGTGGACCAGCCGGATGAACTACGTCTACTGCTACCTGAGCTATTCGGGTTACAAGCACGGCACCCGGGTGATGAAGGGTTTCTGGCGCGAGATGGAGAACCTGGGCGTCGACGACAACCCGTTTCGGGCCGGATTCCTGCAGCTGGTGGCGGTATCGGAAACCGATGCCAAGGCCGAGGAGGAATACGCCCCGCACATCGAGTACTTCTTCAAGAAGAACCTGCACGTCTACCCGGGATTTACCGAGGCCCCCGGCTACCGCTCGATCAAGACCCTGAAGAAGGGCGTCGGCAGCAACCTGAGCCGCTCGCATTCCCGCAAGCGCACCGAAATGAAGTGGAAGGACTTCGTGGAGGAGGGTTACGTCATCGGCGGCAGCCCCGAAACGGTCGCCGACCGCATGCGCGAAGCGGTCGAGGGCCTTCGGGTCGGTCACCTGATGGTGCTCCTGCAGATCGGCAGCATGCCCAAGGACCTGACCATGAAGAACACCGCCCTGTTCGCGTCCGAGGTGATGCCGAAACTGCGCGGCATGTGGAGCGGTTACGAAGACCACTGGTGGCCCAATCCGATCTCGAACCGGGCCGTGCCGGATCCGGTCGCAGGTTAGGCGCTGCAAATGACAAAGCGTCCCAACGAGCGCACCGTGATGGTCGGCTCCCTGCCGATTCAGGTCGCCAGCGCCGGCAGCGGCCCGCCGCTGGTGTACCTGCACGGGGCATACGGTTACCTGGGCTGGCCGGATTTTCTGGAGGAGCTGTCGGAGCGGTTCACGGTCCACGCGCCGCTGCATCCGGGATTTGGTGAATCGGGCGATGCCGACGATTTCGACGACCTGCTGGACCTGACCCTCTTCCACCTGGACCTGCTCGATGCACTGGGCCTGGAGCGACCCGACGTGGTCGGCCACTTCTTCGGCGCCATGATGGCGGCCGAGGTGGCGGCGATCGCCGGAAACCGCGTAAACCGGCTGGTCCTCGCCGCGCCGATGGGGCTATGGCTCGAGGACCACCCGGGCGTTGACTACTTTGCCGCCGCGCCGGACAAGTTGAGGTCGATTCTTTTCGCCGACGCAGAATCCGATGCCGCCAAGCGCTGGCTGCCGGATCCTGGTTCCGACGAGGAGCGCCACCTGCAGAGGATCGAGCGCACCCGTTCCCTGGCCACGATCGCCAAGTTCATGTGGCCGATTCCGGACAAGGGCCTCAAGAAGCGACTGCACCGCATCAGCCAGCCAACACAGGTAATCGTTGCCGAAAAAGACCAGTTGGTCGCACCCGCCTACGGATGCGCGTTCGCCGAGCGCATCAATGGATCAAAGGTTGAAGTCATTTCCGGCGCCGGTCATCTTTTTCAGCTTGAACGGCCAGCCGATACCCGCACGATAGTGGAGAAGTTCCTGACGGCCTGAAGGTCCTACCGCCAGCAATCGCGGCCCGGGACAAACGCCGGCGCGGCAGCCCTCCCTGATCGACCCTTCAGGCCTTGAAAGGGTCCTGGATCGGTCTTCGCGGGCTGCGGATCGTGGACTCTATTTCGCGTAATCGGTCGGAAGCCACGTAGTATCTTCCGCGGGCATTCCCCTGCGGCGTCAAGAGTCCGGCGCTGACCAACGATTTGAGATCACGGCCAGCAACCGCCAGCGACACTTCGGCGAATCCGCGATAAGTCGAATTTCGGACCCTGAACCCGAGGGCGGCGTCCCACACGGCCCCAACCGAGCGATCCGGCAAACCGAGGCGATGGACTTCGTGCTCGAGCGCGCTCCAGCGGCGATCCGCCTCCGCTGACCGTCGCAGCAGAGTATTTATCTGAAAGTAATGTGCGGCCAGATTGAAGCGCACCCAGGGCCGGGCGTCGTTGTCGGGATTCCAGGATCTGCCCCCGACCCTGGCCAGTACGTCGTAGTAGTCCCGGGTATTGCGCCCCAGGTATTCCTCGATGCTGACGTATTCCTGGTTCAAATCACCTTCGCGAACCAAAACCAGGGTCTGCAGTCCCCTGGCCATCCGCCCATTGCCATCGCTGAATGGATGGATCATGGCGAGATTCAAGTGGGCCATCGCCGCACGGACCAAGACCGGGACGTCCGCACTTGCTTCCCGCAATCGGCGGACGAGCTCGCCGGTCAGAGCTGGCACCAGCCTTGGGTCGGGCCCCTCGTACACGATCGCCCCCGCTCCGGTCGTCCCGCACGTATGCATTGTTCACCCGCCAGCGGCCCGGCCGCTTGGTCAGGTCGTATCGCAGCATCTGGAAGTGCAGGCTCTTGATCAACGATTCTTCAAAAGCGAACGTTGGATCATCAGCCATCTGCAGCACATTGGTCATCGCGTCGCGATAACAGGAAACTGCGGCCCAGGCCTCCCGGCGTGCATTCAGCGGTGCGCCACCATCAACGGCGGCTACGGCATCATCCAGTTCGACTTCGAAGCCCTCGATGCTGTTTGAGCCACGTATCGCGCGAGCCGATGTGACCCGCCGCAGCAACCCGACCCAGACAAGCGGCTCAGAAATCCTGCCCTGTAGCGCGGTACGCAATTCATCCAGTTCGGCGCAAAGTTCCAGTTCCCGCGGGTCAAGCTCCGGACAGCTAAAAATCATGTCAAATTGCTTTTAATCTATCGAAATGAAGTCACATATTATCCAACGTGATATCTGAAAGTAAAGAATACCGAGTCGATTAGTAACTGTATTGCTGCGCTATTCTGCGTCTCAGCGGCACGACTCGTTCAATTTCAGATGGCGAGTTCATTCCGCCCAAATTGAATCCGGAGCACGGGTGACGGGACACTGGGGATTGCTCAGATGTGAGCCGGTCGTCTGCTTGGCCACCAATACGTTCGCTCGGGTCGGTCTATTCCATCCTTTGGGAGACCGGCAACCTCAGCGATTCATCGAACCGGACGTGCGAACCGAGCCCATCGACCCGCTCGACACGATCCGCCCCGACGGGCCGCACTTACAGTTGCCCGGCACTATGAATTGACTTGCGCAGCACTAAAGTGGATTTGGAGCAATCCGATGTCGCAATCAGGCCAAATTGGATTCATGGCAGAGCGAATTCCATGAGGATGGTCGGCAGGTCGGTGATCATCACCGGCGGTGCGGGCTCCATGGGCAGTGCCCAGGCAAGGCTTTTTGCCCGGGAAGGGGCCCGCGTCTGCGTGGCCGACACCAATCTGGCCGGCGCCGAAAAGGTCGCCGCGCAAATCCGGGGTACCGGGGGCGATGCGCTCGCCGTCGAGCTGGATGTGCGGGAATCCTCTGAATGGGATGAGGCGGTTGCGACCGCCGAGCGTGAATTTGGACACCTGGACACGCTCTGCAACATCGCCGGGGCCAATTACCGGGTCGGATTCGACGATCAGACCGAGGAGATGTGGCGCGCGATCATCGATACCAACCTGACCGCTTACTTCCTGGGGACCAAGGCGGTGGTGCCGGCGATGCGCAGGGCGGGTGGCGGAGTCATCCTGAACACCGGTTCGCTGGCTTCGATCATGCAGGGCCCGGGCGGCCCGGCCTACGGGGTCAGCAAGATCGGGTTGCTGGGGCTGACCCGCGGCGCCGCCACCACGTACGCAAAAGACAACATCCGCTGCGTACTGATTTCGCCCGGCCACGTGGACACGAACTTCCTGCGCGGCAACAACCCGCACAGTTCGAACGATGAGACCACCGATCTCGACATCCCTGAAAACTATCAAAGGAGAGTCGATCAGACCCCTTTGGGAAGGCTCTGCACGCCGGACGACATTGCCAAAACATTCTTGTTCGCCGCATCCGACGACGCGTCGATGATCACCGGATCCATGATCACGGTGGACGGAGGGGCCGCGCTGTGGCTGGCGCGCCCCCGATGAAGGCCGTTGCGGCAGGTGCCCGCCTGAAGGCGGACCGGGATTTGAATCGCCGCGTTTCCAATGCACATGGCCCCGGACTGATAGCCCCGTGAAAGTGCTCGTGGTAACCAAACGCCACCACCCTGCCCGGGGTGTCCGCCGAACAGATACGTCAGATCCGCGACGCCGCCGGCCCTGGCTCTGAAGGTGAGGTCGCCGAGTCCCGCGACCGGGTGCTGTCGCAGATGGTCGACGCCGATGTCCTGCTTGGCCATCTCGAATCCCGAGATGTTCGCGGTCGGCCGGGCGGCTCAAGTGGGTTCACGCCACGGCATCCGGGGTGGACGATTACCTGTTCGAAGCGTTCAAACAGAGCGTTATCCCATTGACCGGCGAGAAGGGCCTGGTCGGGCCACACCTGGCCGATCACGCGTTCGCGCTGCTGCTGACGCTGGCCCGGTCGCTCAAACCGGCCATGCAGCTAAAGGGCGAGGCCTGGAGGATCGAGGGTCCCGATGCGCAGGGCCGCTTTCGAGCTCGGCGGCCTGACCATGGGAATAGTGGGCTTCGGTGGAACCGGCCGGGCTATCGCCGAGCGCGCCGCCGGCTTCGGGATGGACGTGTGCGCCGTAGATGCGCTCAAAGTTCCCGGGACGCCATTGGTTCCGGACGTGGGCCTGATGGACCAATTCGACGCCCTACTCGGGCGAAGCGACGTGGTGGCGGTGTGCACACCGCTCACCCCCGAGACCCATCACCTCTTCAACCACCAATCAATTGCCCAGATGAAGCCGGGTTCGGTGATCGTAAACGTGACTAGGGGGGAGATCATCGACCTTGAGGCGGTGATCGATGCGGTCGAGTCCGGGCACCTGCGGGGCGCCGCGCTCGACGTGGTGGAAGGCGAACCGCTGCCGCCGGATCACCGGGTCTTTGATATCGAAAACATCATCCTGACCCCGCACACGGCCGGCGCGTCCGAGCGCCGGGCGCAGCGGAACCTGGACCGCTTCTGTGAGAATCTGCGGCATTTTTCGGGCGGATCGCGACCTGGTCGGCTTGGATTCGACAAGCAAACCGGTTTTCTGACTCTGACGCCGAGCCGATGCGGCGACTGCGCTGGTAGTTGAACCGGTGGGACATCACCGGCCGGGCCAACACTTGCTGCTACAGAAACCGGTCCAGCGCCCTGGGTAGCCGCGCGCCGATGACTGCAAAAACTGCTCGGCGGGAGAATCAGCGATCTGCGCTCAGAATCCGGTCGATCGCCCAGCGCCCGCTCCCTCCAACGCCGCCGGCCCATCGCGGATCGGCAACGTGGTTAAAACAAAGCGTGTAATGCCGGGTTGCCGGCGCAGGCGGACAGTGTCATTGGCCGCTTGCCAAAAGGAACTCAGGACCGTCGCCACCGGATGGGACGACGAATGATCTCTGACAACATCATCCTTGCCACGGACAGCTATAAGCAGTCGCATCACGCCATGTACCAGCCGGGCACCGAGGTCGTCGGGTCGTACTTTGAGTCGCGGGCCGGCGGCGAATACCCCCACTGCGTCTTCTTCGGGCTCCAGTACCTGCTGGACCGGCACCTGTCCGGCGCCAACCGCGTGACGCCGGCGATGATCGACGAGGCCGAGGACCTCTGCCGGTGGCACTTTGGCCAGGAGCTGTTCAACCGCCGGGGCTGGGAGCATGTCGTCCGCGTGCACGAGGGAAGGTTGCCTATCAGCATCCGGGCGGTCCCGGAAGGCACCGTCGTGCCCGAATCGAACGTGCTTTTTACGATCGAGAACACCGACCCCGACTGCGCCTGGCTGACCAACCACCTCGAGACTTTGCTGGTGCAACTGTGGTACCCGTGCACGGTCGCCACGATCAGCCGCGAACAGAAACGGGTATTGAAGACCGCGCTCGAGAAGTCCGGCAGCCTCGCCAACCTGGCGTTCATGTTGCACGATTTCGGTTACCGGGGCTCCAGCAGTTCCGAATCGGCCGCCCTCGGCGGCGCCGCCCACCTGGTGAACTTCATGGGCACCGACACCATCGCCGGTTTGCGTCTGCTGATGGCCCACTACGGCGCCGAAGAACCGGGCTATTCGGTCCCGGCGGCCGAGCACTCGACGATCACGGCCTGGGGCCGGGACGGCGAACTGGACGCCTACCGGCACATCCTAGACCGGTTCGGCAGCGGCACGGTGGCGGTGGTCAGCGATTCCTGGGACATATTCGAGGCCTGCCGGCAGCTCTGGGGCCGGCAACTGCGCGATGAGATCGTCGGCAACACGGGGCGAACCCTGGTGGTGCGGCCGGATTCGGGCGAACCGGAGAAAGTCGTAGTCGAGTGCCTCTCGATCCTGGGCGAGGCGTTCGGGCATCGCGTCAACGAGAAGGGCTACCGGGTGTTGCCCGACCACGTGCGGCTGATCCAGGGTGACGGCATCACCCGGAGCTCGCTGCCGGGGCTGTGCGACGCGATCACGGGCGCCGGATGGTCCATGGACAACACCGTCTTCGGCAGCGGCGGCGGGCTGCTGCAGGACTGCGATCGCGACACGCTGCGGTTCGCGCTCAAATGCAACTGGGTCCAGGTCGACGGGGTTCGGCGCGATGTTTTCAAACGCCCGGCGTCGGACCCGGCCAAGAATTCCAAGTCCGGGCCCCTGAAGCTGGTCCGCGACGGCGAGGGTTTCAGAACGGTGGACTTGCGCGGCAACAGCGAGCCGGACGTGCTGCGGGAGGTCTTCCGGGACGGCGAGGTGCTGGTGCGCGATAGCCTGGATGCGATTCGCAAGCGGGCCGATCTGTGAGCAGGGCGCCAATTGGGGCCAAGCGTGAACCGCGCCGCACTATGCCCCCAAATTGCCAGCGGCCGCGATCATGGTTGGAACGGCAGGATTCTCCGCCCACGAACATGACCCCTCCACATCGCCGGTTCGCATTCCGAAACCTTGACCGGGCGATCGAACTTTGCCAGGCGTTGCCGTTTGGCAGCATCGGATCGCCCCGGCCATGGAGCAGAACGCAGGCGCCCCGGCCGGGGCGCCGCCGCGTCAGGCGAGCGGCGAAATGGGCGTGTAGGCTAGGGGGTGATTGGGGGAGTGGGGACCGGACCGGGACGGTGATTTTGTAACCGGATCACCCTGGGTAATCGCGTCGGAGAAGCCCGAAAGCGCGCACCGGGCCACGAATCTTCGCCGCGACCCGGGCGAATCCAGGGCCGGGGGACGGCCCGACACCGGCGACGAGCTTGAAATCCGGCTCGGGCAGAGCCGGCTTCCACAGCGTGTCCGAGACGACAAACCCGAAGAAAACTGACCGCAAAGGGCATTGTCCGATGAATGCGCTGAAATTAGTTGCAACGATCTATCTGCTCATTACGGGCGGCCTGGTCGCCCTGCACCGGGTCACCGTCGCCGCCTACCCTGATTCGTGGGAAAGCGCGCCGGGCGAAATCCTGCACTGGCTGATGGCCGCGGGGCTCCTGGTCTTGTTCCTGCTCAGCGCCTACGAGCACTTTTCCGGCGGGAAGAGGATCGAACAGGACCTGGCTTTCTACGGCACCATTGCCCTGGGTGTGACCTTTTTCTGGGTCTGGGGCTGCAGCACCTGGTCGGATACCCAGGTCGCCCACACCGCGCATGCCGTCTGGTGGCCGGCCGTGGATGCCGCTTACGTGGTGGCCGCGTTTGCAGTGAGCCGCAGACTCTACCAGAACTGAACCAGCCGCGGCCGGATATGGTTGCAATCACCCCCGTTTCAGGGTGATCGCCGGGCCGAACCGGCTCGGGAGCCTGCCAAGTCGCAGGCGCCAGTTCAGAACCCGGCCGCGCAATCGCCGGCGACGCTGAGTCAGCCGGGTCCTCTCGGGGGTACCGTGGCCGCGTCCTGCCGATGACGGGACGCGGCCACGGGCGGTCGGAAGTTCTTTGAACTGGCGTTCCCCGGCATCTGCCGTTACCGGCGGGAGGTGTACAGTCAGCTACCCAGGCCTGCGCGCATCAGCCGCTCGCGCACGTAGCCCGTTATCCGGCCGCGACCCGGAGCGGGGATTTGTCGGCACGCGCCGGGGACCGCTCGGGAGCAGCCGTCGGGGCGCCGGACGCGCTCGAATCAGGCGGGCGCGAACGCCGCGACCCGCACCGCGCTTACGCTCCGGATCAGATGGCCGGCGGGACAAACCCGCTGTCGCCCGATTTGGCCATCCTGTACCCGACGCCGGGCATGGTCATGATGTATGCGGGGTTCTTGGCGTCATCACCGAGCTTGCGGCGCAGCCGGTTCACGATCGTTCGGACCAGGCTCGAATCCCCGGTTTGCCGCGACCCCCAGACGCGCAGCAGCAGCTGCTCGTGGGTCATCACGCGCCCGGAATTTACCGACAGCTCGAATAGCACCGCGTACTCGCGCGCGGTCAGCTCCACGGGGCGTCCGGCGACGGTCAGCCGACGCTCCCCGTAGTCGAGGCTCACCTCGCCCAGCCGGAACGGCTCGGGGTGGGCCGGCAGTTCGAATTGCGACCGCTTGCGCAGGGCGGCGCGGATCCTGGCCGCCAGCTCGGCGGCCGAAAAGGGCTTCACGATGTAGTCGGCCGCACCCATATCCAGCGCGCGGATTATGTTCTCCTGCTGTCCGTAGGCGGAGAGAAAGATCACCGGGATGTCGGCCTTGGCCTGGATGGCCCGCATCAAGTCGATTCCGTCGGATCCCGCCAGCATCAGGTCGAGCAGCACCAGGTCGGGCCGGCTCTCGGCCAGCAACCGGTCCACGTCTTCGGGATCGGAGGTCGCGACCGGGTTGTAGCCCGACTTCTTCAGCGAGTCGCGGACGTAGCGGAGCGCGTGCGGATCGTCGTCGACCGCAAGTATTCGTTGCCGATCCGGGGCGCGGCGACGTGATCTGGTCGCCACGGGTGCGGGACCGGCCAGCGCCCCCAATCTTGGTTCGTCAACAACCGGCACCGTGAACGTGAAGCGGGCTCCCTGACCGGCGCCTTCACTCTCGGCCCAGATCCGTCCTCCGTGGGCTTCGATCAGCCCTTTGCAGATTGCCAGGCCGAACCCTGAACCTTTGGCGCTTGAACCATGGTCGGGGCCGAGCCGCGAAATGCGGGTGAACAGCTGCGAGAGTATTTCCGGCGCAATCCCATGGCCCTCGTCGGCGACCGAGATCGCGACATGGGAGTCCTGGTGCACCGCACTCAGGCCGATCGTCGACGAGTCTCCGGAATACCCGGCCGCGTTGCGGATCAGGTTGGTCAGGACCTGGCGGATTCGCCGCCGGTCGGCCATGATCCGGGGAAGGTCCGGCGGCAGGTCGATTGCGAAGGCGTTTTCGCCGCCCGCCCCCTGGAACACACCGCGGGCCTCGTTCACCAGGGCGATGACTTCGGTCGGTTCGGACTCGACCGACAGAGTTCCCGACTTGATCCGGGCCAGGTCGACCAGGTCGTTGATCAGGCCCCGCATGTGATCGGTCTGTTCCAGGATGATCCGGTGAAACTCGCGCACCTCTTCCGGATCCATCGCCGGCTCCCCGTCCAAAAGGGTCGAAGCCGATCCGCGGATCGACGTGAGCGGGGTGCGCAGCTCGTGCGAAACCATGCCCAGGAATTCCGCCCGCAGGCGTTCCAGTTCCTCCAGTGGCGCCAGGTCCTGCAGGGTCACGATGAAGGATTCGATCGCACCGTCTTCGGATCGGTTGGGGATGGCGTTCACGAGCAGGGAGATCGTCCGGCCGTCCGGCATCTGGAACGTCATTTCCTCGGCCCGCACGCTCTCGCCGACGTTCATCGCCTGCATCAGCGATCGCTCGGCCGGCGAGACTTCCCCTCCGTCGGCGCGTTGCAGGGTGACGGTCTCGAGCGCCTGCTCCAGCGAACCGCCCGGAGGGTGCAGGTCGGCGGCGATGCGACGGGCTTCGCGGTTGGCCGAAACGACGCCGCCACCGGTTGGGTCGAACACGATGACGCCTACCGGCGAAGTGTCGATCAGGGTCTCCAATTCAAGCCGCGAACGCCGCTCCTCGCGGTAGTGGTGGGCGTTGGCAATCACCAGCGCGGCCTGCGAGGCGAACATGACCAGGATCTCCTCGTCGGAGGAGCTGAACTCAGGCTCGTCCTGCCGACGGCTCAGGTAAATCGTTCCCACCAGTTCGCCTACGTGAATGATCGGCGCCACCAGAAAAGGGCCGATCGGCTCCGTAAGCGGCAGTTCGGGCAAGCCGCGCGCGCGCAGGTGGCTCTTCAGATCCGCAAAGCGCACCGGGTGGCGGGTGCGCCCTAAGTACTCGTACACCGGAAACACGTCGCTGAAATCCCCGAGATTGCGGGCTTGTTCGGGGGCGAACCCGGCAACCAGGTAAACATCCGGCAGGCGGCCGTCGCCGAGCATGGTGATGGCGCCGTAGTCCGCTTCGGCCAGGTCGCACGCGGCCTCCAGCACCCCCTGCAGGACGGTTTCGAACTCAAGGCTCTCGTTGATCCGCAGGCTGGCCTGGCTGAGCCGGGTCAGGCGGTCGCGCAGCGCATCTTCGCCGCTGGCGCGCGGCTGGGACCGGGTCATGCCGTCAATCGTCCGGTCACCGGGCGGTCCGGTAGCCGGCGTTGCAAATATCTAATTTGCACGACGTGACGAATGTTCATTGGCCATTCTCGTGTTTTGCAACAATTTTGCAATTATCCAACTGCTGAATGAAACAGAGTTGGAACAACATCGGGCAATTGGCGTGCGATCATGCTCCCGGCGCCGGTGTCGCCTTCAGGGTCCCGTGCCGAAGAACTGTCCCGGGAACGGCAAACGCCCCGGGCGTTCTCACATTCCGGCGATGCTGGCCGCGGCGAATCCACCCAGCAGATAGGGGGCCAACGGGACCGCACGGGGCCCTGCGCGCCATCCCCGCCGGGCGCGGGCCAGCAGAATCGCGGCCAGCGCCAGGAACGCCCCGATCCCCAGCAACGCCAGCGCGTCGGCGAAACCGAGCAGGGCCCCCAGCGCGGCGGCAAGTTTTACGTCGCCGGCGCCGACCTGGCCGCTCCGGACCAGGTTCGGCGACGCGGCCGCCGATCCCGCCAGCCCGGCAAGCCCCACCCCGCAGGCCGGATCGCCCTGAATGGCCCAGGCCAGGAAGGCGCAGGACGCCGCGCCGACCGTGAGCCAGTTGGGGATCCTGCGCCCCTTCAGATCGCATATTGCGGCAACGGCCAGGACGAGACCGGCGATCGGCAGGCCGGAGGCCGGCGCGGTCGCCTCAAGGCAGGCGCGCACCGTCAGGCGCCCAGACCCTGCAGCATTCCCAGAAACAGCGGGACAAGCACCATCGCCATGAAAGCCGGCAGGAAACACCCAACGATCAGCAGCTGCGAACGGAGCTGGGCCCGCTCGGCGGCTGCGGCCACCCGGCGCTCGTGGGCATTGGCGAAATCGAATTCGGCTCGCGCCAGGGTCTCCTCCAGCCCGACCCCGAGCCGGCGCGCCTGGGAGATCGAGCGGGCCAGGATCTGGACCTCGGCCGACTCGAGTTCGCGCCCCAGCTTCACCAGGGCACCTTCGACCGATCCACCCAGGCCGTAGGCGGCCAGGACCGCGCCCAGGCGCTTGGCGAGCGGCCCGCCTATGAGCGGCGAAAGGGCCAGATTGCGCAGCGCGGACTCGAGTCCCAGCCCCATCGCAACCTGGGCCCGCAGCAGGGCCATCGCCGGCTGGACCTGCCGCAATGCGGCCGCCCGGTCATTGCCGCGGCGGCGCTCATCGAGCAGCTGCGGCGCCAGCCAGCCCAGCCCCGCCAGCACCAGGGCCAGGACGATTGCGGGAAGCCCGGCGGCCGGGAACAGGGCCAGGCCGGCCGCGGCTCCGGCCAACGTCGGGACCGCCCTGCGGCCCGGCCCGAACGTTACCCGGCCCGGCCCATGTGAAACCGCGGTCCGGATTCGATCGGTCCGCCCGGCGCCCGGTTGCGAGGGCCCGATGCGAACCGCCACTCCGGCAATCAGGGCCGCCGCCAAAAGGAGGGCGAGCGGGGCGATTGCGGACCCTATCAAAGCGATTCGGGCCGGGACCAGCGCCAGAGCAACGCCAGCCCCAGCAACTCCATCGCCAGCGCGAAGGGGAGCAGGACGCTCCGGCCGAGCGGCAGGTCGAACACCGAAAAGCTGTAGGAAGAGGTCTGCCAGATCCAGACCGCCATTACCGGGATGGCCCCGGCCACCGCATAAACCTGGGTCGCCACCCCGCGGGTGCGTTCGGCCAACTGCTCACGCGCCCGCAGGGAATGCTCCATCTGCTGGGCGACCAGGTCCAGCACGTCGGCCGCCGCCTGGCCCTGGGTTCCCTGCTGCGACAGCTGGGCGAGCACCGCCAGCAGCAACGAAAGGGGCCGCAGCCGGCTCCGCTGCGCCCCGTCCTGCAGGGCATTCGCCAGCGGGCGGTCGAGCCGGAACTCGTCGGCCGCCAGTCCGAGCGCCGCCTGCACCGGCCCGCGTCGATCGCCGGAAAGCTGCCGGATCGAGGTGTAGAGGTTCTCTCCGGCGCCCAGGTGCGCGGCCAGTTGCCGGGCCAGGGCGATCGTCTCCCGTTCGATGCGCCGCTCGTGACCGGACGATCGCAGCCACAGGATCGTCGCCGGGGCCAGCGCGGCGGCGAACGCGGCAAGAAGCGCGACCGGGATCGAATATCCCCAGGCCAGCCGTCCCGCCGCCAGGCCGGATAGCGCGCTTCCGGCAAGCAGCCAGGAGTACCCGCAGCGCAGGCCGTTGGCCCTAAGGATCCGCTCCAGGTTCGCCCTCAATCCGGCCGGCGGCCGCGACAGCAATTCGGGCAGATTTGAAGCGCCCAGCAGCAGCAGGAGCAGGCCGGCCCCGAGCAGGACGAATTGACCTGCCAGTTCAGGCATCCTTTTCGCGCAGGGATTCGAATCGGGCCCTGGCCCGGGGGCCGATCCGGTAGTCGGGATTTGCCTCGAACCCGCCCGATTCGCTCCAGCCGATCACGCGGCGGAGGTCGTACTCGGGGCCGCGCATGCCCGCCAGTTCGACTATTTCGCTCACGATGCGCCGTCCGTCCTGGCGGCGCGCGACGTGGACGATGTAGTCGAACGCGCGCGCGATCGGGGCGCGCACGTCGGTGGCGGTGAACCCGGCGTGCTCGCGCCGAATCAGCATTTCCAGCCGTCCCAGCGCATCGATCGCGCTGTCGGCGTGGATGGTGGTTCCCGAACCCGGATGACCGGTGTTGAGGGCCTCGACCGACACGTAGGCCTCGCGCGGGGTGCGGATTTCGCCCACCACCAGGCGGTCCGGGCGCATCCGCAGCGCGTTGACCACCAGGTCGGCCAGATCGA
Source organism: Chloroflexota bacterium (assembly GCA_965203015.1). Taxonomy (GTDB): domain Bacteria; phylum Chloroflexota; class UBA11872; order UBA11872; family VXNJ01; genus VXNJ01. The sequence goes on from CBDBBM010000022.1 coordinate 141,421, forward strand.
CCCTGCGGCGACCCGAACTGGCGCCGCGCTGATCGTGCACGCACTGCAGCCGCACCACGTGCCCGCCACCGGCGACCGGCAGTTCCTGGGTGTCTTCGATCACAACCAGCCGTTCGCTGGCCGGGATGTGCGCCAGCAGCGAGGCCAGCAGGGTCGACTTGCCGGCCCCGGTGGCCCCGGCGAGCAGGAAGTTGCAGCGCGCCCGCACCGCCAGGGCAAAGAGCTTTGCCATCAGCTCGCTCATGCCCCCGCCGGCGACCCAGGAGCCGGCGTTGCCCCAGAGGGACCGCCGCTCCTGGCGGTGACGCCGGATCGAAAGGCAGGGTCCGCCGACCGGCGCGATCACCAGATTGGCGCGCGATCCGTCCGCCATGCGCGCGTCCACGCAGGGGGTCTGCAGGCTGAGCGTGCGGCCGACCAGCGCGGCTATCTTTTCCATCAGGCCGGCCAGGTGTTCGGTGCTCCTGAAGGACGCCGCGGCGCGTTCGAGGCGACCGCGCCGTTCGACCCAGACCTCGTCGGGCGAATTGACCAGGATGTCGCTGATCGCCGGGTCGGAAAGCAACGGGTCCAGGGGACCCAGGCCGACCAGTTCGGCCAGCAGGGTCTCGATCCGTTCGGCGCCGATCAAGGTGTCGGGCGCCCATTGCGCCAGGAGGTCGGAGACGAGCTCGCGCAGCTGGCGGCGCCGGCCCGGGTCGGCCCGGAACGGATCCAGCTGCTGCGGGGCTACCTGGGCCAGCAGCTGTTCGCGCAGGAAGTCAAGCTGGGCCGCAAATTCACGGTCGCCGGCCGCGTCGGGTCTCAGCTTGATCCGCCGGCCGCGGTCGCCAGGACGAAATTGAAATCCTCGATGCGGGCGATTATTCCGGCCAGCAGGGCGCGCGGCACCGCCACCAGCACCGAGCCGACCGGTTCGTCGGCGTCAACCTCGGCGCCGCGGGCCAGCGCCAGGCTCAACCCATCGTTGCTGCGGACATCGACCAGCCGCGCGCCGGGGGCCAGGATCTCGGCCGGGCCGCCGGAGCGCTTGGCGACCGCGTAAATGTCGACCGCCTGGCCGGGCGTGAGCGCTCCGCCGAGGGCGTACTCGAACCTGATCGGCAGGGCCACCAGCGACCACCCGGCCGGGAAGCTGAAGCTGGACTCGGCCAGCGAGCGGGCCGCCTCGGCGCCCAGGTCCCCGGCCACCAGGTACTGCCCTTCCGACAGGGGACCGCGGGCATAGCGGCCGACCGCGCCGGCCGGATCACGGACCGCGCCCGGGGGAATCGCGCCCCGGGGGGCGGCCCTGGACCGGATGTCGGCGGCAACCAGGCGGCTGCCGGGCGGCACGTCGCGGGAGAGCACCAGCGCCCGGTCCAGGCGTCTTTCGGCTTCAAACATCAGCAGCGCGGCCGCCGCCAGCGCGATCGCCGCCGCCAGCAACACGGCCCGTACCACCAGGAACCGTCTCATGCGATCGCCTGGTAATGGACCGCCACCGGCAGCGCCACCGGCATTTCAAAGTCCTCGGATCGCCCGTCGCCGGCCACGACCCGGACGCGGACCGAGAGCCCAATCTCATGCCCGGCGCGCCCGGCCGGGGCGGGCGAATCAAGCCGCAGCCGCAGGGGCTGCAGCGGACCAAGCTCGGATCCGGCCGCGGGCGCCCGGGGATGGTCGTTGGGGCCGGATTCGAACCGCCAAGACCTGAATGTCACCTCCGCCGCCGGGTCGTCTTCGGGCGGGTCAAGGCGCGGCAGCAGGTATACCTCGACCGGCGCGCCGCGCAGGACCTGGATGCTCTCCCGCCCGGGCCCGGTAGGGGTTTCCGAACCCTCGATCACTACGGCGAAAAGGAACTCGCCACCCGGGTCAAGGGCCGGCCGGTCTTTGGTCGGCGGCCGCGTATCCGGGCCCGGACCGGGGCTCGGCGATCGCGTCGGATCAGGATTCGGCCGGGGGGTCGGGGTCGGTGTGGGTTCCAATTCCTCGGTCGGTTCGACGGGAGGAGTTTCGGTCGGCGCCGGCGAGGGCAGATTCGGCGCCGGTCCGGCCCCGGGCGGCGGCGTTTCGGGGGACGGATCCGGCTGGTCCAGATCGCCGCTGACGACCGTGTCGTCCTGGAAAAAGACCACGCCGACCGCATCGAAGCAATCCCCGGCGGGCAGGTAATTGCGGTAGAAGCGACCGGCCAGCAAAAGACCGTCGGCCCCGTAACCGCGACCGTTGAACGCCCGCGAATCATAGGCGCTGGTCCGGCCCTTGGACACCGAACCCAGGCTGACCGCCCACCACGGGTTGGGCTTGCTGGACGTCCGCGTCCCGTAATGAATCGTGCCGTCGGCGTCGGTCCACTGGGTGTTGCCGGCGTAATTGCTCGATACCTTGTAGATTCCGGACGGCCGGCAACCGGAGGGCTTGACGCTCGGCACAACCGGTCCGTGCGGCAGCTCCACCCAGACCCGGCGGGTCTCCCAGCGTCCCGGTTCAACCTCGTGCCGGTAGGTCTCGGTGCCTCCCGGCCGCCAGCGGCTGCGGGTCTCCCAGCGTCCCGGTATCACGCGCTCGACCGTTCTGGTCTGACGCTGGTTCTCGACCCGGATGCGCGTTTCCCAGCGCGAGGTGTCGACCCACCTCCGCTGCAGTTCCCATTTCGAGGTGTCGACCCGCTGACATTCCTCGCGGGGACCGTAAACCGTCCGGCACGGCCCCCAGAGGTTCGGGCAGTCCTGGTACCACCGCCAGACCGACCGGCAGCGGACCTGGTGCGATTCGACCCGGACCCGGACCAGCGTCCAGTAGCCGGACGGGACAAACGCGGGGTACTCGACCTTTACCGGGACGGTAACGGTCACCTCGCGGCTGACGGTCTGCGGCGGCACCCAGACCCGCTGCCTGACCCAGCGACCCGGTTTGACCCGGGTGCGTTCTTCGATCACCGGCTCGATCCAGACCTGCCGGCTCTCCCACTGGCCGTGATCGGCCCGGGCGGGCGGTGCGGCGAAATGGGCCAGCAGCATCGCCAGCCCGATCGCCACGGCCAGGGCATGGCCAAGCCGGATCATCTTCCGGCGCGCCAGAGGATTACCTGGCAACGCGGGCCTTTGTCTGTGCGGTCAGGGGGACCAGGTGGGCCTGGATCACCGCTTCGCCGGCCGCCAGCGCGCGGAGCATGCCGGATGGCGCAACGATTGCGGTCCGCGGATCGGAGCTTGTCCAGGTGATCGGGGCGTCGTGGCGAACGCTGCCGTCTTCGAGTTCGACCGCCGCCATCAGCTGCAGCTCATGGCCGACTTTCAGTTCGAACGGCCCCTCCGCGCCGCCGGAGACGATCTGCAGGCCGACCGGCGCCAGCGCCCGCGGCGGGGTTGCCGAGTCGGGCGCGGAGTCGCCGGCGGTAACCGGCGATGGAGGCGCGGTCAGCCCGCCGGCGAGCCAGATGCCGCCGGCCGCGGCCGCCAGCAGCAGCGCTGCGGCGGCCAGGGTCAGGGCGAGTTTTTTGGGCAATTCAGGGTCCTTTCAGCAGGGACGAGGACTGGATTTGGAAGGTGACGGTCGGGCCGGCGCCGGCGATCGCCAGCAGCCCGCTCGGCAGCGTGATCGCGCCGTTCAGGGTGACTGCCGGCGGGTCGGCCCGCGTGCGAACGCGGGCGGCGGCGGCGACCTGGGCGGCGGTCTGACCGGCCAGCAGGGCTTCGATCGGCTCCAGGTTCAGGGCCAGGTAGCGGCGCGCGATCCTCTCGGCCGCGGCCGGGTCGAGGGTGATCCGGCCGCGATCGGCCAGTACCGCGGAGTCGATCGCGCCGGTCCCGGCCAGGGCGGCGCGGTCGAACGCCGACTGCAGGCGCAGGGTCTTGGCGCGCAGCGCCCCCATCTCGGCGACCATCGCCAGCAGGAGCATGAAAAGGCCCAGCAGCAGCAGCGCCTGCACGCTTACCGAACCGCGCTCGCCGCCCAACACCCGCAGGTTCAGGGCGATACCTCGCCGACCTCGTTGCGGGCCGAGAACTCCGATGTGAGCTGCAGCGACCAGGATCCCAGCAGCGGTACGGCGACATCGCGCGGCAGGCCCAGGCGGACGGTGATCGTCTCCTGCCAGGCCGGGTCGGGCGGGTCAATCCGCACGGTGACCGGACCGGACGGCAGGCCCGCCGCCGCCAGATCGGCGGCGATCGCGCTGCGCAGTTGCGGGGAATCGCCGCCGCCGGCGGCGGCCCGCCGGACCGCGGTTGCGGCGGCGTGATCCAGCGCGACCTGGTCGGCCCAGATGTCTCCCAGGCTGATCATCACCGCAAACAGCGGCGCCAGCAGCGCCAGGACGAGGATCGCCTCGGTCGCAGCGCTGCCGCGCTCGCCCGCGATCCCTCCGCCCGTGCTCAGCTGCCAAGATCCCGGAGGTCGTCGAGCATGGCGTCGAGGTAGTTGGTCAGGCCCTGGTTCCAGGCCACCACGGCCGCGCCCAGGACAATCACCGCCAGACCGGCGATCATGATGTACTCGGTGGCCGATCCGCGCTCATCGGCCAGGAACCGGCCGAATCCGCCGCGCAGGCGCAGGATGATCCGATTTAGCAATTTCCCTCCTTGCGGGGCATGACCCGAATCCCGGGGTAGATGTGTTCGAGGCGGGCGGCATGGGCGTCCGCCCAGGCCCCGCCGGCGAAATCGCGATAGGCGATACGGCGGGCGCTTATGCGGATCGAGCGCCCGAAGGCGGCCCCGCGCTCCCCGCCCAGGAGCCGTGGCCGCGGGAGGGGTTCGAAGGCCCCGGAGCCGGCCAGATCGGCCAGCATCAGGCGGGCCGGACGATCGTGATCCGGTGGCGGCAGGAGGTCGAATTGGCGGCCCTGTGGCCCGTCTCCGGGCCGGTGCCCGCGGACGGCCCGCCAGCCGATCAGGACCAGGGCGACCGCGCCCAGGGCGGCCAGACCGAGCGGTGCCGATTCGGGCGTGGGCATTTGCATTCACCAACCTGAGAAACTGCGGCCGGGTTCTCCGGCCCCGGCAGGATCCTCGGCCGCGCCGGGGGGCGGGCGCCAGAGGGAAATCCGTAACCGCGACCCGGCCGGTGCTCCTAGCCCGGTCGCGGGCCGTAGCGGGCGCGGACGTGCCGCTCGAGAAGTTCGCGGTCGGCCCCGAACAGGCGGCGGGCCCGCTCGCGCCGACTGCCCAGCCGCGACCGGTCCGGGACCGGCAGCGGGGCCACGTGGGCCGAAAAGGGCGGGGCCGGGTGGTTGTCGACGAGCGCCGAGACGGTCATCTGGAAGGCTTCGCGGCGATCGAGGTCGCGGGCCGAAAAGTGCGGTTCGGTGGCCAGCGCGAAGAACCGCGCCTCGTCGCGCAGGCCGCCGAAGACGACGTGGTTGCGGGCGTTGATCAGCACCGTCCGCCGGACCGGTCGCAGCCTGGGTTGGGCGAGCGACTGGGTTGCGATGCACATCCCGACCCGGTAGCTGCGGGCCCGCTCGAAGAACGCTCCCATGTTCCGGCCGGTGTCCAGGAACTCCTGGAATTCGTCGATCAGGAAGATGAACGCCGGCCGGTGCCGGCGCGGCCGCCGCAGGACCGCCTGCCAGAACTGGGTGACGATGATGCTGCCCAGGAGCCGCGATCCGGCGATCCCCAGCGCGTTGTCGGCCTGGTCCAGGTTGACCAGGACGATGCCCGACCGCTCCAGGACCCGGTCCCAGCGCACCGCCGGGCGCGCCTGGGCCAGGATGTTGCGTACCCGGGGATCGTTGACCAGCAGCGCCATGCGGCGCAGGGCCGATCCGAAATTGAGCTCGAACTGGCGCTCGCCCATCCGGTCCACCTGGTTGGTCCAGTAGGCGGCGACGAACGGGTCGGAGACGTTCTCGAGGAGTTCGGCGCGCCACTCGGGGTCAAAGAACAGGCGCTGCAGGTCCAGCATGGTCGGTTCGACCTGGGGATTGGCGGCCAGGGTCCGAAATCCGTAGGCGAACGCCTGCGACATCGTCGTGCCCCACTGCATTCCCTCGCCGGTGACAAGCTCGCGCATCATCGTGCTGACCGCGGCCGCGGTCTGGTCGGCGATGGCCGGATCGGTAACCGCCAGCGGATTCAGGCCGATCGGCCGCCCGGTGTCGGCAAAGTCCAGAAAAGCCACGTCCTTGGCGCGCGGCTCGGGAACCGCGTCCAGCACCGCTTCGGCCAGGTCGCCCTTGGGATCGAGCAGGAGCAGGCCGAGACCGGCCCGCACCGCCGAGAGCGCATACCAGTAAAGAAAGGTGCTCTTGCCGGTTCCGGTCGGGCCGACCGCCAGGAGGTGCTTGAGCGAGTCCTCGATCCGCAGCCCGAGCCGCTTCCCCGGATCGGCCGTCCCGGAATGCGGCCAGCCCAGGAACAGCCCCTCGCCGACCGGGACCACCGCGGCGGCCGGGACCTGGCCGGCCGGGGCCCGGCGCAGGTTCGGATCGCGCGCCCGGGCGGTGGGCAGCTCGCACAGGGCGGCGGCCTCGGCGGCGGTCATCAGCCAGCGCGCCCGGTCGGGCAGCAGCCAGTCTGCGAAACAGCGCGCGGCCGCCCCCGAATCCCTGACCGGCTCGAGGCGGAGCCGGTTCCAGCGCGAACCGAGCCCGGCCGCGTACTCGGCCAGCGCAGCGACGATATCGGGATGCCGGCCGCGGCCGGCCCGGATCCTGACCAGCACCGCCCCCGCCAGCAGGGGCTCGCCGGCGCGGCGCTCGATGATCCTGGCCAGTTCCCGGGCCGGCCGGCCGGCCCGGCGATCGGTTACCGGGCCGAGCAGGTCGGCGAGGCTGCGCACCCCCGCCTGCAGCCGTCGCATCCAGGCCGCGGTCCGCCCGAAGCGTCCCGGCCGCAGCCCGGTCCGGGCCCTTGCCGCCGCGCCCTGCAGCCGGCGCGGCGCGGACCGCGGCGCCGGGGCGAACAGGTAACGGATTTCCACCGATTCGTCCGGGCCCAGGTGCGACAGCGCCGCGTGCAGGACCGCCTGCAGGTCGCGGCCCTCGGCCGGATCCAGCGGCAGGGCGCAATCCAGTTCGGGAACGATCCGGTAGTAGCCGGCCCTGGCCGGCCCGGCGGTCCGGCCCGATTCCGCGGTCAGCCCCCGGAGGCCGGCAGGCCCGCCAGGAGCAGGCCGTAGAGGACTGCCGGCGCGGCCACCAGCAGTCCGGCCGCGGCCGCGGCCAGCAGCAGGTACCGGGAGCCTGTGTCATCGCCCGGATCCGGAGCCGGGCCGCGCAGCGCCCGGCCGGCCAGCGAGAGAGTCAATTCCAGCAAGGGGCGGCCGAGCAGCCAGATCGGGTTCATCGCTTCGGCCCTGCTTTCACGGGGGCCCGGGGCGGGTGCGCCGCCAGATCCGCCGCGCGGTCTGCAGCCCCGAGGCCGGCGTTGCCAGCCGGCCCAGGATCGCCTGGCCGCCCTGGGCACCGGCGCCGGCGACGGCGTCCAGCAGGAACCCCGGCAGGGCCTGGGCCACGAACAGCGCAACGATCGCCAGCAGCACGCTCATGAGGCCGGGCGGCTGCAGGGCGATGACCGAAAAACTCACCGAGAGCCCCAGGACCAGGGCCGATTTTTCAAACACGGTCCGCAGGAGCCGCCGCAGCCAGAGCTGCGGCAGGCGGGCGGCGGGCGGCAGGACCGCCAGGGTGAGCACCAGCGGGGCGACCACGGTCAACGCCCAGATCCAGACCAGCCGCACCAGCAGGCGGACCGCGATCCCCAGCATCCCGAGCAGCAGCAGCAGTTGCAGGAAGGACCGGAAGATCCCGTACCAGACGCCCTTCAGCAGGGCGCCGCCGAGGTCGAACAGGCTGTCGGGTTCCGCCCCCCATTGCCAGGCGGCGATGAGCTCCCGCGGGGTGCCCAGCAGCACGTCCTGGGACCCGATGCGCGCGAACAGGATCACCAGCAGGTCGTTGGCGAAAAGCAGCGCGTCGACGAACTGGTAGGAGGCGAGCGAGCCGACAAGGGCGATCGCCAGGCGGCCGGCGGCGGCGGGAACATCGACCGGGCGACCCAGGAAGAGCATCGCCAGGGCCCAGACCGAAAACGCCCCCAGCACCAGCCCGAGGAACGGCAGCTGCGCCGAAAGGGCCAGCTCGCGCGAGCGCTCCCAGGCCGCCCGCACGGCCAGGGCGGCGCCGCGGCCGCTGAAGATCGGATCGCCCAGACCGGCCGGAGCGATCCTGGCCAGCGCGGCATCGACCTGGGCGGCGCGTTCCGGGTCGATCGCATCCGGGACCAGGAAAAGGTAGGCCCAGACCCAGTCGAGCGGGCCGCTTATCGCGCGGGTGAGTTCGTCCACCAGCCCGGCGCCGGCCGCGGCCGCGGCGACCCCGGGATCCGGCCAAGGCAGCGGCAACAGGTCGGCCGGCGACCGGGCCGGATCCGGCTCCCGGCCAGCGTCATCCGGCTCCTGCGCCGAAACCGCGCCGGGGCAGAGCAGCAGCGCCAGCACGATGGCCAGGCCGAGCAGCGGTTTTACCAAGGGTGGTCGAACACCTCGATCGCCACCCGCCGGCCGCCGCCGAGGGCGGCCAGCGCCTGGCCGCGGCGCAGGGTGGATATCCGCGCGGCGGCTTCAGAATCCAGGTCGAACAACTCCGACAGCGCGCCGGCGTGGGCCCGGTGCTGGCGGAAGATGATCGCCGCCGCGCAGTTCGCCAGCACCGACCGGGCCAGCGGGTTGGCCGCAAAATCGGCCGCGTCCTGGGTGACCATCAGGAGCATGGCGCCCTTGGCGCGCGCGGTCTTGGCCAGGTCCAGCAGGAAGCGCGCCCCGGCCTGATCGTGCAGCAGGCACCACGCCTCATCGATGAGGATCAGGCGCCGGGCGGCCGGGCGATCAAGCCACCGGGTCAGCGCCAGCAGCGCCAGGCGGACCGCCAGCGAGAACAGGTCGACGTCCTGGGCGCGCAGCCTGGCCAGTTCGAACAGAAGGAAATCGTTATCCAGGCGGACGTTGGTGGGAGATGAGAAAAGCCTGCCCAGGGAGGGTCCGCAAAAGCGCCGCAGCCGTTGCGCCAGGTCCTGGGCGGCGGCCCGCCCGGCCCCGTCGACGGATCGGTCGTTGGCCAGTTCGGCCGCCAGATCGCTGGCCACCGGCGGCCGGTCGCGGCCGGCCCGGTGCGGCGGGCAGACCCGCTCGATGGCGGTTGAGAGGATGGCGAGCTGGTGATCGCTGATCCGGCCCAGGGCCGCGCTCCAGAACCGGGCGATGTCGGCGATTCCGCCGGCGTAGGTGCGCTCGTCGAGCCCGGCCGCGTCGAATACGTTCAGGGCCGTCGCCCCGCCGAGTTCCAGGGCCACCGCCGAGCCCTGGCACTGTCGCGAAAGTGCGCCGTATTCGTCCTTGGGGTCGATCAGCGCAACCTCGGCGCCCGACATCCAGGCGTTGAAGGCGATCGCGCGCGCCAGGTGGGTCTTGCCGGCACCGCTCTGGCCCAGCACCGCCAGGTGCGGGTTTTCGTATCCGGGCGCGAACGTATTGAGCGCGAGCGGCGCCCGCGGCCCCTTGTCCCAGCCGCAGCCGGCCAGCAGCCATCCCTCGGGATCTGACTTCCCGCGGCCCGAACCGGGATGGGCGGCGGCGAGCGGCGCGCTGGTGATCCCGCGCCGGCGGACCAGCCTTTCGCGCGCCAGCGGGATGATCGACTGCAGGGCCTGGCGCTGGTAGCCGACCGCGTCGGACCCGACCAGGCCGACCGCGGCCAGGGCGGCCCGGAAGCTGCGGCGGCAATTTTCCAGGTCCGGACGCGAATCGGCCCCGACCATGTAGTACGCGCCGAGCTTGAAATAGCTTTCGCGGCCGCGCATCGCCTCGGCCAGGGCGCCCATGTCCTCGGCCCGCCAGCGCTGCTCGCGGGCCGCGACCGGATCGCTGGCGGCCGCTTCGTCGTGCGAACCGGCGATCTCGCGTTCGGACTGGGCCAGCCGGCGCATCACCTCGCCGGCCGGCAGCGGGGAGATGTGCAGCGAGAGCGCCACGTCGAAGTCGAACCGGGCCGGCAGCGCCAGCCAGCCCGCCCGCACCGCGCGGGGCAGGGCCCGCACGTAACCGGCGGCGGCGAACCGTTCGCCTTCCGGGGTCGGGAACCTGAGGTGGCGGGGGTTGAATTCGATCCAGTCCGGCAGCGGATCGGCCAGGTCGAAGGCCAGGTTCCGGAGCGCGTCCGATACGGCCAGCGGGCCGCCCGCCGACAGCGCGTTCTCGAGCCCTGAGCCGCCGCCCAGGAAAGACCGCTCAAGCTCAAGGACCAGGTCGAGGCCGCTCAGGGCGCGCCAGCCGATCCCGGCCTGCGTCAGTCCCGCCCCGATCCGCTCGATCCGGGCCGGCAGGTCCGGGCCGCGCGAATCAGGCCCGCTCGATCCGGCAAGCATCAGCCTGACCCCGATCTGGCGGAGGTTGCACTCTTTGGCGACAGCGCGCGACCACTCCGCCCAGGAACCCCGGTCCGATTCCCCGTCCAGTAACCGGGCGCGCAATCCGGTCTTGGCGGACCACTCCGAACGCCATCGGGCGGCGGTGCCGGCTATGTAGCGATCGGCGTGGAACCGGGAATTGCTGACCAGCAGCTGGATCGGGTCCTCCAGGCCGGCCAGGAACGCCGCCATCCTGGCGGTGGAAGCTTCCACCTGGTCGGGATCCAGTGACTCCAGATCGATCGGCTCGAGCGCCAGTCCGGCGACGCCGGCTCCATCGCTGCGCTCGATCTGCGTACCGGTCACCCGCGAGATTCCAAGATCCAGCACCGGCGGCCGGCCTCTTGCCGACAAACGCTTAAGCGGGAATCTCAAACCGAAACCCCCGGTTCGTGCGGGCCCCGTTTCCCAGCCAGTGGCCGGGGCATTCGATCCGGTAACGGATCCGGACTTCGACGCGAACGCTCCCGCCGCGCTGCGGCCGGCAGCCGGCGGCGAGCACGCGCCCGCGCAGCAGGAAGTACCCCATGTCCAGGACCCAGCGCTCGAGGACGGCGCCGTCGATGCGGAGCCTGAGGGCCGCCCAGCAGACCAGCGCCGGCGCCAGCAGCAGGAGCAGCGCTGGCAGGGAAAAGCCGGCCGCCGCGGCCCGTCCCACCAGCAGTGCTTCGACTCCCACCGCGCCGGTCAGCCAGACCAGTTCGCGCGGGCGCACGTAGAAGCCGACCAGGCAGAGCCGGCCGGCTGCATCCTCGACGTCGGCGGCAATCGGGATGGTGCTCAGGCGCGCCCGCCCATGGTGTTGACCAGGTACTCGACCGCGTTCTGCATCAGACCGAAGTTAAATGCCATCACCAGCCCGTAAACGATCATCGACTGGAGAGCGAAGCGCTGGGCTTCGCGCTGGGCCTCGACGCTGCCGGCCGACCAGGCCATGACCGCTTTCCAGCCGATTGATGCGGCCACCACCACGGTCGCTATCGTGGCCAGGAACGTCTTTAGCGAATTGACCGCAAAGGTGATCGGATCGGAACCGCTCGCCCCGGCCACTATGTCGGCCGCCGCGGCTGATTCCGGGTTGAGCAGCACCAGTGTCGCGGCCCAGAACGGGGCCGTCAGGATCAATCCGATCAGCCGCCAGTAGGCCGCGCCGGCGCGCGTGGCCGGATCGGCCGGTCCAGTAGGCTGGCGCACCCTAGATGAATCCGTAATAGCGGGCAATGTTGCACGCCTGCACGCGATTGGCGGCCTGGAGCTTGCGGTAGCAGACGCTGAGGTATTTCTCCACCGTGTGGACGCTCAGATACAGCTGGTCGGCCACCCGCTGCGAAGTCATGCCGGTGGCGACCAGCTCCAGGATCTGGCGCTCGCGCTCGGATAGCGCTTCCGGCCCGACTATCCTCTCGGGCAGCGGATCGGTCGAACCCGGGCCCTGGCCGCGGGGGAATATCGAATGGCCGTGGGCGACTACCTGGCCGGCGGCGGGAAGGTCGACAAAACCCTCGGTGCAGTCGACCAGGCCGCCGGCGCCGGCGCGCACGAAATCGTCCACCACCACCGGCGCCGGATTGCTGCCGAGCGCGACCAGGATGCGCGCGGTGCCGACACACGCCCGCAGCCGCTTCAAGGCGCCCAGCGCCAGCTCGGCCCCCAGGCCGGCCACCACGACCAGGTCGAACCGTTCGCCCGCCAGACGTCGCACGGCGGCATCGGCGGTCTTGACCCATGCCAGAAAACGGCAGGTACGGCGCCGTTGCAGGGAATGCAGCACCGCGTCGGCGACGCCGGCATCGGGGGCAATCACGAGAACCGCGCGCAATGGGGCTTGGCCCGGTTTGGGCGCCTGCTCGACGCCGGTGTCCGCGTTTTCTAGCGGCAGCGCGCTGGGCACGATTACTCTCCCCGTGTTCGGTGTTTGTTTGAACGCTGAAATATAGCATACGGATAACAAACACCAGTCCAAATGACGGCTGGCGCGGAGAGTTTCCGGGCAGCGGCGCCGGGCCCACGCGGGCAGACCTGCGGGAGTGGTCGCGACCGGAACCGGCCGGACGGCGATCAGGCGCCCGGGAGTAGCAGATTCCGTAGCGAAACGGGGTCGGATACCGGTCGGATTACCTGGTGCGGGCGCTGCGGGAGATCCGGGTCAGCACGGAGACCAACAAGCCCGGCAGGTGCGGTTCGGCGATCACCCCGCCGATCGGGATGTTTGCGTCACGCATCGTCGGATCCGGTGAATTGGGCCGATCTCCTACCCGCGCAGGAGCCGGTCCCGGCCACGCGCCAATCGCGAACGCGCCGGTTTGTCGTTCAATCTCAGCTTTGCCGGACCGGCGGGGGTCGGGTTCCACCGCCTATCGGGTCATTGGCGGCGTCCGCTTCCGCGCGTCGGGAGATTTCCCGGATCAGCCCCGCGAATATCCAAGCGTGAACGGGGTAGAGCCCGTACCAGTAGATGAGGCCGGGCAAACCCCTGGGGGCAAAGAACGCCGATTGCTGCAACTCCGCGGTGCCGTCGGCCAATGGGCGGACATCGAACTGAAGCCACGCCCGGCCGGGCAGTTTCATTTCGGCGCGCAGCCTCAGCGTCTGGTTCGGCTCGACCGCTTCGACCCGCCAGAAATCCAGCGCGTCGCCGACACGCAGATTGTCGGGGTGACGCCGGCCGCGGCGCAGTCCAACCCCGCCCAGAAAGCGATCGAGCAACCCTCGCAGCCACCACGCCCAGTTGGCGCAGTACCAACCCCGGTCTGCCCCGATGCCTGAAATAATTCGAAACACCCGGTCGGGCGGGGCCAGTACGCGTCGGCGACGTTTTTCGAGAATCAGCCCGCCGCCCGTTCCAAGATCGACCGCGCGTTTGGATCCGGTGCGGGTTGAATCGGCATCGCTCCAGGCGGTGTCGATGCTGCCCGCATCCAGATCGCGGATCACTTCGTCAATCGCGGCCCGGTGATCCATCGGCCGTATGTCCGGAAACAGCCCGAGGGCGCTGGCGTCGGTTGCAACCGTGTCGTTGCGCAGTCCTTCCACCAGTGGCCGGGCGACCGCAGCGTGGACCGGCGTTACCCAGTGGACCCAATATGACGAAAGCCGCGGGGTCAGGACCGGAACCGGCAGCAGCAGGCGGCGAAGACCCCGCGCGCCGGCGTAGGCAAGCATCAGTCCGCGGTAGGTGGTGACGCTGGCGCCGCCGATCTCAATGGTGCGGTTTCGACAGCCCTCCGCGTCGAGGGCGGCGACCAGGTAGGCAAGCACGTCCCCGACGGCTATCGGCTGGACCTGCGAATAGATCCACTGCGGGCAGATCATGACCGGCAGCCGCTCGACCAGGTTGCGGATCATCTCAAACGAAATACTGCCGGCCCCGATGATGATCGCGGCCCGCAATTCGGTGACCGAGACCCCGCCGGCGCGAAGGGCCTGGCCGGATCGTTGACGCGATCGCAGATGGGGTGACAGGTCGGAAGCCGGGTCCCCAAGGCCACCCAGGTAGATCAGGTGCCCGACCCCGGATTCTTTGGCGGCACGGCCGAAAGCTCGCGCCATGCGCAGGTCCAGATCGCCGAATCCGGCTCCGCTGGACATGCTGTGAATCAGGTAGTAGGCGGTGTCGACGCCATCCAGGGCGCTCTTTAGAACTTTTTCGTTGGCCGCATCTCCAGCCACGACTTCGACCTGGGATTTCCAGGGACGGGCATTTACCCGGCGGCGCTGGCGCACCAGGACTCGCACCCGGTGCCCGTCCGAGACCAGCTTTGGGACCAGTCGGCCGCCTATGTACCCGGTTGCCCCGGTTACCAGCACGGTTCGCCGGACCGCCCGATCGTCCACCGCCGGCACTAATTGCCTCCGGGGATTGCCCCGTCAGCGCGGCCAGGGATGCTGGCCCGGGCGGGGTCGGAAACGGACAGATTGCGGTTTCCGGGAGTTGGCTTCGGGCGCGCGACGGCAACGTATCCATGCCTGGGTCTGCCACGGACCGGGACGCGATGCCGGCCCCGGCGCGAGGGCTCTGGCGCATCGCGGTTCGACAATCCGCCAAGGCCCGGCGCCGCGCCTAGTCGCGGTCGCCGCTTCGCCGTTCCCGCATCGATTGTTCTCCGGGTTACCCGGCGGGCCGTGCCAGGGTCGCGCGACATTTTCAAAAGCAGCTCAAATTCCCCTTCGCTCCGTTGCCCCTTCCATCTGTGGGTAGATACGCCCCGGCGCTGCGTCCGGATGAAATGCAATCTGGTCCACGACCCGAGCGCTGGGGATTGGGATCGCAAGCCCAGCAGTGTCGATTCGATGCCGAATCGCCGGTGAGCAGGCCGCCCCCGCCCCGGCCGTCGGGTGGAAATTGTGTTCCGGTGTGTCCGCTGTCAGGGGCTGAGTACAGGAGGGCGGTTCGCGGCCGCGGGCGCTGCTGCGTCCCGGGCAACCGGACTCCGCCGGATACCTGGGCGCGAGTTTGGATTCGCGGTCCGGCAGGCGCCGAAGCCGACTCGGCATCGGTCCTGGGCAATCCGGCCCGGCCGCGCGCCTGGAACCAAAGCAGCTCCCCAAGTGCTGGGCCGGGGACGGTGCCGAAGCCGGATTCGTACCGCGCATCGGGCCGGCTGGCTGGAAAGTTGGCTACCGTTCCTGAACGAACGGTGCCCTGTATTCCTCGCCTCCGACCAATCGCTGCGCCGCCGCAAACGCCGACTCCCTCTCCCAGTCCCCGACCAGCAATTCCCGCAACGTGTTGCCCAAAAGCGCCAGCTTTACCGGGGCGGCCTCATCGCCGGGATGGTACTCGAGCACCGCCGCCTGGTAGTACTGGCGGATGAACCCCGGCGTGTAGGTGTCCACGTGCAGGGTTCCCGCGCGGTTGGTGTCCCTCCGGGCGTCGGTCTTGGGATAGCCGAACGCCTGCAGGCCGCCCAGTTCACCGTAAAAGTCGGCGAAACCGATCTCGGTCCCGTCGATTGCGAAATTGGAGACCTTGTGTCCCCAGGGACCGGAAACCAGTCCGAAATGGGGATTGGTAACCCCTTCCTCAACGCCCAGGTCGGCGCTTCCGCCCAGCCCGCCGCCGATGTAGTCCCAGGCCAGGCGGCGCTCCACCACCCAGCCGGCTCCCACGTCGTGGAAATCGACGACCCCACGCTGGTAGAACTGGGTCAGCGTGCCCGGCTCCAGTTCCAGCACCTCCGAAGTCGGATAGCCCCAGCGCCGCAGATTACCGGTCAACCGGAAGTGGGAAAGGAAGTCGGCCCGCAGCAGCTTCCCATCCAACTGGACCTCAAGATCAGGCACGTTGTGCGTGAGATCGGCGTTGTCGGGGGCCTCCACGTAAGCGTTGTCCAAGACCGTCAGCTTGTCCGCAAAGCCCCTGCGCACCCGGACCGTATAGACCACCTCGGCGTCCTGGTCGCCACCGGCGACCTTCAAACGGACAACCGTCAACGTGTCCGCTAGCTGCACCTGCCAGCCAGCCTTCAGGGGATCGGCGTCGGGGATCGGCTCCCCGCCCGAATCCAGATACTCGACCCTGCCCCGGGCGGCGTAGGCGGTGAACCCAACCCCCTCGACGCCCTTGTCGACCCACAGCACAAAATCGCGCTCCTGGGTCGAGAAGACCGGATCCAGGAAGCCGGTAGACGTCTCCAGGCCCAACAGCCCGGACGGACAGGTGTCCAGCTCAAGTCGCCAAAGATCGTGAACCCTGAGCGCGTACAGCGTCGGAGGTATGCACCCCGAGAGGTCATTCCCGCCGAGTAATGCACCCGCGGACCCGGGAATGGATCCAAACGTGGCCGGGATTGGTCCGGAAAAATTGTTGTCGCTCAAGTCGAGGTGATTCAACGACGGCAGGCGTGCGAGCCAGCCGGGAATGGGTCCTTCCAACTGGTTGCCGGCCAGCGCCAGAAACCCCAGACCCCGTAGTTCCGCAATTCCCGGCGGAATCATGCCGGTTAGCCGGTTTTTGGAGAGATCCAGGGACGAGAGTCTGCGCAGCCGGGAAATTGCGGGCGGGATCTGCCCGGACAGCTGATTGGCATCCAGTCCGAGGACCGTCAGGTTTTGCAGGCGCGCAAGTTCCGGCGGGATTTCGCCGTCCAATCGATTGGACGAGAGCTCGAGGCGCTCGAGCGAGGTTATCTGCGCCAACTCGGCCGGGATCGGCCCATCGATTTGATTCGACTCGATTTCAATTACGAGCAGCAGCGGCAGTTGACCCAGTTCGGCCGGGATCCGATCGGTCAGGTTGTTGGATCCGAGGTCAAGTTCGGTCAAATTGGAAAGGTTGCCGAACGACGCGGGAATCGGTCCGCTAAGTCGGTTGTCGGACAAGTTGATCGATTCGAGGGCGGTGAGCCCTCCCAGTTCCTCCGGGATCTGGCCGGAGAGCGCATTGTGGCTCAGTCCAATCGACCGGAGCTTTTTCAATCGCCCCAGCCCGGGCGGGATCGGTCCGGAGAAAGCGTTCTGGTTGGCCTGCAAGACTTCCAGGCTGGAAAACCCGCCCAAGAATTCAGGGACGGGGCCCGAAAGTGCATTGCCCCCGATGCGCAATTGCTTCAGTTGCGTCAGGTTTGCAAATTCGGCAGGAATCGAGCCCGACAGGGCATTGAATTCCAAGTTGATGAATTCGAGGCTCCTGACCGAGCCCAGTTGAGGCGGGATCGGACCACTCAACGAGTTGTGGCCGAGGTTGAGCGAGCCGAGCTTGGCCAATTTGCCCAATTCGGCCGGGATCGGGCCGGTCAATTGGTTGGAATCGAGCTGGAGAAATTGCAACTGGGAAAGATCGCCGAGACGCGTCGGGATCGGACCGGTCAATCGGTTTCGATCCAGGAGCAAGTCTTCCAATTGGGCGAGCAAGCCGATTTCAGCGGGAATACTCCCGCTGAAGCTGTTGTTGGCCAAACCCAGGTGCTTGAGCCGGCGAAGATGCCCGACCTCACTGGGAATCGAACCAGCCAGATAGTTGTTGTGAAGCTGTAAGGTCACCAGGGACCCCAGATTCCCCAGCTCCCGGGGAATGCTCCCTGTCAAGTGGTTATTGCCGAGGTTGAGCAACTCGAGCTTTGACAGATTGCCCAATTGCGGCGGAATGGAACCGGACAAGCGGTTGGGGCCGAGGCTGAGCCACCGCAGGTTGCGGGCGCTGCCAAATCCGGTGGGGATTCCACCCCTTAAGTCGTTGTGTCCAATCGCCAGGTGCTCAAGCCTGGACAGCTTGCCGAGTTCGGCGGGTAAATCGCCGACGAGCTGGTTTTGGCTCAATTCAAATCGCCGCAACCCCCGCAACTGCCCCAACTCTGCCGGGATTGGGCCGGTGAACGCGTTCTCCCGGAGTTGAAGTTTCTCCAGCCGGGCAAGCGCCCCGATTTGAGGCGGGATCGGGCCGGAAAGTCCGTTGATTTCCAGTTCCAGGGTGCGCAGGCTGGTCAGCCCGCCGATTTCGGCCGGCAGGTATCCGCGCAGGTTGTTGTCGGCAAGATCGAGCCCAATTACCCGACCGCCGGCGTCGGTCGAGACCCCGTACCAGTTATTCAGATTGGAGTCGATCAGCCAGCCGTCGCTGCGATTCCAGTTGACCCCGCCGGTGGCGTCATACAGCGCCACCAGCGCCGCGACATCAGCCGCGTCGGGAACGGCGTTCCCCGGCGTCGGTCGCGACCCCGATTGCGCGATTGTGAGGGCCGACGGGGCTCGGGAAAAGTCGCCGGAATGGCCGGAGTCTGCCAGGGAACGCGAGAGTACCGGCGATTGATTAGCCGATGCCGCACTGACCGATCCGAAGGCTACCGCCAATAGCGCAATCAAAGCCGCCAACCCGATCAGAAATCCGGCCCAGATGCCGACGCCGGCAACGGGCGGTTGGGGAGGGAGGGACATCTGAGTTGAGGGCGGCCGGTATCGATTCACTGTTGGGCAAACTGGCGGGACCGGGTGACCGTGACGATCGGTGCGCGGTTGATTCTCAACTTCGGAAGGGAACCGTTCAAATCCCCGAACAGCGTTCGGTCCAGGGCGATATGGGCTGTTTGCAACGACGCGCCGTGTATCCGCGCCATACCGCGTTCGATGTTCTAAGGCGGGCAGTGGACCGGTAGGCCCGGGATTGAGTTTTTCGCGTCTTCGCCACTCAAGTCCGGCCCGCCAATCCGTCCGACCGGCTGTCCGGGGCTGCAATCTGTGGCCGGGTTCGCCGCCGACCATGGACCACTTGGCCTCGCCGCAGGCCCCGGCCTTCGAGCCTCCGGGCATGTGACCGGCGGCTTGCGGTTTCCGGCATCGCCGCGGTCGCCGGGTCTTTCGGTTCCACAGCGACTGGTTGCGA
Source organism: Chloroflexota bacterium (assembly GCA_965203015.1). GTDB lineage: Bacteria > Chloroflexota > UBA11872 > UBA11872 > VXNJ01 > VXNJ01. The sequence goes on from CBDBBM010000022.1 coordinate 160,132, forward strand.
TCGTTCTCGGGCGCAATCTGGCCCCTGCCGAACGACCCCTACCGGTCAGCGGCCGCGGCGGCGGTGCCGCTGGCCGTATGACCGGATCGCCCGCAGGAAATCGATGCGACGGAACGCCGGCCAGTACACGTCGCAGAAGTAGTACTCGCTGAACGCGCTCTGCCAGAGCATGAAACCGGACAACCGCAGCTCCCCGGAGGTGCGTATCACCAGGTCCGGGTCCGGAATGTCGGGAGCGTAGAGGTAACGACCGAATTCACCGGCATCGAGCGTTCGGGCCAGATCATCGAGCGACTCGCCGCGTCCGGCGTGATCCCGGATCATCCGCCTGACCGCGTCCACGATCTCGTCGCGGCCGCCGTACCCGATGGCGATTATGAGATCGCCATCGCCGTTATTGGCGGTCATCCGCTCGACCCGTTGAATCGACTCGACCGTCGAATCGGGCAGCAGATCGCGGCGGCCGACCGAACGGATCCGGCGACTGATGGCGGCGCGCTGCTGCCTTTCGGCGAGCGCCTCGACGCGGGATTCGACGATTCTGAAGATCGCTTCGAGTTCGTCGGCCGGGCGGTTCAGGTTGTCGGTCGACAGCGCCCAGACGGTAATTACCGGGATTCCCAGTTCATCGCACCAGTCAATCAACCGCTCGATGTTGTCGGCGCCGTCGCGGTGGCCGGCGCCGATGCTTGGCAGCCCGGCGGTGCGCGCGAAGCGCCGGTTGCCGTCGGGGAGGACGCCGACGTGGCGCGGTATGGCGCCGCGCCGCACCTCGCTCTCCAGGCGCGCTTCGTAGATGCGGTAGATCAGCCCGCGGAGCACAGGTCCGCCGCCGGTCGGGAAGGTTCTGCGGGGTGGTCGGTCACGCCCATTTCTCGCAATTGCGGGTGCTTGCCTAAAACACTTCTATGTTGGCGCTGCGATGGCCGGTCGCTGCGGCATAGCCACCGGGGAAGGCCGGTTTTCGGATCTCCGGCGGCCGGTTATGGTCGCTGCGGCAGCGCCGTTAGTCCAGGCCATTGGGCGCTCTCTGGCGCCTTGCCGGAAACCGTGGAGCGGGGAAGGCGTCGGCCGCCGGACATTGCCCGATTTGCGGACCGGCCGCAGCGATCCTGCCCCGGAATATTTGGCATCCTCAGCGTCGGGGCGCGGCGGAGCGTCCGGTCGGGGACCCCGTCAGGTGGTGGCCCGGGCCACGCCAGTCCCGGCCGCCCCGGCCGCCCACGCCAGTGCGGCGAGCATCCGCAGCGGGTCCAGCGCGTACCAGAGGGTTCCGTGGTCGATGAAATAGGCGTTTGCAAAAAGCAGCCCGCCCAGGCCCCCGGACAGCAGCGCGCCGGCGCGGCCGAGCGGCGTCCGGGAACGCCAGAGGGCAACTGCGGCAACCGATGATGAGCCGATGAAGATCGGGTTCACGGTCCGCCAGACGTTGCCCCAGTGATCGCCGAACGCTTCGGTGTAGGCGTTTCCGAGAACCACGAGCGCCAGCACGCCCAGGGCCAGGCTGGGCACCCAGGGGACTTTTCGCGTGCTCAGCCACACCCACCACACGCCCCCGATTCCAATTGCGAGAGGTCCTACCTGCCAGAGTTTCCAGGGCAGGTAGGGGACGGACTGCCCCTGGGGATCGATCATCTCGGTCCGTTCGGTCCAACCGAACACGGCGAGCGCCACGATCGCCGCGCAGGCCAGGGCGGGTATCGGCCGCAGGTCTCGCGGAGCCAGCTGTTTGAGCATTAGGGTCCCTGCTATTTGCTGCTCCCAGGCCCGTTGCGCCGGGCAAAACGGTGAGTGCTCGCCGGGCGGGCATGGTTTCGATTCGAGCTTTGGCAGACATTATGGGCAGGCCCGGATCCCTTCGGCCCGGCCATTTTGCGGATTGGCGTTTTCCTTGGCCCGGCGGGTTGCCAAAGGCGCATACGCCGGCATCTGGGGTTGCCAACCCGACTGGTGGTCGCAGCCGCACCCGCATCGCGGAAGGACCCGACACAACCGGCGCCGGATAACCGCGGGAGGAAGGGCTCCCGGTCTTCGGTGCCGCCGATCTGGCTGTGTCCGCATCGCCGCCGGAAGGCCCGCGCCCGCCCGCGCCCATCCGACCGAATGTAATCTGCATTTGGATCCGGCAAGGTCCGGCGGCCGCTACACTGGAATCCAACGGTCGCAATTTGCGCGAGACGCGGGCAGTCCATCCTCGGCCGCGCCACCGTGGGGATTTCGGCGATGCGACCGACTCGCGATGGACGCTATCGAACCACCCGGGCGATCTCGAGGGAAGCACCCCTTCGACCCGGGGCTCGAACCGGAGTTTGTTTTGGAAGAACTGCGATCGCTCATGAACGCGCTTCTGCGCCTGGGCGGGGAAGAACGGCGCGGCCTGGTTATCTTCCTGGCGTCCGGGGTCGCCATCATCGTCGTTGCCTATTTCGTGGGCCGGATGATGGCCGGGATCTGACACTGTGCTGGGTCAGGGTGCGCGCCGGGCTGCCCACATGGCGCTTTTCGTGCTGGCGTTCGTGCTTTTTTACCTGGCGCTGGGTTTGGGGCTGCAGTACGATGCAACCCTCGGCTCGGCCTGCTGGATCGCGTCGGTCACCCTGGTGGGGATCAATGTCATATGGATGGCCCGCGCCCGACGCAATTCCGGGATCGGGTAAGCGGCGCTACGACGGCCAATTGCCCGGCCGGAACGCTGGCTCGGGCCCGCGGCCGTGAACGAAGGGAGCGCGGACCGGCCGGCGCACATTCGGCTGCTCGGGAGCCGGATGGATCCCGCCCAAGCGGGGCGGATCCGGGTTCGGAGCTGATTTAACCGACGCGAACGCCGCAGGTGCTCGGGCCGGGAAACCGCTGCGGTCAGATCAAACCCGGACCACCATCTCAAGCCAGTCCGACACGAAGGCGCGCCCGTCCACGGCGGTGCACACCCGCATGTTGGGACGACGCTCCGGATGGGCGATCGTGCGCAGGATTTGCCCCTCGTATTCGACGGCTACGTGAGTTTTGGTCAACGTGGCGTGCTTGCCTCCCATTGCAACGTGCACGGCGAGCGGGTCGTGGAGGTAGGTGCGCTCGTCGAAATTCGAACCGTCCAGGCCGTACTTTTCGCTATACGCCAGGAACGGCTCGCGCATCTCTTCGATGAGGCGGATCAGCTTCTGCGAAACCGGGCCCCCGCACTCGGCCAGGCGCGAGCGGTCGGCCCGGCTCAGGAAGACCTGCAGGGTAACTTCCAGCGGCACCAATGTCATGTCCAGCGAAGACCCGAGCACGATTGCGGCGGCGAGCGGATCGCCGTTCAAGTTGGTTTCAAAGGAAGCCGGCCAGGCTATCGCCGTCTTGTCGACGATGCCGCCCATGATGGTCACCGGCCCCAGTATCTCGGGCAATCCGGGCTCAATTTGTAGGGCCAGGGCGAGATTGGTCACCGGCCCGACGGTGACGAGGCCCAGTTCGCCGCCGGCGCGCTCGGCGGCTTCGATGATGAATCGCGCCGCGTCCTCGCGGGCCGGATCGGCGTCGGGCAGACGGCGCTGCTGCGGCGACAGCACCCCTGCCCCCTCGTGACCCCACATCTGGTGCCAGTGAAAGTCCGGAACGCTGCTGCGGCGCAGCGGCCGCGAACGGCCGGCGGTGACCGGGACCCCCTGCTTGGCGGTACCCGCAAGCAGCGCGCCGGCGATGGCCGCGCGCAGCGGGGCGTGGGCGTGTGCGGTTGTCACCCCGGCCAGCTCCGCTTCCGGGTCGGCGATCAGGAGCGCCAATGCCAGGGCATCGTCCACGTCGGTCCCGATGTCGGTGTCAAGGAGCAGTTCAGTGGCCATGCGGCGCCCTTTCGGTCGGTTGGTCAAGTCTGATGGTTTGAGCAATTTGCAGAGATAAGAGATAAAAGCCCGGCGCGTCGGGTGCTGGCAGGGGCGCGAGGCGTGGCCGCCGAAATTACGGTTCGATCAGCGCCCGGGTCGGGAGCCGGACGGGCCCGCATCAACCCTTGACCGCCGATCCCGCCACCGATTCGGTAAACGATCGCTGGAACATAAGGAGGATGATCGTCGGGACCAGGCAAAGCACCGCCGCTCCCGCGAAAAGCGGTCCCCAGTCAACCCCGTACTGCCCGAAAAGCCGGGCGAGGGCGACCGCGCCAACGTCCATCGACGGATTGGTCGTGACCAGCAGCGGCCACAGATAGGCCTGCCACTGAAACACGAAGATGATGATGCCGGCCCCGACCATTGCCGGCCAGGTAAGCGGGACGTAGATCTTCCAGAGCACCCGCAATTTGCCCGCCCCGTCCATCGCCGCCGCCTCCGAGAGTTCGATCGGGATGTCGAGATAGAACTGGCGCAGCAGGAATATCGCCAGCCCGTTCCCCACCCCGGGCAATATCAATGCGACGTAAGTGTTCTCCAAGTTCACTGAACGGGCGGCGTCGGCCAGCGGGATCGCCAGCGCCTCGAACGGCACCATGAACGTCAGCACGATCAGGCCGAACACGATGCCCTGCCCGCGGAAGCGGTAGGCGGTCAGCGCAAAAGCCGCCATTGCCGAGACCGCCAGTCCGATCGCCACCGTCGCGCCCGCGACAACCAGTGAATTGATAATGGCCCGCCCCAGGGAACCGGTGGCGATTGCAACCAGGTTTTCGGCGGTCGCCGGATCCGGGATGAAAGTCTGCCAGCCGAAGGCCCGGAACGAGCCGACCACGTCGTCGCTGGGGCGCAGTCCGGCCGACACTATCCAGGCCAGCGGAACCATCCACAGCACCGCAACGACCGGCACCGCTACCGCCAGGAAGGTGCGGCCCCAGGGCGGGAGATGACGGTCCATGGCGCGGCCCTACCGGCGGTCGCCCAACAGCCGAAACTGGATGCCGACGATTACGGCGACCAGCACGACCAGGATTGCTATCTCGGCGGCGGCCAGTCCCCGGTTATTGAATATGAAGGCCTGCGTGTATATCTCGTACATGACAAGATCGGTGCTGCCGGCGGGGCCGCCGCGGGTGAGGATTTGCACCGGAACAAAAAGCAGGAAATTGGCCACCGTGGCGGCGACCAGGACAAAACTCAACTGCCGTCGGACCATCGGCGTCACGATCGCGGTCAGGCGGCGCAGCCAGCCAGCTCCGTCGATCGCGGCCGCCTCGAGGATCTCTGCCGGGACGTTCTTGATTCCCGCCACCAGGAAGGTCATCCAGTAACCCACGCCGATCCAGGATGCGATCACCATGATCACGAACGGGGCCTGGTCGGCCGAGGTAAGGAACGGCTGGTCGGGTAGGCCCACGATGGCCAGGAGGCTGTTGATGAGTCCGTCGGCCGGCCGGAACCAGACGCCCCAGACTATCGTGGACACCGTCGGTGGGACCGCCATCGGCAGAAAGATCAGCGTGCGCCACAGCCCGACCGCCGGCAGGCGCTGCGCCAGGGCGACCGCGAACAGGTAGGAAATTAGTACCTGGGCCGGGTTGATGATTGCGTTGAACACGACCGTGGTGATGACCGAGTCGCGGAACCCCTGCGAGGTGACCAACCGCGCGTAGTTGGCCAGGCTCCAGGCACCGTCATCGCGCAGGCTGTCGGCCAGCGTATCGACCGTCGGGATAAGACGCGTCAGGAGCAGCATGCTCAGGGCCGGCGCAAGGAAAAGTACTGCGCCGGCCCCGGCCGGCCACCGGAGTTGGCGTTTGTGCACCACGCCCGGTGACCTATGAGTCATTTCGGATTACTGCTAACCGCGGGTTGGCATCAGTCCAGCGCCGGCCCCGGTGCATGTACCGGTCCGGCATGTATCGAACCAACCTAGTTGGGCCATCAGAGGTTGGCCAGCGCTTCGGACAACTCCGACTGGGCCGCGTTCAGCGTGGCGACGACATCCTGGCCGTTGCGGATGTCCTCGAATGCCCGGGTCATGATCTCCTCGAAGACGATGTAGCCGATACTCCGCGGGCGAACCACGGCGGTGTTGGCCAGTTCGTGCTCGACGAGTTGGCCGGCCGTAGTTCCTCCTTCGCCGCCATCCCAGGGAGGCGATGTGACGAAGGTCGCCATCGCATCGATCAGGGCCGGCGGGGCCACGTCGACGGTCAGGAACACCCTGCCGCCGGTTTCAGAGGTTGTTACCCACTCTGCAAACGCGGTGGCCGCTTCGGGGTTGTTGCTGTTCGGGTTCACACCCAGCGAAAGCGCGCCGGTCGGCGTCACCGCCGGGTGGCCTTCAAAGTACGGGTGCGGTGCCAATCCAAGCTCGAAATCGAGCGGTGCGAAGAGCTCCCAGATGCCACCCCAGTGGGTGCCACCCAGATAGAACGCGATGTCGCCGTTTGCGAACGCTCCGCTGGTTTCGCCCGGCGGCATGCCGCGCGGGGCGATTCCGTCGTCAGCAAACAGGCTGGCGTAGAACTCCATCGCCTCGACCCAGCCGTCATTGTTGACGGCCGCTTCCAGGTTTCCATCGCCGGTCAATCCGCTGCCGCCGCCGAGTGATTCGATCAGTGGCTGCAGCTGGTAGAAGCGACTCACCTGGTCGAACTGAAACCCGTAAGTGGCGCCGGCGTCCTGGGCCTGCATTGCGAGTTCTTTCAGCTCGGCCCAGGTCATGCGCTCGTCGGGAGACGTAGAGGGATAGGCGATGCCCGCCTGATCGAGCAGCGACTTGTTGTAGTAAAGGATCTGGGTCGAAGTATTCAGCGGCAGGGCCATCAACGCCCCATCGACCGTCGAGGCGGTCAACGCGGTGTCGACCCACCCTGCTCCGGGCCCGTCGACGGCGTCGGAGAGATCAAGCAAGAACCCCTGGTTCGCCAGCGCGGCTACCCGCGGCTGGTCGGCGATGTAAACGTCCGGGCTGTCGCCACCGTTTTCCAGGCGACTCTGGATCACCTGGTTGAGTTCGCCAAAGGGAACCGATTCGTAATCCACGGTGATGGATGGGTTTTCTGCCTCAAAGGCTTCTATTAAGGGAGCGACGCCTTCGGCCCCGTAGAAGCCGAGGAATGAGATCGTAACCGGCTCGGGTGCTGCCGGTTCAGGCGCCGGCTCGGGTGCTGCCGGTTCAGGCGCAACGGCCGGCTCGGGCGCCGGTGCCGGCGTGGCACTTGTAGCGGGATCATCGCCGTTGCATGCGGCAAGGCCAATAACCAGAACTGCAGCAAACAAAAGTGCAACCGTCGCAGTTCGCATGCGGCAAATTGCTTGTTTCACGTCAAACCCCCCTACGTCACGAGTCCCCTGCAAGCAATCTCACAGGCAATGCCCATGTTAATTGCCGCCGCCGTGAGGAAGCCGCCTCATTCTTTGTGGGATTGATCCTGATTAAACGGATTACCTGCGGTTCCGGGATCAGATTGATCAGGCGATTTCCTTGGAGGAGTCGCTGGACTTTCCGCATTCCATTTGGCTTGCCAGGAACTCGCAGTTAAAAGATGGGGGTTCGATCCCAACTGGCCGTATTCGGGTCCCAGGTTGCGCCCCCAAAGCCCGTCCCAATCTATGTGGGTGAATTTCAATCTGAATCGCTGCGACGCCCAATCAGGTGACCAATGAAGTAAGCTAATTCAAAATGGGATTTTGAATTAGCACAGCTTTTGAGGGATTGAGACTGCATGATCGAGCGAGATATTTCGCCGATATTGCTCGATGCCGCTCGCCAGTTTCCGGTGGTCACATTGACCGGTCCAAGACAGAGCGGCAAAACAACCCTCTGCAAAGCGTTGTTTGCGAAATTGCCATACGTAAACCTGGAATTCCCCGACGTGCGAGCGGCAGCTGCATCTGACCCGCGCGGTTTCCTGGATCGATATTCGGACGGAGCAGTTATCGACGAGGTTCAACACTTCCCTGAGCTGCTCTCTTACATCCAACCGCTCGTCGATCTGGATCCGCGGCCTGGCAGATGGATCATCACTGGTTCGCACAATGTCTCGCTGCTGGGATCGGTGCAGCAATCTCTTGCCGGTAGAACGGCGGTACACGAATTGCTCCCGCTTACCCAAAACGAAATACTCAGGTTCGGTGATCCTCCCCGAAACCTGTTCGAATTGATCCTCACTGGCGGCTATCCGAGGGTGTTTGACCAATTGATCACACCGACCGATTGGTATCGCTCATATGTAAGTACTTACCTGGAGCGCGATGTCGGTGCGATCAGAAACATCGCGGACCTCTCTGAATTTCATCGATTCGTACAAATGTGTGCGGGCCGGACGGCGCAGCTATTGAATTTCTCATCTTTGGCAAATGACGTCGGAATTTCTCAACCGACTGCCAAAGCTTGGTTTGGACTGCTTGAAATTGCCTACATTGCTTTCGCGCTGCCTGCATACCACGCAAACATCCGGAAGCGGCTAGTGAAGATGCCAAAGCTTCATTTTGTTGACACCGGGTTGATTTGCTTTCTGCTTGGTATCAGGACAGTTGACCAACTGCGCGGGCACCCGCTAGTTGGCTCGCTTTTCGAAACATGGGTCGCATCCGAGATTTACAAGCACCGGACAAACAATGCGGTTGTGGCAGGGGTTTGGCATTACCGGGATAGAAGTGGGGCCGAAGCCGACTTGGTGATAGAGGATCCGGATCGGTTGGCGCTCGTTGAATGTAAATCAGCTGCCACTTTACCCAAGAAAAGCGTTGGCGGTGTAAAGAGAGTTGCCGGCCACCTGAGTTCCCTCTCGATTCCCATCGAATCGAGCATCGTCTACGGTGGAATGGAAGCGTCCAGGCTTGGGAATGTCGGAGTTAATTCTTGGACTCGATTGCGGCGCATCAGCTTGGGAGAGAGAGCGAATTCGGTAACCGTATTGTTCGACGACACGCCAGTGCCCGGAATAAACGTCGTCGCGTTTTTCCCTAACACGACTTTCAAGTCGGCCATCACTGACGGCAAGGGAAAGGCGCATCTCCGACTTCACGATTCGGAGGAATTGACGACTGTATACGTGGCCGCGGAAGGGTTTGAGCCCAAGGTTGTAAATGACTGGATTCCATCCAAATGCCCGCTGACTGTGCGCTTGGATCAACTGAGTCGGGGTGGGTCCACAGTCTTTGAGCTCGGAACCGGGCAGATCCCGGGGATTAACGGACGCCTGAACCCCACATTGGACACCTTGGGCCGCACCTACTTATATGCGGACAACATTGCGATTGGGAACGGTGCCCCGCAGCCGACACCATTTGAAATCGGTGGCCCGGTTCAGTTGGCCGATGCTGATGGAAACCGTGCGGTAATTCGGATCGCTGGGATGATTGGCCGAGCCGCCCTGGTCGAATATCGGCACCAATAAAAAGCGCGATCCTTTGCGCTCAGTTATCCGGTCACTGTTGCCGTAAGGGCGATCGGCGATGCGATACCCGCAAACCCCTTGCCGATCAAGCTATACAGGCTCGACAAACTGCCTAGATTTCCCTGAAATCCTTCGCAATTGGGCGGCCATACATATTTCGGATTATCGAAAGTGCTCTGGTCGGCCGCTCCAGACACCAGTCGACCAAGCTCATTACCCTTGCCCCTATTCGCGGCCACTTGGAAGAAACCACCGGAGTAAACCAACCAGTTTGGAAATCGCGTCACCCTTGACGGAAACCGCTTCAAATATCTCCCTGAAGTTCAATGACAATTGACCAAAGCGATTTCCAAACGGCCCAGCGACCAATCAATTGCCAAGGATTGGACACACACAACCGAATCGTTGCGCCGCTAAATAGCGCGCCTAAGAGGGAGTAGCCGACGCAGGAGCTGGAAGACATAGCGGGGTCAACGACATCAAAGCCGACGCACTGCAAGGCGCAAGGTCTAGCGCAACGGACTTGCGCGAAGTGCCCAATTTGACGGTGCAAGCGGAATCGACCCTCCGTAGGGGCAATTGGGGCGCTATTGACTTTCGTGCTTGGATTGCTGTTGGCGCAATGAAGGGATTCAATTTGTGCTGGCTGGAGACCTTTCGCGGCTTACAGACAAGGTCACGGTGCTTTTCGTAAGAACCAATGATTACGCGCGGAGACCGGCGAGGCGCTTCGTTATCGCGGAATTGAGCTCGGCAATTGAGGTGGCTCTGGAACTCCCTCCGTGACACCAGTTATTAAATCTCGGAAATCAGCCATGTGTCGGATTGCGTCCTTGACCAATTCGCGATGCGGTTCCAGATCCTCGCTAGTCAGTTTCGTGGCCACCCCATCTTTGCGGAGCACAGCCATCGATATCGGCTCTCCAACTCCCCCAGGGCTCAATTCGCATGCGTGCAGCAAAGCCCAAAGCACCGTAAAAATACCGCCGTTCAGATCCGGGGCTCCTTGGTTCCACAATGTGGATCGCAAAAACCCAATAAACGGGTCTGTTAGGAATTGGCCACCCCCAATCGTGACAAACCAGTTGTCGTTGGGTGTTTTCCATTCGGGTTGGAGATTCTTCGAGTCCGGGGCTGGAGCCAATTCACACAATGCCAGTTCGCCGCCGGCAGCCGGATAAGCGATTAATGCGCTAAAGTACTGGGCGCTTGCTTCAGTACTCGCAATATCTTGATTCATCCTATTAGCGATGTTCTTGCCAATCGCAACTGCCCGTTTTTTGCGAATCGAATTCTGGCTCCAGGCGATTCTGGCCACTTCTTCAAGCCTTTGCGCAAGCCCCACGCTGCCCGAACTCGTAACGAGCACACGATCTTTTACAATCTCGATTTTCTCGGTCGGTTGCTGCATTGTGGGGCGGGCACCCGCCACGAATGTGGACAATCCGTCAGCCCCGATAACGACGCCGTCGGTACAATACGCGCCGACAATTGACGTCATTCTTCCCTCGGACGCACTAGAATAAGGGGAATTTTACTAGCTACGCGGGCCTGGCTGGATTAGTTGAATTCAATCGATCGACCCGATTTCGTCCTTGCTGCAATGGCGGCGTACGAATCGTCGGACTTTGCTCCCGTCCAAATGCAAAAGTTGTTTTTCCTCTTAGACGAAAACTTAGAGGTAATCATGGACGGCCGACTTTTCGATTTTGAGCCGTATGATTACGGTCCGTTTGACCACGCCGTATATGCGGAATTGGAAAAATTGGAAAACGATGGCCTAGTGAGGGTCTATTGGCTCGATCCCACTCCTGGCAGCCGGAGATTTGCGTTGACCCGGGAGGGAATCCGTCGCGGGAATTCCGCGCTTGAACAATTGCCTGAGCACGTCCGCGTTTACATGTGTGAATTATCGAAATGGATTCAATCGCTCGGGTTTGCAGAGCTCGTTGGGCTCATTTACAAACAGTACCCAGATATGGCGCAAAACAGCATATTTCATAGGGCCTAATCGACCAACACTCGAGGCGAAAACTTGGCCGGTTCGCACTTGTTCGGCCGCCCGCCGATCAGAACGGTGATCGTCCGTGCAGGGTTTGCCGCTGCTTCACCAACGGCGCACCAAGTAGGTAAATTGTTTCGTTTAGCAACGGACCCGAGATCCGTTGCGACTCTGGTTTTTCAGGACTTAGAGCAAATTTTTAGGGGATTTGATCCCATTTTTCCCTTGCGCGCCGGAGGCTGCCAAGTGTGGCAAGTGGAATGTAATTTGGATTTTGCTCGCTGATAGATTCCAACTCGGCGATCGTTCGGTCCACTTTCTGGACAAAAACAAGGCGCTCTCGCCTTCTCCTTAATTCACTGCACATTTCTCGGCATTCGGATAAATCAAGATCGAGATTTCCGATGCTTGGCACCTTATTGAATCGCTCAAGGGCGAGGATCGCGTCTTCAAGCACGGCGATTGCAGAGTCGATTTCTTCTAACTGATTTTTGACCACAAAGTTTCCCGATTTTGCGAATTCTTTTCAACGGCAGATCCGAGGTTCTGTTTGTGTCCATAGCCTCGAGAATTGCTTTTAGCAAAGCATTCAAGTCGCGAACGCAATTGACATGTATCTGTCGATATTGGGCGTTAACCGCTTTTCGCACGGAGTATACAAGCCGTCAATTAGGCGTGTAAATTGCGCCGAAGTTGCAATTAGCCACCCAAATATTTCCCGATGAAATGTCGTTGCTCCAAATTTTTTTGTGCCCAATTGGCGAGCAACCAAGCCGACGAAGCAGTTTGCGTCAAATTTTGAGTCTGAAGTCGCCCAAGAGGTAATTGGCAAAGGGCCATCGAGACTCACTCAGATTAGACATAAATCAATTATCGAAAGTGCGATGGGGTCCGTCCGAAATCCATTGATACCAGCTTGGCATATTCGTTCAATGGCCATGCTCCCGGAGGTGCCATGCTCTATGTCAACGGGTAGCGCGCCCTATCGGCTCGCCGGCGAACTCCACCTCGAAATTCGCCCCAGCTTGACTTTTGCCGCGGTTGCTCGCAATCTAGGTCTGGGGGGCTCGTAATCGGTTGATCCGTTCGGGCAAAAGCAGGCTGACCATCGTTTTCTCACGCTGCCGTTCAGCGCGCCGTCAATTCCGTAGTTCATCAAACGCCACAGGCGACCCTGTTCGTGGGAATCGGGAGGGCTGACGGATTTACCGGTGACTAAAGCGGGTACTGGACTGCACGGTCGCGAGACCCTCATCCGAGACGCGGAGGTTCGACCTGCGCTTCGAGCGTTTCTGCGGCAAACACACACGACGTACCGCGACACGCGAGTAATCGAAGAGGTAGGACTCTGCCGAGGTCAAGCCCGAATCGATTTCCTAGCGGTGAGCAGCGTTCTTCACGGATACGAGATCAAGTCGAGTCGGGACAGGTTGACTCGGTTGGCATCCCAGGCGGCGACGTACAGTCGTGTTTTGGATCGAGTCACCCTAGTCGTCAGCCCACGGCATATTGAGGGTGCACTTGAGCTCATCCCCAAGTGGTGGGGCGTCATCTTGATTCGAGGGAATGCCGACGCAGTCTCGCTTGAGCCGATTCGTCCTTCTACCGAGAACCCCGATCAAGATCCACGAGCGTTGGTCGAGTTGCTTTGGCGCGACGAAGCTTTGGAATTGCTTACAGCCCGCAATGCACAAGCAGGTGTTCGAAGCAAGAGGAGACCGGAGATATGGGATCGGGTGTGCGAAGTCCTCGACGTTGCCGAGATTGGTTCAGCAGTGCGAGTTCGTCTTAGGAGCCGGACAGAACCCTCAATGCTTGCGTGACTTCGGTAACGTGGTGGATGGTTCCAATGCGTCGCCACACTTCAGCCGAACCGAGGCGCGGTTGACCATCAGCCGACGCTTTGATCGAGGCGCAACCCTCACAATGAGTGTCCCCCCGGAAGTGATCGCGCAGATGGCCATATACGAGTTGTTTCGCCAACCAAGGAAACTGCACACTAAGGCGGCGGGCACGGGTGCCCTCACCTTTGATTAAGAGCCAACTGTCGGACAGTGCGTATCTCACGGCAGCTGACACTTGCATCCGAACCGGATCGAATCCCTCTACTCCCGCGGGATGCTGGATTGCGCAATCGCTGTATGTGGGGACCCGCACCAATCTTTCGTCTTTTCGAAGTTCCTGCCAAGCCTTCCATTCTGAACGTTCTATCTCGGTGTGGGAATTCCGGTCTATTACTCCCATGCTTTTTGGAAAGGCCGACGCCGAAATAGTGAGAGTTCTCCATGCCTGAATGTGTGGGATGACCCCAAGGAACTGGACGGCTAATCGGGTAACCCCTTCAATAACCATTTCCTCAACCGGGCCTAGATCCAAGATGAGGTCTGTATCTTCAAGTCCGATGTTGTAATTGGCCGCAAATTCAATCAATCTGCGACTTAGGTCCCCAGCCTCGAAATCCGAGCGTGTGAGCCGTATCGCTAACCCACGCTCACTGCTGCCTAGTGCTGCTAAGACATCATCCCTACCCGAGATTCCGGTCACGGGTATGAGTGGGATCCCATCCGAAATTGCTCTTTCGAACACTTCCTCAGCGGCGACCTGGCCTTGCGTTGCCAGTTCTCGAGCATCCAGGAAACATCGTGGATACCCTTGCACGCTCTCAGCTAAGTTCTTGAATGCCGTATCTAGGTGATCAGAGAGGCGCGGCTTGGATTCATTCTCTTTCCACTCAACAATCTCAAGGAGCGGAGTAATGGTCAACCGAAGATCTGGCCTGATAAGTCGAAGAGCACCCTTCTCTCCGCGCTTGACCTTCAATACCGGAACGTAGTGGTTAGGACCAAACTTCACACGTCATCCTCTTGCGTACCCCAGAGGGCTAGAGGGGTGAGTTCGCTCGTTCGCAAATGAAGATAGGAACGAAGCGCCGAGTCCGGATCTTCGGTTCCTGGAGAGAAACAAATTTGCATGACAGTATCGGGCTGCGGACCGGAGTGGATTCTCGCCCGGACGGTTGCAGAGCCGAGTCGAGCGCACAGGCCAAGCAATACGGCTTCAAGGACCGCAACGCGGCCATTGAGGCTTTCGCAGAAATTGGGTAAGCGCTTTAGCGCTACCAGCGATCGAATGTCGCCCGTGATAACAGGCGTCCTCTGTTCCGCCGCGGTTGCAAACAAGATCGCTTCTCCCGGATCGATGTCAGGAATTCCAGCAAGCTCTTCCAACCACGATATTGGCGGATCCCCAATGGGCGGGATGCTATCGGCTAAAGGGATCAGTCGCTCACACGTATTGTCCCCATAAGCCTGCCGCAGTCTTCCCCGACGCAGCATGTGCGGAAGTGCAGGCAGACGCCCGCACTCGCCGAGCTCGGCGTGAAACAGTGCGACGGCATCCAACAAGAGATGGGAGGCGGCCAGCTTGCAGAACGCGTCGCTATCAACTAAGAGTCGCATCGGGGCTTACAGGCAGCTCGGGAACAATCACCCTCATGAGTTCTTGGTCACTCAGAGACGCGCCTTCCACGTCTACGAATCTATTGAAGTACTGCCGGAGGATTCGCGTGGCTCCCGTCGCGAGGTAAAGCGCTTGTGTGGCCCTAACAGCAATTGAATAGTTTCCTGTCGCACGCGCCCATGAAAAAATGATTGCTCCGGCGTCAACGCTTGTGTCCCGTGCCACAGCTGCGGCCTCATTGGCCAATTCGCGGAAATTGATGTGAACCCTAGGGCTAGGGCCTGGAATCGCGGCTTCGCCAGTGAGCACTTGCATCGCATATTGGTCAGCGAGTTTCTCCATGGCGTCGTTCGACATGATTTCCTCGTCCTCATCTACTAAAGGAGCATCAGAAGTGCAATCGCCTTTTGCGATGTGACCAACTTCGTGGGCAATGCGGAAAGCTACCCGACCCGGTTCGTCGTGCTTGTGTCCCAATACGATCACAGGCCTCCCGTCAATAACTGCAGCGAGTCCTTGGAAACTGGGAGTTGGAAGCAGGTGAGCGGGAACGACCGGAATCCCACGAATCCACAAATCATGCAGCACGGCCTCTAGTAGTGAGCCGCCGTCTAACCCCTGGATCTCTTGACGCCATGCGAGACCGTCGGACGGAGGGGAGTTTGGCGGAGGGACCGGATCTTTTAAGTTATGCACTACGGCCCCGGCGATCTGCATTGCCGCATGGATTGCTGGAGCCAAGCGGTCGCGGTCGATGTCTCGTGCTGAACGAAGTTGGGCGCTCGGGTACAACTTTGGTTCCAGCGTTGAATCCGGATCACTCACGATCGACAACGGGACTGCTAAGAAGCGGCCTACTCGAATCTCGATTTCAGGGAGCAGTTCCGGTTGATTGAAGCAACTCTCGTCCCACCAATCCGGAAGAATCGCGGCATTGAGGAACTCGCTCCTGAAGCCTGCATTACGTAGCCGGCGAAACAGGGAAGGAATGGATCGCGTGGCCAGTTTTAGCCTCCCTCCGGTCAATTAGCGCCATGAATGAAGTCTCAACAGTTCTATCTTCCACCAGTGCTCAATAGAAACTTAACCTGACACCTTTTCGAACATATATCGAAAAGACTAGCAGACAATCGTTGATAACGAGATTACCCATCTTCACGGGTGTTGCAAAAAAGCGAATCGGATGCAGTGGTGAATTGCCACTGGCTTTCACCAATTTCGCTAAGATTCACTGGCACTACGAGAAGGGGCAATATTCCAATACAAACATCGGCAAGGCGTGGTCTTTAGCGAGTTAGTGCATTCGCGGCGAGAACACTGGAAGATGCAATTCAGTCTGGACTTTCCCTAATAACTGGAACCCTTTCAAATGCCTGAAATTGCAGGTCGCAATAACAGGTACTGAAAATCTCAACAATATCAGCCGAAACCACATAGTCCGACCAGTGCGACCTTATTCGCAAAATAAAATGGCGTCATTGCTGAAGGATGGCCTAATGCCCGAAATGAACCCAATTCCGAGTATGCCAACTGCAATAACTCATATATGAGCATCCTACTTTCTGATTTGGCGTAAACATTGACGGATTTAAGCAAACAGGATGCGGGAAAGCTAATAATCTCGGCGGCCAAAAGCCTAAAAGAATACAGGCTTGGAGATCGGAAAATCGCCGCATTCCTTTATGCGACGTCGAAAGCTGGCAATATCGGATTGTTTGCTGCTTCGCTTCGGGGCGGGACTAGCGCGAGCATCGATCAGGCACGATTCTTAGCTGCGGAGGAAGGGATTTCTTTTCCGGATTTGGTCAATGAACTACTGCCTTGGTTGCACTCTGCGGGATTGTTTCACTTAGTGCGGAATCAAGACGGCGAAATCAAGGAAATCCGCAGTTTGATGCTGGCTTACCAAGACCTGCTTGCTGCGGTGAGCGATTACTACGAATCAAGGGATCCGACCGAAGAGGATCGAGCTAGTTTGAGGATCCTCGAATATGCAAGTGAATTCCCAACTCCCGAGTCGCATATTCGCCAATTGGTCGCTCTGGAGTTTGGAGAGCAAATAGCAAATACTGCGTTGATGTTGACCCGTTCCTTTCGGATTGTCGCGGTATCGGGGAAGGGAAACGACCCGTTGCTTTTTTCTCCACGAGTTTGGGCGGGTTTGCATGCCAACGTTGAGCGAGCACTAAACCCACTGGATAACACGCAACGTAGCAGTTTGATTGAATTGATCAGTTCTGTAAGGGATGGGCAGGGGTACCCCGAAATATTGTTCAGGCATCAAGCCGAGCAAATTGGTATTGCGCACTTGGTTGACATGGCTGTCGGAGTCGGGCTATTGAATAGAACTGTACTGACCATGGCTAACGGAGATTCGAGAGGATTCTTGACAACTCCACACTTTTACTCCGACTTGGAAGATGAATTTGGAGAGGATATGTGCGATCGCGTCAAGATTTTTCTGGATTCAATTCGGAACGGACAGTATTTGGCAAGTCCAGAAACCGGCCAAATCCTTGATCCCGAGCGTTTGCTGCGCGCATTACTTGATTACGGGGAAATAGGTCCAGCAACGGCAATTGGAACAGACTATTACATCGCGGAGAAAGCCGGGATTATTCGTGTGCGTCGCGAACCAGGGCGACATATGGCTCATATGGAATTGAGACAAGAGGACACGGTTCGGAAAGTTCTCGAGGTGGTCTCTACCGGGATTGTAGAGCCCGGCGTTCATGCCATGACAGCAGCCCACGTATCGGAAGGTACTGGATTCAAGTCAATCGAGCAAAGTCGGACCGAATTAGGGAGATTGTCACCGGAAATGACTGAGCTTGAATTTGAAATCATTCGGCAACTACGCGAGTAAGGCACGCAAGTGACGCAATCGAGCCGGGCCGGAACGATGCTCGAAGCGAGATTTCAACGACTTTTTCTCGCTCAAGGAGTACTTGCCGAGCGTTCTTTGATTCCATCAGTAGATGTCAGTCGCAGGTTGGCGGCCACGGACATAGACGTGCTGATCTATGAGTACTCGAGCGGATTCAAATTGACTTTGAGGCACGCAGAGTGCAAATCAGGTAGACGAGTACGAGTCTTGGATCGTGCTCTTTGGCTCAATGGGGTTCGTGCGATGCTCCAGGCTAACTCCAGCTTTTTGGTGTTGCAATCATTTAGCGAAGGGGCTGCGGAGTTTGCTAGGAGCCTAGGAGTGGACGTAATAACCGTAAAGCAATTAACTGCACTTGAAGCGGATCTCAATGTACCAGAGCAAATGTGGCCAAATCTGAGTGCATTTAGTTTGTTCGATCCGGTTGTTGAGAATTGGTTAAAGATTGGTAAACCGGGAAGTGCTTCTGAGATTGAACGACTAGTTCGCGACGCGATCCAATTCATTCGTCTAGATTCTTGGAGGCAATTTCGGTACGCGTTGCTCAATCGATTGCTAAGAACGCTGCAATTGTTGTCGAACGAATCAACCCGGTTGGCAACTGAAACGGACTCTATGCTAAGTTGCCGCTACACGGCGTCAATGTTGCTAGTAAGGCTCAGCCAGTACCTGCTCGCAATTTGCCATGACGTCAGCCGCGTGCCGGTAAGCGATCTTGATAAGTACTTGTTTGATCGCTTAGTTTTCGGCGACCAAGACGCGGAGAGGTCGCGAGTAATTGTTCAAAACACGGTGCAATGGATGTCCCGGGCATTGAATGAAAGGCAGGTCGCGGTCCCAACAGAAATCAACACCAATCGATTATTCAAGCCACCAACGTATTCCGAAGCCCTTGTCGAATTAATCCGGATTTTGCTGCGTAACCCTCACGAATCCAAATATCTTCCAATTGCGATGGACACTGAGCAATTTGGCGACGAGGACGAATTGTCAAATTTCCCCCGATTGCGATTAGCTCGGAATGCAGGACGTGGATTAGTTGAACTAACTAAAGGATTCGCAGTTGCATCTTTAGGGATACGTCCGGAAGTGATTTCCCCAATCAGGACGGACTTACAAATTCAACTGAATACCGGTGGTCAAATGTCCAATAAAGCCACCGAACTTTCGCGCACGCAAGCGAAATTCAATTCCATTTGAGGAATTGATGTGCTTTATTGATGGGAATCTAACAGCATCCCAATCGTGACTATTCGGAAGTTCAATCGAGTTAATCAGCGCGTTGAAGAGAGGTTGATTTGCAACTTTACGCAGCGAGTTCGGCATTCGGTCGTTGCTAGTATTGGATTCAACTCGCTTTTTTGGGGTTCACACGTCTTGCGGTGACATCGGCCGGCCGGCTGATCAATTAGGAAGCCGAATCTACACGGAAATAGCCGCTTGAGCCTGCAGGGCCGATTGCGAGAGTTAAGGATCGACGATTGATGGACTCAATTGTGGACGTGTTTTCGATCGCGGCTGCGATGGCGTCGATAATCTTGGCTATTGCCGCAATTTCATACAGTTGGCAGTCTGAAAAGAAATCGATGCAAACCTACGAACGAACTATTGCGGTTCTGGAAGAGATCAGTCAAAAATCCGCTGTCATCGAGTCCGCGGTTAGTGAAACGCAGTCGAAATTGGTCGACACAGTCATAGCTAACGCAACCCCGCGACAGTCGTACGAAGAAATGATGATGCAAGCGTTTCTGCCAATGGTGCAGCAAAACCCCGAGTGGTTACGGGAATTGATCGAAGCATCGACCGCGCAGGAGTCATCACAGTCAACTTCTAGGCCTCAAAGTCGCCGCCGCTAGCCTCGCGGATTTTTTCTGAGAACACGATCTCCCAAACCGGACCGTTAAATTCGCCGTTTCGGAGGCGCCACGTTCGGCGCAATTCTGAGAACGGCAGGCCAGAGATCATTGCGATGCTCACGGCCCGGAGGCTTTCGTCGTAAGGGCCATCGAACACAACAGTTGGCTGCGTGAAACTGTGGCCTTCGCCGCCCTCACATGATTCAATGGTGTTGATTCCATTTGAACGCAACATTTTTACCGCTAGCGCTATTCCTGGATCCAACTTTGGCTCAATTCCTGGCCAAGGCAGCGACTTGAATCGGTTTGGGGCGAGACTGGGAGGCATTCGGCCGCTATAAGCGGGTCGCGATTGGACTGAATCTTTTAATTGATTGGTGCCGTTCATTTCTCCTAGTTTTTGCTCGACTGACTCGAGTCGTCGCTTAAGTCGCCCGATGGGGAAAATGTATCCAACTACGCCGGTTACTCCAACGCCGACGATTCCAAATATGATTTCTGAAATCCATTCGGCCAGAAAGGCAAGAATCAGATTTTCCATTTGCCAATCGTATCCGCCGTGTAGCCGTAGCATGAGGGCGATTGCGGTGTGCTTTCGCTCGACTCCGAGGTCCAGCCCATGACGATCAACGAATTGTGATATCTGAAATCAGCTTTACTGTTCGATCTCTTGCAGACAGGCGTTCACGTATGGCGCGATGACCAACGCGGCAACGTCCGGATCCGCCTTCCACGCACGCGCAAGTTGGTCGATCGTAGCTTGTTGGTATTCCAGATCACCCCTGCGTACTGCATGCACGCAATCGTAGATTGCGTCCTCGGCTTTGTTGTTGATGAAGTTCCTCGGATCAAATAAACGCATTGACTCAGTCCCTCAGTGCAATGTGCCAGTCTGCAAGTTTGCGCCGAACCTTGTTGATTCAGCATTCGATTCTGTTCGTGGGAAAATTGGTAAGGGTGTTTAGAGTGTCAGCAGGTGGTCGATACCGAAGCGCTACAGGATTCCCAATCTAAGCTCTCGCACCTTCGATTTTCGCCGTGTCCCAAATTGCGAATCAAAGTCATCAGGAAATCGGCTGCGGGTACCTAAGAGTGCGGTTTTGCCTAATCTGAAGCCGGTTGACCACACTGACGCACTCATCGGCCGGCAGTTCCGCGAAATCTGGAGCGCCGTATCGAACTAGTCGAGGTGCTGCAGGTTGACGAAATTTTGTCCGGTTTTTGCCATTCAGCTTGGTGCCTGACGCATTGCAAATAGTCAATCCGAGATCGCGCCCGGAATTCAATTCCGTTAAACATAAATCAGATTATGGTGAGTGCCCTGCAGTAGTCGCCAATGTGATTGCTCTCATCCTGGGGCTATGGCCTGAACTTAAAAGAGTTCCAGGAGTGCCGCTTCCGAATCGGTTTCAAATTGGAGAATCTCGGTCACGTTGGACTGCAACAGCGTTGCGATCTCCGCAGTCGTACAGTTTCCTCGTCTAATCCAAATGACTTTCGGAGGCGCGCCTCGAAGAATGCTCACCTGGCTGAAATCACCATCTTTTGAGACGATGGCGAATCCGTTGTCTGCGGCGTAGTTCCAAACCCCGGCATCAGTTGCCGCTGACAGTCCAACGTCCCTGACGTGCACTGATTCGGAAAACTCGGCTGAAATCTCTTCGGCTAGACGAGGAGAAAGGTTTTCGTCAAATAGAAATTTCAAACGGGTGGGAGCGACATTTGCTTGCGCTCTCGCTCAGCCGCGAAAGCAAATGCGGCCCGTATGTCTTCGCGTTCAAGATCTGGGAAGTCTGCCAGGATTTGCGCTTCCGTCATACCGGATGCCAAGTACTCGAGTACGTCGTATACCGTTATCCGAAGCCCGCGAATGCAAGGCTTTCCACCTCTTTTGTTCGGGTCCAGCGTGATGCGTTCAAGTTCACTCATGGATAAAGAGTATCCGTAATCTCGGCAAATCGTTTGATGACCACCAGTTGGATCGCGTCCCACCAACAGGTGTGACTTCCAAGGCTCGCTGACCAACTAACGTCAGCAGCGCACGGTAAATAAAAGGGCCACCGTGCGTTCCTCAAAATGAAGACGCTTCAATTCCTTCATCGAGGAGCCTTCGATGGCCCAAGATCATTATGAATCCCTTTTCGCCAAGCTGTCCGAGCACGGGTCCGAAAGCAGCGACTTCATACACCGCAACCAGATTGGCCTCGAAACCGTGGTCGGCCAGGACATCAGTCTCCGGGAGGGCGCGAGCATTCCGGTTTGCCGAATGGGCAGAATCCGGGAAGAATTGCTTCCAATTCGATCGCTGAGCGCGAGATGAAGCTGCTCATCACCGGCGGCGGCGGCCGCCTTGGACGCTGGGTCGTCGAGGAGTTGCGGAACGACTACGAGGTGGTCGTCGCGGGTCTCGAAGAAGCGCCGCCGGATGCGGTGTCGCCAGGCGTGCGATACGAGCAAGCCGACCTCACGGATGCCCAGGCAGTTGCGCGCGTGGCGGATGGCGCCGAGGCGATCGTGCACCTCGCCGCGTTCCCTTCGCCGATTGGGCGCGAGCCCGAGAACGTCTTCGCCAACAACATGCTCAGCACATTCAACGTCGTGGAGGCGGCAATCCGCCAGGGCGCGCGGAAGATCATCTACAGCAGCAGTGGTTCGGCGCTCGGCTTCGCATTCCGGTTCCGTGACATGGTTCCGGACTACATGCCAATGGATGAGGAGCATCCGCTGCGCCCGCAGGACGCATACGGCCTCTCCAAGTGGCTCGGCGAGGAGGTCCTCGAGGCGGCGACGCGCCGCACGGGCATCCGCACCATCGTCTTGCGCCCGACCAATGTCTTTGGCCCCGAGGATTACGTCGAGCGCGTGCCGAGCATGCTCGAGAACGGCGGCGGCACCCTCTCCTACGTCGATGCGCGCGACGTTGCCCGTGCCGTGCGGGCGGCCCTCGACGACACCGAGATTGAGCACGACCGTTTCTTCATAACCGCCGACGACGCTTTGAGCCGGGAGCCGCTCGCCGTCGCCTTCCCGCGCCATTTCCCTGGCAGCGAAGCAGTGAGTGCCGGCCTGACGGGGACCGAAGGCCCCATCAGCTCCGCCAAGGCCAAGCGCGTCCTCGGATACCACCCGCAGCACAGCTGGCGCACCGAGCTGACGTAGGCGGCCCAGCGGCCCGCTTGCCCAACGCCTTCAACCTCGTTGAGGCGTCCTGGAACCGGGCCTGATCGAGATCGGACCCGGCGAGGCTTGATGCGGGTGGTGCGCGCTGCGCTCTGGGGCGCAGCCTAACCGGCATTCCTAGACGAAGTAGTCGCCAGCGTACGGCTGGAAGCGCCGGAACGACTCGGCGTGTTTGCAGCCTGCCAACCCACCGATGCCGGAGGCCTCGACGCCGCGCGCCCGGGTGTGCGGTGGCCAACGATCGTGAAGGCCCGGCTGCGACACCTGGAAGCAGCCCAACGCCTCGTGCTTTTGCTCGATCACCGAGCTGATGTCGATGTAGGTGTCCGGCACGTAGCTAAGGATCGGCTGACTGAGGATGTCCGGCTCGAAGTGGAAGATCTTCGCGCGCGGCAGCGCCTCGCCGGCCATCGTCGCCTGCGACCGGGCAAGTCCGGTTGCGCGGATCACGGTCTCGGCGACGGTCTGGTGATCGTGGTTGGTCGGCTCGTAGGTCCAGTGGGTGAGGATGATCTCGGGCCGGAAGTCGCGGATCTGGTCGACGTACAGCTGCATCCGCTCCCGATCTATCACCAGCGGGTTGTCGTCAAGGTCGAGGAACTCGATCTCCACACCAAGGATGCGCGCGGCCGCCTCGGCCTCCGAGCGCCGTATCGCCTTTACGGACTCGACGGTCGCACCCGGTTCCTTCCAGCGGGGCGCGGACTCGCCCCGCTCGCCGAATGTGGCGCTCACGACTTTCACGCGCGCGCCGGCCTGAAGATAGCGGATCGCCGTGCCGCCGGCGCGGAAGCAGTAGTCGGCGGCGTGCGCACCGAAGATCAGTACGCTCGCATCGGGGCCAAGCATGGAGCCGCCCTCCTACCAGTCGCCGACGCTGCCGTCAGCGAGCACCGGGTGACTCGTATCGCGGCCCCGGAACGGGTAGCGCTCAGCGATCGACTCGTCGAATTTGATGCCGATCCCTGGCGCCTGCGGCAGGTCGACGTAGCCATCCCTGAGAACCAGCGGCTCGACCAGCATCTCGTCCCACAGCGCGTTGCCGCCGATCGGGATCATGCTCTCCTGGATGATGAAGTTTGGCGTGCAGGCGGCGATGTGCAGGCTTGCCAGCGTCACGCCGGGCCCTCGCGGGTTGTGCGGGGCGATGCCCATGAAATAGGTTTCGGCTACCGCCGCGATGCGGCGCGTCTCGGAAATTCCCCCCGCGTGGCCGACGTCGGGCTGCAGCACCGCGACGGCCTGCGACTCGATCGTCGTGCGAAAGTCCCAGCGGTTGTACATCCGCTCGCCCGTGGCGAGCGGGACGTTGGTGGCCGCCGAGACCAGCAGCATCGCATCGAGGTTGCGAGGCGGCACCGGCTCCTCGAAGAAGAGCAGGTCAAGTTCCTCGAGGGCGTTGGCGATCGCGATCGCCACGGTGGGCGTCTGCTTGCCGTGCGCGTCGACCATGATCTTCATGTCATCGCCCACTACATCACGGATGGCGGCGACGTTCTCGTATGTTTCCCGCACCTTCTTGCTGTCGCTGATCCACTCCGCCGTCCCTGGAATCCCGGTCTTGAAGGCGCGGTAACCCTCCTCGACGCGCTGGTGCGTGCGGTCGACGATCTCCTCGCGGCTGGCGCCTCCCGGGTGGGTGTAGAGCAGGATGCGGTCGCGCACGGCTCCGCCCATCAGGCTCCAGACCGGCACGCCGAAGCGCTTCCCGGCGATGTCCCACAGCGCCTGGTCGATCGCGCTCTGGGCGGTCATCAGTATCACGCCGCCCCGTTGGAAGCTGTTGCGGTAGAGCACCTGCCAATGGCGCTCGATCAGGGCATCGTCCTGTCCGACCAGGTACTCGGCGAAGTCCTCGACGGCGCCGGCGACAGCCCGGGTCTTGTGCGGCAGGGTGCCTTCGCCAAAACCCTCAAGCCCGTCGTCGGTGCGGATCCGCACGATCAGCATGTTGCCGCTGCCGCCGGTTCCCTGTTCGAAATTGAACATGAACGGCCGCACTTCGACGATGCGCGACATCGTTCCTCCCTGCTTCAACCCCGGATTGGGCCGGGTCCGGCGCTAAGCCCGGTTTCGCGACAGTCTACGCGCCTGCCCGGCCCACCAGACCGGGGCGCGCCGCTTGCAATCAGTCCGCGACGTCACCCGGTGGGCCGTCGTGTGGGCCGTCCCCGCACCCTAGCAAGGCATCTGCTCCAGCAGCGACTCGTCGAACCTGAAGTGTCGGTGTGACATGGAGCTCCTCACGGAAATGCGTTGTCATCCGCCACACCGGTTTGGACGAGCACTTGCGTTTCACGATTGCAACCCCTATTCGCTGGAACCGGCTTGTACACAAATCGCGCTGGTTCCAGTGAGGGGGAGCCGTTCGATACGGCCCCAGCCCGGCGCTCCCTGGCATTCTTCCGACCCCGTCCGGGTGAGCGGGACGATGTTGAAGCGCCAGGAGATTTAATTGTTGACGGGCGAACCCTGCTCGATTTGCAGATCAAGCTGCCAACTTGAATTGGACTAAAAAGATTGCATTTTGACCGAGCAGGCGATCGCGGGCAGATCGCTGCGGCAATGCCCCCGGGCGAACAGGGCCCTGGCAGCCGACTCGTTTTGCGAAACCGCAAATGGTCATTTGCGATGGCGGCAGCATTGGTCGTTTCCCTCGTGTTGTCAGCCCCGGCCGCGGCTGACCAGTCGAGTCCTTCGGTGGAGGGTCATCTCCTTGCGGCCGCCGCGGACCGGGATCCCGGAGCCGCGAATCTTGTTCCGGATATCGGTGAGTCAGGACGCGACCATGCGCCGATACTGGCCGATTCAGAAACCCTCGCGGCCGAATATGCGGCGCTGAAGGCGCTTTACCAATCAACCGGTGGCGCCCGGTGGAGGAAGAGCTTCAATTGGCTCACCGACGCCCCGCTGGGCTCATGGTACGGGGTAACGACCGGACCCAATGGCCAGGTGGAAGTATTGAGCTTGGCTGGCAATCAGTTGAATGGCCGGATTCCGGACGATCTGGCTGGTCTGGAGCGATTGCGGGTCCTGAACCTGGGCCGGAACGGGCTGCGCGGGGCGATCCCGTCCGCGCTTGGCCGTGCCACCGAACTTGAGTCTCTGGACCTGAATGAGAACGTCCTGAGCGGCCCGATTCCAACCGAAATTGGGAACCTGACCAAACTCGATTACCTTGACATTTCCTCGAACCGGATAAGCGGCCAGATCCCCCGCGAACTGGCACAGTCGGCCCGGCTGCGCATCATTCGCGCTGCCGGCAACAACCTCAGCGGCCCTATCCCTTCGCAACTGGGTGACCTGACTTCACTCGACATCTTGGATCTTGGCTCGAATCGCCTGCGAGGGCATTTGCCCGTCGAGCTGGCAGGTTTGACCTCGCTCTGGGAACTCTCGCTTGACGAGAACGCGCTATCCGGCCAGATCCCGCCGGAGCTGGCCCGACTCTCAGACCTTGGGATCCTGAACCTGTCGTCCAACCAGTTGACCGGCCAGATCCCGCCCGAGCTGGCGCAATTGGCCGGTCTGCAAGTCCTCATCCTTTCCCGGAACGGATTGACCGGGGAAATCCCTCGGCAGCTGGGCCAGCTACCGAAACTGGCTTCGGTCCTGATCGACGAGAACCATCTGACCGGCCAGATCCCGCCTGGCCTGGCCGGCCTTTCATCGCTGCGAGTATTGCGTCTTAGCAACAACAATCTTTCAGGGTCGATCCCGCGGGAAATCGGGAACGCTGCCCGTCTTCTGAGGCTCCATCTTGACGGGAACGAACTCTCGGGCCCCATTCCCCCGGAACTGGGTCGGCTGAGTGAGATCCAGCAACTCGTGCTGGACCGGAACCGCCTTTCCGGACCGATTCATCCCGCCCTGCACAGGCTGCACGGAATCGAGGAATTGCGGCTTGGTCGCCGCCATCAGTTCGAGCAATTGTCTTGATTGTCAAGCCCAGATGGGGTGAGGTTGAGGGGGTCCGGGGAGGAAGGAGCGGGGAAGATCGGGCGCTGATCGCAACCTTTTCGGGCGCATCGATTGCGCCGATCGGCCCGATCCGCGGCCGCTGCCAGATTTGGTATGCGGCTTCGCCAGGGTTGCCCCGGCCGCTGCCGACCGGGGCCACAGCAGGGGCCCGCCTACGGGCTCAGTCGCTGCCTGAGGGCAGGTCCTCTACCGAGTGCTGATCGTCCCCTCCGGGGGCGGCGGAGTCGGCGTCGGGGGTAATACCAGACGGAGCCCTTTCGGCCGACGACTGGTTGATCTCCGGGGCCGGGACCGCGGGATCGGCCGCGGCCGGCTCTTCGGCCCTCCAAAATTCGCCATTCCGAAGCATGGCGTTGAGCGTCACGAGCAGTTTCCTCATACAGGCCACCAGCGCCACCTTCTTGGGCTTGCCGGCTTCGAGCAGCCGGTTGTAGAAGGCCTTGATGCGGCGGTTGTGGCGCGTCGCCACCAGCGCGGACATGTAAAGCGCCGAACGCACCCCGGCCCGTCCGCCCCAGACGAACCGCTTGCCGCTGTAGTTGCCGCTGTCGCGGTTCAGCGGCGCCACCCCCACCAGGGCGGCTATCTGCTTCTGGTTGGCCCGACCCAGTTCGGGCAGGTGGGCGATCAGGGCGGCCGAGAGCTGGGGGCCGGCGCCGGGGACCGATTCGATCAATGCCCGCCTGGCGCTCAGCAGGGGCGAGGCGCCGATCAATTCGGAGATGGCGCGGTCGTAGGTCTCTATGCGACGTTTAAGACCGGCCGCGGCGCGGCGCAGGTCGGACCGCACCCTGGGAACCGCCGAGCGCTGCAGGCGGTTGCGCTCGGCGGTGAGCTGGTTCGTCAGCTGGCCGCGGCGGGCGACCAGGGCGGAGAGCTCGCGCTCGCGGGGCGACTTGCGGTCCCTGACCGCAGGATTTACCGCCTCGCCGAAGCGGGCGATGACCCGGGCGTCGATCCGGTCGGTCTTGGCCAGCACGCCCAGGCTCCGGGCAAAGTCCCTGACCTGGCGCGGGTTGATGCCGACGATCAATCTGGTTCCCCAGAGTTGATCATCTAAATTCCCCAGCCCGCGGCCAGCGCTTTTTAGGTTAGCGGACGCTCTTTTTCAAGTTGCGGTTTTGCCCTTGTTGGGGTGCGACCACAGCCGGATCCGGATCCGGCTGTGGTCGGCGTCGCTGCCCGCTCGGAACCGCTTTTCCCGTGGGTCCGAGGTCGGGCTGGCCCCGCAGAGTCGCTCTACGAGCCGCACAGAAGGTCGGTTCTGGGCCAAACGGCCCCAAATCGGAGCAAATCGGCGTATTCAGCCGGTTTCGTTGCGGCGGCCGATCCGGCCCGGGGACCGTGGACACGGTATTTCCCGGCACGCAATCCCGCCAGGGCCGGCTCCAGCGCCATCGAGGCGTCGTCGTCGCGGCAGAGGGCCGCCTTCCCGATCTGGTGCGGCGCGGTGGTGGTGGAGGACGACAATTACTTTTGCCGGTTCAGATTCCCTTCCGGCGCATCCCTTCCCAGCCGGTGCCGGCGCCGGTTCGCATCGATTGCGACGGCTTGCGGCCGTCGTTTAATCTGCGGCGGTCAAGGAGAACGTATGGCCGAACCCCCTCAAGACCTGCCCGACCCGACCGTCAATCCCCCGGACGGGGTCTTTTACAGCTTCAGTCTTTCCCTGCCGCCCACCGGCGATCGGCATCTGGCGATCGCCTACGGCACCATGCAGCAGCACGAGGACGAAGTCCTGCCCGTGTTCGTCATGGCCCACCGGGAGTACGGCCGGGCACTGGAGGGTGCGTCGCTGCGGTTTCCGCACTGCCGTCTCCACGGCTTCGACGTGGCGGACGTCGACGGTCCGCACCGGCGCACGATCGCCCGGATCGAGCGCGAGTTCGGCCCCCTGCCGCCGCCGACCCTGGAGGATCGCGGGTTCTGATCGCTCGATCCGGGCGGATCCGTCAGGGATGGCGCCCCGGCCGCGGAGCCCGGCGGCCGGGGCGATCGCCTACCCCTCGATCCCCTTCATCCGGTACCTGGCGGCCTGGGCCTGGTAGCCGCGCAACCGGTAACTGTCGCCGCTTATCTCCAGCACCACGCTGCGGTGCAGGAGCCGGTCCAGCATCGCCGCCGCGATGGTGGAGTCGCCGAAGATCTCGCCCCATTCGGTCACGCTGCGGTTGGTGGTCAGGATGACCGAGCCCTTCATGTAGCGGCGCGAGATCACCTGGAAGAGGATCGCGGCGTCCTCGGCCGGCATCGGCAGGTAGCCCAGCTCGTCGACGATCAGCAGCCTGGGGCTGGCGAAGAAGTTCATGGTGGTGGCCCAGCGCCCCTCCAGGGCGGCCTTGCGGCAGCGCGCGGCCAGGTCGGCCGCGGTGGTGTGGTAGACCCGGTGGCCGGCGTCGACCGCGGCCCTCCCCAGGATGACCGCCAGCATGGTCTTGCCCACTCCCGGCGGACCGATGAAGAGCACGTTGGCCGCATCCTCCAGGTAGGCCCCGCCGACAAGTTCTGAGATCAGCTTGCGGTCCACTCCGGGCTGGGCGGCGAAGTCGAAGTCCTGGAGCGTCCAGTTGGCCGGGAAGTTGGCCACCTTCATGCGCATCCGCCAGCGCCGCGCGCTGGTGGCCTCGACCTCGATCCGCAGCAGCTCCTCGATGAACTCGGTGTGTGAGGTCTCCTCGTTGCGGGCCTTCTCCAGCTGTCCCGGCAGGGCCTCGGCAGCGGCCCCGAGGTTTAGGTAGGCCAGGTGCGAGCGCAGCCGCTGGTAGACAGATTCCTGGTTCATAGGGTTTTTCCTTTGCGGTTGTCGTCGATGTAGCGCTGGTAGACGCCAAGGTCGATCGGTGAGCTGGTGGTGCGGGTGGAGCCGCCGATTTCGGCGGCCAGGGCGAGCGCCGTCTCCGAGGGCGGGCGGTTCAGCTTGCGTTTGCAGGGCCTAGCGGTGCCGAAGGCGGCCAGCACCACGTTCTCCAGCGCTGCGGCGTGCTCGGGCAGGCGCACGGTGCGGCCCTGCCCGTCGGGCAGCCGGCGGTGGGTGGCCAGCAGGCGGCCTTCCGGGGACTGGATGTGCAGCTCGCCTGTGCCCAGCCGCCAGCGGACCAGGACGTCGGACCCGACCCTCTCGGGCGGCGGCACCGAGTAGAGGTTGCCGCGCCAGGACACCAGGGCGTTGGGCGCGACCCGGCGCCGGTCGGACCCTTCGGCCGGATAGGGGACTTCGGGAAGCTCGAGCAGGTTCTCGAGTTCGGCCAGCTCGCCGACGGTCCGGCCCTTCCCGCGCGGGCGCCGGTCGGCGACCCGTTCGCAGAACCGGTCCAGGCTCTGCTGGGCCCCTTGGGGGTCCGTAACCTCCGCGGTGCGCCACCAGCGCCGGGTCAGGTAGCCGATCGCGTTCTCGACCACCCCCTTGCGGTTGGG
The DNA here is from genome assembly GCA_965203015.1 of Chloroflexota bacterium. Lineage (GTDB taxonomy): Bacteria > Chloroflexota > UBA11872 > UBA11872 > VXNJ01 > VXNJ01. Next base: position 190,191 of record CBDBBM010000022.1, read on the forward strand.
CCGCCGCGGCGGGCAGGGATCGACCGCCACGGAGTAGTGCTTGGCGATTTCGGCGAACGAGGCCCGGATGCGGTCGGTTCCGGGAACCAGGACCGTGGCCATGCGGTCCACCCGCCAGCGCCGGGCGCTGCCTCCGAGGCGGACAAGGACCTGGTGGATGCCGTCGACCAGGTGTGGCTGGTCCATGCGCTCGGCGAAGTGGGCCCGGAACCGGCCCGAGTGGGAGAGCGCGCCCACCAGCACGTAGGCCTTCTCCCCCCAGGGGGTGTCGGGGAGCTCCAGCCAGTCCCACTGGCATTCTTCGCCGGGCGGGTGCTCGATCTGGGCGACTGTCTGGCCCTTGACCCCGCGGCAGGCGCGGCAGGGCGGCCGCAGCTCCCGCTTCCGCAGCTGGCGGACGAACGTCGGGTAGCTCTGCCGGTAGCCCAGCTCCCTGGCCTCGCCGTAGAGCACGGTCCCCCAGACGTGGGGGTCGTCGCTCAGGCGCTGGCGCAGGTAGGGTTCGAACTTTGCGAAGACGTCCGGGCCGCCGCGGCGGCGCCGGCCGGGCGTCCGCTCCCCCCGAAGGTGGGCCCTTACCGTCTTGCGGTCGCGGCCCAGGTGGCGGGCGATCGCCGAGATCGTCCAGCCCCTCTTGCGTAGAGCGTGCAGTTCCACGCGCTCCTCCTGTGGCAACATCGGGGCAGGGCTCCTCTCCAGGCCGTTGCGTTACAAAAACAGCTTGGATTGGAGCTCTGCCCGTTACTTGAACAAGCGCTTACCGCAGGTGGGGAATCTGAGTGATCGAGAGTGGGGAATTTCGGTGATCGTCAACATTGACCACCGCCACCGGCAGAGAGGCGTCCTGCAGGGCGTCGGCCAGGGCCTCCTCGTACCCGCCGGTGGCCTCCATGCACACCAGGGCCACCAATAGGCCCCTGAGGCGCTCGATCAGCGCCTTGTGTCCGGCCGCGGTGTTGGAGAGCTGGAAGATCTCCCCGTCCGGGCCGAGCGAGCAGTCGACGTTGTCCTTGGCCACGTCGACTCCCACATATACGCCGTCGCGCATGTGCAAAACTCCTTGTAGCTACCCGGCGACATACTTCCGTCCTTGCGGATACGGGGTCAGTGCCCCACCTGGCAATTGTTCGGAATCAACGCCGCCGGGATCCGGGTGCGGCGGGCTTGCTCAAACACGGCGTCTCAAGCGCCCAGGGGTGATCGCCCTACCGCACCCGGTTTACCCATTTGCAAGATACAAGGGGTGCCTTCCGGCGCACTGGGCGGGCGCGGACGATTCCGACATCCGGCTGATCGGGCTGCCGACCTGTGCATTCGGGGTGCCCGGACTGGACATCGGACCCGGGTTCCTCGAACCCGCCTTCGACCCCGGCGTTGACCGATACGTGCTCTGGGTCGGCAGGGACGCCGATCAGGTGACGCTGGCACCGATCCTGGCCGGCGGCTCGGCCACCTTCCTGGACGCCTCGGACCGGGCCCTGGATGACTTGGACCCCGACCGCGACGGGCACCAGATTTGGATTGCGGAGATTTCAGACCGCGTTGCGGTCCAGGTCACGTCGGCCGACGGGGCCCGGCAGGCGCGGTACCAGATCGTTGCCCGGGAAATATTTCCGTTCGAGGTCTCAGTCACCGACAACCTCCACGTGCAGGCGCCGGGCAACCAGGACTTGAAGCACAACATCCCCGACCTGGAGGTGGTCATCGACGGGCAGGTGGTAAGGGCCGACTTCCTATCGCACTTCCGGGCGACCGGGGAGATCGAGCGCTGGGGCTATCCGACCTCGGAGGTGCTGGTGCTCGAGCCCGACACCCTGACCCAGTTCTACCAGCGCGGGGTGGTGGACTTCCACCGCAGCGGCGATGGCTGGGCGCTGGAGCGGCGGCTGGCCTGGGACTACGTCGGGGGCGGGGCCGGCGGCAGCGTGGACCAGGGCGTGGAGAAGGACGTTCTGAACCCCAACCCGGGCCGGGTGCTGGGTCCCTGGGGGCACAGGGTGTCCAACTTCGCAATCGACGGGACCCGGACCGGGTTCGCCGACTACTTCGACCGCCTGGGCGGGGTGGCCGCGTTCGGGTTTCCCAAGACCGACGCCCGCAAGGACACCGGCCTTTCCGGCAGCCTGCACATGCCCGGGGCCACACCGGGGTTCATCCGCCAGTACTTCCAGGCCGCGGTACTGGAGTTTCATCCTGGCGATGCGGCCGCCCCGGTCAAGCTCACGCTGCTGGGGGATACCCTGCGCCGGGTCCTGGCGCCCGACTTTGCGCGCGAGCAGGCTTTCGGCCCTGCCCGCCCGCTCGGGCGCGGCGATTACCTGCCCTGGATTATTCCGACCGCGCCCGGATTCGAACGCGCCGCCGCTCCCGAACCCGAGCGCGCCGCCGCTCCCGAACCTCCGGACGTCGAATTTGGAGAGCGCATTGCCAGGACCGCCAGCGTGCGGCTATATGAAAGCGGAATTTCAGCGCCGGATCAGGCAGATCGGGTTTACACCGACCAGTTTTACGCCCTCACGGCCCGTACCGTGCGGTGGGAATTCAATTTCCTCTTGCCTCCGCGGGGAGGAATATTCCGCGAGAACGTGGCTGTACGTTACTTCGGGCCGGGCGGGCGCCTGCTGAACGTGTACATTCTGCGAATCAGGTTGCACGCCCCCACCGACAGGGATTTTTCCCAGTCAATTGGCTATACGGGGAGCCATGGTCGGTCAGCGCCCGGTTACTGGGGTCCGGGACAGTATCGAATCGATTTCTCGATCGGCAATCGAACCGTGGCCAGCAGGGCATTTACGATGCTTGGGACGCAGGTTCCCGGCACCCCCGAATTTGCGACCCTGCGGCAGATGCTGGAATGGGGCGCTGCCCCGACCACGCGCGGGCAGACCGAAGGCCTGCTCGACCTGGCCAGGCTGCATGCGGCCGATTCGCAGATCTCCGCCTCCGTTGCCTCCTGGCCGTGGATGCAGTCTGATCTTTCGGAATCAGGCCAGTGGATATTGAGCGCGCTCACTGACCTGGTGGGTGACTACCCGGACCTGGTGAGGGCACTGGTTAATGCTCCGTGGGTGTCCGACGGTCTTTCGCAACCTGAAATTGACGCACTGCGGGGTGCGATCGACCTTGGTCCGCAAACAGCCAGTCTGGTCTTCGGGCGACAAGTCCAATCCCGACAAGACGGGGAATGGCAGACAAGGCTTGCGACCCGTTTGCAAGACCTGCGGGACGACGATCCAGAACTGCTGTCGAGGCTGCGCGAGGCGAGCTGGTTTGTCGACGGCATCACCGAATCGGAGGCGGCGCTGATTACGGTGCTGCCGGAGATCCGGCACAGCGAGGAACTGCTGGGCGAACTGCTGGCCGGACCCAGTCCGCTGGAAAGGCGCATTTCAACCAGCTTGTCAGGCGAGATGGACCTGGCGGTTGTTCAACTGAGTTCGGCACCGCCGGACATCAACGAACTGGACGCGCTCGAGCGGGGAGCGCGGGCTATCGAGGATCATCTCCAGATCCCCTGGCCCACCACAGATATCGTTGCCCTTATCGAAAACCGGCTGCGGGAGGTCAGAGATGCGGCCGGGTATTTTGTCGGGGACTACATCGTGCTCATATACGCGAGTCCGCGGTACTCGTTCGTGTCAATCCTGAACCACGAACTTGGCCATTACTTCTTCAACGGGGAAATAGTCCCGATCTGGCTGATCGAAGGCGGCGCCGAATACCTGGAGCATCACGGCATGTGGCTCGATAACGATCTAACCACTTCGGATTGGGCCGAGGCAGTGCGCATCAATGTCGAAGAGGGATGTCACGCAAATGGCGTCAGGACAGTGCGCGATCTCATCCAGGCGATCGATGCGCTCGGGGACCAGCGGATCTGGGATTCGCCTTTGGGGCTTTGCTACTACAACATGGGTCACAGCTTCCTATTTCAGATGCGCCAGCTGCTGGGACCCGATGCCGTCGGATCGACCCTTGGCCAGGTGATCGGTGCCGCGCAATCTTCCGGCCAGCCGGCCGGCGACGACCAGGTACTGGACGCATTCCTGGAATCGGCTCCGCCCGACAAAAGGGCCGCGGTCGACGCTACGATCGCGGCGGTTTACGGGAACCGGGAAAACGCCTGACCCTGAAAGCGCCTCCAAGCCGGCGGTGCGAACGATCATTCGGGCCGGCCTGGGTCGCTGGTCCAGCCGCCTCCGGACGTTTTGCAAGTGGCAACCCGAGGGCTGAATTCCGCCGCAGCACCCGATCCCGGTTTCCCTGGTTGGTTGCAATTGCATTGCCGTCCGGCGGGTTCGCGGCGGCGCCCGCCAGGCTCGCGCGTTCCGGGCCGGCCACTGTGTGTTCCTCAATTTGAAGACGCTTCACTTCCTTGATCGAGGACAAAGCACGATGACCCAAGACCATTAGATTGCCTATTCGCTGGGCTGTCCGAGCACACGGCTTTGGGCAGCCGGAGAGTTCGTCCGCCAACCGGTCGAGCGGGACCTACAGGAGCTGGTCGCCGCCGGGGTAGCCGCCCACATCGGGGCCGACTCACACGAGCGCACCCCGAATCGCACCAACCGCCGCAATGGCAAATGCAAGGCCACCCTCACAACGCAAGCCGGCGACGTGGTGGTCGATCTGCCCACGGTCAGGGAGGGAAGCTGGTTCCCGGATTCCCTGGAATCCCGCCGCCGGGTCGCGAGGGCCCTATTTGCGGTGGTGATGATCGCCTATATGCGACGCCTCCGTATGGAATTGGCCAAGTCAAGGATCCTTGCGCTCGCTGATTGCGATTGTTGGGAGGGAGCACTATGGAACCCGGCATCGAAGCCTGAAAGTCGCGCAGTCACTCCCGATCGGAAGTCGGCGGGGACAGATCGATTCTCAACACCGGCGTAATCCCCGCCAGCTCCTCGGAAGTCAGTCTCGCCTGAAGAAACGCCAGGAGATCCTCTTGCCGCGGCTGCCCGAACACCATCCGGTACACGGCCAGAGATCGCTTTAGTCCGTCGAATTGGGACGCGTCTTTACTAAGGGGCAGTGCCGGCACGTGGCGCTCAACGAAGGCACCTTCCTCAAGCGGGAATATCCAGTAAGGGACGAGCCCTGAACCGGCCGATGATCGCTCGCGGGCAGTTTCGAAAAGATCTTGCCAGGTGTCAAGTGACCTTTGGGCAAGTACCGCGGATCCGTGTTTCGTCGCGACGTTCTTGCGAACGGCAAGTCCCTTGAAGCGGTGCACACGGCCTTCGCGCTGCTCAAGGTCGACTGGATTCGATGGCAAATTCCAGTGCATGACGGCATGGCAGTAAGCGTGAAAATCCAATCCTTCCTGGCCGACTGAAGTCGAAGCCAGAACAAACGGCCAGAAAGGCGAATTAAACGCCTGGCGCACCTGTCCCTCGCGGGCCCCGGCGGATCCGTCATCGCGTTCCTGGGCGCCGAATCGCATCGCAAAATGATTCCGCATCCGATGGTTTTCCAGGTGAACCCTTTCGCGTTCGGGCCGCAGTTCCTGAACACGCGGTGCACCGGTCCGCAGCGTAAGCGCCGCCACTATCGTCGTCGCCAGGCGGTCCCAGGCATCTTCGTGATCGGCGGCGAACAGGCCTTCCAGGTCGCGCAGCGTATGCACGTACTCGTCCAGCACCGCCTGCAGGTTCCCTGCCACGCAGTAGCTCACTACTTGCTGCCAGTAGGGGTTCTCTGAATCTCCAAGTCGCCCACCACGGATAAGCGCCATTGCCTCCGGGAGGTTGAACAGGGCCCGGAACCCCCAGGCGACGCGCGCGGCCGCATCGCGCGACGCAACCGCGCTTGCCGATTCCGCACCTGTGGCCCGGGTTAGCGCACGCAAGGCGCTGGTCGCCGGACCGGCGACGGACCGCATGGCCAGGACCTGCGCAAGATCCGGCGGCGGCCTGCCAAGGTCCAGCCTCCCGCCGGGTTCGCGCCAAGCGTCGACCAGTGCCTTCGCCCGCCCGACATGGTCCGCCCAGCGCGAGTCATCCTCGGCCACCTGCGCGGCCCCGTTCCAGAGGTTCGGCAGATCCCTTCTTCCAAACCACTTCAGGGTCGATTCGCGGTGGCGTTCGAGATCGAGCAGCACAGGGGCCGCCCAGTACCAGCTTTCATCCAAGTTCGACTCACCAAGATAGGGCGCCGTGAGGTGGTCGGTCAGCGGTTCGATCTGTGCCCGGGCGCGGTCGATGGCGTCCTGCGGAGTCATGTCCCCCGGTTGCGCGGCCAGCGGATCGCCCAGTTGGGCAAGGCTGGGACTCGGATACAGGATTCCCAGCACCGGCATTCCCGAAAGGCGCTGGTTCGAAAGAGAAAACCGGAGCAGGGGCGTGCTTCGGCGGCGCGCTTCCGGCGTGTTGCGCGTCGAATCGTCAAAGCGCCTGAAAATCCGGCGCTCCACCTCGTAGCTCATAACGCTGGCGATTGCCTTGGGCACGACCTGCCAGCTCGAGAAGATCAGGCGCTTTGAAAACCCCTGCTCGCGCGCGCTCCGCCAGGGGTCCGGCTCGGCGTAATAGGAAAGCGACGGGGGTAGCCAGAGAAGCCGCCACGCCAGTGAGTCTTTCATCCAAGCCAAAAGGTTTCGCAGCCGGGCGTTGCCCGGGTCCAGTTCCCGGTAAGCCTCGACCACGTCCCACGGAATCGACGCCCGGCCGGATTCGGCCAGAATGCCGGCCAGGTCAGCCTCCGCCTCGGTGCCCAGCCTGGCGGTAAATTCCGTCTTCAGCCGGTAGTCGTCCATGAAGCTGAGCAGGTAAGGTGCCGACTTCCAGTATTCGAGGACCTGCGGCTGTCCGATCCGGCGGCCGATCTTGCCGAGCGCCAGGAAATCCAGAACGTCGTCGCTGGTCAATTCAAGATGCGCGCTCGGAACCTCGCGCAACATCCCGTCGGCGTCCTCCGATGCCGGCAGCCGTTCGGTCCTCGACATGACCCGGCGAAGCCGCCGCTCGATATCTGTCTTTGTCTTCCTGAGCGGCTCGATCCCGGATTCGATCCGGTACATTTCGTCCCGGTATCTGCCCAGCAGCCGGCGAAACTCCCCGCTCTCGCGCAGGCCGGAGTCGAGGAACTCGACGGTCCGCAGGAAATCCTGGTAGTGGTCGTCCTCGGCGCTCTCGTGCTGCAGCGTGTACATCCGGTAGGGGGTGGCTGATAGAAGCAGCATGCGGACGGCGGAAGTACTGTCGGAGTAGTTGAACAGCCGCCGGGCCAGTTCTGCGGTGGGGTCGCTTCCGTCGAGGAGCTGCTTGAACCGCTGGAATTCGTCCAGGATCACGAGGTCGGGCTGCAGGGCTCCGACGCAGACCTCGGCCAGCATCGAACGCAGCCTTCCGATGAACCTGATCTGGCGCGAACGATCAGTCCAGGGGATCCGACGGCGGGCCCGCCAGAACCGCTGGCAGAGTTCCTCGTATTCCTCCCGAAGATGATCCCCTTCGGCCTTTATGCGTCGCTTGAACGCCTCGGCCAGTTCGTCGTCGACATTCCGGAAGCGCCGGAAGTAGTCCAGCTCCCAGCGAAAGTTGCCCGCATTTCTGACGTAGCCCTGCAGGAGATTCATCGGGGCCTTGCGTCGGTCCGGCCAAATGCGCTGGAGCATGTGATAGAGAAGAACTCGTTCGGCCTGGATCCCCATGCTGCTCTTGAGATCAAAGGAAGTGCCTGGCGTCAGCGCGAGGTAGTTGACCCGGTTGGACTTGAGGCCGTGGATCTCCTGCGGCAGCAGTCCCAGGCGCCCCGCCCTGACGAAGCGGTTGGGCCCGATCTGGAGCCTCCGTACGTTCTGCCGGGCGATCTGGGCGTTGGAGCAGATGTAGATGATGTCGATCCGCTCGACCCGTTCGCGTCCGTCCCAGAGATGATCGAGCGCCCTGGCGATCAACCCGCGGGCCACCAGGGTCTTGCCCAGCCCGACTTCATCGGCGACCAGGAAGCGCCGCGTGGAGTCCTCGGCCCGGTATAGACGATCGAAAGCGTGCTCTACGGTGTCGCGCTGGAATCCCTTGAGACCGGCCAATATCGCCGCAGTGTCAATGCCTGATCTCGAGTCGGCCGGGTCGGTCACTTGAGTGCCTGCCGTGCCTGCCAGACTGGTCCCCAGATTTGCTCGAGTCCGTCCGGCAGCAAGTTGTTTCCTTCTTCAGTTTTTTGAAGATCGGCGATCAGTCGGGCGGCCTCGTCGATCCGGGCTGGGTCGCGGTCAAGGCTTCGCAGCAGTGATTCCAGCAGCGCCGACTGGTCCCAGCCGCCGCCGGATCCTGGTTCGCCGGTTTCCTCCCCGACCGCCCGTCCCAGCATCGCCGCAAAGTCGTCGCCCTGCCCGGAGAGGATCAGGAAAATCAGTTGCATCACGCGCCGGCGATCGCTTAGCACGGTCTGCGTGATGGTCTCGATTCGGTCCACTGGTAAACCGACCAGTTCGCCTACGGCAACGAACTGCAGGCTAAATTCGTCCTCACCATCGCGCATGCAGATGTCGAACACGAAGAATCCGGTCAGCGCTTCAAGCGAAAGCCCCCGGTAGATTGCCAGTTCTTCGCGGTCGCTGGAAAGCCCTGTAATCGCCTGAGCCGCCCCCGCCCGCAACGTGGACGGCCAGGCCGTTACCCGGCCGTTATCCGGAATCTCCGGGAGGCGACCCGAGATCGAGACGTCCCAGTGCTGTCCGGAGTCCGTGGCGGTGACCTTGGCGGTCAGGTTGGATGCGGCGATGGCATAGGCCAACTGTTCGACTTCGCGTTGCAACACATAGTTTGTTCCACTGGGCTTCACCTTCTCTGGAATCGGGTATTTCTGCAGGAGCGAACGCAGGGTGTCGTGCCGCGGGTTGTCTTCCGAACCCAATAGCGCGTCGATGCCGCAATCATTGCGTCCCCCGATCAATTTGATCAGCACCTCGACGTTGTGCGAATACGCCGCGGCGGTGGCGTTGGGCGATCCGGTGAATAAATAGGCTTTCTTGTTCTTCTCAAACAGGTAGAGCTTGGCGTGCAAGCCGGTCAGTTCGATCCGGTCTTCATCAAAGGATGGGCCCTCGAGTCCTGCGTCGGAATGCTCGTTGCCTGAATCCTGGGAATCGAGGCCGGCGCCCGGGTTGAGAACGTAACAGGTTTCGGGAAACGAGGGGCACTTCGATCGGGCGACCACCTCGGCAATGGCGTCCGGGCGCGAGATCAGAATCTCAAGCCCATGTTCCCTAATGAGCTTTTCGAGCGTACTGGCGACCAGGAATGGCGAAATCACCAGCCCCTTCCCGCCCTTGGGAAACGGCAATTCGCTGGAACCGCCCAGCCCGAAGTTGTGGATCCGGAAGTCGGTGAAGTTGCCCGGCGCCTGAAAGTCGACGAATTCGATTTCGCCGGCCATCCGGCCGATCTCGCCGGAGAGTTCGGCCGGAACCGATCTGGTCGAAAGTTCGGGAAGTTCCTGCAGGAAATCGGCGAGCGGCTTATTGCGGGCAAACCGTTCCCGTCCGGTACCGAACTTGCCTTCAAGGGTCAGGCATGTGTCCCACGCCCGCGCGAACGTCAGATTACGCGAGAGGCACAGAACCCGGTAAATCGCCGGCCCTTCGCCAGACTCGAAATTGAGCACCCAGACCTTGGGGTGGAAGATCCCACCTTTAGTGGGTGGCATAACAGGGAATACCGAATCCTCGATGAACGCCAGCATCGGCTGGTCGGTGTGCGGGACCCCGATCGCCCCGGCCTGGCAGAAGACTGCGACATTGCCGGCGTGTCTGCGGAGGGCGTGCAGAAGCGCCACCGGATTGGAGATGGGCGCACCCTCATCGTCGTGGGCGTCGAAATAGGTGAACGCAAGCGGGACCGTCAGCAGCGCCATCAGGTCGAGTACGAAGCTGGTCCCCACCGCCCGCCGCAGGCGGTAGCCGGGCGGAGGGCGCAGTCCCTCAAGCAAAAGCGTTCGATCGCGGGTCCCGAGCATGGTCTTAGGTCCTCGCCAGCCCGTCGAAGATGTCGTGCAAGAGCCGCTTGGCCGATCCCCAGCGGTAATCCATCAGCCAGGTGCCGGAATCCCCGCCCCACAGTTCGAGTCGCCGCGGATTGGTCAACCGTGCCCTGGAGCGCTTGAGCTGGATCTCGCGTTCGCGCACCAGGGCGCGCGCCTCCGAGCCCTGTTCGCCGACCGTGCCGGGACCGCCGGTTTTAAGGATCTCAATCCAGCGTTCGACGAACGCTCGGGTCGGGTAACCGGGCAATCCGCCGGCCTCCCGGGCCATCGTCCACACCCGATCCGGCTGCCAATCGCCCAATGTCGGTTCGAGCCTGCCAACTTTCAAAGCCCACTCCTCGAGCGCTCTGCGGTACTTGTCTTTCCAGTCGTCGCGTTCGCGCAATTCGGCAAGCATGAGGTTGTAAAGCAGCGCCGCGCCCTGCATGCCGACCGCGAACCGCTCGGCGTCAAATAACCGTTCGCGCAAGACCGATGGGAACTCGCGTTGGCCGGCCAACTGCCAGGGCCGTTCGGTGCCCAAATCCCGGGCGTCGCGCCGGCGAGCCAGGGAGGCAAGGAGGCTTTCCGGGTGGCGGGCCATGATCCGCTCGCGCAGGTATTGGGCGTCCTGGCGCCGCAGGGCCACTTCGAATCCGCTGGCAGGGAATCCGGGTGGCGGATCCGGAAGGTGGGGATGCCAGTTCGTCGGCGGGGCGCTGCGGCTCTCAGGGTCATGCGGCAGGCCGTGGTGCAACGCGCTGCGGCGGTAGAACCCGTCGAGCGAACGGAAATACGTGGACATAAATCCGCGGGCCCTGCGGATCCCCCAGCTGCGCAGACCGTCCCAGTAGACCTCGCTGGGCAGGCGTTTCAAGGAATCCCCGGCCAATTTCCCGAACACGCCATCCGTATCGGGTCCGGAAAGCAAGTGTCGATTGATAGCAAGCTCCGACTGACGGGCCCTGCGTACTGCTTTTTCGGATGGAACCTTCCGGCGTTCAAGGTCCAGAAGCATCCACGGAACCAGCAGGAAATAGCACGCCCTGGTCTGGATCGTGCTGGTGCCGGGAAACAAGAGGTTCGCGATGCTGAACTGAACCCTCGAAAGCCCGAGCTCGTCGACGGTGCCGGTTTCGCGGAAAAGGTCGACGACCGCCATCGCGTCCCTGCGGTCGCGTTCGGAATAATCGAGCCACGTCAGCGCTGAAGCCAATTCACCCTCCATCCCGGAAATTTGGCCGATTGAAGTGCTCCAGAGCCAGGAGCAGGCAATATCGGGAAGGCAATCGCTGAATCCTTCCTTGATGGGCCCAGCAAACGGGAATTACATCTGGTGCAGGTAAGGGTATTTACAACTTGGCCAAATTGCCGAATCGTTTCGCTGAACAGTTCCCCCGAATTGCTCAGTCTTAATCGCGCGCACAGAATTGCCGGATCGAACTTCAAGCTTCATCCGGCGATTCCTGTTCCGCGGAATCGGACTCATCCCACCAACCGGCCTCGTCAGCGGTGGCCTGGATTGCGCCGGCCACGACCGTTCCGCCATCCTGGGCCGCAGCCCACGTAGATTCGGCCAGATCACTGACCACCCCGCGCGACACGTCCAGCTGACCTAGCACGGCCGCCTGCTCCTCTTCAGAGAGCGAATCCCAGATTCTCGTGCTCGTCGTCAATACGTATAGGGACCCTCCTGCCAACGCGATTGGAATGAGCACCGGGGCTCCCAGCGACACGACTCCCAAACTTGCAGCCCCGGCGGCCGCGGCCGTCAAGGCGCACCCGGCGAGTCCGGTGGCGGCCACTGACTTTGCGGTGTCCAGCACCGCTTCTTCTGTCGTTTTGATTCCTTCCTGGACAGGGACTCTTTGCTCGGCCGCCGCCACCGGCAATTCCATGACCGCGCCTATAACGCACCCTTGAGCTGTCTGAGCCAATATGCCGGGCCCGGCCACCGTCAATGCCGCGCCGGCGTTTTGGGCGTTGGCGCGGATTAATGCCGCCGCGCTAATGTTCCTTGCCCCACGGGCCCGGTTCCATTTGGATTTTTCCCAGATTAGATTGTCCGGATCCGCGGCGCGGGCGGGGTTGTTTCGCACAGCCTCAATATGGCTTACGTCGCGGGCGGCGATGAAATCACTCATGGCGTCCTCGCCGGCCGACCGCACGCCGGGCGGGATCTTCTCGGCCAGCGCCAACCCAGTCACCGCTCCGGACCGGGCGCGCTGGTTCACGTATGCGGCGCGCTGGCCGAGCTCCGCGGTCAAATCACCGAATTGAGCGACCGATTGCCGCACTAGTTGAATCAGCGGGGCCGGCAGTGCCGCTTGTACTCTTTCAAGCAACCCGGGGTCGGCTGATTGAGCTTGCGGCGACCGCGCGGTCGCGGTCTGATCGGTGAGGATTTGCGCTTCAATCTCTGCCTGGCGCTGGCGAACTTCTTCGGCAAGCCGGGATTCGGCTTCCAGACGCTCGGCTTCGGCCCATGTCTCCTTTTGCCCTTCGGAGAAGGCGTCCCATTCCGCCCGGGCTTGCGGAAGGATTGCAATCAATTCCTCCCAGCGGTCGGCGGCGGAAGGCAGATTGCAGGCGGCCAGCACGCGCCGAGTTAGCTGGCTAGGCAGTTCGCCGCGGTAGTCGGCTGCGATGCCTTCTAGCTGCGCCTGCTCGCAGGCAGCGCCGACAATTTGCTTCTGCGCGTCCCGGCGGTGCTGTTCAGCCTCCATCGCGGCCTGGATCTGGGCAGCTCTGCGGGCGATTTCGCTCAGGATTCTTTCGTGTCGTTTCCGCGCGACCTCCTGACGGCGAGTTTCGGCGGCTCTATCGGCTTCTATCGCGCGCAGTTGTTCCTGGATGGGAAACGCGGCACGCTGCCGCGCGGCTTCCGCCGCGCCTGGAGATAGGGTTGGCGTCCTTGTTGGGGCGGATGCAATTGAAATAGCTGGAGCGACCGGCGCTGGCGCCACGGGCGCGGATGTTGGGGCGGGCGCCGGGGACGGATTCGGTGCCGATTCGAACACCGTACAGCCCGCCAATAACAAGCCAGCCGCCATGATTGCGCAAAGCCACAACCGTTGTGTTCGCACAACGGGTTTGCGCGACGCAGTGTCTCCTGTCACTTGAGCCAATATCGCCCGAAACGTAGCCGTCTGCGTGTCGACGGAAGCGAATAAATGCCCAGCCGCGAGGGCCCGAAGGGGACCAACGTGTGGCCGGAGACCTTGGTAATGCCTGCCGTCAATTTCGCCTTGTCTACACGCATTAACCACGCCGATCTTATTCTGTTTACAGTCGCCGGATAGCAATTGCCGGAACGCGATCGGCGTCGGCGAAGGCCAATTTGTGAATTTTCGAAAGCAATCGAACCGAGAGTGTCGGAAGTCAACTTGGCAATGACCGCTTGAGAAGTCGATGAATGAGCGCATCGCAGCTACGCCGACTCGAGCAGCTACGCGGGATTGCCCCACGCGGATTCCAACAATTGTCAGAGGATTGCGGTTCGGGCAGCAGTTGATCTGGAAGAAAACCAATGACCAAGAAATTGACCGAACTGATTCAGAACGCCCCCTGGCGCGAAGCGGTCACTTTTGTCGACACGTGGCCGCACGAATATGTGCTGACCGAGAAGGACGGCCAACAGGAATTATTGGCGGAGGTTTGCCAGCGGTTTCGAGACGGAGAAGGCGTCGCCTGCCGGTTCTTCAGCAGGAGGAACACGTACCTGTTTATTGGGAATTACAAATATTGGCTGATGACTCATTGGGACAAGATCGAGCCGGAGACCAATTACGTACTGAACCGGGCGAAGCTGTATCGGGACCGCAGGGATTTCGTGATCCAGCCCGGAGACTCCGGGCGGGCCGAAGCCTATCCGGCCAAGCCAGCAATCCCAAGTTCGCGGGAATAAAGCATGCGCGCGGCATTTGATTCAAAATTTGCCGAGTGATGTGAGCCTGGGGCTTGGACCAAGTCGGTTTGGTGTGACAGCAGCCAAATCCCTTTTGGAGAGCGTAAGCGACTCGTTCGACGCTCGGCGGCGCAATCGCGTTCGTTTGCTATCCGAATTGACTCCCCGCCTGCAAGCGGCCCGCCGAGTGGAGCTTGAGTTAGACAGGCACCTTGCACGCAGGTTCAATGTATTCAAGTACCTGCGAACCGATGAACTTGGCCTCTCGCGCATCATCGCAGACCTATTGGATCCGGCCGCCGAGCATGGGCAGGGAACTCTGTTTCTTAGGGCGACGCTCGATGCCATCCCGGAAACTCGCACGCTGTCCGGAACCATCCAGGAATCTGCCACCGACCCGATCAAAGTAGTCACCGAACGCCAAATTACCGGAGGCCGGCGGATCGACATCAGCGTGGACATCCCGACCAGCGGAGAGCCATTCTGTCTCGCGTTTGAAAACAAACCATATGCCGAAGACCAACCTGATCAGATCATCGATTACCTGAATTTCTTACAGGGGGAGTACGGAAGCCGATTCCTGCTGGTCTACGTGCCGCCGTACGAGCGTGAGCCCGATGAATCTGCTTTCCCTTTGGAGGCCCGCCAGCGCTGGCGCGGCAACTTTCGGGTTATGCCCTACTCGGGCAGCGATATTTCGCTCGAAGCATGGATAGAAAACTGCCGCAAACGATGTGAAACCGAGCGCCTGAATTGGTTCTTTAGACAAGCGCAGACTTTCTGCCGACAGCAATTTGGAGGGTCCAATTTGACTACCGATGCCGAATCTCGCGAGATCCGCGCGTACCTGTCTGAAAACCCAGGCCACCTCCAAGCCGCCCTTGTCATACACGATGCTTGGCCGCTCGTGCGCACGCAGATCTGCGAATCATTCCTGGAACACCTCCGGGATCAAGTCGAGAACCAGCTGAATATAGACCTGAACCAATCAGCGGATGGCTTGCACGTGATTTGCAGATTTGAGGGCGATAAGCGGTATTCAACCGAGTTGTCAATAAGGAAGGACGATTGGGTGCCGTACTCCATCAAACTCCAGTCCGGGAGCCGGGGAACTATCTGGTGGCAGTGGGGAATCTCGTGCGCAATACCGTTGGCTGGTATGTCGGATCAAGAAAAGAAGTTGCGCGCGGCAGTCAAATCAGCCCTGACCCGACATGGGCTCACCGTCGGGGAAGACGACGAACATCATTGGCCGCAGCGCCAGTGGGTTCCGAGATTTGAAAACTGGCACCAGCTGGCTCCGGAACTTGATTCGGAAGTCAAAGGCACCGGATCAGACATTACCAATTTCTACGTTGATGGTTTGTTACGGATGGCCGAGTTTGCTGTCCCTGCAATCGATGAAGTGACAAAATCCAGCCGGACGGACTTGGCCGATTGACGAAGAGTGCAACGGACGGTGTCGAGGCATCACAAGATCAAACAGACTGCGGGCGGGTTGGATCGATCCAATTCATGAATCGGAGGAAGCGTTTGGGAGATGTACGACAATTTGATCTGGGTATATTCCATAAAGTTGGATTACGCCTGCAGGTTGGGGAGTGCGATGGCGGACCAAAAACGAGTTGGTGAGGATGCTGGTCAAGGTGGGGAGCAAGCTGATTCAAATGTAGGACCAACGATTGTTGGAAGGATGCTGGGGAAACCAGTGTGGATCTCCGATGTGCGTTCCTTTGTGAATCAGCCCGATACCGACGCGGGACCCTCAGCGCATCGGGATTCGGCAGAATCGGATTCGATCGAATAACCGATTCGTTCACCTTGTGCGGGCAATTGGTCTTTGAGTTGGAGTAAGTCGGACAGAACTCCATCAATGTCTTCCTGGAGAACCCGGACGGCGAAGTTATCGGCAGCGGGTCAATAACCGGTGACATCGAGCGCCCCGCGGAAGAAGATGTCGCACATGAGACTTGGGCGTTTTGTTGATTTCAATAATCTGGACTTTGCCAGGACTGGCCCGCACAAAGTAACTGTTCATTTGGCCGAGCGACCACCCCTTGAAGTTCTTTTCGAGGTGTGTTAAACGCCATTCGGAATAGTGCAGCAACGTCTCCAAGGCCCTGCCAATAAATCTTGCCTGTCAGTTCTGAACCCCTCCAAGATCATCGCGGCTGGCTGAATTTGGATTGAATATTCCATGCGCCGCAGCAATAACATGTGCACCTGCTTTCAATCCAGCCAATGCGGCGAATAAATCCCTGGCGGCCGCAGACTCACAGCCTTCGAATGTCGATGCGAAATAAGGTTGGTGAACTGGATTCAGTCTGGCAAATAGCCGATGGTGCGGTAGCCCGCGATCGCGTCCCGCCAATAGGTGTAACTTCCACGGCTCGCTGACCAACTAAGCTCAGCAGCGCACGGTAAATCAAAGGGCCACCGTGCGTTCCTCAAAATGAAGACGCTTCAATTCCTTCATCGAGGAGCCTTCGATGGCCCAAGACCATTATGAATCCCTTTTCGCCAAGCTGGCCGAGAACGGTTTCGACAGCAGAGAGTTCGTCCGCCAGGTGGTCGAGCGCGGTCTCCAGGAGCTGGTCGACGCCGGGGTTGCCGCCCACATCGGGGCAGGTCCCCACGAGCGCACTCTGGAGCGCAAGACCCGCCGCAACGGCAAACGCAGTCGCACCCTGACCACCCAGGCCGGCGACGTGGTCATAAACCTGCCCAAGCTGCGCGAGGGCAGCTGGTTCCCGGATTTCCTGGAACCCCGCCGCCGGGTCGACCAGGCCCTGTACGCGGTAGTGATGACCGCCTACATCAGCGGGACCTCGACCCGCAAGGTCGATCGGCTGGTCAAGGCCATGGGATCGGGGCACGGCATCTCCAAGTCCGAGGTCTCCAGGATCTGCAAATTGATCGACGAGCAGGTGGAAGCGTTCCGGCAACGTCCGCTGGATCGGGTCGAGTACCCCTACCTGTACATCGACGCAACCTACGTGAAGGCCCGCAAAGACCACCGGGTCAGATCCCGCGCGGTGGCCATCGCCACCGCGGTCACCGCCGAGGGCCGCCGCCAGGTGCTGGGCTTTGAGGTCGGCGACGCCGAGGACCAGCCCTTCTGGGAGGACTTCCTGGGATCGCTGGCGGCCAGGGGGCTGGGCGGCGTGAAGCTGGTGATCTCCGACGCCCACGCCTCGATCAAGGCCGCGGTCCAGGCCGCTCTGCCGGGGGCGGCCT
Organism: Chloroflexota bacterium; assembly: GCA_965203015.1. Lineage (GTDB taxonomy): Bacteria > Chloroflexota > UBA11872 > UBA11872 > VXNJ01 > VXNJ01. The sequence continues at coordinate 207,301 of CBDBBM010000022.1, forward strand.
GGCAGGCCTGCCGGATCCACTTCGCCCGCAACATCGCAAAGCGGGCCGGTAACCGCCACAACCAGCGCCTGGCGATGGCCGCCCTTGCCAGCATCTACCACCAGGCCGACCGCGAGCTGGCGGTAACCCAGTACCACTGGTGCTGTGCGGCGCTGGAGAAGATCTCCCCGCGCCTTGCCGACTATGTCGAGGACCGCGAGGTGGAGCTGACCGCCTACGCCGACTTCCCGCCGGTGCACTGGAGGAAGATCTGGTCGACCAATCCCCTCGAGCGGTTGATGGCCGAGGTAAAGCGCCGCAGCCGGGTGGTGCAGATATTTCCCAATGACGCATCGGTCGTGCGCCTGGTCGGGGCGATCCTGTGCGAACAGAACGACGAATGGATCGCCGCCGAGCGAAGGTGCATGTCCAGGGCGTCGATGAACCAGATCGGCAAGGTGGTGGCCTGGCGCGACGACATCGACGGCAGCACCGGCGAGCTGGTGCCGGCGCCGAAGGACTGGGCCCTGCAGCGGGCCCAGGAGATCTACTGGTAGTACGGCCGGCGGCGGGGTAGCCCGCCGCTTCCGGAACGGGACTCAGGTTCCCAAGGTCCCTGGGATCGGTGCGCGGTGAGACCGTGATTTGGGGCGGAGCGGGCTGGCAGAATCGTCTCGGCGGTCGCGGGACCGCCGCGTACCGTCACCCGAGAAGGATCAGCGCCCCGGAAAGTCCCCTACAGCAACTGCCGGCCCTCGCCGGCAACATCAGCCTCGAGGCTGATGTTGCCGCACCCCATCAAAGTAGGGGGAGCCGGACTAAGTTACACCACTCGGGGGGACACGCCCTAGCCCGCCAGGCGGCGCCGGAACATACCGGCCAACATTGGAACCAGGGTGTCAACGTAGTCATAGATTCGAAGTTCGGTCTTGCCCGGATGCGGGCGGTTTAACCGGCCCGCGTATTGGACCACCACACCGCGCCACGATATCGGCATCGTAAGGAACAGCGTGTCGAGTCGAGAGTCGTCAAACCCCTCCCCGATGTATCGGCCAATTGCAAGCAGCACGCGAGATTCGCTGTGGGGAATCTTGGCCAGCTCCGCCAGCGTGTTTCGCCGCTTGCCTGCCGTAGCGCCACCCTTGAGCACCACCACATTTTTGGCGAGCTCGCTGAGTTGCTCGGCGAGCAGATCCAAGTGCTCGCGACGTTCGGTGAGTACGATCGGCGACCGCCCTTCCGAGAGCGCCTTTGCTACGTCGGAAGCGATCAGATCGTTTCGGAGGGCGTCTGATTGCAGGGCCTTGTAATACGTCTGGATCGCGGGCTCTGGCGCGGAACCTTCGTATTCGAAACCGGTCTCGCGGACTACGAGCTTGCGCTCGACATCCAACCCGGCCGTCATGTGGTCTTCTTTCGACTCCCGGACGATCGGGCCCATCTGCATGCGGGTGATTGAGTCCAGACCGTCGCGCCTTTTCGGAGTTGCGGTGAATCCGGCTACGAATCTTGAACGAACCCGGGCGAGGACCCGCTCAAACGAAAACGCCGGCACGTGGTGGCATTCGTCAACGATTACCTGGCCGTATCCGTCGATTTCCTCGCTCACCTGACCCTTGCGGAACACGCTCTGGAACATCGCAACATCGATGTTGCCGGTCCTCCTCCGCACTCCGCCGCCAATCCGGCCAATCGCCTGCGGTTCGATATTCAGGAACAGGGCAAGTTGCTTCACCCACTGGTCAAGTAGATGCTGCCGGTTAACCAGTATGAGCGTATTGCGTTTGCGGCTGGCGATCAGACTTATCGCGACCACCGTTTTTCCAGAGCCTGGCGGAGCCACCAAGATCCCGTACTCGCATTCGGCCAGCGCTCGAAGCGACTCTGACTGGTCGGGCATTAACGCGCCTAGGAATTCGGCTTTGATATGCTTGCCGGACTCGCGCCGGTCGCTGATGTGCAGATTCGCCCCATGCTCCTTAAGGAACTCCGAGGCCTCTTCGGCGCACCCACGCGGCAGTTCGAGATGGGTCCGATCTTCGCCAAAGCACCTGATCACGCGCGGGGTAAGAGCGACCGAAAGCCGCATTCGCTCGCGCTTGTAGTATTCCGGGTTCTGAAACGCGGCCAGGCGCTTGAGGCCGCTGATTACCGGGGACGGCAGCCCAGCTTTTGGGATCCGTAGCACCGAATCCAGTACCGCATCCATGCTGGACGGCAGCTGCACTTGGGGCGATTGCGGTCGCAGGGAAAAACTCGAATGCCGCCGCGTGCCGCCCTCTCGGCTACTCGACCCGGTTCCGATGCCGAGCACCTGACCGGATTGGGCAGCGATCTCGGAGATTCGCTCGACCTGCTCCGCCGGCACAAGCTCGATCCCGGCCAGATAATCCCATTGGTCGGGGAAGGGGACAAAGTCGTCGTCGACGAAAACAGAGTTGCCGGACTTACGGGGCCCATGCTGCAACGGCAGCGCGATCAAATTGCCGAATCCCCCTTTGGGCATGCTGTCCTGATTGGGAAACAGGCGGTCATAGGAGGAAAAATCCAAGGAATGCCGGGCCGAAATCGCCCGGGTTATCAGGAAACTCCCCATGCGACGAGCATCGATGGCGGCGACCGGTTGACTGAAGAAAACCCAGGCGTGGCCGCCGTTGCCGGATCTGGAACGCTCGATCGCGACCGGCACACTTTCGGACCGACAGGCGCCCCGGAACGCGGCGATGTCCCGGGCCCAGTTCTCCCCATCGAAATCGGCCGCCAACAGCCAGCAGGAATCATCCGACAGCAAGGGGTAAAGGCCAATCACCTCTGATCCGGCAAGGTGAGCGTAAACGGCCTTTTCGTCTAATGACTTGAACGCCTGGTTGGCGCATCTGCCGCAGGGGACCTCGCGAATGTTGCACACGCCCGGCGACCACTTGTTCTCGCACGCCGGAGAGAACCCCGATCTCCCCTTGCGGTCCGTCCACCGGACGGCGTAAAGGTCGCTACGTCCGCGGAACAGCGAGCGAAATAGCCGGACCCGTCCGGTGGCGGTGTCCAGGGCGGCCTTGCGGGCGCCCAGGGAATCGCGATTACCGGTGAGGGCGCCGCTGTCGAGCGCGGCCAACTCTTTTTTCAAGTCGGCCAGCTCTGACCGCGCCGCGTCCAGCTGACCGGTCAGAGAGGTAATCCGCCCGGACTTTGCGGCAATCGCCGAACGCAGGGCCTCGCGTCGCTTTGTGCTGCTCACTTGCGGTTGAGAATTCAATCCGACTGGGCGCTGGCTGGAATCGGGGCAGGAACACTTTGGAAGTCGACCGCCATGAATTGATATTCGCACTTCTTGAAGGAACGTTGAATTTGGTAGCAAATTGGATCGTGGAAGTTAGGGATTTGCTTTGCCGAAAAATCGAATCTTGTTTGATTTATGTTTAATAAATCAAACAATAAGCAATACAATGGCTTTTATTGCGCATTAGGGGGCTGGTGCAATGGAAGACGCTGAGGCGGATAAGCCGCCCGTAGTTGAAGAAAACGAAGGCCGTATCGCCTTTTCGTCGACTGCGAAATTGAAAGCAACAGTAGTAGGTGAGCCCCAATGGATGTCCAGTTTGCCATTGCCTGCGAATCGGCCCGAAACGAAGAAGGAATCCTCACAGCCACCGGAATCGGATGAAACGAGCTAAGCCTCAACTCGAGGTCGCTGACCGTATGCGGCCAAATCGGGTTTTGGCTGTTGGATATTGGTGATCACGTAGTCGAATTCGAGCTTGAAGATTCCGATGTGGAAGCATCATCTGGTCCGAATCAATAGCTGTGGAATTCAATCCTGTCGGCAGATCAGGATGGCGCATACGGTGTCGCCCCGTTTGTATTCAGAGTCCTTGACCTGGAGTTTGCATCGCCGGGGCCCCATGCGGTGAGGATCTTTACTGCGGATGGGCCCCTTGAGCGAACTCATTTGCGTGCGCACAGGTCCAGATTAGGGGAGCCCGTTAATGTCAGGTGGACCCCATTCTTATCTCCGCCATCCGTGGCTGTGCAGTTGGCCACGAGAAACTACACGCTGGTGGGTCATGAAGCTACGCGCCGCAAAATGCCGGATACGTGGACCGGGGGTCAACAACGGGTGGCCAATGACATCGCCAGCAACTGATTCGCGAGCGGCAACAACGCAACGATTTGGTCCACAATACCGCCAATCGATTACTGGGATTTAGGAAACGCAAGCACTGGCCCGTAATCCGAATGTGGCGTTCCCGATCGAGGGCTTTCGGGGGATTTTTCGATCGCCAGGAAGGGACTGCCTGACATGCTTGACGCCCTTGAGTTCGTGTCCGTTTCATCCGGGCAAACCAAGTCATGAACCCAGCATCACGAGGGGGAACCACCTACCTCGTCAAGGAGATTGCACCCCGGCCAGAACGAATTTGGCCGACTCACGGCGCAACATATCGAAGGGACTCATGCACTCCACTCCGACCCCGAGGCACGCGTTCGGGATTTTGATTCTTCTAGTTGAGTCGGCAGGGATTTCATGCGTTACGACTATGAACCCATGGGCCAGTGCGTGCGACACCAGCCAATAATCAGCTACTTGGAGAAAAGTCGTAACTGCCGCCGGTTCGAATTCTTGTCCGCTCGCCCAATTTGAGACTTGCGCAAGCGCGGGCATGACTTGCACATCCGGCGGGATAAAAAACTCGCTACCGCGGCGCGAGGCCCAGGTCGCAAGTTCATCTTCAATACCCCGCAGCTCGTCGAGTACATTTGAGACGCTTGCGACGATTCCAGACTTGTTCGCCAGCTCAAGCCAATGCCAGAACCCGGGCGCGATATCGAATCCGTAATATAGGTTCTTCGCTTGGATGAAAACGTTGGAATCAAGCAGGTAGCGACTCAAACTTCTATTCCGATTTCGTGCCCAAGATTTTGAAACGTTTCCGCTTTCCTGACCCCCAGCATTCGATAGGCGTCACGGTACAACGTCTGGCCCTCTAATGTGCTAGCAAAAAGAGCGCGCGCGAATCTGCGCCCCACCCGGCTCAACGTTGTCCGGTGGAAATTGCCGCCACCACTCGATTTGCTCTGTATTGCTGTCAAGGTCTTCAACTCTTCGGTCCACGCGGCATCAAAAGTCGGGCGATCTAGCCAGCCCGAGTCAAGGAGCCGTCGTAGAACCACCAGAGTACTGACCTTGAACGTTCGCGCCAGTCTGGATTTGGCGGAAGAAAGCGCCTCTCCAGATTGCAGTTCTCCGTTGACTGCCTCGATCGGCATAAGGAACTCGGCCGCAACCGCGTTGCACCAAATCTCCTCGTGCCGATCGAAGCGCGCAGGCTCGGCGCCGACATCGGTTAGCGCTGACTGGCCGAGCCAGATGTGCGCGAGCTCATGGGCGAGGGTAAACATCTGTGCTGCTTTGGAATCTGCTCCATTTACGAATACAAGTGGGGCGAAGGGGTCGGCCAGGGCAAATCCCCGGAACTCGTCCGGATCGAGGCGACGGTAATTATTGCTGTTGACGACCCCATTTACCATTACCAACACACCAGCTTCATCAGCCTTCCGGGCAAACAACCGCATCGCGTCCGACCAGGTCGGGCACTGCCTCCGATCGGCTACCGAGAAATCGAGCGTATCGCGCATTCGAGTTGCCGCTTGGACTGGCGGCGTTGCGGTGCTCTCGCAACCCACGAACCCAAGGACTGATTCACCGGCGATGCGCGTGTATTCCCGGTACCAAGACTGCCGCTCCTGGCAGGCATAGATCGTATCAAGAAGGTCCGGGCTTGGCCTTGGTACCATTCGGCCGGCGACGGTGCGGAAATCAGGGATCGGGACCGGCTCTTCCGGCGGGTTGTCAAGGAACAGGTATCCGACCGGTACATGAACCGAATCCGCGAATGACTTGACCTGCTTTAGCGTGGGGCTTAGTCGTCCGGCTTCCCAATCGGGCAGTTTGGCGAACTTCCGGGCCAATTCGTCCTGCGATCGACCGGCCCGTTCGCGCGCCCACCGGATCAATCGCGGATTGACGTTGGTCCGGATCAACCTTCGACCCCCCTGCCAGTAGGTTCGTCGGCTCCCACGCATTCAATCACGCGCGCACAACCGGTCGGAACCCGGATGCAGCGCCCCAATGCGCTTAGCACAATTCTCTCGATCAATAGGCAAGAAACCCAGGCACCCGTTCACTGACTTTTTTGCTGGACAGTTGGAATGGCATAGTCGCTGAGCATAGACACACAAAAGTGCACTTTGAATTGGCCATCGGCAATCAGTTTGACCAATGGGAGTCGAGTCGCCGCGCAAGTTGGATTTCTACGGAGCGCCCGTCTGCAATTTCCACCGCCGAATTGCGTATTCGACGCCCGACGATCAGAGTTCGCGCATTTCGAATGCTTGCCCAAGTTCGAAGTATGAGTTGCACGAGCCGATTCTCCGCCTCGAATACATCTACCGGATCCGTGCGTGGGGTTTGGAAGCGAGCCACGAGAGGCCCGGTCACAAGCCAGGCGAGCGAGACGTATGCTTCGATGCTCCCAGCATCTCCACTCGCCTTAATACGTCGCCACGTAAGCAACCCGAATTTGACGATGGGAACTCCCAAGCCGTCGGGCCGGACGAGTTGGATGTCGCATATTCGAGATTCGATATCGTCGTAGGGGTCAATTCGATGACGAAATGCGCGCGTTGAGACTATTGAAACGATCGCCAGAAGTGTCGCTGGCACTGCAATTGATACAAGCAGGCTCCAGACCGGTTCAGTTGCCGCCCAGCGCGGGACTGCGATCGTGAATTCCTCAGATTCAATCGGATGCCACGCTTGATCCACGCGAGTGCTGAGTTTTCGAACGAAAATACCGCTTGGTTCCGCAGGGACTGGCAAAGCCGCGTTGAGGAGAACCGGGGGAACGGCAGCCACCGACGCCTCGCATTTTGGGCACGGGCGCCCTTCGCCGCCAACATGTGCAATCTGGAGTCGCGCCTCGACAGCCTCGAACGCCGCGCACTCCGGAATTTGGGAGAGTGTTGCCGATTGCGTATTTCGCACCCGAAACCGAGGACGATCTTCCCAAGTGAAACCGAACCGAAACGCGGCAACTCGATTTTCAGGAGGAGAGAACTCGACATTTACTGCAATTTCGGTGCCGCACTCCGGAGCCGGTACAGGATTTGGCACAGAAGTGCTGGTCGAAACTGGGGCGGGAGTGGTGGCGCGGCCAGGGATTCGAGTGGCGGTAGGCGTCGGTGCGGCCTGGGGCTCGGTTACAACAAATGACACGCTTCCGATCAAAGCCTGATCGAATTCACCGGTACCGGGAACCGGAATCGATTTTGATAAACGCGCCGTCCACCGACCAATTCCCAATGCACCGATCGCATCATCGCCATTAGGGGTTTCAACTACGAGACTGCCTTCGGGAGTTTCAAGGATGAGAACTTCTCGGAGCGGTTGATCAACACCGTTGTGGACTAGTTCGAGCGTAAAGCGTTCACCGCGTAGGGAGCCCATGTGGATCTCGGTACCTTCTTGAAGTTCCGCAAGCAGCCCGATGCTTGATTCCGTCGTGGGTGCCGCGGGCACCGGCGCAAGCAGTAACTGGGTCGGCAGCATGAGGCTGAACAATTCGGCATCCGGGGCGGCGGACTCAACACGCCAAGTTCCTTTCTGCGGTGCAGAGATTCGCCAACGTTGCGACGAGCCGAAAGTCCTTACCTGCGTGCTACCGCCCGGTTGGATCGCATCGCCATTTGGGGACATGATCACAACCTGAGCGTTGGTGTCAACGCCAGATATCGCAAAGTGCACTTCGCGTAGACCAGGTGGTAGGAAGCACTTGTTTATGCCCTCGTCTTTTTCGCACAAGTTGGTCGTACCACCTGTAGCAATCCTGCTGATCTCGCGCGTGAGCGCGGCCGGATCAAGGACACGAACTACCCGTCGGCTGCAGTCGCGCTCGCCTTCGCAGGCGGTCATCTCGCGCCACCGGCCTTCAGTTTTTGGAAACCACTGGTTTTGCTCGTCGATACCGACGACGAGCAATTCGATTGGGTGTTCGGCGTTGAGCACAGCCCAGGACTCGGCGAGCGCGCACATGTACACCTCCGCCGCGGAAGTATGGGCAATGCGCGCCAGCGCGTCGGGCGCGCATTCTTCCCCGGCATCTGGCGCCGCAAGAAGTGCGGATCCGCGTGGAGCAGGACCACCGTCGGTGATTAGCACCACAACTTTTGCTCTGTTGGGAACGATCTCGGACCCGCTCCCGAGATCGGAAGCAATGTTGGATTGAGGGCACGCAGCGCTTGCCGGGGGATCCATGCCGGTTGCCACTTGCCATGCAAGGCATAAGGCGGATTGAAAGTCAGTCCCCGGCAGGGTCTCGACCCGGAACCGTTCGCGCACTACTGGGTCCCGGGTGTCGGAAAGCGGAAGGATAATCCGCGGTGTTGAATCTTGGTCCCCATCGATATAGGGGCTGCCGAATCCAACACCGGCGACTCGCAAGTCGAACGAATCGGAAAAGGTGGCAATCGAGTCGATCAGATCCCTAGCGGCCTCGATCCGATGACCTTTGGGGTCGCTGTCGGACATAGATTGCGAATGATCGATCACGAGCACGACATCTGCAGAATTTGGCGATTGCGCGAACACGTCGCCGGTGACTAAAAGTAGCACCGCGACTGCCAATAAAGCGGTAATTAATGCGAGATGCGTCTCGCTTATGGTTCGTCTACGGAGCAGACTGTACCTACGTGGTCTAGGGCGCCAACGCGCGTCTTTTCTGGTGCCCCGACTCGAGCACGTGCTTGGCGGCACGGAACCAATCGTCGGCGGCCTCGGCTCCGTCCATGGCTGGCAGGTCTTGGCGTTCGAGGATCTCTAGCATCTTTTCAAGATCACGATCGCTTGCTTCGCGGCTTTCTACGTCCCACCACCGTTGAGTCAGCCACGCTTGAATTTCGGCGAGTTTTTTCTTTTCGATCGCCGCCCAATCGGCAGATCGGCACGTACCTTCGGCCGGATCGACGAATTGCCAGTTGTCTTTTATGAGCACGCTGGGCACAGTGCCGTCATAAAGAAGGAAATCCTGGAATGCGTCAAATGCGCTCACGATCCGCCGTCCGCCTCCGAAACTGTCCGCGTCGCCTGTCGTACCGACGAGTACAGGTTGGTCAATGATGGGGACTTGGAGGGTGGGATGCACGATTGTCCAATACTCCAATCGGTCGAACGAGTCTTCGCTGCGGGTCCGGCGAAGTCCCCCGTCGACCCTTAGCAGATAGAACAATTCGAGCAGCGTTGGACCTTGTTGCTGCGGATGGCTACCTAGCAGGCGGGCGCATACGCACGGCAGCAACGGCTTGGGCGGGAAGCTTGCCGCTTCGATTTCGGCGGCGGCTGACAATTCGGGAATTATTTGAAAATTCCGCTGCTGCTGCCCTATGAATCCGGTGGCCGTCGCCTCACGAGTCGCCCCGTAATACGTGTCGTGTGCCCGCATACCCTCATGGGTCGCCATGATGCTTGTGCGCGACCACTGTTGGTCGCCAACATCGGGCACCCAGATCGATAGAAGCGCGATGCTTGCTCCAAGTTCGGGTACTACCAACGGGAGATTGCCGGGACCCATGTATTCATTGAGTTCGTCCTTCACCGACCTTGCGAGCGTTCCCCCCGCGCCGCCACTGATGCTCCGACTCACCAGGCCGCGGACTTCCACCGAGGGCACGTAAAGTCGCTTGACGGTTGCGTCAGTCTTGTTGCAATCCACAGAACTTCGACGGCGATCCTGGCCTTGCAGGGGAACCCCGCTGGGAGTCTTATGGACCAGAGCTGCCAAAAGCTGTTCGAGCGCGGCTTGACTACTTTCGCCGGATTCATGGCGCAACGCGTCCTCAAAAGTCTTCGGGAGATGGCTGGCAAGTGCGGTGGTTGCAGCACTGTCAATTGCCGCATCAATCCCACCGAGATCAAGCCCACCCCTCGAGGCCGCACCGAACAATTCGGTTTGTTCGTGTTGGCGCCGCTCACGGATTTCGCCGGCCATCTCCCCGACGAATCCGGTGGATTTGACGCCGTCGCGAGTGCGTATCTCCAAAAGCAGGTCGCGGACATGGGCATCTTCAGTGGCCTGAGGATAGACGCTGATACCGTTCCGAAGAGGATCAAGAAACTCAGGTGAATCAATTTCCGGAGTTTCAAGATCGCGCCCAACCTGCCCCACCGAGTGCTTCGCCTCGGTGAATACCTCGCTCGCTCGCGCGCGAGCGTTTCGGAGCAGTTCTCCATAGACTTCCTCAAGATCGGTTGCCCGATCCCTCATGGCTTCCAGCGCGGTCTCGGCGCGCGGGATAAAAACTTCATTAACGACCGTTAGCAGCGCCTGTCCCGCACAGGCATACACTCGGTCCTCATAGAGGCGGAAAAGGCGTCGCTCCGCGTCCCTTCTCAGCTCGTCCAGGGGCCTCTTGCTCCGGCGTCTCAACCCGAAGTAAGCAATTAGGGCCGTAATTAGCGCCAAGCCCCCTGCTGCACCCCAACGGTCCGTTTCCAATTCGAAGAATGCTCCTCCGAGGAACCAACCGGTTGCTATAGACACAATTGCAATTGCCAACAGGAGCAGCCAATTCCCAGAAGTAAGCCCGCCCGAGGTTTTCGGTTCGGGAGGGCGTAGCAATTGGCTTTCCTGTTCGGCAATCCGCTGGTTTATGCCGTCCGACGATTCGAACTTAATGCTTTGCGCGACGCCACTTGGAAGTCGACCCTGAAGTCCGCGACTATGGCCGAAAAACGCTTTCACGCTTGACAGGTCATCGCCGAGATCGCGGATTTGCGTGCGCAGGGCGCTGAGCGGGAAGGGGCCGCGGTCGGAAGGACTCAGGTATTCAGCCCCTATCCCGACCACGAATTTCCGGAATTGGTCTGCTTCGTCGCGTATCTGTTCCCGAATCTTCTGCTCGATTCGTTTCTCGTGTTGCGCCCATCGCTGACTGAGGTCGTTTGACAGGGAAGTGCAGTACGCCCGCCAGTCGTCTGTAGAAGCTGAATAGCCAGCCCGGGCACGCTCTACACCGGTAGCTATGCCAGCGTAGTCGAGTCGGTGAGGTCGTACATCGGTGAACGGGTTAATCAGCTCGTCAATCGATCGGAGAGTTACGTTAGCGTCGCCGCGCAAATCCGCCGCAAACGTGCGGTTTTCGTTGTCCTGAAGGAACTTCCCAAAAGCGCGAGCGTCGTCGCCTGGAAATTGAAAGAACCGCCGGCCAGGTTCCGGGTGATCCTGACCTTCCCCGAGTTGGGTCAGGGCCACTTCCGCCAGGCTGCTGCTCATGCGCCGCGCATGGGCGAGTCGGGGATAGTCGATCGTCACCACCGACGGCAGTAAGCGCCTCGCGTAAGGCCCGGTTTGTCCGTCCAGATCGTCGACGGCACTTGTGTTGCTCAGGATTCGGATCAACGGATCGGTTTCACGGTAAACATCAGCCTTGTTCGTGCCGATATCAGTCGACCGCCGGCCCATCCAGTACACGCGGTGGAATGGGCTAGATCCGGGACGGTACTTGAGCACGCCCTCTGGATTTCCCGTCACGATCGGAAATCGTCGGTCAGGGAATTCGGTCCGGGTGTCAACGGATTCCAGGAATTCCAACTCCCTGATGATTGCAAATGTTCCAGCCCGACCCTTCGTGCGCATTTCCCGCTGGTCGACACCGGAATCCAGTGGTTCATTGTCAAATGCGCTGGAAGAAATCAGAATGAGGTTTATTTCGATGCTGGTAGCGTCCGGATGGTCGCGAAGCCACCACGCGAATGGAAGAAACACGCCGGCGCCGGTACCTCCCGCCGTTGAGGCAACGCAATTTACAGTGATCTGTTCTCCATCGCGACCAGCGGCACGAAGCGCATTTTGAATTCGACTCTTGAATCTGAATGCGGCCTCAGACTCCGGCCCCGATGCTTCTGGATCCATGAAAGTGGCGAACGCGAGCAGGCCGGCAGCTCGCAATCCCCAAAGGCCCTCCGTCGGCGGCTCGATCAGTTGCATCTGTTCGGCAATCTGACTCATTACTCCCGCTTCCGGACGCCACCTGGGTCCGGGCAATGGAGGCTGCGGGGTCAGCCCTTTCCCGGCATCCAATGCCGCCCAAGCGGGAGCGGTGTCTTCGGTTGTCGTCGTCGCGAATCGCTCGTGCGGTGCCAGCAGATCGTGACCCAAGGCAAAAGCGCCCGTATGCGTCGATTCGCGACTTAGGTCAAAAGCAATGGACTCGGGGAGTCGCAGGGAGTAGTGGGAACGCGCCCCTTTTAATTCCTCGGCCAAATATTTGCCAGATCCGCCGAGGAAGACGTTTATAGTGCTCACGCCGATCGGCCGACCGCGAGCGTTGTTGTTGTGATTGACGCTTGGTCACATCCCGAATTAATGCAAGAGATGATGGCCAACGAATTGGTCATTTCAATCAAAATCTTCGCCCACCTACAGCAGGCCGACCCAGGCGTCCGCACAATCGCACGCACTCGTGCCCTTTCGTCACCAAGAATTCCAACGCCGCTTTTATGCGTGAGTCCGGAAAAACGCGAGCTAAGCGCTGCGCTTGTTGCTCCGGCTACTAACCACGATCCGACAGATGGCATTATCCATTAATGAAACGGGCTTGTAGCGATGCAAACTGCTTCGTTCGCGCTAGTTGTCGCTCGCTTTGAGCGCCAACTCAACGACTTGGATTCAATCAGCAGTTTGGTTGTCAATTGCGCGACCATTCGCCCGTCGTTTCCGAACGCTTTAGGCCACCTTGTTTACGGCCTTTAGTTTGGGCCTGTTGAAAAATCGGCCGATTCAGGGGTGATTTTGCCCCGCACCGATTTTTGAAGAATTCGACCCGGTCATCGGCCAGTTCTAAACCATGTAAGGGATCAGGGCGTCGAATCGTCGCAATTTGGCCACGGACCACTTCATTTCGTCCCGGTCCGAGGCAACCGACCGTATTTTCCTGTTTTGGCCGCCATCTCAGGCCGCCAATGCCGGAGCGAGGGGGTTCTGCGACCGCCAGCTTGCCGACCGCCTTCCCCAAGTTGCGGGCCGGTGATGCGACGAACCCCTCGCAGTCCACTCCGTCCAATCCGCGCATCCGGGCCCTTCTGAACCCCAGCTCATCGAGGTGGGCGAACACCCCCTGGTCAAATGTGAGCGGGCCCTGATCCGGTCCTCGCTGCGCCGCCGCTCACAAAAGCACCGCTTCCCCTTGGAGCGCCTGCAAGCGCTCTGCGACGAACTCTGGCCGGCCCATCCGCATCATCTACCCCTGGCCCAAATCGCGCTTTGACGTCAACCACTCAAGCTAGGAGCCGTATGCGCTAACGCGCATGTACGGATCTGTCCGGGGGGAGGCCGGTACCAGCCTTCCCTACCGGGGTCGCGATCGCCCAGTAGGGTTGCCACCTGAGGGAAGTCGATCTCATGGCGGACGTAACAATCAAGAATCCGGTGCCGAGCGCTGGGTAATTGCTCGACCAATGCCATGCGTCCCTACCTGGGAAGCGGACTGACATTCTTCTTGAGCAGTTAACTACTGATGGAATCGCTGAGCATTGACACTCCCGCCAATCGGTGTGGCTTCTCCTTGAAGCAAGCGGAGCGAATTCGGAAGGGATTACACGGAGATCCTTCTTCATCGTGTTCCGCGCTTACTTCGGGTTCGCGCTTTCACATCACTCCGTTGGGCAATGTCGACTTCGACCTAGTTTGGGGCGAAGACCCCCTCCTCCCCGGATATCAGGGGCCGATGAATATCGGTGGGTTTTGGCCGCAGGCGGAAAAACAATGTTGCGATGCTGGATGCAAACGGCCGGCGTCTCAACGCCCCAATATTTGGTTCACTCCCGGAACTTGATCGGCGATGGACTCTAGATCCTGGCGAGTGACTTCATCGCACTGAAACCACTCCAACTCCAGAGCTTCGAGCATCGCATTCTGGAAATCTTCTTCGTAGTCGCAAATGCCCAAATCTTCGTCAAACAACGGAAGAGTGATGGCGGAGTCAAGTATGACGATTTCGGGCAATGTAATCCTCCCGCCAAAAATCGTCGTGTACGAATGAAGCCCCTGGACAGATCCCACAAAATCGATCACATCGTCCACAGCCAGGCGCTCACCGGCGTAGCGGGCAAAGACCGTATCGGTCCAGTAGTACGTTCCCCGCGTGACGTTGATGCGCAGGCTGGATCGAGCGCCGGCGCCCTCGATGACCTGCGCGATTTCGCCCCGGAATTTGACGATCTTACCGACGTACTCATCGATGTCGCGGACGAGTTCATCGTAATCGACCGTTCCGGCCTCTACCCACAGTTGGTCAAGTTCTGCTTGACGCTCGGCTTCGCTTCGCTCTGCTTCGGCCAGCAGCGACCGGATCGCATCAACGCTGACCGCATTCGAGTAGAAGGACCCGGCCCAGCCCTCGCTGATGACGCCAACGATTTCGCCCTTTAGATTGATCAAGGCACCGCCGCTGAAACCGCTCCACGCCCGAGCGTTGGTGGCCAGGCATGAAAGAAACGAACACCCCGTGAACCGTACGATGCGACCTTCGTTGTACTGAAAATCGTGCTCACCCTCGGGCAGCCCGATGGTGATGACTTCTGATTCCAGCGGCGGCAATTCTGGAGCAAGTTCGGCAACCTCGAATTCGCCTTCAACGTCCAACACCGCCAAGTCCTCCAACCGGCTGAAAGAGCGCAGGTTCCCATGGTGCCGCTTGCCGCCGGACACCACGCTAACCCCAATGCACTCATCGCCCGGTTTGTCGCAGTAAGACTGCACCACGTGCCAGGCGGTCAATATCGCAGATCGCCCGGATTCGGAGCCAATCACGAACCCCGAGCCGGCCCCGTCGTGGACCTCTACCCTGACAAGGCTCTGCTTGGCTGCCGACAAGGTGGTCGCCAGCGGTGATAGATCGCACGGCAATTGCTGCAGCGCCCAGTCCACGCCGGGAACTTCAAATCTGGCCCGGGCATTGACATCGCCGCGGACCACGTATTCGATGCCCAGCGTTTTTCCGGCCCTGATCCGGTCCAGGAGCAACGGAAGGTCTTCGGGGGCAATCAGTATCTTCCCTCGGTCAACGCTGTCTTCTTCCCACCAGGCCACAAATTCTTCACCGTCCAGTACGTAGCTCACCGGCGGCGGCCGCAGCTCATTCCGCCCCGGATACCACGTCGAGAGCCAGGCTCCCGGCCATTCAATGAACCCCGTGAGTTCGCCGTCCGAGTTGCAGGTCAAGCCCATTCGGGTCTGCCCGCTGGCAAGCCAATGGGATTAGTCCGGGTCTGACCAGACCGCTGGCAATTCGACGCCCAGTTCCGATTGGCCGGTCAGCTGGTTCTGGAACATGAATGTGTCCCACTGGCCGGCCGACGCCCTGGTCAACGGGGGTGGTGGCGCCGGCGGCGGCGCCGGATACATCGCGCTGGCCGGAAACATGCCCAGCTGCTTGGCAACATCTCCGCCGTTTGCAATGGTTACTTGCCCGGCTGTTGCCCAGGGAAAGTCCTGGGTCCAAATCTGGAGCACGGCTCGTTGCATGCGAACTGACCGCAGCCCCGGAAAAGTTTGGATCGTCGATGTTGGCAAACCAAAGAACTGCAATGGGTTCGAAGCCGCTTGGTAAGTAGCTAGCAACGCTGGTTCCTCGGCGAGGAATTGCATCCTCCGTTGAACGATTTGGCCAAACGCGAGTCCGGCTTCGTCAAAGCTCTCCTCGGCCGGCATTAACTTGGCGACCAGTGCCTGATCAAATCCCCGACGATGCAGATCGTCAAACACGTTAACGAATGCGACAGATTCGGTTTCTGGTCGCCATTGGAAGACCACTTTTTGCATGGCTTGAGTTACGAATCCGTCCCAGATGAATCGGCGGGACACTGGATATCCAACCGCCTCTATGCCGCCGAATTCTTGGAACGCCGTCCAGAAGCGAGCGTCTCCGTCGTCGACGACTGTATATCCGTCGCCCTCCTCCGGGCTGTCGCCACCTGTTTGGCTGAAGAACCACCCGCCCGGGACCGTGTAGTCGGCAGGTTGAGCGATTGCATCCGGGTTGTCGACGAACGCGAGCGACAGCAAGACTAGGGCGCAGAGCGCGAATTTTGCGCCACGATCGGCACCACCACGGATTCGCAATCGCACGCTATCGCTTCCCAAAGTTCGCGCCAAATGAATCGTTGAGCCTGGGAAATCTGTTTACACAAGCCGCGCGACTCAAGATTCCCGGTAACCGGCACATTGCTTTTATCTCCACTTGGGCGCCGTTCGCCTTTATCTCCGCTTGGCCCGCACTGGCAACTTTCGGATGCGTTGCGCAAAGACCACATTTGAAGCGTTGATTCGCATAATTCCACGCGCAACAATCAAAATGGCGTCGGATTAGGCGTAAATTGCGGTCCAATATGCACGTGGCTCCAATCGCAACGCAATTGGATATCGACATCTAAGCGTCTTGCACCAACCGCAAATCGCAACCAGTCTGAAGGGCGTAGTCCGACGGCATGACGGTTAAGTAGAAAACACCTTGCGCAATGTCATTGGCGATCACGTCTTCAAACTCTCCGCTGGTGCCGCTCAAGCGGGCCCAGTAGCAGGTTTCCAGCGATTCCGAACTCGCATCGCCGGTGTATTCGCCCGGCTCGATGTCGACATTGACCTTGTAGGTCCCTGGCGCGATTGATCCGCTGGAGTCGGGGCCGGCGCCCGAGCCTTCGCCTTCCGGAACAAACCGCAAATCACAACCAGTCTGAAGGGCGTAGTCCGAAGGCACCACGGTCACGTAGAAGACGCCTTGCGCGTTGTCATTGGCGATCAGGTCTTCGAACTCGCCGCTCGTGCCGCTCAGGCGGGCCCAGTAGCAGGTTCCCAGCAATTCCGAACTCGCATCGCCGGTGTATTCGCCCGGTTCGATGTCCCGTCCAACCTGGTGCGTACCGGTCTTTACGAGCCCGTCCGTACTTGGCGGCGCCGGAGGGACTGCCGGATCGTCAACCAGGCCACTTGGTTCTTCGGGGGTGGCAGCGGTGCTTGTAGGTGATCCGCTTGGAGCGGTAGTGGCAGTGTCAATCTGTTCTTCCACGTCCGGTTGGCTCGAGGCCCCTTGCGGATTTGGATCGTCTCCTCCAACCGCCAAGCCCACTACGAGGGCAACAATGAGGATGACGAAACCGATTCCAATTAGTGCGGCGCACCCCTTCACCAACCGCCTCATCGCGGGTTAATTTCGTTGCTTACACATATCAATTCGGTCAGCGGGAATTCGAATGGGTGACCGATACCAGTTTGCTCGAATCCGCAGGATGATTCGCCGGATTCGACTGCCAAGAAACAAATGTCAGATTGGTGAGTTTGCGCATCCGCGAAGTTCGACTGCCTGAGCACGCTCAGGTGTGTGCCAAGTTCATTGACTAGCCGCAGGTTGGCGACAAATCGGACCGACCCCTCGTGGAAATCCCGAGTCCCCATGGATTGACCTTTGCGATATTGGTAGGCATTGAAGTGGGAGCGTGGGGCCAAGTACATACCAGCTATCCGATGCAACTCGTTGTGCACTGCGACGGAACCGCTCGTGTCGTCGTGCATCTTGCCACAAATCTTCCTTCTCCAATGCAATGACTCTTCGCGAGTGTGATGCGTTTACCACGCCTGTATCGGCCGAGCCATTATTGACTGGCAATTGAGTGCCACAGAGTGGACACTTACTGGCTTTGGTGATGCCGCCGCTGATCAGCGGGCGATAGCCAGCATGATCAGAATTGGGATCGGGACGCCGCCGCTTCGATCGCGTTCAGGGGCCTCTAGTAACCCAGCGCCGAGTGCGCAAGCGCGCTGTTGTAGTCGATCCGGATCTGTTCAAGCGTCACCTGGTCTTTACCAAGAGGGAAGAAGATCTCGCGGTCCAGGAGCTCGTCCCGAACCTAGGAAATTACCGATGCGCAGTGGGCGATCTCCCATGGCCACGCCCCCTGGAGTGGTGTAGCTTAGTCCGGCTCCCACTCCTTTGATGGGGTGCGACAGCTTCAGCCTGGCGGCTGATGTTATTAACCAGTGTCATTAGGCTTGCCGGCCGCATCGCCGACGGATAGAAAGTTCATCCGGATATCAAGTGATCGACAAGGCCGGGGTCAACGCCCCAATGCAGCCAAATTGGGTGGCCGAAACTCCCAAGCGGGATTGGCTAGGAATCACCCTGAGGCGTCGGGCCGGTGCGTTTTTCGCCACTGCTCCGGCTGGCCATCGCTGCATTCAAGTGATCTCGCCGCCGATTCCTCAGATACCGGGCGCCCCGCATCCCACCGTAGGCCAGCGCCGCCAGCGGCACCCAGACGACGGACAGCACCGCGACCCAGATGAGTCCGGATCCGACGGCCTGTCCGATGTCGGCGGCTACGTGAGTCGCGGTTCGGACCGTCTCCCCGGGATTCCACGACGTGGCGAAGAATCCGCTGTATTTGCTGACGGCCACCTGGAAAACTCCCGACGCGCTGACCTCGCCGGCCTCGCTTTGAGCGGTGATCGTGAGTTTGGCGACATACGGCTCCGGACGGTGAAACTCGTAGGTATGGGTGGTCCGGACGTCGGTCTGATTGCTTATCAGCTCATGGATGCTTTCGCGTGAATCGTCGCCGAAGCTCCAGCTGGCCCGGAAATCCGATAGGCCCTCGGGGCGGGTGAACGTCGCGACGAATTCGACCTCGTCGTCGGCATCGACTTCGATTAATTCGCGGTCAGGGTAAACCGAGATTGTGGGGACACGGGTGACGGTGGCTATCAGGGTGTCCCTGCCCTCGTAGATTCCCGCCGGTCCGGTGCCGGTAATCTTGAATTCGACGATGTACGGAGACTCCGAATCGTCTTCGAATACATGGTTGACGGTCGCGGTGACGCGCTCCCGCGGATTGGTCGTCGAAGCGGTCCGGAACCCGGATGTCGGATCTGGGCCGGAACCAAAGTCCCAGCTCCAATGGAAAGCCTCAATTCCTTCGGGCGGGGAGAACGTTGCCCGGAACGAGTAACTGCGCCCGACGCTGAAAGTGCGGTCGTCGCCGATGTCTAACGGCATCGTCTGGGGCTCCAGGTTCACCCTGACGTTGATCAGTGAGTACGCCGACGACTGCTCGAGGAATTGGATGCGGCCCAGCACGGTTTCGATCTGGGTCTGGATCTGCACCAGCTCGCGTTGAACCTGCAGAGCGTCTTCCACGGTCCTGGCGCGCTCCATTATTCCCAGCACCGCCGCTTCGGTGGCGCGCAGGCTGGTAAGGCGGGACTGGTTGTCGACGTACTCATCGGTCAGGTCCTTGCTGGACGAGGATTCGGCCTCGACATCGACCGCGGTCTGGCGCAGAAAGGCGAGCGCGTCACCCAGGATCTCGGCCGGCACCCGGATGGAAATGAAACCGGTGTGGTCCGATTCACGGTCTGACGACACCACCCAGCCGCCCATCTCGCGGGCGATGGTGCCGATGCGTTCGACCGCGACTGACACATCCGCGGCGATCAGCGTCATGTTCACGGTCCGAATGATTATTCGGCCGCTGTCGGCCGCAGACGCCCGGGCCGCCGGCAGTGGCGGCAGAGTCAGGTTCGCGGGGTCGGCGCTGACCGTTGCCGCGGCCGCGGGTGGCGGTGCCGAGGCGGCAAGGACCGGCGTCGGAGGCTCCGGCGCGGCTGCCTCAACGTCAATCATTGGGGCGCTCGTCGCCAGGGGAATGTCAAAAGCTTCGGCTGCGGCGGGCGGCGCGCTGGCGGCAACCGGAGCGCCGCTTTCCAATTGACCGCTGTCGCATCCGGCAAGTCCCAGAAGAATTGCCGCCAGCGCCAGCCCAGCCATCCGCAATCGTCCTGCGGAAGCCTGGTGCATTGGATTCCGAATCAAGATTCTCATTCGCGAATTGCCCGCATTTCGGGCGGGGCCCATCAGCCGGCTCAGGCAGGCCCGGGACCGGCGAATTGACCCGGAACCATGGTCGATGTTGGCATAAGATCTTCCCGATCGAGGGCAATCGGAGGACCGCGTGGGTTCGCCCGGCCGCAATTGGACCGGGATACCGACCGGTTCCAACTCCCTTCCGGAGGTGGTCCGGTCCTGGCTGGGAAATCGATCGGTCGGCGATCCTTCGGAAGGGATTGTTGTCCGACCCCTGCCACCACGCTGATCCCTGGGCCGGATTGGACCGTCTGGGAACCCGGGGCAGTTGTCGGCAAAGACCTCACTGACCCCGCGGCCGTGCGGGGAGACGGACCCTGGGGCATTTACCGGACCGGACGGGAAGTCCGCCTGACTGGAAAAGGGCGGCGAGACTATCGCATCCGGGATGGCTCGGACCGATCCGTGCACCGGCGCGCGCTCAGGCGCGCAGTCCGCCGGTGCTTTCACCGTCCCGAATGGTTCACCCGTACGCCCGAATGGCGTCGGTCGAATCTTCGAGCGCCAGCCGGAATCTGCCAATGCAGCCCCGATTGGGGGGCGACGCCTGATCGGCATGCAGCCGGGCGGCCCGGTCGCTACGCGACTCGACTGCGAATTCATCGACGCCGGGGAACCCGATCACCCTCTGCAAGAGCGCGGTCGGACCGGTGAATTCGTGCGCCCCGCCCGCCCCAGGGTTAGTCCGTGTACCCCGGAACATCTCCCAGCCGCTGCCGGCCGGCCGCCGGTGGCCTTCATCGACGAACCGCCGGCGTTGGCGCCGGTACCCGGGAATGCACGCGAGCGTCATCGTCCCCGGATACTCCAGGTGCCCAGCCGCCATCGCTTGCGGCCCTTCGATGCCGCCGCGGTGCATGCGTCCCGCCCCGACCATTCATTCGCCGCCGAGGATCGCCACCGCGGTTCGCGACAGCATTCAGTTCGTTGCGCGCTAGGTTGCGTAATCGGCGCCAGTCAGGCTGTCCCTCACCGACAGTTGCCACCTCTCCAGGGCGCCCGCCAGGCTTTCCACGTCCGCGGGTCGATCGGCCGCCAGGTTCTGCCCTTCGCCCGGGTCGGCGACCACGTCGAAAAGCTCGGGCCCGTCATGGGGTCCCCGCCCTTCGAGGACGAGCTTGAGTCTTTCGTCGCGGATCGCGCGCGGGCCGGCAAGGTCCAGGTCGGCGGGCTGGTGGAAGTTTTGGAACTGGCGCGTGAAGCGGCCCCGGACGGAAATATGGAGCGGCGTCGTGCCGCGCTGCTCGAGCAATCCCAGATACGGCTCGGCGGTCCGGAACCGGTCCGCGCCGTCGGCCCAGAAGCAGATCGGCGCGCCCCGCTCGGCCATGTCGCCTTCAAGCAACGGCACCAGGCTGATCCCGTCCAGCGGGCGCTGCGGCAGCGGCCGGCCGGCGAGCTCGCAGATGGTGGGCAGGATGTCGCTGGTAACTGCCGGGACCGGGCTGGACCGGGCTGCGTCGATGCGGTCCGGCCACTCGATCACCGCGGGAACGCGGACCCCGCCCTCGTAAAGCTCCCACTTGGCCGCGCGCAGCGGCGACTTGTGGCGCCCGTCGCGCGAGGCCCCGTTGTCGCCGTTGAACCAGAGCAGGGTGTCCCCGCGCACCCCGGCGGCATCGAGGTGATCGCGCAACTGGCCGATGCCCCTGTCCATGGCCGTTATCTCGGCGTAGCGGGCCTGGAGGGCTTCCTGCTTCGGGATCCAGGTCCATTCGTCCTCGGTCGGCGAGGGCAGCCATTCGTAGGAGTCCTGAAGATCGTCGGGCAGATCGGAGTAATGCGCCAGGTCCTCGGGCAGCCCGGAATACGGCCAGTGCGGCGACGCATACCAGACCACCGCCAGGAACGGCCTGCCGGCGGCGGTGGCGGCGGAGATGAATTCGAGCGCGGCGTCGGTTACGACCTTCGACCCTTCGCCTTCGTACTTTTGGGGCGGCCCGCCGTTGCGGGAGAGCATGGGATCGAATTCGAAGTAGGTGTCGTGCGAGAGCCATTCATCAAATCCCATCGCGCCCGGGCTGGTGGGCGAATCGGCCTTGACCGGTCCTACGTGCCACTTGCCGAAGTGGCCGCAGACGTAGCCGGCGTCCTTGAGGATCCGGGCGATCGTGATCTCCTCAGGTCGGATCGACCAGCTGGCGCTGAAAGTTCCGCTGCGGTAGGGGTGGCGGCCGGCCAGGGCGCTGACCCGGGTCGGCGAGCAGAGCGGGGCGGCCGAATAGAAATAGTCCAGGCGCAGGCCGGTTGCGGCCATTTCGTCCAGCACCGGAGTCTGCAAATATGGGTGCCCGTTGTACCCGGTTTCATGCCAGCCCTGGTCGTCGGACATCACCAGGACGATGTTGGGCCTTGGCGCGCTCGGGTCGACCGTCGGAACCGGCGGCGCAGCCGCGACTGGAGAAGGCGATGGCGCCGCGGTCGCGACCGGCGCGGGAGGTTCGGCTGTCGGCCGAACGGGCGGCGCGGCCGCATTCGGTCCAAGATCGCCGGCCTGTTCGTCATCCGAGACGCTGCAGCCCGCGATCGATGCCGCCGCACCCAGGAGCAGCGATCGCCGGGAAAGGACTTTTGCGAAGGTGTGCCGGCTGCCCGCGTCCGCGGGGCGCCGGTCCGGTACCGGGCGAGGCTGCGGGCGTCGCCCGCTCTGACTGGCGTCCCGGACCAGGTGGCCTTTCCTGGTTTCCTGCATGGGGGATTTTGCCGCACGGAGCCGGAGCCTGGCGGTCCCGCTCGGGTTCGCCGTTTCGGCCTTGGTCGTTGCCTTCGCGGGCCCGGTTCCGCGCCGCGACCGCGCTGGCCAGGCACCGAAGCGGGGACCGCAATGCTCCATCGCCGTTCGCGTGCTGTTGGGGGCCGGCGCGGTCCGAATCGCCGCCGCCGGCCGGATTGGTCGGTCGAATATCGGGGAGCTGGTTTTCGGGGAACCAGAATTTGCACGCTAAAGGTTCACCGGACGGTACGCCGGACCGCTTGCCGCGGAGGCAGATCCCGGTTCGGCTTTCCCTCCGCCGATGTGGGGCTTGCGCGCGGCAGAATTCCGGGGTCGCATGTGACGCCTGCGCGTCGCGCGTCCTGCGCGCCCGCCGGCTTCAATCCCGCATGTCGCGCCCCTGCCTCGTCAGCGGTGGCCGGCGGCGAACCTAAATGGGCAGGGGCTAATCATCGGGTTTTGACGATTCGCGCAGCGACGGCGCCCACTGCTCGCTGGCGCGTGCGCAGCCAATCTGCCATGTCGTCCCAGTTAGCGCGGTTGGCGGTTTCGAACGCGCGGGTAATCCCAGGCCAACCGCGAGGGATTTCTTCCCCGCCTGCATCCTCCAGTCTTGATCGCAGAAGACCCATGCATGGTTCCAGCGCATCTCGCCGGTGGGGTGAAGATTCGCCCGGCAGGCGCTTGTCATAGACGCCACGGTCATGCCGGAACGCAAAACAGAATCCCGCGGGAGGAACTCGAACTTCATTGCATCGCTAAGGATCGTGGTTATTAAGTTCCTTGTGTCGATATGGGATTGCTAGGGTGCGGCCTAATCCCAAAGCGGGTTTTTTGCCATCGTTGCAACGACCGTTTGCTTTCAGCGGATGGCCTGCCGGCAAATAAACCCTCTACACTGATGTCCTCATCCAAATCGGGCCAATTCACACCCTCCCCCTCGCCTATGAGTCTCCAATTCCCGCGCTCACTGGGAGTTGCGTGGGCGAGTCTGGGGAACCAATCAAGCGGAACTGAGATTGATCGTTCGTCTGAAAGCTCCACGGTCAATTTGTCCGCGCTAATCGCCAAGTCTTGTGCCATTGGAATCCGGATTTCAATTTTTGAAGAAGCCGTGCTGCTCACTTAGTCAAGTGCTCCGCCTTAGGCTCCAATCCGAAAACCACCCGTTGAGTATTGGAGCCAATTCTTCGACAATGACTTGCATTCGGGGCTTCCGGATCTGATTGATTAACCGCGAAATCAATGCCGACCAGGCAATGCACAGTCTTCGGATTCGCCAAATCATTCGCCAAGCAAATGCGAAATGCCAATTGATCCGAAGGTCCTTCGACGGAGCCATTTAGATTCCGCCACTGAACTCCGTTGGTGCACTCGACACCCTTCGGCAACAGTGTTGCAACCCGCTCGATTAACCATTTCTTGAGCTCGCCATCGAATTCGTCTTTGATCGCATCGAGGTTCTCCGATTCGGGTCGGAAGTGCAATTCAAGCTCGACCGATTCAGCCTCGTGAATATGGAGAGCGTTATCGCTGGACTGGGCGAAGTAACTTCCGGATAGCCGAAGTTTCTGTGGAGATTCGAACACGCCGCGCCTTTCCGCGATTCATACGGCTTGCCAGTCTAAAGCGGCTTGCGGGGACCCGAATTTGATTGGCCAACAACTAAGCATTACTTTCCATCGTCGAATTGAGCGATGAATTGAGCTTCGCAAGCCAGCTTCGGTTGCGTGTCCGGAATTCCCTGTCTTCGGTTCGGCGTGTAATGTGTTCGAACTCGGCGCGGAGGCCCCGGCGGGGACTCCGGTAGGGGTGGTTGCGGCCATAGACCCGGCGGGAAATCAGCCTTCGTACTTAATCGTTTCCGGGAATGGCGACGGCGCGTTCAACTTGGCGGCCGATTCTGGGAAGTTCACCGTGGCTGGACCGCTGGACCTCGGCCGGTCCCACGTTCGCAATCTGACCATCGCCATCACCAACAGACGGGGAGGCACTTTTGTCGCCCAAATCCCTGTCGCCGTGTCCCCGGTGTGCCGCAACGGAGTTGTGATCGACAGCCTGGTTTCAAACGTGAGATTGGTCGAGGACTGCATAGTCCTTTACTACGGAGTCCGAGCCAAGCTGGGTGGGACGGCCCGCCTGGTACCAAAACCGGGGCCCCGCCGGATCCACCTGAACGGTTAGTCCGGAGCGCGGGCGAATATATCGAATCGAATTCGCTTCCCTCGCCGGTATTCGGGCGCTCGCTCAAAGCTCCGGACTTCAACGACGGGGCCCGCGCCAAATCGAAAAACGACAGTGACGAGAGGGGCTGCCCGATGCGCGCGGGAATCCGAGCAATTAATCCGCGACCGGGGAGCCCAGATTGTCCCCGAGACCGGGGAAGGTGCGGGCCGCCAGCTTGGCCAGCTACAGCTGACTGGGTTTGGGGCCGTCGCCGGTGATTCCCTCGCCGATGGTGGCGGCGATGTAACCGCTCAAGGCATTGCGGGATTGGCCCCTATCCAAGGCTATCTCGCGCTGGCTCTGCCGGTCGTGCCGTGGGCGATTGATCTCTCGCAGGTCCCGTGTGAAACCTACTTGTATGCCTTCGCGATAACGGATCGACGCGACGATGCGATTAAGGGTCGTCCCCGGGCCGGCACAAAGACTATGAAAAATTGCCTATAGATGCTGGTGAATGACACGGACCTGCATATGACGGCAATTGCATCAATAGGTCGTGGCCAGGAACGATCAAAATCCGTACTTTGTATGCCGCAGTTGGAATGCAGCGCCACCTCCATCGACTGTTTGCACGATCGCATCCCGGACTTCGGGTTCTTCGATCGCCCCTGCAACTGCGACAGCGCCTCGCTCCGCCGTTGCTTCAAGCAACATCACATGGTCAGCGTCTCCATTGACAACGATATTCGGATTGTGTGTCGCAACGATAATTTGGCGTTGGCCTTTGAGTCGCTTGAGCGCGGGCAGCAGGGTATCAAATAGGAATCGATTGTCGAGTTCGTCTTCAGGTTGGTCAATCACTAACGGTCGGTCATCTTTTGTTTCCAGGAGCAAGGTGAGTAACACACTTACCCGCTGGCCGCCCGAAAGTCGACCCATTTCACGCATAGTTCCATCCGGCAATCGCAATTCGATCACATATCTGTCACGGCATCGAACCGCAGAAAGTTCTCGCTTCTTCGCTTGGGTAAGTTGGGAACGGAATGAGTTCTGGACAGCGGCACTCATGCCAACCTCAACCAGATTCTCAGATTCCAGCGATTCAATTAACAGTTCAGGTGATGGCCGCCGGTCCTCTTGGAGATCATTCCACCATCGTGTTACTCCGCTATGGTTGAGTCCTTTAACAAATGCGGTTAACGCATCAAATTGGCCGTCGTCGATTCGGCTCACCGAAAGACGCCCGCAAAACTGGCTATTGATTGATTCGATTACGCGATCAAACGCATCCCGCTGCAAACGCACTTGATCAGCACGTTCCCGCATTGATTTGTCAAAGGCGATTCGGTCTGCGCGAATCTCCCCCTCTATGGATTCAAGCGAATCCCTGCGAACTTTCTCTAAAGCCGCTTGACTATTCAGCATCTGAATTTGGCTGATCTGGTCGCCGCTTATGCCATGAGCAGCTAATTTCCTTTCCACCTCAGCTCGCAGCGTCCTCTCAACATCCTTAAGAATTTCTGACATTTCCTTCGCAGCGCCTTTTGCTGCTTTCGCTTCAGACTTTGTCTGCTCAAGTTCAGTTTTGGTTTTGCACCAACGATCAAAAAGTGTTTCTCCACTGGCGTCGATCTTGGCGCGCTCGGTCGCGTCGGACACTTCGTCGCCGATTCGAAATGGCCGAATAGTATCTAATTCGATTAGCAGGTTCGAGACCTTAGATACAAATCCGTCAATCGAATTGAAAAGTCGATTCGATCGCTCCAAGTGGCTCGTTACCTTGTTAAGCGCGTCAACTCCCGCGTCCGCAAATGTTTCAAGATTGGCTGCTGCGTCAGTGCTGCGTTGCAGCGCCTGCTCCGCTTCGCCCAGATTTTCGATCAGGGTCTTGTATCCGCATGCCGCGGCCGCCAGCTTCTGATCCAGGCGAGTTAAGCGCATACCCCTCTTTTCGATCGCTTCTGTTTCAGACTCAACCAAACGCGAAAGGATTTCTTCAATAGCATTGGGATCCTGCCCCAGTCGTTGCAATTCAGATTGAGCGAAAAATACTGCTGGCCATCGCTCGATTGGTTGGGCGGTTGGGTCTGCACCGGGGCAATCCATGTTCACGATTGCAGAACCTGCCAGTAACCGCTGGCGACCTCGCGCTTCAACTTGCTTTCTCACGGATGCATCTTGCGGCAAAGGCCCACCCAGATGAATCCGTAGGCCGTCCAATAACGTGCTCTTGCCTGTCATACTCCCGCCAATGATGCAGGTCAAATCGGGACTGAAGTCGAATCGCGTAACTGGGTCGGCAGTGGTTGATCCAAAAAATGATGCCCCGCCTTCAACGGTCATTGACTTGAGCCAGGTTCTCTGCCCCAATGCAACATCCGGCGGATTTTGCAATTCGACCAACTCGCCGTTTTGCGCGCGTGAGTACGCAATTCGCAAGCGCGAATCGTCGGCTACGAAAGCCTGTCTAAGCGATTCGATACGAGGGCTGGCTAGCTTCAGCCACGTGTACCGCTTACCAATGTCAATCAGCGAATAAGCATCGCTGCTATGAAAAAACGCTTGGTGATGCTTGGCCATGCCATCCTCAAGCCAAGCTCTGTTTCTGCACGTGTCTTCGGGTAATGAACCGTCAGGGAGTTCCAACCCCGCAAGCTCACTGTGTTGAAAGTGCTCCAGCACTTGCCCTTGTTGCGCCGAAAGCAGCCCGTTGTCGTTTTCTATGTGGGGCGCGAGCGCAAGGTAATTCCAATCGGATTGACCGTTGGAGGCAATCCGCTTGTGGAATCCGGCGAGCTCTTCGAATGCAGCTTGCGCGCCTTTGCTTGAGATCTGGAGTTGCCCGTCGCGCCCTTCCTTCCAAGCCGGAACGTTCCCCATGACAACACGGAATGCATTCAAATAGCTTTCTCGTCCTATTTCAGGGTCAAACAAAAAAAGGATGTGGAGGCCTCGCTTGCCGGAATTCAGAGATGGTTCGAATCCAGGGAATACCGCGTAGATCTTTTCCCTGAATGGCGTGCCATTTCGGTCCGACCCCTCGTTCCATTCGTCAACAATCGCCCAGACGGCGCTGAATTCTCCAGCGTCATCCAGACTAGGGGAATGCGGAGTTAATCCAATCACCTGAGTGCCGCCGTCTGCGGCGCGATTCAAAAACTCCCGAGCATACGAGGTGAGTGTGTCGTGGGATTTGGGATCGCCCGTCACGGTAGGGGGGAATTTTGCCCGCCGGCCCGCAAGATCGTCAACGGTGTGAACATGCAAATCGGCTTTGAACCAGCGGGTACCTGGCACATCTTGACGCCAATTCAATGCGGATGTTCGTTCAAACAGCAGGATTTGCCTTTACGGATATTCGAAGGAATCGCCTATCGGTCGAGATCCACGAGTCAAGCCGACATGTTGGGCTTAAATTTCGCCGCGGGGCGCTCAATTTGGGGCACGCCCAGCCGGGGTACACGGCTAGCGGATTCGGGCCGCTAAAGGTGAGTGCCCGCAAATCAATGATCGTGCACCCGCCAACTTTGACACGGACATTCCGGAGCGGTGAATTTGGCTCGTCGTTCAACGATCTGTCTGCAAGCCTGATCCCGGGGCAATTGGTGAATACGGACGCCAAACCGGGCCACGACCTTCGCAACGTCGTGTCTGCCAGCGACGGGCACCTTGGTCAAATGCTGATCTGGCGAATAGCACTCCATCGTTTTGATTGCCGGGTTGCATCCGGCCCGCGATCGCTGGTCGTCGCAAGGACTTTCGGATCAGGATTGAGTCGGCAGATCCGAATGTCTGCAGCAAGCGTATCTTGAGCGGAAGAGGCACCCCCAGTCAGCAGGTGCATGTTGGCGTTGAAGCAGTGCAGAAAATCGCGCCGGTCGGGATTGAATAAGGTAGGCATAAATCCGAACTAATTTTGGTTAGTGAGCGGGCCGGCAAGAATATTGGTCGTCGATCAGGCACCCTGAAGCCCAATCGACCGCCAGAGTCAAAGAGGTGGAATTCGATTGCTTCCTTGGGCTCTTGCACAGGAACTTTGGGGAGCATAGGACTCCCAGACGCGGGGAGACAAAATGCGAGTGCGGACCAAATGACCCCATGGGCGTAAACCGATGGCCGTCAACACTGCCTTCAGCGCCATCGATGTTGGCCAACGTAAGTCGATTAATGACTGACTCTTCGATGCTGGCCGCTCATTCGCCCGATTCACTATTTGGTTTGCCAAAACTAATCAATGCCTGAGTTGAGCTTTTCGCGGTTACAGGCCTCAATTCGAAGCACCCTGCTTACCTTGCAATCTTTGCCCCGTTTTGCCAAGAGTCACCTAACCCTGCTCACGGTGATTGCGGTCGTACTGATTCTGATGCTCATCAGTGCGGTATTTGTGACCTATTGGGACTGGCTGCAAATTGCGTCTCCCGATCGCGAATCAAACAGCACCACCATCCGCAACATCGGATTTGTCGTGGCCGGTTTGGTCGCATTACCGATTGCAATTTGGCGGAGCCGTACGGCACAGATTCAGGCGGATACCGCACTACGTGAATTGCGTAGCCGAACCTACCGAGAAGGCGCCGACATGCTTCGCAACTGTGATTTATCAATCCGCTTAGAAGGGATCGCTATATTCGCTCTCCTTGTGAAGGATGACCATGATCGCTACCGTGTGCAAGTGGATGACCGGCTGTGTGCATTTATCCGTGAAGCGACCAGGGAGCAATTGACTGATGACCCCGATCAGGTGCAATCCGGGCAGGCTGTGGGCGTGCGTGCAGATATTCAAGCGGCAATATTGGTGATTGGAACTCGGAACAAGCGGGGTCGTGCACGCGAAAGACGGCTGAACTTGCAATACGCGAATCTGTCTGGAGCGCAACTGATGAATGCCGATTTGGCGGGTGCAGAACTACAATGCGCGGATTTATCAAGCCCCTATATTGCACTGGGCGGCATTCCGCCGAAATTCACGCTCGGCTCGTTTGAAGAGTCCAATCGCCCATGGCGTCAAGTTACCGTGCTGATAGGGACCGACTTGTCTGGCGCACATCTCTGGGATTCGAACTTCGCCGGGGCGAATCTTCAAGGCGCCAATTTGAGCGGAGCCAACCTTCCTGGAGCGAACCTTTCACGGGCAACTTTCATGGGCGCGGATCTTTCCAAGGCAGTCCTGGACCGAGCCGATCTTTCTAATGCGTTTCTGGTGGGTGCAGATTTAAGCGAATCGCAGTTTTACGATGCGAACTTATCAGGGACCGACCTATCCGGAATAAACTGGAATCCACGAAACGGGCATCCGGCTCGCGGTCTTACCCAAGAACAACTCGATCAGGCTTGCGCCGATGAAGAAAACCCGCCGCTCCTTGACGGAGTCCATGACGCCATATCTGGCAAACAACTGATTTGGCGCGGCAATAGTCTCTAGCAATGGCGTTCGCTGCAGTTGCGGCGACCCGGTACCAGTGGGAATACCCGTATTTTCCGGCTTTGACGACTAGCCTATCGCGTGCACGGTGCTTTGCTCGTTGGTTCTGGCGTGTGGACGGTAATGGTCGCGTTATCCGTAGCGGCCGACCACGTTTATTCTCTCGGCCAGGCGCAGGAGCAAAAAATTGTTGAATCTGTTCGCGGCTCGTTGGGACAGCTGGGGCGGCCAAAATCTCTGCCCAATTCGGTCATGCAATGGGGTGGTTCAGGGGTGGCGGTGGCGGAAGCACATCTTGAATTTGGGCAATCTCGAAGCCCGCAATGTGATCGTCCCTTTGAGGCCCAGATGAGTTTTTCTCAGTTGTTTGATATATGTTGCGGCTTGTATAAGAGAACGTGGACTGGGGCTCTTGGAATCGGGATTGACTAATGACAAATGCAATCCCAATTCATCACGCACTTATCGCATCGGACTAGCGAAATCTGCGTCGTTAGAAATCACGACCGCTTGTTCATATTCGCCAGCAAACCCATCAACCAAAAGCCGTGTCGCCAAATTGACGTCTGACCCTTTTTTTCGGTGTCGTGAACTTCCACTACTCTTGGCAAACCGCCGGTTGGTTGAACGAGCGGACGACGTTTCTTGCGCGGACGGAAATCTCCGAAGTGAAATTGAATGTTTGGGACAGTTGCGAGCGCTCTCAAATATGCTTGTTGTCGCTGAGGTTGCGACGGATCGCCTGGCCTAGGAGTTATCCGGGCTGTGAAGTAACAAACTTGATTGATGTTGTCAGTGGGGAATAAGAGTTCCGACAGTTTTCGGATGTCCAACCATTTGAAGGGAGTTCCTCGGAGCGCTCGGTAATAAAGGTTGAACCCGTCAATATAGACGTTGGCTATCAAAACCCACCTTCAATAAATAGAGGCCGCCCAGAAGGCGGCCTCAACCCTAGCGCCGAAGCGATAGGGGCAGTGTCGCCGAATATACCACCATTTCAGCCAGCGCAGAGCGGACGGATGCGCCTCCTCGAATTGGGCGGCGACCCACACCACGATTCGCGCTTCAAGCCCGGCCAGGTACGCCAGGACCTGGCCCAGGTGATGCAGGTCGGCCCTCTCCAGCTGGTTTTCGATCAGAACCCGGCAGTCGTTGCGTGGGTCGCGGGCGACTATGTCGGCGCGCAGGCCGTTGACCGTTACTTCGGCGCTCTCAAGCTCGAGGTCGACGCCGATTTCGGTCGCCAGGCGGTGAAGGTTTTGGGCCAGCCAGGGAGTAAAGTCATGAGCTTCGTGGCCCCACGCCTTGCGCGGCGGGAGCCATTCCAAGTCCATGAGTTCGCGGGTCGGCATGCGCAATTCCTGCATCTGCGGTCGGTCTGGTTGCCATCCCCCAATGATCGACCGCCGGTCGGGATCTCAACTGGATTCGATTGCCTCCGCCAGCCAGGAATCTCCGCGATCAACGAGGCGTCGGACGACATCGTCCCTAGGCGAGCGGACCAGTTCGGCGACGCGACCGCGGAAATCTCCGGGATTCCCACCGGTCAAGGCGGCCAATCCCTGGGTCGGGTCTTCGGAAGACCTGATCAACGTGGCCGTACCGGTTTTCGTGGTCTTGTTAAGGCGCAGCAGCAAGCGGTCGTTTAGCCTCGCTCCCAGACTGACTGCGATTTCCCGAATGCTCCCGATATGGGCAGTGAACGACTGCAGGGGCCAGGAAATGCTCGCCTCCAGCCCGTTGCCAAAGTCGAAGATGATAGCCGAATCCGGCCGAATCCCAAGCTCCCAGGCAAGATGGGTTGAAAAAATCCGTCCGGATCCCCGCAGGGTGTCATGGCTGACCAGTACGGCATGCATCCACTCGTCCTCCGAAGGCGAAAAAACGCCGGCTTCGCGAAGCGGCCGCGGAGATTGGATTTCGAAGGGTTCGGACGCGGTTCGGATCCGGACCCGGCCCGATTCGATCACGAACCGCGGCGCAAAAGCATAGGTCATTACCGAGCCTTCGGCCACCTTGAATCTGCCGGCAATGTCCGAGACCATTTCTGGCAGTACGGCATCGCCGCCGTGCGATCGAATAAAACTTGCGATCTCATCTGAAATCCCGCCGTATTCGCGGTGGCCCCATTCGGTGAGCGCGAATTCGGTCTTGGAGACCCTGGTGATATCCGGATCCTTGTAGAGGGCGTTGCGCAGCGTGCGAATCGTGCGCGATCCCTCCAGCAGCCCGAGTAGCTCAGGCGCGGTGGCCGGCCGCCCCAGGCGCCGCAAGGCGGCGGCGGCCTCCATCGCGATATCTCCCTGCCACCAGAACACGAGCCCGTCAGTGACGTGCAGCTGCTTGGCGGTGTTTACGTAGTAAACGGCCGCGGATTCGCAGAAACCGCGATCGCCCATTAACCTGACCGCCTGCGCCAGGTCAATGATGCGGCGCTCGCCCACCAGTTCCAGCAGCGGTCGCGAGCTGTCTGCCGCCGAGTGCGGACCGTGCGATGCCCATTCGCCCGACACCCGGTAACCTCCGGCCAAGCGCAGGCACAGGCCCCTGGCCAGATTGCGACCGGGAGCAACTCCGGGCGCAAGATCTGCGCCGCCGGAGACTACCGGTGAAAGCAGGAGCGCGTCTTCGATCGCCCGCACCTCGGGGATCGTGCCCAGGTGGCAGACCGGGAAGTGGGAACCAAGGCGCAGACCGATTTCCTCGAACACCCAGCGCAACCGTTCTGATTCCGGTCCCTGTAGGGTGGTGAGCAACTCGGCTTCCACCCGATTCTGGATTTGTCTTATGCGTTCTCGCGTTCGGCCATATTCGTCGGCGATCGACTGCAGGGTCGGCGGATCAATCGGGTCGATTCGGCGCAGGTAGATTGCAAGGTGTTCGGATTCGACCGAGTCAAGCAGCTGCGCTAGCTGCTTGGCCAGCACCGGTTCGACCGGCTCTCTGCCCTGAATGGGAATAGATGCCAGCCGATTCCAGAGCCGCTGCTGGGAAGGCGGCAGATCCGCCTGCAAAGTATTGAGCGCCAGAACGTCGCCGACGGTCAGTGCGCCGCGAACCGATGCGGCCCACCTGAAAAGCTGGTCCGCGCCGCCGGTGAACTCATCGATTTCGCTTCCCTCGCCGGCACCCGGGCGCTCTTTCAAAGCTCCGGACATCAGCGATTGGGTCCGCGCCGGGTGACAAAACGACGACGGCGGGCCGGTAGGCCCGGTGCGCGGCACGGCCCGATCGACTCGGCGGCCAGCATCGCCCGCCCCGCCGTTTCCGCGCCGCCGCCGACCGCTGCCGCGCAGTTCCAGATTGATGCAAGCGTGGCTGCCATAAAACCGGGAACCTCCCGATCAATCAGGGCCGCAGGGCGCTTCCACCCAGTCCGGCCCCCAGAATCGGCGAGGACCCTGAATCCCGATCTCATTCGAAATCGACGTGCCAACGGGACTTGGCCCACTCCAGCAAGCGGCCGCGGCGCTGATCGATGCTCTCGCGGGTCCACTCCGGCCAGCGGACAGGGAGTTCGCGCTCCACCTGAAGCAGCGACCGCGAATAGCAATATCGATTCGATTCAGCCGTGCCTACCTTTTCCGGATAGGGATTGTTGCTCAGTTGTGGATTGCCCTTTGTGAGGGTTAGATTCCCAAGATCGTGCTTGTATTTTTCGTGAGTCTCGGGGTCGAAACGGCTGGTCCAGTACGTGTGTTTGCCCATGTACTGGGGAAGTATGTGCTCGACTGTATCGGCGCTGTCTACTTGGTCCCACCGGAACTTGGGCGATCCGCCGAGTTCTTTCGCAAGGTGATTTTCATACTCAAATAGCAGATAGTTCACGCTGCCGCGTCCGTACCAGGGTTGAACCTCCTGAGGGTCCGTGAAATTCGCGAACGCGTCCCTCGGCCCCCGTCCGCCGTAGAAGATCTTGATCTCGGCCATGGCCTGAGAAAATTCCATACCCTGCATGATTTGGTAGGCGAGCCTGATCATTGAAGACTGCCGGTAGGTCGAGAAGTACCGGGCTACCCGGTAGGTTCTAAACGCCACGGCTTCGCAGAGCTGCAGTGCTTGAAGGTACTTGCCCGCCTCTCCTGGCCATCGCTTGCGGATCGCCATCAGCAGCGGCACGAACGTTGCCGTGTACCCGACCCGCATCAGTTTGCCTCCCCAGAGCCTTAGCCGATCTCTTTCCTTGGCGGGAAAATCCCCGAATGCATCGCTTCGATTAGGGCGCACCGCGTCGCAGTATGGAACGCAGCAACCGCGAAGCTCGGCCACGTAATCCGTGAGCTGGCGGAGAAGACGCCCATGCTCGCCTTGCCTTAGGTCGAAATTGGACCTGAGGCTCCTGCTCCCCTGCCAGCGTCTTGGTTGCGGATCGTGGTTGATCAACCAGTGCGAGCGCAGCAGCTGGCCCTCGTAGGCTGGCGTGCCGAGGTCGGCCAGCATCATTCTCCGGAGGATGACCGCCCAGGCGTCATTGACCGCTTCGGCCAATGCGGTCTGTCCGCCGAGGTTTTCGGCGAGCGTGGCGGCAGCGTACAGGAGGTAATTCTTGACCTTGTCCAGTTCGCTCAGCGGAATCCCGCGGTCGTTCATTACCTCGAATATGACCCCTACCTCGGATTCCCGTTCCACTTCGTAGAGATTGAACTGCAGACGCGTGGTCAATTTGTCGTACAGGTCGATCAGCCGCGCACGTTGGTCCTGCGGGGCGCCATCGAACTCCGCCAGGTAGGCAGAGATCCGGTTTTTCGCGTTGAGCAAGCGTCTGGCCGAGGCCACCGGCGGCGGGCCATCACCGCTTGGAGATTCCGGCAGGATATTGGCCGTGAAGTAATGATTGGTGTTCCGGTTCAGCGTCAGCTTGTGCAGCGCCAGTCCGTGCATGTCCTTGGTGGCGACATATTTCTTGCGAATCCCTTCGGCAAGACTTCGGTGTTCGTCAAACTCCCGCAGCGCTTTCGAGATCTCATTTATCAGCATTACCGCAGTGGTCAATCGCTGCTGGCCGTCAACGATTTGGGATTCGATGTACCTGGTACCTTCGTTGTCTCCGACCTCCCTGGCATCCGGGAGCTGATGCAGCACGACGGTCCCGGTGTAATGGCGGCGCCCTTTACCAAGCAACTCCAGATCATTCAGGAATTCGTTTACCTGACGCTCTCCCCATGCGTAGCCGCGCTGGTAATCGGGCACGCGAAATATCCGGTCGTGGAAAAGGTCTTGCAGGGAAAACGTGTTTTTCATTAACTTCCTGGCATCTCATCGTTGCCCATGCGGAATTATTTGTTGCCACGCCGAAATGGGGCTTCGCCGCGGCAATTACTGCTTCCCGATCGGCTCTGATCCGCTCGACTTGGCATTGGATTTTTGCCGATTCCGAGAGCCTACAACCGAAATCAAAAGAGAGAGATTTGGGGCTTTTTGCGGCCACGATCGTGGGCAATTTCCCCCAGAGGCGCCCGAATCGAAAAGATCCTTGAGTGTCCGTTTAGATCGGTCGGGTGCGCGTCTAACTGCGAGAGCTTCTAATTAGACGGTCTTCTTCAGAAAGTTCGATACGAACATATGGTCGGGCCTCTGGCGGTACCTCGTTGTCGACAACAATGACTTGGAGTTCAGGGTGAGAGTTTGAAATCTCAATGAGAAACGCGTAGATGGCTGCCAATCGTTGAGGATCTAATCCTTCTTGCCCAAGGTGCTCACTCAAACCGTCGATTATCAATAGTTGTGGCAGTCTCAGACTCAGTTCAGCCGCCGTAAGATGATGTGCCAACGCGTGGGAGACATTGATTAGTGTCGCCAATCCTGGAGAACTGACCTCGGCAAACGGTCGTCCGTGGTAGATAGGTAAGTAGGTATTTTGATCAATATCAGACGACGCTAATTCACCGAATTTGGGAGGTCTTAGCCGTTCGAGAATTTCGTTGAATCGACCCTTAAGGACGGCCACTTTTTGTTGACTGTCGGCAGACTTCGCCACTTGAGCCGCAAGATCCTGCTCTAGCGCATCCCTTTCCGCCGAAAGCTGAGCTTCTATTTGTTGAGCGTTGTCGAGCTTTGCCAAAACGTTCAAGTACTCCCTAAGCTGCGCTGACCTTGCGGAAAGTCGCGCTCTTTGGTCTGCGATTGCAGCAATTCTTGTTGCGTGTTCGGAAACGTAGCTCTTTGTCAGAAAGTCGAGATCCTGTCGCTTCCTGTCAAGTTCACTGCGGGAGACTTCCAATTGGTTTTCGAGTGTTGTGATACGGGTTCTGTGCGTTTGAAGCAGGTCCTGGGCTTCCGTTAACTGCTGTTCAACCGCTCCTTGCTCCTCGATCAGGATTTCACGCGTGAATTCCAGCGACGGTTTTTGGAAGCAAAGATAGCAGCTGTCAGCGGACTTGCGACTGGGCGCAAGCCCCGTTCCGCAGCGCGGGCAGACGACAAACTCAAGATCCGTTAGGTGCTTGTGAGAGACGACCGATCGAGTTAGCTTGCCGGACTGTGCTTCGAGCTGAGCGGCGAGATCCTGCAAGTTGCTGAGCGATTGCTTTTCTGCATCGATTGCTACCTGCAATTCAGCTGATCGTTTCTCGAATTCGAGAATCTCTCGTTGCAGATTCGCAGTACCCACAGCTTTCCGTGGTGCGTCCGCTAGGTCGAGCGAATCCTCCTCGACCTGATTTAATTCTTCGCCGACTTCCATGAGTTCGTGTTCGATGCTCGCCCTGTTTTCTAATTCGGTGCCGTCAAAGAAGGTCTCGAATAGTTCTTGGCGAGCGCGAATTGCCCTTAATCGGCCGTAAAGGTCCCGGAGTCGCTCCTGAATCTGTGCCGCTTTGAGATCGTAGAAACCATAGGTGATGTCGAAGACGTACTTTCTCTTGATGTTCCTGAAATAGTTGCGGTGGCCAAAAACCGAAAATCCTAACTCATCCTGTGCCAAATATGAATACAGGAGGTAGTCGTTGATGCTGACAGGGGTAGGATCCGAATCTGGCCGCGTCGGCGCGGACGGAACGACAATCCGCGGGAGATTCAGTTGCGCGAGTAGCCAGTTTACGTAGGAGTTGCCGTCAGACGCTTCGACCGCCGGGAGCCTCCAGGTCTCATCCCTTCCGGCAATTTCGACGCGCGCGTCTCTAGTCGAAACCGTAGGCCTCATGATCAAGAACGACCTGCCGGCCAATTCGACCGACCCTGAAACCGAAAACACGTTGGTGCGCGCTTCGACTGGCGGGCGCCCCAGCGAACTTCCAATCAGGAATCGAAGGTAGCGAACCAAAGTAGTCTTGCCGGATGCGATAGGGCCCGTGATGATATTCAGGCCAGGCGAAAAAGTGATTGAACGATCGGCTCCGTTCAACCTGATTTCATTCACCTGCATCCTCAAAGTGGTTCTCCCCATGAAGCCTGAGCCACCTCGGGAAAATGCTCATAGATGAACTTTTTCAGGTTGGTTCCGGTCAAGTTAAAGTGCTGGCGCAGGAGCTTGATCCGCTCGGCGGTATCGCGCCATGCGGACTCGTCGCTAAGGGCGCGCGAGATTGCGCGCCCTTCCTCAGTAGCACGATACCCAATGCCCCGGGAAAATGGCGCGGGCCTTACCAATCCTTTGCCGATCAAGCGGCCCAGTACAGCGTAATACGCTGGATCCCAAGGTCCATACCGGTAACGCACCATGCGAGATTCCAAGTCGGGTTTCGGTTTTTCGGTCGCGTCCGCCAGCTCCGGGCGCCTGATCTGAATGGCCCTGGCGAAGTAGCTCGGGTAACGGATGAGAAAGTCGAGCTTCGCGAGCTTAGTGCGGCCTTCGAGAACCCGATTACCTCGGCTGAATGCCTCAATAAGCAGCAGCAGCCGAGCCTCCGCTTCGAGTGATGGCTGGAATTCACGCTCTGGCATCGAATGAATCCCCCCATCCGAACACACATTCGTCCGACAAGATGCAACTCTCACCCATCAGCAGCATCGGATCCGCGTGCACCAGATTGTGTCGGTCTATGTCCGCCGCATGACTGCCAAAAATCTCAAGCAAGCAGCCCCAAATCGCATTTGCGGGCTGGGAAGACGAACCATGCAAAGCCGCCGCGGTATCCGCGTACGTGCCAATACGCTCGGCTAGATCTACGCGCAAAGCATCGTTCACGACGAGGCTCTGCGCAGCGCGTTCAAGGCGGTGATGGCGGGCATTAGATAGCAGTTGCCGCGCGCGGTCGATCAGCTGCGGCGTCGCTCCGCCCGCGATGAGTTTTTGCGCGAGCACGGAGACTTGTCCACTGCCGGTCTCAACGAACCGCTTGAGAAGAGGATGTCCCGCACCACTCAAAGTCTCAGCGATGCTGGCCAGGCGTTCTGCGTCCAGGGTCTTTGCCTGGATTCTCTCTTCAGTCATTCCAGTGCGCATCGCAGGGTGTACGACGCTGCGGGGCCAACGCGCACCTAATCTGTCGCACCGCATCGCCTGCTCAATTTCATTTAGCAGTGATTCGTGCAAGGCTTCGAGTTCAGGCTTGGTCAGAGTGGGGGCGTGTTGGTGCAATAGCCGTGCGTTGGTAGCGTGAATGGCCGCGCGGTGGTGAGCACCCTCGTTGAGCGTTACTCTCTTCAGGAAGTCTTCCGCTGATTGTCGGGTTGCGCCGAGTCGCTCCTCGACCATCGGCACCAGTGCGGAGCGGTCTTGCCCAGGGCGTAACGCAGTTATTTTGTTGTCCGTTTTCACCGCCCCTTCCAGCACAAGCTCCAGTGAGAATTCTTCTCCTTCAGTCAGCAAATAGGTGCGGTACAGCGAGCGCAGAGCGCCACCGTTTTTTGCGAAAAGGTCGGTCGCAGTCCAAAGGCCACGCTCCGGGTTCCGGCTCTTTATCTGCAGGAAGCGCCACCCGGAATCAGTCTTCAGAGCAATGTCCTCCAAGTGCTCCGGTATGACTGCTACTATGTCGTTTGCCAACAACAACGCCGACACGCAATATGGCAGCGTCACCTCAGCTTGATACCGGAATCTCGCCAGAGTGTCACTGCCCCAATCCCTGTCTGGATTCACTCCGGCCGCCGCATCCAAATTAGCCGATTGGTTGCCGCAGGTTTTTGCGCAGTCTGGCGTGGTGAGTCGTGACCGACGCCTGCAACTTGCGGCGTCAACTCATTCGGTCGAATTGCATAGTGGCGCAATCCAGCCTGCTGGCTACGGCCTTCTGTATATTTTCGCCATCTCTCGGCCACAGGCGGTGGCCCCTTGACCCTGACCGGAATGGGGCAAAGATGTTGGCGGGCTAGTGGACTACGGACCCTGGCGGAATGGGGTCATCATGGTGGTGGATGACATATTCGGATGGGTTGAATGGATCGTGATCGGTGGTTCCATTCCGCAATCATGCCGACGACCGTGAACCGGTTGCACCAGCATCCGGCACACAGGAGGAGTTTGCCTAGAGCATTGCAAGCAAGATATTCCGGGATCCAACCGAGCACCCGGCGGTGGCTCCAAAGTTGTGGCGAACGGACAGTTCAAAGCAATAGGCGATCGACACGCTTATACCCATCACCAACGGTTTTGGCGCACCAATTCACCAACTGAAATCAATGCTTCTTGAAGTCGATCTAAAGATCCGCCAAACAGGCCCGCGCGAATCGGTGGCCATTCGCCTCGTTGCTCTTCGATTTCTTGGGCGATGAGTCGTGGAACCGAACTAATTGAACTGCTATTGCGCACCAAGAACATACCGTCGGAAAAGAAATGACCGATTTCGTCTTGGCTGATCAGGTTGGCTAGGTATTCAAATCGGTCAAACGCCGCCGTGTACTCGTACTCGGCAGGAAGCAGACCGGAAAATGGGGCCCTTAGCGCGCGGTGAAGGTACTCGCTTTCCGGAAACCTGTACTGCCGACCCGGGATAGAGGGAAGTAGCGATTGTCCCCCATGACCGAGGACCGCGTGCGGGTAAATCGATCCGACGATTACTTTCTTGGGTCCGAGGTGATCACTCCACCGGCAGGGTGCCAGCAGCAGTGATCCCAGCAACCCGTACCGGCCTTTGGCGACCGCAGCGATTCCGCCGGCGTACATGCACAAGAGCGCCGGTAGCCGCAATATTGCGATGTACGCTGCCAATCCCGATCGTGGCGTATCGAAATCCGCAAGCCTCCGCACAAGGTCAATCCAAGCATCATCATGATCGGGTTTGCCCCAAAAGCAACCGTTAGCCATAAACGCTAGATTTCGTTCCGACTGTGCTTCGATCTTCCTGATTCGATCCAGGTACTCTTCTTCCGAAAAATTGCCTTGAACCGGAAAGCCATCGCTCGTCAATTGCTCGACCAGATTCACCGTGGCATCTTGCACCATCTCCCGGAGGCGAATTCGGTGCTCCTCATGAGTCAGGTAGCGTTTCAGGGTCTCAATTGCGGCACGCGATTCAAGTGGGTGCGACCTCCCGGAGTCACGGATCCCGGCCACGCTTTCATGGAGGCCTGCAAAAAACTCATCGGCATTTGCGATCCTGACCTCCTGCGCACGGGTGTGGATGATCAGCGCTTTGGCTTCAGGGCCGGGAGGCCGTATGGCGCACCAAAACGTTGTAAACCGCCGCGACTTGCTTCGCTCGATTGCGCGCCGCAGTGCGGCATCGTATTCCCCCGACCAACCGCATACGATCAATCCGTATTCGTCGAAAACTTGATCAAGCATTGCGTCGATGGGTGCTTCAAAAGACTCGAGCTCTTCGGTCGAATTCTTGATTCGGGGATCAAGGTAATCGCCGTGCACCTTAATTACTACGCACGGGCAGTGGGCGAGTGGTATGGCTCCGAGCGCCTGGTCCGGAGTCGATATAACGACCGGCGCAATGTCTTCTGCCTCTAGAGCAAGCTCCATCAATTTGTCGAAATTCGTCGTGACAATTACCCGCACCCAGCCGCCAGCCACGAGCCGCGCGATGGCTTGATGGGCGGGCGTTGGAAGCTTAGTTTTCTCGTCGTCTTCTTCCGTCACCGGTTCAAAGTACTTTTGAAGCAGCGATCGACGTTCGGCGGGTTCGGGCGCTAGATTGGTGAGAATTTCGGAATATTGAGGTGCCTCCCCGAACCGGCTTTTGTACCAAGCAGCCAAATCGTCGCCGGGGTCGCTATTCTCTAGTTCCGCCAGGCGGCGCACTAAATCGAGCACGATTTCCCAACCAGTGGGTATGCCTGCGGCCCGCGAAACACCGGAGCCTAGCAAAACCGCGTAAACGCCCGGGTTTTCGGCTACACCGAATGCGGCGGCTACCTTTTTTTCAATGACTTCTGCCATACGCGCAGGTCTCCCCGGTTGCGTTATTCGTGCGCTGAAGGGCAGTGCAAGAGCAAAGGCTCACCAATCAATTAGCTTCAGCTCACGGCAAATCTAAGCGTCACCGCGCACTCCTCAAAACGAACACTTTGAAATTTCTTCATTCAGCAGCTATCGATGGTGGCGAGTTGGTCCGCCAGCCAGCTAAGCGTGCCCACAAGGAACTGGTTGACGCTGGAGTAGTTGCCCGCATAAGGACCGGCCCTCACGAGCAAACTCCTAAGCGCAAAATACCGATCGCGCGTGTCCTGGGGCGGTTGTGCCCGCCGATTATGTTGTGATCCGAATCGACCGGCAGATCGCATGTATCCAATTTCGCGGCGGACTTTGAGTCCGTCGCGAATTGTCTACCGACCGTCCGATGAAGTTAACGAATCCCTGTCGAAAAGATCCATCAGTTCCGCCAATCGGGGAGCGCTGTACCGGAATCTGGGTCGCAATTTTGCGACGTAGTCCAATGCTTGAGTCAGATTGCTCAACCGTATTTGGCCTAATTCGCTATTCGGATCAAGGGACCTAGTCTCTTCCGACAGGAATTCAGGTCGATCTAACGACTCCTGTTCTTGGAGCCGCCTCAACTGGGCCATCGCGATCGCTCCGTCGTCGGCGGCATACATCGCGGCTTCTAGGAAATCTAGAGTCCAGCGGACGTCATCAATTTCGGGAAGCTGTGGAATCGCCCCAATCGAGGCGCGCATTTCATTCATGTGGTTGACCAATTCCGCTGCTCTGGAATCGCCTCGAAGAAACCTTTGGTAGAGTCTGGGATTGCCGATCTTCATGGCGACTAGCACACAAAGCACTTCCGGGAATACCGATTGCCCTGGCTCAAGGTTTCTCCCGACAAGTGCTACCAACCGAATGCCGAAATCAATGTCACGCAGTGAAAACCCCATTTGCCCGAATACCAGCGGCAAAACGTTTGAAGCAGTCCTAAATTCTTCGACGTGTACGTTGCTGTCATTGCTCGGCCTTAACTGACGGAAAAACTCATCTAGCCGG
This sequence comes from Chloroflexota bacterium, assembly GCA_965203015.1. Taxonomy (GTDB): domain Bacteria; phylum Chloroflexota; class UBA11872; order UBA11872; family VXNJ01; genus VXNJ01. The sequence continues at coordinate 249,853 of CBDBBM010000022.1, forward strand.
TAAACCTGCACCAAGTAAGCGCAGAATTTCCCTGGATCGGCGTCCGGCAGCGGGAATTCCAATTCGAAGAACCGTCTTAGGTAGACGCTCGCATCGATGTCTCCGTAAATGGACTTCAGCGATTTTTCCAATTCCCTCCGATTGATCCCAAAGACGAATACGACGTTTGGGACTTCGAAGATGTGTTTGACCCGCTCTAGCAACTCGATCGCAAAAGTCGGACGGCAGCGGTCAAGTTCGTCGATGATGAAAACGAGCGGATGGCCGGTTTCTTCCAGAACTTGTCTAGCTAGGTCCGCAATTCGCGCTTTCATTTGGCGTTTTGATTGGAGTTGTGCGTCATATCGGTCGAGCAAACTCTCCGGCTTCAAGTCCTTAAGGCCGATCGCTGTTCCGGTGAGTTGCGTCGTCAGAAATTTCAGCCCGAAGTTGGCAATTTCGGCCGCTATCGCTTTGAATTTGCTTCCACCGAAGTGCATTGAGAGCTGGCCGATGATCGCGAGAAGCGGGTCATCGCAGAAGTCGTCCTCCCAGGCATTGAAGTAGATAGCGCGGAATTTGTCTTTTGCTAGTTCCTGCTGCCACCTTCGCAACAAGAAAGTCTTTCCGGTGCCCCAACGCCCGTCCAAGCTAATGACATTGGGAGGGCTCTGGACCGCAACTATCTTGGTCAATCGCGCCGCGACCCTCATTCGATCGAGCTTGTCGTCAGACCACGGGTCAGTGGGGTCGATCTCTTGCTCGGTGATTCTGAGTGCCAGCAGTGGCTGATCGCTTTCGTCGCCGCCGGACTCTCTAGCCATGTCCATGACCCTCTTTGACCTCGAAATCGGCCCTACGATTTCCAATCGCTGGCAATAGTCTTACATCTGAATTGTCAGGGTGGTCCACCGCTCGCACGGTGTAATCCCGAACAGAATCCGACTGCGGTCTACTGGGACTCTTCCGCGGATTCTGCGTCTTCCTCCTTGGACTGATTTGCCGTTAGATCTGGGTTGATTTCGTCCAGGCGCGGTTGGCATACGTCCCTGAGAGTCACCAGCCGGTCGAACATCCACTCGCGCGTAGATTCCGGGTCGGACTTGAGTGTCTGCAGGCTCGATGGGTCTCTGGTGTACCCAAGCCAAGCGTATCCACGCTTTGTGTTTTTCTCTGGCCAGCCGATCTCGTCGGAACCGTCTTTTCTTATCAGTTCGCCCTTCAAATCATCGAGTTGGTCATAAAGCATTGAATAATGCCGGCCGGAAATTCGCACCGCGACCCGGTCACGCTCTGTCTGGCCGTAATGCCAAGCGTTAAGACCTGCGGCGTAGGTTACGTTTAAATCCTTGAATCCTGTATGAAAAGTCCGGTAACGGCCGCGGAATCCTCCGCGGCCAATCATCTCAATGCCGGCCTCGGAACGGAGGAGTTGTGCAAGTGGTCGGTAGAAAGCCGCGCACGCGGTCGTCCAATTCCAAGTCGAGGGCCCGGGAGAATCGGATGAGCCCGGTTTCGGGCCGGCGACCTGTTTTATTGAATAACCCTTCGTCTCGCCGATCACCCAGCCCTGGACGCTGACCGCATGGATTTGGACTGCATCGTCGCGGTTTAGCCAGTCAAGCACCTTCAGATGCACATCGGAAAAACTGTTGGCGACCCAAATCACCGTGTCCGATTCGCTGGCGGCCGCGTAACCAAGTAGCCGGGCGAAGTGATCGTTGTCCGAGCGCCCAAACTGGTTCTCGATCGCCACGGGCGCTTCGGTCTCGGCCTGGCGGGCCAGGATGTCAAGCCTTCCCGCCCCGTCCAAGCGTTTTTCTCTCTTGACAAGCTCCAGCTTCAAACCGACTGCTTCGCCCAGTTGATCCAGGTTCTCTGCCAACCAAGGTGTGAACCCCATATCTTCCCTGCCCCAGATGGAGGACATGCCTAGCTCCTTGAGCGGGATCGGTTCAGGCGGGTATTCGGACATCGCGAGACTCCTAGTGTGCGCTGTCAATTTAAGCGACCGGCCGTGCCCGGAATCACGCCTTGAGCGTGCATTCAACGTCTTCGACATAGTGCGAATCCCTGGGACGGTATGATCGCCTGATTGTTTCCTGCACAAAATCGCTGGGTTGCCACTGACCTACAGGGGTAATTCAACCGATTTGGCGCGCGGCTTCGCCCCGGCAAATTGAATCGTCGCCGGGACTCAGGATCCGTGATGATTGCTCAAGCGTTGACCGGCTGGCAGCCGGGCATTTGCTAGCCGGTGCCGCCGCGGGCCTTGGCGATCACATCGGCAATTGATCGCAGGCTTTGGACGATGCCTTCGAGGACTTCGGGATACTCAACATCTCGCAAGAGGTTGACCGGCACCCAGCGATCGTCGGGCATACCCAATTCCTGGCGGAATTCGGCCAGTCCTCCCTTCCATTGATTCCACTTGTTTCCGCAGTCGACCCAGAGAGGGGGGTGCGCCCAGTGTTTTCGAACAGCTCGGTGTGGATTCCGAACCATACGACCGCGCCGCTGATCCGGATGTACCTGCCGTAGCCATGTTGCCGCGGCGTCGCCCGCAGACCCTTGCGACTCACCCATTCCTGGACGACCCCTCTCTCGGTCGCGGCATCGACGAGGCCCTTGTACTGGCGCAGGCGGACATGGCCCGGCACAGGGGGTTCACACTTCGTTATTGGAGGAAAACGCCCCGAATCGGCGTGTTTGGCTAGGCTCCGCAACTGCCGGTTTTCGGATTCGACCCCAATCTCGTCGTTGTCACTGGATGGGGCGGCCATGGCGTCAAGCAGGCCGCCCCAGCTCACGACCATCAGGTGCTTGTCGGTACCGGCAAGACGCACACATCGGCGCTCCGAATCGATCTCTTCCAGTTCGCCGGCAGCCCCGATAACGCGTTGGCGTAATTGGGGCCATAGAGAACCGATTCGATCCGCCGGAGCCAGAAATGCGAGCAAGGCGGGACCGTCCGTAGGTAGGCGCTTGAGGTAGCCTTTGGGCTGATTCTTGGTCAGATCCGCCCAGAATTTGACTTCAACCAGAATTCGTTCATTGCCGTCCCGGTCAAGACCCACAGGATCCGGCTGCGTATCGTCTTCTCCGACTACCTGGGTAAGCACCCTAACGACCGGTTCCAACTTGCCTACGCCCGAACCGGCCACTTCGTTCAACGCTTCCACCGAAGCGTCGGAGTGGTCGAATATATGCCGCAGGGCCTCGGTGGCGATGTTCTCGGTGTTACCCGGAAAACTGGCGACTAGGTTTGCCAAGAGTTCGTTGGCTTGGGGCAATGCAGATTCCAATGCGGAACGGCACAGCTGTTGAATTTCAAGCGTAAGCGCCCCGCACCACGCGCCCTGGCTTCGCGCACAAACGAGGGAGGGGAGATTGGTGACGGTTCTCCCTTGGCGCGATCGCGCCAAACATCCCCATTTCGCGCACGCAATGCGTCAATTTGGCCAATTAGCCGCCGCCGACCGTTGCTGCCAGTGCCTCGCGAATGCGCGATTCAATTTCGAAACTTGCCCTGGCGGATGAATACCCTTTGATTGCCGCGCGACACACGCTCTATTAGAAGCTTTGCTCGGCCTGCTCGACCACTTCGAATGCCACCTGTTCACCAACAGCTATTTTTCCGGGCAATTGCAATTCAAGCAATTCGAAAGACGTTGCCAATTGGCGTGCAGCGACCATGAACGTTGGGGTGCGAACGGCCTTGGGTTAGTGGACTATAGGCAGTGGAGCATGACATTGCAATACAGCTTGGTCGATTCTCTTGAATCGAGGAGTTGATCAGCAGGCACTCAATTGCTCTCATCATTTTCGGACCGCTAATGTCGATCGCAGTGAAAAGTGCCACGTAAACGAAATCCGCGCGAGCGTCGTCGAAGAAGGAGACGAACTGCAGCTGCTGCCAACCGGAATAGAGCACGCGCGCGAATCCAAGACGCAAAGCCCATGCGTCGTCAATCGGATGCAGAGGAACTGTACTTCAATTGGCGAAAGAGCAGGCAAGGAGCGCGTTCGGGTCGTGGTTTTCATTTTCAGGACGCGGTCGGGGCTTGGCTTTTTGCACGCTTAGCCTCGCCAGGATTCAAATCAACAGCGCTGGTTCCCGAGGGATTAGATGATTGCTCGTTAGAAGGGGTGATTCCAACCCACATACAAATAAAGTCTCGAGCTCGTCATCTAGGGAGATTCCCTGTTGCCGAAGCGAGCCGGCACGTAATTGAATCGTGGATCAAGCACGCCATTCGGCCGGATGAATGCCAAGCATTCGCCTTGGTTTTTGAAAACGGCGTTGAGCACATTGAAACGTCAAATGAATTCGGTCAGACGGCTGGGGAATTTGCAAGCGAGGGAACTCACTTTCGAACGGTTTTGCTTAGTGCTGCTGCAAAGCAAGGCTTGAGCGACGATGAATTCGCGACCATGTTGGAGTCAACTTATTTACTGAGCACAAACTGGGACGAACTCACTTCGGCAACAGCCGCAGAAATTGCAAAACTGGTGGATCTTCCCCCGCAATCTCTGACGCTCATTGCCCGCCAATTGCGGACGATTGTGGCTGATGCTTCAGATGCGAATGGTAATCGCGATTACGGCGATCGTTTTCGGCTCACTAAAACGGATCTGGTTTCCCATGTCGAATCCATATCACGGCAGATCGACGCGGATTCGCTTCAAGCAGCAATCTCGGACGGAATTTGCGAAGCTCTGAGCTTCCGCCAAGTTCCCGAGGATGAAGGCAATTTCTATGAGGGAGTTGCGACCCAACCTGGGCATGTCGGCAGAGGCCTTGTCGTGCCTCGACCCGACTTGATGGATGGAGTGTTGAACGAGATTGATGAACGGTCCGCCGTAATCATCACAGGCCCATCTGGAATTGGCAAAAGCGCGATATTGTGGACTGTCCCGCTGGCCTTGCCGGGCGTAACTTGGTTCAGGGTTCGTCGGCTCGGAATCGCCGACGCAGACAAACTACTCAATCTTGCCCGAGCTTTCGAGGCAAGTCCCAAATCCCCGGTAGGGTTCTTGGTCGATGACGCAGGAGCGCGCGGATCCATCGGGTGGGATTATTTGCGAACTGAAGCGGCAGCAGTGCCGGGGGTTCTATTAATTGCCACTGCACGATCAGAGGATCTGAAAACGCTTGGGGATATTTCCAATTGCGGAATTGTTGAAGTCAAGCTAGACGAAACTGCCGCTGAAGTTATCTTCGACGGCCTTAGTCGCCGCAATGCGACGAATTTCTCCCATTGGCAGGAAGCGTTTGAAACCTCACGAGGGCTTACGCTCGAATTCACCCACATCTTGACGCGCGGGCGAAGGCTTGGCGAAGTCTTAAGCGAACAAGTTCACCGCCGAGTCAATGAGAGCCGATTCCATGAGCTCGAAATCTTGAAATTGGTATCTGTCGCAGAAATGTGTTCGGCATCGCTCACCACGACTTCACTGAAATCTGCGTGTGGATTAAGCGATTGGGAACTTCGCAAGGCATTGGAGCGGCTTGCGGAAGAACATCTAGTCGTGGAGCGCGATGGATCGATCACAGGAATGCACCCGATACGGTCAATTGCAATCGCGGCCGTAATTCACGAGCTTCCGCCGCCGAAATTAATCGAAACCCTGGACGAACTTATCGGATTGGTTCCGGTTGAACAATTGTGCGGGTTCGTAGTTGGAGCACTTCGCAACGCTCCTGATGCAGGCGAAACGATCATTGATGCCGCGGCAGGCGAATTCACGCAATTGGGTCGATTCACGCAGATCTTACGCGGACTACGCTTATTCGACTTCTATGAAACTGCCGATCGTTGGGTTGCCATTGCCGACGATTGCCAAGTTCCCGAATCAGTGCGCCCGACTCTTTTCTGCTTTACGGCCGCCGGTGTGAGTTTCCCTGAACTAATGCCGACGCCATTGCGAAACGCTCAGAGTTTGATGCAGGATGTGCGCGTCCCATCGTTGCGCGAAGAACTGGTTAGCAAAATCGGGGACAACGTTCTGGCAACTCGGTTGGCATCGACGAGTGACGTTGATACTGCAATCGAGTTGTTAGGTACGCTGGATTCCTCGGGCGAGGAATTCGCATTTGCCGTCGAGCAGCAATTGGGCAACCAATCTCCGCTGATCCTTGCCCTTCAGTCCGCGAAGTTCGAGCAACGCAAAGAATTGTTAGCCGTGGCACGCGCATGTAATCCAGCGATTGCAATGTTGCTAGTTGACGAGCTAGGTGGGGTCGATCGAATCCTGGACCGGTTACGCGAAGAAAACCCTTGGGTGACCGAACTTGAAATTACTGAGATCCAAGGAGAAGCGGTTGCGCGCGCGAGGTTCCTACATGTCTCAGATGCCGTCCAAGGTGACCCTCAAAAGGTGGCCGTCGCTCTAGGGCAGACGCTCCTTCGGCTATTGCCGTTGATCGAAAGCGTCGATGTGAAGGCACTTGCCCCCGGGGGTCATGAGATACAGATCCCGAATTTCACTTATGGAGTCAGCCGTTTGCGAAGGCAATACGATCATTCCGAATCCGGAATGAGCTGGAATTTGGAGCGCGTTCGGGCCGTGCTGACGCTACTCGGCGACACCGAAACTAACAGGCTTGCTACAGCGCTCCCGTTGTTTAAACAGGCGCTGAAACTGACCGAGAAAATCGCCGTTCTGAATCTAGCTGGCAAGTCGACAGGGCCTAAGCCTAGCCAGTTGAACCGGCAGAGAGAACGATTGAACCAAGCTGCATTTGCACTAAAACCCCCTCTTTCGCCCATTGAAGGAGGAGTTGCGAATATCGAATCTCAGCCATCTTTGCGAACCGATCCGTTGTCAGCCCTCATTACTGACCTCACTGGCAATGTACTCCCGCGTTTACGCGATGCCGACCAGTACCGTGCTATAGCTGCTTACTTGGCAGGAACAGTCCTCTCAAATCACCTAGAAGGCGCCATCGACCAACCTTGGCACTTCGTAGGAATGCAAACGCATCCAGGTTCGCTAACTCAACTACGCAAATTACTAATCGACCTCCACGCAGTCGTTTTGGAGTTGGCAACGCCTCTGAATTCCGCCGCCGTCCATTCGCAATTGGCTCGATTGGGGGCTGGGCAAAACGCCCTAAACCGGACTGCTGATTGGTGCCGCAGGAGATTTCGCGAACGAATCGATCGGCGGCGAAAAGAACTCCAAGAACTTTGCAGTTCCGCAGGCGTTGACTCTGAAATCTCCCACAAGTATGAAATCCGAAGTTCTTCCTCGGAATTCCTGATCGCAATCAAGCTTGAATCACTCTTAGAGTGGACGGACAAAATCGCCAGTCTTGAAGTTGCTCTAAAGCGCGACAAGCCTTCAGAGGAGTCTTACTTATTGGTACCGGTGCGCTCTAGTCGGTCGGTCCCCGCGTTGGCGGTGAAATTGATAACCAATCTGCATCGAGCCGCGGGTGTTGAAGATTGGCTCGCAGAACTCCCTGAACCAGCACCGTCAGAATTGTCACAAATATTGCTCAACGCGCACGCGTGTCTCCAGACTATATCGGGGATTTTGGATCTGTCGGAGCAACAACAGGGAATTGACGCAATCCAATTGATTGTCCAGATGGCGGTGGATGATTTCAATGCCGCCCGACAAAGGATGAATGAATATCCAACCGATGCAGTGATTGATCAACTCTTGGCATTTGTTGACTTCCACGCTGCTCAGGTACGCAAAGAAACCAGCGGTGGAGAACCCCCAGGCGGTCGAATTGCGGAGCAAATCACGAGGGGCATTTTGCGCGATGAACCCACTGATGCGATAAGTGAACTCGCGTTCGCAAATCTGTTGGCATTGGAATGGGAAATAGACCCCAGCGTCGCACTCGGATTTTTGTCGTCACCAAATTAACGGGTGCGACCTTAAACAAGAGCAACGCGAGAATAGGGCTTGCTGACGGGAGTGGGTGCCCTAGGTATGCAAGGCAGTGCAGTGGAGTCAAAACGACAAGTCAGTGTGGACCCGTCATTCACGCCTCAACTGAACCTGTTCGAACTGTGAATGAAGCCGAGAAACCATGCAGTAATGCCGGTTGGCGGGAAATCGAAGGGTTCTTTTCATCACATTTGGCTTACGACGATGCCAATTCGGGCAACATGATGGTCGCTGAGATATTCGGCACGGGTTCGGCACTCGCAATTGAGAATTGTGCTACGCGTGCGCGGATGTCAATTCCAGCGTCCAATTCGGGCGCCAATCGTTGCGCCAATGCGAAATCTAAGTGGCCCAAAAGTAAGTTTTTGTGAAAAATGGAAATCGCGTTTGCGTCGATCGAGTCTTCGAAATCTCGTCGCAATTCCAATTCATCCCCAACATTTAAATTTCGAGTTGCAACCCATCGATTTCCGATCTCCGTCCCAACAATTTCCGCTTCTAAAGGCAAAAATTCATCGAGGCTGCGAATCGGCTTCAAATACGGATTTATGATGAGTTTTCTCAACTTGTGTTTTAAATCGGCTAGTGCGTACCCCGAGATGTCGAAATCAATGCGAAGCGAATCATCCGACAGATTGCCAATCCAAGAAATGAATCCCTCATAAGAGTCGTCTCTTGATTCAGATAACGCAAAAACCCGTGCCATCCGGATTGCGGATTCGCGAGTTGGAACTCCGGACGCCATAGCCCATGCCGCAATTGGATCAGGAACGCCAAATTTGATCATCGATGAGTAGCTGCGTACTAATTCACTCAAGTCTTGCTCATTTACAGAGCAAATCTCCCTGGCGATCGTAAGGAACCCAGATACTGCCCACGGCAGCCTGTAGCTAAGGAATTCGTCGACGAACCGCGTCAGCATCTCAAGCGAATCTTCACCTTTGACCGTTTGATCCCAGATTTCTCTTATCGAATCTCCATTTATCCACGAATGAATCAGAGTTTCTAAGTCGCCTGAGTACTGGGTAGTCGTTTGCGTTTCTTCCAACGGGACACAAATATCGGTTACCAATTGGTTTAACGTCGGAAGGTCTCCTGAATCAGCATTTACCAACAACTCCCAGATTTCTCGCTCGCGAGCAGTAACCGAATCGTGAATTGAATTACAAGACCAACTACTCAGTCCTGTTATCGCAAACACTTGCCGCCAATGCGGGTCTGGGATCCGTTCGAATGCGTGTTTGGCCGTGTACTGAATGCAAGTCAATAGAGGATCTGGTGTCTCTATTCCGGATTTCGCGAGCTCGGCGGCTAGCGAATTTCCGGTGAATATTCCCCAAGCCTCCGCATCGGCATCTGTTATGCCTTCTTCAACCGCTATCGCGAGAACCTCTGGATCCAGGACCGCAGATATTTCCTCAATTGATTCACTTGAAAACCGATCGCGTACGAGCGTCTGCAATCGGGCAAATAGGGCACCTTCAACTACTTCAAGGTTGGAGGAATCTGAGTAGTAGGCGTAGTCTCTATTGTCGGAATCGTTCAAGGTGATATGTAAGACCAATCCCTCAGTCTCCTGCCCTGCCCTGCCGGCCCGACCTGCGATATTCCAATAGTCCCGAACAGGGATGCGCGAACGCTTACCACTTGAATCGCCCCGCCAGGTACTGTGGATGATTACAGTGCGAACTGGCAAGTTCACGCCTTGCGCAAGCGTATTGGTTGCAACGACTACCTTGTACTTGCCAGCTCGGCAGTCGGATTCAATTGCCTCCCGTAATGCATGAGGCAGCCTCCCATGGTGTGGGGCAACGCCATGCGACAAGGCTCGAGTGGCAATGTGGTCATCACCGAGCCAGGACCTTGAGAGCATGAGAGATTTCGTCTCCACACTGCGAGTGAAGTGGGCATGCACGACTTCACCGGTCGCTTCCCTCAAACCGATAGATCGATTGATGATCGTCTTGCAAACGCTTTCCACGAATTGTGGTTGCGTGCAAAAAACAAGCGTGGGACCTTGCTCAGAAAAGGTGTAAGCTAATTCCGCCGCGATTTCGCGCTTTTCGCTCTTCGGATAAATGGGTTTGCGCCACCGTAGGGTCACAGGGTGAATGTACCTAAATCGCCTCGACTCCAAGACCTTAGGCACAAACGTGTGCAATCCTGGTGCGTCTTGGTCTTGCTTGAATCGAATGACACCCATGTTCCCAAGCCATTCGAATTTGGCGACACGCTGAATGGTGGGTCGCCAATCTGACGAAATGGAACTGTCCGATGAACCCGCAAGCCAACGTGAAAACGCCTGTAGCGATTCATCCGGAATCACTGCGGACATGACCAAAAATTTGCAGTCTGGAAACCTGGATTTGATCCTGCTCAGCAAGAGTTCGAATTTGATCCCGCGATTGGCGTCGTCGATAATGTGAACTTCGTCCAATACCACCAATTTGATTGCAGTCGCGACCTCAGGTCTAGAACGAAGGATGAGGTCCATTTTTTCAGGCGTTGTAATCATCAAGTCAGCCACGCCCAGCAAATGCGACTCAAACTCATCGGATTCGTACGTCCCCACTGCCGAAGAAACCCTAAATCCGAGATCGACCAAGACTGAACCTAAGGATTTTTCGATTTCGAATGCCAGTGCGCGATATGGTGCAACGAATACGCACTTGGCGTCTGGATCGTTGACTAATGTCTCGACTATTGCCATCTCTGCAACGCGAGTTTTGCCGCCACTTGTTGGAAGACGTACGATAGCACTGGTGCTTGAATCGATAGCGGGAGAGTTCAACGCTGCAACTTGTGAAGGCCACAATTCAGTAACCCCCCGCGCGCGCGGTTCGCTTCCGCCGCGGGCTAGCAGGGTCAAATAACGCTTCCAGACATTCGATTCTCTGGCCCGATTGTGCAAATGATTCCAGGTACTACGGCGCTCCATTTGCGGGAGCACAGACCTTATGCCGTAGGCCATGCTCGCAGCAAGAGGCGCCTGCAATTTGTCAAACAATTTGCTTGCTTCGAGCAATCGTTCAGTGGATCGGTCTAGCTGCGTGTGATCTCCCCCCAAGAAATACTTGCAAGCACTTACCAAGCCATCCGCCAATAGCCCTTCGCCCAATTGCATCGCGATGTCCCCCCAAGGGGACTCAGCGTCAGGAGGATTTGCGAAAAAAGCTGCGGCTAGTTCAATTGTTGCGATTAACTTTCGCTGCAAAAACGTCGCGACCAGTTGCTCTCCGTCGATCCCGGAATCGGGAGGTGAGCTTTGAGCCAACTCCTTCGCGATAAATGAGGCATTGGCTTGGTAGCCTGCCAGCTCGTAGGCGATGGCAGCGTTCAGTAGCGCTGTGGACCTCGGCGGTCCTTCGTTCAATCGGGCGAGACTCTCCCAGGCAAGTGCAATTTGGCGGGACCAAACTTTGTATCTGTCAGGCACCGCTGGGTCACTTAGAGCAGCATCCTCAATTGCGTAGAGTGCGGCGGCGGTGTGTCTCGACATTCGCGGGGCGACGTAAGTCCAGCGTGGGGCGTCAATCGGTTGCCCGATGACCTGCAGTGCGGCCTTAGCGCGGATTTGAGCGAGTTCTGATAGGAAGGCCGAACTCCCGAGCATTCGCTCGGTATGTTCGAGTAAAGCCGTCGGATGGCGACCCACCTTGTTTAACCGTCCGATATCCCCTGAAAAGCGCATTCACACAAGCGATTCAAATTGTTGACTCTCGCCACATATACGCGAAGCGGGTCCAATTCAATGCCCTCATCTTCTTCCAAATTAGCCAGTATTTGCTCGTCCCACATTCCCGATTCGATCAACAATCCGATCATGTGGGTGCTTTGGTCTTCAGTCTCACCAAAAACGTAAGTTTCTATCGAATTCGATAAAGGGTGACCTTGTTCTCGCAAGATTCGAGCAATGAACACGAGCGCTCCAGCATTTGATCCGTCCGCGCCTTTGCTCAACTGCTTTGCAGCATCGATTGCGACGCTTAAATCCTTAACGCTCCGGTACTTTGATTCCAAAAATGCCACGTCGAGTATCTGCGCGTCACTGTGTTTGAAGGCCACGCAGTCCGGGCCTGGCAAACTTTGCCCGGCTGTGAATTTATATCGAAGTTTCGAAAGGGGTATCTCATAACCCTCGGCTTGCCTGAGGAATTCAGAAAAAACGGATTCGCCAAAGTCCCCACGGGCAATTGCTTCTGTGCCGGTTGGGTGCCAGGACGATAGTCGTTCCTCAATTGGGCCCCAACCGAATTTGCTTGCAACTGAAGCTAAATAGTCGTTGCCCCAATAACTCTCTCGCAATAATCCGGCCAAATCCTGTCGTGAGGGAACTTGCTGCGATTCTTCAAGATCAAACACTGAAAAGCGGTAAGGAGAATTTGTCCTTTCATTCGCGGTGAGCCAATTGGCTACATTCATTGGCAATTCATGGCCTATTGACTCCATTCGTCAATGAAATCCGCGAAATTGGCGTTTTCGGACGATAGCTCTGCAACACAGTCTTGGGTAGCTTCGGAGATTAAAGCCTAACTACCCGAGTTAATTGAACATTTCCTGGTGAGTCGAGGGTTGTGACTTTCGCGGTTCGCTGGCTCACTGAACTCTGCAGCTCACGGTGGGCCCGAATTACGTTCGCCTAGTCGCGGTAAATGGCCCGCCTGCTGGCCGGGTTGACTTTCGGTCGCGCCGGGTTGCCGTAAACGGTTTCGTCGTCTGGAACATCTCGGGTCACGACCGAACCGGCCCCCACGACCGCTTTTTCACCAATCCGGACCGGGGCGATCAGCGCAACATTGGATCCGATGAACGACCCTTCGCCTATGACCGTGCGGTGTTTGTCGACTCCGTCGAAGTTGCACGTAATCGCGCCCGCGCCGATCACCGCGCCTTCCCCGACATCAGAGTCCCCCACGTAGCAGAGGTGTCCGATCAGGGCACCGGCGCCGATGCGCGAGTTCTTGACTTCCACGCAGTTGCCCACCTGGGCGTTCGCACCGATCCGGGATTCAGGCCTTATAAGCGCGTTGGGTCCGATCAATACGCCGTCTTCGCAGGTGGCGCCTTTTACTTTCGAGGACTCGACCGAGCAGTTCTTCCCCAGGGTCGTCTGCTCGATCGTCGAATCGGGTCCGATCCTGCAGTCCGGCCCGATGTGGTTTGCACCGATCAGGCGGACGCCTCGTTCGATCACGGTGCCGGGCTCCACGACCGTGTCGGGAGAGATCTCCACGCTGTCGGGATCGCGGATGCGGACGCCGGCAGCCATCAGTTCGGCGGACCGCCCCCGAAAGTAGGCTTTCTCGGCCCGCGCAAGAGTTGCCAGGTCGTCACAGCCGATTCCCTCGCTTTCGTCCCCGATCCGGACCGCGGTTACCTTCCTGCCCGCATCGGCGGCCGATCCGACCAGTTCGGTCAGGTAGAGTTCGCCGGTTTCAGGGTCGGGCTCCAGGTTCTTCAGTGCCTGCAGGGCCCAGTCGGCATCCAGCGCCATCGCCCCGCAGTTGACCTCTTCGATCGCCAGTTCTTCGGGACCGCAGGCCGACTCTTCCTTGATCTGAAGGATCCGGCCGTGGCGGCGGATCACCCTTCCGCGTGAACCCGGGCGCGGGTCCCTGGTGGTTACCAGTCCGATGACGGCCCCGCCCTCCTCCACCTCCTCCAGCGCGCGGTTCATGGTCTCGGCCATGAGCAGCGGGTTGTCGGCAAATACAACGAGCAGGCTGGCGCATTCGGGATCGATCAGGGCGCGCGCGGCATCCAGTGCGGCCGCGGTCCCGCGGGTCTGCGGGTCCTGGATTGCGACCCTGAAGCTCCTGCCGGGAGAGCCCAAGGACTGCTGGTTGGGGCTTCTGACCACCAGGGTCTGGCGGGGGCCTTCGATCTGGTCGCAGGCCCGCAGGACGTGCTCGAGCATCGGGAGTCCGGCCAGCGGCTCCAGCGCCTTGTCTGAGGCCCTGCCCATCCGGGTGCCCTGGCCGGCGGCCAGGACGACGATCGCCCGGCGGGCTTTTTTGTCGGAGATCTTTCCGTCCTTCTCTTTTTGAGGAATCGGGGCCGCCGGCGCATGGGGCCGGTTGGCCGGGGCGGTTGTTTCCGGGTCGCTGACGGCCCGATGCCGGCCCGCAGCTTCAATCCAGATTATCTGGAGCGCTGGCCAATGCGCAGATCGGAAACCCGCCAGGGTCCGTGCGGGCGTCCCAGCCAGGTCCAGTGCCCTGAATCGGCCAGCTCGCGCTGGGCCGCGGCGGCGGGCTCCCGGTCCCCGAACAGCCCGAAACAGGTCGGACCGCTGCCAGAGAGCTGGTGGTGCGGGGTGTGCCCTGCGAGAAGGTCCAGCGTCCCCTGAATCTGCGGGCAGAGCCGCAGGGCCGGGGCCTGCAGGCCGTTGTGCATCAGCTCCCAGCGCGGGGCGCCGCGGGCGATGGATTCGGCCAGATGGGCGGTGCGGGTCCCGTCGGTCAATTCGGAGGGCTCAAGTTCGCGGTAGACCTCCGGCGTGGAGAGCTCGGCGCCGGGGTTTGCCAGGAGCACCCAGACGTCCGGTACGGGCAGGGCCCGGCCGATGATCTCGCCCCGCCCGGAAACCAGCGCGCAGCCGCCGGTAAGGAAGAAGGCCACGTCGGACCCGATCCGGCTGGCGATCCCGGCGAGCTCCTCCCCCGAAAGAGGATTCCGGATCAGCTGGTTGGCGCCGATAAGGGCGGTGGCCGCGTCGCTGCTCCCCCCGCCCAGGCCGGCGGCGGCCGGGACGCTCTTTGCCACCCGGGCCTCAAGCCCCAGTTCGCCGCCGGACTCTGAGGCAAGCAGCTCCAACGCCGCATCGGTCAGACCGGTCCTTGCAAACCCGCCCGCGTCTTCACAATCCCCCACCCCACCCGAATCTGCCCGGCGGATCTGGACCTGGTCGCAGAGCCCGACTGACAGCATCACCGATACGACCTCGTGGTACCCGTCAGGTCTCCGGGCGGTCAGCTCCAGGCCCAGGTTGATCTTGGCCGGCGCGCGCAGCCTCAATCCCGCGACGGCTCCAGCGGGGCGGTGTCGATCCCCAGCTCCGAGAGCACCCGGATCTCACGAGATCGCATGCGCGCAGCGTCCGGCGGGGAATCGTGGCCGAACCCCAGCGCGTGCAGGGACCCGTGCACGCACAGGTAAATGAGTTCCGACCTTACGTCCCAGCCGCGCACGCGCGCGTCCGTGGCCGCCACCTGGGGGCAGATGGCGATCTCGGCCGAGTCCGCGTCCTTGAACGTGAGGACGTTGGTCGGCCCCGGATTGCCCTTGAAGGATTCGTGCAGGTGGGCCATTTCGGCCGGGGTTACGAATCGGGCCAGGAGGGTCTGCGGGGGTGATTCAGGGGGCCCGGCGCGTCCGATCGCGCGGGCTACCGGCTCCTGAGGGAAGTTGGGTGGTGGGAATTCGAAGGTGAGCCGGATTTTGGGGTGTCCTGGCGCTGCGGCGGGATACCTGGTTCTGGCTGGGGCGGTTGGATTCGAACCAACGAATGGCGGCTCCAAAGGCCGCTGCCTTACCGCTTGGCGACGCCCCATTGCGAGGTAATTGTCGGCGAGTTGATCGCTTGGTGAGCCTTTGCGAAGGTCCATGAAACGAAGATCGCCGCCCCGGAGTTCCGGGGCGGCGATCTGACGAATTGCTTGGTTGGTTGATTCAGAGCCAAGCACTGACCATGTAATTTATCAGTCGTCGTCCGTCACTACCACCGTGGCAACGTCTTTGAGATCTCCGGCATCCGTGGGGAGTTGATCTGAATCGGCCGACGAAGTGTCGTTGTCAGCGGCGAATAGGAACAACCAGGTGTTACGTTCACCTTTGTCTTTGTCGTCAACGTCGGGGATCGTAATTGCAAATCGAACGACTTTGGAAGTCTTGGAACCCGGTCCTCCGCCACGCTGATTGCCCGCGGTGCGGTCGGCGTCTGCGAGATGAGAGTCAAGATCAATCGTGGGTCGCATCAATTCGTTAGTAGCGTCTGCGCCTTCCAAGGCGGCAGCGGTAATAACGACTTTGTCTGCAAGTACGTACGCTGAAGTTGCAGCGTTGGTGAGTACAAAGAAGTGTCCGTTTTCAGTTCCCGCGTACAGGTCGGCGTCCAAACCTTTTGTGACGCCTTCATCCTTGTCGTTGGTGTCGTCGTCGAGAACGATCACCTGCTTCTTCTCCTGGTCGTCCCAAATGTGAGTGGGAATCGTGCTCGGAGTGAAGTCACCCACCTTGTCAATGCCATCTTCGCCTGGGGTGTTCTTTTCAAACGAGATCAGGACGGTACCATCACCAGCGACTTTGCTGCCGACGCCGGCGAAGATGCCAGAGGGAAGGCTCCGGGCGCCCACGATGCGTAGCGAAGTCAGTTTCGTTAAGCCTTCGAAGTCACCGGCGACCAGATTGGCTATTGGCTCCTCATCGTCGGTATCAGCGTCCGCCACTGTCAGAATTCCGACCGTGCTGAGATCCCGGAGTGTGATGTCATCGCACCTGACGTGCCCACCAAATCCGGCTTCAGCAGCTTGGCCGCCTCTGGCGGAATCGCTGGCGTAGCGCAGTAGTGCCTCTTCAACGTCCTCGCTGCGGTCGCAAACGCTGGTTGAAGGGGCATCGGCGTCCAGGATTGTGACGTCGGCTTCGTTGTTGGTGAGTTCAAAATCATCGTTGGCGTTGAGTAGGCCAGCGTCGGTTTCTGCGATTGTGAGCCGAATGTCCCAGTCGTCGTCATTGTCATTGTCCTTGGCCACCGTGATCGGGAAATAAAAGATCACGTTGTCTGCCTCGGAATTGATTTGAAAACGCCGCGCAAGCGCCGTCAAGGTAAGCGTGGACGGGGTCGCATCGACATCAATACCAAAAGTCACCAACTCGATCTTGTCGCCGGTTCCAAGCGCGGAGTTTCGATCGCTCGTGGCGTCCCCGCCGACAGTGACGACTGCGGTCATAAGGCTCTCGTCGACATCAGCAGTGGTTGTGTCGTCTACGTCCGTTGCCCTTAGGTCCGGGAATGCTAGGGATATGAAGCCGGGAGACTCCTCTGTGACCGTGTAGTCTTCCTGCTGGAAACCGGATACATTCGAATCGGCGGAAAGAATCACTGCGATTCGGGGTGGAATGTTTGCAAACGAGACATCTTCCACCGACAGTGGATTGCCCGTAAGGTCGATGTACCTAACGGCATCCGGGGCGATGTCGACATCGGTGATGACGATGTCTTCAAAAGTCTCGGGTGGAGTTGCGGTGGTGTCCCATGTGTCAAGGGATTTGAGACGCTTGAGAATCTTCGCGTCGGCATCTGAAATCTCAAACGATTCGAGCCCTTTGCCAGAGTAATCCCACACGGCGGCGGTTGGTCGGTTGTCGCCGGTATCTCTCAAGGGGGTGGGGGCCGTGGTCGAGTAGTTCAGAGTGTTGCATTGATAGGACTTCAACCCGTACCTGTCGAGGAGCATATCCAAATGGACGGGCGAGAGATCACAGGTGCCCGCGTTCGCGATGGCTGACACCGGCTTTGCAGGCGCCAGGAAAATCGCGGCCAACATTGCCACGATTCCGAGCGCCACTATTAGCGGAATGGCACCCGCAATGGAAATCCGATTGGAGAAAGTCAAGTTGACCTCCGTCTTAAATTGCGGCACACCCGAAAGGGCGGGCCATTCGGTGCGATTTGGCCGTACGAAAGATCGCATTACCCGCGACTAGTCGCGGATTCGCGATGCCTTGTGTCCGTATATGTTAACCCTGACTGGTCAATGTGCGTTATGTGCACGAAGTTTGGTCGCCCCCGGTTGCCCAATAACGAACTTAGCAGCCAATTAATTTTCGGGGCCACCCGAGCCGACAATCTTCGATTAAAACGCGTACTCCGAATTCGCGACCCTTGCCGCTTTGATTGCCGCGCGACGAGCCTTGCGCGCGCGCGCAGCCTGCTTTTTCTTGCGCCGGACGCTGGGTTTTTCGAAGTACTTGCGGCGGCGTGATTCAGTAAGGATTCCGTGCTGTTGGACCCGTTTGTTAAACCGCCGCAGCCCCGCTTCAAATGACTCTTTACTTTCAAGCGTTACGTGCGACATCACTTACCTGTGTATTTCGATTGAATATGCAACTCAGGAAGGCCCGACCGAAATCGGTCCTTTAGTTGTCAAATCTGACAATCTTCTGGTACTGCGAGAAGATTGGCTGCAACAGTGGACGGGCGATTCTATTTGACAGCCGTAATCCTGAAATCAAGCGCGAAGTGAACCAGCTTGATTGACAGTCAATCCTTAATCCCGGTTGGATTCTTGACCTTCATTTGCGCGGGTTTAGTCTCGTTCGGGTTGTCGCATGCCACGGTTCGAGTCGGTTGGCGAACCAACCGTCTGCATCATCCGGCGCCTGAAAGGATCCACGACTCCCCAGTAGTCAGATTCGGTGGAATGGCCATCCTGCCTGCGGTGCTGCTCGCGTTGCTGCTAACAAGCCCGGACCCTGAATCGCTAATTGGCATTTCCTTGTGCGCCGTCGTTATTGCCGGGATCGGGTTTGCCGACGATCTCTGGGAGATACCAGCGTTGGCAAAGCTGATTGGCCAGAGTACGGTGGCGGTATTGGCAGTGCTTTTCGGGGTCCACATTGCAGCTATAAGCAATCCATTTGGGGGTGTCATCGAGCTCGATGTCTTCCTTGGCAGTTCGCTCACCATCGTCTGGCTTGTCGGGATGATGAACGCCATAAACCTCCTGGACGGTTTGGATGGCCTGGCTCCGGGCGTCGTGCTAGTTGCGTCGCTGATCATGTCCTTACTTTCGGCTCAATTGGGGAATGGCGTCTTGGCCCTTTTCGGTCTCGCTCTCGCCGGCTCGGTGGCTGGATTTCTGCCACTGAATGCGCACAATGCGAAGTTGATCCTGGGTGATTCTGGTTCAAACCTCTTGGGATTTCTGATCGGTGTGCTTGCGGTTCTAGGTCAGGCCAAAATTGGAACCACGCTGCTGGTACTGGGTATCCCAATCCTTGATGTTGGCTGGGCGATCGTGCGACGCTTTCGCAGCGGCCGCGGAATCATGAGCCGTGACACAGAGCATCTGCACCACCGATTGCTCGACGCAGGCCTCTCCCGACCGCAAGTAACTATCGTCTACGTGTTGCTTTGTGCTGCTTTTGGCGCATCGGCCCTGCTTCTTGAGCGTGCCGAAAAATTGATTGCATTGGCGGTTCTCACCTTATTGACCGCGATCATGATCTACGTGGGGGCGAAGAGGGCGGCAACCAAACGTCAATGAGCCATCGGCACCGAACCGTCAAAGATTGCCCTTTCCATGGGGCCGCGGATCGTTTGAGGATTCGACGGAAACCTACTCGGATTCGGGGCGATCCATTCGCTGAATTCTGTCGAATCCCAATCCGAAGGAGTTATTCGTTGAATTTGCTGCATGAGGCACCAATGTGAAATAGAATCGCGCGCTCCGCAAGTCTGAATACAAAGCCAATCAGCAACACAAATGAAAACCGGCGTTCATCCCCAACTTTTTGATACGCGCGTCACTTGCTCCTGCGGTAACTCCTTCACTACCCGAGCCACAGTGGAGCGACTGCAGTTGGACATCTGCTCAACCTGCCACCCTTTCTTCACCGGCACTCAAAAGCTGGTGGACACACAGGGGCAAGTCGAACGCTTCCAGCAGCGGCTCAAAAAGGCCGGTCGCCAAGCCGCTCCTGCCCCACCGCAAATGTCCGAAGCGCAACCCGCAGATGCGGACGAATTGACCGGATAGCCAATTCCCCTCTTACGGCTGTAACTCAGTCGACTTAAATCGAACAGAGGAATCCTTGATGTTTGGTGCGAGTGAAGATTTGGATTGACTCCCTCGGTGAGTGAGACCGTTTACGGCGGACAGGCCGTAATCGAAGGCGTAATGATGCGTAGCCGCCGCATCGCAGCGACCGCAGTCCGAACCGAGTCCGGTTCAATCATTGTTAGGCACCTGCCATGCTCCCCGGGCAAGTTCGCACGGATGATGCGGCGAATACCGGTAGCGCGGGGAATCGCAGCGCTCTGGGACGTGTTCGCTCTCGGGACCCGGGCGCTTGCTTATTCGGCTCGCATGGCGACTGCTGAACCTGAGTCGAAGGATGCCTGGGAAAGCGACTCGGACTTCTGGACCAGCGCGATGATGGTGTCCGGTTTGCTGCTGGGCGTAGCGTTGTTTTTTGTTGCTCCTTTGGGGATCACCGCGCTACTGGACCGCTGGATCGAATCCAGCACCGTCAGCAATTTGGTGGAAGGGTTTTTCCGCGTATCCATCGTGATCGGGTACTTGGCCGTGATAGGTCTTCTACCCGACATCTTCCGAACGCTCCAGTACCACGGAGCCGAGCACAAAACGGTCAATGCAGTTGAAGCCCGAGTGCCGCTGACGCCCGCAAATGTCAAATTGCAGAGCAGATTCCACCCACGCTGCGGGACCAGCTTTCTCCTAACAGTCGTGCTCATTTCCATCGTTGGATTCGCTCTACTGGGGCGACCTGATATCTGGGTTCGAATCGGATCCCGAATAGTGATGATCCCGATCGCCGCTGGCCTCGCGTACGAATTCATTAGGCTCCTGGCAGCCCACCAGCAAAAAAGTTGGGCAGTCGCCCTGGCCGCTCCCGGAATCTGGCTACAACGATTGACAACCCGGCACCCCGACTTACAGCAATGCGAAGTGGCCATCGCGGCAATCGCGCCTGTCCTTGCCGGCTCGGACCGGGAATTGCTGGTCGATGATCCCGGCCGTGTAGAGGGAATCCCGAGCACTGAGGAATTCAAGGATCGGGATAGGGAAACGGCGAGATGAGCCAGGAGCGCTACCCGCAGATCCGTCGGCGCCACCAGCGGGTCGAAAAGGCACTCGCCGATCCGGAAGCGGCCCGTCAACCCGAACGACTGGCCGAATTGGGCCGCGAGTACGCTGATCTCTCGCGGAAGCTGGATTTGATCGAACAGCTTGCTGTGGTTGAGTCGGATTTGAAGGCGAACCGGCGGCTTGCGGTTCAAGACGATGATCCTGAGATCCGAGAGTTGGCACAGGCTGAATGCGTTGAGCTGGAAGCCAAGCTGGGCGAACTGACGCATCAGCTAAACGTGGCGCTAGCCCCCAGTGATCCGATGGACTCACGCGACGCGATCGTCGAAATCCGCGCTGGCACCGGGGGCGAAGAGGCTGCCCTTTTCGCAGGCGACTTGCTGCGGATGTACCAGCGTTATTGCGAGCGGCGCAGGCTCAAATTCGAGTTGTTGGAATTGAATCTCTCGCAAGCCGGCAGCGTAAAAGAAGCGATCGTCGCGGTTCGCGGCCAGGACCCCTATCGACAGCTCAAGTTCGAACGTGGCGTCCACCGGGTGCAACGCGTGCCCGTCACCGAGTCGTCCGGGCGCATTCACACGTCGGCAGCCTCGGTTGCAGTGTTGCCGGAAGCCGGCGAGGTCGAGATTTCGATCAACCAGGAAGACCTTCGAATAGACGTTTTCCGGTCGTCGGGTCACGGTGGGCAGTCGGTCAACACAACCGATTCGGCGGTGCGGATCACGCACTTGCCGACCGGAATTACCGTTTCAATGCAGGACGAGAAGTCCCAGCACAAGAACCGTGCCAAGGCGATGCGGATCCTCAGATCGCGTTTACTTGAACGCGAACGCGAGCGCCAAATGGCCGAGCGGGGAGCGGACCGTCGCAACCAGATCGGTTCAGGGGATAGAAGCGCCAAGATGCGCACCTACAACTTCCCACAGGACCGTTTGACCGATCACCGAATCGGGTACACCGTGCATGGCCTGGAATCGATCTTTGATGGTCGGCTCGAACAGTTGGTCGAGAAGCTTGAAGAAGCCGATCTATCCGAGCGCCTGGCAGAGCAGGCGAAAGAGGGTTGACGATCGCCGACGCCCTTGCCTGGGGGCGGGGCAAGCTGGAGCGCGGCGAGGTAACCGAATTCGACCGGGACTGTGAACTCCTGCTGGCCCATGCGGCCCGGCGGGACCGTTCGTGGGTGCTACTTAACCGTGACCGACAGTTTCCGGAATTTGCGTTGAAGTTGTTTCGATCGTCGGTGTTTGAGCGCGCATCTGGAGCGCCGGTCCGGTATTTGACGGGCTCCGTCGAATTCTTCGGATTGGAACTGAAGGTTAGGCGGGGTGTCTACATTCCCAAGTGGGAGACGGAGCTCCTGGTTGAGGAAGCGCTGGGCATCCTTGGGGCGCCACGCAAATCAGACCTCACCTGGGGGCAGAGCCGGAGGCGGGCGGTCGTTCACGAAGTAGGTACCGGGTCAGGAGCGATCGCGATAGCGATCGCAAAGCACGCGCCGGACGCGGCAATCTGGGCAAGTGACATCTCGGCGTTCGCCCTTTCATTGGCTCAGTCAAACGCCGAGTCACATGGGATCGGCGAGCAAATCAAATTCCACCGAGGGGATCTGCAATCTCCCTTGGCAGCGATGCCCGATCTGGTGGTCGCAAACCTTCCCTATATTGATAGCGGATATTGCGCTGATTTGACTAGGGAAGTTCGGGCGCAGCCGCGATCCTCGCTCTTATCCCAAAGCTCGGGCCTGGGCCACATCGAGCGCTTATTGCACACCTTGGTAGTAAAGCCAGGAGGGCGGGTAATCCTGGAAATCGGATTTGACCAGGAAAGCGGCGTACGATCACTTTGTGCCGACAAGCCGAACCTGAGATACGAGCGGACCGTCCAGGACCTGGCAGGGCACGACCGGATCGCGGTGATCGCGGCCCGCTGAGCCCCAATCCGTTTACACTGATTAGCAACTGCAGGATCCAAGCTCAGACGGTGCGGATGGCGATCGACCCAGATATCAATATCCAATTCGCCAGCGCCGCCATGCCGGGGCGAAAACGCCGTGGACTCGGGTCGACTTTATTCAGAGATTTTTCGCAGAGCGGGATCGATTGCTAATGCCTTCCGGTCGTTCGATTGAACCAGGATTCACCTTCGACGACGTCTTGCTCGTCCCGGCTCGCTCGGATGTGATGCCCGCCGACACGGAAGTGAATACCGTGCTTGCCGAGGGCCTGGAACTCAGCGTTCCTCTGATCTCTTCGCCGATGGACACGGTCACCGAGGCCGAGATGGCGATCGCCATGGCCCGCGAAGGTGGCCTGGGTGTCATCCACCGGAACCTGTCGGTTGACGACCAGGTCGCCGAAGTCGATCGCGTCAAGCGTTCCCAGTCGGGGATGATCTCCGACCCGGTGACGCTGGGCGAGGACGCTCTGCTCGAGGACGCCCTGCAACTGATGCAGAGATATCGGATCTCGGGTGTGCCGATAACCGACGCTGATGGCAAGCTGCGCGGGATCCTGACCAACCGCGACATCCGGTTCTGCAACGACCGGACGACCCCGGTGCGCGACCTAATGACATCACATGACCTGGTCACGGTTCCGGTGGGGACGCAACTGGAAGATGCGGAGGCGATCCTTCACCAGCACCGGGTCGAAAAACTGCTGGTTGTCGACGGTCGGGACAACCTGCGCGGACTCATTACCGTCAAGGACCTTTCCAAGAGGCGCCAGTACCCGAACGCCGTGTTTGACGACCAGGGCCGATTGCTGGTAGCCGCCGCAGTCGGAGTGGGCGAGCAGGCCAAAGAAAGGGCGGTAGCCCTTTCGGAACGGGGCGTCGACGTGATCGTCTGCGATACGGCGCATGGGCACAGCCGGCGGGTCCTGGAGATGACCGCCTGGCTCAAGGCAAACGTTTCAGCGACGGTGATTGCGGGCAACGTCGCAACGTCCGGCGGGGCCGCAGATCTCGTGGCCGGCGGTGCGGATTGCATCCGGGTCGGCGTGGGGCCGTCGGCGATCTGCACGACGAGGGTCGTGGCCGGCGTAGGCGTGCCGCAGGTCACTGCGATCAGCGACGTCGCCCAGGTTTGCTCCGAACACGGAGTCGGGCTCATTGCGGACGGCGGCATCCGTTATTCGGGCGATGTTGCCAAGGCGATCGCCGCCGGAGCCGATGCGGTGATGATTGGCGGGTTGTTTGCGGGTACCGATGAGAGCCCGGGTGAAATCGTGCTTACCCACGGCGAACGCTACAAGGACTACCGCGGCATGGGTTCGATCGGCGCCATGCGCGCCCGCGGCTTCAGCAAAGACCGCTACGCCCAAGACGACGGACGCAGCGATCAGAAGCTAGTGGCCGAGGGAATCGAAGCCCAGATCCCCTACCGGGGCGCGCTGGCAATCACGGTCGCCCAGTTGACTGGCGGCCTGCGGCAAGCGATGGGTTACTGCGGGGCCGCATCCATTACCGAACTCAAGACCACCGCCAAATTCCTGACTATGTCGTCAGCCGGCCTTGAAGAGAGTCATCCGCACGACGTTCTCATAACCAAGGAAGCGCCCAACTACCAGGTCCGCCGACCCTCGATCCCATAGCGTCGGATCGCCTTTGAGGCTTGCGGGATCCCGCCAGGCAGGCCGGTGAAACCCACTCGACTGGTTTACGATTCCGACAGCATCACGTCAACACTTGGCCAAATAGTCATCGGGTTTGCGTACAACACGCGGCGACGCGCCATTTAATGGACTCTTCTGCTTAACCGCGATTTTTTAAAATCTTGCTCTGATTGGCCGGCCGAGCAAGGCCCAGCCGCTGCTCGGCCGCATCACCCTTTCCCAGGAATACACAATGCCGTCGTCGGTCATCCTTACTCCCACTGGCAAACAGACTCTTGAGGCCGAGCTCGAGGAACTGGTCACCGTCCGCCGCCCCCTGATCTCAAAGCGGATCGAGGAGCACCAGCAGTCGGGCGAACACGAAGGCGGTGGCGAACACGACATCGCCAAGGACGAACTGGCTTCTTGTGAAGGCCGGATCGAAGAAATCCGTGAGATCCTCAACTCGGCCACCATCATCGACAGCCACGACGCCACCCGCGTTTCAATCGGCGGTTCGGTCCAGGTCCGCGATGACCGCGGCCGCGAACGGACATTCACCATCGTGGGGTCGGCTGAAATCGACCCCACCAACGGCAGGATTTCCAACGACTCCCCGGCTGCTCGGGCCCTGCTTGGCGCCAAGGCCGGCGAGACCGTGGATTTCAAGGCTCCCGGTCGCAAGGTCGAATACGAAGTGATAAGGGTCTGGTAGGCCAAGCCAGGACAGTGGCCGCCACCGATCCCGAATGAACGGTACCGAAGACCGCCTGATCGCCCAGCGCCGGGCCAAGCTCTCAGAAATCAAGGATCCATACCCGGACGGGTTCAGGCCCACGCACCAGCTCGCGGAAGTAATCGCCGAGTGGATTGAGCGGGACGAGCTGACCAATTGCCGGGTCGCGGGGCGGCTGACGCGCATTTCATCATTTGGCGGAGGCGCTTTCGCAGATATCGATTCGGATGGAGCGCGACTGCAACTC
>CBDBBM010000023.1:0-133867 GCA_965203015.1 Chloroflexota bacterium
ATTGAAGCCCGCGATGTCGTCGCGGTACAGCTGGCGGACGGTCTCCACGTAGGCGGACTTGCCGGCCGCGTTGGCGCCCAGGTTGCGCAGCCGCTGCGGCCAGCCGACCCTTGAACCGCGCGCGGCCCCGCCGATCGTGTCGGGACGCTCGCGGCAGTCTTCCTCGGTGAGCAGCGGGCAATCGGTCATCGCATAACCGAGCAGGTAAGGGTCCTGGCGCGCCGGACCGGCGAAATCGGCCGCCAGCCGGTCGCAGCGGCGTTCAAACTCCGGGGCGAACACGTCGACGAACCTCTCGTCGGGCACGTTGTCCTGCCAGTGGGGAATGTCTACGAATGGGATCGGCAGCACGTAGGCCATCGCCGGGCGGGGGCGATTGGCGATCTGCAGGTCGGTGTGGACGCCGACGGTGTTGAATCCGTAGCCGCGGCAGGCATCCAGGAACCATCGCCGCAGGGCGCCGGCGAAATCGGGTCCGTCCAGATCGTCCAGCCCCAGGCGGGCCTGCCAGGCGGCGCGGTTGTAGGCCTGGTTCCAGAACTCGGCGTGCAGGTGATTGATGCCGAAGCTGAGGAAGCCGTTGCCCTCCGGGCTGACCAGCCACCAGCGGCCGTCCTTCTCGGTCCGAAAAAAACCGCTGGGCGAGAACTTCTTGCCGGTCCAGCCGCCGTAGCGGTCAAGCGGCGCGTTTTTCACAGGTCTTCCCCAATGCCCCCGCGGCGCGGCTGAAGAAAAGCGGCCGGAATCCGCGAGGACCGCCAATCCTCCGAGCCCTAGGCTAGCGCGGCCTCGATCTGCTCGCGCAGGATCGCTTCGTTCAGGACCCCGAAGCGGATGTGGCGGATGACCTGGTCGGAATCGGCAAAGACCGTCACCGGCAGGCTGGCGGTCCCCAGCAGGCGCTCGGCGACGCCGCGGTCGGCCAGGGCCACCGGGATCTGCAGCGAAAGTTCCTCGGCGAACTGCCTGGCCACGAACGACCCCTCGGCCACGTTGATCGCCAACAGCCCGAGTCCGGGGTATTCGCCGGAGCGCCAGATCCGGTCGAATTCGGGCATTTCCAGGCGGCAGGGGCCGCACCAGCTGGCCCAGAAATTGATGACGATCGGATTCCCCGCAAGACCGGAGAGTTCGACTGCGGCTCCGTCAAGGTCCTCCAGGGCGGCCGAAGGCAGGAGCCCGCCGACTTCGAGCCGCTCGGCCCGTCCGGTCCGGACCGGACGGGCCGGATCGCAGGCGCCCAGGGCCAGGACGCCGGCAAGCAGCCCGAGGACGCCGCGGCGGGTCAGCGGGGTCACGTAAATACCTCGGTAAAGCCCAGGTCGAGATTTATCAGGATGACCCCGAACCCGGCCACGACCAGGCCGGTGACGGTGGCCGCCGAGAACCGCTGTCCCCAGAAGACGTAGTCGATGACCGAGATCAGGACCAGCATGCTGGCGGTGGCGAACGGGAATACGAACGAGGCGTCAAAGACGGTCAGGGCGGAGATCAGCGCCACCACCTGGCCCCAGTTGGCGGTCCCCAGCGCCATCCCGAACCCGATCGAGCGGGGGTTCACCTGGACCTTGAACGGGGTCGGGGCCTGGCCCGGGCGCTGGTTGCGCTCCCACTCGCGGCGCGCCATGCGGTTGGCCAGCGGCCAGGTAAACAGCGAGCAGATGCTGGCGGCGGCAAACAGCCAGAAGGCGTAGTCGGCCGGGTCGGAGGCGCCGCGGGCCTCGACGAACCACTTGGCGCCGATCTCGGAACCCCCCAGCAGGGCGAAGGAAATGAGGATCATGGCCGGCAGGAGCCAGCCGCCCTGCTTGGTGCGGACCGCGTAGCGCTGGGCGTCGAGCCCCAGGAGCGGGGTGGCCAGGACGATGGCCGCGATTCCCAGGTAGCGCTCCGGGGTCGGCTGTTCGCCCCAGACCAGGATCGCGTACACGGTTGGGACCAGGATCGCCATGCGGTTGATGGTGGTGCTGATGGCCAGCCCGCCCAGACCCATGAGGACGAAGAGCACCAGGTACATGACCTGGTAGGTAAACCCCTGGAAGGCGCCGAAGATGATCGCCGCCGGCTCCAGCGAGATCCCGCCGCGGGTGGCCAGCGCCCAGGCGGCGGCGACCACCATCGCGAACGAGTAATTCGTTGCCCCGGTTACAAAGAACCCGCGCGGATCGTTGCGCGCGTAGCGGGCGATATTGACAAAAGTCAGCACCCCCGACCAGGTGCAGAAGTAGGTATAGCAAAGAGCGCCCGCCAGGCAGGGTGGCGATAGGCCGAAGCGTAGTCGCGAAGGCAATTGTCGCCGCCGCCGCGACCGGGACGGGTCCCTACCCGAACATTCCGGACAGTCCCAGGTCCAGGTTGACCAGCACCACCCCGGCGGCGGCGATCGCCAGGCCAAGGACGGTCAGCGGAGCAAACCGCTGGCGCCAGAACACGAAGTCGATGGAGGAGACCAGCAGCACGAAGCTCGCCGAAGCCAGCGGGAACACGAACGATGCGTCAAAGACGGTAAGGGCCGTAACCAGCGCGGTCGCCTGACCCCAGTTGGCCGCTCCCAGGCCCAGGCCGAACCCGATCGAGCGCGGGCTGACCTGCAGCTGGAAGGGCGTCGGGGTAACCCGCGATCGCGCGGTCCGGTCCCATTCGCGGCGGGCCATGCGGTTGGCCAGCGGCCAGGTAAATAGCGAGCTGGCGCTGGCGGCCAGGAATAGCCAGAAGGTGTAGTCGGACGGGGAGGCCGCAACGCGCGCCTCGACGAACCACTTGGCGCCGAGCTCGGCGCCGCCCAGCAGGAAGAACGAGGCCAGCACGAGCAGCGGCATCAGCCAGCTGCCCATCTTGGCCTGGACCGCCCGGCGCTGGGCCTGGAGCCCGAGCAGGGGCAGGGCCAGGAAGATGGCCGCGATGCCCACGTAGCGCTCCGGGGTCGGCTGCTCGGCCCAGATCAGGATCGCCCCCACCGTCGGCACCAGGATCGTCATGCGGTTGATCGTGGAAGTGACCGCCATGCCGCCAAGGCCGACCATGACGAATACCACCAGGTACATAAACTGGAAGGCAAATCCTTGGAAGGCGCCGAAGAGCACCGCCGGCAGCTCGAGCGAAATCCCGCCGTGGACCGTCAGCGACCAGATCGCGGCGATAACCGCGGCCGAGCTGTAGCCGACGGCCCCGGTCACGAAAAACCCGCGCGGATCGTTGCGCGCGTAGCGGGCGATGTTGACGAACGCGACCATGCCGGCCAGGTGCAGAAAGAGGAATTGCAAAGGGTCCCAGCCGGGCTGTTCGGTATTCGGGCCGTTGGATAATCGGGGGCTAATTTTGCCCCGCCCCCGGCCCGCGTTTCCCATGAACGACCTGCAGCGCATGCGCCATTCCTGCGCCCACGTGATGGCGGCGGCGGTGCAGGAGATGTTCCCGGAAGCCAAGTTCGGCTTCGGCCCGCCGATCGAAGACGGCTTCT
The DNA here is from genome assembly GCA_965203015.1 of Chloroflexota bacterium. Lineage (GTDB taxonomy): Bacteria > Chloroflexota > UBA11872 > UBA11872 > VXNJ01 > VXNJ01. The sequence continues at coordinate 3,461 of CBDBBM010000023.1, forward strand.
ACTACGACTTCGAGCTGCCGCGCTCGCTGAGCGCTGAGGACTTTGCCGAGATCGAGCAGCGCATGGCCAAGCTGGCCAAGGCCGCCCACCCGTTTGAGTACGAGGTCGTCGAGGGCCGCGCCGCGGCCGAGGCTTTTGCGGGGATGGGGCAGGACTACAAGGTCGAGGCGATTGGGGACCTGATCGAGGCCGGCGAGGAGATTTCGCTCTATCGCTGCGGGCCGTTCGTGGACCTGTGCCGCGGCCCCCACGTTGCCAGCACCGCCGGAGTGGGGCACTTCCGGCTGCTCTCGGTGGCCGGCGCCTACTGGAAGGGCTCGGAGGAGAACCCGCAGCTGCAGCGCCTTTACGCGACCAGCTTTCCGACCCGGGGTGAGCTCAAGGCCCACCTGAAGCGCCTGGAGGAGGCGGCGCGCCGCGATCACCGCCGTCTGGCCCGCGAGCTGGATCTTTTTTCGATCAACCAGGAAGTCGGCGCCGGGCTGGTACTCTGGCACCCGCGCGGCGGGATGCTGCGCCAGCTCATGGAGGACTACTGGCGCGCCGAGCACCGCGACCGCGGCTACGACATCGTCTTTACCCCGCACGTCGGGCGCAAGGGCCTCTGGGATACCAGCGGTCACACGCACTGGTACAGCGACGGGCTGTTCCCGGAGATGAAGCTGGAAAACCAGTCGTTCATCAACAAGCCGATGAACTGCCCGTTCCACGTGAAGATCTACGCCTCGCGCACGCGCAGCTACCGCGACCTGCCGCTGCGCTATGCCGAACTGGGAACCGTCTATCGCTACGAGCAGTCAGGGGTCCTGCACGGCGCCCTGCGGGTCAGGGGATTCACCCAGGACGACGCCCACATCTTCTGTCGCCGCGACCAGTTCGCCGACGAGATCGAAGCGGCGCTCACGATCGCCCGCGACATGCTCGCGGTGTTCGGGTTCACCGATCTGCAGGTGGCCCTGAGCGTGCGCGATGAGGACGACAAGGACAAGTACGTCGGCGATGACGAGCTCTGGCAGCTGGCCGAAGCGGGCCTGGTCGAGGCGCTCAAGCGCTCGGGCCTGGAGTACGAGCGCGTCCCCGGCGAGGCCGCGTTCTACGGCCCCAAGATCGACGTCCACATACGCGATGCGATCGGACGCCTCTGGCAGCTCTCGACCGTGCAGGTCGATTTCAACCTTCCGGAACGCTTCGGGATCGAGTACGAGGCCGAGGACGGCTCGCGGCAGCGACCGGTGATGGTGCACCGGGCGCTCTGGGGTTCGATCGAGCGCTTCGCGGCGATCCTCATCGAGCACTACGGCGGCGCCTTCCCGCTCTGGCTGGCGCCGGTTCAGGTGCAGGTCATCCCGATCGCCGACCGCCACCTGGCTTACTGCCGGGGGGTCGCCGACCGGCTTTCCGAAGCCGGTCTCCGGGCCGAGGTCGATGCCCGCTCCGAGCGCATGAACCGCAAGATCCGCCATGCCCAGAACCAGAAGATTCCCTACATGCTCATCGCCGGCGACCGCGACGTTGCCGCCGGCAAGGTCTCGCTGCGGCTGCGGGCCGGCGGCCAGGTCGGCGCGATAACCGTCGAGGAGCTGATTAGCACCGCCAGCGCCCTGGTGGCCGACCGCTCCGATGGGTACGGGTTCGAGGGCCACTGATCCGGGCGGCCCGACGACGGCCGGGCTGCTGGATGTTTACGACCGCCTGGTAGCCGCGTACGGCCCGCAGCGCTGGTGGCCGGAATCCTGGCCCGGCCGGGCCGACTACATCTGCGCCGGGGCGATCCTGTGCCAGAACACCAACTGGAGCAACGCGGCGCGGGCCCTGGAGCGCCTGGCCGACGCCGACCTGACCCGGATCGAGGACCTGGCGGCGGTGCCGGCGCCGGAACTTGCCGAACTGGTCCGGCCGGCCGGCTACTTCCGCCAGAAAGCGCGCAAGTTGGAGCAATTCGCAAGGCTCTGCATCGATCACGGTTCGCTGGCAGACCTCCTCGCCCTGCCCACCCCGCAACTGCGCGAGGCGCTGCTGTCCTGCTGGGGAATCGGCCCGGAAACCGCCGACGCGATCGTGTTGTTCGCGGCCCGGCGGGCGACGTTCGTGGTGGACACCTACGCCGTCCGCATCTGGTCGCGGCTGGGCTTGATCGGCCCCGACCCCGATCGCGGCCGCCTGCGCGAACAGGTGCTGGCGGCGATCACCCCGAGCGCCGAAACGGCCGGCGAATACCATGCCCTGCTCATCCAGCACGGCAAGAACTTCTGCCGCAAGCGCCCGCTCTGCGGGGACTGCCCGCTGCGCGAGGGATGCGCCTACGCGGCCGCCAACCCCGGTCGGCCAAACCTGGGCCGGCGGCGCGACGGCTGGACCGGCTAGGGACGCTTTCCACAACCCCCGGCGCCCAAAATGATCGCGGACCAAACCGCGGCGACGGCTGCGGCGGGGCCTTCGGGAACTTGCCGCCGGGCAGTCCGCGCGCAACCTTTGAAAAAGGGTCAAAGCAATGAAATATCGCCGACTTGGCAAGACCGGCTGGGAGGTTTCGGCAGTCAGCGTGGGCGCCTGGGCGCTGGGCAACCAGTGGGGCGACCTGACCGATGAGACCGCCCGCGAGACGGTGCGGGCGGCGCTGGACAGCGGGATCAACCTGTTCGATGTCGCCGACGGCTACGGTCCGCTGCTGGCCGAGGAGCGTTTGGGCAGAGCGCTCGGCTCGGAACGGTCGAGCGTTTTCATCGCCACCAAGGTCGGGAACCTGGGCAACCGCCAGGGCCATGCCCAGGCCTACACGCACCCGCTGCACATAGTGAGCGCCTGCCATGCCAGCCTGCACCGGCTGGGCACCGACTACATCGACCTGTACCAGTGCCACCAGGCCGAACCGGACAACGTGGAGGTGTTCCTGGAGGGCTTTGCGATCCTGCGCGACCAGGGCAAGATCCGCCACTTCGGGGTCTCATCGGGCAATGCCGACGTGATCGCCCGCTTCGACGCCGCCGGCGAATGCGCGATCGCCCAGATCGACTACTCGATCGTGCGCCGCGGGGCCGAGCGGGCGGCGCTGCCGCTGTGCCGGGAGCGCGACATCGGCACCCTGATCCGCGGTTCGCTGGGCCAGGGCGTGCTGACCGGCAAATACGATGAGGAGACTCGCTTTAGCGACTCGGTCCGCGCGCGCTGGAACGACGGCGGGCGGCGCGACCTGTTTCTCCAGGAGCTGGCGGTCGCCGATGCGGTCGGCCGAATGAGCCGGCCCGGTCGCGGCCCGGTCGAACTGGCGCTGGGGTTCGTGCTTGCGCACCCGGCTGTCAGCTGCGCCATCACCGGCGCCAAGTCACCCGGGCAGATCCGCGCCAACGCCGCCGCCGCAGGCTCCACCCTGGCCGCCGCCGAGCTGGCCGAAATCCGCTCCCACAGCGCCCACATGGCCTGACCGCCCGTCCCAGGGTTGCCCCCGGGCCGGGGAGGCTGGGCCGGCTCGGGCCGCCGAGCCCACAATTGGGCCTGAGACTACCGGCCTTGAACCGAACCGCGCGCGAGGGGTTTGCAGTGGAGTACCGCCGCCTGGGCAAGACCGGTTGGGAGGTATCGGCGGTCAGTTTCGGGACCTGGGCGCTCGGCAACCAGTGGGGCGAGCTGTCCGATGAGACCGCCGCCGGGACCGTCGGCGCGGCCCTTGACGCCGGGATCAACCTGTTCGACACCGCCGACAATTACGGCCCGCTGCTGGGCGAGGAGCGGCTCGGCAAGGCCCTCGGCGCCGACCGCCAGAGGGTGTTCATCGCCTCCAAGGTGGGGCACCTGCTCTACCGCCAGGGCCATCCCCAGCGCTACACTCACCCGATTCACATCATCAACGCCTGCCACGCCAGCCTGCACCGGCTGGGCACCGACTACATCGATTTGTTCCAGTGCCACGACGAGGATCCCCCCGACCCCGGGATCTATCTGGAGGGCTTTGCGATCCTGCGCGACCAGGGCAAGATCCGCCACTTCGGGGTCTCATCGGGCAATGCCGACGTGATCGCCCGCTTCGACGCCGCCGGCGAATGCGCGATCGCCCAGATCGACTACTCGATCGTGCGCCGCGGGGCCGAGCGGGCGGCGCTGCCGCTGTGCCGGGAGCGCGACATCGGCACCCTGATCCGCGGTTCGCTGGGCCAGGGCGTGCTGACCGGCAAATACGATGCCCGGTCCAAGTTCGACGACTACGTACGCGCTGGCTGGAACGGCGGCGAGCGGCGCGACCTTTACCTGAAAGAGCTGGCGGTCGCCGACGCGGTCGGCGGGCTGGGCGGTTCCGACCGCGGCATCGTCGACCTGGCGGTCGGATTCGTACTCGCGCACCCGGCAGTGACGTGTGCGATCACCGGCGCCAAGTCACCCGGGCAGATCCGCGCCAACGCGGCGGCGGCGGGCACCCGGCTGACAGTGCCCGAGCTGGAAGAGATCCGCGCCGCCAGCGCGGCCATGGTCTGAGAGCTCGGCGGCGGCGCAAATCTGACCGCCGGGCGGGTCGGTTCCCGGGCAAGGCGGCCAACGCCGCCGGCCGACCCTTGCCGGGCTTTATTGTCCCGCGGCCGCCTACCGGGCTTGTGGCCCCTTACGCCATCAGCGCGAGCGCGATTCCCGCACCCGCCGCGCTGGCGCCGCCGGCCAACGCGATCCGGAGGCCGTGCCGCCTGGCGAACCCCTCGGCGAACGGCCAGAAGACCGCCCGAACGGCTCGGTTCAGCCGCGCCAGGACCAGTCCCACGCCCAGCCACCAGAGCCCCGTGAGCAGTACCGCCAGCAGGGTCGCGCCCAGCCAGGCCGGCAGGGCGATCCACTCCGTAATGAGCCCGCGCATGCCGTAGAGATCGGGTGGCAGGTTGGGGTCCGACACCATGCCCACGGTGACCGCGAGCGGAAACATTGCGGCAATGATCGCGATGACCAGATAGATGAACACGAGCGGCGGATAGAAAAACCACTTGCGGGCGCCGGGGAATTCGTCGCGTTCCTCGAGCAGCCGCAACCCGGCCCGGGCAACCAGGAAGCTGGCGAATATGAGCAGCGGGGCCACCGGGGCCAGGATCCAGCCGGCGACGAATAGGCCGAGCGAGAGATAGGCGAGCCGCCAGTCTTCCGGCCCGGTGCTGAGGCGGAGCAGCAGTTTCCGCCATGCCGACAGGTCGTCCGCCGGTACCCAGTCGTTGGGGCTGCCGAGCCGTTCAAGGACGCCGTGCAGCCGTTCGGCCGTAACCGGCTCGGGCTCGTCCGCCAGCTCGGCCTCGATGTGCCCCCTGATTTCGAGCTCGACTTCGCCGGCGTCGACGGAAGGGTGCGGCCGGAGCGCGTTTCTGACACGCCGCAGGTACCGTTTAAGGACGCCGCGCGCGTCCTCGGTGAACGTTGGTTGCGCCGCCATCATCCCCCCCCCGGACCCTCCGTGTTGAGCGCGTCCATTCCCTTTTTGAGGACTTCCCAGTAACGATTCATCTCCTGGCGCAGTCGCCTGCCGCGCGGCGTGAGCTCGTAGTACTTGCGGGCCGGACCTTCCGGCGATTCCCGGAGCGTGGTGCTCACCAACCCTTCCCGCCGCAGGCGGCTGAGGATCGGATACACGGTGCCCTCGCGGATCACCAGGGCCTCGACGCCGCGCAGGCGTTTAACGATCTCGTATCCGTAAACCGGTTCCTGGCCCACGATGTTGAGCATGCACAGCTCCAGCGTGCCTTTCCTTAACTGCGTCGTCCAGTTGTCCGTGAAGTCCATGGTTCAACTATAGGGTAATACCAAGTAGCTGTTTGAGAACAGTAGCTGACGACCGGCCGTGCCACCGATCGGAGCCGAGGCCTGGGGCGCCAACTTGCGCCGCCGCGCTTGACACGTGCTGGCGGCGGGTCGGACACCGCGGAACCGGCGTTCGAACCGAGGCGGCCGCGATCAACCGGAGGAGGAGGTGTCGGCGGGGGCACGGCAGGCCTTGCGCCGCCGCCGCGGCAGCCCGGATTTGTCGCCGCGGCGCGGAAGGGTCAGGCCAACAGGCCCTTGGCTATCTTTCGGGCAACGATCCGTTCAACGACCACTTCCAGCGGCCCATCGCTTTCCATCAACCGGACCAGGCCCCCGCCCGCAAGCTGCAGCGCCCAGCGGTAGACGCCCAGCGCCGATTCGCGCCCTCCGCCCAGCAGCGGCTCGTCGCCGCGAACCTCGTCGAGCAGCCCGATGACCTCGGCGGCGATCCGCCGGTGGTAGCGGGCTGCAACCGCCGGCGCGCCGCCGCCTTGGGCCAGCGACTGCTGATACCACGCCATGCCGTCGAGGTGCCTGATGCGGGTGCGCGGGTAAAACGAGACCATCAGGTTCCAGGGATCGGCGTCGGGAGTCTGGTCGCCCCCGTGCCGGAAGTCGGTCCTGATGATCACCGTGGGAATGTCCAGCAGCTTGGCGTACATGTACTCGACCACGGCCCCCGAACCCAGCTCGGATCCGTCGAAGTTGAACAACGCCAGATCGCACTCCATCACCGCCTTCAGATCCTGGTCGCGAATCCCCATCGGGCCGATCCCGCGCTGTTCCAGATCCTGCGGCAGGATGCACTGGTAACGGCCCTCGGACAGCTCGTCAATGCGAGACCCGAGCAGGGCGTTGCCGGCCAGGTCCTTGTGGTCGAAAAGGTGGCCCGCGAAGTAGATGGTGAAGGGCGCTTGTTTCATCGGGCCAGCTCCGGATTCAATAGTGCATGCCGCCTCCGGGCAAGGAGCAACGCGCCCGCCCGCCTGGAGGCCGGGCTGCAGGAGGACGCTTTCAACTCAGCAGGCCCCGCGCGGATTTTCTTGAGACGATTCGCCGCACGGCCTCGTCCAGGTGGCCGTCTCCGGAAACCACACCGGCCAGGCCGCCGCCGGCAAGGCGCACCGCCCAGCGGTAAGCGCTTTCGGCACGCAAGCACCCGCCTTCCATGACCGGGGCGTCGCCGCGAACATCGTCGAGCAGCGTGAGCACCTCGGCGGCGATTCGCCGATGGTAGCGGGCCGACACCGCCGCGGCGTCCCCGCCCTCGCCGAGCGACTGCTGATACAAGCTCATCCCGTCCAGGTGCCTGATGCGGGTGCGTGGAAAGAATGAGACCATCAGGTTCCAGGGGTCCATTTCGGGCCGCTGGTCGCCGCCGTGCCGGAAATCGGTCCGCAGGATCACCGCGGGGATGTCCAGCATCTTGGCGTACACGTATTCGACGACCGTCCCGGAATCCAGCTCCGAACCGTCGAAATTGAAGATCGCCAGGTCGCTCTCCAGCACCGCCTTCAGGTCCTGGTCGCGAATTCCCATCGGGCCGATCCCGCGCTGCTCCAGGTCCTGCGGCAGGATGCACCGGTAGCGGCCCGCGGACTGCTCTTCTATCTGGGCGCCGAGCAGGGCGTTGCCGGCCAGGTCCTTGTGGTCGAAAAGGGGGCCCGCGAAGTAGATGGTGTACGGGGAGTCGTCGCTCATCGGGCCCATTGGCGAATCCTGCTTGCCGGGCCCCGGTCAGTCGTCACGGGCGCCCCGGCTTCCAGTATCCGGCCGAGACGTGAGCCCGGCCGGCGTCGATCAGGCGGCGTTTTTGCTGCGAGCGGAGCACCCGGGCGTTAACCCGGTCGGGATCGTAATCGCGCCTGGCTCGCGCCCGCAGGTCGCCCAGGGCCGCGGCGTATCCGGGGTTGCGGACCTGATCGGTAAGCTCGTCGGGGTCGCTGCCCAGGTCGAAGAGTTCCTCGGAATCTGTTCCGTGGCCGTGGTAGTAGTTGTATTTGAGGTCGCCCACGCGCACCATTCGGCAGGGGCCCTTGGCGGCGACCGCGGTGTAGTCGGCGATCACCTCGCCGGCCGTTTCTGGGGCCCCGGCGGCCAGCGGCAGCAGACTTTCGCCGGCCCAGTGATCGGGCGCTTCGGCGCCGGCCGCGTCCAGGATCGTGCGCGTCAGATCGACCAGCGAGACCGGCTGGCCCACGCGCCGCCCGGATTGGGCCCGGCCCGGCCAGCGGACATGCAGCGGGACGCGCACCGAGTCCTCGAAAAAAGTCTGCTTGGTCCACATGCCGTGCTCGCCGGCGCTGTCGCCGTGGTCAGAGGTGTAGACGACCAGGGTCTCGTCGAGCTGCCCGGAGTCCTCGAGGGCGTTGAGCACCTGCCCGAGACGGACGTCGCAGTAATCGATCAGTCCGTAGTAGGCGGCCCGTGAGCGGGCGGTGAGCTCCGGATCGACACCGACATAGGAAAACCACTCGGCCATGCGCCGGTTGTGCGGGTGCATGCTCTCAAAGTGGGCCGGAATCTGTGGCTGGTCGGCGTGCCCGGGATAGTACTTGTCCCAGAAGGGGCGGCGAACCACGAACGGGAAATGCGGGGTTATGAACCCGACCAGCAGCGCCCAGGGACGATCACTGGCGGCCTGGGCCCGAATGTAACCGCTGGCCCGGGCCGCGGCGGCTTCGTCGTAGGCTGAAAAATCGTCTTCGCCGGGTCCGGCGACGGTGAACAGGTTCTTGCCGAAAGCAGCATTCTCGGGGCGCCATTCGGACCAGTTGGCGGTGAGCCGCAGGTCCCAGTCGCCGTGGCAGTCGGAGAGGATGCGGCGCTTGAACCCGTGCGTCTGGTCGGGGCCCTGGAAGTGCATCTTGCCGCACAGGACGGTCTCGTACCCGGCGGCATTGAGCAGGTGCGCCCAGGTGGCCTCGTCGCTGCTTAGGGAGGCGGCGTTGTCCCAAACCCCGATGCCCGGCAGCAGCTGGCCGGCCATGAACGAGGCCCGCGACGGTGCGCAAACCGGCGAATTGCAGTAGGCGTTCTCAAACGTGACGCCCTCGTCGGCCAGGCGCTGCATGTTCGGGGTATCGATGAACGGATGCCCGTAGGGGCTGCTGAAGCGCGGCGAATGCTCGTCGCTCATCACGACCAGGATGTTGGGCTGCTTGGGCAAGGACCGACTCGTGACCGGGGACGTGGATTGGTTATGCCATGCTCGGCTGCGGCCGGCAGATTCCCGCGCGCGGCCGGCCGGCCAGGAAGAGGCGCGGTGGACGGTCGCCGAGTTCATTTGAAATGTCCGGGGCGCAATCTTCAGCCGCCGGGCGTTCGGGCCGGGAATGCCGCGCCGGGCCGGCCACGAGGACCCCGGGCCGGGACTCCCGGTCGCCGCGCGCCGGCGGGCCCGGCCAAATCCCCGGTACGCAGCTTGCCCACCGTCGGCGGGAATCAGGGCCGGACCGGGCGCCCGGCGCTACCAGACTTCGCCCTCGGCGTAGAGGTCCTTGGCGGATCCGATCAGTTTCGGATTGGGCTTGGCCACGCGTTGACCGACGTCCGGCTGGTAGTCGAAGCTGCGCAGGACGTAGCGCATGCAGTTCAGGCGCGCGCGCTTCTTGTCATCGGACTTGATGACCACCCAGGGCGAGGCCTTGGTATCGGTGGCCGCGAACATGGCCTTCTTGGCTTCCGTGTACTGGTCCCAGAGCGACAGCGACCTCAGGTCGACGTCGCTGACCTTCCACTGCTTGAGCCGGTCGTTGGCGCGTGAAAGCACCCGCCGGAGTTGCTCTTCACGGCTCACCGAAAACCAGAATTTGAAGAGGTGCATGCCCTCGTTGATCAGCATCTCCTCGAAAACGACCGTGTGCCTGAGGAAGCGCAGCGACTCGGCGGGGGTGCAAAAGCCCATTACCGGCTCGACCACGGCGCGGTTGTACCAGGAGCGGTCGAAAAAGACCATCTCGCCGCCGGCCGGCAGGTGCTGCACGTAGCGCTGGAAGTACCACTGGGCCTGCTCCCGCTCGGTCGGCGCCTGAAGCGCGACGAGGCTGGCCCCGCGCGGGTTCAGGTGCTCCATGAACCGCTTGATCGTCCCGCCCTTGCCGGCGGCGTCCCGCCCCTCGAACAGCAGGACCACGCGCTGCCCGGTCTCCCTGGACCCATCGCTGGAGCTTTAGCAGCTCGACCTGCAACTCGGCCTTTTGCCGCTCGTAGGTTTGCCGAGACAGCTTGGTCGGGTAGGGGTAGGAGTCGCTGATGATCTGCGCGCGGCTTGCGCCCTCCACCTTCTCCAGGATGCCTGCAGGAATCCCGTCGGTAGGGATCAGGTAACCGGTTGGTTCCCGGGTTTCGACGTTGGCCATGAGCGCAGATTACTATTCCGGCCCCGCCCCCGTCAAAACCCCCGTGCCTACCGGTCGGTCCGGAGCGGGCGTTGAGTCGGACTCTCCGGGGCAGCCCGGGTTCGCGTCCGCCCCGTGCTTAGGAGATCAAGTGCCCGGGCGTTGGGCAAGACCCAACACCGGGCACGCCGGGTGAGGGGCGCGGGCCCGGCGGGCGCTGCTCACTCGCCGGAACGCCACTGGCGGTGCGGCGGCAGCGCGCCCTTGACGCCCGACCAGACGAGCATCCGGTCCACGGTGGCCTCAATTACTTCGTCAAGGGAATCGGGCCGCTCGTAGAACGCCGGCATCGGCGGAGCGATGATCGCCCCCAGCTCGGACAGCCGCAGCAGGTTGGCCAGGTGGACCGGCGAGAGCGGGCTCTCGCGCGGGGCCAGCAGCAGGCGGCGCCGTTCCTTGATGGCCACGTCGCCCATGCGGTGGATCAGGTTGGAGCCGACCCCGCTGGCCAGCGCGGCGACCGTGGCCATGGAGGCCGGAACCACCGCGTAGGCGTCGATCGGATAGGACCCCGATGCCAGCGGCGATGCCAGATCGCCCGGCTTGTGCGCGCGGACCGCGCCGGCCGCCGAAAGCGCCTGCAGGTCTTCCTCGAATGACCGCCCCAGTTCGGACCGCCACATCAGGCGACCGAACCCCGAGCAGACGATTTCCAGCTCCCAGCCGGCAGCCAGGACGGCCTCGGCCAGGCGCAGCGCAAGCACCGCCCCGGAGGCGCCGGAGACACCCAGGGCGAGGCGCTGTCGCGGGCGCTTGCTCATCCGACCAGCAACGCGATCACGACCGCCGCCAGCAGGGCCAGCGACACATAGCTGTTGAGTTCAAAGAAAGCCTTCTGCAGGCGCGAGAGGTCGTCGGGCCGCACCAGCAGCGCCTCGTATACGAGGATCGCTCCCACCACCGCCACTCCCACCCAGAACGGCCAGGCCAGCCCCAGCAGGAGGCCCACCCCGGTCAGCGCCGCGACCGTCAGAAGGTGCGAGGCGCGCGAGAGCCAGAGCGCGGTCCGCACCGAGAACCGCGCCGGCACCGAATGCAGTCCCTGGGCCCGGTCTACGCCTAAGTCCTGGCAGGCGTAGATGATGTCGAATCCGGCGATCCAGAACGCCATCGCCAGGGCCAGCAGCGCCCCGGCCGGTTCAAGCCGGCCGGCGATGGCGATCCAGGCGCCGGCGGCGGCGATGGAATCGGCCAGTCCCAGCAGCCAGTGCGAGAGATAGGTGAAGCGCTTGGCATAGGGGTAGAGGGTCACCGTCACGATCGCCAGCGGGCTCAGCGCCAGGGCCAGCGGATCGAGCAGGGCCGCGCAGACGACCAGGACCGCGAACCCGGCCACCAGCAGCGCGCCCATCTCCAGGCGCCGCATCGTGCCGGTCACCAGCGCCCGGTCGGCGGTGCGCGGATTGCGGGCGTCGATTTCGGCGTCGATCAATCGATTGGCGGCCATGGCGCCGGTGCGGGCCCCGGCCATTGCGGCGGTGATCAGGAGGGCGTCGCCCCAGCCCGGCCAGCCGCCCGCGGCCAGCAGCATGCCCATGTAGGCGAACGGGAGGGCGAAGACCGTGTGCTCGAAGCGGATCGCGGCCGCATACACGGACAGGCGGCGCGGCGCGGCGCGCAGGGCGGCCATTGGCGGTTTACGCCGCGTTTAGCGGCGCGACCGAAAAGATCACCGCGAACGGCTTGCAGTAAATGACCACGGACCCGATCGAATCGGTATCCACGTCGGGCGGGATGTCGTAGTTCTGGTTCCCGATGTTGCCTTTGAGACGGCCCAGTTCGGTGTAGCCGGCCTCGGCCAGCGCGTCGTGGTCGAAGGGGTTGGGATCGGGCGTGATCAGCACCCGCAGATCGGGCCCGTTGGTGACCTCGAAATCCTCGAACCGCAGCACCCGGCTCCCGTCGCCGAGATCGTAAACGGTGGCGGTCCCGTCCCCGCGGTGGAACAGGTCCCCGTCGACGAATCCGCCTTCCAGCAGCGCGACCGGGTCGGCCGGCGGGGCGGTCGGGGTCGCGGTGGCAACCTCGGTCGGGGCGACCGTGGGGTCGGGCATTGCGGTCATTTCGACCATCGGTTCGGCCACCGGGTTGGCGATCTTCTCCATGGTCATCATCACGACCTCGGCATCGGCCGGGTTGATGTTGCCGGGTACGGTGGCGTTGGCCAGGCGCGGAAACTCCTCGTTGACCTCCTGGTCGATGAACAGCGGCGAACCCAGCCACCAGGCCAGGCCGCCGGCGGGCACGAAGACGATCAGAGCGATCAGCAGCGCCCAGAAAGGGTGCGCGGCGATCGTCGATCTTGCAGCAGTTATCACAGTCCGTACTCCTCCCAGCGGCGATCAACGAGCTTAATGATTGTTGGGTCCATGACGATGTCGGGCGGCCAGCGCCGGCGGAACCCTTCCGACTCCAGCTTGGTGGTCGCGTCGATACCGATCTTGCCGGCGTAATTGGGCTCGCGGGCGGCGTGGTCGAGGGTATCGGTGGGCCCGGCCGAGAGCTCTATGTCATAGGCCGGGTCGACGTTGTTGCCCACCCGCCAGAGGACCTCGCGCAGGTTCTGTACGTCCACGTTTTCGTCGACCACGATCACGAATTTGGAAAACATCAGCTGGCCCAGCCCCCAGATGGCGTGCATCACCTTGCGGGCGTGGCCGGGATAGCGCTTCTTGATCGAAACGATGGCGAAATTGTGGAACACCGAGTCGTAGGGCAGGTGCATGTCCACCAGCTCGGGGATCATCAGCCGCACCAGCGGCAGAAACAAGCGCTCGGTGGCCCCGCCCAGGAAGCGGTCCTCCTTGGGCGGCCTGCCGACGATGGTGGAGATGTAAACGGGGTCGCGGCGCCGGGTCACGGCGCTGACGTGCAGCACCGGGTAGGGGTCTTCAAGCGAGTAGACGCCGGTGTGGTCGCCGAACGGTCCCTCGATGCGCATTTCGGCCGGATCGACCCAGCCCTCGATGACGAATTCGGCGCTGGCCGGCACCTGGATGTCGACGCTGACCGCCTTTACCATCTCGACCGGGCGCTGGCGCAGGAATCCGGCGAAGACGGTCTCGTCGATGCCGGGCGGCAGCGGGGCGGTGGCCGCGTAGATCATGGCCGGCTCGGCGCCGACCGCGACCGCGACCTCGATGCGCTCGGCGCCCTGCGAGCGCATGAAGTGCTCCTGCCCGCCCTTGTGCAGCTGCCAGTGCAGGCCCAGGGTCTGATCGTCGAATACCTGCAGGCGGTACATGCCGACGTTGCGCTTGCCGGTGGCGGGGTCGTGGGTGAAAACCAGCGGCATGGTTATGTAGCGGCCGCCGTCCTCGGGCCAGCACTTCTGGATCGGGATCTGGGCCAGCGAGGGGTTGTCGGTCTCGACCACTTCCTGGCAGGGTCCTGAGGAGACGCGCTTGGGCTGGATGCGGGCGACCTTGGAAAGATCGCCCAGGGCGGCCAGCTTGGCGCGGATACCCTGCGGCGGCCCGCCCAGGACCAGGTCCAGGAGGGCGGCGATGCGATGCTCGAGTTCGCCCCACTGCTCGGCCCCCAGCGCCCAGGCGGTGCGCTGGGCCGATCCGAAGACGTTGATCGCCAGCGGGAAGGGCGAGCCCTTTACGTTCTCGAACAGCAGCGCCGGGCCGCCGTCGGGTTCGGCCATCACCCGGTCGGCGATCTCGGTGATTTCCAGCTCGGGATCGACCGGCGCCTTTATCCGGCGCAGTTGCCCGGCCCTGTCGAGGTGGTCCAGGAACTGGCCCAGGCTGTCAAAGCGCACTCCCGGAACCCTTTCCGAGGGATTGGCGGTTCAAGTCACGCATACAAATGAATCTACGTTCATGGGAGCCAAGCCGGTTCAGGACCCGGCCAGCTCCTCCCACGGGAACCGCGAAAGGTCCGGGATCGCAAAATCGGGCCGGTCGGCCGGGGCGGTCCGCGCCAGGTCGCCCGGGTCGGAGACTCCGGTGAAGACCAGCACCGAGCGGGCCCCCAGCGCCTTGGCGGCGCCGATGTCGGTTTCCAGGTTGTCGCCCACCAGGACCAGGTCGCGGGGCCGGGCGCTCTCGCGGTTGAGGATCTCGTCGAACATCCGGGTGGCCGGTTTGCCGACCATGATCGGCTCGACCTCGGCCGAATACGACAGCGCCGTGGCCAGCGCGCCGCCGCCGGGCAGCGAACCATCCGACCAGGGGAAGTTGCGGTCGTGCGACGGCACGACCAGGCGGGCCCCGGCGTGGCGCAGGGCCCAGTGCGCGTGCGAGAGCGCGCGGAAGCTCAGGTCCAGGTCCAGGCTGGCCACGACCACGTCGACCGATCCCTCGTCCAGGAAGCGCACCGTATCGATCCCGGCCTGCTCGATCTCCTCGGCCAGGTGCTCGGTCCCCAGCACCAGCGCCCGCCGGGCCGGCGGGTCGAGCTCGGCCAGGACCCAGGCGGTGGCGTCGGCGGCGCAGACGACGTGTTCGGGGCGGGCCGAGATCCCCAGGTCGCTGAGCCGCCCGGCGATCGCCTCGGCCCCGTAGTGGGTGTTGTTGGTCCCGAAGTAGACCGGATACCCGAGCCGGCGCGCCCGGTTGACCGCGGCGGCGGCGTGCTCGATCAGCTTGCTGCCGCGGTAAATGACCCCGTCAAGATCGAACGAGAGGATCACGGCCGGGTCCGGCCATGCGGCGGCGCGCACATCGGGGTCGGTGGCAGTCGGCTAGTCGCTGTAGACGCCGTTTACGACGACCTCGCGCGGCCATGAACCAGACAGCACGGCGACGACGGTGCGGGCCGCGTCCTCGGCCATGCGCATGGTCGACTCGGCGGTGACCCCGGCCACGTGCGGGGCCATGATCAGGTTGTCCAGGCCCCGCAACGGGGAGTCGTCCTCGAGCGGTTCGGACTCGAATACGTCCAGGCCGGCCCCGCCGATCTGCCCCGAGCGCAGGGCCGCGGCCAGCGCCTTCTCGTCGATTAGCTGGCCGCGCGCGGTGTTGATTACCAGGGCGGTCGGCTTCATCGCGGCCAGCCTTTCGGCGTTGATCAGGTGAAAGGTCTCGGGGGTGTTCGGGGCGTGCAGGGTGATGACGTCGGCACGCCTTACCAGGTCGTCTACGTCGGTCAGCTCGATGCCGCGCGAGGTGACGAACTCCATGTCCGGGTAGGCCTCGTTGGCGATCACCTGCATGCCGAAGGCCTGGGCGCGCACGGCGACCCGGCGCCCGATCCGGCCCAGCCCGACGATGCCGATGGTCTGGCCGAAGATGTCGCGGCCCATGGCGCGCTCGAATGACCCGGAGGCAACATTCCTGTGGTTGGCGGGCAACTGCCGCGAGAGGGCCAGCGCCAGCAGCATCGCGAACTCGGCCACCGAGTCGGCATTGGCGTGCGGGGTAATGGTGACCGCCACGCCGTGTTCGGCGGCGGCCGCGTGGTCGACGGCGTCGAAACCGACCCCGGTGCGGGCGATTACCTTCAGCTCGGGCGAGTTCTCTATCACGCTGCGGTTGACCGGCTGTCCGCCGAGGATCACGCCGGCGATCCCGGGCATGATCTGGAGCAGACTGTCGGTGACGTCAGCCTCGCTGGGGATCCCGAAGTAGGTCGGGCCCTGGACGTATTCGTGTCCGGCGCCGGTGACGATGCCGCGAATGCGGTCGACGAGTGGACCGGAGATGGACGAGGTGAACCCCAATACCTTGGCCATGGATGCTCCTGGGGAAACGCGGCCCGGAACGGCCAGCGCAAAATGATCGTGGCCCCGGCCGGACCGGCAGGGCGCCGCAACTATTTTCCGCCTTACCGCCTCCACCAACGCAGATGAGCGCCATTGCGGTGGCCATCGGCCCCGCCGACACCGACGCGGCTCTGGCGCGCCTTGGGGAACTCTCCGGCCGCGCCGACCTGATTGAGCTGCGGCTGGACATGATGGGGAGCTACGATCTCCCGGTCCTGGCCGCCGCCCAGGGGCCGCCGCTGCTTATCACCAACCGCGCCCGCGCCGAGGGCGGGTTTGCCGACGGCGGTCCCTCCGAACGCCTGCGGCCGCTCCGGCAGGCCATCGAACTGGGCTGTGCCTACGTTGACGTGGAGGCCGATCTGTACCCGCTGCTGGGGGAACGCGGCGGGACCAGGATCGTCGCTTCCGAGCACGATTTCAGCTCCACCCCGCCGGATCTTGAGGCCCGCTTCCGGCGTCTGGCCGGACTCGGGGCGGACGTGACCAAAATCGCGGTGCTGCCGCGGCGGCCCCAGGAAGCGCTCCGGCCGCTGGAGATCCTGGCCCGGGCCACCGCACCGACCGTGGCGATCGCGATGGGTCGGCTGGGGCTGGTTTCGCGGGTTGCGGCATTGCGCTTTGCAGAATGCGCGTTCACCTACGCGACCGCCGACGACGACCCCGGCACGGCCCCGGGCCAGATTTCGGTCTCAAGGATGCAGGGCGCCTTCCGGGCCGGCTCGATCTCGCCCGCCACCCGGCTCTTTGGCCAGTTCGGGGGCGGTTCCAGGTCGCTCTGGCTGGCCGCGCGGGTGACGCAGCTGCTGGCCGCGGCCGGCTGCGACGGAGTCTGCATCCCGCTGGAGCCGGAGCTTTCCGCGGGCGATTCGCTGGGGCGATTGGCCGGGCTCGGGTTCGCCGGATTCTGGGAGGTCGGCAGGAGCTGCTTCGACCCGTCCGGAGCCAGGACGGGCGCGCGCGCGGTCGATCCCGAGGAGGCCGCCGGGATACTCGGGCGCCTGGCTTGAACGCCACCGCGGTTGGCCGGCGCGGCCAAAATTACTCGTGTTGCACTTGACCCAGAAATTCCCGCCCTCGTGACCCTCCTCAGCACCGGTATCGCCCGGCGCCTGCTGCTGCTGGCGTGGGCCGTGCTGGCGGTCGCCCTGCTGGCCACGCCGGCCGGCGCCCTGGTGGGGGCCGGCGACTCGCCCGGCATCTGCGGATTCGAGGCCAGGCTGCGCGCGGCGATAGAGCAGGCGCGCGGCATCCACTGGTCCGAATGCGATGAAGTCGACAACGACGCCCTGAAGTCAATTGGCCAACTGGATCTGAGCAAGCCGACGTTGTCCGGCCTGGTGGCCGACAAGCCCTACCTGGCCGGGGTCGATCTGGACTTTGCCCGCTTTGCTCCGGATCTGGGGCAGTTCACCGGGTTCGACCCGTTCCTGATCGTCGACCTGCGCGGGCACGGGCTCACCGCCCAGGACATAGACGCCGATTCGATCCCGCTCAGCCACGACGGCGACGACGTTTCCTACACGCTGGTGCTGGACGGCGGGGGGAACTACAACGGGCTGACCCAGGACCGTTACACCACGACCGAGGGCAAGGCGCTGCTGCTGGCGGTTAGCTGGGGCGACCGCCCCGACGCGCAGGCGCTGGCCGACGCCCGCCGCGTCGGCGGGGCCTCCGAGCTGTACTTCGGGCACCGCATCTACTCCGAACAGAACGACGAATCACAGCGCGACGACGCCGAATTCGTGCGCTGGCTCTACGCCCGCTCCGGCGACGGCGCGGGCGCCCTTTACGTGGGTCTGATCCCGGTCCACGACGACGATGAGATCGAAGGCGTCTCGCGGCCCGACAAGATCGAACTTACCCACCTGGTGGTGGCCGACGACCGGGCCGAACTGGGAAAACTGGCCCCGGCCCGGGCCGACCTCCTGTACGGGAACGCCGACGCCCCGCTGCACGACTATGTTGACGGCTACCTGCGGCGCGCCGGCAGCCGCGACGAAGCCGACCTGATCGTGGTCGACGACGATTCGCCGACCACCCCGGTCTGCGCGCGCACGATCCTCGACTACATCGAGGAACTGCTCGACGAATCGCGCTGCAAAGACATCTCGCGGGCCGATCTTGCCGGGCTGGACGAATTCGACCTCTCCGACGAGGAGATCGAATCGCTGGCCGCCGGCGACCTGGACGGCTTCACCGGGGTCCGCCTGCTGGACCTGTCCGGCAACGAGCTCTCGACCCTGCCGCGCGGAATCTTCACCGACGTCGGCACCGACCGGATCCTGGGTTACCCCGAGGAGCTTGAGCAGGAGGTGCTGATCGACCTGCGCGGCAACCACGGCCCGCGAACCGGCGACAAGTTCCTCGCCGCCGACTTGCCGGCCCACGTGCTCGAGGACCTGAAGGAGCACCAGCGGATAGCGCTCGACAGCAGCCAGTTCATCCGGCCCGGGGTCGAACACGGGTTTGACCGGCCCAGCTACCAGGTGGCCGAGGGCGGCACGCTGGCCTTCATCGTGAGCGTCAGCAACGTGAACCGTCCGGCGGTCGAATTCGAGGTGCTGGCCTCGGACACGGCCGAGGACAACCCGTTTGCCGAGGATGCCAGCGTCGACCTGCCGGGGCTGATCGAGGGTCGGGCCCGGCCGGCTACCTACCGCCTCTACGCCGACGGCGACCGCCAGCGCAGCTTCTCCGGGACCTATGCGGTGGCGGTCGACATTCCGGCCGAGACCATCGACGACGGCGTCGACGACACCTTCACCATGCGGTTATCGGGCCTGGACGGGACCGGCACGACGATCGCGATCGCCAAGGTCACGATCCGCGAGGACGGGGACGGCGCTCCGCCGGTCGTGGGCCCGACGCCGACCGCGTTCGGGCGGTGGCTGGTCGAGGACTCGCATTTCCAGGAGGACCCCAGCGGCCAGAACGCGAACCTGGCCCACAACATTCCGCGGCTCTCGGCAACCGTTGACGGGCAGCAGCTGACGGCCGACTTCATGGACCACTACAACCGCACCGGGGGGCTGACCCGTTGGGGGCTGCCGACATCCGAGGTGCTGGTGATAGAGGAGAACACGCTGACCCAGTACTACCAGCGCGGGGTCGTTGATTTCCACCGCCGCGCCGACCTTGGCGGTATCTGGGTCATCGAGCGCCGCCTGGCCTGGGACTACTTCGGCGGCGGCCGCGACGGGTCCGAGGACCTGGGGGTCGAGCCCGGCACCAGCAACAGCTTCCCCGGCACCCAGCTCGGGCCGTGGGGGCACAAGGTATCCGACAACGCGGTCGACGGGACCACCACCGGTTTTGGCCGGTTCTTCAACGATCTGGGCGGGGTGGAGTCTTTCGGGTTCCCCAAGACGGAGGCGCGGGCCGACAACAACCGGCCCGGCACCCTGCACATTCCGGGCAAGACGACGGGCTTTATCCGCCAGTACTTCCAGGCCGCGGTGATGGAATACCATCCCGGCGATCCCGGCGATCCGATCAAGCTAGGGCTGCTGGGCGATGATCTGCGCAACCGCCAGTTCCCCAACGCCGCCTACGCCAACATTCCCGCTTTCCAGGCCGCCGAAGAGTTCGTCGCCGGGTCGTTCTACGAGCCGCCGGCGGTCGGCACCTTCAGGCAGGCGGAGGCCGAGCCACCGCCGGTCGGCTAGCTCCCCACTGCAGCGGGCGGTTCAGCACCGCGCCGGGGTCGGCGGCGTCGCGCAGGCGCTGAAAAACGGCCAGGGTGTCGGCGTCAAAGGCGGCCGCCAGGTGATCGCGCTTGACCCGGCCCAGACCGTGCTCGCCGGAGAGAACCCCGCCCAGTTCGATGCTGGTTTCGGCGATCCGACCCAGCGCGGTGGCCGCGCGGGCGCGCTGGCCCTCGTCCAGGGGGTCGTAGAGAACGTTGGGATGCAGGGTGCCGTCGCCGATATGGCCGAACAGCGCGATCGGCAGGTCCAGCTCGGCGGCGATCTGCTTTATCCGTTCGACCGCATCGGGCAGGCGGGTGCGCGGCAGGCATATGTCCTCGCCGATCTTGCCCGGCCGCACCCGGGCCAGCGAGGACGTGATCGCGTGCCGGGCCTCCCAGTAGGCCCGCTCGCGCCGGCCGGAAATCGGTTCCGCCCTTACCCCGCCGGTCCCGCGCAGGGCCGCTAGCGCCGCTTCCACCTGGCGCCGCGGGCGCGATCCGCTGCCGACGAACTCGATCAGCAGGTAAGCCCCGACCGAGAGGTCCAGGCCGCGATCGCGGGCCGCCTGGACGGCGCGCACCGCCACGTCGTCCATGAATTCGATCCGGGCCGGCGCGAACCCCCGCTCCAGGAGCGCGATCGTGGCCCGGGCGGCGGCGCCGGCGTCGTCGCAGCGGGCCACCAGGCTGGACCTGCGCGGCGCGGCCGGCAGCAGCGCCAGCTCGACCGCGGTGATCAGGCCCAGGGTGCCTTCGGACCCGATCAGGAGGTCGACCATTCCCTCGTCGGCGCCGCCACGGGCGGCGCGGCGGATTTGGCCGCGCACGGTCGCGTACTCGAGCGCCAGGACATGGTGGCGGATCACCCCGTAAGCCAGGCCCAGCGCGCCGCCAGCATTGGTGGCTACGTTACCCCCGATCACCGAAATGGCGCGCGCCCCCGGGTCGGGCGCCAGGAAAAGCCCGAATTCGGCCGCCGCGGCATCGATCTGGGCGGTCTTGACTCCGGCGCCGCAGCGAACGCTCAGGGCCGCGGGGTCGACCTGCAGGGGTCGATCGATCAGCTCGGTGCAGACCACGATCGATCCGTCCAGCGGGGTCGCGCCGGCCGCCAGCGAGGTACCCCCGCCGCGCGCGGTGACCGCCAGTCCGAGCGAACCGGCCAGGGCCAGGGCGGACGCCGCCGCCGCCGCGTTGGCGGGAAAGACCGCCAGCGCCGGATGGCCGCGGTAGCCGACCGTGGCGTCGATGCCGTAGGCGGCCAGCGAAGACGGGTCGGAGCGCACCCCCCGCGGGCCGACGATTTCGGCGAACCGGGCCCGCAGATCGCCGCCGCCAACCGGCCGCACTACCTGGTACCCCCTAGGCGATTCGAACGCCTGCACCCGGCTCCGGAGGCCGGTGCTCTATCCACTGAGCTAAGGGGGCATGTTCGCCAAAGAGTATGCGACCCGTGGTTCGACGGGCGCCGCAAACGGCCCTCCGGGGCAGAATATTGCCCGCCGGCGGAGGCCGGCGTGCAGCGACGGGCGGAGCCGAACTGAACCGGGACTTTTCTTGGCATCGGACTGGCTTGGACCCGGATTGTACGGCTTTGGCGATCCAGCTTGAGGGCTGTGGAATAACGCTACCCGAACTCGGTGCCCAGGTCAGCGAGGCGATGCTTTTCGGCATCGGCGGGGGGATCGGGTGCGGCGTGTTCCAGTTCGTCTACGAGAAGAACGATTTCTCCTCCTTTTACCTGTCCGGGCGCTGCCACTGGGATGATTCGCTGGCCTGGTACCGGGGCGTGGCCGCCCGGCTCGGCCTTGAATGCGAGGTCTTTGAGTCCGGCGGCAAAAGGGCCGCCGCCAGGGCCCTCGGGCAGTGGCTGGAGCGCGGCCGGCCGGTCGTTGCCTGGGTGGACGCCGGATCGCTGCCCTATCGCGGACTTGGCGGTTTCCTGGAAGGCGGCGGTTACCACACCCTGTCGGTCTACGGGGCGGCCGATGGGCGGTTCTGGCTGGGCGACCTGGCCCCGGAGGCGATCGGCGTCGAGGCCGGATTGCTGGCCGACGCCCGGGCGCGGATTCGCAAGCATCGCAACCGCCTGCTGCAAATTACGCCCGGACCGGTCAGGGCCGAACTCGCCGACCTGGTGTGGGGCGGAATCGAGTACGGCTGGCGGGCGCTGCAGAACCCGCGTGCGGCCGGGTTCTCGCTGGCGGGGCTGGAGACCTGGGGCCGGCGCCTGGCCGGATCCGGCGGCAAGCACGCCTGGCCGGAGGCCTTTCCGATCGGCCACCGCCTGCTCGCGGGACTCTCGTCGATCACGCGCTTTATCGAGAGCTTTGACGGCGACGGCTGTCTGCACCGCCGCCTGATGGCCCGGTTCCTGCGCGAGGCCGGCGGCCGACTGGGCGACGAGGATCTGCTGGAGCTGGCCGGAGATTACGACGCGCTGGCCGATTCCTGGCAGGGCCTGGCCCGGGCGGCATTGCCGGACGAAGTCGCCGCCCTGGCCCAATTGCGGCACGGGCTGATCGCCGCGCGCAGCGGCTACCTGAAGTCGGGTCCCGAGGCCCGCGAACGCAGCGAGGCGGCGGTCGCGGCGATCGAGCGGCTCGGCACCGATCTTGCCGGCGGAACGGCGTTTCCGATCGCCGAATCCGAGGTGCCCGGGTTGCTGGCCGCGCTCTCCGAACTGGTCCTGCAAATCGCCGCCGCCGAAAACGCGGCCCAGGCAAAGATCGGATGCTTGCTGTCGGCGCGCGGGCGCATCTGATCAAAATCGGGTATGCCGCGCTCCCCCATCAGCCAAACGGACGAACCAGTTGCCTGAGAAAAACCCAACGATCGCCATCACCGGTGGCGCCGGGCGCATCGGTCGCCTGGTGGCGGCCGACCTGCGCGGCTGGGGGGCCCGGCTCAGGATCCTGGATCTGCCGCAGGCCAACTTCGAAGGCCTCTCCGGCCAGGCCGGCATCGATGTATTCCCCGGCGACATCACCGACCGCGGATACGTGGCCGGCGCGCTGGCCGATTGCCACGTCGTGGTCCACCTGGCGGCGGTCCTGCCGCCGGTGGCCGACGAGAACGAGGCGCTGGCCCGGAAGGTGAACGTCGGCGGGACCGCCAGCGTGCTGGCGGCGATGGCTGAGAGCTGCCCGGACGCGCGCCTGGTGTTTTCCTCGTCGGTGGTCGTCTACGGGAACACCCAGGCCGGTGAACCCCCGGTGACCTGCGACCGGGCGCTGGCCGGGGTGGGCAGTTACGCGCGCTCCAAGGTCGAAAGCGAGGCCCTGATCGCCAATTCGGGCATCCCGGTGACGATCCTGAGGGTCTCGGGCGTGGCGGTCGCCGAGGCGCTCATGCCGCCGCAGCCCTGGCCGTTTACCGCCGATCAGCGCATGGAATTCGTGCTGCTGGAGGACGCGGCCGGCCCGCTGGCCCAGGCCGCCAAGGACCCGGCCACGGTCGGGCGGACCTACAACGTCGCCGGCGGCGAAAGCTGGCGCATGCGGGGCAGCGCCTATTCGGCCGACTATTACGGGCTTTTGATGATGGCGCCCGAGGATGCCGGGTTCCTGGAGGAATCGCGCGCTTTCGACTACTACGACACCACCGCAACGGTGAACGACCTGGGGTTCGTGCCGACGCCGTACGACCAATACCTGGAGCGCACCCGCGCCGCGATCCGGGAAATGTTCGGGATCTGAACCGGGCCGATAGCCGACGGTGGGGCCCCGGCGGCCCTAAACTTGGCCCTGTTCGGATTTTTCAGCGGCCGCCAAGGTCGCGCGCACCGGCGAGGGAGGGCCCGCGTTGCTAGGCAGGTTGATCGTTGCGCTGTTTACCCTGGTCGGCATGGTTGTGGTTGGCCTGCTGGCGATCGCCGTAGGCCTGTTCGTCTACGACGAGTACCGCCGCAAACTGGACGCCGACGAGGAGCCGATCGGGCCGGAAGCCGGCCCGCCGACCGAGCCCGAACCGGAATCGGTATAGGACCGGTCCGGGTGGATCGGATCGGCCTACCCCGGAGCTAGCCAAACGGGACGCGGTCCCGAGCGGGCGCTGCGCTGGCTGCTGCTGCCGCTCGCGGTATGCCTGTTGCTGCTCGTGCCGATCGACCGCAAGCTGCGCGGTATGGAACTGGTGGCCCTCAATGCCACCTCGGGCAACGTCGCGCTGGTGACCCGCCATGCGCCGGCTCCGCAATTCCAAGCCCAAAGCCTGCGGGTGGCCGGGACCGAGCTTCCGGTCAGCGTGTGGGGATCGGGACGCTGGCTGCCTGGTCCGCGCCTTGTCCTGGCCAACGGGGTAGTCCGCGACGGCCGCAACTACGGCCCGCTGGTGGTGCTGGCCCAATCGCTGGCCCGGGTCGGATTCGAAGTAGCGGTCCCGGAATTGTTCGCCTACCGCGAGCTGCGCCTGCACGCCAGCGACGTGGACGTGCTGGAAGCGGCGATCGGAGGCCCCAGACCGGCCGACGCGGTGGTGGGGATCTCGGTCGGCGGATCGCTGGGCATGATCGCCGCCGGCCGCAGTGCCGAACCGCCGGCGGTGGTGGCGATCGGCCCCTACGGCGAGCTGCAGCAGCTGCTCGCGGCGGTCTTGACCGGGCGATTCGAGCACCGCGGCCAGCCCGTGCCCTACCGGCCCGACGGCTTCGTGGGACAGGTCATGCGCGACACCATACTGGCCCAGGTGAGCCCCGCCGACGCGGTTCGCCTCAAGCCCGTCTTCAACGACCCGGGCTCGGCCGGCCCGGATCTTGGGCAACACCTGAGCGGAGGCGGAAGAGCGGTGCTGGAGCTGTTCCAGGTGAGCGACCACCGCCGCCTGCCGGCGGTCGTCGCCGGCCTGCCGCCGCGCCTGCGGATGATGCTGGCCGAACTTTCGCCGACCTTCTGGGTCGGGGGCGGGACCGGCCGCGCGGTGGTGTTCCATTTCAGCGGCGACCCCTACTTTCCGCATCAGGGCTCGCAGCTGCTCGTAGAGCAGTTCGGGCCGCGCGGGCAGCTATTTGATTCCGGCCTGATCGATCACGGCGAACTGGTGCTGCCGGCGGTCTCGCCAAAGAGCCTGGGCGAGCACTACGTGCCGGAGACGGTGCGCTTCCTGGGGTTCGTGGACGCCGCGCTGGAGGCTACCGGCTTGTGACCTTCTTCAGCCGGCGGTTATAACCGCCGAAGCCGCCGCTGCGGCCGCCCCGGGCCGGATCCCGACCCCGCGCTCGGCGAGGAGCACCTCGAAGGCGTTCAGGACGTGGTAGACGTTCTTGGGGTCGGATCCATAGCCCATGAGGCCGATCCGCCAGACCTTGCCGGCCCAATCGCCCAGCCCGCCGCCGATTTCGGTATTGAAGCGCTCCAGCAGCTCGGCCCGGAACTCGGCGTCGGCGACCCCTTCCGGAATCCCGACCGGGGTCAGCATGCCCAGCCGCCGGCCCTCCAGACTGGCGATCTCCAGGCCCATCGCCTCGAACCCGGCGCGCAGCGCCGCGCCGTTGCGCTCGTGGCGGCGGGCGCGCTCGGCGATTCCCTCGGCAATGATCAATTCCAGGGCGCGCTTCAGGCCCACGATCACCGGTGACGAGGTGGTGTGGTGATAGGGGATCTCGCCGGCCCAGTAGGCGGCGATGTCCAGGGCCGACAGGTACCAGGAACCGACCGGCGTGCGGCGGGCCTTAATCACCTCAACCGCGCGCGGTGAAAAAGTGATCGGAGCCGTGCCGGGCGGGGTGCCGATGCACTTCTGGCTGCCGGCGTAGGCCACGTCCACGCCCCACTCGTCGGCCCGCACCTCGGCCCCGCCGAGGAGGGTGACCATGTCGGCGACCAGCAGCGCGCCGCGGGCGTGGCACGCCTCGGCAATGTCGGCCAGCGGCTGGCGCAACCCGGCCGAGGTCTCGGCCGCGACGACAAACACGGCCTTGGCGCCGGGATTGGCGTCCAGCGCCGCGACGACGTCCTCGGTCTCCACCGGGCGGCCGAAGCCCGACGTGGCAACCACCGTGGCGGCCCCCATCCGCTCGCAGATCTCGCGGGCCTTGACCCCGAAGAAACCGCTGATGCCGACGATGACGGTATCGTCCGGCTCGATGATGTTGATCAGCGCGGTCTCCATCCCTGAAAAACCGGTCCCGGACACGGCGAAGGTGACCTCGTTGGCGGTGCCGAACACCTGCCGCAGGAGATCGGCGGTCTCGCGCAGGGTCCGGGCGAACACCGGGTCCACGTGCGAGATCACCGGCTCGCCCATGGCGGCGGTGATTCGCGGGTCAACCGGTGAGGGACCGGGACCCAGCAGTAGGCGGGCGGGATTGTCGACCATGGGGCGGCTCGTGCTCTTGGTGGAAGGGTTCGGCTCGCGGCTAATATCAACCATACTGCCGCAGATGCGCCGGCCGCAGCGCCGATCCCGGCGGCTGCGCTTCCGAACCCCCGACCGCTCGAGGTATGGCCATGCCGGTGTCACTCGTAGCCGGGGGCGCCGGCCTGATCGGTTCGCAGCTCTGCCGGCGGCTGCTCGGCAGCGGCCACCAGGTCATTTGCGCGGACAACCTGGCCACCGCCACGCGCGCTAACCTTGACGCCCTGAGCGCCGAAGCCGGGTTCAGCCACGTTGCCTGCGACGTCACCGGGGAGCTTGAGTTCGGGCCGATCGACAACGTCTTCCACCTCGCCTCGCCGGCCAGCCCGCGGCACTTTGAGCAGATGCCGGAAGCGATCATCGCCGCCAATTCCAGCGGAACCTCCAATCTGATCGGGCTGGCCCTTGAGCGCGGCGCGCGCTTCCTCTTCGCCTCGACCTCGGAGGTCTACGGGGACCCCCTGGAGCACCCGCAGCGCGAGGACTACTTCGGCAACGTGAACCCGGTCGGGGAAAGGGCCTGCTACGACGAGAGCAAGCGCTTCGGGGAGGCCCTGACCATGACCGCGGTGCGCCGACGCGGGCTGGACGGACGGATCGTGCGGATCTTCAACACCTACGGACCGGGCATGAACCCCGGCGACGGCCGGGCCCTGATCGAATTCCTGCGCCGCGCGATCGAGGGCCGCCCGCTGCCGATCCACGGCGACGGCCTCCAGACCCGCAGCTGGTGCTTTGTCGGCGACCTGGCCGAAGGGATCGCGCGGGCAATGGAGCGGCCCGGCACCTGCGGCCGCGTCTACAACCTGGGCAATCCCGACGAGCGGTCGGTCCTGGACCTGGCCCGCGCCGTGCTGGCGGCCACCGGTTCGGCATCGCCGCTGGAGTTCCTGCCCCTGCCGCCGGACGATCCGGTGCGCCGCTGCCCCGACATCTCGCGCGCCCGCGCCGAACTCGGCTGGCAGCCTACGGTGGGACTCGAGGACGGCCTGCTCAAGACCCTGGCCTGGTACCGCCAAGAGTTCACGTGAACCTCGGCGCGAGCCTGCGCGGGAAGCTGCGCTGGGCCTGGGGCAGCGGCAGCGGCGGGACCGCCTTTCTGCTGATGGCCTCGGTGGCCAACGGCCTGCAGTTCATCTACCAGGTCTCGATGGCGCGCCTGCTCCAGCCGGACCAGTACACCCAGCTGCTGGCGCTGGTTTCGTTCGTGACGATCCTGCTGTTCCCGGGGCACGCCTTCCAGTCGGCGGTCGCGGTCGGCGCCGGGGCCCTGGCGGCGGCCCGCCAGCGCGCGGCGGTCTGGTCGTTTGCCCTGCGCGCCAACGCGGTCGGCGCCGGCGCCGCCCTGGCGGTGAGCATCCTGCTGGGACTCCTTTCGGGGCAGCTGCGCGAGGTCTTCGGATTCGAGAGCAACTGGGTGCTGGTCCCGCTGCTCGGCATCCTGCCGCTTTCGCTGGTGCTGGCCACCGCGCGCGGGGCGGTGCAGGGGATGGCGCGGTTCATCGCCCTGGGGATCAACCTGCTGGTGGACGCCAGCGCGCGGGTCGTCCTGGCGATCGGGCTGGTGGTCGCCGGGTTCGGACTTACCGGCGCGCTCTCGGGTTTTTCGCTGGGGATCGTGGCCGGAATCGGACTGGGAGTCTGGGTGCTGCGACCGCGCGGGCAGCACCAGGCCCCGACCGACGCCAACCTCGGGGCGCTGCTGCTCACCCAGCTGGGGACCGTTCCGGCCACGTTCGCGATCTTCGGGGCCCAGTCGGTCGACGTGATCATCGCCAACTGGCGCTTCCCCGGGACCGGACTGGAACCGTTCGTGGCGGCCGCGTTCGCGGGCCGGATCAGCTTCTACGGTTGCTTCACGGTCGGACAGCTGCTGCTGCCGCGTTTGCGGGACATGTTCGGCGAAGGGCGCCTGGACCGGCGCCTGCTGCTGCGCGGTTCGCTGGCGGCGGCGGGGATCGCCGCCGGCCCGCTGCTGGTGGCGCTGGTCGCGCCCGGATTCCTGCACCTGGCCCTGGTCGGGCCCAACTACGCCGCCGACGCCGGGCTGCTGCAGGTCTACCTGGGCGGGGCAACTCTGCTTTCGATCGCCCTCTACCTGGTCTACGTGTTGATCGCGGCCGGCGTGCGCTGGATCGCCTGGGTGCTGGTGCCGGCGGCCGCCCTGCAGACCGCCGGCTACCTGTTCGTGGCCGAATCGGCTTACGATTTGGCAGTCATCCTGCTGGCGTCGGCCGCGCTGATGTGCATCACCTGCGCGGTTGCCGCCGCGATGCTCTTGCGAGCTCGCGCGGGGACGGCGGCGGAGATCAGAGCCTGAAGCAACAAGGACCCAGATTGCCCAAAGCGCTAATTACCGGGATAAACGGCCAGGACGGCTCCTATCTGGCCGAATTCCTGCTGTCGAAGGGCTACGAGGTGATCGGGATGCTGCGCCGCGCCAGCAGCGACCGCCTTGAACGGATCGCCCACCTTTCCGGTCGGATACAGCTGGTTTACGGCGACCTGACCGACGGCGGATCGCTGGTCCGGGTGCTTTCCGACCACCGCCCCGACGAGATCTACAACCTGGGTGCGGCCTCGTTCGTGCAGGCTTCCTGGTCACAACCCGAACTGACCGCGCAGGTGACCGGGCTGGGTCCGCTGCGGATGCTGGAGGCGATCATGACGGTCGACGACTCGATCCGCTTCTACCAGGCCAGTTCCTCGGAGATGTTCGGACAGGTGACCGAATCCCCGCAAAACGAAGCGACCCCCTTCCACCCGCGTAGCCCCTACGGGGTGGCCAAGACCTACGGTCACTGGATTACCGTCAACTACCGCGAGAGCCATTCGCTGCACGCTTCCTGCGGGATCCTCTTCAACCACGAATCCCCGCGCCGGGGGCTGGAGTTCGTCACCCGCAAGGTCACCCACGCGGTGGCGCGGATAAAGCTCGGCCTGGACGAAGGGATCGGGCTCGGCGATCTCTCGCCGCGGCGCGACTGGGGGTTCGCGGGCGACTACGTCGAGGCGATGTGGCTGATGCTGCAGCGGGACGAACCGGACGACTTCGTGGTCTCGACCGGTCGCACCCACACCGTCGAGCACATGGTGGCCACGGCGTTTGCGGAGGCCGGGCTCAACTGGCGCGACCACGTCCGCGCCGACCCGGCGATGCGGCGCCCGGCCGAGGTGATGCTGCTGTGCGGGGATCCGTCCAAGGCGCGCGAGAAGCTGGGCTGGCGGCCGCGCGTGGGGTTCGAGGAACTGATCGCGATGATGGTGCGATCCGACCTGGAACAACTCACTGAAAAGACCGACTGACGGAGGAATACTTCGACGGCCGAATGACGCTCGCGGGACGGCAGTCCGTCGGCGGGCCCTGATGAGTGGCTCGGGACACAGCCGGGATCCGGGTAGGGTCGTCGATCCCGCCCGGCTTCCGCGGCTGGACGATGGCGCAATCGGCGCACCCCGATCGCATGCGCGCTTGAAATTACGCTCCCGATGCCGGTCTGACAGGGGCGGGCGATTCGACTGTTCAGGCTCGGACTCTAACCCACAACCCCCACCGTCACCACCACCACCGCCTCCCCGCCGCTCCCGTCGACCGCCTTCACGGTAAGCGCATACGGGGCCCCCGCCCCGGCGCCCAGCGCCCCGGCCAGGGTGATCCGCCCGCTTTCCGCCCCGATCGCGAACCGGCCCGCCCGGTCGCCGGCCGTGATCGAGTAGCTGACCGAGTCCCCGGGGTCGGGATCCCGGGCCGCGACCGTCCCCACCAGGACCCCGGCCGCCGCGTCGCTTGCCACCGTGAAGGCATAGGATTCGGCCCCGAACCCGGGACCCCGGTTGCAGTAGGCAAGGCCCAGCGACCCCAGGTCGCTGTTGGGCACGTCCCCCAACCCGGCCGCCAGGCACCCCCCGAAGGAGTTTCCCGAGAGGAAAAGGTACTGCAGGTCCAGCTCCCCCAGCGACCGCGGCAGCGGCCCGCTGAAGGAATTGCCCGACAGCCACAGCTCCTCAAGGCTTGCAAGGCCCCCCAGCCAGCGCGGCGCGTTCCCGCTCAAGGAATTCCCGTTCAGGATCAGCTCGGTCAGTTCGGCGAGCGACCCCAGCCTGCCCGGCAGCGGCCCGCTGAGGGAGTTCCCGCCCAGGTCCAGGGTCTGCAGCGCCGCGAGCCCGCCCAGCTCGGAGGGTATCTCCCCCGATAACTCGTTCCCGTTCAGGTACAGGTGGGTGAGCCCGGACAGCCTCCCCAGCTCGGAGGGTATCTCCCCGGTCAGCTCGTTCCCGTCCAGGCCCAGCCGCAGCAGCGCCGCGAGCCCGCCCAGCTCGGGCGGTATCTCCCCGCTAAGGGAGTTGTCGGACAGGAACAGGTTGCGCAGGTTCCCCAGCCTCCCCAGCTCCGCCGGTATCTCCCCGGTCAGCTCGTTCTCGTACAGGTCGATGCGGTCCAGCCCATCCAGCCAGCCAAGGCCGGCCGGCAGGGTGCCGTCCAGCCCCCGCTCGCCCAGCCGCAGGCCGGCGACCCGCGGCGGCGACCCGGCGATCCTCAGCCCCGCCCAGGCGCTGAGCGCAACATCGGCGTCCCAGCCAAGATCGACCGTCCCCTGAAGCTCCTGCCTTACCCCGTAGTAGAGGACCTGGCAGTCGCCGACCAGCCCCGGCCGCGATCCCGGATCGGTCACCAGCACCCCGTTGCGGCAGACCGAGGACAGGGCGACCCTGACCGCCGCCTGGCCCACCCCGCCGAGGCCGTCGTCGGCCGTAACGGTCAGCGCGCGCGAGGCCGCCGGATCCCGGTAGAGCGGACCGGCCACCGTGAGCCGGCCGGTCCCCGGATCGAGCGCGAAGGCCCCGTCATCGTTGCCGGAGGCGATCGCATAGGAGACCCGGTCGCCCTCCGGATCCGTGGCCGCCACGGTCCCCAGCAGGGTGCCCTTAGCAGCGCCCGCCGAAGCCGTGAGCGAGTAACCGCCGGCGGGAAACGCCGGCGACCCCGAGCAGCCCGCCCAGGCCGGGCCCGCGACCTCCGCCCAGGCCCCCGGACGCGGATCGTAGCGCTCGCCCCTGCCGTATGCGGCCACCCGGAACCGGTGGGCAATGCCGCACTCGAGCCCGGCGACGGCGTGGGAGGCCCCCGCAACCCTCTCTCCCGGCGCCGACCACTCCCCACCCGGGCCGGCGCGGTGCTGGATGAAGTAACCCGAGGCCCCGCTCACACCCCGCCAGGACAGCCGGTAGCCGCCCGGCCCGTCGGCGGCTGCGGCAAGGCCCCCCGGCGCCGCCGCCTTCGGCAGGGACCCCCGCACCCGCAGCATCAGCTCATCGCCGTCCCGCCAGGGCCTGTCGGCAACCGCCCAGGCAAGGGCCTCCCCGTCGACTGTCGCATCGCCCGCCGCCAGGGTCAGGATCACCCTGCCGTCCGGGGCGACAAAGTCCAGGAGCTGCCCGGAGAGCGCACCGGCCGGCGAAACACCGGCCCGGACCTTGCCGTCCCGCCAGGCGATATCGCGCAACGTCGCCGCCGCACCGCCGGCGGACGTGAACGCGGCCGGGGAGGGTGCCCCGCCGACCGCCCCGCCGGAGAGCGCGGCCGGGTCGAAGAACGCCTCGTGCAGGACGCCGGCGGGAGAGGTCACCGTCACCGTCCAGCGGTGGGAGGTGATGTCGTAGCAGGGTACGCCCTTGTCCGCTCTGGGGATCGCCCTGAAGTCGAAGTGGTAGGTCCCGCCCGGGAGCGGGCGCCGGGTCCGCAGCGACTGGGTGTACTCGATCCAGTCGTCCTCGGCGCTGAGCACGCCGTCGCGGTTCAGGTCATAAGGCGTTGCCGTGCCGTCAACGAAGTCGAACATGTCCGCGTCGCCGCCCTCCAGCCAGGTGTCGTTCCATTTCCGGT
Source organism: Chloroflexota bacterium (assembly GCA_965203015.1). Classification (GTDB taxonomy): domain Bacteria; phylum Chloroflexota; class UBA11872; order UBA11872; family VXNJ01; genus VXNJ01. The sequence continues at coordinate 35,269 of CBDBBM010000023.1, forward strand.
CGGGGTAGTAGCCGTACGCCTGCAGCGTGTACAGGACCGTGCCGCTCGGCCGGCCGGAGACGGAACTGTGGGCGCTGTCGCTGGCCCACACCGATGTCTCCCGGCCCTGCGACCGCGCGTAAGTGGTGTCTGATGCCGCCCCGAGTTTCAGCCTGACGCACTCGCGGTATTCCTCCGACCCGTCGCCGGCGGAAAGCTCGGCCTGCACCGCGGCGATACGCTCCCGCAGCGCGCCCAGGGTGATGGTCCGCCCGTGCAGGGCCTGGTCGGCCGGGGCCCCGGGCGGGGCCAGCAGGTACGCCCGCTCCTCGCCGGTCCCCGGACTTGCTTCGGCCGTCGGCAGCCAGCGCCGCACCTCCCGGCTGCCAATGCTCATGAAGTCGTTGTACCCGAAGCCGTCGGCAGAACCAATCTCGTAAGCGTTCGCCGAACTGGCGGCCCCTAACAACTCCCGGAAGTCCCGGCTCAGGAAGAAGATCGCCTCGCGCCCGTCGTAGGAGGCGTCCCTGGAGTCGAGCAGCGGCTGCAGGGCCGCCCGGGCCGCCGCCTGCGAATCGTGCAGGCGGCTCGACCCCCATACCGCGACGATGCCGTCCGGGCCGGAGCCCTGCAGGTACTCGGCCACTTCCAGCTGGAAGCGGACCGTGTTGACGTACTTGCCGGCCTCCCCGCCGCCGGCCGCGATGGTCTGGCCGGAGACCCCGGTGAGATTGGCCCGCACGATGACCGGGTACCTGTAGATCCGCACCTCGAGCGAACTCTCGCCAAAGTAAAGCGGCGGGGCGAAGCTCTCTGCCGGCGGTGGGATCGGCACGTCCAGCGCGATGGGCTCCGAAGCCGGTTTGTCCAGCGTCGCTTCGTCAACCTCCGACGATGCCGCCGCAGCGTCGGTCGCGGCCCGGTCCGACGACCCGCCGTCGCCCGGGCCGGCGCAGGACAGCAGGGCCCCGGCCAGCAGCAGCGCCAGCAGCGTTGCTGTCCGCATTCTGAATCCATCGGTCATTGCAGGTCGTGCCTTCCGTCGCGGGCGGAGATCGCGTCCGGCTAGGCGATGTCCTGGTCCTGGCGGATTTGCCCGGCCTTCCAGGGAATGTTCATGATCGCGGTCACGCCCAGCAACCGGTAGTCCCAGTTGTCGCCGCTGGTGGCGCAATAGTCGGACAGGCCCAGGGTGTGGCCGAATTCGTGCAGGGCGATGTAGGGGTCGCGGATGTAGATGCCATCGCTTTCATTCTTCACATTTACATTCTTGTTGTGCTTGGCGGAATTGCTGGCCCGTCGGATCAGCGCGCGGTTCCCGTACTCAACGCCTTTTGATCTGCGCAAATCTCCCGGCGACTCGAGGATCATCTCCATGTCGTGGAGGTGTTGGCCGGCTGCAATGATGCTGCAGCGGGGGTCCCGCAATGGCGCGCGAGAGGCTGGCTTGGCGGCCGCACGTGGCATTTGAGGAACTGATCGCGATGGTGCCGCGACACGGTATTGGGTATATGGCCGAATAGGACGACTGATCGGTCAGACCGGCCCGGGCAGGAACTCCTCAACTGAGACCGCGTGGCGGCGATGTCCGGTGGCGCGGGCGGCGAACATCAGGGCTACGCTTTTCAGGTTGTCGGCAAAGGTGCATTCGGGTTCGACGTCGTGCTCGATCCAGTCGAGGAATTGCTCGAGCACCCGGGCGTGTCCGCGGCGCGGATCCTCGCCTACCGGGATTTCCGCCTCGATTTCTCCGGCGCGGGTGACGACGATGGTGTCGCCGTTTGCGCTGGTGATCGCTCCGTCCTCGCATTCGGCCCGGTAGTACTCCCGGTACCAGCTGTTGGGTTCCCCGGCCGATTGCAGGTTGGCCTCGTAGGCGGCGCGGGTGTCGTTGTCGAATTCGACGACGTAGAGGCCGGCGGAATGACCTTTGAAAGACGACCAGGGCGGATTGAAAGCGCTGCCGAAGACCTGCTGCGGGTCGCCGCCGGTAAGGTTGCGGAGCATGTCGAGGTGATGGATCGAACCGTCCAGGACCATGGGGTCGTCCATCTCGTGGCGGAAGGGGTTGGGCCCGCCCCAGGACCCGTAGACGCGGTAGTCGTCGGCAAATCGGGCCTGCAGATACTGCAGACGCCCGACCCGGCCGCCGCGCAGCAGATCGCGCATGGTGAGCATGGACTTGGTGTAGCGGTAGTTCTGCACGACCTGGCAGCGGATCCCGGATTCGGCCACCGCCCTGGCCATCGGCGCGAGCTGGTCAAACTCGGACGTTATCGGCTTCTCCATCAGGACCGGCAACCCGGCCGCGCAGGCCTCGAGCAGCGGTTCGAGGTGGTACCACGGCTGGGTCGTAATCAGGCAGAAATCTACCTCCGCGTCGGCGATCGCGGTCCTTGCGTCGGCGTAACGCCGCTGCGGCGGCAGCCCCAGGCGGTCGCCCAGGGCATCGCGCGCCGCCGGGAGGATGTCGCAGACCGCTGAGATCCGGGCGCGGTCGGCAACGTGACCAAAGAACCGCGACGCGTAGGCGTTGCCTATCCCGCCGGCCCCGATCAGGAGCGCCGATTTCATGGCGTCGCGGTGTCTATGCCCCCATCCAGCCGCCGTCGACCGGGATTATGTGGCCGGTGACGTACTCGGAGGCCGGGGAGGATAGAAAAACCGCCGTTCCGCCGAGATCGGCGGGCTCGCCCCAGCGCCGCATCGGCACCCGGGAGAGCACCCAGGAAGAAAACTCGTCCTGGTGGTAGCGGGCCTCGGTCATCGCGGTGCGGATGTAACCGGGCGCGATCGCGTTGACCCGGATCGGGGTCTCGGCCAATTCGGTCGCGATCGCCTTGGTCATCTGGGCCACCCCACCCTTGGACGCCCCGTACATCGAGTTGCCGGTCATGCCGATGAAGCTGGTCAAGGAAGCGGTGTTGATGATGCGTCCGTAGCCGCCCGACAGCATCGGTTCGATCGCATATTTCATGGCAAAGTAGGCCGCCCGCAGGTTCACATCGTGGACGGCGTCCCAGTCGTCGGGCGTGGCCTCGGCGATCGGCAGGCGCCGGTTGGTGCCGGCGTTGTTGAAAAAGATGTCGAAGCGCCCCAGCTCCCTGGCCGGCAGCTCCATTAGCGAACGGACCTGGTCCAGGTCGGACACGTCGGTCGGCGCGACCACCACCCGCCGGCCCAGCGACCGGATGTCGTCGGCGACCGATTCAAGCTGTTCCGTGGACCGGGCCGCCAGCACGACGTCGGCGCCGGCGTTGGCCACCGCCCTTGCAAATCCACTGCCGATGCCGCGGCCGCCGCCGGTGACGAGCGCCACCTTGCCGGTCAAATCAAACGGATTCCCACGTTCCCAAGCCATGGCCCGATTACCTTAGGGGAGTGGTGAGTAATCGGTCGGCCGCATCAGGCGGTTCTCGACCCAGGACACGAATTGGCCGTCGGCTTCGGTCTCGGCCTTGACCCGCTGCCATTCGGAATCGGTAAGGAACGTTCCCCACTTGGCCTCGCGGTCGGCCATGTCCTCGAAGCGGATGATGTACGTGAGCCGCTGGTTGTTGCCGACCAGCTCTTCCCAAAACCCGACAACCTCGATGCCCAGGCGTTCCCAGATCGCCAGGGTGTGGTTGCGGAAGCGGGCATGTAGCTTGTACATTAGACCCGGTTCGGTGTAGTACTCGCGAAGCTCGTAGAGCATTGGACCCTCCGCTTCAGACCTCGTTAAATCGTAAGCCGCGCCGCCGGAAATGAATCCGTTTTTCGGCGCCCCGGCAGCCACTCAAACGCCCGATCCGAGCCAAATTGCAACGATCGCCACCCGATAACCCGCACAGCCGCCGCAAGGTCGGGCAGGTGCGCGCCTTCATCGCCGCGCGCCTGGCCGGCGAGCCGAGCTTTCGGTGTGCGGTCGTAACCGACTCGGTCGCCCACGGCGACGCCCGAGCCGATTCCGACGTGGACATGTTCCTGATTTTTCATCCGCTGGACCTTGCGGTCGTGCCGGGCGATTTCGTCTGGTCGCCGCGGCTCGACCGCTATTTCGGGCGCTCCGAGCGGCTGCCCCGGGACCCCGACCTCCTGCATATCGACGCGCGGCGGGTGGACCTGGAACGGCTGGCGGCGGGCGAGGCGTCCGAACTCGAGCGCCACCTGCTGGCCGGGGGCCTGCTGGTCTGGGACCGTGATGACGACTGTGCCGGGATCCTGGATCGGGTCTCCGAGTACCCCGCCCGGCTGCGCCGCGAACGCCTGGTCGACCTCTACTACCAGGTCAATTACCACCTGCGCCCGGCCAAGGCGCTGGCCTGGTTCGAACGCGGCGACGGCCGCCTGGCGCATGCCCACTTCGACGCCGGGATCGACTACTTTCTGAAGTTCATGTTCGCCTGGCACGGGGCCTGGCTCACCTGGCCCAACAAGCGCGTGCAGTACCTGCGCGCGCGCCCCGATCCGGTCGGGGGTTTCGAATGCTGCCTTGAACAGATCATGCTGGTGCGGGACCTTGGCCGGGCCGAACTCGAGCGGCGGATGGGCGCCCTGGCGGGCTACATGGACAAGATGGAATCGCTCCTGCAGAGCAAGCAGATCCTCCCGCGGGACGCGCCGCTGGACTTTGCCTACGGGCAGGCTCACCCCGAAATCGGCCTGCGGCACAGCATGGATGCCTGGCGCCGCGCGAACGCGGAGCGTTTGCGCAAGAATCGGGCGGACCCAATACCGGACCAATAAACCAGTCGGGGTGAGCCCGGATGAGCGATCGGTCGCGCCGCAAATACGTGATCGTAGTTGGCTGCGGGCGCGTCGGCGCGCAGCTAGCGAACCTGCTGGATGCGGCCGGGGACGCGGTGGTGATCGTGGACCGCTCGGCGGGTTCCTTCAAGCGCCTGTCGCCCGACTTCGGCGGATCGACCATGGTCGGCGACGCCAAGAACAGCAGGCTCCTGGAGCGGGCCGGGATCCGGAGCGCCGACGCGCTGGTGACCGCCACGCAAGGCGATAACACCAACATCATGATTGCCCAGATCGCCCAGCGCGTGTACAACGTCAAGCAGGTGGTGGCGCGCTGCTACGATCCGGTGCGTTCGGACGCTTACGCCGCGCTCGGGCTGCGCACGGTCTGCCCGACCCGGGTCGGTGCGCAGATGCTGCGCGACGCGCTGCAGGATTCGGGCTAGCGCGGTGTTCATCATCGTCTGCGGCGGAGGGACGGTCGGCTACCACCTGGCCCAGGAGCTGCTTGATCGCGGCAACGAGGTGGTGGTGCTGGAGAAAAACCCCGCCCGCGCGCGTGAACTGCACGCCGAACTCGGCGGCGTGGTGCTCGCCCACGATGCCTGCGAGGGGCGCTGGCTGGGGGAGGCCGGGGTCAAGCGCGCCCAGCTGGTGTGCGCGATGACCGGCCACGACGAGGACAACCTGATCATCGCCCAGCTGGCGATGATGCTGGCCGGCGAGAACTGCCGCATCATCGCGCGGGTCAATGACCCCGAAAACGCGGCCGTCTTCCGGACCCTGGGCATCACCGAAATGGTCAGCGCCACCGACCTGGTGCTCTCGATGATCGAACGCGACGTGAGCACCGGCGGCGGGGTCGTCCACCTGATGCGCCTGCAGGAATGCGGACACGAGCTGGTCGAGTTCCGCTTCGCGCCCGAATCGCGCGCGCTTAGCCGCCCGCTGCGCGAGCTAAAGCTCACCGATCACGGCTGCAGCGTCTGCGCGGTCATCCGCGGCGGCAAGATCATTCCGCTGGAGCCGGAGCTGGAGCTCGAAGTCGGCGACGAGCTGGTCGCCCTGGTCGAAATCGACCGGTTCGACGAGGTCCGCCAGTACCTGATCGATCCGGAATTCAAGGTGGAGATCTCCTAGCCGCGCACCCCGCTGGCGGATTTGCGCCGCGCCCACGCGATAGTCCGGTCAAGCCCCTCGCCGAGCGGGACCCTGGGCGACCAGCCGAGGTCCTTGACCGCGGCGCCGCAGTCCAGTGCCATGAACCCGACCTCGCCGGGGGACAGCTCGACCAGTTCCGGCTCGACCGCCGACTGCAGGCGGCTGCTCAATTCGTCGAATATCTGCCGGACCGAAGTCTGCCGCCCGGACCCGATGTTGTATGGCCGCGGTGCCCCGCGCTCGGCCGCCAGCAGGATCGCCGAGACCACGTCGTCGACGAATATGTAGTCGCGCGTCGGCAGCCCCCGGCCGCGCAGCTGCGGCACCTGGCCGGACAACAACCGATCCAGAAAGATCGTGACGACCCCGACCTCGGAACTGGTGTCCTGGCCGGGACCGTAGATGTTGCCCGGGCGCACGATCGAATACGAGAGCCGGCGCGTTCGCCCCAGCAGGCCCAGGTACAGTTCGGCGCAGTATTTCGACAGCCCGTAGGGTGAGACCGGCGCCGGCGGATAGTCCTCGTCGACCGGCAGCCGGTCCGCCGCCGGATCGCCGTACATGGCCCCGCCGGTGGAGACGAACACGAAACGTTCCGCACCGGCCGCCAGCGCCGCCAGCGCGGTCGTGAGGGTGCCGGCGCCGTTAACGTCCAGATCGAGCGCCGGATCGGCGTGGGCGCGGCGCGGGTCGGCCTGGGCGGCCAGGTGATATACCGTCTGCGGCCGGAAGTTTGCCGAGATTTCAAACATCGCGGCCTTGTCGCGGACGTCGGCCCGCACGTGCTCGACCGCCCCCTCAGCGGGGCCGGGCGCGGTGTCGGCCACCAGCACCTGGTCGCCGCGGTCGGTAAGTGCGGCCACCAGGTGGCGGCCCAGAAAGCCGGCCCCGCCGGTCACCAGACTGCGGCTCATCCCCCTGACCGCCCCGCCCGGCGCGACCCAATCGCAGCGCCGCTCATTGTTGTAGGAGGAACCTGTTCAAGAGACCGTGGCGGTGTACTCGCGCCGCACCAGGTCCATGTCGATCTCGTAACCCAGGCCGGGCCCGGTGGGCGCGTGCACGACGCCGCCGGTCATGTCGATGTCCTCCACCAGCCCGTACATGTTGGCGCCGGTGCAGGGGAAGAACTCGAAGAACTCGCAGTTCTGCACCGCCATCGTCACATGCAGGTTGGCCACGTTGTTGAGCGAATTGCCGCCGTGGTGGATCTCGCACTTCATGTTGAAGCCCTCGGCCAGGTTGCACTGCCTCAGCAGCGGCGTGATCCCGGCCGTCACCGCGACGTCGCCGCGCAGGTAGTCGGTGGCGTACTGGGTGATCCAGTTGGCCATGCCGTAGAAACGCCCCGGCGCCGATTCGGTGCTCATGATCGGGATGTCGAGCTTCTGGTGGAGCTTTACGTAGCTGTAGATGTCCTCCTCGACCAGCGGGTCCTCGTACCAGTAGAAGTCGAGCTCCTCGATGGCCCGGCCCACCCGCAGGGCGTCCTCGTACTGGTACGCCCACATCGAATCGAGCATGAGGAGCATTTCCCCGCCGACGGCGTCGCGCACCGCCTCGCAGAGCCGGATGTCGGCCTTCGGCCGGCCGTGCGGATGCAACTTGTGCGCGGTCCAGCCCTGCTCCTTGAACCGGAGCGCCTCTTCGATGTACTCGGCCTCGGACTCCCAGTGGGCGGTTGAGGAATACACCGGCACCGAGTGGCGGCAGGTGCCCAGCAGGCGGTGGATGGGCTGGTTCGCGATCTTGCCGTTGATGTCCCAGAGGCAGACATCGATCGCCCCGATCGCCTGGACCGAGGCTTTGCGGTTCTGCTTCCACATCTCCCACCAGATCGCCCCGATGTCCTGGGGGTCGCGACCCAGCAGCAGGGGTTTTAGGAACTTGACGAGCCCCTTGGCGTAGTGGTCGGCGCCCACGTGCAGGCTGCCGAGGAAGGCATTGCCGGTCACCCCGCCGTCCGTTTCCACGCTGACCAGGCCCAGCTGGCTCTCCGAAAACTGGGTCCCGACGCCGGTTTGCCAGGGTTCGGAATGCCAGGTGAAAAGATCAACCTTGACGTCAGTGATTTTCATTACTTGGTCCTGTCAGCCCATTCCGGTCGAGTGATCACGCGGCCAGTTAACCGCGTCCGCCCGCCTCCGATCGCCGGGAACATTTTGCGACGCTTTGGCCGGCGGATCGCCAAACCCCGGCCCAAGGCCCGGCGAACCCCTGTCCGGCCCGTGGGCTGATCGTCCTGCGCATTGGCCGGGCTAGGAGTCGCCCGACCGGCCGCCCTGGGCATGGAGAAAGAACTCGGCCGTGCGGTTTACCTGAAAGTCCCAGCCGATACCGGCCAGCCGCTGCCGCAGCCAGCCGGGATCGAAGTAGCGCTTGACGATCTGGTAGCGTCTGCCATCGTTCAATTCGCGCAGCTCGGCCTCAGATGTTTCCGCCGTGTACCCCGCGCGACTGGAGCCGGCGGGGTCGGCCGAATCGACGAAGAAGACGCGCCCGCCCGGCAGCAGGGCGGCGTCGACCTGCTCCCAGAAACCATCGAACCGCACCTCGGGCACGTGCGAGAGCCAGAACCCGAAGAACACCGCGTCAAAGCGGCGCTCCGGCCGCCATTCCCATATGTCCGAGTGCAGGCATTCCAGCTTCGCCGCCGAGCGCCCGTCGGCCTCGACCCGAACCCGGCAGCGCTCGAGCATTTCGCTCGAGGCGTCGATGACCGTGATCTGCTCGGCCCTGGCGGCCAGCTGCGCGGTCCACCAGCCGGTGCCGCAGGCGATCTCCAGGACCCGGCCGCGGGCGCCGAATTCATCGAGCGCTGCGCGCACCTGGTTGGTCTCGTCGATCCAACGCCTGCGGAATTGGGGTCCGCGGTCGTACTTGCCCTCGCGCAGCCACCACTGGTCGTATTCAGGCGAGCGCGCCCGGTAGTAGGCCATCTGCTCGCAAAGCAGTGCGGAGGTATCGCCGGCCGGCCCCGGGCGGCGGCCGGCGTTCGGCCGGGACTCCGGACCCGGGACGGGCCGGTCGGCGGACTCGCGGCTGCGATCCATGCTCAAGGGCCCCTGCCGGTCGAAGCCGGTCCGGCCAAGCATCGGCCGGCTGCAAACCCCATCCGCCGCGGGCCGGTATCCGCAGAATTTAGAAGGTTCCGATGGATATTGAATTTGCCTTCCTGTGCGACCACGCCGAGAAAGCCGGCAAAGTATCGGCGCTCGGTGGTGGGTTCGAACAATTTACGCGTCCGAGCTGCCCAAGCGGCACCGCCGGCTGTGCGCAAGCGCGTCCAGCGCGACATCATCGATGCCGGCGGTAGCGAGCTGGTGAGCATCAAGCGGGCGATCGAGGTCCCCGAGCCGACCAACAGGCTGGAGACCGCGCAGACCCTGACCCCGAACTTGGACGATCCGGAGATAAAGCGGATCGGCTTCAGCGTGCAGGAACCACCAGCGGAGGGCTGAGTATGGAGCAGGGACCGAACGTGCTGCTGATCGTCGCCGACGACATGGGCTACGGCGATTTCGGGGCATTCGGGAATGATTTCATCCGGACGCCGAATCTCGACCGGCTGGCCCGGGAAGGGATGTGCCTGACCCAGCACTACGCCGGCTCGCCGGTGTGTTCGCCGTCGCGGGCCGCGCTCCTGACCGGACGCTATCCGCACCGCACCGGGGCGATCACGCCGCAGGAAACGCGCGGCCTGGACCGGATCTCTCCCCGCGAGGTGACCCTGGGAGATGCGTTCAAACACGGTGGATACGCCACCGGACTCGTCGGCAAGTGGCACAACGGGGCGCTCGACCCGCGTCACCACCCCAACGCCCGCGGGTTCGACGAGTTCGTCGGGTTTCGCGGCGGCTGGGCCGATTACTACCGCTGGCGGCTGGACGTCAACGGCTCATTCCGGCAGACTGACGGGCGCTATCTGACCGACGTGCTGACCGAGGAGGCGCTCTCGTTCATCGCCCGGCACCAGGCCGACCCGTTCCTCCTGGCGCTGATGTACAACGCGCCGCATTCGCCGCTGCAGGCGCCCGAGCCCGAAGTTGCCCGTTACGAGGCGTTGGGGCTCTCGCGCGGGGTGGCCATCACCTACGCAATGATCGAGGTCATGGATCGCGGGATCGGACGGATCCTGGACGAGATCGAGCGCCGCGGCCTGGCCGAAAACACGCTGGTGATGTTCACGTCCGACAACGGTCCCGCGTTCCGGCTGCGCGACGACCAGGTTCCCGAAGGCGTCAGCGTCGACACGACCAGGTTCAACTGCGGGTTCAGCGGTTGCAAGGCCCAGGTCTTCGAGGGCGGGATCCGGGTGCCGATGCTGCTGCGCTGGCCCGGCGGCCTGCCCGGCGGCGGGTTGCATGTAGGGGAAATGGTGCACTTCTGCGACTGGCTGCCGACGCTGCTCGGGGCGGCCGGGATCGAGCGCCCCGGCGGCCTGCCGCTGGACGGTGCGAGCGTGCTGGCGCAGCTGCGCGGAGAAGGCGCTTGGTCGGCACCGGCCCGTTTCTGGCAGTGGAACATGTACCAGCCGATCGGTCAGACCAATGCGGCGATGCGCGACGGCGACTGGAAGCTGGTGCGCCCGGTTCTTGATATCGGCTACCGGACGGCGGCCGACGAGGCGGCCTACCAGCGCTATGTTGAGAGAGACATCGAATACAAGTACCACCCCGAGAACGTCACCGGGTTGATGGGCGACCCCGATCCGCAGCTGGTGATCCCCGATCCGCCACCGCCACGGCTCTACAACATCGCCGACGACCCGCTCGAGAGCACCGATCTGGCCGCCGAGCACGCTGACCGGGTCGCGAAGATGGGCGGCCGGCTGCAGGACTGGTTCGATGCGGTGGATGAAGAAAGAGCCCGTGCCCACGAACTCACGCTCGACGATCGCGCCGGCTGACGACCGACCCGGAAAGCCGCCCGAATCCGACTGGCGCGCGCGGTCGCGATGATGCTCTATCTCAAATCCGCCCTCTTCGCAGTCATTTCGCAGGGTGTATTTGCGGTGCTTGTGCCGCTGCTGCTGGCCGGCGATCGATCCGTTGCCGGCATCCTGCCAATCGTGGTCGCCGGGCCCCTGTTCGTCCTGGGCGTTGCCGTGTATGCGCGCTGCGCATGGGACTTCGTTCGGTTCGGACGGGGAACGCCGGCGCCCATGGATGCGCCCAGGCGGCTGGTCACGCGCGGTCTTTACCGGTACGTCCGCAACCCCATGTACTCGGCGGTGCTGGCTGTCATCGCCGGCTGGGCGGTGCTTTTCGGGTCGATTGCGGTGGCGATTTACGGCACGTCGATATTTGCCCTCCTGTCGGTGTCGCTCCGCTATTACGAGGAGCCGCGACTGGCCCGCCAATTCGGCGATGAGTACGCCGACTACCGCGACCGGACCGGGCGCTGGCTGCCACGCCGGTGGGGCCCGTGAAGGCCGTCGAATAAGGCCAGACCGGCCCCGCAGTGCCCCTAGGCGGGCCGAAGTTGAACCGTGCGCTTACCGGGTACCGGGGATCGACGCGGCCGAGTCCGGTCAATATCGCCGCCCGGGTTGTGGTGCCCGCTTAGCCAAAGGGGGTCGGCCAGGCCGTGAACTGGTCCATGATTTCAAGCCGGGCGCGGATCATGCCGGAATCCAAAACGATGAGATCCAGATCCTCGAGCTCACGCAGGTCGCGGCGCAGCGTCCGGGACCCGACCCGGCGGTGGATCAAGGCGAGCGGATGGTGCCCGCCCAGCAGGTCGGCGAAGGCAACCTCGGCAGAACCCAGCTCGAGCAGGAACGACAACTGGCGTTCGCCGGGAGCCGTCCCCAGCCTGCCCGCGATTCGCAACCGGTCAATCGCGTAGTCGCGGAATGCGCTGATTCGCACCTCCCCGATCAGCGCCCTGCGAACTTCCTCGAGTTCGGCGACCAGCCCTGCCAGCGCAAAGTCGATGAACGGGCCGATGTCGGGGTCCGATTTAAACCGGACGTGGTTTAGCCAGTCGACATATTCATTGCGGTTCTGGTAGTAGTAATTGGCCAGTGAGTAGAACCCGGTCACGTTGATGCGCGCCTTAAAGAGCAGGAAACACTCAACTGCCCTTGAGGTTCGTCCGTTACCGTCGCCAAACGGGTGGATGCTCACCAGCAGGAAGTGGGCCGCGACCGCCCGCACGATGGGGTCCAGACTCCGGCCCTTGCCGGAATTGAGCCAGTCCACGAACCCGCTCATCAGACCCGGAATCTCATCGGGCGCCGGGTAACGGTAGGAGCCCCCGCTCTCGACTGCGGAATGACGCCGGTACCGGCCCGGGTCGTTGTTGGGATAGCTGATTTGTCGGGTGAGGATATGGTGGAATTCGCGGATCAACTCTTCGGTTAGCGGGCGATCGGGTGCGGCCGACAAGACTTCCTGGATGTGCAGCATCAGTGCGTGGGCATTCCGCACCTCAACCTGCTCGCGCTCCCGACCAGTCGGCAGAACTTGTTCATCGGGCTCGGCGTTGACCACCACCGCGACTTCTTCTTCGGTGAGCTCGACCCCCTCGATTCCGGTCGTTCCGCGAACCGCCCGGATGATGTTCAGGGCGTTCAGCCGCTCGCGCACGTGAGGGGGGATGGGAACGGCAGTTAGCACCTGGGTGACCGCGCGGATCGCGGCAATTTTTTCGCGCCGCCCTCCGCGGGAAAGGTCCGCGACAATGTCGAAATGGACCTTCCAACTGGGCATTCGGATCCTCCGTTTACGTTGACAATGTCAGTGACACTGTCACGATATAGGATGACTGTCAATTAAAGGATTTTAAGTGTCATACAAGCTGGACAACGTCAAAAGTACGGTGACAAAGATACGGACAGTGTCACACTTGATGTCAAGTTTTTTGGCACTTAACGTGCCGCATTCAATTGCACCGTGAACTCGTAAATTCGGACCGCAAATTGCCAGCTTGCGGAAGTTGAGCCCCGGCGGGCCGGATCAGGCGCGCACAGGGCCCCTGGGCCGACCGTCGGCGCCGGAAGCAGGCCGCATGCGCCCGGACACCTGTCGTTTAGGGGCGCTCGAGATGGGCCTTGACGATGTCGACAACCAGATCGATGTCGGCGCCGGCTTCACTGATCGGCGAACGTGGCTCGGCGCCCTGCGTGATGCACTCATGGAAATGGCGCAGCTCGCGCCGGAAGGGACTCTCCCAGTCCAGGGCCGGCTCTGTTGAAAACGTTGAACCGAATTCGTCGATGCCGTGGATGCGGAGCTTTGATTGGGCGCGGGAGAAGCCGGTCTCATATGAGATCAAGACGCGCTTGCGCGACCCATAAATTTCCAGCGTTTCGCGAAAGTCCCACAGGTCAGGCAGATCCACCCAGGTGGCCACGCAGCGAAAATCCTGCCGGTACTGGAGGGTGGTTGACAGCGCCCGCCCGCCCTGCCAGATCTCGGTGCTGACCACCCTTTCCGGCGTCCCGAACAGGGCCCGCAGCCCGTAGAGATCGTGGATCAGGCTCCCCGAAAGGAGCCCGAAGGCCCCAACGACCGCCGGCTCGACTGCCCCGATCGCATCATGAATGGCCCTGGCGCGGGCGACCCGGTTCTGCTCGATCGCCGCCGCGGGGACGTCGTCGAAGCGCCGGGTGCGGAACTGGGCCACGTGCAGGTCGTTGTTCGGGTGCAGGTGGTTGACCTGCACGAAGCGCACGTCCTCCATCGCGGAAACTTCGGTCCGGGCCCGTTCGAACGCCGGCTCGTAGAGCTTCATGTAGCCGGCCAGGGCGACTTTCCCCGAGCCCGCGATCGCCTCGTTTATCGCGGCGGACTCGCCCGGTGAAAAACAGATCGGCTTTTCCACCAGGACGTGCTTGCCGGCCTCCAGGCAGTCGATGACGGCCGCAGTCTTGGGGTCCGAATGGCACAGCAGGACCGCGTCGATGTCGGACGCGAGCATCTCGCGGTGATCGGTGAACTTCAGCGGCACGTGAAACAGACCGGCGGCGTATGAGGCCGCGCCCGCGGACACGTCGCAGACCGCCGCCAGATCGAATTCCTCGGCCAGTTCGGACAGGAACGGGAGGTGCTGGACCTGGGCGATCGCGCCGCAGCCGACGACCCCGATCCGCACCCTGCGGACGGCCGGGGTCATGTCCGGCCCGCCCGCGGGGCGACGTGGTTCCACACGTCGGCCAGATCGGCCGTCCGGCGGTGGATCAGAAACAGGGCGTCCCAGATCTGGTTCCGCCGCTCGTCGGCGTCGTCCAGGTCGCCGGCTGCAATCGCCCGCGCCAGGTCCCCGGAATGTCGGGACTGGACGCCGGCGGCGTATTCGGCAGCGTCCCGCAGCGCGCCGGTCGCCGCCTGCAGGCGGTCCAGCAGTTCTTCCAGCGAGGTTGCGGTGTCGGTGGGGTGGTCGTAGGCCGCGGAGGGCACGAAACGGTGCGGCAGGCGATTCCCGTCCGGTCCCCAGAAAGTGTGCGTCGGCTGGATGTGGGGGGTCACCGACAGGTACATGACCATCGGCTCCTCACCCAGAGCGCGGACCGTGTGGGCCTGGTCGACCAGGGCGATGCAGAGCTGACCCGGACCCACCTCGGCCACCTCGCCGTCGATGGTGAATTCGGCCCGGCCGGAAAGCACCAGGAAGACCTCCTGGCCAAGGTCGTGGGAATGGGTGCTTGCGACGGCGCCGGGGTCAAGGCGCATGAACCGGGCCCTTATCTGTGGCGTGACCAGCAGATTGGTCACGTCGCTGCGGTAGTCGTAGACCGCCAGTGGCATCTGGGAGCTCGCTCTCGGAATCGGATCGGCAGGCTATAGTCTGACCGCGTTGGCCGGCCCCGGCAGCGGCCCGGCATGCCGAGAATTGGCCGGACCCGGATGAGGGGCCGTAGCAGGACAGGCGGGGGTGAAGTGAGGCGGTGGCCTTGGCCGGTCTGAAGCAGAATCACGGAACCCTCCTGGCGGCCGGCGGGGCGCTGCTGCTGGGGCTCCTGCTGCTGACGGCAGCGCTGGTGACGCTGGCCGAGCAGGAAGCCAGTTTCCCCGAGGGGTCGGCCGAGGCGGTCGTGCAGCAGTACGAGACGGCGATCGCCGCCGGCGACTGGGACGGCGCCTACGCGCTTTTGGCCGAAGAACTCCGCCGGGCGTGTCCGCTCAGCGAGAACGTGCCGATGTATTTTGAGGAGCGCAGGGGCCAGCGCATCACCCTTGAGGGCAGCGAAATGGTCGGGGAAACCCTGTTCGTGACCGTCCGGGTGACCACGACCGAGTTCGAGGGGCCGTTCGGCGCCGGACAGCACTCGTTCGAACGCCGCTACACGCTGGCCAATCCTTCGGGGGTCTGGCGATTCAGCGATTACCCGCAGCCGTTCTACGAGTGCCCGGCGCCGGAGCCCCCGCCCGGTCAGACAGCGGTCGCGAGCCCGTGACCGAACCGGATTCGTCAAGGTAGCCGACCGATCGAGTTAGTCGCATTCCTGTCGCTCTTGTTGCTGCTGCCGGCGGCGATAGTGGCGGCAATCGTGATCACAATCGCGCGCCGCCGGTCCCAGGGCGGGGCCGCTGCGGGCGGGGAGTCGATGGCGGTATCGGTGCGGCGCTTCTACTTCTACCTGGTCGCCCTGGTCGGGTTGCTGGTCGGCGTCGGCGGGGTCTACTACATCGTTCAGTTCGCCCTGGAAGGCGTTTTCGGCGACCTGGTGATCGCCTCCTCGCGCGAACCGCTGGCGATCGGCCTTTCGCTGGCGATCGTCGGCCTGGCGGTCTGGGGGTTCCACTGGCGACACATCCAGCGCTCGCAGTCGCGTCCGGCCGAGGCCCGGGCCCTGCTGCGCGGCCTGTACGTCTACCTGGTACTGGCGATTGCCGGCATATTCCTGCTGATCGTGGGCTACGAGATCGTGCGCTGGCTGCTGGAGCTTGGCGACGGCGCCCCGTTCAGCGCCTCGTCCTGGTCGTTCGCGATCGTCTGGGGAGCGGTGTGGGCCTATCACTGGCGGGTGGGATCGGCCGGTCCCCAGACCTCATCCGCGCTGGCGATCCGGCGCTTCTATGTCTACGGGGCCGCCGCGGTCGGCCTGGTCATCGGCGCGACCGGGCTGGGGATGTCGGTATTCGTCGTCCTGGACGCCGGCTATCGGGCCGCGTTCGGGGGTGCCGAGTTGCTATCGCCGGGCGAACGGCTTTGGGGCGAGACCATGATTTCGGGCCTGGCGCTGGCGTTCACCGGCGCGGTGGCCTGGGCAACCCACTGGCTGCGGTTCGGCGCCGGCGGGGCCGCCTCGGCGCTGCGGCAGGCCTACGTCTACGCGGCCGCGCTGCTGGGCGGGTACCTCGTGGGGATGATCGCGACGATCGCGATCGCGATGCTGCTCACGGGCTGGTGGATCGGCGACGTGACCGGTGCGGCCGCGGAGCATTTTTCGACGCTGCCCAACTGGATCGCCACGCTCGCCGCGGGATTGGCGATCTGGTTCTACCACCGCGCGGTGCTGCGCCGCCAGACCGGCGATTCACCGCTGCAGGCGCACTCGCAGGCCCGGGTTTACACCTACCCCCTGGCCGGATTCGGACTGGTCACGCTGGCCCTGGCGGCCGGGATCGCGGCCACCCAGCTGGTCGAAGCGCTGCTCCGGCCCGATGCCGGCATACTGGCCGGGGCCGGTTCGGGACTGAACGCCATCGCCGAGTCGGTTGCCCTGGCCGTGGTGGGGGTCCCGGTGTTCCTGGGTTACTGGCGGCTCGCCCAGCAACGGGCCGCTGTGCCGGGGGGAGCCGAGCAGTCCGCCCTGGCGCGCAAGATCTTCGTCTTCGGCGTGCTCGGCGCGACCGCCCTGGCCCTGATCGGGAGCCTCAGCTACATGCTCTACACCCTGCTGAGCGACGTCCTGGCCGGCAGATTCGGCAGCGAATTCCTCTACCAGGGTCGCAACGCCATCGGGACCATTGCGGCGACCCTGCCGTTCCTGCTCTATTTCTGGAGCATCCACCGAAGGGACCGGGAACGCGAGCCGGTTCGCGTAACGGTGGAGCGCCGGTCGGTGGCGGTGCTGTCGGGGCCGGGCGGCGGGGCAGTGGTGGCCGAACTCGAACGCGCGCTCGGTTACGGGGTCGAGACCTTCGCCTGGGCCGAGTCGGAGGGCCCGGTCGAACCGCTTGATCCGAATCAGGTCCGGGATCTGACCGAAAGGATTTCGGGAGCGACCGGCTCAAGGGTCCTGGTCACGCTCGATTCGAGCGGTGCCCGGGTCCTGTCCTACGACGTCTAGGCCGAAGCGGCCCGCAGTCAGGTCTGGGCCCCGGCGCCGCCGGCCCAGTTGCCCAGGGCGAGGATTCCGCCGTCGACGCTTACGTGCTCACCGGTCATGAACGAGGCCTTGTCGCTGGCCAGAAAGAGCACCACTTCGGCGACTTCCTCGGGCTGCCCCACCCTCCCCAGCGGGTGGGCCTCGCCGTAGTCGACCAGCGCCAGATCGATGTCGCGGCCGACGTGGGCGGTAGCCGCCCGCACCAGGGGGGTATCGATCGTCCCCGGGCAAATCGCCAGCACCCTGATGTTGTCGCGGGCAAAGTCGATCGCCAGCTGCCGGGTCAGCGATAGGTCGCCGCCCTTGCTGGCCGCGTAAGCGGCAACGCCCGGCATCGACTGCAGGCCCTGCACGCTGGCGGTGTTGATGATCACGCCGCCGCCGCGGTCGCGCATGTGCGGAATTGCGAACTTGGCCATCAGGAAACGGCTCTTGAGATTCACGGCGATGATGCGGTCCCAGAGCTCCTCCTCCAGCTCGACCGCGTCGACGTAGGAGTGCGGCGGCTGGATGCCGACGTTGTTGAAAACGATGTCGACGGCCCCGAATGCAGACACCGTCGAATCGACCAGGGCCCGGCAGTCGGCGGTGCTGCCCATGTCGCAGTGGAAGAACAGGCCGTTCCCGCCGCCGCTTTCAATATCGGCGACCGTCCGGGCGCCGGAGGGTTCGTTGATATCGGCCACCACCACCGCCGCGCCGGCGCGCGCGAATGCCAGCGCCCCGGCGCGGCCAATGCCCAGCGCGCCGCCGGTGACAATTGCGACCTTGCCCGAAAAATCAGTCATTGTCTCTGCTTCCCTGGATCGGATCTAGGTGACGCCGATCATTCTGCGGTCGCTGACGGGATCCCAAGGCCGCGTGCGAAATCGGCCCGTTTGCGGCCGCCGGTGGATGCTGCCGTGGCCGGACGAGCCCTAGGATGAGCAGACGCGGTCATCCGATCCGGTACGAGTGCGGAGCCATCCGGCGATGGCGAGGAGGGACAAGTGGCTGGTCCGATCAACGATTCCGACCACATCAACCGGGTCTGGCAGTACCCGTTATTCGAGGCCCTTTTCGGGCGACGTTCACGCCGGTTCGGGATGGGGTTCGAACTCGACGAAGGCCCGTTCCGCTACAAGTCGGAGCAGCCGCCCCTGCCGCTCGACCCGCTGGAGGAGGCTCTGCTGGTCGCCGCCGGCATGGGCGTTTCAGGGACAGTTCTCTCGGACCTGGCCCGACCGGGGGCGATGATCCGCGGCGCCGGCCGAACCTTCGGGAGCGCGCTGTCGGTGCACCGTACCCAGTTGTTCCTGACCAATGACTCCGGCGTCTATGTGATGGATCTGCAGGATTCGGCCGCCAAGCGGATGCGCGAAGTCGAATCCGATCACGACCGGTCGCGGGTGGTGGCCCAGTACCTGGCAAACCGCCGCAAATTAAAAGACGGACGGCTTGATATCCCTCGCCGCGCGCCGCCGATGTTCGCCCACAACTACTGGGACAACAACCGTCCGGGATGCACGCTGTTCATGCCGGTCTGTGACGTGAGCGCATCGCTGATCAACCTGACCATCCAGATGGTCGACGGGGAGGGCGGCCGTTTCGCGGGCGGCACCGGCGGCGGGTTTTACGTGGTCGACGACCGCCACGACTTCCGCCCCGCCGGGACCCGGGAATGGGCCGAGAGCGGTTTCCTGGACAAGAAAAAGGCCCTGCCGCTCTCCGTACTGGAGCGCGAAGCGGTCTACTTCACGTTCAACGAGGCGGCCATTGCCTGCCAGAACATGTTCCTGGCGACCGAGGCGTTGGGCCTGGGCGGCTGGATGCACTGCGGCTTCCTGTCGCTGGAGGTCCTGGAGGAACTGGGGTTTAGGACGGTGGCCCCGAAGGGGATGCAGCTGGTACGCAACCCGGTGGGAATGGACGGGGTGTTCGAGGGCTACTGCCCGCCCTATTTCCCGGACATGGACGCCGCCGTGGACTCGATCATCGCCGGCACCCGCGGCGGGCTCGGCGAGTTCCTGGAACGCGGCGGACAGGTCCCGCACACGATCTCCAACGAGCGGTACGAGTCCGGCATCCCCGACACCAGCCCGGAGGGAGAGGCTTGTGCCAAAGCAGTCTGTAACTACATCTACGACACGTACGGGAAGTTCCCCGGAACCGTCGACACCATGCACCTGATGTGGTTCATGCAGGTCCACCACCTGGACCTGGACTTCTACGACAAGTTCTTCAAGCCCGGCGCCTACTCCCAGACCCACCGTGATCACATGACGACCTGGCACCCCGATTGGCGGCGCGACGTGCCGATGCCCTAATAGGGGGCGGGTTCTTCTAACGGCGGGATGTGATAGGGAGTCCTGACCGGCGGAGTCGACCGCGTCGGCCAGGTCCAGCCCGCAGTCCACGTCGCACAACAGGTCGGATTCGGTTCCGACAAAGTGACCCGGGAACGGCCGCTGCGACCCACCAGGGTGGGCTTCGCCCCGGCCGGGCGTTAGCCTGCGCCCGGAGAATGCTCGCCCGGCCGGCAGGCCGGTCGGAGCGGTGATGGCAAGGCTCGCGGCCGCAGTCTTTTGGACGGTGCCCGCCCCGCTGGCACGCGTCTTCTTCCAATAATGGCCAAATACACCGATTCCCTGGACACCCGAAGGCACCGCAATGGCCGAACGCCGTCCCAACGTCCTGTTCCTCACCTCAGACCAGCAGCGCTTCGATTGCCTGGGCGTAAATTCCAACGGTTACGTGCAGACGCCGGCTATCGATTCCCTGGCGGCCGAGGGAGTCAACCTGACGGGCTGTTACGTGAACAATCCAGTCTGTGCGCCATCGCGCGCCACCCTGCTGACCGGACGTTATCCGCGCAATCACGGCGTAACTGCCAACGGCATCGCACTCTCAGAGGACGAGTTGACGGTTGCCCGGATCCTCTCCGACGCCGGCTACCGGACCGGCAACCTGGGCAAACTGCACTTCGTGCCGTTCGGCACGCGTGATTTCGACCGCCCGCATCCCGGTTTCGGTTTCGACGTGCACGTTAACGCCGACGAGCCGGGCTGCTTCCCCGACGACTACATCCGCTGGATCCGCAGGGTCGCCCCGGGCATGGAGGACAAGGTCGGCGTGCCGCATCCGATCACCGGCGACCGCAGCAAGACCTATTGGGATTTCGAGGCTCCCGAGGAGCTCTCCTACAGCGCCTGGGTTGCCGACCAGACGATCGGATTCATCGACGCCGCCGGTGACACCCCGTGGTTTGCCGTCGCCGGTTTCTTTCTTCCGCACCCGCCTTTCAATCCGCCGGTCGAATATGTCGATCTTTATCCGGCCGCGGGCGTGCCGCGGCCCGACGCGGTCCCCGGCGAATTGGACGACAAGCCGGACATGGTGCGCCATATCGCCGAAAGCCAGCTTCCCCACACCGACGAGCAAGTCACCCAATACCGGCGGTACTACTACGCTTCCTGCACGATGGTCGATCACCATTGCGGGCGCGTGATCGAGCACTTGCGGCGCTCCGGCCAACTCGACAACACCATCGTGGTCTACTTCTCAGATCACGGCGACGCCTGTGGCGACAACCACACCATGGGCAAGCACCAGGCCCACTACGATTCCTTCCTGAAAATACCGATGGTCTGGCGTTGGCCGGCCGGCCTGCCCGCCGGGCGGACATTTGAGGGATTCTTCGAAGGCGTGGATCTCGTGCCCACCCTGCTGGAGGCCCTCTCGCTGCCGATTCCGGCGTCCGTCGACGGGGCCTCGCTCTGGGGACGGCTCGTCCGTGGGGACGGACCGGGCAAAGACTGTGTGCTGGTGGAATACTTCGATCCCGGCAGTGGCGAGGTCGGCCACCCGGTTCCCAATGCCACCCGCTATACGCAGAGCGGATGGTCGGTGCTCACGCTCATTGACGAGGCAAACAAGTACTGGATTGACGGCGCGGGCAACGAGATCCTCTACGACCGCAAGACCGACCCCGGCGAGCATGTCAATCTGGCCGGCGATCCGGCCCATTCCGCCGCGCTGGGCCGAATGCGAAAGGCCCTGCTGGTCAAGCTGGCCTCAACCTACGATCGGCGGCACCGCAAACTGGCAATGGCCTGAGCCTCCAGATCTGGCGAACCCTGGCCCTGGACCCGCAATCACGGGCCCGTTCAGCAACAGCCGATCGACTCAAACGTGCAGGACGTAGCGAACTGCCGGTGAGAGGTTTTCGATCGTGGCCGGTGAGAGCCAATCGGCCTGGATCAGCTGCTGCTGGATCTGGCGCGCCAGCCAGAAAGAGTGGATGGCTCTACGCGGCCGGCCGGTGCGGTTGGTGGTGCCGCCGTGCCAGGTGATGCCGTTAAACACGAGCACCGATCCGGCCCGGCCGAGGGCCAGTACCTGATCCGGGTGCTCGGCCAGCGGGTCGGCCAGGCGATCGCGCGGCTGCGCCAGCAGCCGGTGGGTTCCCGGCACCAGACGCGTGGAACCGTTTTCGGGGGTGAAGTCGTCAAGCATCCAGAGCGAATTGCAGGAACCATAGCTCTGCACCACTGACGACGATATCTGGTTGTCGCAGTGCAGCGCCTGGTTGCCGTGGCCGGGTGGCGCCGAGCGCCCGTTGAGGGAGGCCAAATGCATCTCTCCGCCAATGACGTGCCAGACCGCGGCCAGGACCTTGGGGTGGGAGTAGCAGGCTGAAAACTGGGAGCCTTTTTCGACCAGATTGGCCAGTCGCCCGACATTGGCCTCGGGATTGGCTTCCCTGCCCTCGCCACCCTCAAGCGCAAGCAACCGATCAAATCGCTGCCGCATGGCGGCCAGTTGCTCAACGCCGACCAGGTCGTCAAAGATCACGTAGCCCCGTTCGTCGAGCTCCCTTTTTTCCGCCTCTGACAACGACTCGTCGTTTACGCCCAGTTCAGCCAACGCCGTCTTCGTATCCACCTCTGCCCCTCCACCCTCAAGTTGTGCGCCGGTCGGGGGCGGCCACATCCACCTCGCGCAAGTATTGCAGTTTCCGGTTGGGCCGGGCGGCGATCCGATGGCCGATGCATCCGCGAACCGGTTGGCGCCGGTCCGACCCGGCTCCGTCGATTCCAGGCCGGGCACCGCGCATCCCATGAGCGACCGGCTGGGCGAGGCGCCTTGCTGATGAAAAGGACAGCGCGGCTGGCAATGACCATTACTCCCTCAAACCCTTTTTCAGCGCGGCTCGCGGTCGGCTGAATCAATCCATGAACCGGTCATGTCGGTGAGGTTCTCCGACTGGGTTCTGACCAGGGCGCGGCTCAGCTGGGTGCGGATTGACTTGCCCTCCAGGCCGAGCGTCTTGAGCACGCAGGCGGCCATCTCGGCTCCGCTCTCAAGCTCCTCGCAGACCACGTAACCGGCGCCGAGCGCGAGCAGGTGACTGCGCTCGCGGAGATTGCGGGCCCGGGCCAGAATCGGCAATTGCGGCGACTCGGCATGGGCGGCCACCACGGCGCGCTGAATCGCGGACGGATCGTCGATGAGCAGGACCATAACGCGGGCGAACTTGATCCGGGCGTGGGCCTGGGCTTCCGGGCTGGTTATGTCGCCGTAATAAACCGGTTCCTCGCGGGCCCTCCCGGCGCGGACTTTCTCGGTGTCGAGTTCGAGCACCAGGTAGGGAAACCCGGCCTGGGCCAGGGTCTCCGCCAGCAGCCGTCCGGCGACCCCGTAACCGGCGATCACGACATGGTCATTTAATGCCGAGTCACGGGTCGTGGGCTCGTCCACGCCGCGGGCGCGCAGCAGCCGGGCAAGCGGGCGCAGCATCGCCTCCCCGGCGTACAGACCCCCTGCCCAGTGCATCAGCAGCCGCGACAGCAGGATGCTCAGCACCCCGGTCGTGACGACCAGGCTCAGCTCGGAGGGTGCGATCAGGCCGACGCTGGATCCAAGCAGCAGGACCACGTAGCCGAATTCGCCGAACTGGGCCAGGTGAATGCCGGAACGCCAGGCCACGCCGGCCGGGTTGCGCATCGCCAGCGAAGCCAGGGAGGCGATCAGCGCCTTGCCAAACACCAGGCCGGTGACGATCAGGATTGCCAGGAAGGGCGATTCGATAAGGACCCGCCAGTCGAAGATCATCCCCAGCGAGATGAAGAAAAAGCTCGCGAACGCATCGCGCAGGGGGATGATGTCGCTGGTGGCCCGGTGCCCGTAATCGGTGTCGGCCAGCAGCATGCCGGCCAGGAATGCGCCCAGGGCAAACGAGAGGCCGAGCTGGTTCATCCCCCAGGCCGAGCCGAGCGCCACGGCCACGATTGCCAGCAGGAACACCTCGCGCGTGCGGGTGGCGTCGACGGCGCGAAAGATACGCGGCACGAGGAACCTGGCAACGGCCAGGGTGGCCAGGACCACGATCGTGGCCCGGATCAGCGCCCACGAGGCATCGAGCAGGAAGTACTGGCTCGAGGTCCCGGCCAGCACCGGGATCAGCACTGTCAGCGGAATCACCAGCAGGTCCTGGAAGATCAGGGCGCCGACGATGAACCGGCCGTGCGGCGCGGCCAGTTCGCCGCGGCCGGAGAGGACCCGCAGAACCAGAACGGTGCTGGAGAGCGCCACCGCCAGACCGAATACGATCCCTCGCTCGACGGTTTCGCCGACGGCCATCAGGATCGCCATGGTGGCCGCGGTCGTGATCCCGACCTGCAGCGCGCCCCCGACCGCGACCGCCTTCCAGATGAACCGCAGTCGCGAGAGCGAGAACTCCAACCCGATCGCAAAGAGCAGCAGGATCACGCCCAGCTCGGCGATCTGCTCGATGCGGTGGGTGTCGCCGATCAAGCCGAGGCCGTGCGGGCCGGCGACGGCGCCGGTCACCAGCAGGCCGGCGATCGGCGGAAGCCCGATGCGGTGCAGGCCGAGCGTGGTCACCACCGCCAACGCGCCGATGATCGCCAACTCGCCGATGAATTCGTGGTTCAAGTTGAACCCCCGGGCCCCGTCAAGAGGCCGCGCAACCTGCCAAGTCGTATTCTGGGCCCCGGCGCGGGGCGCGTCGGGTGACTAGGACGGCTAACCCCGCGAACGGGATTCGCTGAACCCGTACACGGCCCCGGTGAACGACAGAACGTAGATCTCGCCGTCGGGTGCCTCGGCGAACGATGCGATCTGCAGGTCGGTGTCGGCGACCAAGGCGTGCGCGGCGACCGATCCGTCCCGGTAGCGCAGGGCCCAGATCTTGCCCGAGCAGAAATCGCCGTACACGTAGGCGCCTTGAAGCGATTGCAGGCGCGATCCCCGGTAAACGTATCCGCCGGTGACCGAGCAGCCGTCCTCGCGACCGTACTCGATGACCGGCAGCGTCAACCCCTCGCGGCCGCAGTCGCTTGAACCGTAGCAGGCGAATCCCTCCATAAGGTTCCAGCCGTAGTTGGCGCCGGGCAGGATCAAATCGATTTCCTCGTAGAGGTTCTGGCCCACGTCGGCGGTCCACAGGTCGCCGGTGAGGCGGTCGAACGAGAACCGCCACGGGTTGCGCAGTCCCCAGGCCCAGATCTCGCCGCGGGACTGCGGGTCGCCGGCGAAAGGGTTGTCGGGCGGTATCGAGTACCGGCCGAGCTCGTCGAGTGTGGAAACGTCGATGCGCAGGATCGAACCCAGCAGGGTGGCCTTGTTCTGGCCGTGCCGCATGGGATCGCCGGCGCTGCCACCGTCGCCCAGGGCCACGTACAGGTATCCATCCGGGCCGAATGCGATTTCACCGCCGTTGTGATTCGAATAAGGCTGACCGACCTCGAGCACCACCAGTTCGCTGTCGTGGTCGACCAGCCCGCCCGCGGCGGTGAAGCGGGAGAGGATCGAACGGCGCGGGGCGGCGGCGGAGTAATAGACGTAGAAGTAGCCGCTGTCCCCGAATTCGGGGTCGAACGCCAGGCCGAGCAGACCTTCCTCGTTGCCGCCCCGGCTGACCCGGTCGGTGATGTCCAGGAACACGCGGTGCGACGCGGCGTTCGTATCGTTGGCGACCGAGACGATTCGACCTTCCTGCAGCACCGCGTACAGGCGGCTTGGATCGCGGGGCGCGTACTGCAGGCCGACCATGCGTTCAAACGCAAGGCCCGGGAAAACGGGCACCAGGTCGATGGATCCGAGCGCGGCCGGCCGGATTTCGGCAGCCTCCGCCGGCGGCAGAGCCGTCCCCGCGGGCACGGTGGCGATCGGCTCGCCGGCGGGGACCGGGGCCAAGGTCTGTCCGGTCGGCGGCGGCGGGGTTTCCGGACCCTGGGCCGGCTGCTGCGGGACCGGCGCCTCCGGGACCGCCGTGTCCGTCCGCGGCGCCAATTCGGCCGCCGGACCGTTGCAGGCTCCCAGCAACAGGCCGCCCAGCCAGAGTCCGGCCGCAAAAAGGGCCAGGCGGCGCAATTTCCCGGGCACGGTCGGCGGCGCCAAGTGCTTCCTGATCAACCCAGCTCCTGAACCCGCTCGGCGATGCCGCGCCAGGCGATCGCAAATAAAAGCGCGCTAACGAGGGTACAACAGCTGAAGAAAATCCCCATCGCCGCGTAACCGCCCAGCGCCAGCGCGACTCCGCCCAGCGCCGACCCGAGCATTATCCCGGCCGAATAGCTCACCTGCATCAGGCCGGTGATCGCGCCGCGGTGCTCGGGGGCCAGGTCCAGCACGGTGGCGTTGAGCGACGCCGACCGCAGGCCGACCCCGAACGACCACACCGCCGACATGGCGATCGCAAACTCCGGACCCAGCGGGAAATTGAGCAGGATCACCAGCGGCGGCGAAAAGATGACGCTGGCGCCCACCAATGCCCACCCCCGGCGCCGGGCCGGGATGCGCCCGGATATCCAGGTCGAGATCATCGCCACCGCCGGACCGACGGTAAGCAGCAGGCCGACGCGATCGGGCGAGAGCCCGTAGGAGAAGGCCACGAAGGCCCCGAAATAAACGTCGACCCCGTAACCGCCGATTACGAACACGATGTTGGCGACCAGGGTCAGGGTGGTGACCCGGTCGCCGATCAGGTGCCGGTAGGCGCCCGCCATTGTGGCGATGACGGCCGGCAGCGATCCGGGCCGGGTCGTGCGCCGCGGAGTCACCAGCCAGGCCACCGCCAGCGCGGCGGACGAGACGAGTGAGCCGGCTGCGAACGCGGCCGACCAGTGGAACGCCTCGGCCAGGAAGCCCGAGGCCAGCGGTCCGGCCAGAAAGGCGAACCGCGAGATCACCAGCAGCCAGGCAATGAGCCGGTCGCGCGGCTGGCTCTTGAAAAGGTCGCCGACGGTGGAGAAGATCTGCGGGAACACGATCCCGTTGCCGAAGCCGAGCAGGGCCGCGCCGATGAACAGGGCCGGGATGCCGGGGAACAGCCAGATCAGGCCGGCCCCCAGGGTGCGCATGGCGATGGCGGCCAGGATGACCGGACGGCGGCCGAGCGAATCGGCCAGCGGCGAAATCATCAGCGCGGCGGCGACCGAGAAGATCGTCTCCACCGTCAGGGACTGGGCCACCAGCGCCACCGAGGTCCCCAGGTCGGCGGCGATGAACTGCGGCAGCGGTCCGTAAATGCGCCGCAGCACCACCATCGCAAACATGACGTACATGAATGCGGGGGTAAAGAGCGGACTCAGCCGGACGGCGGGTTCCGGCTGGTCGGGCGCGGCGGTGGTCGAGATGGCGGGCGGGGCTGGGACCTTACGGTTGGCCGTCATGATTATGCGGCCCGCGCACCGGGCGCAGCGACGGAGGTTGCAACGACCCTGGCAAAGCCGCTCTGACCGGGCCGACGAACCATCACCGCTTGCCCGGGACCGGTTCTGACCGGCCGGGGCGGAATGGCCGCCTGGCCGGGCGCAAACCGCGTCGGCTCGGACCGCCGTTGCGGCGGGCGGGAACCCGGCATTTGCAAGCGCTTGGCATTGATTGACCGGCGGCCCGGAAAATTCAGCGTGCGCGTCATGTCCGCAGGAGCCACACGCAGGAATGAGCAACGGTCCCCGGGAGCCGGGTCGCGGCTCGATTCAAATCGCCCGCGCCGAACCGGGCCCGGTCAGGATCTGCCTCGCTGAGACGGCGGTGAATCGGAGTGGCCAAATCGGGCCGGCCGGCAGGTCCCAGGTGAACCGAGCGGGCACCGGCGCCGGAGCCGTTCGCTCCCCTGGCCCTGGCGCAATGCCGGTTGTGAGCGGGCGTCCGCGCCGGGGCCGGCCAGGGGTGCTGTTCCAGGGGCGCGGGGCCCGGATTCTGGAAACTGCCAACACGTTCGACCGCTTGGCCTTCGTTCGGCGGCAGGATGCACCGTCCCTGGCCCCGCGCTGAACATGCCGGAACTGCATTTGACGCCGGCGACCGAGCTGGCGCGCCGGATCGCCCGCCGCGAGGTTTCGGCCGTCGAGACGATGCGTGCGCACCTGGCCCGGATTTCGGAAGTGAATCCGCGCCTGAACGCGATCGTCACGCTTCTCCCTGAAGAGGATTTGCTTGAGGACGCGGAGAAGGCCGATCGGGCGGTGGCCGCGGGCGGCCCGCTCGGCCCGCTGCACGGACTACCGGTTGCCCACAAGGACCTGACGCTCACCCGGGGCATCAGAACGACATTCGGATCACCCATATTCGCCGATTTCGTGCCGGACGAAGACGCGTTGATCGTGGAGCGTTTGCGGGCGGCGGGCGCGATCACCATCGGCAAGACGAACACCCCCGAATTCGGAGCCGGCTCGCAGACGTTCAACCAGGTTTTCGGAGCGACCCGCAACCCCTGGGACGAGTCCAAGACCTGCGGTGGCAGCAGCGGCGGCGGCGCGGCGGCGCTGGCCGCGGGAATGGTCCCGCTCGCCGACGGCAGCGATTACGGGGGGTCACTCAGGAATCCGGCCAGTTTCTGCGGGGTCGTCGGCCTGCGCCCGTCGCCCGGGCGGGTCCCGGTCTGGCCCGATGCGACGCCCTGGTTCCCGGTTCCGGTTCAGGGGCCGATGGCCCGCAGCGTCTCCGACGTGGCCCTGATGCTGAGCGCGGTCGCCGGACCGGACGCCCGGACGCTGCTTTCGTTGCCCGAACCCGGTGAGGTATTCCGGCGGCGGCTGGGGCGGGATTTTCGCGGAGTCCGGGTGGCGTGGAGCGCCGACCTGGCCGGAGTTCCCTTCGATCCCGCGGTTCCGGCGGCGCTGGCCCCGGCGCGCCGCGTCCTGGAAAGCCTCGGCTGCGAGGTGGAGGATGCCCGGCCGGACTTTGAAGGCGCCGCGCTGGCATTCGATCGCTGGCGGGCCTGGTTCTTCGAGCTCAACTGGGGTCCCCTGCTCGACCGCCACCGGGAAATCATGAAGGACACGGTGATCTGGAACATCGAGCAGGGCCGGACGCTGGACGCGCCGGCGCTGGCCGAGGCAACCCGCTGCTGGACCATGCTGCTGGGACGAATGCGCGAGTTTTTCGATCGCTACCAGTTCCTGGCCCTGCCGGTCTGCCAGGTGCCGCCATTCGACGTCGACGTCGAGTACCCGACTGAAATCGCGGGCGTGCCGATGCAGTCATACACCCAGTGGATGGCGTCCTGTGCCTGGGTATCGCTGCTGGGAAGTCCCGCCATCTCGGTTCCGGCAGGGAGGACGCCCGAGGGGCTTCCGGTGGGCCTCCAGATAGTCGGCCCGCCCAAGGATGATCTCGGAGTACTCCAACTCGCGAACGCGATCGAGCGGGCGTCGCCGACCTGGCGTGCCCCGAGTTCAGGGAGCCAAGTCGGGTGAGCTGCCCGAATGGTGCCAGGCTCGCCCGTCCGAGGAGGCTGCGATCTGATTCCGCAACCATCCGGCGACGCCGGGACAGGAGCAATAACATTGGTCGGATTTGACTGACCGGCCGGATGTTGCCTTGATGATCCCCGCTGCGACGACCACCGACCTGGGACTTGAGCAGGTCGACTCCGAAGTCAGTGCCGCGCTGCAGTCGGAAGAGCGCCGCCAGGTCAACGGCTTGGAGCTGATCGCCTCCGAAAACTATGCTTCGCGGGCGGTAATGGAAGCCCTGGGCACGGTCTTTACCAACAAGTACGCCGAAGGGTATCCGGGCCGGCGCTACTATGGCGGTTGCCAGAACGTGGACGTGGTCGAACGCCTGGCCCGAGAGCGCGCCCTCGCGCTATTCGGCGGAGACCACGCCAACGTCCAGCCGCATTCGGGCTCGGCCCCGAACATGGCCGTCTACATGGCCGTGCTCGAGCCCGGCGACACCCTGATGGGCCTCTCGCTGGCCCACGGCGGCCACCTCACCCACGGGCACCCGATGAATTTTTCGGGCGGTCTCTACAACGTGGTTTCCTACGGCGTCGATCCGGTGACCGAGCTGATCGACTACGACCAGGTCGAGGCGATCGCGCTCGAGCACCGCCCCAAACTGATCGTCTCCGGCGCGACCGCCTATCCGCGCACCATCGACTTCGAGCGCTTCGCCGAGATCGCCGACCGGGTCGGCGCCCTGCACATGTGCGACATGGCCCACATTGCCGGCCTGGTGGCCGGCGGGGTGCACCCCAGTCCGGTCGAGCACTGCGACTTCGTCACCAGTTCGACCCACAAATCGCTGCGCGGACCGCGCGGTGGCCTGCTGATCTGCCGGCAGGAGCACGCCAGGCAGGTCGACCGCCTCGTATTTCCCGGCATCCAGGGCGGCCCGTTCATGAACGTGATCGCGGCCAAGGCGGTCGCCTTCGGCGAGGCCCTGCGTCCCGAATTTGCCCGCTACGCCGAAGCGGTCGTCCGCAACGCGGCGACGCTGGCCGAATCGCTTTCAGAAGCCGGGCTGCGAGTTGTCTCCGGCGGCACCGACAACCACATCGTGCTGCTGGACTTCGGCTCCGACGGGCCGTCCGGCAAGAAGATGCAGCGGGTGCTGGAAGCGGCCGAAATCACGACCAACAAGAACACCGTCCCGCGTGAGACCCGCAAGCCGTTCATCGCGTCGGGGATCCGGCTGGGGACACCGGCCCTGACCACGCGCGGAATGGGTCCGGACGAGATGCGGCAGATCGCGGCCTGGATTGGGCGGGTCGCCGCCGCCGCCGACGAGCCGGACGAGCTGGCCGGGATCGCACTCGAGGTCCGTGAGCTGGCGGGCAGGTTCCCGGTTCCGGGGATCGACCAGGCCGGCAACACCTAAACCGCGGCCGCTCCCGATGCACGAGGCCGCGGTCATTGCGGCCGCGTTCTGCTGGAGTGCCGGATTCGTAATCTCGCGGCCGCTGCTGGCGCACCTGAGCGTATTCCGGACCAACCTGCTGCGCCTGCTGCCGCCGGCGCTGTTCTTCCCGACCCTGCTCCTGGCGCTGGGCCTGGGGTCAACCCTGGGCGAATTCGGGTGGCACAACTACGCAGCCCTGATCGCCTCGGCCTTCGTCGGGATCGGGCTGGCCGATTCCGGGATGATCCACAGCATGCGCCTGATCGGCCTGGCCCGGGCTTACACCCTGGGAAACTTCGCCACCCTGTTTGCGGTCCTGTGGGCCTGGCTGATCCTCGACGAAGTGGTCAATCTGGCCCTTGTCTGGTCGGCGCTGATAACCGTTGGCGGTGTGGTCCTGGTCACCTCGCGCGGCGGTTCCGGCCAGGGGGAGGCCGCCTACGGAACGCGCCAGTTCTGGACCGGGGTGGCGCTGGCCTGCGGCGTGGCCGCGGTCTGGGGCCTGGACCTGGTGCTCATCCGGATCGGGATCGGGGACGGTCACCCGCTGGCGGCCAACGCGGTGCGCATGCCGGCCTCGCTCGTGGTGGCCGGGATCGCACTGCTGGCCCGCGAACCGCCCGGAGCCCCGCGGCAAATGCCGACGACCGCGCAGACGCTGCGCGGACTGCTGGGCGGGGCGATCGGGATTACCTGTTCGGCATTGTTGATCTTTTGGGCAATCCCGGAGATCGGGGCCGCCCGGGTGGGGGTGTTGGCGGCGCTGTCGCCGGTGTTCGGATTACTGCTGGCGACGCTGTTCCTGGGTGAGCGGGCCAGTCGCCGCCAGGCGGTCGGGGTGATCGTGGCCATCAGCGGGGTGATCCTGCTGGTGGTCGCCGCCTGAGCCCGGGCGCGGCGGCGAACATAGGCTGTTGCCGGTGACTGCGTGCGGGGACTGGATCGGTTGAAGCTACTTGCCAGGATTCTTGGGCTGGCGCTGGGGCGCCGGCTGCCGATTACCGCCGGCGAGCTCGCGGTTACCGGAATCTCCAGGCGGGTGACGATCGGCCGCGACCGCCACGGCATCCCCTACATTCAGGCCGGAAACGATCCCGACGCCTGGTTTGGAGTCGGGTTCTGCCAGGGCCAGGACCGGGCGTTCCAGCTGGAGCTGATGCTCCGGTTGTTCAGGGGCACGCTCTCCGAGCTCATCGGATCGGCCGGCCTGCCCTTGGACCGGGTTTCGCGGCGGCTGGGGCTGGTGGAGGCGGCGCGGCGCCAGGCCGGGCAGCCCGAGCCGGAAATCAAGGCCAACATCGAGGCTTTTGCCAAAGGAGTCAACGCCGGGGTGCGGCTGGGGCTGCGCCGCCGCCCGCACGAATTCCTGCTCCTGCGCTCGCGCCCGACGCCCTATACGGTCGTCGACGTGATTGGGGCCGCCAAGCTGCACGCCCTGGCGCTGGCCTCGAACTGGGACATCGAACTGGCGCGCCTTGAAATCCTCTGCGCCGACGGGCCGGCGGCCCTGGCCGACCTGGACCCGGCCTATCGCCCCGGGCATCCGGTGGCGATCCCGCCCGGGGCGCCGCGGGGCCCAACTACGGACCGCCTGTCCCAGGACCTGGCCGCGCTACGGTCAATCGTCGGCGGGCAGGGCGGCTCCAACGCCTGGGCCCTGGCAGCATCCAAGACCGCCGGCGGAAGCCCGATCCTGGCCAACGACCCGCACCTGCGGCCGATGCTCCCGCCGCACTGGTACCTGGCCCAGGTGCGCACCCCGGAATGGTCGGCCGCCGGTGCCACCTATGTCGGCGGTCCGGCCATTCCGGCCGGGCACAACGGGGAATGCGCCTGGGGTGTGACCGCCACCCTGGCCGATACCACCGACATGTTCTTCGAACAGCTCTCGCCGGATGGCCGGCGCGTGCGCGAGGGGGACGGATTCGTGGCCTGCCGCGAGCGGTGCGAGACCATCCGGGTCAAGGGTTCCCCGGACGTGATCGAGCGCGTGCTTGAGACACCGCGCGGGCCGATCGTGGCCCGGGGCCCCGGCGGCGAGGCGCTTTCGCTGCGGGCCATCTGGCTCGATCCGCGGCCGGTCCGGGGCATGCTCGACATCCACCGCGCCCGGACGTTCGAACAGTTCCGCGATGCCTGCGCGGACTGGCCGCTCTCTTCGCTGAGCATGGTCTATGCCGACCGCGAAGGTCGGATCGGCTGGCAGATGATGGGGAGCGTGCCGGTCCGCCGCCGCGGATTTGGGACGGTGCCGCAGCCGGGCTGGTCGGCCGGCAGCGGCTGGGAAAGCGAACCGGTTCCGCACTCCGAACTGCCCTCCAGCAGCGATCCCGCGGCCGGAGTAATCGCCACCGCCAACAACAGTCCCACGCCGGAAGGCGGCCCCTGGCTCGGGTCGGATTTCGTGGACGGCTATCGCGCGCGCCGCATTCTCGGGGCCTTAAGCGAACGCGGCGATTGGAGCGTGACCGATTCGATGCGACTGCAGATGGACGTGGAGTCCGAGTCCTGGAAGGAGATGCGGGCCGCGGTGCTGGCGGCATCGGCCGCAGAACCCGACGCCGCGGCAGGGCAGGAACTGCTCGCGGCCTGGGACGGCCGAATGGACGCCCGATCGCCGGCGGCGAGCGTGTTCGCGCTATTCTGCGCGGCGATCGGCACCGCGATTGCGAAGGCGCGGGCCCCCCGGGCCTGGGAATGGGCGCTGGGCCGGTCCGAAACCGGATTTGCGCCCTTTACGCTGCTGATCGCGCGACGTGACGGGCACACCGCGCGGCTGCTCAGCGAACAGCCCGACGGTTGGTTCGCCGAAGGCTGGGGGGCGGCAATCGGCGCCGCCCTGGCCGACTCGGTAAGGACGCTGCGAAAGCACGGCGGCCCGGATCCGGCCTCCTGGCACTGGGGCCGGATCCGGCCGCTGATGCTGCGACATCCGCTCGGGGTGGGACCGGTCCTTGGGGCGATCTTCAACCGTGGTCCCTTCCCGGTCGGGGGTGACGGAAACACGGTCCTGCAGGCGGTTTCGCCCCCGCAGGATCCGCTGTCCGAACCGCTTGTCTGCCCGTCGCTGCGGATGGTCATCGACGCCGGCGAGTGGGGGAACTCGCGCTACTGCCTGCCGGGCGGCCAGTCCGGGAACCCCGCCTCGCCGCACTACGAGGACCAGCTGGGCCATTGGCTGCGGGGCGGGGGCGTGCCCATCGCCTGGGGGTCGGCCGCCGTAAAGAGGGCGGTCGTCAGGGAGTTGCGGCTGCGGCCGCCGGCGGGCGAATCGAGGCGCGCCGCCGGGTAAACGGGCTAGGCAAAAGCCGCGATCGCGCCGATCCCCAGGACGATCAGCAAGGACCCCAGCAGGCGTCCGCGCCCGAACGGCTCCTTAAGCACCAGGCTGCCCAGCAGCACCGCGATCACGATGCCGATCTCGCGGGCCGGCCAGACGTAGCTGACCTGGGCCAGTTGAAGGGCCGAAAGGACCAGCCCGTAAGCCAGGAAGGTGAGCACCGCGGCGGTGATGATGGCGCGCCGACCCGCGCGCCAGGCGTCGCCCAGGGCGGGAATCCCGTGCCTGCGCACGATGTAGGGAGCGAGCATGAGGGCCACGCCCAGCGACATCAGGTGCATGTAGAGGAAAGGCGTGACGTGCCCCACTCCGAGCTTGTCCCAGATCGAATAGCCGGCGATGCAGATCCCGGTGGCGATCGCATAGCGGGTGCCGGACTCGTTCAGGAAGCGCAGAGGATCGGTAAGGATACTGGCCATGCGGCCGGTCCAGTAGACGAACAACACCCCGGCCACAATCGCGGCGATTCCCGCAACCGCGGGCGGCGACACGGTCTCCCCGAGCAGCAGTACGCCCAGGACCGGGACGAGCGCGGGGCCGGTTCCGCGGGCGATCGGGTACACCTGGGAGAGTTCCCCGCTCGCGTAGCCGCGCGCCAGGAAGAGGAAATAAAAGGTGTGAATGAGGCTGGTTCCGAATACGAACAGCCAGCCCTGCGGCGAGATCGGTTCGGAGAGGAATAGCAGCAGCGCCAGAGGCGCAAACAGCGCCGCCATGGCCACCTGCATCCACCAGACGAACGCCTCGTGATCGCGGGTCCGCGTCATCAGGTAGTTCCATCCGACGTGGGCCACTCCGGAGAGCAGGACCAAGATCAGGGCCGGCGTCGACACCGGGTCACGCCCTGCGCGTGCGGCGCGCGTTCGCCGCCCCTCGCGCTGAGTATTGCAGCTAGCGCCGTCTTGTCCCGGCCGGTAGTTCGATGACCGCCGCGCGCGGCGCCGCCAGGTCGCGCGCGGCGCGATCGAACAGCTCCAGGGTCAGCGGATGGCAGGTGAATACCAACAGCTGATTCGTCTTGGAAAGTTCCAGCAATGCCCTGGCCGCACGCAACGCCCGGTCGGGATCGAAATTGACCAGGATTTCGTCCACCGCCACCGGCAGCGCCGGCAGTTTGCGGCCCAGCTCGGCGATCAGCCCGAAGCGCAGCGCCAGGTAGAGCTGTTCGCGGGTGCCGCGGCTCAGCTGGCGTGGTTCTTTGCGGGAACCGTCCCGGTCCAGCACCGCTATCTCGTCAGAACCCAGCGGCGCCAGTATCGAAGGGTAGCGGCCGGCGCTTAATTCTGCGAAAACGGACTGGGCGGCCCGGATGATGCCGGGCTGCCGATCGGTCTCGTAGCGCTGACGCGCCTCGGCCAGGAGCCGGCCGGCCAGCGTCAGCACGACCCATTCGCGCTCGGCATCCTCGATCCGCGCTGCAAGGATCGCGCGCACTTGGACCAGGCGGTCGGAATCCGACTCGGCGGCAAGTTCCTGCAACTGGTTCCGGAGCGCGCCCTGGTCGAGCGCGTTTTCCTCCAGCCGGGAGTCCAGTTCGTCCAATCGGGTCCGGATTTCCGCCGCCGCGCTCCGCAGCCGTTCGGAGTCGGATGTGCTTAACCGGGCCCGTAGCTGCTCGATGCTCTGACCGTCGGCCAGCCGGTTGCGCAGACGTTCGCGGGCCCCATCAGCCGCGCCCTGCAGCCGTTCGCGCCGGCGCGCCTCCGACTGGAGTTGGCGCAGCTGATCGGAGTCCCGAACGCCCAGCTCGGCCAGCAGCTCCGTCCGCGACCGGCGCGCGGATTC
Organism: Chloroflexota bacterium; assembly: GCA_965203015.1. Lineage (GTDB taxonomy): Bacteria > Chloroflexota > UBA11872 > UBA11872 > VXNJ01 > VXNJ01. The sequence continues at coordinate 70,680 of CBDBBM010000023.1, forward strand.
AACCAGTTCACCGCGCCGCGTCACCTCGGCCTGTGCGGCGGCCACCGCGCGCTGGCGGAGCGGGAACTGCCGGTGTATTTCGATCAGGCCGTCGGCGGTTCGTTCCGTTTCATCCTGACCGGCTCCTGAAGCGAACGTTTCGGCAAGGGTGCCGACCAGGGACCTGTAACCGGTGATGTCGCGCTCAATGGCGGCGATGCGGCTCCGCCAGGCGCGGGTGTTCTCAAGCGCTGCGCGAGCGCGCTCCAGCGCCGCCTGCAGCCCAACCGCCTGGTCGGGCGACAGGTCCGGGTCCAGTTGCCTGCTTCGGAGAAAGTCGCGCCACTGGCCGCGCGCGCGGCCCCGCTCGCGCGCGGCCCGGCTGCGGCCACCGCCAATCAGGAGGGCCCCGAGACCGGCGGCGGCGATAACCACCATCGCCACCAGCGCGAGGTTGGCCGCGGTGGAGGGTTCTACATAGGCCGGCTGAGCCCAGAGCAGGCCTCCGGCCCCGCCGATGCCGATCACGGTCGCCAGGACCCCGGTGGTCGACCGGACCGGAATCCCGCCACCGGATCCCGCGCCACGGCCGCCGGGCTCCCCTCCTGCGCCGTGCCCGAGCGCGCCGGCCAGCCTGGCCATCTCGGCCCGGTCGTTTTCCGAGAACCGGAACTCGGCGGCCCGCTCGGCGGTCCAGTCCGGGCCGAGCGTGGCCAGCGCTTCCGCCAGGTCTCGCTCGTGCCGGGCAAGTTCGCCGCGCCGCTGCGGCAGGTCCCGAACCGAGGACGCGAATGCGGATCGTCCGCGCACCAGCGATTCGAGTCGCTCCAGGTTCTCGGGTAGGCCGCCAGGATCGATTCCGGCCGGGATCGCGGCGCGGGCCTCGGCCAGCTCGCGCTCGGCGCGATCGTGTTCAGCCAGGCCGATCCGGATCCGCTCGTCGATGGCGTTGAGGCGCGCCAGGGCGTTCTCCGGCAGCATTCCCGGATCAGGGGCCGCGGCCAGCTCCTGCTCGCGCGAACGCAGGTCGTCAAAATCGGTCCAGGCGGCCTGCAGACGTCGAATGTCCTCAAGGCGGATTGAGCACTCGGCGGCGGCCGCGCGAAACTGGCGGGCTTTTTGCTCCGAATCGGCCAGTTCGTCCTTGAGCCGGCCGTAGCGGCGGGCCAGTCCGCGGCTCTGCTCGAGCCTCTGGTCGACATCCCTAATCTGCCGGCGCAGTTCGGCCAGCCGATGCTTGCGGCCGCGCGGCGAGTAGACCGCCTTGCGTTGGGCCTCCAGTTCCTCGAACGCCCGCGGGAGGTTGCGCTCGCCCACCCCGGCGCTGTAAATCTGGCGGTTCACGTTTTCGTCGCGCAGCAGCGCGTCGCTCTGCAGTTCTTCCAGCGTGAAAGCGTAGAGATTTGTGAACAGGTCCTCGCCCTGGACCGCCAGAAGTTCGGCCAGATACTCCTCGCCGCGGACCTGTCCGTCGGCCGTGAAAATCTCGACCGGCCCCCGGCCCTTGCCTTCGAACCGGGTCACCGAGGTGACTTCGCCGCCGCCGTTTGCAAGCTCGATCAGGCCCCCGTGACGCCCGCCGGCGAGCGGCGGAAACCAGCGGTCGCCGCGCCTGCGCGGGAACCCGAAGAGGATGGTCCGAATGAATTCCAGCAGGGTGCTCTTGCCGGCTTCGTTGGGTCCTTCGAAAACGGTCATGCGCTCGTCGAGGGGGCCGATATCCAGGTCGTTGAAGTGCCCGAAGCCGTTGATCCGCAGCCGCCGGATGGAAAGCCGGTTCATTCTTCCAGCAGGTCCAGGGCGCGGTTTTCGGCGGCCTCGATCAGTGCGGCGCGGTCCTTTGGCCAGCTCCCCGATTCGGCGAGGTAGGGCCGGTAGTCGGCGTTGCCGTAGAGTTCGGCCAGGGCTTCCTCGATGTGGGGAGGTACGGATTCGGCGTCGGCCAGCTGATCGCATACCACCAGCAGGTCGGCGATCAGGTCACCGCCGGCGCGACGGTGCGGCCGGTCGTGCGGGGCTGCGGTGGCAACATCCACGCGGTCGCACCAGCTGAATGGACCGGCGCCGGGCCGTGAATTCAATTCCTCAGCCAGTTCGCCAGCCGCTCCGGGCGCCAGCAGATGCCGGTGCAGCGGCCCGCGGCCTTCGAGCGCTATTCGATATAGCAGGGGCCGACCGCCGGTCTGCCCGGCGGCCCGCCCGGCCAAGCCCTGCAGATCTGCGAGCAACCGGGCCGGAGTCTCGGTCGCGGAAATATCGTGGCTCAGGATTTCCATGCGCACGCGGTCGGTGGCCACGAACTCGAAGCCCACCTTGCCGGACCGTTCAATCTCGACCAGGTACACCCCCTTGGGCCCGGTCTGGCTCCAGCGCAGTCCCTGCGGGCAACCGGCGTAGATCGCCACCGGGTTTTCGTCCAGCAATACCCGACGCCGGTGCACGTGGCCGAGCGCCCAGTAGGCGAATCCGGGGTCGCGCAGGTCGGTCAACGAGCAGGGAGCGTACTGGTCCTCGCCGGGTTCGGCCCCGACCGCGCAGTGCAGGAGGCCGATGGCCAGCTCGCCGCGAGCGGCGCGGGGAAACTCGCGGGCCAGATTTCGCGGGCAGTGCTCGTGCTCGAACGAGACGCCGTAAACGGTCGCCCGGTCCGGGCGGCCGGGGACCAGCGGGGCGGCCTCCGGATCGGGACCGTAGCGTCTGCAGCCGGCGGGGAACTCAAGCCCCGCGTCCCAGCCGTCCAGCGGGTCGTGGTTGCCGCAGATGACGTGGGTTGCGATTCCGGCCGCGTCCAGGCGCCCCAGCCCGGCAACGAAGCGGTGCTGGGCGCGCAGGCTGCGCTCGGCGTCATCGTAGGCGTCGCCGGCCACCAGAACCGCCTCGACCGATTCCCGGATGGCCAGATCGACGATCTCGTCCCAGGCCCCGAAGGGAGCCTCGCCCATCTCTCGAGCGATCGCATCCGGCAGCTGCGAGCGCAGCCCGACGAACGGCGACTGCAGGTGCAGGTCGGCGGCGTGAATGAATCGCAGCGGCGCCACGTCAGCCACCGGGGGAGCCGGTCCCGTCCTCAGCCGGCGGCACCGGCCCTACTTCTGGATTGGCAGGTCATCGCGCCAGGCTTCGACGTCATCGGCGAAATTCGGTGGGACCGCTTCTTCGAGAGCGGCCAGGAACCCCTCGGGCAAGCCCCGCTCCAGCGCCTTGACCGCCGACCTGACCTCGTCGACGGTGCGGGCTCCAAAGCAGGTCGTGTCGACCAGGCCCGAATCGGTCGAAAACGCCACCGCCGCCTGGGCGACCGGGATGTCGAACTCGCTGCAGACGCGGGCCAGGTCCGTGGCCCGCGCGCGCAAGCGCTCGGGCGGCGACCGGTAGGCCAGGGTCACGTTCGGGTCCCGCGGGGCGGCCAGCAGGCCGCCGCCGAAGGGGGCACCATTGACGATTCCCAGGTCCAGTTCGCGGGCCCGGCGGTAGAGATCGGTGGCGGCGCGGTCGAGCAGGGTGTAGCGGTTGTGGTTCAGGAAGCAGTCGCATTCGCCGGTCTCGACATAGCGCCGGATAAGGTCGACCGGGCCTCCCGACACGCCGATGCTGCCGACGACCCCCTCGTCGCGGAACTGGGCCAGGGCCTTGAACGCCCCGCCCATCACGTCGGCGAACTGGGCCCGCTCGACATCGTGAATGAGCACCACCGGCAGATAGTCAACGCCGAGGCGCTCCAGGCTGACCGGCAGGCAGGCGCGGGCCTGCTCGTAGGAGTAGTCGAATTCCCAGGGGCGGTAGCCGATCTTGGTGACCAGCACCAGGTCGTTTGGAACTATCCCGGAGAGTTCCTTGAGGGCTATGCCGAGGCGCTCCTCGGAGTCGCCGTACATCGGCGAGGTGTCGATGTAGTTGATGCCGCTGAGCAGTATTTCCCTTATCACCGCGATCGCATCGTCGACGCTCTCGACCACCGGCGACGAGGCAATCCGGGCCGCCCCCTGGGCCAGGGGAGTCACCGCCAGCCCGGTGCGTCCGAAGCGCCGCCGCCGCATCAATACCCCCTCATAACCGCCCGGAGGTCATCCCTTGGGAATCTCGGCTTCGTCGGTGATGACGCTGCCGATTTCGCGCATCTGCTTGACCAGCCAGATCATTTTTTCGTAGTGGAAGTCGCGCAGCGTCTCCGGCGTTCCGGACCAGGTGTGGAAGCCCTGTCCGGCGCGCACCCCGTCCTTGCCCTGCTTGGACATTTCGGCCAGGTGATTGGCGGCCAGGTTCTCCGGGTCGTCCAGCTGGGCGTAGAGGTAGGCTGCGACCTTGGCGTGGTTGATGATTCCGCCCAGGTCGCGTCCGCCCAGCGGGCCGACCGAGATAAAGCGCGCCCCGAATCCGTAGCGGACCGCGTTGTCGATGTCCTCGGCCGAGGCGATGCCGGTCGCGAACAGCTCGATCGCCTGTCGGGTCAGACCGTGCTGGAGCCGGTTGTGGACGAACCCGGGGATGTCCACGTTCACGGTGATCGCCGATTTCCCCATCTTCTCCCAGGCCGCCCGCGTCACCCTGATCGCTTCCTCGTCTACCCTGGGGTGCTTGATCACCTCGACCAGCGGCAGGATGTGGGCCGGCAGGACAAAGTGCGAGCCGACCACCCGGGATGGGTGCGTGCAGGCGTCCGCCATGTGCCGGATCGGGATTCCGGAGGTGTTGGAGGCGATGATCGTGGCCGGATCGGTTACCTGGCCCAGCCGGCCGTACAGCTCCTCCTTGGCCTCGCGGTTCTCAAAGATCGCCTCGAGCACGAATTCGACTCCGTCGACCGCCTCTTCCAGGGTCGGGGCCGCCTCGATCCGGTCATAGACCGCGTCCGGTTCGCCGATCAGCAGGCCCTCGCCAGCAAGCTCGTCGACGTAGGTGCGCATGTCGCGCAGCGCGCGCTCGACGTTGGCCGGGTTCTGGTCGAAAACCCTGACCCGCCCGCAGCCCTGGGCCAGCACCACGCCGATCTGGGGGCCGACGAGGCCGGCGCCGATAAGGGCTGCGTTTTCGAATACGGACATTTGCGTTCAGGTCCTGGTGGTGGATTTTGGGAAGTTCACGGGTGCGCCGATTTTGCGGCGGCCGTTACGATTTTCGACTCCGGCCGCTAGGCCCTTCTCGAACTAGGGCAGGCCGGCGGGGCTCCGGGCCAGGAACGGCCAGTAGCTGGCGGGCGGTTCGACCGGCCCGGCCAGGATCGGGTCGTCGGTGCCCTCAAGGTGTTCCTGGAGCAGCGCGGCCAGTTCGGTCATTTGGTCGGACTGCCCGCCCGCGGCGGCCAGGTTGACCTGTTCGCGCGGATCGCTGACCAGGTCGTAGAGTTCGTACTCGGGCCGCGGCAGCGAGCGCAGCTGCCAGCGCATGTGCGGGACGATCGGCGACTGGCGGATGTCGCCGGCCAGCTGCAGTCCCGGGCGCACCTCGAAATTGCGGATCAGCTTGTGGGTCAGGGTGCGGACCGAGCGCATCGGTTCGTAGAAGTCGTGCCAGGTGGATTCGGAGAAGACGTGGTCGCGGCCCGCCGCCCCGCCGCGGATCGAATCCAGGAAACTGACCCCGTCGATCCCGTCCGGTATCCGGTCCGACTCCCCGGCCGCCTCCAGGAAGGTCGGCAGCAGGTCCACGTTCGAGGTCAGGCCGCCGTAGCGCGAGTTGGCAGGCAGCAGTCCGGGCCAGGAAAGCACCGCCCCGATGTGGCTGCCGCGGTCGGACAGCGTGCCCTTGGCCAACGGCATGGCGATGCCGTGATCGGCGGTGAAGACCACCAGGGTGTTTGCGGTTTGCCCGGCCCGGTCCAGGGCTCCGAGTATCTGGCCCAGCGCCCAGTCGGCGCGGGCCACGTCGCCGTAGAAGTTCGACATTTCCTCCCTGGTCTCGGGGATGTCCGGCAGGAAGTAGGGCACCGGCAGGCTGTCCGGGTCGGGCCGGTCGGGCCAGCGGTCGGTGAAAACGCGGTGCGGCTCGAAGAACCCGGCCATTGCGAAGAAGGGTTCGGAGGCGTCGCGGGTCACGACGAACTCCTCCACGTTGGCGGCTACCAGCTCGCACTCGGATTCGGGGTCGAATATGTCAAAGCCCGAGGCATACGGCCGGTCGTTTACGTGCCAGGTCCCAAAGCAGGCGGTCTGGTAGCCGCCCTCGCGCAGGAGCGAGGCGATGGTCGGGATCGACGCGTCCATGTTCCAGAGCCCATGGTTCTGAAGGCCCATCAGGCCGTGGCGGTGCGGTACCAGACCGGTGGCCATGCTGGCCCGCGAGGGCGAGCAGGTCGGCGCGGCGGCAAAATGGTTCTCCAAGACCACCCCGCCGGAAGCGAGGGTGTCGACATTGGGCGTGACCGCGGAATTGTCCGGGTACGGGCCCATGTAGGCGCCGATGTCGTGGCAATGCACCAGCAGAATGTTTGGGCGCACGGGGCAAGACCCTTCGGAGATTTGCGGGGGATTCCTTGAAGACCGAATACATTTTGGCCCCGGAGCCGGGGCGCCAGGAAAGGACCGCGAATGAATCGGCGTTGGGCGGGGCGACCGTCAGGCGGTAACCCTTGACCTCCTCACGGCCCGGGCCGCTGCTCGAACTGACCCGGACCGGGCGCGCGGTTCAGCGACCGCTCGCCCTGGGAGAAGTCGAACTCGATGGCGGGTACCTTGAAAACTGGCGGGCGCCGATGCTCTCGGGCGGGATCGACCACCAGTGGCGCCAGCTCCAGCGCGAGGGGATGCTCGAGCGGTTCCGGCTGGCCGGGGAGGGACGCGCGCCGGCCGGGCGGGGCCGGATATTTGCCGGCGAGGCGCGCCTCTACAAGTGGCTGGAGGCGGCCTGCGTGAAGCAGGCCGAAGACCCGGACCGCATAACCGGGCGGCGCATCGCCGAAGCGGTCGAGGGGATCCTGGCGATCGCCGACGCCGACGGCTATCTCGGCCTGACCTACCCGGCCGAATTGGCCGGCCAGCGCTGGCGCGAACGGCCGCGCGGGCACGAGATTTTTGCCGCCGGGCACCTGATCCAGGCCGGACTGACCATGGATTCGGCGCTTGGGGACGACCGGCTGCTGCGCGCCGCCGAGGCTATGGCCGACCTGATCGGCGAGATGGCCCGCGCCGGCCAGCTGAGCGATTACCGCGATCATCCATGCTGCGAGATGGCGTTGATCGAACTCTGGCGCCGAACCGGGCGTCGCCGCCACCTTGAAACCGCCGAATGCTTGATCTGGCTGCACGAAGGCACCGCCGGGTGGCCGGTTCGCGGACACGCCGTCTGCCTGACCTACTTCGCCGCCGCCCTGGCCGACGCCTACCTTGAAACCGGGCGCGAGTCCTACCTGGACTGGTCGCGGGGCTGGTGGACCGACGTTGCGGCGCGCAATTCCTACATCACCGGCGCGGTCGGGGGTCGGCCCTCGACCGAGTCATTCGGACGTCCCTACGAACTACCCCACGAGGGGGCCTACGCCGAGTCCTGCGCGGCCATCGGGATGGTCATGTGGGCCCAGCGCATGCTCGCGGCCACCGGTCGAGGCGAATATGCCGACCAGTTGGAAACCAGCCTCTACAACGCCGTCCTGGCCGGAGTCAGCATCGACGGGGGCACCTATTTCTATGACTGCCCGCAGGCGCGCTTTGAGCCCGAGACCGATCCGCCCTGGCAGGAGCCGGCCGGCGAGCGGGTCGGCAGCGGCCGCCGGCGCAGCGAATGGTTCTTTGAGCGGGTGGCCTGCTGCCCACCCAACCTGGCCCGCATCCTGGCCCAGCTGCCCGGCTATCTCTACGGATTCGACGGCCGGGATCTCTGGTTCAACCTGTACGCTCCATCGCGGATCAATCTGCCGGTCGGCGATCAACGGCTGCGCGCCCGCGTCGAAACCGGCTATCCCTATGAGGGCCATGTCCGGATAACTATCGCGGCGGCCCCGCCGCGATGCGGCCTGCGCCTGCGCCTGCCGGGCTGGTGCAACGGGGCCGGCCTGACCCGCAACGGCGATTCCCAGCCCCTGGTGGTTGAAGACGGCTTCCTGGTCGTCCCCGGCCCGCTGGCGGCCGGCGAGCGGATTGAACTGGGCCTGGACATGCCGGTGGAACTGACCCGCGCCGCCCCGCAGCTGCTGGAGGCGCGCGGCCAGGCCGCGATCGCGCGCGGCCCGCTCATCTACTGCCTGGAAAGCGCCGATCAGCCCGATGTCGACCTGCGCCAACTCCAGCTCCGGCCCGATGCGGCCCGGAGCGCCCGGCTGGAACCGGGACCGCTGGGTTCGCGCGCGATTCGGATCGCCGGGGCCCAGGCAGCACCCCAGCCGCAGCTCTACAGGCGCGGAGTACAACCGGCCGCTGATTCGAAGCCGCGCGATCTGCTGGCGGTGCCCTTTGCGATCTGGGACAACCGCGGTCCCGGCCAGATGGCGATCTGGACCGCCCTGGCCCCGGATTTAGCAGACTGATAAAGCGACTTCCTACCGGACTCCGCAAACACTTGAGGGAAGCACCCAATGCAAGTAACCGATGCAATCGCTGGCCGCCGCAGCGTCAACCGGCTCACCGACCGGATACCCGGGCGGGCCGAGATCGAGAAGATGATCGAGGCGGCGACCTGGGCGCCGAACCACCGTTTCACGCAGCCGTGGCGATTCCACGTAATCGCCGGAGAGGACCGTCAGCGGTTCGGTGAGCACCTTGCCGAGGCCAAGCTGGGGCGCTGTCCGCCGCAGAGCGACGCCGACCGGGCCGCCCTGAAAAAGACCGCCGGCCTGTTTCTGCGGGCCCCGCTGGTGATCGCAGTCTCGGTGGCGCGTTCGACCGACCGGGTCCAGGACCTTGAGGACTACGGCGCGGCCTGCGCGGCCATCCAGAACATGCTGTTGGCAGCCTGGGAGATGGGGATCGTCTCCAAATGGCGCACTGGCGATGCGGCCCAGGACCCGGCCGCGCGCGACTATCTCGGCGCCGGGCCCAACGATCGCATCGCTGGATACATTTACCTGGGTTATCCGGCCGCCGGACCTATCCCGCCGCCGCGCGAACGCGACTCTGACGTGATCGATTGGCGGTCACTGCAGGATTAGGGTCCTGCGCGGCGGAATCTCCCGCCCGATCAGCCAGGCACGCCGAATTTGCGAGTCGTGCACTGGTCTATGTGGCTGCTGCGGTTCGGGATTTGACGCAAGGCTTCCGCGCGCCAATGTGCGCCGGATGGAGGTCTACTGATCACTCGGGTAGACATATAAGGCGCTTACATACCTAAGTGCCCAAACTGGAAAAGCTCCTGGCGGAACCGCCTCAGTCCAGGCAAGCATCGTAGTCGAAAAACTTGTAACCCTTAAAGAATGGGGGCGAATGTCGGCGGACACGAAAAACTGCCCACTGACGGACACGAGAAACTGCCCACCCACGGCCATCAGAACTGCCCACGGGCGGCCATCTGGAGCGACTTTATAGAGCTGATTCCTCGCACGAACCGATAAGTACCCGCCGGGAGCGGTTGCCCCCGGCGGAAGCTCCCTCGGCCTAACTTGCTGGAGTACCAAACCCAGCTCCGTTAAGCGGAGGTCGCTTGTGAAATCTAGCGAGGAAGCAATGGAAATTCTCGAGGCCTACGACCGCACGCTGTCGCTGCGGGCCGCGGCCGATCTGGCCGGGTGCTCGCACCACACCGTCGCAAGGTACGTCCGGCTGCGCGCACAAGGCCGGTCGCCGGGACCGGCGACCCGTTCCCGCAAGTCCATCATCGAACCCTTCCGGCCCAAGATCGAGGAGTGGGTCGCCCACTCGGGCGGCAGGATCCGCGCCGACGTCTGCCACCGCTGGCTTACGGACATGGACTACTCCGGATCGAAGCGCACCGTCCGCCGGGCGGTGGCCGAGGCCAAGCGGGCCTGGCGCCGGGACAACCGCCGCGTTTACCGCCCCTGGATCACCGAGCCGGGCATGTGGGCGCAGTGGGACTGGGGTGACGCCGGCCCGATCGTTGGCGGGAGGCAGACCTATCTCTTCTGCTGCTGGCTGGCCTGGTCGCGCTACCGGGTGGTGATACCGACCCGCGACCGCAAGATGGAGACCCTCATCTGCTGCCTCGACCAGGCGATGCGCGCCTTCGGCGGGGTTCCCACCTACTGGCTGACCGACAACGAGCGCACCGTCACCAGCGACTACGTGGCCGGCCTGGGGGTCAGGAACCGGCAGCTGGCCGCCTGCGCGGCCCATTACGGCTGCCGGGTCCTGGCCTGCGAGCGCGCCGACCCGCAGAGCAAGGGCGGGTCGGAGAACTGTGTGAAATTGGCCAAGGCCGACCTGGTCCCCACCGACGCCAACCTCCTGCCCGGGTACGGTTCCTGGGAGGACCTGCTCGACGAGTGCGAGGCCTTCCTGGTCAGGGTCAACGCCCGCGAGCACCGGGTGACCGGCGAGCCGCCGGTCGAGCGGCTGGGGCGCGAGCGCGGCCGCCTCAACCCCCTGCCGGCCGAACCCTTCACGCCCGTCTTCGGCCAGACCCGCCGGGTCTCCGACGACGCGGTGGTCACCTACCAGGGCTCGCGCTACTCGGTGCCGCACGCCCTGGCCGACGAAACAGTCTGGGTACGCGAGCAGTCCGACGAGCTGATCGTGACCGCCGATGACGGGTCCGGCCTGCGCGAGGTGGCCCGGCACGCCCTGGCCGGCAAGGGCCGGCAGGTGGTTGACGAGAGCCACTACACCGACCGGCCGCCGGGACCGCTGGCGCGCCGCCCGCGGCCGCGCAACGACGCCGAGAAGGAGTTCCTTGACATCGGCCCCAACGCCGAGCGCTGGCTGGTCGCGGCCGCCGCCGCCGGTTCCCCGCAATTGAGGCGCAAGCTCGAGGAGATCGTCACCCTGGCCCGGCTCGGCGGCGCCGAAGAGGTCGACCTGGCCCTCGGGGTGGCGGCCAGCTGCGGGTGCTTCGGCTTCGGCGACGTCGCCTCGATCATGGCCGTCGCCGCCACCGGCCCGCAGTACCGGGCCCGCCCCGAATCCTTCCTGCAGGAGGGCACCCGGGCCTGGAAGGACTTCGGCCTGACCGACGGGGAGGCCCGGGAATGAGCGCCAAGACGATAGAGAAGGTCGTGGACCAGCTCCGGACCCTGCGCCTGCCGTACATGCGCAAGGCGGCCCCGGAACTGCTGAAGACCGCCAGGTCGCAGCGCTGGGACCCGGCCGAAGCCGTCACCGCGCTGCTGGCCGAGGAGATACGGGGCCGGTCGGCGTCCTCGGTGCGGATGCGCCGCCAGGCGGCCGGGTTCCCCTCCGGCAAGACGTTCCACACCTGGGACGAGGAGATCTCCTCGATCCCTGGGCCCACCCAGCGCGCGCTGATGACGCTGGAGTGGATGGAGCGGGGCGAGAACCTGGTCGTCTGCGGGCCGTCCGGGACCGGCAAGAGCCATTTCCTGGAAGCGCTGGGCCAGCGGGCGGTCGAGCGCGGCAGCCGGGTGCTCTGGTACTCGCTGGAGGATCTGGGGCAGCTGGTCAAGCGCCACAGCGCCGATCAGTCGATCGCCCGGGCGCTGCAGAAGATCCTTAAGGCCGACCTGATCGTGATCGACGACATCGGCCTGCTGCCGGTCGCCCAGGAGACCGCCGAGGCGTTCTTCCGGCTGATCGACGCCGCCTACGAGCGGAGGTCGGTGGCGCTGTCCTCGAACCTGCACCCCTCGCGGCTGGACGAACTCATGCCCAAGCAGCTGGCCACGGCCGCGACCGATCGGCTGCTGCATCACGCCCACCTGGTCCAGACCGAGGGCGAGTCGATCCGCCTCACCCAGGCCCTGGCCGGGAAGGGGGTCGGCATGCCGCTGGCCTGAAATCCCGCCCGTGCCAACGACGGCCCCTTCCCATGCCGGGAACGGGGCCGTCGGCGCGTTAACGGCGCGAGTCCGCCCCAGCGGAAGGCCGAATGCGCGGTCCGGGGCTATCGCGGGCTGGTCGTCCCAGGTCCCAAATCGGCCCAATAGAGCCGTTTTTGGCCGATTGGTCCAAAAACATGGCTGCTGTGCGGCCCGTAGAGCGGTTCCCGGCGACCTTCATGACCCGCAACCCGCGCAAAAAACGCCGCCGTGGACCCGGAATTGGCAGAATCGATCCGGATGAGATCGCCGCCGGACCGGACGGGAGGGCGGATACGGTGGTCGCGGCAGGCGCCAATCGCGAGGCGATCAGCTCCGAATCGGAGCTTCATCAGAACTGCCCACCGGTGGGCAGTTCTGATGGCCATAAACGTGCACGACTGATGTCCGCCGCCGGGCAGAACTCAATGTCCGCCGCCAGGCGAACGCGGCTCATGCGGAATCTTGCCCCGGCGTATCCCCAGTGCCTGTATCCGCCCCTGGCTTCGACTGGACTGGCACGGGTTCACCTGCCTTCCGTCATCACCGCACCGTTCTTGCCGTCCCACCAATGACCGGATGGCCGCATCGCCGGCGTTAATTGCCGCATCGGCTGCGGATCACGTATACTTTACGCCTTTGTAACAGTATCCATGCGTAATCCATACAGGGGCAATGCCAGGCACCTTCCGCACCTACCAGCACCGCGGCCACGTCACCCGCCGCGGCTGCGATCGCCTCAACCTGGTGCTCTCGGGCTGCGCGGAACTGTACAACGCCGAACTCGAACACTGGCGAACTTCCTACAAGCAGACCGGGGAGAGCGATTCGCTGTTCGATCGCATGAAGGCGTTCACCGTCGCCCGCAACCAGGATCCGTTCTGGCAGGGCCTTTCGGTTTTCGTGGGCCGCGGCGTGCTGGCCCGCGCCGACCGGGCCAGGAAGGCGTTCTACCGCCGGGTCAAGGATGGCGAGAAGCCCGGCTATCCGCGCTTCAAGCCCCATCACCGCTACCGCACCATCCAACTGGAACAGACCACCCCTGCCATGGTCAAGCCCGACAGGCGCGGTTACGCGGTCAGGGTCAAGGGCTTGCCGGTGGTCAGGATCCGGACCCGGCGGGAGTTGCCGCCATCGGAAGACCTGAAATCCATCCGCATCACTTTCAGGGGCAGGCGCGTGAGTGTAAGCCTGGTCTACGCGGTCGACCTGGAACCGTTGCCCCACAACCCGGCCAGGGTAGGCCTGGACATGGGGGTCATATCGCGAATCACCGCCAGCGATGGCGAGAAGATAGAGCGTCGCAGTGTCGACCGCGAGGATATCGCCCGCAAACAGCGGCGCCTGTCAGTGTGCAGGAAGGGAAGTCGCCGTTTCCGGGAGCGCCGCCGCATCCTGGCCAACGCGCACGATAGGGCCCGGGTTCGTGACCGGAACGAGTGCCACCGGACCACCACCGATCTTGTCCGGCGCTACGGGCTGATCGCGGTGGAGAAGCTCGATAAAAAGAAGATGACCAGATCGGGCGGGGCGCGCAAGCGTGCGCTTAACCGATCCATCATGGAACAAACCTGGGGACGAATCATCAGTCAGCTGATCTACAAGGCAGCGTGGGCCGGAGAGCTTCTATTCGTTGACCCCAGGAACACCTCGCAGCGCTGCTCGCGCTGTGGTGCTACGGTGAAGAAGGGCCTCTCAGTTAGAAGGCACGTCTGTGAATGCGGTCTGGACCTTGACCGCGATCACAACGCGGCCATCAATATCCTGCAGAAGGCCCGCGCGGGTGGGACTTTTCCCGCGGCCGTCCCGGAGACGGCATAACTGTATTCAAGGTGGCGCGGATTCGTGGCACTTTTGTATACAAACCCCATATATAAAAAAGATGGCATCTGGGATTCGGGGGATTTGATGGGCGCGAAATCGCATATTTCGAAATGGGGCACCAGCCTTGCGATTCGAATACCTAAAGCAATCGCCGAGCAATGCGGCGTGGAAGAAGGATCTCCAGTCGAGATCATCGCGCAGGGCGATTGCATTCTTTTGCGCAAGCGGCGATACGATCTTGACGCACTGATCGCGGAAATGTCACCGGATCGGCAGCACCCCGAGATTGATTGGGGGCGCCCCGAGGGCGCTGAAGTCTGGTGAACGGCGAATCGATCCCCGGCCGAGGGGATGTGATATGGGTCGATTTTTCACCACCGGTTGGACTTGAGCAATCCGGCCGCCGGCCAGCGCTTGTGTTGAGTCCGCGCAACTACAACGAGCGCTCTAGCGTGGCATTGGCCTGTCCGATATCCTCCCGAACTAGGGGTTGGCCGTTTGAGGTCAGGCGGCCGAGCGGCACCCCCGTCACAGGAGTAGTTTTGGCGGATCAGGTCCGCAGTTTGGACTGGAGCGCCCGAGGCGCAACTATCGGTGGACAGGTTCTTCGGACAGTTGTGGCAGATGTGCAGGAGAAGGTCCGCCTGCAGCTGGCGTAGCCTGCGAGTCGGCGACGAGGGTGCGCCGCCTGCATATAAATTCGGAAGCGGTGACGGAGGCGCATTGAGTTGAACCGAGTTCAAATCAGGCTGCTTTACTTTGATCGGACCGGCAGCAGCGAACCCGCTGTCAGCTACAGGCCCCTCAAACTCCGGAATGCGGCGCAGCCGCTTTCCAGGCTCGCTTCGTATAGCTCCGGACCCGCAAACTCCCCCGGCACTTGGCGCACACCTGGCCGCGCCGGCGCACGTTGCGCCGCAGGGCCCATCCGCAGGCCGGGCAGGAAACGATGTAGCGCGGCGGCGCGAAAGCCGGGGCGCTGCAGAGGCGTTCGCCGGAGCAACCGATGGACCGGGCGATTTCTTTCCAGACGCGGTCGTGCTGGTGCTGCGGGCCGGCCAAGGCGTGCGCGATCTCGTGCAGGATCGTCTCTTTCAGCTCCGAGTCGGTGGAATTGAGGCAGTAGAGTAGCGACAGGCCGATTACCTGGGTGTCGAAGTTGCATGCCCCGGCGCGGCCCGAGGCGTCGTCGAACTGGAAACTCCAGCCTTCCAGGTCATGTTCTGCCACCAGCTTCTCGGCTCGGGCAGCGGTTCGCTCCAGCCAAGTTACGCCGCGGCGCCCGGTTGCTTTCGACACTGCCCGCAATCCGGGGTAAGGCACGTCGAATTCGGCCTCGTCGTCGCAGACGATTCGCGCCCTTGTCGGCAGGTATCGGGCGATGACGCCGGCAAGAACTTGGTCGCCGAAATCGAATCTCACCTTGTCGTCCGGTCGGAACCGGGCCTTGATGCGTTCGTCGCGGAGAAACAATCGCTTCCGGGAACCTTCGCGGTTCGACCGCAGCAGCCCCCAGGGAACGTTCCACTCGGATCGTTCGGGGTCGATAACGATCGCCTTGCGGGCCATCTTGCGCGCAACGTGGCCGTGTACTCGGTCTTTTCCGCCGCGCTCGAAAACCACTGGATCGCCGACGGTTAAAGCTGTGACGCGCGCCATGGCTCAAGTATGCCGGCGGGTTGCGCTCATTCCGTCAGAGGCCGGTATTTACTGGCGTTGCTCGGTCGCCTTCGAGGTCGCCGAACAATGCGATGTGTTCGAAACCAGGCCAGCGGCCCTTTGCGCTTGAGCGCAAGGCCTTCCGGCCTCGGGCAAACGACGTGCCAGCCGGGAGACTCGTCCGGACGGTTACGCTCCTTTGGCCCCGCAGGAATCGAACCGTGAAGCCATGTGTCCGCCAAGTGACGGCCGACGACTAGAGCGCCCCGCGTTGCTCGCCGCGTTCGGCCCGGTGGAGGCTGGTTTCGCGCACCGCGATCGCCTCTTCACTGCCGAGCCCGGAGCTCGAACGCGCCCGCGCGCCGATCTCCAAGACCTCCGCCGAAGAGGCGATTCCCTTCAACTCCAGGATCGCCTCAATCAAGCCGTTTATCGTGCATCCTCGGCGCGCTGCTGCCTCTTGCAGCGCGAGGTGAGTCCGATCTGTCACATTTATCGTCAGCTTCCGCACGGTGTTCGTTCCCGAGGGCTGGTTTGGCAAATACAAAGCAATTGTCTTGACTGTCAAGGCCAGAAGGGGTTGAGGCGATAAGGGTCCGGGGGAGAGCGGAACAGGGGAGGTCGGACGACGACCGGGCGGTGACCGCGGCGTCGCCTGCGCCGAACCCCCGTGACCACGGCAGGAATCGGTTTTCGGGCGCGGCTTCGCTAGGGACCCTGTCCCGGCCCTACAGGAGGCGGGGCGCTCGAGAAGCCGGCTGCCGGTTTTCAGCCGCCCGGAGGCAGATCCTCATCCGCGATTGATTCGTCCCGATCAGTTGCGCTCGGACCCTGCGCCCCGGCTGCGGGGACGGCCGGCCTGCCGTCCAGAGCGTGGGCGGCGCCGGGAACGGATGCGCTCTGCGGAGACTCCTCCTTGCGCCAGAACTCTCCATTTCGCAGCATCGAGTTCAGCACCGTCAACAGCTTGCGCATGCAGGCCGTCAGGGCCAACTTCTTGGGCTTGCCGGCCGCCACAAGGCGCTGGTAGAAGGTCCTTATGCGGGGATTGCGGCGCGAGGCGACCAGGGCCGACATGTACAGCGCCGCGCGCACTCCGGCCCGTCCGCCCCACACGAACCGCTTGCCGGAGAACTTGCCGCTGTCGCGGTTGAGCGGCGCGACCCCCACCAGGGCGCAGATCTGCCTGTTGCCGATGGTCCCAAGTTCGGGCAGGTACGCGATCACCGTGGCCGAGAGCTGGGGGCCGACGCCGGGGACCGATCGCAGCAGAGCGTTTCTGGATCTTAGATCCGGAGATGCCGCGATCAGGCCGGCGATCTTGCCGTCCAGTCGCTTTATGCGGCGCTTCAGACCGGCGATGGCGCGATTAATATCCGACCGGACGTCGCGGTTCCGGACAAGCCGCAGGCGGTTCTGCTCGGCGCCGCGCTGGCTGACCAGCTGCAGGCGGCGGCTGGTGAGCTCGCCCAGTTCCCGGACCCCGGGATCCGGAGCCTGCCAGAGCCGGTAGTGACCGCCGCAGGCAAATTCGGCGATCACCCGGGCGTCGACCGCGTCTGTTTTGGCAAGAATGCCCATCGAGCGGGCGTAGTCGCGCACCTGGCGGGGGTTGACCACCGCCACCGGTATTGACGCTTCGGAGAGCGCCTCGGCCAGGGATCTCTCCCAGCCGCCGGTGGCTTCCATCAGCACCACCTCGAGGGCAAGTTGCCGGAGCTTTCCGGTCAGCTTCCTGATTCCGGCGCCGGAGTTGGCGTACCGGCGGACCCGCCCCCCGGGTCCGAAGGCGGCGTCGAGGTGCTCGGAGGAGACGTCGACGCCGACACAGATAGGGGCGTTCATAAATAGACTCCCAGTAACGGTCCGCCGCCGAAGATCCTTCCTCGCAAATACGGGCTCTTACCGGCCCCGAGCAATTGTTCGGATTGAGGCGGCGGGACTACCGGGTGCGGCGACCTTGCTTTGAAACGGTCTTCCGGGACCGAGGACCAATCGGTCTACCGCACCCGGGACTTCCCGTATTCAAAATACGAGGTCCAATTTGGAATTTTCGCGCCGTTGCGCCCGCGAGCCCAATTGCGCTGCATTGGCGACCCGGCTGATTCGCGATCCTCGGCCAGGGCGGTAGCGCCAATCACTCTGATTGCGTCGCTACCTCGCCCCTAACCGATGGGCTCCGGTAACCGCCTCGATTCAGCGCGGGTTTTTTTGCGGAGAACACCGGGCGCGCCGGGGGTTTACCCGGATCCGGCGCGGCCTTCATTCCGTGCCTGTGGCTTTCAAAAGCGGCAAGGGGCCCTCCGCCGGAGGGCCCCTTGCGTGTAACCAATGGATTTGGCCGGCAGGGCCGGCACAAAGGTTTGGCCTCTAGAAGTTCGACTCCCCGTATCCGAACACGCCGTGTTCGTGGATGTCGAGGCCGTCAAGCTCTTCCACCGGCTCGGCGCGCAGGCCGACGGTGTACTTGATCGCCAGGAAGAGGACCAGGCAGGTGGCGCCGACCCAGACGATCGAGGCTGCCGAACCCAGCGCCTGAACAGCGAGCTGTTCGAAGTCGCCGTTGATGAACAGGCTGCCTTCCGGCCCGCCGAACTTGGGATCGGCGAACAGGCCCACGGCCAGGGTTCCCCAGATTCCGACCACACCGTGTACGGCGATGGCGCCGACCGGGTCGTCGACCTTGAGGATCTTGTCGATGAAGGCCACGCCGACCACTACCAGGCCGCCACCGACCAGGCCGATGATGACCGCGGCCCAGGTGTCGACCCAGCCGCACGGGGCGGTGATGGCGACCAGGCCGGCCAGAGCGCCGTTACCGATCATGCCGACGTCGGGCTTGCCGTTGTAGAGCCAGGAGACCGCCATGGCGGCTACTGCACCGGCTGCGGCGGCGAGGTTGGTCACCACGATGACGCTGGCAAAGTCCTGGCCGACCGCGGTAAGCGTGGATCCGCCGTTGAACCCGAACCAGCCGAACCAGAGGATGATCACGCCGGCGATCGCGAGCGGGATCGAGTGTCCCGGAATCACGTTGACCGATCCGTCCTCGGAGTACTTGCCCAGGCGGGGACCCAGGATCGCGGCTCCGACCAGGGCGGCCACGCCGCCGGTGGTGTGGACTACGGTTGATCCGGCAAAGTCCCAGAAGCCGAGCTCGGCCAGCCAGCCTCCGCCCCAGACCCAGTGGCCCACTACCGGGTAGATGAACCCGGTGAGGACGACCGCGTAGATCAGATAGGCGCGGAAGTGGGTGCGCTCGGCCATCGCCCCGGAGACGATGGTGGCGGCGGTTGCCGCAAACACGACCTGGAAGAACCAGTCGGTCGAGAACTGCGAGTCGCCGACCGCGATCAGGAAATCAGACGTGCCGACAATCCCGCCGGCGGATTCGCCGTACATGAACGCCCAGCCGATAGCCCAGTACGAGATCAGGCCGACCGACATGTTCATCAGGTTCTTGGCACAGATGTTGGCGGCGTTCTTGGTGCGGGTGAACCCGGTCTCCACCAAGGTGAATCCACCGTGCATGAAGAAGACCAGCGCCCCGGCCATGACGATCCAGAGCTGGTCGACGGTGGCGGTCAGGGTAACGATCGCGTCTTCTTCCTGGGCCAGGGCCAGGGCCGGCAGCAGCAGGGCGGCCAGTATCGCCCCGGCCAGGGCGAACAGGTAGCGTGACGAGAAAAGGAAGCTGAGCGGCGGGCGCATTGCTACCGCGCGCGCAGCGGCTACGGCGGTCATAGGGCGTCCCTTCCCCGTTGCTGGGTGCGAATCCGGACGACGTCTTCAATCGGATAGATGAAGATCTTCCCGTCGCCCACTTCGCCGGTGTAGGCGTGTTCGCAGATGAGCGCGACCAGTTGATCGACACTTTCCTCGTGGATGATCATCTCGACCTTGATCTTGGGCCGGAACACTATCGACGCCCGCACGCCGCGGTACGTCTCGGTGTATCCGCGCTGCGATCCGGCGCCGCGCACTTCGCTCACGCTCATGCCGTGAAAACCGGCCTTGTCGAGCGCGTCACGAAGCGGCTCGAGCACCTCGTGGCGGATGATGGCCTCAATTTTTTTCATTCGTCTCCTCTCAAACTTTGAAGACTCCGCGGCAATGGATGCCGCGGCGGGTGCGGTCGCCGGTCAGAGATTAGTCGGAGCCGGCGGTCGCGATTGTGCCGGGCAGTTGGCGGGTTGCCGTCGCGCTGGGGCGGGCTGCCGGGCATTGGTTGGTAGATGGCCGAACTTGGCCTGTGAACCGCTTGCGACGGTCCTCCCCGGAAGGGAATGGGGTTTCGGGTCGTCTTGACCCGATCTACACCGGCTGGGCGTGTAGACGGCGGCGTTCCGATTCGTCGACGGAAGAGGGCGGGACTGCTTCGTCCGGCGCGCCCTGTCGCAGCCGTTACTGCTAAGTGGCCAAATGTTAGCAGTACGGGCGGCCCGGCCGCAAAACCCTTTAAAGTTGTTTGGCAGGCGGCGTAGGCCGCCCCACTGCCGCGCACAGACCGGTAATCGACATGCGATGTCCTGACTGCGATCACGAAAACACCAGCGGTGCCTGGCTCTGCATCAACTGCGGAGCCAAGCTGCCGCGCGAGGGCCAGGCCGCGCCTTCGTCCGAGGAGAGCGAAGAACCCGCAGCCGATGAGCCGAGCCGCTTCGAGCCGGCGATTTCGGAGAACCTGCGGCGACTGCGCGAACGCGCCCAGCGCCCGACCCGCCCCTCCCGCAGCAGCGCCCGTCGCCCCTCCCCGCGCGGTGTGCCCCAGCTGTCGCAGGGCACCATTCTGGGCCTGCACTGGACTTTCTGGGCAGTGGCGATATTCGTGTTCGTCGTGATCGCCATGGTGCTCTCAAACCTGCAGTAGTAGCAGGTCCTAGACACCGGATTTGGCGTAAACTTTAGCCGGGAAGAACCAAACCCAACCGCGCCTTCAGTGAGGAAGGCCGGTTCCGCTCAACCGTATCGAGCCTCGCGACATGGGCGGTCGCGAGGTTTTTTCTTTTGGCGCCGGCAAAGGCGATAAGAAAGGCAAACAATTCATGAGTGATCGTTCCGAGCAGATCCAACGGGTGTTGCGCATGGCGCGCGATGCCGACTGTCGATTTGTCGACCTGCGCTTCACCGACCTGCCGGGAACCTGGCAGCACTTTTCGATGCCGATCAGCTACCTGGACGAGGACCTCTTCGCCGACGGCGCCGGATTCGACGGTTCCAGCGTGCGCGGATTCCAGGCGATCAACGAATCCGACATGCTGGTGATACCGGACCCCTCGACCGCGTTCGTTGACCCGATCCTCGAGGCCCCGACGCTGGTGATGACCTGCGATATCGAAGACCCGCTGACCCGCGAGCGCTACTCGCGTGACCCGCGCAACATCGCCGCCAAAGCGGTGGCGCACCTTGCCGGGACCGGCATTGCCGACTCCAGCTTCTGGGGCCCGGAAGCCGAATTCTTCGTTTTCGACCACGTCAGTTTCGACGAGTCCGCCAACGGCTCCTTCTTCACCGTCGATTCGGAAGAAGGAATCTGGAATTCAGGCCGCCCGGACCAGAACCTGGGCCACCGGCCGCGCCACAAAGAGGGTTACTTCCCGGTACCGCCCAACGACTCGCAGCAGGACCTGCGCTCCAGGATGGTGACCGCGCTGCTGGACATCGGCATTGACGTTGAGGTCCATCACCACGAGGTCGCCACTGCCGGACAGGCCGAGATCGACCTCAAGTACGCGCCGCTGGTCGAGCAGGCCGACAACATGATGATTTACAAATACATCATCAAGAACGTCGCCCGCCAGAGCGGCCACACGGTGACCTTCATGCCCAAGCCGGTGCTGGGCGACAACGGGTCCGGGATGCACTGCCACCAGAGCCTGTGGAAAGACGGCGAACCGCTCTTCTACGGCGGCCCGGAAAAGTACGCCATGCTCTCCGACACCGCCCGCTGGTATATCGGCGGACTGCTCAAGCACGCCGCCTCGCTGCTTGCCTTCTGCGCGCCCACGACCAACTCCTACAAGCGCCTGGTGCCCGGGTTCGAGGCGCCGGTGAACCTGGTCTACTCGCAGCGCAACCGTTCCGCGTGCGTGCGAATCCCGACGTATTCATCCTCACCGGCGGCGCGCCGGGTTGAGTTCCGATCGCCCGATCCCACCGCCAACCCCGTACCTGGCGTTTTCGGCCATGCTTATGGCCGGACTCGACGGTGTGATCAACAAGATCGAGCCGCCCGACCCGGTGGATGAGGACATCTACGAAATGTCGGCCGAGGAACTGTCTGAGATCGCCTCGGTTCCGGGATCGCTGGAGGAATCGCTCAACGCGCTCGAGGCCGATCACGACTACCTGCTGGTCGGCGACGTGTTCACCCCCGACGTGATCGAGACCTGGCTTGAGTACAAGCGCACCGAGGAAGTCGACGAGCACCGTCTGCGGCCGACCCCGTGGGAGTTCCACAAGTACTACGACGCGTAGGCTGCCAGAACCCGACCGACCCGAGCCAATAGGCGCGGACATCGAGTAACCAAAACCCCGCCGATCCGGTAAAGGATCGGCGGGGTTCGGCTTTTAGCCCCAAGCGCGGATTGCTGCCGCACCCTGGGTGGTGTTCTGAAATCGGGTCGACGCCCGGCCCAATTCCCCTAATGTTCGGGGTGATGACGACCCGCGTCTTTTGCGGTTGCCTGTGGGCCGCTTGGTCCGGAAGCCTGGTTGCTCAGAGAACCCGATTCTCGAACTGGTCACGAAGGGGACAAGCGGCTTCCACCGCGACTTTGAGTTGATCGAATCGGCAAGACGCGGCGATTTGCTTGAGAGCGGTCAGCCCAATGGTCTGCTGTAGTTTTGGCAGCTTGGATTCGGGCACGACGAATAACTCCCACTGCTCCGGATCGCCCTGATCTGCCGATCCCTTTTTGCGCTGGCCGTGCCAGGCGAATGCATAAATGCCGGCGGGCCGCGAAGGTTCCGGAAACTAAATCCAGCCGCCGCCATCTCTCGGCCAATACCCCGAGCGCGGGGCGAAATCGAACTTGGCTTTGGTGCGGCGGTCGGGCGCGAACTCTGTCCGGCCCCAGGATTGCCGGGCCGCCGACTGCTTGACCTCGATGCGAACGCCGGATGCGTGCTCGATGTCCCACGGGACCCAGTCCCAACCGTCCGTCCAGGTGAGCACCGCCCAATTGCGGCCCCGCGAACCCTGCGCGGTTGCCGGTTCGGGAATGGCATCATCCCGAAAATTGGGACTATGCTCCACGGCCTGATGCGCGATTAGCGCGGACGGCTCGAATCGTTTCCTCCGTGCAGCTAGCGGGTGTACCTTGAGCGAATTGAACATATCGCTGGGTGTCGAAGAAGAGTTTTTCCTCGTCGACCCAGAATCCCGCGACCTGCTGGCCGATCCGGATGTCCGGATATTCGAGGCCTGCGACGCCAACCGGGGACCGCACAAGATCGTGCGCGAATTCCTGCGCGCCCAGATCGAGACGAACACGCGGATTTGCCACTCCGTTGCCGAGGCCCGCACGGCGTTGCTGGAAACCCGGCGGATCGTGATCGAAGCGGCGGAGGCCTACGGCGCTGCCGTGATGGCCGCTTCGACCCACCCGTTCGCCGACTGGCGGGCCCAGGCGCCGACGCCGCGCGAACGCTACGAGCGGTTCACGGTCACCTACCAGGAGAGCGTGCGCCGGTTCCTGATAGGCGGCATGCACGTCCATGCCGGGTTCGGCGATCCGGACTCACGCATCAGAATCATGACCGCGATGCGGCGCTACCTGCCGATCCTGCATGCGCTGTCGGCCACCTCGCCCTTCATCGAAGGTCACGAGACCGGTTTCAAGTCCTACCGCCTCAATCTCGTGGGCAACCTGCCGCGCACCAGCCTTCCCGGTCCGCTGCGGTCCCGCGCCGAGTACGACCAGCTCGTGGCCGACTACCGGCGCATGGACTTTATTTCGGACGGCAGCGAACTCTGGTGGGACATTCGCCCCTCCAATTCGTTCCCGACGATCGAATTGCGCATCTGCGACATCTGTACCCACGTTGATGACGCGATGTGCATGGTGGCCCTGTACGCTTCTCTGATCCGCTGGCTGCTGCGCCAGGACCAGGCCGGCGGGTTGCCGCCGGAGCCGCCCACCGAGATCATCGCCGAAAACCGCTGGCTCGCCCAGCGCTACGGCGTGCTGGCGTTTTTGGGAGACGTGAGCGGCGGCGGACGCAAAGACATCATGGAATGCACCCAGGAACTGGTGGACATGCTGGCCGAGGATGCCGGTGAATTGGGCTGCGAAGCCGAGGTTCGCCACGCGCTCGAGATCATCCGGGTGGGTACCGGCGCCGACCGGCAGGTGGACCTGTATCGACTCAGGCGGCTCGAAGGCGATTCACACGAGGACGCGCTGCTGCGCGTGGTGGACATGGTCCTTGACGAGACCCGCGCCAGCATCGGCGCGGCGGCCTGAATCCGGGCGGACCGTCTCTGCGGTAAGTCACCGGCGATCGGCGTTCAAGCAGCTGCGCGACGGATCGTCAGCTCCCTGCAGCACGACTCAGGCGGGGCGCTGACGCTCCAGCTCGATGGCCCAGGCGCGGTCGCCGATTCGGAGATCGCCACGCGCCTCGGCGTTCTCCAGCCTGCCAATGCTCAAGTCTTCGGCCAGCACCTCGCCGGCAATCTCCTCGGCGTGCGCACCCAGCAACTCGGGCAGATCCGGCCCCTCTACGGCCAGCGAAATCCGGTCGGAGATCTCGAAACCGGCGTCACGGCGCAGCCCCTGGACCGCATGCACCAGCTCGCGGGCAAGGCCCTCTCGTTCGAGCGCTGAGTCCAGCTCGGTCGTGATTCCAACCGCCAGCTGCGAGTCGACCGCGACCGCCAGGCCGGCGATTCCCTCGTAGCGGACGATCAGATCCTGGTCGCCGAGTTCTTCCGTGCGTCCGTCCAGCTGGATTGCGACGCTCTCTCCGGATTCAAGGCGCGCCGCCACGTCGGCGGCGTCCAGACCGGCGATCGCCCGCGCCGCCGTATTGACCGAACGCCCGAACCGCGGTCCGAGACTGCGGAAATTTGGTTTGAGCGAAAAACTCAGCATGGTGGAGCTGGCCTCGGTCAACCGCAGGGACTTGACGTTCACCTCGGCCAGGATCAGTTCGCGGTGTCGCCACACCGCGCGGCGGCGGACCGGATCGGCGGTGCCCACGACCAGTTCGGCCAGCGGCTGGCGGTTCTTGAGACCGGACTGGGCCCTGGCCGCGCGCCCCAGCGAAATCACCGCCCTGACGATCTCGAATTCGGATTCCAGTTCGGCGTCGATGGCCGCGTCGTCGGCGCTCGGCCAGGGGCACAGGAACAGGCTCTCGGGTGCATCCGGGGCGTTCGCCTCCAGGTTCTGGTACAGCTCCTCGGCCAGGAAGGGCGCCAGCGGCCCCATCAGCCGCGCGATGCCGCCGAGCACCTGGTAGAGGGTCGCGTAGGCGGCCGCCTTGTCGGCGTCGGCCTGCGACTTCCAGTAGCGGCGCCGGCACAGGCGGACGTACCAGTTGGAAACGTCGTCCCAGAAGCGTTCGAGCTGGTCGACCAGGGGGTACACCCAGTAGCCCTCGTAGGCCTGCTCGGCCTGCTTCTGCAGCGAGCCCAGGCGCGAGAGTATCCAGCGGTCCAGGACCGGGCGCTCGGGGACCGGCGGCGCCGGCGAGGCCGGATCGAACCCGTCCAGCTCGGCGTAGGTGAGGAAGAACGCGTAAACGTTCCAGAGGGTCAGGAACCGGCGCACGACCTCGCGCCCGGGTCCGTACCCGAAGCGGACGTTTGAATTTGGGTTGGTGCCCACGTACATCCAGCGCATCACGTCGGCGCCCATCCGGTCGACCGCCTCGTCGAAGTCGATCGCGTTGCCGAACGAGCGGTGCATCGCCTGGCCCTTGTCGTCCATGACCTTCTCGTAGACAAAGCAGGTCTCGTACGGGGCGCGATCGCGGATCGCCACGCTCATAAAGAGCATCGAGTAGAACCACAGCCGGATCTGCTCGCGCATCTCGGTGATGAAATTGGCCGGGTACCAGCGGTTCCAGTTCGAGTCCTTGTCGCCCTGGTCGTGGTCCAGGTAGTCAAGGGTGGAGAAAGGGACGATCCCGGCGTCCAGCCAGCAGTCGCCCACTTCCGGAACGCGCTGGGCGGTCTGGCCGCAGGGGCATTTGATCTCGATCTCGTCGATCCAGGGCCGGTGCAGTTCCGGCAGGCTGTCGACCTTCCCGGGATCGACGGCGCGCTCGCGCAGCTCGGCGACCGAACCGATCACGATCGTCTGCGGACATCCCGGGCAGTTGTAGAAGGGCAGCGGCAGGCCCCAGTAGCGCTTGCGCGAGATCGCCCAGTCGCCCATGTTCTCGAGCCAGTCGCGCATCCGCAGACCGGCCGAATCGGGGATCCACTCAACCTGTTCGGCGGCCCTGATCATGCGCGGGCGGATCTCGTCGCAGGAAATGAACCACTCGTCGACCAGGTTGAAGACGATCTCCTGCTTGCAGCGCCAGCAGACCGGATAGCGGTGGGTGTGCTCGGCCGATTCCAGCAACAGGCCCTTCTGGCGCAGGCTGGCGAGGATGAAATCGTTGGCCTCGGCGACCGCGCGGCCGGCCAGTTCGCCGTACTCGGGGCGGTATTTGCCCTCGCCGTCGATGATGTGCAGCGCCGGCAGGTCCTCGGTCTGGCCCAGTTCGTAGTCCTCGGCCCCGGAGCCGGGCGCGATGTGCACGATCCCGGTTCCCTCGGCCTCGGCGACCTCTTCCCAGGCCACGATCCGGCGCGGCACGTCGCGCTGCGGCCCAAGCTCGTCCCAGGGCCCCCTGTACGTAAGCCCCAGGAGATCGCTGCCAGGGAAGGAATCGAGCACCTCGGCGTCCGGGCCCAGGACCCGGTCCAGGGTCCCGCGGGAGAGGATGTAGACGTAATCGCCGGCGCCGCGCACGCGGACGTATTCAAGGTCCGGGGAGACCGCGCAGGCCACGTTCCCGGCCAGCGTCCAGGGCGTGGTCGTCCACACCAGCAGGTGGTCGCCGGGCCTTTCCACCAGCGGCAGGCGCAGCGTAACGGCGGTGTGGGTCAGCTCCTGGTAGGTGTCGGTGCCGAGCAGCTCGTGCTGGGAGAGCGAGGTCCCGCAGCGCGTGCACCACGGCATGACCCGGTGGCCGCGCCGCAGCCAGCCGTTCTCGTTGCAGGTCTTGAGGAAATGCCAGATGTGCTCGATGTTGCTGTCCGAATGCGTGTAGTACGAATCGGACCAGTCCATCCACATGCCCAGCCGCTTGGACTGATCGGTGATCCGCTGCCCGAACCGGCGAACCCGGTCGGCGCAGGCGCGCGAGAAGTTGTCGAGACCGAACTCCTCGATTTCGCGCTTGGAATTTAACCCCAGGTCCCGTTCGACCTCGACCTCGACCCACAGGCCCTGGCAGTCGAATCCGTTCTGGTACCGCTGGTCGAACCCGCGCATGGCCCGGTAGCGGGTGTAGACGTCCTTGTAGGTGCGCCCCCAGGCGTGGTGGACACCCATCGGGTTGTTGGCGGTGATCGGGCCGTCTATGAACGAGTGGCGCGGACCGCCGCGGTTCTTTGCGCGCAGCTTTTCAAAGATCTGGTTCTCTTCCCAGAAACCCAGGACCCTTTCCTCGATTGCCGGCAGGTCGGGCTGGGCCGGCGGGCGCTTGAACGGCGAAGGCATCTCAGTCGGCCACGGCGATTTCGACGCGCCGGTTGATGCGGCCCTTGTTTGCTCCGCCGATCATCTGCACGGTCCCGACCTGGTCGGTCGAGGAGACGTGGGTGCCGCCGTCGGCCTGCAGGTCGATGCCGACGATTTCGACGATCCGCACCTGGGTGATTGATTCGGGCAGCAGATTTATGTGGCTGCGGATCAGGTCCGGGATCTGGAACGCCTCGGCGCGCGGCAGCTCGTAGGTCGTTACCGCGGCCCCCTGGCCGAGAAGGTCGTTTGTGGCCTTTTCCAGGTCGCCGAGGATGTCGGCGATCCGCATGCCCTCCAGCGCAAAGTCCATCCGCGCCTTGGCGCCGTCGTCGGCGATGTTGGCTCCGGTCACCTGCGCGCCGTAGTTGGCAAAGACCACCTGCGAGAGCACGTGCAGGGCGGTGTGCAGGCGCATGAGGCGGAAGCGGCGATCCCAGTCGATCCGGCCGCGCACGCGGGTGCCCGCCACAGGAACATGGCCCTCGACGACGTGGGCGATCTGGCCCTTGATCCGGCGGGCCGGTGCGACCGGATTCCAGATACCGTCGATTTCCAGTTCGCCGCTGTCCCCGGGTTGGCCGCCGCCGCGCGGGTAAAAGCAGGTCTGATCCAGGAAGATCGCCTGCCCGTCGGAACCCACGACCGCGGCCTCGAATTCGCGCATGTAGGCATCGTCGTAAAAGAGCGGTCGGGAAGACATGGCGTCGGAAAGCGGAGCGGGGGACTGGGGGTTCGGGATCGAGCCGCCGGTGCGGTCGTGGCGGCGCGGATCGATCGGCGCCAAAAGTCTATTCCGATTACGCGCTTTCCGAGTCGGCCCCCTCCTCGGGCGGAAACAGCAGATAGGTGCCCAGCACCCAGCCGCCGCCTTCCTCGGCCAGCTCGTGCCAGGTCCCGTCTTCATCATCCGCGGTCAGACCGGTAAGTTCGACGATGGCCCGATTCGGCAGGACCCGCAGCACCTGGCCTCCGAATCCGGCCGAGGAGCGGACGTTCAGACCGACATCGGCATCAACCGCGGCATGTCCGGGCGGGATCTGCAGCGGTTCCGGGGTCGGAGTCGGCTCGGGCGGTGTAGGCGCGGGGGTCGGGCTGGCGGTAACGGTAGGTTCCGGGGTCGGTTCCGGCGTCGGCGAGGGAGTTGGCGCGGGGGTCGGGGCCCGGGTCGGAGCGGGGCGTTGCAACCAGGGTCGGCGCGGGTTCGATCACCGCTTCGGCGACGGGTTCTTCGGATGGTTGCCGCAGCAGGAATATCAGTAGCGCTATGCCGAAACCGGCCGCGATCGCAAACGCCAGGGTCTGGCGTCGGCTGGTGCGCTGTCGGGCCCGCTCCAGGGCGCGCGATTGAAGCGGGGGCTGGTCGCGCACGTCCTGGCCCGCCCGGAGCGGTCCTAGCGCGGACGCTGGCCGCGCCGGCGGCTCCGACGGGAGCGCCGCCGCCGGCCGGGACGCCGCCGCCGCCGCGCTGGCGCGGGCGAGTCGGGCGGTTCGGGATCTGCTTCTTCCGGGACGGGGATCTCTCGGACAGCGGCGTCCCGCCCAGGAAAAGATCCGGAATCCCGACCCGGTCGGGCGGTTCGCGCTGCGGAACCGTGCCGGCCACATACATTTCGTGCTCATAGCGCAGGCAGCAGAGCAGCCGTCCGCAGACGCCCGAGATCTTGGCCGGGTTCAGCGGCAGGTTCTGGTTCTTGGCCATGCGCACGGTGACGTTGCCCGGCTCGGTCAGCCACGACGAGCAGCAGAGCGAGAGCCCGCAGCGCCCGAGACCGTCGACCAGCGCGGCACGCTCGCGGGAGCCTACCTGGCGCAGCTCGATTCGGGCGTGGAAACGGCCGGCGAGCTCGGCGGCAAGGTCCGAATAGGCGACCGGGCCGCTGGTCGCGATGTTGAAAGTCAGGGTGCTGTCGTCCATGCTCCAGCCGGCCTTGATCGGCTTGATCGGGAGGTCGCGTTCCTTAATCAGGTCCGCGAACTCGACCATGGCCCGCTGGGCGCGTTCGCTCAATTGCTCGGCCTTGGCGCGGTCCTCGTCGGTGGCGCGGCGGATCACCTTCTTCAGGGACCCGCGCAGCTCGCTGGCGTCGATTTCGGTGGGAGCCAGGATCACCCGGCCCAGTTCGCGGCGGTTCCCGGCGTCGACCAGGACATGGTCGTCGGCCTGGAAATCGACTCCGTCCGGGTCGTAGTAGTAGAGACGGCCGGCGGTCCGGAAGCGCACGCCGATCACGGTCGGCATGGCGGCCGCCGTCTATCTGATATTTGCACTGAAACTGAGAGTCGGAATCTTCTCCCGGGCGCTCGGCGCCGGTCGGCGTGGCTCCCCGGGGGTTATGGTCTTGGCTTTGAGTTTAGGTCTTTGCGCCGGCCGGTCCGTCGCTCGGCCGACCGCGGCCGAGGGCCAGGAACACCGCTTCGACGGCGGGCCGGACCATGGTGTTGGCGTGCAGCCGCGTCAGGCCGCTGCGGACGGTGGCAGCATCGGCCGCCCAGCGCTCAAGCCGATCGGGCAGGCGTCGGGCGGCCAGCGCCAGTTCAAGCCATTCCAGCATCCCGATGGCATTGCGGCGCCGCTCGGCGGCGCTGCGTCCGCCGGTGGCCACGTCGGCGGCGGCCTGCAGGCGGTCGGCGTCGGAGCGGTCGGGACCGACGGCCGCCAGCATCGTCTCTACCTGGCGCGCGAATTCGGTGATCCGGCCGGGCTCGGAAAGGATCTGGATCGCCCAGCCGGGCCGCCCGAAAGCGTGCTCCAGGGCCAGTTCCAGATCCGCCCCGGAAGCGCCGGTCCGCTCGATCACGAGGGCGCGCAGCTCGGCGCTTGATAGCGGGTAGAGGCGCAGGTGCGAGCAGCGCGAGGCGACCGTGGCCAGGATCGCGTCGCGGGTGGGGGCGGCCAGCATGATCAGGGTGTGCGGGGGCGGCTGTTCGAGCGTCTTGAGCAGGGCGTTGGCGGCGTTCTCGGTGAGCAGGTGGGCGCTGGGGAACATGGCGACCTTCAAGCGTCCGCCGACCGCGGTGAGGGCGACGCGCCGCTCGAATTCGCGTACCTGTTCGATCTGGATCCGCCCGTGTCCCTCCTCGACGTCGATGCTGCGCACGTCGAAATCGACCCCTTCGGCGATCCGGCGACAGCTGGGGCAGCTCCAGCAGGGCCCGCCGGGGCCGGCTGCGGCGCAGTTGAGGTATGCGGCCAGGCCCCGCATCATCGTCGATTTGCCCGAATGCGGCGGGCCGGTGAACAGCAGCGCATGCGGCAGCCGGTGGCTTGATAGCATCACCTCCAGCAGCCGCAGCGCGGCCGGCTGGCCGCGCACGCCCAGGTCCAGGCTCATATCGGCCAGACCCACTGCACCATCAGGACCGTGACCGCCATCACCAGCAGGGTCAGCGGCAGGCCGACGCGGGTGAATTCGAGGTACTTGTATCCGCCGGCGTTGTAGACCAGCAGGTTGGCCTGGTGTCCGAAGGGGGTAATGAAGGCGGTCGAGGCCGCGATCGCGACCGTGATCATCAGGGCGGTGGCCGAGACTCCCAGGTCCGGCGAGGAGGAGAGTTCGAGCGCGATCGGGGCCATGATCACGACCGCCGAGGCGTTGGCGACCGCCTGGGTGAGCAATGCCGTGGCCAGGAAAATGACCGCCACCAGGGCGTAGGGCCCGGCCCCGGCCGCCAGGATGGCAATCTGGTCGGCCAGCGCGCCGGCCACGCCGGTCGACTGCATCGCCGAACCGATCGGGATCATCGCCCCGATCAGGACCGGCAGCCGCCAGTCGATCGCCTCGTACAGGCGCTGCGACGAGATGACCCGCAGCGCCAGCAGGGCCAGGATTCCGCCCAGCACGGCGACCGCGATGTGGGTCAGGCCCAGCGCCGCCACGGTGACCACCCCGGCCAGCACCAGCAGCGCCCGCACCGCGGTCGGCTTGACCTTTTCGCGGTGATCGGTGCGCTGCCGCATCAGCAGGAAATGGTCGTCGCCGGCCAGCGCGCTCAGGCCCTCGCGGGGGAGCTGCACGAGCAGCACGTCGCCGGTCCGGATGCGGGTGCGGGCAAGGTTCGTGGTCAGGCGCCGGCCATGCCGCCAGATCCCCAGGACCAGCCCGCCGTAGCGGCGCCCGAAGCCGTAATCGGTGAGCGAGTTGACGTTCGATTCAAACCACGGCGTGGCGACCAGTTCGGATACCACCGTCGTCTCGTCCTGGCCCAGTGCGCCCCCCGCCGGCCGGGCGTGCTCGATCCCGTCCAGGCGGGCCAGGCGCATCACGTCGTCGTATTCGCCGGAAATGATCAGGGTGTCGCCGATGAAGACCTGGTCGCGCGGCGAGACCGTGCGCAGCCGCTGGCGGCTGCGGCGGATCTCCAGCACCGAGACGTTGTAGCGGGCGCGCCAGCCAAGTTCCATGATCGTGGCGCCCGGCTCCTCGAAACGGCCGGTGACCTGCAGCGCGAAGAGAAAGTCGCGGGCCTGCTCGACCAGCGCCACTTCCCCCTGGGCGGGCCGGTCGGGCAGCAGGCGCCGCCCGATGAAGACGAAATAGACCATACCGGTCGCCATTACCGCCAGGCCGGTCGGGGCGTAGTCGAACATCCGCAGGCTGCCGGCGCCGGATTCGGCCAGGAGATCGGCGGCGATTATGTTGGGCGGCGTCCCGATCAGGGTGGCCAGCCCGCCCAGCAGCGACCCGAACGAGAGCGGCATCATCAGTTTCAGGGCCGAGATGTTGGCGGTCCGGGCCAGCCGGTTGACCGCCGGCAGAAGGATCAGGCTGGCGGCGATGTTGTTTATGAACGCCGACATTGCCCCCACGGTGGACATGATCAGCAGGGTGAGGGCCGATTGCGACGACCCGGTTATTCGGAAAAGGAACCGCGCGATCGCCTGCGGCACCCCGGCATCGGAAATGGCCGAGGAGAGTACGAAAAACGCCACCACCGTCACCACCGCCGGATGGGCGAACCCGGTCAGGGCCGAGGTGACGTCGACCACCCCGGCGGCGGCCAGGACCACCAGTCCCAGCACCGCAACCACGTCGGGCCGCAGTTTTTCGGTCGCAAACAGTACCACCAGGCCGGCCAGTACGGCGGTGGTTATCCAGGCTGGCGCCCCGAGATCAGCCATGGGCCTGCGGCGGGCGCGGGGCCCTAACCGCCGCTGTCCACTTCGGCCCCGGCCCAGGCGGTGACGAATTCACGCACCAGTTCGGCGTCGACCTGGTTCAGCCGCAGGAGGGCTCCCCAGGCGGTCAGGTGGACGTGGGCGGTGGCGGCGGCCCGGTAGGGGGCCAGGATGACGGGGTAGTCCGAGGTCTGGTCAACGATCTCTTCCAGCTGCCCGATCATCTGGGCGCATATCGCGGCCGTCGGCGCGCAGCTGTACTGGACCAGGACCGTGCCCTCGGCCAGCGCGGCCACCTGCTCCAGGTTGGTCAATTCGGTCGTGTAGACGCCGGGCTGCGGGGCGGTCTCGGCGCGGGCCCCCGAAGTGGGCGGAATGGTCAGGTACGGGTCGTGCATGCTGCCCGGCGAAACCACCACCGCGGGCGCCGTGTCGGGACGATCGCCGGGCGGTCCCTCCAGCAGGGAGTTGATGGCCATGAATTCAAACGGAATCAGGACCACCATCAGCACCGCCAGGATGACGATCCGCTTCTGCCGAAACGGGTTGAACCCGCCCCCACCCGACGGTTTGGGGGCCTGACGGCGCGGCGCCTGCTGGGGCGCCTGCCGCGGCGCGTCCGCAGCGGTGCGACGGCGACGGCGGCGCGAACTCATCTGGGTGGTCTGGATACCTCTGACGGGAACGGGTTGGGCCCGCGACTGGGGGCCGGGGCAATTCTGGCAGCACCCGACGGCGGCAAAGCGCAATCCGGCGCATTCGCCGAGCTTTCTATAATCTGGTCGGAACGGTCGCAGGACCGTCACCGCCCGAAGCAACTGGCAAATACAAGACAATTTCCGGGCGGAGCCCAATAGCGGCCAAGCATCAGTACGCGTTCAGAGGAATCGGCTTGCCATACACCGGCAGCAAGCAGGAAGCAATCGAAACCCTGCAAAACCACGAGTTCGACACCGGCTCGACCGAGGTCCAGATTGGCGTCCTGACCACCCGCATCGTGCATCTGACCGAACACCTGCGCGAGCACAAGCACGATCACCACTCGCGGCGCGGCCTGCTCAAGCTGGTCGGCAAGCGCGGATCATTGCTCAGGTACCTGCGCGAGAAGAACCCGGATCGCTACAGCCAAGTCGTGACAACGCTGGAGTTGCGCAGATAGAAGCGTCCCGCCGGGACGAGTTTTGAACCAGATCAGAAGTTGGAACCGCCAAGCCCGAAGCCGTGTCGGCGCACCCTTATGCCGACCGGACCCCGAAGGGCACAACCGCCTGGACGAAGCGCCTTGCCACGATTCAGGCTGCGTACCCACACCCCACCCGACCGCCGAACCAGGCGGCCCCTACCGAAAGCCAGAGGCAACCCCGGAAAGTAACTAGCAATCGAAGCCTTCCGCACCATTCCGGATCCCAATGCGACCGAATCGGCCCGACCATTTTGAAAGCAGGCAAGCGTGCGGACCTGGAGGCTGCTCCCCGCGGGGACGGTCTGGATCCGAACCATTACCAAAGCAACGTATCAAATCAATTGAGAAGAGTGCCTTGAAACACGAATTAACAACCAAGCTGGGCTCAGAAGAGCTCCGTTTGGAGAACGGCCAGCTGGCCCTGCAGGCCGACGGCGCGATCCTGCTCAGCTACGGCGACCTGCGCCTGCTGTGCACGGTCTGCATGAAAGACAGCCCGCGCGAGGGCCTCGACTTCTTCCCGCTCTCGTGCGACTTTGAGGAAAAGTCCTACTCGGTAGGCCACATCCCGGGATCGGTCCTGCGCCGCGAGGGGCGTCCGCCCGACAGCGCGACCCTGACCGCCCGCCTCACCGACCGCCCGCTGCGCCCGCTCTTTCCCAAGGGCATGCGCAATGACGTCCAGGTCATCAACACCCTGCTGGCCTCGGACAAGGACAACGAGGCCGACGTGCTGGGTATCGTCGGCGCAAGCACCGCCCTGCATATTTCCCGCATCCCCTTCAACGGGCCGATCGGGGCGGTCCGGGTCGGCTACGACGGAGAGAACTTCGTCGTAAACCCGACACGGTCGTTCCTGGCCGAGAACCCGGCCCTGGACCTGGTGGTGGCCTCCACCGCCAAGGGCGTGGTGATGATCGAGGCCGGCGCTTCGCAGCTGCCGGAGGACGAGGTCGAAGCCGCAATCGAGTTCGGACACGAGCACAACCAGGAGCTGATCGCAATCCAGGAAGAGATGCGCGATCGCTGCGGGGTTGACAAGGCCGAACCGATCATCGCCGGCGTCTACGAGGGCGCCGAAGAGGCGGTCACGGCGGCGGTCGGATCCGACCTGGCGGCGGCGGCGCGCATCACCACCGAGCCCGAGCGGGGCGAGGCGGTTGCGGCCGCGCGCGAGGCCGCCAACGACGCGCTCGAGGATTCAGAGTTTGGGCCCGAGGCCGTAGCGGCCGGGTTCGAATCCGCGCTCAAGGCCGCGACCCGGGCCGCGATCCTCGACGATCAGCTGCGCCCCGACGGACGCGCTCCCGGCCAGCTGCGGGAACTTTCCGCCGATGTCGGAATCCTGCCGCGGGTGCACGGAACCGGACTGTTCCAGCGCGGCCTGACCCAGTGCCTGAACATCGTGACCCTGGGCAACGCCCGCTCGGTGCAGCGCATTGGCCTGGACAACCTCGACTGGGAGGAGTCCAAGCGCTACATGCACCACTACTACATGCCCCCGTTCGCATCCGGCGAGGCCTACCCGCTGCGCGGCCCACGGCGGCGCGAGATCGGGCATGGCTACCTGGCCGAGCGCGCCATCACTCCGGTGCTGCCGGACGAATCCGAATTCCCATACGTGATCCGCACCGTTTCCGAGATCCTCTCCTCGAACGGTTCGACCTCAATGGCCGCCACCACCGCTTCGGCGTTGGCCCTGATGGACGCCGGCGTGCCGCTGAAGGCCCCGGTGACCGGTATCTCGATCGGACTCATCTCCGATGGCGAAGGCCGGCAGGAGATCCTCACCGACATCCAGGGCGCCGAGGACCACTTCGGCGACATGGACTTCAAGGTTGCGGGATCGGCCGATGGGGTGACCGCCATCCAGCTGGACATCAAGCTCGATCACATTCCGCTCTCGATCATCGGACCGGTGCTGGCCGCCGGCCGCGCGGCCAGGATGGAAATCCTCGAGGTGATGCAGGCGGCGATCGACCAGCCGCGTGACTCGGTGAACACCTGGGCGCCCAAGATCGAGATCCACAAGATCGATCCGACCAAGATCGGCGAGGTGATCGGCCCCGGCGGCAAGGTCATCCGCAAGCTTGAGGAACTCACCGGCGCTTCAATCGACATCGCCGAGGACGGCACCCTGACGGTGGCCGCCCCCGACCGCGAGCAGGCCGAAAAGACGATCGCGATGATCCGCGACATCATCGGCGACATCGAGCTCGGGCGGGTCGTCTCCGGACCGGTGGAGCGGATCCTGCCGTTCGGCGCATTCATTGAATTCGCGCCCGGCAAACAGGGCATGATCCACATCTCGGAACTGGCCGACTACCGCGTCGAGGAAGTCGAGGACGAGGTCTCGGTCGGTGACGTGATCGAAGCCAAGGTAATAGAGATCGACGACCTGGGGCGGATCAACCTGTCACGCAAAGCGGTCCTGATGGGCGATGACTACACCGGTTACCGTCCACGCGGCGGCGGCGGCGGCCGACGCAACGGCGGCCGCGACCGCGGAGGATTCCGCGACCGTGGTGGCGACCGCGGAGGTTTCCGACGCGGCGGACGCGGCGGAGGATTCCGTGACCGTGGTGGCGACCGCGGCGGACGTGGAGGTTTCCGTGATGACTTTGGCGACCGTGGAGACCGCGGAGACCGCGGTGGTCGTGGCGGCGGCGGCCGACGCGGCGGCGGCGGACGCGGATTTGATCGCAACCGTCCGCAACGACGCCGGAACTGGGACGACGACCGCGGCGGACGCGGCCGTGGACGTGACCGGGACCAAGGCCGTGGACGCGACCGCGATCGAAGCGGCGGACGCGAACCCGACTGGGAATTCATGGACTAACCGATGATCAGAGTCGCCGTATCCGGAGCCGCCGGAAAAGTCGGCCGGGAGGTGGTCGCCGCAGTGGCGGCCGCCCCCGATCTGGAGCTGGCCGGACTCTGTGACCTGGGGCCGATCCCGGAGGAAATCGCTTCCCAAGTCGGTAGCGACTGCCGGGGTAGCGAACTGGACCGGGTTCTGGCCGCGTCCGGTGCCGCGGTGGTGGTCGATTTCACCAACGCCGCCGCCGGCCCCGGACATCTGCTGGCCGCCGCCGCCGCCGGGGTCTGCCCGGTGGTGGGCACGACCGGCTTCACCGACGGGCACATAAGCGCCCTGGGCGAGGCCGTCGCCGAGGCCGGCGTCGGTGGTTTTCTGGCGCCGAACTTTGCAATTGGCGCGGTCCTGCAGATGCAGATGTGCGCGCTGGCGGCACGCTACTTCGACACCGTCGAGGTGATCGAGCTGCACCACGACCAGAAGATCGACGCACCCTCCGGCACCGCGCTGGCGACCGCGCGCCGGATCGCTGCCGCGGCCGGTGGCGGCACGCGCGACGTGGGGACCGAAAAGTTCGCCGTCCAGGGCGTGCGCGGCGGCAACGTGGACGGAGTGAAGGTGCACTCGGTGCGGCTGCCGGGGCTGGTGGCCCACCAGGAAGTCATCTTCGGCGGCACCGGCCAGACCCTCACCCTGCGGCACGACTCGATCAGCCGCGAATCCTTCATGCCCGGGGTCCTGCTGGCGGTGCGCCGGGTCCAATCACTGAGCGGGCTGGTCATCGGCCTTGAAAACCTGCTGGACTAGGCCTGGCCGGTCATGACCAAACGCGCGTTCCGAGATCTGTCGCCGGCACGGCGGCACCACTACCTGCGAGGGCCGAGAGGGCTATGAGAGCACCAAACGTGGCCGTGGTCGGCGCTACCGGCGCGGTCGGTGGAGTCCTGCTCGGGATCCTGGCCGAGCGCAGTTTCCCGATCGGCAGCCTCAAGCTCCTGGCCAGCAAGCGGTCGGCGGGCCGGACGATCTCCTTTGCGGGCCGCGACCTGGAGGTCGCCGAACTCCGCGAGGACTCCTTCGACGGAATCGACCTGGTGTTTTCGGCCGCCGGAGGCAGCATCGCGCGCTGGTTCGCCCCGCACGCCGTGGCCGCCGGGGCGGTCGTGATCGACAAGAGTTCGGCCTGGCGCTACGAGCCCGACGTGCCGCTGGTGGTCCCGGAGGTAAACGGCGACGAACTGTCCCGTCACCGCGGAATCATCGCCTGTCCGAACTGCTCCACGATCCAGATGGTGATGGCCCTGGCCCCGATCGATAAGGCCTTTCCGATCAGCCGGGTGGTGGCCTCGACCTACCAGGCCGTCTCCGGCGCCGGGGCGGCAGCGGTGGCCGAGCTCGACCAGCAGATTGCCGACATCAGCGGCGGACGCGCGCCGCAGGCGAGCGTGCTGCCACGCCAAATAGCCCAGAACGTGGTCCCGGAAGTCGAGACCTTCCGTCCCGAAGACGGCTACACCAGCGAGGAATGGAAGATGGCGGCCGAGACCCGCAAGATAATGGCCCGGCCGCAGCTGAGGATCTCGGCCACCTGCGTGCGGGTACCGGTGGCGCGCGGCCATTCCGAATCGATAAACCTCGAATTCGACCAACCGGTCGACGTCGACTCAGTCCGCGAACTGCTGGCCAACGCGTCCGGCATCCAGGTGGTCGACGCACCGCTCGATGACCCACCCCGCTACCCGACCGCGCTCGACGCGGACGGCAACGACAACGTCTGGGTGGGCCGCATCCGCCGCGACGTTTCGACCGAAAACGGGCTCTGCCTCTGGGTGGTTTCGGACAACCTGCGCAAGGGCGCGGCGACCAATTCGGTGCAGATTGCCGAGCAGCTGCTGGAACGCGGTCTGCTGGCCCCCGCGGTCCCCGACGCCGAGCTGGCCAGAACATAGAATCTGCCCAATTCAGCCGGAAGAAACGCACGTGTTGGGAGGCAGGCAGTGAAGTTGGAATTCGGGCGGTTGATCACCGCCATGATCACCCCCTTCGGGGATGACGGGGCGATCGACATCGACACCTTCGCGGCCCTGGCCGACGGCCTCATCGAGGCCGGCAACGACACCCTGCTGGTGACCGGTACGACCGGCGAATCGCCGGTGCTGACCGAGTCCGAACGGGCCGACCTGTATCGCGAAGCGGTCCGGGTCGCTGGCGGACGGGCCAAGGTCATGGCCGGCACGGGCGGCTACAACACGGCCGAGAGCATTCATCTCTCGCAGATGGCGGCCGAGTGCGGCGTGGACGCGTTGCTGCAGGTGGCGCCCTACTACAACAAGCCGCCGCAGGAAGGTCTCTACCGGCACTTTGCGGCGATCGCCGCCAGCACCGACCTCCCGAACATGCTCTACAACGTGCCCTCGCGCACGGTCACCAACATCGACGCTGTCACCGTCGCGCGCTGCTCGCAGATCGAGAACATATTCGCGGTCAAGGAGGCCAGCGCCAATTTCGACCAGATCGCCGAAATCATCCGCACCGCCGAGCCCGGCTTTCTGGTGTATTCGGGCAACGACGGCGACACGCTGCCGATGATGGCCCTCGGCGGGGTCGGGGTAGTCTCGGTCGCGTCGCACCTGGTTTCGGGTCAGATCAAGGCCATGATGGAAGCGACCGCCGACGGCGACCTGTCGACCGCCGCATCCCTGCACATGGAAATACTGCCGCTGGTGAGGGCGCTTTTCCCGGCCGGCTGGAGCAGTCCGATAGCGCTCAAGTCGGCGCTGAATTCGGTCGGCTTCAGCGTCGGACTGCCGCGCTTGCCGCTGGTCGAGCACGAACCGTCGCTGGCGGCCGAACTGGCCGAGATCACGCGACGCCAGCGCCTCGACCAGTACCTGTTCGCCCGGGTGAGCTGACCTGGCCGAACCCGGCCCCGCGGCCACCCTGGAAGGCCTTGCCGCGGCCATCGCCGACTGCACCTCATGCGGGCTGGCCAAGACGCGCCGCAACGCCGTTCCCGGGGAGGGCAGCCGCGCCGCCGACATCATGTTCATCGGCGAGGGGCCGGGCCAGCGCGAGGATGAGTCGGGACGCCCGTTCGTCGGGCCGGCCGGCAGATTCCTGACCGAGATGCTGGCCGAAATCGGCCTGCAACGCGGCGACGTTTTCATCACCAACGTGGTCAAGTGCCGGCCGCCGGGCAACCGCGACCCGCTGCCGCAGGAAGTGGACGCCTGTTCCGGCTGGCTCAAAGCCCAGATCGCCGCGATCGGGCCGCGCGTCCTGGTCCTGCTCGGCCGACACGCCCTGCAGCGCTTTTTTAGGGGCGCGCGCATTTCGGCCGAACACGGCCAGATCCGGCGATTGGGCTCCATCTGCGTTATGCCGATGTACCACCCGGCGGCGGCGCTGCACAATCCGGGTCTGCGCGGTGCCTGCCTGGAAGACTTTCAAAGACTGCGGCAGTTTCTGGAAGAACCCCCCGAACCGGCCGAGCCGTCCCCCGAACCGGCCGCCGCGCCCACGCCAGTCCAGCGCTCGCTTTTCTGAAGTTGAACGGTCGGCCCGTCCAATAGGGCCGCGGCGTGGCGCGCCCAACCCGAAGAACTATCCATCAAGGAACCAATCATTTGAAATCAAATTCGCACAGCGTGCGCGCCACTTTTCTGGGTGGCCTGGGCGACGTAGGCCGAAACTGCCTGCTGCTCGAGTGCCAGAACGATGCGATCCTGGTCGACTGCGGCGTGCTGTTTCCCGACGAACGCGCGCCCGGGGTGGACCTGATCCTGCCCGACCTGGACCTGCTCGATGAGGCATCCGGGAACCTGCGGGCGGCGTTCTTCACCCACGGGCACGAGGACCACATCGGGGCCGCCCCGTATTTGTTGCGCCGTCACGAGCTGCCGCTCTACGGGTCGCCGTTGACCCTGGCCCTGCTGAACGCGCGCTTGGAGGAGGCCGGTCTGGCCAAGGATGCCGACCTGCGGCGGTTGCGGGTCCACGCGACCGTCCGCCAGGGCTGCTTCGAGGTCACCCCCTTCCATGTCTGTCACTCGATTCCCGACGCGCTCGGATTTGCCATCCGTACGCCGGCCGGTACCCTCATTCACACCGGCGACTACATGCTGGACAATCGGCCGCTGGATGGAAACCTGACCGACCTGCAGATGCTCGGCGAGCTTGGCGGCGAAGGTGTGCTGGCCCTGTTCGCCGATTCGACCAACGCCGACGTGCCCGGGCACACCGCCTCGCAGCAGTCCATCTACGACGGACTGGCAAAGGTTTTCGCGCAGGCCGAGTACGGCCGCGTGATCGTGGCGAGCTTTGCGTCCAACCTGGCCCGCGTCCAGCAGATCGCCGACCTGGCCCACCAGTACGGCCGGCGGGTGTGCCTGCTGGGCCGCTCGCTGGAGCGCAACTTCCCGCTGGCGGCCGACCTGGCGCTGCTCGATATCGACCCCGGCGACCTGCTGCCGACCAGGCTCATTGACCAGGTCCCGCACGAGGAGCTGGCGATCGTCTGCACCGGCAGCCAGGCCGAACCGGGCTCGGCGCTGGCGCGCCTGGCCGAGGGCCGGCACCCGCTGCTGGAAATCGACGAAGGCGACACGGTGGTTATTTCGGCCTCCACCGTGCCCGGCAACGAGCGGCCGGTGCAGCGCATGGTCGGCGAGCTCTTCCGCCGCGGCGCGAACGTGATCTTCGGACAGCTCGGCGAGGTCCACGTCAGCGGGCACGCGGCCCGCGAGGACACCCGCACCCTGCTGTCGGTGGTTCGCCCGCGGTACTTCGTCCCGGTGCACGGCGCCCACCACCACCTTGCGCTGCAGGGCCGGGTGGCGATCGAAGCCGGCCTGCCGGAGGACGCCGTCGTGGTGGCCGGCGACGGGGCGGTGCTGGAGATCGGCCCCGACCGCATCGCCCAGGTGGGCCAGCGCCAGGCGCGCTACATCCACGTGAACCGCGGCGCTCCGCGGGCGTTCATCAGCGAGCGGATCCTGGGCCAGCGCAGACAGCTCGCACGCGCCGGCATGGTCGTTGTTTCCGTTCGGGTGGACCTGCGCCGGAATCGGCTGGCGGGGCCCCCGCAGCTGCGCGGCGTGGGCCTGTTCGATGATGCCGACGACGTACTCGCCGGCATCGCCGATGGGCTGGGCGAGCGGCTGGCCAGCGACCCCGAACCCCTCGCGGACCTGGAAGAAGCCGAAAGAAAAGTTAAAATGCTGGTCGGGAGGCAGCTAAAAGCCGAAACTGGCTTGCGGCCACGGATCATTGCGATCGTGACCGCGGGCTGACGGCGTATGACCCGCCCAACCGGAGAACGAAGCCTTGGCCAGAGCCAAGCTGGCTGCCCGCCGCCCCGACCGCGCCGGTGCCTGGTTCGCGATTGCCTCCGCCGCATCGATGGTGCTGATAATCGCCGCCCTGGCGCTCCCGATCCTTCCCGACCACCCGCTGGCCCGTTTTCCGGCTGACGTATTCGTCCTGACCCTGGGGCGGGCCTCGGTGCCGGCCATGCTCCTGCTTTTGATCCTCAGCGCGGCCGGAACCGCGGCCGTGATTCTGCAGCGCCACATCATCGGGGCCCTGCAGGTCTCGCTGGTTCTTGGCCTGATCGTCGCCCTGGCCACTTTCGAATCGGTCGCCGATCTCTCGTCCGGCGGCCCCGGCGCCGGCGGGCTGGTCGGAAACTGGTTTGGCAGCCGGATGATGGGACCTGTTCCGGATGTGATCGCCGGGCCGCTGGCCGGCCTGGCCGCGCTGGCGCTGGCCGGCGGGGCCCTTCTGGCATCCACCTGGGCGCGCACCCAGCTGGGTCACCTGGGTGCGCTGACCATCGGCGCCGGCCGGGCCGCCGGGCAGCAGAGCACGTCGCTGGCCGATTGGCTCAACGCGCGGTTCGGCGTAAAGCTCGATGACGAGGACTTCGATCCGGGCGAGGCCGAACCGATCGATGCCGCCCCGCCGGCCGCGGCGGCCGAGACCGAGGAACCGCCCGAACTCGTGATCAAGCAACCGGCTTTCGAAGCCGAGGCGGTCGCGACGCCGGAGCCCGGCTCGGTCGAAGGGCAGGCCGGCTGGGTCTGTCCGGGACCGGAGCTGCTGGAGGCCCCCGTCCGGCGCGAACGGGTCTCGCACGGCGAAATCACCGAAAACGCCTCAATCATCGAAAAGACCCTTGCCAACTTCAAGGTCGACGTGCGGGTCGTCGAGGCGATCCCGGGCCCGGTTGTCACCCAGTACTGCATTGCGCCCGCCGCGGGCGTTCGCGTGACCCACATAACCCGACATGCGGACGACCTGGCGCTGGCGCTCTCGGCGCGCAGCGTGCGGATCGAGTCCCCGATCCCGGGACGTCCGTTCGTGGGGCTTGAGATTCCCAACCGCGACCCGAGCGTGGTCACGATCCGCGAACTGCTTGAATCGCCCGAATTCAGCGACAACCCCGAACCGCTCAAGATTGCCCTGGGCAAGGACGTTGCCGACCACGCCCAGGTGCGCTCGCTGGCCCGCATGCCGCACCTCCTGATCGCCGGTTCGACCGGTTCCGGGAAATCGGTATTCCTCAACTCCCTGCTGGCCTCGCTGCTCTGCCAGTACACGCCGGACGATCTGCGCATGGTCCTGATAGACCCCAAGATGGTCGAACTGGTGCCCTACAACCACGTCCCGCACCTCCTGATGCCGGTGGTCTCGACCCCGGCCGAAGCGGTACCGGTTCTGGCCTGGGTGCAGCAGGAAATGACGAGCCGCTATCGGCTGCTGCGCGATTCCGGTCGGCGCAACCTCGCCGCCTACAACTCCGATCCGGACCGCACTGAATCCGAACGCGTCCCCTATCTGGTCGTGGTAGTCGACGAGATGGCCGACCTGATGATGACCGCCCCGGCCGAAATCGAACATTCGATCTGCCGCCTGGCGCAGCTGGCGCGCGCGGTCGGAATCCACCTGGTGATCGCCACGCAGCGCCCCTCGGTGGACGTGATCACCGGTCTGATCAAGGCCAACTTCCCCTCGCGGGTGGCCTTCGCCGTCTCAAGCCAGGTCGATTCGCGCACCATCCTGGACCAGTCCGGCGCCGAGAAGCTGATGGGCCGCGGAGACATGCTGTTCAACTCGGTCGAGCACGGCAAGAGCGTGCGCGTGCAGGGGGCGTTCGCGTCCGATGAGGACATAGCCCAGATCATCAATTACTGGGCCAACCAGGGCAGCAGCGAGCATGTTTCCCAGGAGGAGATTTCACAGGCGCCGCTGGTTGGCAACCCGGTCGACGACGACAGCCTGTACCACGAGGCGGTCAACGTAGTTGCGCAGTTCAACTACGCATCGCCGGCCCTGCTGCAACGCGAACTCAAGCTGGGCGCCGGCAAGGCCGCCGACCTGATCGACAAGCTCGCCGCGAACGGGATAATCGGGCCACGCGAGGGCGACAGCGCCTCGCGACCGGTGCTGGCAGACCAGGGTTCGACCGTGGTCGCCGCCGAACCCGCAGATCAGCCCGCCAATGCTTGACCCCCAGGACCTGCGCCGGGATTTTCCGGCGCTGTCCGAGATGACCTTCCTAAACAACGGCGCGGTCGGAATAACCCCGGCCCCGGTCGTGGAGAAGATGCTGGC
The DNA here is from genome assembly GCA_965203015.1 of Chloroflexota bacterium. Taxonomy (GTDB): domain Bacteria; phylum Chloroflexota; class UBA11872; order UBA11872; family VXNJ01; genus VXNJ01. The sequence continues at coordinate 114,474 of CBDBBM010000023.1, forward strand.
GGCGCTGCGTTTTTCGGAACAATCCGGCCAGGCCGCCTACGACCACTTTGCCGACGAGCGCGATCGCGCCCGGGCGGCGGTGGCCGGACTGATCGGCGCCGAACCCTCCGAGGTGGCGTTCGGCAACAACGCCACCGAAGCGGTCAACTGGGTCCTGGCCTCCTTCCAGTTCCGGCCCGACGATGAGATCCTGATCTCCGACTACGAGCATCCGGCGCTGATCTATCCGTCCAGCTGGCAGCGCCAGCAGGGCAAGGCGCGAGTAACGCATTTTGCGGTGGACGCCGATCCGGCCGTCACCCTGGCGGCGGTCGAAGCCGCGATCGGGCCCAGGACCCGGATGGTGGCGATCTCGCACGTGGAACGTCACAACGGGGTCCGCTTGCCGGTCGCCGAGATCTGCCAGCTGGCGGCCCGGCGCGGAGTGCTCACCCTGGTGGATGGCGCCCAGTCGCTGGGGATGTTCAAGGTGGACGTAAAGCAGCTGGGGTCCGATTTCTACATCGGCAACCTGCACAAATGGCTCTGCGGACCCAACGGGACCGGCGTCCTGCAGGTTCGCTCGGACCGGCTGGGACTGTTGCGCCAGCAGCACGTTGGACCCTCCGGCCGCTGGGGCGAGACCACCTGGGACCTGGCCGGGGGTGTCAACCTTCCCGATGCGGCCTACCGATTTGAGTACGGGACCTCGACTCCGGCCCGCTACACGGGTACGGCCGAAGCGCTTGCCTACCTTGGGGCACTGGGGTGGGAGGCAATCGAGGCCCGCCTGCGCTCGCTCAAGCAGCTCGCCCAGCAGGCGATCGCGGACCGCGGCTGGCGCCTGCTTTCCCCGCCTGACTGGGAGGACTCCTCGGCACTGGTGGCGTTCGCGGCCCCCGGCGGCCGGGGCGGACGGCAAATCTGCGAGGAACTGTCCGAAAGCAAGATTTTCCTGTCGGCGACCCAGGACGACGGGGTCCGGCTCTCACCGCATATCTACAACACCGCCGAAGAGATCGAGCTCGCCCTGGATGCGGTGGCCGGCGCGAACGGGTAGCGGTCGAAGGCAATGCGCACCGGCAAATCGGTTTCGGCCACGATCACCGAGCTGGCGCTGGCGCTCATCATCATCGCCGTGCTTTTGGTCGCCCTCTGGTTCCTGCTGCTGCGCGACCGCGATCCCGGACCGCCCAACCAGACCCTGCAGGAGAGCGTGGGCCTGGTCGCGGCCAGCGAGGACACGGCCGAGAAAGCGGTAAGGGACCTGCAGCTGAGCGAGACTCTGACCCCGGCGCCGACCCAGCCGCCGCCGATCCCCAGCCCGCCCCCGCTGGAGCGCATCCACACCGTCGCTTCCGGAGAGACCCTGATCAGCATCGCCGCGGCCTATGAAGTGTCCTGGGAAGAGTTGGCCGAACTGAACGGGATCGAGGATCCGCGTTCCCTGCAGATCGGCCAGGAACTGCAGATCCCCGGCTAGGACCCGCACCCGCCGCTGCGGGTGGCCGGGTACCGGATTCGGGACGGCCGGCAATGAACGCGTCGAGACTGCAGCTGGGCGCGTTCCTGGTATCGGCAGTGGGAATGTGGGGCAGTCTCTACCTCTACGTCCCCGCGTTCGCGGTCTTTGCCGAAGGGCAGGGGGCGTCGCTGGCGATGGTGGGCTTGATCTGGTCGGCCTACGGCGTCGTGCAGGGGATCCTGCGGATTCCGACCGGTTACTTTTCGGATCGCTTTGGAAGGCGCCTGCCGTTTATCGTCATCGGCGTCGGGATGACCGCGCTGGGTTCGCTGCTGATGGCCCTGGCGCCCCATCCGGCGGTGCTCATGCTGGGGCGCGGCCTGCACGGGTTCGGCGCGGCCGCCTTCGTGGTGCAGTCAGTCTATTTCGCCAGCTTCTTCCCGCCCGAGAAAGTCACCCGCGCGCTGCTGGGCATGGCCGCCCTCATCGCCCTGACCCAGCTGGCGGTTTCGCTGCTGGGCGGGCAGATGGCCCAGCACTGGGGCCAGGCATCCACGTTCTGGGGGTCGGCGGCGCTGGGGGCGGTTTCGGTGGCGGCGATCCTGGTGGCCGGCGAACAGCACGTTGCCCGCGGCATCGATTTCGACTGGAGCCGCTTCAAGACGGTCCTGTCCGATCCGGTCCTGCTCCTTGTCTCGGCCGTCGCCGCGCTGCTGGTGTTCGGCGAATTTGGGGTTACCCAGACGATCATGCTGCTGCTGGCCGACCGGCTTGGCGCCGATTCGGCCTACCTGGGCCTGCTCTCGGCGATCAACTACCTGGCAATCGGCGCGGCCGGACTGCTGCTGGCGACCCTGGGTTCGTACTCGGAACGGGCGGTGGTGATCGCGGGGCTGGTGGTCACCGGGGTCGCGCTGGTGCTGATGCCCCTGGCGGGCGGGCTGGCCGGGCTGACGGTGCTGGCGTTCGTCAAGGGCGCCGCGCGCGGATCGATGATGCCCTCGCTGATGGGCCTGGGACTGAAGGTGGTCGAGCCCGATGCGCGCGCCAGCGCGATGGGCATTTTGCAGGCCATTTATGCGATCGGAATGTTTGCCGGGCCGGTTTCAACGGGAATCATCAGTCAGGTGGCCGGACTCGAGGCCCCCTTCTATGCGATCGGGGCTTTGACGGCGCTTGCCGCGGGTCTTGTTTTCGCCCTGTTTGGGCGCTGGCAGGGCGGTTAATTACCAAGCTCGGCGGGGCGTGAATTTAGACTGTTTTTTCGAACCAGCGGTGGTCGCGCTTAGGCGGCCGAGCAGCGGGTGGCAGACCACTCCGATAGGCGCGACACACCTTGAGAAAACGCAAATACGCCGAGATTGATCGCGGGCCTCTGGGGACCGCGGTATTCCAGACCCGCAAGCAGCGGCGCTTGACCCAGGGCGAGCTGGCCAACCGCCTGGGCCGCAACCGGCCCTGGATCTCCAACGTAGAGACCGGCAAGGTCACGAACCTGCAGGAAGAAGACCTGGTCGGGCTGGCGGCGGTACTGAACATCAGCATCTCTTCGCTGCGCGCAGCCCACGAGATGTCGGCCGCGCCTTCGGTCATGGGCTTGCCCGGGTACACCGTCCTGCAGTCGAACCGCCACTGCGGCGCCTGCCACCATCTGGTCGAGCCCGATGCCAATTACTGCACGCACTGCGGTGCGGCGCAGCCAATGCTGGTGAACTGCCCGGCTTGTGCCAGGCCCAATAACCCGGGCGCCCGCTTCTGCGGCCGCTGCGGCGCGCAGCTACAGGGCTAGGCTAGGCCGGGCGCCGAAGACAGATTTTGGCCGGGTCGATAACCCGGCGGCCGGGCGTGGTTAGGCGACCTGGTCCAGGCTGGACTTGATCCGCGATTCGGGAACGTAACCGACTATGCGGTCAACTTCGGACCCGCCCTTGACGAACAGCAGGGTCGGGATCCCGCGCACGCCGAACTGGGTTGCGTATTGCTTGTTGGCGTCGGTGTCGACCTTGACGAACTTGACCTTGCCGGAGTATTCGTCGGCGAGCTTTTCAAATACCGGCGCCATCATCTTGCAGGGTCCGCACCACTCGGCCCAGAAATCTACTATCACCGGCTGCTCGGAGTCGAGCACCTCGGCCTGAAACTCGGTATCGGCTACATGCGAATAGGCTGCCATGTCAGAGTGCGCCTTTGCGGTTCCTGCGGATTGGTCCACTGTCAACGGATGTTAGCCCACCACCAGGTTCAGCAGCCGCTCGGGTACGTAGATGACCTTGCGGACCGCCTTGCCGTCGAGGTGGACCCTGACGTTGGGGAGCTCCAGGGCCGCGGCCAGCGCGTCGGGTTCGGCCAGTCCGGCCGGGGCCTGCATGCGGTCGCGCACGCGGCCGTTCACCTGCACCACCACGGTAACGGTCTCAGAATGCAGCAGCGCCGGGTCGGCTTCCGGCCAAGCGGCGCCAACCACGCTTTCGGGATTGCCGAGCATCTCCCACAGCTCCTCGGCAAGGTGCGGGGCGATCGGCGCCAGCAGCCGGACCAGGATGTCCTTCACCTCTGCTCCGGCCGGCGAATCCGAGAGTTCCTGCGACCAGATGGCGAGCAGTTCGTTGACCGGTTCCATCAGGCCGTTGGCGAGCATGGTGTTAAAGCGCAGTTGCTCGATGTCGTCACTGCACTTGGCGATCGCGCGGTGAGCGATGCGGCGCGCCTCGGCGCCGGCCCGTTCAAGCGGCTGCGCGCCGGTCCCGGGGAAAGCCGGTTCGCCGGAAACGAGTCGCAGGACGCGCCGGTAGAACCGGGTGATGCCGTTCAGGCCGCTCTCGCTCCACGGCAGCGTGCCGTCCAGGGGGGCCATGAACAGCTCGTAGCCGCGCAGGCTGTCGGCTCCGTAGCGCGCCACGACGCTGTCGGGCGTGACTACGTTGCCCAGCGACTTGGACATCTTGCCGGAGCGGATCGGCGCCCAGTCGGCGACCGGGTCGCCGCGCAATTCGAACTCGGCCTTGGCCGGGGCGTGATAGAGGAAATCGCGCTCCTCGCCGCTCGGGTTGGAGAAGACGTCGAAACCTTCGCTGGCGCGCGCCGAGACCCGCCCGCCCGCCAGCTTGGTCTGCTCGAGATTGACCCAGCCGTCCTCGGCCAGCATCATCCCCTGGTGGCGCAGGGCCTTGAACGGTTCGGGCGATGAAACGTGCCCGGCGTCGTATAGGACCTTGTTCCAAAAGCGCGCGTAGAGGAGGTGCATGACCGAATGCTCGGCGCCGCCGACGTACAGGTCGACCGGCATCCAGCGCCGCTCGGCGGCCGGCTCGACCGGGCCCGAATCGTAATCGGGGGTTATGAAACGCAGGAAATACCAGGATGAACAGGCGAATCCGCCCAGGGTGTCGGTCTCGCGGCGGGCCGGGTCGCCGCACTGCGGGCAAGTGGTTTCCACCCAGTCGCGGGCGCGCTCGAGCGGTGATCCCAGCTCGGGGTCGGGCCGAAAGTCGCGCAGCGGCGGCAGGAGCACCGGCAGCTCCTCCTCCGGCACCGGGACCTGGCCGCATCTTTCGCAGTGGACGATCGGAATCGGGCAGCCCCAGTAGCGCTGCCGCGAGATCAGCCAGTCGCGCAGGCGGTAGTTGACGGCGGCGCTGCCGCGCCCGCGGGCTTCAAGGTCGGCGGTCACCGCGGCGATCGCCGAATCCGAATCCAGCCCGGAGTGGGAACCGGAGTTGATCAGGCGCCCTTCACCTATGTAGGCCTCCGCCAGGGGCTCCCCGTCCCAGTCCGGCGGCTCGATCACCACCGGGATCGGCAGGCCGAAGCGCTCGGCGAAGTCAAAGTCGCGCTGGTCGTGCGCAGGGACCGCCATGATCGCCCCGGAGCCGTAGCTGGCCAGGACGTAGTCGGCCACCCAGATCGGAATCTTCTCATCATTGACCGGGTTTATCGCGTAGCTTCCGGTGAAAACCCCGGTCTTTTCGCGCTCGGCGGCGGCGCGTTCGATTTCCGAATTGCGCAGGGCGCGGTCGACGTACTCGGAAACCGCGTCCGCCTGCTCGGGCACGGTCAGTTCTGCCAGCAGCGGGTGCTCGGGGGCCAGCACCATGAAGGTGGCCCCGTAGAGGGTGTCGGGCCGGGTCGTATAGACGCTCAGCGGGTGGCCGGCCTCGGTCTCAAATACCACGTCGGCACCGGTCGACCGTCCGATCCAGTTGACCTGCATCCGCTTAGTGGATTCGGGCCAGTCGACCTGGTCCAGGTCTTCCAGCAGGCGGTCGGCGTAGGCACGGATGCGGAAGAACCACTGCCGCAGCGGCTTGCGGTAGACATTGGAGTGACCGCGCCAGCAGCTCCCGTCGGCCAGGACTTCCTCGTCGGCCAGGGCGCCGCAGGTGTCGCACCACCACTGCCGCTTCTCGGCCCGGTAGGCCAGGCTGCGGCGAAAGAGCTGCAGGAATATCCACTGGGTCCAGCGGTAGTAGTCCGGGTGCGAGGAGTTGATCTCGCGGTCCCAGTCGTAACCGCAGCCGACCAGCTTGAGCTGGCGCCGGTAATTGGCGGCGTACTCAACGATCGACTCGGCCGGATGCCGGCCCTTGTCGATGGCGTCCTGTTCGGCCGGCAGGCCGAACGCGTCCCAGCCCATCGGGTGCAGGACTTCAAAACCGCGCATCCGCTTGTAGCGGGCAAAGGCATCCACCGGAATGTAGTTGCGGAAATGGCCCACCGACAGTCCGTCGCCGGAGGGGTAGGGGAAAAACTCGAGCGCGTAGTAGGGAGGCTTGCCCGAATAGGTCTCGGTGCTGTAGGGCTGGTCCTCCTCCCAGCGCCGCTGCCACTTGGACTCGATCCGGGCAAAGTCATACCCGCCCTGATCGGGCCGGCCGTAGGTTTGATCTGACATCGGTTAAGCGGTGGTCGGACTGAAACGGGCGCCACGAACCACGTTCGGGTCGGGTGGGCTCACAGATTTTGGCAGCAATTTGGAAAATCCGGCGCGCGCGCCCCACTGGTCGGGGCCGGCCGCTTCGCCCATCCGGGTCAATCGATTCCGGTCCCCGGCTCGGGGACTAGGCCAGCAGGGTGACCGCCAACGTCTTCCAGGCTCCTTCGCGCCGGGCCAGCAGTGCCGCCCGCCGGCCGGTGCCGGAACCGGCTTCCGGGTGCTGCGCCAGCAGCGCCCCGGTGGCTCCGGCCGCGATCACGCGGGTCCGGCCTTGACCGGCCCCGGCTTCGCCGGCCCAAATGGGACCCTGGGCGCGTAGCTGGTCCGAGTCTTCGGCAACCACCACGCAGCCCGGTGCCAGCACCGCGGTCAGCGGATAGTGAAAACAGTCCAGCCAGCTCTCGAAGTCGCCGGCCCGGCGGGCCGACTGCCGCCGGGCCGCGGACCGGAGCGCCGCCTGCGCCAAGGTCTCCTGGTCGCTGCCGGGCTCAAAGCTGTCGATCCCGAACCGGGCCTGGATCCCCCAGCTGCCGCCGAGCTTTGTGAGGGTATAGAGGACCCGGTTGGAGACGATCGGTGAATCGTCGGCGCGCCGGCGGGTCCAGCCCCCGGCCAGGAGCACCACGTCCTCGGACTCGTGGACGCGGACGGGTTCCAGTCCCTGGGTGCGGACCCAGCCGGTGGAGACGAAGCGCTGCCAGCCCATCGATTCGGCGGTGCTGGCGTAGTCGTGGTGGTCGGAATAGACGCGGGCGGCGGTCCGGGGATTGAAAAACCGGCCGCGCCGGCTTTCCGGCGCTCCGGCCGAAACCCGCACGTGCGGGTAGGACATCACCCCCGCCCAGCCGGCCGGGTCCCGGGCGTTGAACCGCTCGAAGAAGGCCCAGTAGCAAGATTCCGGGGTCTTATAGGTCGCGATCGCATACCTCCTGCCGCATCTGGAAAAGGGGAGGCAAGCCCCGTCCGATTTTGGCGCCGGGCAATCAAACCGCAGCCATTTCCAGGTGCCGGTGCGCAAATGCCGCGGGCGGCGGCGCCGTCCGGCCGGAAGGACGGGAGCGGGCAAATATATTTAGAAAAAGTGCGTACCGGTCCGACGCTGCCCAAGTCGGTCGGCGTCGTGGAAGGGAATGTGCGCCAATGACAATCGCAATCCGGATCGTGGCCGCCTACCTGGTCCTGCTGGCCGTGGCGGTCGCCGTCAACTTCATCGCCACGCCGCTCTACCACCCCGGTGGCGATGAGCCGTTCACAGTCTGGGAAGTGCTCAACTGGTTCATGGCGGTCGGGATCCTGATCACCACCGTCGTCACATTCAGGGCCAAGCGCCAGGTCGACGCCGACGATTCGGCCGATTTGAAGCAGTATCTGCGGGCCAGCGTTCTTTTCTACGGCAGCGCGCTGGTCCTTATGGTGTTTTTCTGGAACTGGTTCTCAAACCTGTCGCCCAACAATTCCCCCGATGGCCAGTTCTGGGTCCTGATCGACACCGTGATGCCGCTGGTGACCGGCGCCACCGGCTGCCGGCTCTGGCAGCTGGCCGGCCGATCTGACTGAAATTCCCGGAACCGGCAAAACGTCAGGCGGCGGGCCCGGTACGGCCCCTGCGACAGCGGCGGCTAAGCGGGGCTGAGACCGGGCAACTGCCAGCTGCGGCGCTGCGCGGGCACCTCACCGCACTCTTCGAGGGTCAAGTTGCGGCGCAGGTGACTGGGGCCGCCGGTGGGCTGCCCGGCGCCCGGCGCGATCGCCAGGCAGAGAGTGGTCTCGGCAAGTTGCAGCGAGCCGTCGGCGGCAAGTGAAAACCGCTGCAGCGGCGAATCCGAGCATTCCATCAGGTAGAGGCTGGAGGCGGGCGCTTCCGCTTCCGCCTGAAGGCACAGCCGGTAGGCTGGCATCTGCAGGTTGCCGGGCAGCGGCGCGTTGGACCGGAACAGCTCGTCGTCGGCGCCGGGCTTGCAGGTGTGGGCGCTCAGCGGCGCGGTGAGGTTGAGGCTGGCGCCGAATCCCGGGACGTCGACGCAGTAGAACTCGGGCTCATCCAGGGGGTCGATCAGCTGCAGCAGCGTCGCTGCGCCGGCACCGATCCCGGGCAGCGGGTCGGGCGGAGCCGCTTCTGACTCCCCCGGCTGCCCCGGCTGGTCAGAGGCCGGTCGGGCCGCCGCAGGTGACGGCGCGGCGGCGGAATCCGGCGCCGGCTTGGCCGCAGCGGTTACGGGCGGCGCAGTCGTGGCTGCGGGGGGACCGGTGCCCGGGGCTTCTTCCTGGGCGGCGCATCCGGCCAGGCAGAGGGCCAGCGCCAGGAGGAGCAGCCCGCGCGGCAGGTGTCCGCCGATCCTGGGCCCGGCGAAGAGTCGCCCCCGGGCTATGTGCCCGGGCCGGTGTCTATTCCCACCACCCGGATCCGAAGAAGAGCCCGTCGTGACGGACTATCCAGGTGTGTTTGAGCGTGTCCAACCCGGTCTGGGGATTTTGGAAGTGGTAATTGACCCAGAGTCCGGCCTCGGTTGCGGCGGCCATTTCGGTCCCGTAGTCGTGGCCGGTTGAGTCGACCCGGTCGGCCCGGCCGGTGCCGATGCGGTCCTTGCGCAGCGGTGCGAGATCATGATCTCGTTCTCGTCGAAGATGAACACGTACCAATGCCCGTTGACGCTCTCGGTGGTGTTGTAAAAGTCAACCGTGTCGGCGCGGCCGTGCGAATCGAAGTAGTCGATTGCCTCTTGTACCAGTTCCTGGGTGAACGCGTTCGGATCGGAAACATTGGAAGGGTGGGGTTCGGCCGGTGCCGATTTCGACTGACCACTAGTAAATGCCAGCAGCGAAAAGACCAGCGCGAGGATGGCGATCGCCAGCGCGACTACGCTGAGCAGCGCCACGGGGACGGCGAGGTTGTCACCGCCGTTACCTGATGTCATCAACGTCTCCTTCTTATAGATTCCGCGCGGCCGCGCCTAATAGCCGTCAATCGGGACGCCGGCCAGGCTACTTGAAGCCGCTTGCCGGCCTCGGCGGGCCAGGGAATGGGGGCTGGCCGCCCGCATATTTTCGCCGAATCCAGTTGGACCCGATCGGTCAAAAGATCGGTTAAAGTTTGTAGAACAAACTAGTTTGTGCAATGGTTTTGGAAGTTGTGGGCCGACGGCCGACGGCGAATCGGAGGGTGGCGAACAGCAATGCAATCGGGACAAAAAGAAGCCGTGGGATTGGCGGCCGGAGAAAGCTGGGAAGCGATTCACCAGACGCTGGAGCGATCGCATCGATCGCTGTACCTGGCGGGGACTGCCTCGATCCTTTTACTCTGGGGCGTGCTCACGGCGGTGTATTTCATCGTGACTTTTGCCATGGGTGAGCTGGCGCCCGAATTCGTGGCCGAATACCCCTGGTACCACGGGCCGGTCTGGGCCGTACTGGGGCCCCTGGGGATGATCGGCAGTTCGATCATCGGGCACCGCGCCGGCGAGCGCCAGGCCGGCGGAGCGGTGGCCCGCAACGCCGGCATCCGGGTTTTTCTGTACTGGCTGGCGGTCGCTACCACAGCGGCCCTGCTACCCGGCGTTGCAGGTATATGGAACTCCGAGCAGGCCGATCACATCCCGTATACCGTTCTGGGCGTGATCTTCCTTGGATGGGTGCTGTTCGGAATCCTCTTCCGGCCCGCGTTGGCGGTGGTCGGGGCCGCTCTGGCGGCAGCCGTCCTCGCCCCCTATTACCTGGCCGGCGATTTGTCGGGTTTGATTTCGGGGCTGGCGGTACTGATCGTATGCGTCCTGGGGGCGGCCTGGATCCGCCGGAGCGGACGGCTTTGAGCGCGGACGGGATAGTCCTTGACGAGACCATTCACCAGCCGACACGGCTGCGAATCATGACCATGCTCGTTTCGCAGGAGGGCGGCGGACGGCTCGCCTACGGGTTCATTCAGCAGACGCTGGAACTGACCGGCGGCAACCTGACCACGCACCTGCGCCGGCTCGAGGACGCGGGGTTTCTTGAGACTTCGAAGGTGTTTGAGAACTCCAAGCCGCGCACCTGGATCTGCGCCACCGAATCGGGCCGGCGCGCCTACGCCAGCTACCTGGCAAATCTCCGAAAAGCGCTCGACTGGCCGCCGCCGACCTGAGCGGCCTGCCGCAATCGTGGCCGACCGCGTATTAAAGTCTGGTAGGACCGGAACCAAAATCGCACGCTGGCGGCCGCGCCCGGCAGGGTCGGGGCCGATTGCTGGAGGGACGCCGACGGCCACCCCTGAATCCAGGCATCCCCGCTATGAGGCGGATGAGAATCCGCCGCTGCTGACCAGCATCGGTCTGGGCCTGCAATTTAGCCTCATAGCGTCCGCCACGCTGCTTGTGACGCCGGTCATCGTCGCCCAGGCCTCGGGTCGCGGTGACGCCTATCTGGACTGGATGGTTTTTGCGTCGCTGGTCGTGGTCGGCCTCTCAACGATGCTGCAGGCGCGCCGGCTGGGAATTGTGGGCGCGGGCGCGGTCCTGCCGATGTTCACGGCGGCGTTTTCGATCCCGTTCTGCATTACCGCCGTGGTCGACGGCGGGCCGGGCACGCTGACCACCCTGATGCTGGTCTCGGCCGTCCTGCAGGTGGTGATTTCACGCTGGCTGTTCATTCTGCGCCGGATAGTGACCCCTACGGTGGGCGGCATTGTCATGATGATCCTCTCGATCACCCTGGCCTACGTCGTCTTCGGACTTCTCGACGTAGCCTCGCGCGAAGAGCCGGTGGCGGCCCCGGTCACGGCGCTCGTGACCCTGATCGTGGTCGGTGCCTTCACCACGCGCGGCAACGCCGTGCTGCGGCTCTGGGCGCCGGTGATCGGGATCGTGGTCGGCTGTCTGGTGGCGGCCGGTTTTGGGATTTACGACCCGGATCGGGTACTTTCAGCCCCCTGGGTCGGCATCCCGGCGTCCTGGCCGGGCCTGACCCTGACTTTCGGGGTACCGTTCTGGACCCTGCTGCCGGCGTTCCTGTTCCTGGGCGTGATCATCTCGATCCAGGTCAACGGGGCGGCGATCGCCCAGCAGCGCGTCGCCTGGCGCAAATCGCAGGCGGTGGACTTCCGCAGCGTCCAGGGAGCGCTGGCCGGCGCCGGGGCGAGCAACTTCGCCGCCGGCCTGGCCGGATCGGTTCCCAACATCGTCAACCCCGGGATCATCGGATTCACCCAGATCACCGGAGTCGCCGCCAGGCGGGTTGGGTACCTGATGGGCCTGATCCTGATCGCGGTCGCTTTCCTGCCCAAGGTCTCAGGTTTCCTGAGCTCCATTCCGGGACCGGTCATGACCGGCTACCTGGTGATGATCACCGGCCTGCTGTTCGTGGAAGGCGCGCGCACCGTTATCCAGACCGAGCGGGACCGCCAGAAGCTGCTCGTGGCCGGGGTCTCGTTCTGGATCGGGGCCGCGTTCCAGTTCGGGCTGTTCAGCCTGCCCAACCTGGGTTCGGTCCTGGGAACGGTGCTAAAGAGCGGGGTTACGACCGGCGGCCTGACCGCGATGGCGGCGGTGATTTTCCTGGAACTTACCAGCCAGCGGCGGATGCGGTTCGAGTCGCGGCTGCACATCGATTCGCTGCCCGAGCTGAACGAGTTCATCGAGGAGTTCGTGCGCCGCCGCCGCTGGGGCGATCCAATGCGGGAGCGGTTGCTGGCGGTGGCCGAGGAAACCCTGCTGACCCTGGCGCCGCTGGACCTGGAAGCCGAACTTTCGCTCGACCCCGAGCCAGAGGATGAGGATGTCCGGCGCCTGGTGGTGCTGGCCAACAGCGAGGGCAGCATCGCCGACCTGGAATTCATCGGCGGAGGCAATGAAGAAAACCTGGAAGACCAGATCTCGCAACTGCAGCTGCACGATGAAGAGACGCCGCTGGACAATGAAATCTCGCTGCGCCTGCTGCGCCGCTATGCCACCTCGGTACAGCACCAGCAGTACCACGACAAGGATGTAATCACCGTACAGGTGGACGATCCGAGTCCGTAGCCGCGTCCGGGCAGGTCGCGCTGGACCGAACCCGCCACGCCAAGCTTTAAAGGGGCCGCAGCCCCGAAACTGGAGATGTGCATGGAATTTGTAAACCCCGGATACCTGGTCTCGACCGACTGGCTGGACGAGCACCTTCACGACGAGGACGTCCGCGTCTTCGAAGCCACCGTCTTTCTGGGGTTCCGTGACGGCGGCGGGTACCTGATCGAGTCGGGGCGGGAGGCCTATGAAGCCGGACACATTCCCGGGGCCGGGTTCCTCGACCTGCAGGGTGACTTCTCGGACAACTCGCAGGAACTGCGCTTCATGATGCCGGGGGCGGCCGAATTCGCGGCCGCGGCCGGCCGGCACGGGATCTCCGAGAAATCGAAGCTGGTCCTCTACGACCGGGTCGGCACGCAGTGGGCGGCCCGGCTGTGGTGGATGTTCAAGTCCATGGGTTGCGAGCGTGCGGCGGTCCTGGACGGGGGCTGGGTGCGCTGGCAGGCCGAAGGACGCCCGGTATCGACCGACCCTTCGGACTACCCTCCGGCCACCTTCAATCCCACCCCCGACCCGGGCCGGTTCGCCAGCCTGGAGGAGATAAAAGCGTTTCTGGCCGCCGAAGGCGGCTGCCTGATCAACGCCCTGGCCCCCGAGCAGCACAGCGGCGCCGACGGAGGCCGCCGCTACGGGCGCGCCGGGCACATCCCGGGCTCGACCAACGTTCCGTCGGTGGCGCTCGTTGACCCGGCGACCGCGCTCTTTCGGACCCCGGCCGAGCTGGCCGCGATGTTCACCGCGGCGGGCGCCGACAAGAGCCGGCGGGTGCTGCTTTACTGCGGCGGCGGAATCGCGGCCTCCAACGACGCCCTGGCCCTGACCCTGCTCGGCTACGAGGACGTTGCCGTATATGACGGGTCGATGTCCGAATACGTCAAGGATCCGTCTTTGCCGCTGGAAATTGGCTGAGCCGTTGGGCCCCGGCACCTTGCGGCGCCTTTGCGCCCGGCCCGGCGCGGGATCGGCCCGGCGCGGCCCCGGCAGGCACACCCGCTCGACGGTGGCCCTGGCCGCGGTGGCCCTGGTGATGCTGGCAATGATCGCGGCGTGCGGCGATGAATCCGCCGACCACCACGCGGCAACCGGTGCGGGGACACAAGACGTGGCGGTCGTTACCGATGTCGACCTCTCGGCGGCCGCCCAGGCCGGTCAATCGGTGTTTGCCGCCAACTGCGCCGCATGCCACGGTGCCGACGTGGGCGGAACTGGCCTTGGACCGCCCCTTATCCATCGAATTTATGAGCCCGGCCATCACCCCGACCAGGCAATCCGCCTGGCGGTGCTCTCCGGCGTCCGGCAACACCACTGGTCATTCGGGGACATGCCGGCGGCGGCCGGGGTGTCCGCCGCGGAGATAGAGCAGGTCATCTGCTTTATCCGGGAAATGCAATTCGCCAACCAGGTCTTTACCAACCCGGCGCACTTGCCGGACTGCTAGGGCGGTGACTGCCCCGCTGCGGACTGCCCTGACAAGTCGATGGGCAGGGGGCCGCCTGTCGCAATGCTAGGAGCGTCGCACGGTCAGCGCGGCAAGGAACAGCAGCAATAGGGCAAATCCCGCCAGCGCCGCCAGTTCCCATCCGATCCCGGCCAGGCCTTTGCCCTCGGACATCAACCCCTTCAGTCCCTGCACCGCGTAGGTGAGGGGCAGGAATCTGCCGACCGCCTGGAAGTACCCGGGGAGCTGTTCAAAGGGCAGGACCGCGCCGGAGAGGAAGATCTGCGGCATCAGGACGACCGGGATGAACTGGACGACCTGGAATTCGTTGCGGGCGAACGTGGAAATGAAGATGCCGAGGTTCACCGCGACCAGGGTGACCAGGGCCAGCAGCACGAATACGTGCGCCAGCGAGCCCTTGTATTGAATCTGCAGGGCAAAGACCGTGTAAAGCAGGATCACGACCGCCTGGATTCCGGCAAACAGAAGGAACCCGAGCAGGTAGCCGACCAGGATGTCGGCCCGCCCGACCGGGGTGGTCAGAAGCCTTTCGATCGTCCCCTGGGCGCGTTCGCGCAGGAAGCTCACCCCGGTCAGCAGAAACACGAAGAAGAGCACGAACGTGCCGATGAGCCCCGGGGCGACCAGGTCGAGGATCTCGCGCCGATCGGCGAACGAGAACCCGACCAGCGACATCACCAGGACCGGCGCCACGATGATCAGCGCCAGGGAACGGCGGTCGCGGGTTACCTGGAGGACGATCCGGGTGGAAATGGCCAGCGTGCGATCGATAGTCAAGGCCTGTCGCCCCGTCTGGCAAAGTGCAGGAAAGGCGTCCTCCAGGGTGGGGCCGTCCCCGCCGGCCCCAGCCCGCAGTTCGGCCGGAGTGCCCAGGGCCACGGTCCTTCCGTCCCGGATGAAAGCCAGCCGATGGCAGTGGGCCGCATCATCCATCGTGTGACTGGAGATGATCAGCGTGGTCCCGGCCGCTGCCATTTCGGAAAAGTTCCCCCAGAACGTGGCCCGCAGCTCCGGATCCAATCCGACGGTTGGCTCGTCCAGGATCAGCAGCTCCGGTGCGTGCACCAGGGCGACCGCCAGGCTCACGCGCTGGCGCATGCCCCCGCTGAGGCGGGTCAGGGGATCGTCCTGACGCCGGCCGAGTTCCACCCAGTCGAGCGCCCGGTCGACGGCCGCGCGGCGCGCGGCGACGCGGGCAAGGCCGTACATCCGGGCGAAGAAATCGACGTTCTGGCGGGCGCTGAGCTCCTGGTACAGGGCGCTCTGCTGGGGCATGTAGCCGATCCGGGCGTTGCTTTGCGCGGACGGCTCCGCACCGAACACCCTGATCGA
Organism: Chloroflexota bacterium; assembly: GCA_965203015.1. GTDB lineage: Bacteria > Chloroflexota > UBA11872 > UBA11872 > VXNJ01 > VXNJ01. The sequence continues at coordinate 129,677 of CBDBBM010000023.1, forward strand.
GCCCGATGCGGGTTTGAGCAACCCGACCGGCATTCGCAGCAGGGTGGTCTTGCCGGCGCCGTTGGCCCCCAGGATCCCGAAGATTTCGGACTTTTCAACCGCCAGGGTGAGGCCGCGCAGAACCCTTAAGGGCCCGTAGCTGAATTCGACCTGCTCGGCCTCGAAAACCCTGCTCGCCGTTTTCACGCTGCCTCGGCGCCGCCGTCGGTCCCGCGCCGGGCAGGCGGGTCCGCATCCGAAGGATCGGTCCGGGCCCACCGCGCCCGCGCCACTGACCGTAGGCACGCCGGCGGAGATCGGGACAAATGCCGCGTGCTCATGGGCCGGGTCTGCCACCCCGGGTCGACCAGGCGCACCAACTCGGCCAGGGCGCCCGCCACGAACACCACGCCGGTCACCGTGACGGCCATCCGCAACCCCATCCAAAGTGCGTTTTCCCATGAAACGATCATGAACATCCCAATGCCCAGCCAGGCAATGACCCAGAGCACCCGCAGGGCCGCATCGGTCGGCGGGGCCAGGAGTCGTCGGAACTGCCGGAGCCGCTCCCCCAGGTCGGCGGTGCCGGCCACCCACCATGCAGCCACCAGCATGGTCCCCCCGGCGGCGGCCACCACCGCGGCCCAATCATTCAGGTCGGATGTGAACACGCTCCAGACGGCGCCGGCCGCGTCGCGCGCGGCCCCTTCCTCGACCGCTCCGAGCAGCAGCCAGGTTGTCCCGGCGTGAGCCGCCGCGGCGATTGCGCCCACGCCGATCATGCCTGCGCCCGACCATGCCGCGGCGCGGCGGCGGTCACGCGCCGCAAGTATCGAGCCGGCAAAGCACCCCAGCGAAACCAGCGGCAGGGCGAAGGCGAGGAACCGGGCGCCCTGCGTGATCTGCACCGGCCGGAGCAGGCGCGGGTCGGAGCGCAATTCCACCAGCGCGCCGGCGAGGTCGGCGGGAATCTGATCGGCCAGTTCCGGGGCCAGCACTTCGACCTGCTGTCTGACGATCTGGACCATGTCCGACAACTGCACGATGACCGTATCGGCGTCGCGGTGCAGCGCCGCCCCGTGCACGTCGCGGATGATTGCCCCGACGATCGCCCTGAAGTCCTGTGATTCGGCTATGTCGGATATGGCCTTGGCGAGCAGCGGCTCCAGCACCGGGCGCACCCTCAGTACGCTTGAGTTCACCTCCGCCACCTGATCGAAGATGATCGCGGCGATCAGCCGGCTCACTTCCGGCCGGGATATGGCGGTGACCGCCCGCTCCGTAGCCGCATCGCTGTCCAGCAACGTGACGCTGACGAAAGCGGTTATCAGTCCGGCCAACCCGACGACGACTCCGGCAACCACCAGCAGCACCGCCAGCGCGCGCCTGGCATCGACCCTTTGGCGGCTTACATGCCTAACCGGCGTTGCCATGTGGTTCCTTCGCGTCGCCCACGACCAAGGGGATGACCCCGATCCGGATCATCGCGCCGGCCCGCGCGGGACCTCTAACCGGACACGGACCTGCCGGCACGGCCGATTGGCAATTGCGATCGAGGCCTGCGACCGCGTCGGGCAATAAATCCGCTGATGTTACGACTCGGGCTCCCAAAGCTCGACCGGATTCCCTTCCGGGTCGTGGATGCGGGCGAAGCGGCCTATTCCGGCCATTTCGCTTTCGTGGCTGACCTCGATGCCTGCCGACTTGAGCTGGCCGAGCATCGCCGCCAGGTCGGTCACCCGGAAATTGAGCATGAAGGACTTGTCGGCCGCGAAATAGTCCGTGTCGGCGGCAAAGGGCGAGAAAACCGTGACCCCGGACTCGGTGACCCACGGCTTCGTCGCCATGTCCTGCGGGGCGGGGTCGATGCCAAGGTGGTCCCGATACCACTTGGCAAGTCCGTCCGGATCCCTTGCCCGGAAGAAGAACCCGCCGAAACCCTGAACGCGATTGATGCCGCACCGCCTTTTTGCGGGGAGTGTAGTGTGCCCAGGGGCAATTCTCGCGGTGGAACTCCGCGCGTGTTTGGAGCGCTCGGGCTGGCCTTTGGGAGCTTGAGTCGTGCCCGCCGGGGATGGATAATCCCGCTTCGGCGTTAATGGCTGCGCGCGTCTGCATGCGGGGCCGGCCGACCGGGCCCGGGGTGGAGGCCACCTCCCGGTCAAGGTCCGGACCTGCCGGCAGGCACGCCGGCTTCTTCCGGCTCGGGTCTTTGGTCACGATCGCGGCCGGCCGGACGCCGTGTTTTTGAAGACCGAGGCGGGGCAATTGACGCAAGAGAGCAACGGACAGCTGTTGATCCGGCCGTACCGCGGAATCCGATCTGGAGGCGGTTGTAGGACTCTGGCGGGAGTGCGGGGCTGGTCGTGGCCTGGAACGACCCGGAGTCGGATATCCGGCGAAAGCTGCAAGTCCAGCGCGACATGTTCCTGGTCGGGATGCTTGGAACCGGGCTGATTGCGACTGTTATGGCCGGGTATGACGGCCACCGGGGCTGGATCAACTATCTGGCGGTCAAGCCGGAATTTCAAAAACAGGGCCTGGGCCGTCGATTGATGGAAGAGGCCGAAGCACGATTGATAGCAGCGGGCTGCCCCAAGGTCAACCTCCAAGTAAGGTCATCAAACACTGCTGCTGCCGCTTTTTACGAACGCATCGGATATTCGTCCGATGATGTACTGAGCATGGGCAAGCGGTTCGTGAAGGACAGCTGAGCCTGCCGCCCGGTGCAGGAACTTCTGGCCGCCAAGCGCGACCTGGAGCTGCCCCGGACGCTGGCCAAGCGCGACTGCGTCGGTCCGATCATCATCGACGACCTGGGCTACCTGCCGCAGGAGACCAAGGAGGCCGATTAGCTGTTTACGCTGATCGCCGAGCGCTGCGGGCGGCGGTCAATCGGCATCACCCCGAACCTGGCGATCTCCGAATGGGGCATGGTCTTCCCCGACCCGATGGCGACCGCGGCGGCCGGCCGGCCGCATCGTCCACCACGCCGTGGTGCTCCAAATTGGACGTGCCCGGTTACCGGACCGGGCTTGAGGAGGAATGGGAACCGGAAATTCCCGGCCAAAATAATTGACGCGGACCCGGCCAAAGCAACGGACGTTCTTCGCCCTTCTCGCCGACGGAGCTGGCGGCCAGGGTGAGGGCGGCCCCACGGCGGTTCGGGACAATCCAGACTCCGGCACCGGAGGAGCCCTTCGGGTTGGGCGATCTGACCATCGACTGCACCCAGCGCAGGGTGGCGGACTCGGGGATGACGGTTGCCGAAAACCGGTGCCTCGTGCTCTTCTCAAAGGCTGCGCCGAACCCTCGGTCGGCGTCGCGGTGGGCAGGCCCTTCACCTTCCCGGTGCAGATCCGGTAGACCCGCAATATCTCCGATCGCCGGGATGGAAAGGAATTGGAGCGGATGTCACCGCATAGGGACCAGGCCGACGGAAACCGGGAGATGAGACCTCCCGGCCGGATTCGCGCTTGTCTCTTTTCGGCGGTAGCCCTGACGCTTCTGTCCCTGGTGGCAGCGGGCTGCTCCACTTTGCCGACGCCGCCAACCCTCCCGCCGACTGCTGTGCCGCCACAGACGGTCACTCCTTCACCAGCCCCTATTCCAACGGCGACTCCCGCCCCAACGGCAAGGCTTACTCCGCCACCGACTCCCGCCCCAACGGCGACATCCTCTCCCTTGCCAACGGCGGCAGCGACTCTCACTCCCGCGCCGATATCGACGCCTGAGCCGACACCAACCGCAACTCCCATTCCGACGCCGGCGCTCGATCCAGAGGCGGCGGCGCGGGCGGAACTGGCGGAGCTGCTGCCGTGGTACTACGACCCGCCCTACGAGCTCGCCGCCCTGCCATCGTCGAGCTGTGGCTCAAGGATGAAGAGCTTGGCCGGAAGCTTGCCAACGCGCCGTGGATCCAGGACGGCCTCGGCCCGCTGGAATCCGACGCCGTCTACGGCCTCCAGTTTCTCTACGATGAGGACCCTGCCCTGGCGCGCCGGATGTTCGCTCACAGCGTCGAGGAGCCCGTGCGCACCCTCAACGTCCACGCCTTGGGCGCGCTGGGCTTCATGCCCCTGCAGAACCGGGAGAGCTTCAAACGCCTGCGGGCGCAGGAGTGGTTCGCAGACGGTCTCTCGTTGGAGGAGCGGGCGTTCATCATCGTCCTGGGGAAGATCGCCAACGATGACGAGCTGTACGGGGACCTGC
>CBDBBM010000024.1:0-379005 GCA_965203015.1 Chloroflexota bacterium
AGGCGCGCGACGGCAGTTTGCCCCGGTTGCCCGGCAAATTTTATTGGCGGCCCCGGACGCCGGGCGGTCGGTTCAGCGGCCCAGCTTGGTCAGAAGCACGATGCAGTCGGCGGCCACCGCCGCCGATTCCCCGATGGGACCCAGTCCCTCGGCGGTCTTGGCCTTGATGTTGAACCGGTAGGGCGTCACGTTGGTTATCCCGCCCAGCCGGGATGCGAACAGGGACGCGTAGGGCGCCAGGCGGGGGCGCTCCAGGTGAATGGTCATGTCGACGTTTTCGATTCGCCAGCCAAGGCTTCGGACCCGGTTGTGGACTTCCCAGAGCAGGTCGGCCGAGTTCGCGCCGGCGTGGGCGGGATCGGTGTCCGGGAACACCCGGCCGATGTCGCCGAGCTGGGCGGCCCCCAGCAGGGCGTCGACCAGCGCGTGGATGCCCACGTCGGCATCGGAGTGGCCGACCGCCGAGAACGGGGCGTCGACGTCGATCCCGCACAGGCGCAGCGGTCCGCCGCCGGCCAGCCGGTGCAGGTCATGGCCTTGGCCGATGCGTTTCTGGGTCATCTTCAACTCCGCTCATTGGACTCAGGATTCGAATTCGGCCAGGATCGCCCGCGCCAGGCCCAGGTCTTCGGGCCCGGTAATTTTCAGGTTATTGCGGTCGCCGGCAAATATCCCGACCGGCTGGCCGACCGCGCGCAGCAAGGAGGCCTCGTCGGTGAACCGCTCCAGTTCGGTCGAAAACCGCCGGTGCGACTCGAGCAGCATCCGGCGCCGCGCAATCTGCGGGGTCTGGGCAAGGTAGGCGCTGCTGCGGGCCGGGGTCCGATCGATCAGGCCCTGCTCGTTTACGATCTGCACCGTGTCCCGGGCGGGGACCGCCGCGATCGCCGCCCCGACCGCGCGCGCGGTGGCGAGCCCGGCGTCGATCAGCTCCCCGCTGATGAAGGGGCGGGCCCCGTCGTGAACCAGCGCCCACTCCCAGTCCCCGCCGGCCGCTTCCAGGCCGGCCAGGGTGGATTCGGACCGCACCCGCCCGCCCCGGCAGGGGTCCAGGAGCTTGGCGTCATCGATGTCGGCGGCCAGTTCGGCAAGCCAGGCCAGATTCGAATCCGAACCGACCAGTTGCACGGCGCCGATCGCGGGGCTGGCAAGGAGGGTCCTGAGTGCCCAGTCCAGCAGCGGGCGCCCGCCCAGGCGCGACTGCAGTTTGTCGGCCCCGAAGCGCTGTGCGGACCCGGCCGCGAGCAGGATCGCCAGGCAGTCCGGGCTCGATTGGTCGCGGTTCACGGGCTTGGCGGCGCGGTCTTGGGGTGCGCGGTCGGGGCGGCGCCGCCGGGACGTCAGACTTCGAGCGGTTCCAGGACCTGCGTGACCAGCTCGTCGCCGTCGCGTTCGACCAACACCTTGGCCCCGCTGGGGAGTTCGCCCGAGAGCAGGGTCTCGGCCAGGGGGTCTTCGAGCAGCTGCTGGATGACCCGGCGCAGCGGGCGGGCCCCGAAATCGGGGTCGTAGCCGCGTTCGGCCAGAAGCCCCAGCGCTTCCGCAGAGAGCTGGATTTCGATTTCGTGCTCGCGCAGGCGGGCGCGCAGGTTCTCCAGCTCAAGGTCCACGATCTGGTCGATGTCGGCCTTGCCCAGCGATCGGAAGACCACCGAGGCGTCGATCCGGTTGAGGAACTCGGGCCGGAAAGCCTTTTTGAGTTCGGTCGTGACCTTGGACTTCATGTCGCGGTAGAAGCCCTCGTCGTCCTCTTCGGGATCGGCTCCGGAGAATCCGAGTCCGCCGACCCGTTTGATCTGCTTGGCGCCGATGTTGGAGGTCATGATCAGAACGGTGTTGCGGAAATCGACGGTGCGGCCCTTGGAATCGGTCAGGCGTCCGTCCTCCATCATCTGCAGCAGCACGTTGAAAACGTCCGGGTGGGCCTTCTCGATCTCGTCCAGCAGGATGACCGAGTAGGGGCGCCGACGCGCCGCCTCGGTCAGCTGCCCGGCGTCGTCGTAGCCGATGTACCCGGGCGGTGCGCCGACCAGGCGCGATACCGAGTGCCGTTCCATGTACTCGGACATGTCGATTCGGATGAGCGCGTCCTGGCTGCCGAACAGGAATTCGGCCAGCGCGCGCGCCAGCAGGGTCTTGCCGACGCCGGTCGGGCCCATGAAGATGAAGCTCCCGATCGGGCGCTTGGGGTCCTTCAAGCCGGCCCGGGCGCGGCGTACCGCCTTGGCCAGGGTGGCGATGGCCTCGTCCTGCGAGATAACCGTCCGGTGCAGCTCGTCCTCCATGTGCAGGAGACGCTTGGACTCCTCCTCGGCGATGCGGTGCACCGGGATCCCGGTCCATACCGAGACCACCTGGGCCACGTCCTCTTCCTGCACCTTGGGTGCCTGGCGGGCCCGGTTCTCGAGCCAGTCCGCCTCCATCGCCTCGGCCTTGGCGCGCAGCTCGCGCTCCTGTTCGCGCAGGGTGTCGGCTTCCTCGAACTGCGACCGCGAGATCGCGGCGTCCTTGTGCCGGACCAGTTCCTCGATCTTCTGCTGGAGTTCGCGCAGCGCCGAGGAGGTCGAGCCGGCCCGGATGTTCACCCGCGCGGCGGCCTCGTCGATGACGTCGATCGCCTTGTCCGGCAGGAACCGGTCGGTCACGTAACGGCCGGCCATCTCCGCCGCCGACACGACCGCCGCGTCGGTTATCTCGACGCCGTGGTGTTCCTCGTAGCGGGAGCGGACCCCCAGCAGGATTTCGGTGGTTTCCTCGATGGTGGATTCGCGCACCCGCACCTGCTGGAAGCGGCGCTCCAGGGCCGCGTCGCGCTCCACGTATTTGCGGTACTCGTCGGCGGTCGTGGCGCCGATGCACTGGAGCTCGCCACGCGCCAGCGCCGGTTTGAGTATGTTGGCGGCGTCGATCGCGCCCTCGGCGGCGCCGGCCCCGACCAGGGTGTGCAGCTCGTCGATGAAGACCACGCAGTCCTTGGAGCTGCGGATTTCCTCGATGACCTTCTTGAGGCGCTCCTCGAACTCGCCGCGGTACTTGGTACCGGCGACCAGCAGCCCGATGTCAAGGGTCAGCAGGCGCCGGTCGCGCAGGCTCTCGGGGATGTCGCCGACCACGATCTTTTGGGCCAGCCCTTCGACGATCGCGGTCTTGCCGACCCCGGGGTCGCCGACCAGGGCGGGATTGTTCTTGGTGCGCCGCGAGAGGATGTGGATCACGCGGTCGATCTCGTCGGCCCGCCCGATCACCGGGTCAAGTTCGTCGCGCCGCGCGGCGGCGGTAAGGTCGATTCCCAGCGAATCCAGCACCGGTGTCGAGGACGATTTGCGGCGCTGGCTGCGACCGGGCCGCTTGGTTTCGGCGGTTCCCTGCGATACGACCCGCACGACCTGGGCGCGGACCTTTTCCAGGTTCACTCCCAGGCTCTCGAGCACGCCGGCGGCGATGCCCTCGCCCTCGCGGACCAGGCCCAGCAGCAGGTGTTCGGTGCCGATGTAGTTGTGGCCCAGGCGGCGCGCTTCCTCGACCGCCAGCTCGATCACGCGCTTGGCGCGCGGGGTCAGGTTTATGTCCTGGACCACGACCTTTTCGCCGCGGCCGATGATGAACTCGACCGCCGAGCGCACCTTGTTCAGTTCCACTCCGAGGTTGCCGAGCGCCTTGGCGGCGATCCCGTCGCCCTCGCGCAGCAGCCCCAGCAGCAGGTGCTCGGTGCCGATGTAGGTGTGGTTGAAGCGCGTCGCCTCGTCCTGGGCGTAGACCAAGACCTTCTTGGCGCGTTCGGTGAACTTGTCAAGTCGCTCGTTCACGTGCCAACCCCCAGCTAGATCCGGCTACTCAATTGTTACCAATAATCGACTGACTCGGGCGGATTGATCGCCCCTGTGGCGACGACCGGTGCGCAATCCCGGCGATGCGCGGCTGGATTTCGGGGGCGTTTATGCAGGGCCGGAGTACTCGGCCGTGCCCACGATCGTCCCGCCCTCGCTGTCGGACGCCTGCAGGTGCGCCAGTTCACGCGTGGGCGCCGCGTCCGACGGCAGGAGCCGGATCCGGCGCCGGCGGGTCTCGATATTTAGGATCTTGAACTTGCGGACGTCGCCCTCGCGGAACCCGACCATGGCCCCGTCCTCGACGTCGGCCACGTGGGCCAGGCCCTCGATCCCGTCCTCCAGGCGCACGAAGACTCCGAATGTGGCCAGGTTGGTCACGGTGCCGTCGACGACCTGCTCGACCGCGTAACGCGACTCGATGTCGCGCCAGGGGTCGGGCTTGGTGCGCCGCACGCTCAGGGCGATCTTCTTGTCCACCCGGTCCAGCGCCAGTATGTAGACGTCGATTTCATCGCCGGCCTTTAGAACCTCGGCCGGATCGCTGACCCGGCTCCAGGCGAGCTCGGAGATGTGGGCCAGCCCGTCGGCCCCGCCCAGGTCGATGAATGCTCCAAATGTGGCCAGGTTGGAAACCCGGCCGCGTACCACCTGGCCGACCTTGAAGCGGCCCAGCAGCGCGTCGCGGCGCTTGGCGCGAGCCTCGCGTTCGGCGGCCCGCTCGGAGAGGATCAGGCGGTTGCGGCGCTTGTCCATCTCGATGATCTTGACCCGGATGGTCTTGCCCACCAGGGCCGAGAGCATCTCGGCCAGCTCTTCGCGCTGATCGCGCGGGATGGACGGCCCCAGCGAGGTCAGCTGCGACATCGGCACGAATCCGCGCGGACCAACGTCTACCAGCACCCCGCCCTTGTTGAACTCGGTGATGCGGGTCTCGACGACCGTGCCCTCCTGGTAGATGCGCTCGGTCTCCTGCCAGAGTTTTTCCTGGAACGCGCGGCGGATGGAGAGCATCGCGGCCGCGTCACCCTCGGGCTGGAGCACGAAGACGTCAATCTCGTCGCCGATCTCCAGGTCGAGGCGGTCGTCCATGTAGTGCGGGTCGAAAAGCTCGCGGCCGACCACGACGCCCTCGGACTTGAGGCCGACGTCGACCATCACTTCCTCGCCCGAGATCCGCATGACCCGCCCGGTGACCAGTTCACCGCGCGTTAGGAGCCTTACTTCGTGCTCGCCGTGGTCGAGCAGATCACCCATGCCCGCAAGTTCGTCGTAATCGGTGTCCGGCGCAAATTCGCGTATCTGGCGCCTAATCGCCGTTGGCGTGGGCAAGTTCGGTTCGTCCTGTGCTGGTAATGGGCCCGCTGCCAAGAGGTGGCCGGTCGGCGGACGTGGCGGACCAGCGCGCCCTTGCGGGCGTACAAGGTCGGATTATAGGTCGTAGGGCAGAAAGTTAAGGGCGCCGATTACCCTGTCCGCACTCCATTTGACGGGACGTGACCGCAGAAGCTCCAAAACCAGAATGGGGTGTGGCGAGCCAGGGACCCAGATGTTCGGGCAATGTGAATTGGATTGCCCTGAGCCGCACCCTTGCAACGCAATCGAGAGATCATTCGGGCCCTGACCCGTGAATGGATCGGCCGAGAAATGCGAATCCGACGCCCGGACAGCGCCAATCAAGTCCCAGATGGCCGATCGCAGCATTGAAGCCGACGATGGGAGGGTTGGCCCAGCCAGGGAACGCCGGCCAAGCAAGCGATTCTCAATCCCGCAAAACCGATTCCGCCCGCCACCTGGAATGTTCCGCCGAATTGGGCATGCAAGATGGCATCGCGGAGCCGGGATGGTCAACGCGGGTTATTCCGCTCGTGGCTATCCCGACTTACTTCACGGGCCAATTGCGCAATTTCCCAATTGCGGTACAAGCCATAAACTCGAGTAAGGCCCAGTAAGAAAAACCCGCAACAATGCCCCGCAACACAAAAACGGTTACTGTCTCACTGCCTCCGGATTTGTCTAGACGCGTTGACAGCGCGGTGCTGCAGGTTCAAAAAACCAGGAGCGAATTCGTACGCGAAGCCTTGATTCGCCACCTTGACTATTTCGAGTGGAAAAACCTGCTCGAATATGGCGAGAGGACGGCCAGGGCAAAAGGGATCAGCGCTGACGAAGTAGACAGGCTAATTTCAGAGTACCGAGTTGAATTTGACCCCTCGCCCTGATGAGGGCGGTCCTCGATTCGAACGTATTCGTCTCGGGTCTGGATTTCCCGGGTAACGAGCAACTTGTTTTGAATGCCGCCCGGGAAGGGCGTTTCGAACTCATTGTGTCGCCGTTCATACTCAGGGAAATCGATGGAGTTCTATCCCGGAAATTTGGCTGGAGCAGCGATCGAAGCCTCCAGGCGACGCAGCTAATCGCCCAAATTGCAGTCGTGATGAACCCGCCCAGGCTCAGGGGCGCATTCCCGATCGACCATCCCGACAATCGGGTTTTGGAGTGCGCCCTGCACGGCGAGGCAGGTTACCTGGTCACCGGCGACCGGCAGCACTTGCTGCCGCTTGGGTGTTTCCGGGGCGTACGAATCCTCAGGGCGCCGAACTTCCTCAACCTGCTCGAAGGCCAGTCGCCTTAGATCCCCGCACATCTTCAGCAATATTGGGCAAGGAGACGACCCCGCGAAGCAAATTCCGTGCGAGCGTCCTTTTTGCCGCTCCGGGAATTCCTGGTTCCGCGGCAATCGCCTCGCCCAGTCGGTATGGGCCGGGGGTGGGCGTGAACTCACCTTCAGCAACGGCGGTTAGAGGTAGCGGATGCGCTCATCAACTGCGGTACGGATTATTTCCGGCAACGCGGACACGTTTTCTACGACCGCGCCTGAACAGGATGCCAGCGGTTTCCCATCGTGGGTCGGTTGGTAGGCGAGCTGGAACTCGGACTTGACCACGCCGACTCCGAACGCGAGCACCTTGTAGCGCTGGTCCGGCAGCGCGGCCTGGTTGCGGCGGTGCATATCGATCAGCGCCCGCCGCAGCAATGCCGGATCAGAGGAGATCCCATCGGTGACGACGAAGACGCTTTTCAGGCCCTTCTGCTCGCGGGTTCGCTCCAGCGCCACCGCCAGGGCTCCGGCGTCGTCGGTGTCCTTGTGGTCCAGGTCATAGAGGCGCTTGAAGATATCGGCGTGGTCGCGCGGTTCGTAGGGGGCGGCGCGGCCCGATAGCTGGCGCGGCCAGACGCACTCTTCGAACGTCCACAGGGGAGTCACCTGCGAGGAGAAGGCGATCACCTCGAACGGGATCCGCAGGCGCTCGTGGATCTCGATGAACAGGATCGCCGAGTCGGCCAGCCGGTCGAACTTGCGGGTGGGATAACCCTTTTGGACCATCGAGCCCGAAATGTCCAGCAGGATCGAGCTGGCAAAGTCGCGCTGGCGGTCCTGGCGCGGAACGCGCAGGCCTTTGAGGAAGGCGTTGAGCGGGTCGGTCAGCACCCGCTCGGGCCGCTGCAGGTCGATGTTTCCGGTCTCACCCGAACGCCGCTTGCGGGGGCGGCGGTGCGCCTCGGACTCGCCCTGCCGGCGCCGGTCCATGATCTGCGCCAGGCCCGGATGGCGTCCGTCGCCCTCGACGGTGGACTTGATGCCCTTCTCCAGGCGGTTGACCGCGGCCAGGTAGTCGAAGTTCTCGTAATCGACCCGCTCGTCGGCCTCGCCGCGCCGGATCGCCTCGACTAGTTCGGCCGCCCAGCGCGGACTCTGGTGCGAATTGCGTTCGCGGTCCAGCAGGCGGCGCGCACCGCGCACCCGCAGCGAAGCGATCTTGCGCTGCTGCAGCCGCTGCCGCGCCCGTTGCACCGCTTCCGAGCTGCCCGAGCCGCTGCGCAGCTGCAGCGCCTCCTCGCCGACCTCGCCCTCGGCGGTCTCGGCATTGGCGCGCGCGGCGGTGGCGTCCTGTTCGCCGGCGGGGGTGTTGGGCTGCCCGCCGTCCTCGCCGGCCGGCCGGTCGGTCTGCTGCGACATCGCCTGCCATTCACCGATCAGCCCGGCATAGATCCGGGCGGTCTTGCCGGTGAGCCGCCGCAGCATCGATTCGACGTCGTCAGATTCGATGGCCCGCTCGACGTCGCGGTCGGTCTGATCGAGCGCGTCCTGGATCATCTCCGGCGTGAACGGGATTTCGCAATTGCCCGGCCAGCGCCGGTTCACGGCCCTGGTGGTGAGTGCGTCGAGGAAGAGGTGGTGCGGCGGGCGCAGAAACCCGGAGCTGTCCGGCGGCGCGCCCACGTCGGACCGCGGCTCCAGGTCGGGCAGTATTCGGTAAAGCTCGCTGAAGTACGGTCCGGCGCCGGGTCGCTGCTGCAGGTAGAGGCGGTTCACCCGCAGGTCGTTGACGGTCAGCGCCAGCAGCCGCATCGAGTCGGCCGGATAACCGTGCCGGCGTTCCTGGCGCAGCCAGTATTCGATGCGGTTGCGACCCCTCCGGCCGGTGAAGAACGCCTCGGCGACCTGGTGGCACATCCCGCCGACGAGGCGCTCGTCGGACCAGGTCCGAGTAAGGGCTTCGGGATAGGTGATCAGGCGTTCCTCGGGCAGATAGGCCCACCAGGGTCCGGGCAGGACCGCCAGCTCGCGATCGCCCAGGATCAAGCGGGTGGCCAGCTCGAGCTCCCCGGGCAGGATCCCGCCGCTTTTGACGGTGCTGCCGCCGGTTACGGCCGCTAGGTGATCAGGCGATTCCATAGTTGGCCAGGACCGGTTCCAGCACCCGCTCGATCTCCTCGCTGGCGCCCTCGATTACGCCCCTCCGGTACCAGGCGACCAGTTCGGCGCGGTCCCGGGAGCCGCGGGCCAGCATCACCAGCTCGGCGGTGGTCAGGGCGGTGCGCTCGGCAACGCCCGAGGCCAGGTCGGGCGGAATGTTCCCGAATCCTTCGCCGGCCTGCTCGTCCAGTTCGCCGGCCAGCAGCCGGCGCGAGGTGTTGGCCAGCTGGCAGAGCGATTCGAGCACCGCCGGATCGGCGCCGGGGGCGGCGACGGCGGCCAGGATGGCCCGCTCTTCTTCCGGGGGCGGATAGTCCATCGCGACGACGGCCCCGAACCGGTTCTCCACGCCCTCGTTCAAGGGCTTGACTCCGGGGCCGTCGGGCGCCGCGGTCGCCACCAGGCGGAAGTGCGGGTGGGCCCGGAACTGCGAGCCGTCCGGCAGGGTCACCAGTCCGGCCTTGTCGAAAAGACCGTTGATGATCGAGTGCACGTCCGGATAGGCAAGGTTGTATTCGTTGATGATCACGAAGTAACCGGCCTGGACCGCCTCCATGAACGCCTGCACGTTCCAGCGGGTGCGCCCGGCCCGCATCTGGCGCACCGCGGTCAGGTCGCTCTTGTCGGTCTCGCCGGTAAAGGAGAACTCGACCACCGGCAGCCGCCACTGCGCGGCAAGGGTCCGGGCCAGGGCCGATTTGCCGCAGCCCGAAGGGCCGCGCAGCAGGACCGGCCAGCCCGGCAGCACCGCGCTCTGGGCCAGCTGCAGGGCACCGTGGGTGGTGCCCGTCAGGCAGGGCAGGATGCGGTCCCGCTCGGGCGGATTGCCCAGCGGCTGGGGCAGATTGATGTCGAGCTGGCGGCGCAGCTGCGATCTGACCGTGGCCAGCTCGCCTCGGTCCGAGATCGGGCGCCCGCGGCTGTCGAAGGCGGCAAGCCGGGGAGCGGCCGCCTCGCGCGGGGACACCGCGACCCTGACCCCGCCGCTAAGTTCGATCGCCGCCCCGTCGACCGAATCGTCCACCGCGATCTGCTCCTCTTCGAGGGGGTGATCGAGTTCGGGCACCGGGACGGCGGTCCCCGGGTCGGGACCGCGGCGCGACAGCAGGGCGCCGGCCAGGCGCCGCGGGGGGCCATCGGCGGCGCGCAGGCCGCCCAGCATCTTGGCGGCGGTGCGGGCCACCTCGCCATATATGTCGCTGGGGGCGATCGTCAGGACCGCGCGGGCGCCGATTTCGGCCATCGGCAGGCCGGTGAGGTATCCGGTCGCCAGCCAGTGGAGCAGGGCCCGGGTGGAGATGCGGTCGCGCATCCGGGCGCCGAAATCCGGGTGGTTGCGGAGCCGGTCGGCGACCGCCACCAGCCGCTCGGCGATTCCGGGATCGGCTTCGACGCCGGCAGCCTCCAGCAGCCTGATGCGCCGGAATTCGGCCAGCAGCGATTCGGTTTCCTGCTCGGGTGGGAGGAACCCCATGGAGATGTCGCCCAGGCCTACCCCGAAGCGCCGCCGCAGCGGTTTGCCCATTTCCGAGGTCCCGATGTAGTCGGGATTGGCGGTGGCGATGATGCCGAAGTCCTCGTGCAGGGCGATTTCGACGTTGCCCATCCGGGTCGATGAAAGCAGCAGACGCCCCGTGTCGACCGCCGAGGTAATGGCGCTCATCAGGTCGGCCGGCAGCATGTTCAGCTCGTTGATGAGCAGTTTTTTGCCGTAGAGCATCGCCTCCGCGGCCGGTCCGAGCATCACCTGCGTGGTCTGGGTCCCGGCCGCGTCGGTAATCACTTCGGTGCGGTGGAAGAAATCGGTCAGCGTGGAGTCGCCGGAAAAATTCAGTTCGGTGACCGGCAGGTTGGCGGCGAAGCAGTAAGTCTTGGCAAGGGTTGTCTTGCCGCAGCCGGTGGGTCCGGATATCAGCATCATCGAACCCAGCCGCGGATTGGAGTCGATCTCGGCGATGCGCTCCAGCAAATCGGCCATGTCGGCGGTCAGGTGGGCAAAGATCTCGTGGCGTCGCGGAACCGACTGCGAGAAGTCGTCGGCTTCGGCGGGCCGGAAATGAGAGGCGTCTTCGGGCAGGGCCTGGCGGACGCGCTGGCTGAGGCGCGGGAAGCGCCGACCCTTCACCTCGAACCAGTCGTGGCCGATCTCGACCTCGGGTCCGAGCTGCAGGGTTTCGCCGGGTGCGATCTTCTGGTCGGGTGCCGCTTCATCGGAGCGCCCATCGTCGTGGGCCGGACCGCCGATCTCGGGGATCAGTCGTCGAATCAGGTCAAGCAAAAGGGATAGGCACCGGAAATTGGCTTGCGTCGTCTGTTTAGGTTAGGGGAGATAGGCGGACTGCGTCGGCGCCGATTCGCAGGGATCTGGGCCAGTTTGATAGCTGTTCCATGCCTTCGACAGATAATCGATCCAAGTTGTACAATAATCGTTAAGCTGGTCATTTGAATGACTGCAGCTTCATGAAATTCAAACGATATTCGGGATAGGTGTCGATGGCAAGGTCGTTGACCGCAAAACAGCGGCGGGTGCTGGACGTGATCAGGGCTTTCCAGGTGGAGAACGGCTACAGCCCGAGCGTTCGCCAGATCGGTGATCAATTGGGGCTTTCGGCCGCGTCGGTGCAGGCGCACCTGGTGGCGCTGGACCGCAAGAACTACATCCGGCGCACCGGCGAGGCCCACGGGATTACCGCCAATTACGATCCCGAATCGGACGAATGCCTGCAGGTCCGGGCGGCCCAGATCATAGGGGCGATTGCCGCCGGTTCGCCGATCGAGGCGATCACCGACCACCAGGGTTACGTGCCTCTTCCGGAGACGGTCTCACCCGACGACCCGCGCGACTACTACGCGCTGGAAGTTCGCGGGGATTCCATGATCGACGACCACATCCTGGACGGCGATCGCGTCCTCGTGCGGCGTCAGAACACCGCCGACGACGGCGACGTGGTGGTGGCGATCCTGGGCGACGAGGAGGCCACGCTGAAGCGCTTTTACCGCAACGGACGCTTCCGGTACCTGCTCAAACCCGCAAATTCGGAACTTGACCCGATCGATACGAACCGACTTGAAATTCGCGGCGTGGTGGTCGGCGTCTACCGCGATCACTTGAAGTAGGTCGGAGCCGGGCGCCGGGCCGATCCCGCGCCGTAGCTCAGGTCCAATTCAACCGCGCCGGCCCGGCCAGTGGCCCATCCATCACCGCTGGGCACCGATCGAGGACTTTCGCCCCTGTGAACTGACGGCCGCCGGCAAATCGCAAATGCCGCTCCAAACCTGGGCGGCGCGGCGGCGGCAATTTGTCGATTTGGATCCGTGTCGCGCGTTCGAAGAAAGGTTGCGGCGCGAATGGGCGATCGAGACCGGATTGATCGAGCGGCTGTACACCCTGGACCGCGGGACCGTGCGAGTGCTGGTCGAACGCGGAATCTGCTCCGCGTATGTTCCGGCCGGCCGGGATGCCAATCCGGAGACCGTGGCATCGATGATCGCCGACCACAAAGCGGCCGTTGACGGATTGACCGAATTTGTCGCCAGCGGGCGGCGCCTGTCGGTGAGCTACGTGAAGGAACTACACGCATTCATGACCCGGAGCCAGGAGACCGCGGCGGGAATCGACACGCTGGGGAGAAGGGTCTCGGCGCCGCTGCTCCGCGGGGCGTTCAAGCGATTGCCCAACAATCCGCTGCGCCCCGACGGGAATATCCACGAATACTGCCCGCCGGAGCAGGTCGATTCGGAAATGGACCGATTGATCGAACTGCACCTTGGGCACGCCGGAATCGCGCCGGAGATGGAAGCCGCGTGGCTGCACCACCGCTTTTCGCAGATTCATCCGTTCCAGGACGGCAACGGCCGAATTGCGAGGGCGCTGGCCACGCTGGTTTTGGTCAGGGCTGGCTGGTTGCCACTAGTCGTTCGCGACCGAGATCGCAGCAATTACTTTGATTTGTTGGAAATGGCCGATCGAGGCGACCTGAATTCGCTGGCGGCGTACTTTGCCCGGTTGCAGCGCGAGGAAATCAAGCGCGCGATTGGACTGTTTTGACTGCCAAAGCCACGGATCAATCGCCGGCCAGCAAATTGAGTGCGCCAACTTACTGGCGTTCAAGCCGAATGTACGCAATTGCGCCTTCGCAACCAGCGAGATCGCCACGCGTAAGCCCACATGGCTATGGCCGGAGGTTGTCCGGCGACCATCCGGCTGTCCGCGCATTTGTTGAACGTGGTGCACTCCAAGGCTTGCGGCAGCCGTTGGATTCAAGCGTGGTGCAGTAAGCTGCGCGCAGTCATGAGTCATTGATTGGCGATTGGATGTGGGAGTGGGACTTTGCCAAAAACGTAGCCAATCAGATCGTGCACGGTGTTTCGTTCGACGAAGCCGTGCAGGTCTTCAGGGATCCGCTTGCAGCCACCCAACTCGACCGCGACCACAGCAATTACGAACTGCGATTCAAGACTCTCGGAATGACACCAAGTCAACGGTTGTTAATGGTCGTGCACACATGGGACGAATCAACGGAATACGGGCGGAAAATTTCTGCCCGTGCCGCCACGAACAGAGAGAGAATCGACTATGAAAGCGGAAGCTTCTGACGCCAAATCCTTGGACTTGATTCCCGAAGTTCCCGACTGGTCCAACGCCGTGCGCGGCAAATTTGCCGAACGCGCAAACTCCGTTCGCGTCCAGAAATCGGTCGACCTTTTCGATGACAAGGAAAGGGTTTACACGCAACCATCTTTGCGGGCGGAAACGACGTACTCCTTCTACGACCGCTCCTCATTAACCGGCTATGAGCATCTCCGGCAGATGCTGCAACGATGGTTGAGCCGTTTGCCGCCTGCCAAGCAGAAGGACATAGCCGGGCGAATGCGGCACAGTGGGTTTGGCTCGCCCCGAGAAGAACAGAACTTCAATGCCGCATTTTTTGAACTGTTCATGCACGAGTTTCTGATAGGGACTGGGGGATCCCCTGCCGTCGATCCGAGTTTTGAAGGCCGGACGCCCGATTTTGGCGTGACCGAGCGGGATTCAGATGGAAACGTAATTGCTTACGTCGTAGAAGCCACCAACGTGAACCATTTGAGCGGAACCAACTTAGATTCCAACTGGAACGAGCAGCGAGCGCTTGACATCCTCGATGGGATTCGATCTCCGGACTTTTTTCTCGTTGTTCGCACAGAAGGAACACTCAAGGAAACGCCCAACCGCAAAGCTCTGCGAGAGCCGTTCGAAAAATTAGTTAGAGAAGCCGATTACGACCGTGTTCTTGCAACGGCGCAACTGCACGGTTATTGCGAAATTAACTTGCCTGGCGGTGAATTCCGCTTGGGCGATTGGCGCATAAGCGGCCATTTGCTTCCTGTCGCACCCGAGCGACGCCCGAAGAAGGGTAGGTTCGTCGGGATAGATCCGATCAAGTTCGATTGGCTTGATCCGGTATACAAGCTAAGAACCCGTCTGGAAGAAAAAGCTAAACGCTACAAAAGCATCGACCGGCTGATCATCGCATTGCGCGGCGACTGGAATCTTGAACGAGATGAAGTTGCGGAAGCTTTATTCGGGCGCCGGGTAGTGGAGGTCCTCTTGCCCAAGGACCAGCAGGGGCTTCCTGGGGCCTCGGGGTCGCGCGAAGTACAACGACCGGACGGATTCTGGTTCAACTCGCAAGGCCCGCGGCACCAGAACGTGATCGGCGTATTAATGTTCACGTCGCTGTATCCACATAACGTAGACAGGGCGAATGCGGCCTTTTTTGGAAACCCCTTTTTCGATAGTTCATTACCAGCGTGGGCTAAAGAAGTAACCCGCGCCGAATACCGGGACGGCGAGGTTCATTTCGTCAACGGTGTTTCTCCAGGCACATTTGCAATAGACCACGAACCATGGCGGGAAGAATGGGAGTTGGAGCGCCAGGAATCAGGCTAATTGCGTGGATGTGCCGGTCCGCCGACTCGTTGCGGATTCCATATTCGCCGCCAGCGTGTGTATCCGGTTGCCGGAATTACCACTGAATTGCTTGAATCGCGAGGCACCAACTGCGCGATCCGTCGATAGACGGCGCCCAAGACTTGTTTAACTCCGGCGACGCAAATTTGCGCATGAGGCTGTTCGCCAAGAGCAAGGTTCTGATCTCCGTGGCCAGTCCGGCAAGTGTGGCCCCGGGCCGGGGGCGAATCGCCACCTGGAGCACGACATTTTGAGGAGCCCGGCCCAGAATTCGGACGCAATCACGACGCGGTCAGGTTAAGTACCACCGGCACGATCGAAGTTAAAGACGCTCGTAGCGCTCCAGATCGATGACGAACACGGTTGCCCCGCCAACCTGAACTTCGACCGGGTAGGGAATGTAGAACTCGCCCGGCTCCATGATCGGCGGGATCGGGTTTACGTACTGGGTCCGCGTCTGGCAATTGGCCCGGATGATGGTCAGCAGCTCGCCCAGGCGGTCGCTGGGGGTCCCGATCAGGAACGAGACATTGCCCTGTCTCAGGAATCCGCCGGCCGTGTTGATGCGGGTGAGTCCGAAGTTGTTGGCGACAAGGTCGTCGGCCAGAGAGTTGGCGTCTTCGTCTTGGACGATGGCGATTACGAGCTTGTTTTGCTCGGTTGCGCCTTGCTCGCGCGCGGTCAATGCTCTTCCCTGGGAACCCGGCCAAAGGAGTCGGGGACTACAAGAGTTGGTTCTGGCGGCGTCCGGTGGGAGCGGTCATCTTGCGCTCCAGGAGGGATGCTACCCGCGCCCAGATTTTAGGCATCAGGATTTCGGGGTCTTCGCGACCGCTGAGGACCTGCCAGCGGTTGGGCGCATGGGCCGCCAGCGACAGGTAAAGGTTGCGCACGCGGTCCAGGTAGCGGTAGCCGCGGTCCTCCATCCCCTTGAGCTCACCGGCTTGCGGGGCCATGCCCGCTTTGCGCGCCAATCCAACCTCGGCCGGAACGTCCAGCAGGACCACCAGATCAGGCACCAGCCGGCCGGTGGCAAAGTAATTGAGCCGCTCCAGTTCCTCCACGTCCAGCCCCGAATCGGCTCCCTGGTAGGCGATTGTCGAATCGGCGAATCGGTCGCAGATCACCACCCGCCCGGCGGCCAGTGAGGGGGTGATTCGCTGCTCGACCAGGTGGGCGCGGGCGGCGTTGAACAGCAGCGCCTCGACCCTTGGCGAGGTCGGCGACGTCAGGTTCTCGCGCTCCCAGTTGTCGCGCAGTCTTTCGCCGAAATCGGTTCCGCCGGGCTCGCGCACGAGCAGCGTGGCCACGCCTTCCTCCTCCAGCCGGCTGCGCAGTTGCCGGCTCATGAACGTCTTGCCGGCCCCGTCGATCCCCTCGAACGTGACCAGGATTCCGCGGTCGGGACTGCCCGGGCTGTTGTTCATTTCGCGGGCTGCTCGGGGTGCGGCCTGGGGGCGCGGGCTCAGGCGCTGCTCAGGTAGGAGTCGATGGACCCGTCGCCGGATCCGGACTGCAGGCGCAGCGCGGCAAACGCCTTGGCCAGGCCCCTGCGCACGCGCTCGAGAGACGTGCCCTCCAGCACGAAGACCGGCATGTCCATGTCGATTGCCCTGTCCAGCGTCGAATCCCGGTGCAGGTAGCTCGATCGGGTCGTGATCAGCATTTCGGCCTGGCCGAGTTCCTTGACCGGACGGACCGTGATCCCCAGCGCGCGGGCCGCCTTGCGGATCTTGCCCGATGAGATCCCGTGCAGGTACGGCTCCAGCGGCGGCGGCTCGAAGGTGGCTTCGGCTATGACCTGTTTCGGCGCCTCGGCCAGGCGGGCCCAGTCCGAGCTGGACGGGCGCAGGGTGCGTCGGTCGATTCGCACCCCCTCGTCTTCCAGGGTCCGCATCTCCGCCGCCAGCGGCTCCCCCGCCAGCACGGCGTCGGCGGCCAGCGCCAGGTCGGTATGCACCAGCAACTGGTTGCGGCGCGCGATTTCGATCAGGACGTCGAAGGTCGGCGCGCCGCGCCTTTCCAGCACGGCCTTGCGGGTTCGCCGGCGCCGGGCTTCGCGGTCGCCCAGGATCACGTTCTCGATCCCGCCCACGAGCACGTTCAGGGTCGGGTTGGTGATCAGGTTCTGCAGGCTGTTGCCGTGCGCGGTGGCCACCAGCTGGATGCCGCGCTCGGCGATCGTACGCGCCGCCCGGGCCTCGGCGATGGTCCCGATTTCGTCAATGATCAGGACTTCGGGCATGTGGTTCTCGACCGCTTCGATCATCACCTGGTGCTGGCGGTCCGGCGCCGGAACCTGCATCCGCCGCGCCCCGCCGATACCCGGATGCGGGACATCCCCGTCGCCGGCGATCTCATTTGATGTGTCAACCACCAGGACCCGTCGCCCCATCCCGTCGGCCAGCTCGCGCGCGATTTCGCGCAGCAGGGTGGTCTTGCCGACTCCGGGGCGGCCGACCAGCAGGACCGAGCGGCGCGCGTCGATCACGTCGCGGACCATCGCCACCTGCCCGTATATCGCCCGGCCCCGCCGCAGGGTGAGCCCCACGATCCGGCCGCTGCGGTTGCGCATCGCCGACACGCGGTGCAGCGTACCCAGGACCCCGGCCCGGTTGTCGGCGTCGAATCTGCCGATCCGGGCGGCGGCTTCCTCCAGGGTATCGGGCTCGATCAGCCAGCTTCCCAGCTCGATGTCGCCGCCGGGGAATCGCGCCAGCGGCCGGCGGCCGATGTCGAGTACGACCTCGATCAGTGCGTCGGCCTCGCCCTGCGATCGGATCGGTTCGGCGACCGATTGCGGGAGCAGGCCAAGCAGCGCGTCCAGTTCCTCCGCGTCGGTCTCGGCGTAGCGCAGGCCGGGCTGCGGCTGCGATCCCAGACCGACGGGGTCCCCGGAGGGCTGCGGCTGGGATGTTGCGTCGGTGCGGATTGGGGTCAGTTCTCGGGAGGAAATTGCGTCTGCGAGCAAATTTTATTGAGGAAGTAGCGGTGCATTCTCCGGTCGGCGGTCAGTTCGGGGTGGAAGCAGGTGCCCAGCAGGTTGTCCTGCTCCACCGCCACCACGCCGGCGTCAATCTCGGCCAGGACCCTCACGTCCCTGCCGACGGCGGTGACCAGCGGAGCCCGGATGAAGACGCCCGGGAAAGCCTCCGGACCAAGGACCGGGATTTCCAGTGCCCGTTCGAAGCTGTCGATCTGGGAGCCGAACGCGTTGCGCCGCACCGCCACGTCCATCACTTCCAGGATCGGCTGGTCGCGGCCGCAATCGCGGCTCAGGAAGATCAACCCGGCGCACGTCCCCCAGACCGGCCGGCCGCTCTCGACCAGATCGCGGACCGGTTGCATGAACCCGTAACGGACCGCCAGCTTGCCGAATGTCGTGCTTTCGCCGCCGGGAATGACCAGGCCGTCCAGTTCATCGAGCTGTTCGGGGAGACGGACGGCCCGGGTGCGGGCGCCCAGGCGCCCAAGCACCCCGAGGTGTTCGGCGAAATCTCCCTGGATCGCCAGCACGCCGACCAGCGGCGCCGGCGGAGACGATGACAAGTTCAGTGGCCGCGCTGCGCCAGTCGCTCGGCGACTTCCAGCGAGTCGGCCGCGATGCCGGACATGGCCACGTCGATGCCGCGGGCGGCCTCGGCAACCAGGTCGAAGCGTTCGTAGTGAAGCGTGGCCTCGACTATCGAACGCGCCAGGCGGCGGGCAAACGGCGCCCAGGCCTCATCGCTCGCCGGATCGGCCAGATCGAGCGCCCGGTCCTGCTCCAGGGCCTTTTCCTTGGCGGCCTTGAATATGCCGGACCCGACGAATATGCCTTCGGCGCCCAGGTGCATCATCATGGCCGCGTCGGCCGGGGTGGCGATCCCGCCGGCGGCGAAATTGACCACCGGCAGGCGTCCGCTGCGGTGAACCTCGACCACCAGGTCGTAGGGGGCCTGCAGGTCCTTGGCCGCGGCCATCAGTTCTTCCTGGCCCAGCCCGCAGAGCCTGCGGATCTGGCCCTGGACGGTGCGCATGTGATTTACCGCCTCGACCACGTCCCCGGTCCCGGCTTCGCCCTTGGTGCGGATCATCGCCGCGCCCTCGCCGATCCGCCGCAGCGCCTGGCCCAGATCGAGCGCGCCGCAGACGAACGGGATCGTGAAATCGTGCTTGTCGACGTGGTGGGCGTTGTCGGCGACGGTGAGCACCTCGGACTCGTCGATGTAATCCAGGCCCAGCGCCTCGATGATCCGGGCCTCGACGAAATGCCCGATCCGGCACTTGGCCATAACCGGAATGGTGACCGATTCCTTGATCTGGATCAGGATGTCGACCGGCGACATGCGGGCCACGCCGCCCTGGGCGCGGATGTCGGCCGGCACGCGTTCCAGGGCCATCACCGAGACCGCCCCGGCCTCCTCGGCTATCTTGGCCTCGGCGGCGGTGGTCACGTCCATGATCACGCCGCCCTTGAGCATCCGGGCCAGGCCGGTCTTGGCGTTCCAGGTGCCGGTTCGTCCGTTGGCCTTGGCGCTCACGTGCCTATCCGCCCGCTCCAGTGCTGCGTCCGGGGTTTATCCCGGCGGTTTTTGGCGATTTTATGACCGATTGCTTCAATCGTCGCCAAGATCGTCCAGGTCCAGTTGCCCGATGAACTCGGCGAACGGTTTGAGGCTTTCCTCGCTGACCGGATCTTCGGGGGTTTCACCCGGATCGTCCTCGGGCTCCAGGCCGGCCCGGTCGAGCACCGACTGGGCACAGAAAATCGGCACCGCCGCCCGCACCGCCAGGGCGATCGCATCCGAGGGGCGCGCGTCGATCACCTTCTCCTCTTCACCGCGGTGCAGGACGACGTCGGCGTAAAAGACCTGCTCGCTCAGATCGCGGACCAGCACCTTCTCGACCTGCCAGCCCAGCCCCTCGATGGTCTGCAGGAGCAGGTCGTGGGTCAGCGGACGCATCGGGGCGTCGTCCTTCAGGTTCACGAGCTTGATCGCGATGGCGTCGGCCTCGTGGCCGCCGATCGTTATCGGCAGGTAGCGGCGCCGGTCTTTCTGGCGCAACCAAATCGTGCGTGACGGGTTCACCAGGTTGAGGCGAACGCTGTCGACGACCATCTCTACTTCAAGCATCTAACCCAAACGCCGTGTGCAGCGCCCTGGCGCCTTTTGCCAGATGCGCCTCGCCGATTAAACAGGTTACCCGAATCTCGCTGGTGGTTATTCCGCGGATGTTGATTCCGGCCTCGGCCAGGGTGCCAAACATGCTCGAAGCCACGCCGGGGGTCGAGACCATCCCGGTGCCGACCAGACTGAGTTTGGCCACCTCCGGGTCCGAGGTGACCTGCTGGGCGCCGATTTCCCGGGCGGTTTGCCGGGTGGCGGCCAGGGCCTTTTCGTAGTCGGCCCGCTGAACGGTGAACGAAATATCGCTCAGGCCCTGGTGCGAGATGTTCTGCACGATCACGTCGACGCTGATGTCGTCGTTTGCCAGCGGGGCGAATACGGCATGCGCCAGCCCCGGCCGGTCGGGGACGCCGACCACGCTTATCTGGGCCACGTCGGCATCGTCGACCACGGCGCGGGCGCCGGCCCCGGTTTCGATGTCTATCTGGTCGGCGTGCATGATCCACGTCCCTGGATTGGAGTTGAAGCTGGAACGGACCTCGATGGGCACCCGGTTGCGGCCGGCCACCTCGACCGACCGGGCGTGCATGACGCCCGCGCCCAGGGCGGCCATTTCGAGGGTTTCTTCGTACGAGATCTGCTCGATCTTGCGCGCCGCCGGGACCAGCCGCGGATCGGCCGAGTAGATTCCGTCGACGTCGGTGTAGATGCGGCAGTGGTCGGCTCCCAGGGCGGTGGCCAGGGCCACCGCGGTCGTGTCGGAAGCGCCGCGACCCAGGGTCGTGACCCGTCCGCCCCGGCTCGCGCCCTGGAATCCGGCCACGATCGGGATGCGTCCCTCGGCCAGTTCGGACCGCAGCCGGCGGGCCGCAACGTACTGGATTCGGGCCCGCCCGTGGCTCTGGTCGGTCACGATGCCGGCCGCCTGCCCGGTCAGCGCCACCGCGGCGCGCCCGCGGGCGTTGAGCGCCGCCGAGAGCAGGGCGCAGGAGACAACCTCGCCGGTCGAGAGCAGCAGGTCGCGGTCGGGGCCGTCGATGTCGGCGTCAAGCTGCCGGGCCAGGGCGATCAGGGCGTCGGTGGTCTTGCCCATCGCCGAGGCCGCGATCACCGGCCGGAAGCCTTCGCCCAGAGCCTGGTCGATGAGCCCTATGGCGGCCAGGATCCGTTCGGGGTCGGCCAGCGACGTGCCGCCGAATTTCATTACCAGGACCGGGGTCATCTGCAACCAGGAACTCGACGGGAAATAGCGCGGGAAAGTAGGCAGATCATTATCCCGCTCCCCCCGGCGCGGTGCCACAATGGATTGATGCACTCGACCAAGACCGACCCAGGGCCCGACTCCACCCCGACGGTGGAGGACTACCTGCTGGCGATCGCCAGTTTCGAGTACGAGCACATGCCGGTGATCGCGGCGCGCCTGGCCGAGCGCCTGGGCGTGTCGGCGCCGACCGTCTCGGCCACCGTCAAGCGCATGGTTCGCGACGGCTGGATCGAGGTCAAACCGGGCAACCTGATCGAACTTACCGACCCCGGCCGCACCCGGGCCGACCGGATCGTAAGGCGCCACCGCCTGATCGAGCGCTGGCTGCAGGACCAGCTGGGCCTTGAGTGGTCGGCCCTGCACGAGGAAGCCGACCGGCTCGAGCACGCGATCTCACAGCGCCTCGAGGAGCGGATTTCGGCCGCGCTCGGACACCCCGAGACCTGCCCGCACGGCAACCCGATCCCCGGCAACGTGCGGACCTGGTCGCGCGAGGGGCTCTGGCAGCTCTCCCAGGTGCCGGTGGGTTCGGACGTGGAGGTGCGGCGGATCTCGGAACTTATCGAGGAGCAGACCGACCTGCTCTCGTTCATCCAGGAGTCCGGCCTGATTCCGGGCAATCCGGTGCGGATCGCCGACCGCAGCCGCGGCGGGATGATGGACGTACGGGTTTCCGGCAGCTACGTCCAGGTCGGCGAAAACATCGGCCGCTACATCTGGGTGATGCCCGTCTCCGGCTAGGGCCGAACGGCCCGATCCACCTTCCCCGATTCCTCACCGGCCGGCCCGGCCAGGCGCCGGGTTTTCGATAATCGATCCGGCCGCGAGCCCCTTGCGGTCGTCCCCACACCCTTCCCACCAGATTCTTCCTGTGCCATGGACCCGATAGTTCTCGTTGAGGACTTGCGCAAGCATTACGGCGACGTCAAAGCCGTCGACGGGATCTCGTTTGCGGTCGAGCCGGGAATCGTGTTCGGCATGCTGGGACCCAACGGCGCCGGCAAGAGCACGACCGTGGAAATCCTCGAGGGTCTGCGCGAGCGGGACTCGGGCGCGGTTTCGGTGCTCGGACTCGATCCGGGAGCCCAGCAGTCCGCGCTGAGCGAAAAAATCGGGATCCAGCTGCAGTCTTCGGCGCTGTTCCCGAAGCTTTCCGCGCGCGAGCACCTGCAGATGTTCGGTTCCTTTTACCGGGACTCGCACGACGTCGACGAACTGCTCGACATGGTCGGACTGACCGAGCGCCAGAAGGCCTACAGCGAGAACCTCTCCGGCGGTCAGCAGCAGCGTCTGGCAGTCGCCCTGGCCCTGCTGTCGGACCCGCAGCTGGTGTTCCTGGACGAACCGACCACCGGACTGGACCCGCAGGCGCGGCGCCGGCTCTGGGACGTGGTAACGCAGATGAAGGAACGCGGCACCACCGTGTTCCTCACGACCCACTTCATGGATGAGGCGCAGAACCTGGCCGACTACCTGGTGGTGGTCGACAACGGCAAGATCATCGCCGCCGACACCCCGGCGGGCCTGATCCGGACCAACTTCGGGGGCGCGACCCTGACCTTCAACGCCTCGTCCGAGCTGGCCCCAAATGACCTGGAGAACCTGATCGGCGTGGACGCGGTGATCACCGCCAACGGCCAATACGAACTCTCGGTCGTTGACGCCACGATCGCCCTGCCGGAGGTTTTCGGCCTGGCCTCCCGATCGGGATCGGTCCTGGACGAAATCCACGTGCACCGGCCCAACCTGGAGGACGTGTTCCTCAAGCTCACCGGTCGAAGGATCCGCGATTGAGACTCTCCGGCACCATGGGGCTGCTCTGGGGGTTCTCGCTCGAATTCCTGCGCGACCGCACCGCCCTGTTCTTCACCTTCGTGTTCCCGCCGATCTTCACGATCGTGGTCGGGTTCATCATCGGCGCGTTCTCCCAGCCGGCGTCGCACCCGGTCGGCCTGGTGCTGGGCGAGGACACCCCGCACACCCGGGGAATCGTCTCGGCGATAGAGGCCAACCCGGTCTTCGAGCTCTCGGTCGCCGATCGCCCGACCCAGTCCGCGGCCCTTGACGCGGGGGACCTGAAGGCGGTCCTGGTCGTCCCGGAAGGGTTTGGAACATCGCTCGACGCCCGGGACCGGGCCCAGGTCGAGATCCTCTACGACAACCGCGACCAGGACGCGGTCCGGGTCCTCATCCCGGCGCTGGGGGCGATCGTTGACGGGGTTGACCGGGCCCTGGCCGGCAACTTCCCGCGCATCGACGTGGTAACGACCGCGAACACCACCCGAACCCTGAGCACGATCGATTTCGTCGGACCGGGGATCATCAGTTTTTCGATCATGCAGCTGGGAATCTTCTCGGCCATCAACCTGGTGGCGCGGCGCGAAAAGAAGGTCCTGAAAAGGGTCGGGGCGACCCCGGCGACGAAGTCGATGGTGCTGGTCGCCGGAATCCTGCACCGGGTCATGATCGCGGCCATCCAGGCGGCGCTGCAGCTGGTGATCCTGGTGGTTGGCTTCGGGCTGGACTTCTTCAACCCGCTGGCGGTGATCGGAGTGCTGCTCCTGGGCACGCTGGTCTTCGTCGGACTGGGCTTTACGACTTCCTCGTTTGCCCGCACCGAGGAGGCGATGTTTCCGATCGCCCAGCTGGTTTCGCTGCCGATGTTCGTCCTGGCCGGGGTCTTTTTCCCGCTCGACGTCTTCCCCGAGTTCCTGCAGTGGTTCGCCAACCTGCTCCCGCTCACCTACATGGCCGACGCCGTCCGCCAGCTGATGATCGAAGCCGAGGGGCGCTACGAGATGTGGCTGAACCTTGCGGTGCTCGCCGCCTGGCTGGTCGGCGGGTTCCTGGTGGCGGCCTGGCGGTTCAGCTGGGAATGAGCGCCCCCACCCGCCCGTCGCTGGTCCCGGCCCTCGCCGCGCGATCCGGGCGGGCGGCCTGAAATGGAGCCGACCGTGCAGACCAAGCGCAGCTACTCGGACCGCTTCCTGCTGCTGCTGGTGTTCTTCGGCGGCGTGTCGGTCCTGGGCGTGGAGCTGACCGCGTCGCGCCTGCTGGCCCCGTTTTTCGGGAACAACCTGTTCGTATGGGCCAACGTGATCGGCCTGACCCTGCTGTACCTTTCGGCCGGCTACTTCCTGGGCGGCCGGCTGGCCGACCGCCGACCCGACGACCGGCTCCTGATCTGGATCGTGGCGATAGCGGCCGCCTTCATCGCCGTGGTGCCTTTCGTCGCCCGGCCGATCCTGGCGCTGTCGGTCACCGGTCTGTCGAACCTCTCGGCCGGTTTGTTCCTGGGATCGCTGTTCGGCGTGCTGGTGCTGCTGGCGGTCCCGATTACCCTGCTCGGGTTCGTTTCCCCCTTCGCGATCCGCCTGGCCTCGCGCCAGGTCGAATCGGCCGGGCAGGTGGCGGGCCGGGTTTACGCGATCGGCACGGTCGGTTCGATCATCGGCGCGTTCCTGCCGGTCCTGCTGCTGGTTCCCAACCTGGGCACCCGCAACACGTTCCTCTTCTTTTCCCTGCTCCTTCTGGTGATCGCGGCGGCCGCCCTGCGGCGCCCCCCGGTCCTTGCCCTGCTGGCGCTGGCGATCGCGCTCACCGTCTGGGGCAACGTGACCATAGACCCGATCAAGCCGGCCGAGACGGGCGAGCTCATTTACGAGGACGAGTCGCTGTTCAACTACATCCAGGTGGTTCAGGCCAAGGATGGCCCGCGGCGCCTGATCCTGAACAACGAGGAGCGGCTGGCCACCCATTCGGTGTACTGGCCGGACCGGTCGCCGCAGCCGCTCTCGGGCGGCCCCTGGGACTATTTCCTGCTGGCGCCGTATTTCCGCGAGCAGAACCCCGGTGAAGTAACCGACGTCCTGGTGATCGGCCTCGGCGCCGGCACCGCGCCCAAGCTCTACGCCGAGAACTTCGGGCCCCACGTGCGGGTCGACGGGGTCGAGATCGATCCGGGCGTGATCGACGCCGGGGTCGAGTACTTTGCCATGAACGAGGCGGGCCTGAACGCGATAGCCGAGGACGGACGGGTGTTTCTCAACCAGTCGCAGAAGACCTACGACGTGGTCATCCTCGACGCCTATCGTCCCCCGTACATCCCTTTCCACCTGACCACCCGCGAGTTCTACCAGGAAGTGGCCGACAAGCTGGCCCCCGACGGGGTCCTGGTTTCAAACGTGGGGCGCGGTCCGGCCCGTGACAACGAGCTGCTGGACCTTATGGCGGCGACCTTGCGGTCGGTGTTCCCCTCGGTCGTGGTGACCCTGCCCGATACCACCACCAACAGCCTCGTTTACGCGCTGAAGCGCCCGGTCGCCTTCGAAGAAGCGCGGGCCCGGGCCGGGGCCGCCGCGATCCCGGCCGTCAGGGAGGTCGCGGCCCGCGGGATCACGACCTATCAGGTGGACTCGGTCGAAGGGGCGTTCACCGATGACCTCGCTCCGGTCGAGCAGGTCGTGAACCAGTTGATCATCGACTACGCGCTGGGCCGCTAGAGCGGCGCGGTTCCGGCCGCCGGCCGGGTCGTCAGAGCCCGATGGCGACCCCGTGCCAGCGCGGATCGCTGGCTCCGCAGAGATTGCCGCTGGAGGGGTCACGGCCGATCGCCAGGGCGCGCGATCCCGCACCCCACAGGCCCGCCCCGGCGGCCTCGTGGCCCAGCGACCGCAGCGACCAGGCCACCGGCGGACCGAAGCGCTCCTCCACATAGACCTGCCCGCTGATCTCGTCGTGGCCCCAGCGGGGCGCTTCGAGCGCCGTCTGCAGGCCCATCCCGAAGCGCAGGTGGTTGTCGATGACCTGCTGGTTGGTCTGCACCTGGTAGTGACCGCCGGCGGTTGATCCGAAAGCGACCGGCTCATCGGCGTCGGTGACCATCCAGGTCATCAGGGTATGGATCGGCCGACGTCCGCCACGCAGGAAGTTGGGGTGCTGCGGGTCCAGCGAAAACCCGGTCATGCGGTTGTTCATCATCACCCCGGTCCCCGGCACCATTGCGCGCGAACCGAACGCGGCGAAGATGCTCTGGATGTAGGCGACCGAATTCCCCTCGGCGTCGGCCGCTGCCAGGCAGGTGGTGTCGCTCCCGACCGGCAGTGCCTCCGGGACGCCGGGCCGGGCGGCGCGGGCGGGGTCGATCCGGGCGGCCGCGGCGGCCAGCAGGTCGCGGTCGAGCAGTTCCGCCGGATCGGCGCCGACCTGGTCGGGGTCGCCCAGAAAACGGTGCCGCAGCCGGAAGGCCTGCTTCTTGGCCTCGATCCCAATGTGCACCCGGAGAGGGTCCGAATATTCCAGTTCGCCGGCCCCGGCCAGCTCGGCGATCGCCAGCGCGGCCAGGGTCACATAGCCCTGGCTGACCGGCGGCTGGACCCAAACCTCCCGACCCAGGTAGGGAATGCTGAGCGGGGTCAGCCGGTCGCAGCGCAGCAACTGGAAATCGCTGCGCCGGTGCGCCAGTCCCAGCTCCCGGGCGTAGGTCTCAAGCGCCGTGGCGAAAGACCCTTCGGCGAGTCCGGCGGGGCCCTGGTCGGAAACCTCCTGCAGGGTCCGGGCCAGCGGGCGCTGATGGAGGGTTGCTCCGGACCGAAGCGGGGCGCCGCCGGGGAGGTAAGTGCGGGCGCTGTCGGGAAACCGGGCCAGCGAGGTCTGGGCGTTTTCGATGTGGCCGGCCAGCAATTGCGAGACCGGGACGCCGCGGTCGGCAAATTCGATCGCCGGCGCCAATAGCTCGGCCCAACCCAGGCGTCCGAATCCCGAGTGCAGGCGCTCCCACAGGAGCACCGCTCCCGGTATGGTGGCGGCCGACAGGCCCTCGGGCGGGATCTTCTGGCCAAAGTCGCGCGCGCTGGCCCCGGCCGGGGCCGGGCCCGAGGAATTGAACGCCTGGGGCCGGTCGGAGGCAGGTGACTTGACGATGGCGAATGCGTCTCCGCCGATCGAGTTCATGGCCGGTTCGACGACCGCGATCGCGGCCGCCATCGCCACCGCGGCGTCGAAGGCGTTGCCGCCCCGGGCCAGGGTTTGCAGGCCGACCGCGGCCGCCAGGGGGTGACCGGCCGCGACCATGCCGCGGCCGCCCACGACGGTTCCGCGCGCCGAATGATCGAATGTTGTGTCCAAAATACCGGTGCCCTGGCTGATTCCCTGCCCCGCCCTAAGGACTTCCATTGTCCGCATACCCCGACCGCGATTCCGATGCCGTGCCGGTGGTGCTGGACACCGACACCGGCGACGACGTGGACGATGTGTTCGCGATCGCGCTGGCCGCGGTCAGCCCGCGAATAGATCTGCGCGCGGTGATCACCGCCTATGGCGACACCCTGGCGCGGGCCCGCCTGGCCCGCCGAGTCCTGGAAGAGTGCGGCCGCGGCGACGTGCCGGTTTACGCCGGCGCAAGGCCCAACTTCTCCGGGCTGGCGGCGCGAACGTCGATGGATTCGGGCGCTGGGTTCGTGCCCGAAGATGCCCCGGTCGAACCGGGCGACGGCGTCGACGCGCTCCTGGAAATCGTCAATGGCGCGCCCGGCCGAATAACCGTCTGCGCGGTCGGCCCGCTGACCAACCTGGCGCACGCGATCAGGCAGGATCCGGGATTTTCGGCCAACGCCGCGCGGCTGCTGATCATGGGTGGCGAATTCCCCGACGGACCCCGCGGCGAATACAACTTCAACGCTGATCCGGAAGCGGCCCGGGTGGTGATCGAATCCGGGGGCCAGACCTGGCTGGGACTGATCGGACCCACCCGCCGCGCCCAGATCGGGACCTCAGAGAGCGCCCGGTTGCGCGAATCGGGGTTGGCGATAGGAGAAAGCCTGGCCGGCATGCTCGACCTGTACCTTGCGGTCCGCGACCGGGTCCGGACCCCGATGTTCGACGGGGCCACGCTGGGGGCGTTGATATGGCCCGAGCTCTACAGCTGGCGGGACGGCCTGGTCGGCGCCGATGTCGAAGCGGGCCGGATGCGGCTCCGGGAGGGTCCGAACCCGGCGCGGCTGATGGAGGACCTGGAACCGGACCGGTTCTGCGGACTGATGCTGGACGCGATACTGGCTGCGGCTTAGGGTCAAATAGGGCGGATCGCCTACCGGGAGGGGCAAGGAGTGGACGCAAGTCCGAGTCCGGCAATCCAAATCCAATCGTTGACCAAGTACTACGGGTCGACGCTGGCCCTCGACGCGATCGACCTGGAAGTTGACCGCGGCGAAATATTCGGCTTCCTGGGCCCCAACGGGGCGGGCAAGTCGACCGCGATCCGGGTGATGCTGGACCTGATCCGGCCGAGCGGCGGGTCGGTGCGGGTCTTCGGCTACGACTCGCGGGCCGAATCGATCCGAATCCGCGGGATGACCGGTTATCTGCCGGGTGAGGCGAGCCACTATGACCAGCTGAGCGGCCGCGCCATGCTGGACCTTCTGGAATCGCTCTCCGGCAGGGCCGCGGTTCGCCGCGACGAACTGCTGCAGCGGCTCGACCTTGATCCCTCCGCGCGGATCGCCCGGTTCTCGCGCGGCATGAAGCAGAAACTGGCCCTTACCGGAGCGCTGCAGTCCGATCCGCCGCTGCTGGTGCTGGACGAACCCACCACCGGGCTCGACCCCCTGATCCAGCAGGAACTGCACGGTTATCTGACCGAGGCGGCCGACCGGGGGACGACGGTGTTTTTCTCCTCGCACGTTCTTTCCGAGGTCGAGGAGCTCTGCGACCGGGTGGCGTTCATCCGGGAAGGCAAGATCGTGGCCGTGGACCGCATTGCCGAACTGCGCAACCGCCTGGTCAAGCCGGTGGAGGTTGAATTCGGCGAAGCCGTCGACGCGGCCGCGTTTGCGGGAATCGAGGGCGCGAGCGTGACGTCCAGCGCGGGAACCCGGTTCACGTTCGCGGTCACCTCGGGCATGGACGGGTTGATCAAGGCGCTGGCCGGCCGGACCGTGATCGACCTGGATTCGGTGCCGCCCTCGCTCGAGGAGACGTTCCTGCACCTGTACGAATCGGACCGCCGTGGAACTCCCAAGGAGGCGGAAAATGAGTAGCCCCGACATCGCGGCCCGATCGGGCGTTCCGGAACTTCGGACTCCCGGACTCGCCGCGGCCCGCGGAATCATGCTCTCGTCGATGCGCACGCGCCGCACCGGCACGTTCTGGTTCGCGGTCGCCGGCGGGCTGATCGCGCTGCTGATCGGCGTTCTCTACGAGGTGATCCTGGCCGCGATCGACCTTACCAGCTACCTGAATGAATTTCCGCCCGAGATGCTGGCCGCGTTCGGGATGTCCTCCTCGGTGCTGGGTTCGTCGGAGATTTCGTACGCCGGATTCATGTCGTTCGAGTTCTTCCCCTGGTTCGGCGTGGCCCTGGTCGTGTATGCCCTGGTGGCGTCGGGTTCGCAGATCGCCGGGGAAGTCGAAAGGGGGACCATCGACGTGGTGCTCTCTTCGCCGGTGCCGCGCTGGGTGTTCGCGCTTTCCAAATACCTGGGGCTGCTGCTGCCGCTGCTGATCATCGGGTTCAGCTGCGTCCTGTTCTCGATAGCCGCCGGCCTCATCCAGGGCGTGGAACTTCCGGTCGCGCGCTTCCTTTACACCGGAGTGGTCATGGCGATGCTGGGCGGGGCGTTCGCCAGCGTGGGGGTTTTCTTTTCGGCGCTCTGGCTTTCATCGCAACGCGCCCAGATCGTGCTGGCGGTGATCGTCATCGGCCAGTACGTCATGGACGTTGTTTCCAAGATCTCCGACGACTGGGAATTCCTGGGGCGCTACACCCTTTTCCACTACTACGACACCGGGCTCATTCTGGAGGGGTTCGGGTGGACCTGGGCGCCGCTGGTCATTTACAGCGCGGTTGCCGCGGTGGGCCTGGTCGCCACCGTCATATGCTTCGAGCGGCGCGATCTGGCCGCCTGATCCCCGACGCGCCGCGGCGGGCCGGAGCAGTGGCCCCGGTCAGCGGGCCACGTGCATGGGCATGATCACCTGGCAATAGGTCGGATCGGCGTCGGCCGCAAACAGCCCCGGATTGGTTGAGCCCGACAGCCTGATCTCGATCGCATCGGACTCGACCAGCGATACCATGTCGCTCAGGAACTTCGAGTTGAAGGCGATCACCGAGTCCTCGCCTTCGATGCTGGCGTTGATCCGCTCCTCGTGATTGCCGACCTCGGCCGAATTCGACGAGACCAGCAAGCCGCCCGGCTCCTCGGTCTCGAGCTGGATGACGCGCGACCCGGTGCGGGCGAATATCGATGCCAGCCGGGTGGCCATCTCCAGGTTGCCGCGCGGGACAATCACCCGGGTCGTGTGTTCCTGCGGGATGAGCGATTCGAAATTGGGGTACTGCTCTTCGATCAGGTTCGATATCAGGGTCACCGACCCGATTTCGAACTGGATGTGCGAACGCGAATCGGCGATCTTGATCGCCACCTCGTCGGGATGGGAGCCCAGGATGCGCGAAAGTTCCTGCAGGGAACCCTGCGGCACCACCACCTCCACGTTGTCGGTCACGCCGGTGTCGCACTCCAGGCGCTTGACCGCCAGCCGATAACCGTCGGCCGCGGCCAGCACCAACTCGTCGGGCCGGATCGAGATGCAGACTCCGGCCAGGACCGGGCGCGAGGTGTCGCCGCAGCAACTGACCGTCACGTCGATCATCCGCTTGAGCAGCGCCGGGTCGACGCTCAGGATCGATTCGGCGGCAACGTCGGGCAGCGGCGGGAATTCCTCGGAATCGATCCCCTTGAACGCCGAATCCGACCGTTCGGCGACGATCTTGAGCTCGAGCCGTTCGGCGTTGGTCTCAAGATCGATCGGTCCGGGCGGCAGCGAACTTATGTATTCGACCAGCAGTCGAGCCGGCACCGTGATGGAACCGGCCACGTCGACCTGGCAGTCGAGCGATTGGGTGACCGCCATCTCGGTGTTGGTGCCGACCAGCCGCAACTCGCCGTCCCCGGCTGCAAGCAGGACGTTGGCCAGAACCGGCAGCGATGGACGACCCGCGACCGCGCGCGACACCGTGCCCAGCGCCCTGGCCAGCAGGTCTTGGGCGCAGTTGATCTTCAATTGACCATCCGTGATCTTGGCTTAGGTGGAGCCAATTATTACTTTGGACGCTAAAGGCGCCCTCGGGGGGAGCGACCGAATCCCGGCCCGCCCAAATAAAATCGGTCTCGCCTCGCCCCAGTAGAGTCCTGGCTTTGTCCGTCCAAACCCCGCGCCGCCCATCGCTCGCTCCGCTCCGAATCCTGCTGGCGGAGGATGAGACGATCATCCGCCTGGATCTGCGTGAGCGGCTCGAAAACCTCGGCCACCGGATCGTGGCCGATGTCGCCGACGGCCAGACGGCGGTGAATCTGGCCCGCGAGATGCGTCCCGACGTGGTCGTGATGGACATCAAGATGCCCTGCCTGGACGGGATCGCCGCGGCCGAGCAGCTTACCCGCGGGGCGGTCGCACCGGTGGT
The DNA here is from genome assembly GCA_965203015.1 of Chloroflexota bacterium. GTDB lineage: Bacteria > Chloroflexota > UBA11872 > UBA11872 > VXNJ01 > VXNJ01. The sequence goes on from CBDBBM010000024.1 coordinate 31,374, forward strand.
GCTGGTTACGGCCTTTTCCGATCGCGAGCTGGTCGAGCAGGCGATCGGCGCCGGGGTGATGGCCTACGTGCTCAAGCCGATCCGCGACAACGACCTGATGCCGGCAATCGGAGTGGCGGTATCGCGTTTCCGCGAATACCGACTGCTGGTCAAAGAAGTCGACGACCTCAACGAACGCTTAGAAACGCGCAAGCTGATCGAGCGCGCCAAGGGATTGCTGATGAGCAAGCATTCGATCACCGAACAGGACGCGTTCCAGCGCATACAGCGGCTCAGCATGGACCGGCGCATCCCGATGAAACAGGTAGCCAAGGCGCTGCTGCTGGCCGAAAACCTGTAGGCGCGGCGGACCGAACCCCGTCCGCGGAGCGTTTACCGGAGCCATGCCGATGTGGCGGCGCGCTCTCACCGCCCTGAGGGGCCGACCGGCCCTGTTGACGGTGCTGGGCTTCAGCCTGGCCCTGGTTCTCTTCTACCGGCGATTTCTTTTCGAGGGCCTGGTACCGGGAAGCTACGACTTCCAGAACTACGCCTTCGCCAATCTCTCCCACCTCTACCAGGCGCTGGGCGAGGGCCGCCTGCCGCTCTGGGACCCCTACCGGTTCGCGGGCGTCCCGTTCCTGGCCAACCCCCAGGCCGGAGTCTTCTACCCGGTCAACCTGGCCCTTGCCTGGCTGGAACCGGTGTACGCCCTCACCGCCACCGTGCTGATCCACTCGTGGATCGCCGGGATGGGAATGGTCGCGTTCGCGCGCACCAGCCTGCGTTGCGGCTGGGTCGGGTCACTGGTGGCCGGACTGGCATTTGCCTTCGGCGGTTACATGGCGGCCCGGACCGGGCTGCCCAATCAAATGGCCGTCATCGCCTGGCTGCCCTGGGTGCTGCTGGTCGGCGATCGCCTGGTGGAACGACCGCGCCTGCTCGGGACCGGCATCCTGGCGCTGCTGCTGGCGTTCCAGTACCTGGGCGGTCACTTCCAGGCCCAGTACATAGCGCTGGCCCTGTGCGGGCTCTATCTGGCGGCGCGAATGTTCCGGATTTCGTTCCTTTCCGGGGCCGAGGCCATCCCGCGGCTGGCGCGGTCGGTTGCAGGGCTTGCGGTGGCGACCGCGCTGGGCGTGGGGCTGGGCGCGGCCCAGATCCTGCCGACGCTTGGCCTGCGCGAGCACTCGCTCCGGCAGGAGGCGCTGCCGATCTGGCACCAGAACGCATTCGCCCTCCCCAAGTCGGCGGTCGGGCAGGCGTTGCTGCCCTCGTTTGCCGAGCGCGGCCTGAGCGAGGAGTTCCTGGGCTACGTCGGGTTGCTGGCGCTCTGGCTGGCCGGCCTGGCGCTGCTGGACCGGACCCGTCGATTCGAGGCCTTCATTCTGCTGGGACTGGCGATCCTGGGCGGCTGGATCGCGCTGGGGCTGGCGACGCCGCTGTTCGGCCTCCTGTCCGACCATCTGCCCGGTTTCGATCTGTTCCGGGTCCCGGCGCGCTGGCTGCTGCTGACCAGTTTCGGCCTGGCCGCGCTGGCGGCGGTCGGGACCGACTATGCCACCAACCTGGCCCAGACGCGCTGGTACCCGGCCGCCGGCCGGGCGCTTGCCACGACCGGCGCGGTCGGGGCCAGCGCGGCGCTCACCAGCTGGGGCCTGGGCTGGTCGTCCGATCTTCAGCTGGCGGCCTGGCTGGCCGGCGGTTCGGTGGCGTTCCTGGTGCTGCGCTACTGCGCCTACGGCGGCCTGCCCGGTTCGATCGTCCTGCCCGGATTCCTGATAGTGGAACTGATCCTGGCCCAGCACACGCTCGATGTCAACAATCTGGCTGCGCCGCCGCGGGCCTATCTTGAACCCGGCCCGGTCGCCGAGCGGCTCGAGCGCGGACCCGGCGCCCCGCGCGTGCTATCGGTCGCCGATACCTTCTACCAGGTTGAAGCGCGCCGCTTCTATCGGGAGGGCCACCTGGAATTCGGGCACTACGGGGCGGTCGTGCTGGAAGCTTACGCTTCGACCGTCAAGTACCGTGATTCGCTTTCACCCAACCAGTCCTCGGCCCTGCGGATACCCAGTCCCGATGGATACGGCGGGGGGCTTTTGCCGCTGCGACGCTACGTCGCGTTTCGGGATCTGCAGCTCCCGGCCCGGCCCGGCGCCGAGGATTCCCGCCTGCAGCACGAGTTCGTGATCCGCGAGCAGTTTCCCGATGAACAATTCCTGCGATCGCTGGGAACCGGCCGGGTGATCGCCGACAACTGGTCGGATTTGGGCGCCGAACTGGCCCGCGGTGAGGAATTGCGGCTAAATGTCGACACCTCCGCCGGGTTGCCGGTCGGCGGTCAGCTGGTCCTTTCGCTGGATGATCCGGTCAGGGCCGATGCCGTCGCCCTGGCGATTGCAGGCGAACAGGCGGGCCCGATCGCCTCGCTTTACGCCACCTCCGGCGACGGTCCGGAGCGCGCGCTGGGGTACTTTGCGGCCGAAGCGGGACCGGTCCAGGTCTTCCCGCTCGCCGAACCCGGCGAGGTCCGCTCGCTGCGGCTGGCGGCGGCGGCTGCGCTGGACCTGTCCGCGGTCAGCCTGCTCGATGGCGGCAAAGCCCACGCGATCCCGCTGGCCGGTATCACCGCGCAACCCGACGGGCGCGCCTTCGGCCCGGCGTTTGACCTCGAGGAAATCGGGTCGGTTCGGATTTACAGTCTGCGGGACCCGGCCGATCTGGTGGAATTGCGAGGGGGGCCGGCCGGACCGGTAAGTTCCGGGGCGGCGGTCCTGACCGCGTCAAGTCCGGAGCGCATGGAGTTGCTGGTTGAAGACCCTGGCGGCGGGTTGCTGGTGGTGCGGCAGAGCCACTATCCGGGATGGCGGGTCCGGGTTGACGGGGCCGAGGCGCCGCTGCTGATGGTGGACTCGCTCTATCTGGGGGTACAGGTCCCGCCGGGCCGGCACCGGGTGACCTTCGAGTACGATGAACTCCGGTTGGAAGCGGGGGCCGCGGTCAGCGCCGCCGCGGCGCTGGCGGTGGGCGCCCTCCTGGTCCTGGGACTGGTGCGCCGGCGGAGACCCGATTGAGCGCGCTGCGGATCGGCATGTTGGCGCCGGTGCCGCTGGCGGCCACCGGAACCACCGCGTCGCGGGTGCTGCCTATGGCCCGCGCCCTGGCCGCCGCCGGCCACAGCGTCGATGTGCACGTGCCGGCTTATTCGGGCCCCCCGGACCAGGCCAATCCGAAGCTCGCCGGACTGGCGACCACAGGGCCCTGCCGCTGGCCGCTGGTCGGAGGCTGGCTTGCGGGAGTGGCGCTGGCCCTGGTCGGGGTGTGGCGGCTGAGCCGCGGCGGCTACGACGTCGTTCACCTGTTCCGGCCGACCGGCGCGACCGGATTTGCGGCCGCGCTGCTGTGGGTCCTGCGGCCGGGCCCGGCCGTGGTCCTGGACGCCGATGCCTACGAGGGTGCGGCCGCAATGTCGCCGCTGGAGTTTCCCTCCATCGTTCGCCGCTGGTGGGCCGATCTGCAGGAGCATACCTACCGGCGCACCAACGACGCCTTCACCGCGGCCAGCCAGTTCCTGCTGCGGCGCGGCGGCGGCAACCGCCTGCAGGCCCAGATCCCCAATTTCGCGGACCCGATCAGGCACCGCAACTGGTCCCGGCCGGGGTTGCGCCGTCAGGGACGCGGGGCGTTGGGGATTCCCGACCGGTCCCCGGCGGTGCTCATCTACACCCGGTTCGCCGAGTACCCCATCGATTCATACGCCGAGCTGGTGGAGGCCATACGGGAAATGCTCCCGGCCGCGGTGGTGCTGGTCCTGGGCGACGGCGACCGCGGCGAGGCCGAGCGGCTTCACCGGGCCCTGGTCCGCAAGGGCCTCGCGGAGGGCGTTCTGCAACTGGGCTGGACCGACTCCGACCTGCTGCCGGCCATCCTGGCCAGTTGCGACGCCGCCTGCATGCCGGCGCTGGATACCGTGGCCAACGCCGCCGCCTGCCCGGTCCGCTACGTCGACCTGCTCACCGCCGGCCTGCCGATAGTTGCCCACAACGTCGGTGAGGCTTCCACCTACGTGATGCCGGGCCGTAACGGGCGACTGCTGCCGGCGGGCGGCAGCGCGCGCAGCATGGCCCGGGCGCTGCGCGAATTGCTGCTGCGGCCGCGCGACCGGGATCTGGGCTACTACTCGCGGATGCGGATCGAGGGCGATCTGGCGCCGACAAACGCCGCCCGGAGCCTTGAGAAGATCTACGCCCGGGCCATCGCGCTGCGGAGTCCGGCCCACAACTGACCCCCCGGCCGCTCACGGTCCGGCCCCGCTTGAGCGGCGATCCGGTCCTATCCGGCTACGGACCGGCCCGGAGCTGACCCGGCCCGGTCAACCAGCTTCAGGCTCGGGCTCCGGGGCGTCCCCGACCTCCCCGGGCCCGACCTCCCCGGGTTGGGCCTCCCCGGGTTCGGGTTCCTCCGGCTCGGGTTCCGGCTCGGGTTCCGGTTCGACCGGCCGGGCGGTCAGGGTGAGGGTTACCACCACCGGTTCCACCGAGACGACCGAGATTCCGGCCGGCGCCCGGACCGTCGGGGTGAGGATGTGGACGCCCTCCACCGCCGGGCCGTCGGTCTCGATCCAGGTGGCCACGTCGCGCGGGGTCAGTCCGAACACGCGTTGGCTGGGCCCCTCCAGCACGATGTTGGCGACCGCCGGCGAGATGGTGGATACATATCCGTCGGGCCTTTCAAACTCGATCGCGTCGGCCAGCGCCACGACCGAATCGATCGCAGTCACGTCGACGCTGATCTCGTAGTCCTGCTCCGGCAGGGCAAGTTCGACCCCGGCCGGTACGACCAGGCGGCCCGCGAACGTGGCGGCCTCGCGCTGCCCGCGCAGGACCACCGGTTCGGTCTTTACCTGGTTGACCGCGGCGACCGCGGCGGCGGGTCCCTGGATCTCGACCGAGAACGGCCTGACGCTCGTCTCTGACAATGCAAATCCGGGAGCGGGGCTCCCGACGGTCTCGACCATTACCGGCACGGTCTTGTGGACCGCGATCTCGCGAACCGGCAGAACGACTACGAACAGGCTCGGATCCAGGGTCACATCGTCGACCTCGGCCCCGTTGATGTCAAATGCCCGGGCGCGCAGCTGCAGGCCCTGGGTGCGGTTGATGCCCTCGGCGACGACGGTGGCCGCGATTCGCTCCACCCGGCTCACGGCCGGTTCCGGGCCGGAGACGATAACCGTGGCCGGCTCCAGGCGCAGGTCTTCGAGAACGACCTCGAAACCGATTTCAGGCGTTACATCGAAGTCCAGTTCTATCTGGCGCTGCTCGTTCTGCACCGACACCAGCGTCACCGGCAGGGCGGCCGGCAGAACTTCAACGACCTCGATCGAATCGGGTCCCGAGAGAACCAGGTTAACGGCGATCAGGTGGTTGCCGGGACCCACCCCGGCCAGCGGCAGGGTGGCCCGGAAATTGCGAACGCTGATCTCACCGAGGTCGTCGCGCAAACCCTGCAGGAGCACATCGACCGGCAACGGGTTGAGGGTGGAGACCAGACCCGGTTCCAGTCCCTGCAGGTCAACCGGGATGTTGTCGACCGCGAAGTTGGTCACGCGCGGGTTTTGTTCGAGGGTGACTCCGATCCAGACTGCGATTCCGAATGCGATCGCGGCCCAGATGCGCCAGTTGCCGCCCGGACGCATCAGGCGCTGCAGGCGCAGCCCCAGTCTGCGACGGCGACGGTCGCGGCGAAGCTGGCGGCGCCTATCCCTGATTACGCACCAGCCAGGATCGCGGCCGCAGCCAGCGACGGCGTCGAGTTGTTCGGGAGGGGATCAATATCGCGCGCAGGCGGCGGCGGAGCTGCTCTTCGGTCAGGTGCTGGGCGATCCGCCCGTCGGCGGCCAGCGAAATCGCGCCGGTCTCCTCCGATACGATCACCGCCACGGCGTCGGTCAGTTCGGTGATGCCCATCGCCGCGCGGTGTCGCGAACCAAAGTGCCGGGAGGTGGAGGACTCCGTCGACATCGGCAGCATCGCTCCCGCCGACACGACGGTGCGTCCGTGGATGATCACCGCCAGGTCGTGCAGTTCGGAGTTCGGGAAGAAGATCGAAAGCAGCAGCTGCGCCGATACGCGGCCGTTGATCATGCAGCCGGCGCGTGAATAGTCGGCCAGCCCGACGTCGCGTTCGATCACGACCAGCGCCCCCCACGAGCGCCGCGACAGTTCGGCGGCGGCGCGCGAAATGGCGGCAATCGTCTCCTCGTCCTCCCAGGCGCCCATGTTCAGGGCCAGTCCCAGGGTGGTGCTGCTGCGGCCGAGCCGCTCGAGCACCCGTCGGATTTCGGGCGCGAACACCACCGCCAGGACCAGGATCAGCGACGGGAGCACCCCGGCCAGCCAGGTCGTGAGCGGGAACTGGAATATGAACCCGACAACGAACAGCAGCACGACCAGCACCAGGACCCCGCGCAAAAGGATGTCGGCCAGGGTGTCCTGGAAGACCGAGAGCCCCACGTAAACCACCGCGGCCACTATCACGATCTGGATCGCGGCGAAAAACGAGAATTCGCCGGCCAGGTAGGTGATCTGGTCAATCATGGATCGGCCCGGCCCCGGTCATCGCGTGAACACGTCCAGACCGGCCAGCGCCGATTCGCCGCGGACCAGGTGGACCAGCAGCGACTTCTGGGCGTGCAGGCGGTTCTCGGCCTGCTGGAACACCACCGACTGGGGACCGTCCAGCACCGAGTCGGTTACCTCCTCGCCGCGGTGCGCGGGCAGGCAGTGCATGAACACGGCGTCGCCGTCGGCGCCGGCCATCAGTTCAGGGTCGACCTGGTAGGGCGCAAAGACCCGGCGGCGGGCGTCGGTTTCAGATTCCAGTCCCATTGAAATCCAGGCATCGGTGTAGACGACTTTCGCACCGGCGACGGCCTCCCGCGGGGAGGCGGTTATCTGGATCCGGCCGCCGTCGGCGCGGGCCGCGCTGACGATCTCGTCGATCGGTTCGTAGCCGGCCGGGCAGGCCAGGCGCAGGTCGATGCCGGTCAGCGGTGCGGTCTCGACCAGGGAATTTGCGACGTTGAACCCGTCCCCGACGTAGGCGACCGGCAGGCCCTCCAGGCCGCCGAAGCACTCGCGTATCGTTTGCAGGTCGGCAAGCGCCTGGCAGGGGTGGGAGCGGTCGGAGAGCCCGTTGATGATGGGCGCCCGGCAGGAAGCGGCCAGCTGCGGGAGCGTGTCGTGCTCGAATACCCGGGCCATGACCGCGTCAATCCAGCGTTCGAGGTTGTGCCCGATATCGGCGATCGACTCGCGGACCCCCATCTGCATGTGTTCCTGACCCAGGTCGATGCAGACTCCGCCGAGGTGGGTCATCCCGACCTGGAACGTGGTCCGGGTCCGGAGCGAGGGCTTTTCGAAGATCAGGGCCAGCGATCGCGATTCGAGCAGCCGGTGCGGAATCTGGCCGGCGAGGGCGCGCTTGAGCAGGTCGGCACCGGCCAGCAGCGATTCCAGCTGGCGCCGCGAGAGGTCGGCGATATCGATGAAATCAACGCCCTTGAGGCTGGCGGCGTCATTCATTTGGCAATAGCACCCCGCGGTTTCGCCGTTCCGGCGGCAAGCTGGCGATGATCATTTTCTAATAATGTTTTCCTGATGTAGTTTCCGCCCGCGATGGACACGAGCGTCTGGGACTGACCGACCTGCTAGTTGAAATCCCGCCCTGGGTGTATCTGGGTACGGTCATGGGGCTCGTGGTTTCGCTGCTCTTCTATGCCGTCATCGGACACCGCGAACGCTCGCCGTTCTGGTATTTGCCGTTCGGGCTGGCCGGGTTCTTTGGGGGTAACTGGGTCGGCAACACCCTCGGACTGACGCTGCTGCAGCTGGGCGACGTGCAGGCCGCGGCGGCACTGGCCGGCGCCCTGCTGGCGCTGGTGTTGCTGCACCTGGTAATAGCCTAGTCGCGGTCCCGGCGGGGGTTGCCCCGATTGGCTAATCTTGGGTTTGACGGGTATCCCCGTCGGCTGGACCCTCCCGAAAGCTGCAAGGAACAATGCGTAAATTCCTGCTTTCGCTCACGGTGGCGCTGGTCGTTGGCGCCCTCTACCGGATTCTGCGCCGCCAGTCGCCCTCGACCATGTACCCCCAGGCGGGCCCGCGCTAGCTAGCCGCCCCGGCCGGCTCGCCAGCGGGCCGTTCGCCAGCAGCAGCGCGTTCGATCACGGTCTGAGCTGAGCGATGACCTTCCCGGCGGACAGGGTGCGGACCCTTTTCCTGGATTTTTTCGCCGATCGCGACCACCTGATCCTGCCCAGCTCTTCGCTGGTCCCGGTCGACGACCCCAGCGTGCTATTCACATCGGCCGGCATGCAGCAGTTCAAGCCCTACTATTCGGGCGCGGTCAAGGCCCCGCACCCCCGCATCGCAACCGCCCAAAAGTGCTTTCGGACCTCGGACATCGAATCGGTCGGCGACGCCTCGCACCTGACCCTTTTCGAGATGCTGGGAAACTTCACGTTCGGCGACTACTTCAAGCGCGAATCGATCATCTGGGCCTACGAACTGCTCACCGCCGGACTGGGGCTTGACCCCGACCAGATCTGGATCACCTGCTTTGCCGGCGAGGGCAACCTGCCGCGCGACGAGGAATCGTACCGCATCTGGCGCGATGAGGTCGGCATTCCCGAGGAGCGGATCGAGTTCCACGGCCGCGCCGAGAACTTCTGGGGGCCGACCGGCGACAGCGGCCCGTGCGGCCCGGACAGCGAGATCCACTACCGCTTGCGCCCGCCCCCGGCCGGTATGGCCGAGACCGGCACGGCCAGCGGTGACGACCGCTTCCTGGAGCTCTGGAACCTGGTGTTCAACCAGTTCGAACAGGGCGCCGACGGGACCCTTACCGACCTTGCCGCGCCGGGGGTCGACACCGGGGCCGGATTCGAGCGCTGGGTCGTACTGATGCAGGGCAAGAACTCGGTCTACGAGACCGATCTCTATGCCGACATAGTCGCCGTCGCCGCCGACATACTCAGGCCGGACACCGGCGATCCGGATCAATTGCGGGCGCTCCGGACGGTCGCCGAGCACGGCCGGGCGCTGGCCTTTCTGATCGGCGATGGCGTCCTGCCGTCAAACGACGGGCGCGGGTTCGTGCTGCGCCGGCTGTTGCGGCGGGCGGTGGGGGCGGCCCGCCAGCTCGGGGTTACCGAGCCGCTGATGGCCGGCGTGAGCGAGGCCGCGATCGAGGCCATGCGGGCCGCTTACCCGGAGGTCGGGCGGCGCCGCAGCGAAATCCTGGCGGTCGTGAGCGAGGAAGAGGAACGGTTCCAGGCCACCCTGCGGCACGCGATCGGCTACCTCGACCGCCGGGTGGTGGGCGCGACCGGAGCAGGCCAGATCGACGGCCGGCAGGCGTTCTGGCTGCACGACACCCTTGGCCTTACGATCGAAAACCTGAAGGTGGCCGCCGCCGCGCGCGGGCTGAGCGTTGACGAGCCCGGGTTCGAGGCCGCGATGGAGGAGCAGCGCCGCCGCTCGCGGCGCGCCGCCAGCGCCGAAAAACGCCTCCCGCCGGGCCCGGGACCGAGCGAATTCGTCGGCTATGAATCCGACGCGCTGGATTCGACCCGGCTGCGGGCGATCTTCGTGGACGGGGAATCCGTGGACTCGGTCGGCTGCGGGGAGTCCTGCCTGCTGGTCCTGGACGGGACGCCGTTCTATGCCGAATCCGGCGGCCAGGTCGGCGACTCCGGCACGCTGCGCGCCGAATCGGGCCTCGCCCGGGTCAGCGACACCCAGAAAAGCGCCGACGGGACGATCTTCCATTTCGCCAGCGTCGCGGCCGGGAGCCTGCGAACCGGTCAAGACCTGGCCGCCGCGGTCGATGTCGGCCGGCGCACCGCGATTCGCCGCAACCACACCGCGACCCACCTGCTGCACGCCGCCCTGCGGTCCGAGCTGGGCGACCATGCCCGCCAGGCCGGCTCGCTGGTCGCACCCGATCACCTGCGCTTTGATTTCAACCACTCCGCCGCGCTGTCCCCAGAGCAGCTGACCGGCATAGAGCGATCGGTCAACCGGCAGGCCCTGGCGGCAATTCCGGTGACCACCGAACAGACCGTCGTGCAGGAGGCGGTCGCGCGCGGGGCGATGGCGCTGTTTGGGGAAAAGTACGGCGAACGGGTGCGGCTGGTCAGCATCGGCGATTCGTCGCTGGAGCTCTGCGGCGGCACCCATCTTGAAAACACCGCCCAGCTGGGGTTGTTCCACATAACCTCGCAGGAGAACATCGGCTCGGGGCTGCGCCGCATCGAGGCGGTTACCGGCGAGGCGGCCGCCGAACGGCTCCGCGGCAACGCCGACCAACTGGAGGCCGCCGCCCGCCTGCTTGAAAGCAGCGCCCGCGAAGTCCCGGTCCGGACCGAACGCCTGCTGGAGGAGCACGCCGGGCTGCAGCGCGAACTGGCCCGCCTGCGCCAGGCGCACGCGAACTCGGTGGCGGCCGGCCTGCTGGCGCAGAATCCGCCCGGAGCGGCAGGGATCCGGGTTCTGGGCCTGGAAGTGTCGACCGACGGGCTCGCTTCGCTGGCCGACGTTTCGCAGGCCCTGAAGTCCCAGCTCGGCGCCGACTTCGCTTTCGTGCTGGCCGGCGAATCAGGCGGCCGGGCCCAGGTGCTGGCCTCGGCTTCGCGTTCGGCGACTGCCGCCGGGGCCGATTCGGCGCGGGCGGTGCGCGCCGCCGCGGCCTGCCTTGGCGGCGGCGGCGGGGGCAGCCCGGCCCAGGCCCGCGGCGGCGGACCGCATGGCCGCGAAATCGGGGCCGCCGTGACCGCCGGCCTCAAGGAACTGCGCCGGCAGCTGGGCTGCGATCGGGACTAGGCGCGAGGCGATGGCCGCGAACCGGGCGAGGCGGCCGCGGATCGCGGTTGCCGCCGGCGCGGACCCGGATGGGGAGCTCGCCCGGGTGGCCGCGGCACGGCCCGCCACGCTGGTACTGGGCTCCTGGGGCAGCCCGCTGGCCGATCCGGCCGGGATCAAGCGACTGGCCGTCCTATCCAGCTCAGCCGGACTCGATCTGGTCGTTGAGAGCGACGACTCGAAGGTCCTGGAACTGGCCCGCCGGGAGGGTCTGGGAACCCGGTCCCGGGTGCCCGCCCGCTGGCGGCTGCTGGCGCCGCTCGGGCGGAGCTACGCGCTGCTGACCGGGTCGGGGCCTTACTGGGATCGCTCGCGGCGCGAGCTGCTGCTGGGCGGTCCGTTGCTGGCGGCCGCGGTCGCCGTCACCCTGCTGGCGGCCTGGCTGCTGGTGCTGTTTCCCAGCGCCCGCGTGGAGATCGAAGTGGAGCAGCTGGACCGGCGGCTCGATCTGACGGCGTTTGCAAATCCGAGCTTCAGCGACGTGAACGCGCGCCAGCGCCTGCTCCCGGGGCGGATCATCGCGACCCGCGTGAGCGGTTCGACGACCGGTTCCGGGAGCGGCCGGCGCCAGGTCGGCGTGGAGCCGGCGCGCGGGGCGGTGCAGGTTTTGAACCTGACCGAACAGATCCTGCAAATCCCGGCCGGGACCGTGCTGGCCACCGATGACGGCCGGCGCTACACCCTGGCCAGCGATTTCGCCCTGCCCACCCAGGCCCAGTTGCGGGCGCTGGGGGAGGCTGCCGCGCCCCCGCCGGACCCCCCGCCCCCCGATGCGGAGACCGGTCCGGGGGAGGACCCCGCCGCGGAGACCGGTCCGGGGGAGGACCCCGCTGCAGAGACCGCGCTGGAGCGGGCCCTGGCCGGGACCGCGGTCGTTGCGACCTACCGGGCATCGCCCGGCGACCTTGACCGGCCGGTGGCGATCGTCGATGTCGGAGCGATGCGAGTCGCCATCGAGGCCGAACGGGCCGGGGCCGGATCGAACCTGGCCGCCGGTACCGCCCTGCGGGCAATCGGCCCCTACGGCGCTCTCCTGCAGCTGGTCCTGCGCGAACCGCTGACCGGCGGCCTCGACCGCCAGGAGGGGTTCGTGACCGAATCTGAACGCCAGGCGGCCCTGCAGGAACTGCAGGACCGGCTGCGCGCCCAGGCCGAGGCCGACCTGTCGGCGCAGCTGGAATCCGGAGATTACGGCCAGGTGCTGCCCGAATCCGAGCTGCGGCCCGCCTTCACGACGCGCTATTCGGTCGTCCGCGACTCGCCGAACGGGGTCTCGTTCGAGTACCAGGTCGATCTTGAACTCCAGGCCACCGTCTTCCGCCGCGCGGACCTGGAGGAGCTGGCCCAGCTGGAGTTGACCGGGGCCCGCCTCGACCCGGTCCCCTACCGGATGCTGCCGGGCAGCCTGCAGGTGGACGAACCGCGCCTCTCGGTCACCCTGGGCAACACGGTGGCGGTCCAGTACGGGGCCGCCGCGCGGATCGAACGCCTGATCGACCCCGGGGCGGTTCGCGAGCAAATCGCGGGGTTGAGTTTCGACGAGGCCTTCGCATACGTAAATTCGATCGACGGGGTCGCGCGCTCCGATCTGCGAATCTGGTCGCCGTTCGGGGATGCCGTGACCTGGCTGACTCCCCGGATCGAGGTCGACATTGCCGCCGACGGTTAATCGGAAGGTGATCGTCGCCCTCGACGTTTCGGGGCGCCGGATCGGAGTGGCGCGCTGCGACCCGACCGGTACGCTGGTCTCCCCGCAGGGCGTGATCGACCGGCGCGGCCGCCAGGGCGGACGGCGGCGTCTGGGCCGGGTGCTGGACGAGCAGGCGGCCGACCTGATCCTGGTCGGCCTGCCGCTGGGCCGCGACGGTCGCCCGACGGTCCAGTCGGATCGCATCCGCAGCCAGGCGCGGCGGCTGCTGGCCGGCCGGCCCGAGCCGGTCGAGTACTTTGACGAGAGCTATACCACCGCCGAAGCAAATCATCGCTACGCCGGCGACGCCGACGACGCCCGCGCGGCGGCGGTGATGCTGGAACACTACCTGGCCGCCCGCGCCGGAGCGCGGCAGTGAGTGCGCGGTCGCTGCAGATCGCGGCGCTGAGCCTGATCGCGGCCGCATTGATCGGGTACCTGGCCTATTCGGCCGCCAGCGTGCTGACCCGCCCGCCCGCCGCCCGCACCGATTCGTCGGTCCTCTTCACCGTCCAGCCGGGGGACACGCTGAGCGAAATCGCCGCCCGGCTGCAGGACGACGGCCTGATCATTTCCGATCTTGTGTTCCGGCTGGCGCTGGAGCGGCGCGGGTCGGTGCACACCCTCCAGCCCGGTCAGTACGTCCTGCGCCCCAGCATGAGCATGGACCAGGTCATCGACGAGCTGCAGCGCGGCCAGATTGCCGACCGCGTGGTGACCGTGATCGAAGGCTGGCGCGGTGAGCAGGTCGCCGAGCACCTCGAGGCCCTGGGGGCGTTTGCGGGGGCCGATTTCCTGCAGATTACCGGTTCCGGCCCGGACCAGTTCCCGCATGACTTCCTGCCCGACCAGGCCTCCGCAAACACCCTCGAGGGGTACCTGTTCCCGGATACCTACTTCGTCGGCGTCCAGACCACGCCGCGTGAATTCGTGCGGGCCATGCTGGACCGGTTCGGCGAGGTGTACGGGGCCCAGGAGCGCCAGGCCGCCGCCGCCGCCGGGCTGTCCGACCATGAGGTGGTGATCCTGGCCTCGATCGTCGAGCGCGAGGCGCAGCTGGAAGAGGAGCGGGCCGTGATCGCCAGCGTGTACCTGAACCGCCTGGAGCAGGGGATGCTGCTGCAGGCCGATCCGACGGTGCAGTTCGCGGTATCCGACGGCGCCGAATCGGGATGGTGGAAAGACCCGCTGACGCTTTCCGACCTGCAGTCCGAATCGCCCTACAACACCTATCGGCACGCGGGTCTGCCGCCGGGCCCGATCGCCAACCCCGGGGCCGCCTCGATTCGGGCGGTGCTGGAGCCGGCCGAGACCGATTTCCTGTTCTTCGTGGCCCGCGGCGACGGTTCGCACGCGTTCTCCGAAACTTACGAGGAACACCAGCAGAACGTCGCTAGATTCCGATCCGGGTGATTGCCAATGCCGATAACTGATTTCCGCTGCCAGAAGGTCGCAGAACGGATCCGGTCGCTCGACCTGGATGCGCTGCTGGTTTCGACCGCCCCCAACCGCCGGTACCTGTCGGGTTTTTCCGGTTCGGCCGGGTCGCTGCTTGTCTCGGAAGGGCGGCGCGAGCTGTTCACCGACGGGCGCTACACGGTCCAGTCATCGCAGCAGGCCCGGGGTTTCGGCATTCACATCGCCAGCTCCAATCCGGCCCTGCGGGCGGTCGAATTCGCGCGCGAGCACGGCCTGGGGCGGATCGGGTTCGACGACGCCGACGTGTCGGTGAAGTTGTTCCGGCGCCTGGAGGCCGTCGAGGGCGTTCAGCTGGTGGCGGCCGGCGGGTTGATCGAAGAATTCAGACTGACCAAGGACGAAACCGAACTGGCCCTGCTGCGGCGCGCGATCAAGATCGCCGACGAGGTCATGGCGCTCGCCGAGGAATCGATCAAGCCGGGGGTGACCGAGCGGTCGGTGGCGGCGATCATCAACAGCGCCTTCCTGGACGCCGGCGCCGACGGTCCCGGATTCGATACGATCGTGGCCAGCGGCCGCAATTCGGCCCGACCGCACCACTGGCCCTCGGAATATGCGATCGCTCCCGGCGACCCGGTGGTCGTGGACATGGGAGCCCTGATCGACGGCTATCACTCCGACATAACGCGTACGTTCTGCGCCGGCGGCCGCACCCCCGGGTTCATGGTGGCATACGACATCGTGCTGGCCGCCAACCGCGCCGGGGTCGGCTCGGCGGTTGCCGGAGCCTCCTGCGCGGCGGTCGACGGGCGGGTGCGCTCGGTCATCGAATCGGGCGGATTCGGCGAGTACTTCAACCACGGACTGGGCCACGGCGTGGGACTGGAAATTCACGAGGCTCCGCGCCTGGCGCCCGGGTCCGAGGCGGTCCTGGAATCGGGCATGGTGCACTCGATTGAGCCCGGAATATACTTGCCCGATTGGGGCGGAATCCGCATCGAGGACCTGGTGCTGGTGAACGCCGAGCATCCGCAGACTCTGTCCCAGTACCCCCGCTGAGGGATCCCCGAACCAGAGAGATCGGCGCATGCTTTCTTCCAACGACGTTCGCGCGGGCATGATCCTGAGCCTGGACGGCGAGCGCCAGCAGGTTGTTGACGCGCGCCACCAGAAGATCGGCCGCGGCGGCGCCAAGCTAAACGTGCGGCTGCGCAATCTGGCCACCGGCGCCACGACCGACCGTTCCTTCCCGGCCACGCGCCGCTTTGAACGGGTGCGCACCAGCACCCGCAAGGCCCAGTTCCTTTATTCGGACTCGTCCGGGCACCACTTCCTGGACATGGAGAGCTTCGAAGAGCTGGTTCTGGGCGACGAACTGCTCGGCGACGGAATCAACTACCTGGTCGCCGAATTGATCATCGAGCTCATGGCCGACGGTGACGACATCCTCTCCAGCCAGTTCCCGGCGACCGTCGAGTGCGCGGTCGTGCAGACCGACCCCGGGCACCGCGGCGACACGGCCACGGGGGTGACCAAACCGGCCCTGCTCGACACCGGGCTGACGGTCCAGGTGCCGCTGTTCATCACGACCGGCGAGACCATCGTGGTCTCCACCGCCAGCGGGCAGTACCTGGAGCGGGCGCGGCGATGAATACCAACGTGCGGCGCTCGGACTGGAACCGGCTGCTCGACGAGGCGCTGCCGGCGATCCTGGAGTCGGTCGCCGGGACCGACGTGGAGGAAGTCACCCTGACCTCCGAGGACGCCTCGGTCCGAGTCCGCCTGCAGGTCGACCCGGTCGCCGGCGAGCAGCGGACCGACCCGGCCGGCGCCGAAGCCGACGGGACGGCGGTGACGGTGGTCCTCTCGCGCAACGTCGGGGTGTTCCGGCGCGGCGAGGCCGCCGACGGGGATTCGGCGGTGCTGATCGGGTCGCAGATCGAGGCCGGCCAGACCATCGGTTTCATCGACACGCTCGACCACTACCATCCGGTCGGGGCGGTAAAGGCCGGTGAACTGCTCGGCTTCCTGGTCGAGGACGGGGCCCCGGTCGAATACGGCCAGGAGCTGGCCCGCATCCTGCCGCGCTGAATCTGGAAGTTCTGGGCTAGCCGGCGCGGCTGAGCAGGCGGGTCCGCAGGCGGTTCAGGCGCCCGGCCAGGCTCTCGTCCCAAACGACCAGCAGCTGCGAGGCGGTAAAGATCGACGAATAGGTGCCGACGACTATTCCGATCAGCAGCGCGAGGATGAACTCGCGGATGGTCGGTCCGCCCAGCAGCAGCAGGGCCACCAGGACGAATATCGCCGTGATCGACGTGTTCAGGGACCTGTCCAGGGTCTGGTTCAGGGAGTAATTCACGATCCGGGCAAAGCCGGCCCCGCGGTAGCGGGCCTGGTTTTCGCGGATGCGGTCAAAGACGACGATCGTATCGTGCACCGAAAACCCGGCCACCGTCAGCGCCGCGGTCACGAACATCGAGTCGACCTGCAGCCCCATGACCTGCCCCAGAACGGCGAACGTCCCCAGGAGGATGAGGACGTCGTGCACCAGCGTCAGGACCGCGATCAGGCCGTAGCGGAAGGAGTTTTCGATGCTGCGGAAGCTCCAGGTCAGGTACAGCAGAATCGCGATCGAGGCGCCGGCCACCGCCAGGGCCGCGTTGCGGGTGAGTTCGGCCCCGATGACCGGCCCGACGAAATCGAACGAGATCAGCTCGAACGCCGGGTAGGCTCCGGACAGGATCTCCTCCATCCGGTCCTTTTCGGCGTCGCTGAGTTGGGCGGTCCGGATCAGGTAGGTTGAACCGTCGGAGGCCTGCACCTCGGCGCCGGGGATCTGATCGGCCAGCAGCGCCTCCTCGATCACGCTGCGCTCGCCCTCCACGCCCAGCTCCACCCGGGCCAGGCTGCCGGATGTGAAGTCGATCCCCAGGTTGACGCCGACCGCCAGCAGCAGCGCCAGCGATACCAGCACCAGCACCGCCGATATGGCCAGCAGCAGGCGGCGCGGCGCGATCAGCGGGATCATCGGGCTATGACGCCCGGTCGCGGTCGGGGGTCTTTACCCCGAACAGTTCGGCCGGGTTCCAGGCGCGGGCGCGCACCAGCAGCAGCAGGATGGTCCGCGATACTGAAATGGCCGAAAACATCGACACCAGCACCCCGATTCCCAGCGTCAGCGCAAACCCCTTTACCAGGCCGGTTCCGAAGTACCAGAGAACCGTGCAGGTGATCAGGGTGGCTATGTTGGAATCGCGGATCGAGGTCCAAGCGCGGCGGAAGCCGATGTGGATCGACCGGTTCAGCGAAACCCCGTTGCGCAGCTCCTCGCGGGTCCGCTCGAAGATCAGGATGTTGGCATCGACCGCCATTCCGATCGAGAGGATGAAACCGGCGATTCCGGCCAGGGTCAGGGTCACCGGGATCAGCTTGAAGATCGCAAACACCAACAGGGCGTAGATCGCCAGGGCCAGTGCCGCCACCACCCCGGGCAGCCGGTAGTAGGCGATCATGAAGATCGCCACCATAACGAACCCCACCAGCCCGGCCCGGACGCTCTTGTCCAGGGACTCGGCGCCCAGGGTGGGACCGACGGTGATGTTGCGGATGACCTCGAGCGGGACCGGCAGGGCACCGTAGCGCAGCTGGATAACCACGTTGCGGGCTTCCTGGAGACTGTCGAAGCCCTCGATCACCCCGCGGTCATCGATCCGGCTGTTGATCACGGCCGAATTGATCACGACGCCGTCGACCAGGATCGAAAGAAACTGGCCGATGTGGGTGCCGGTGTAGGCGCCGAATTTCTCGGCCCCGGCGTCATTGAGCTGGAACTGGACGATGCCGTTGCCGATCTCGTCGTAGACCAGGTCGGCATCCAGCAGGTCGGACCCGGTTATGACCAGCTCGTACTGGCCGGCCTCAACGTCGATGAACGAACCCAGCGGCAGCGACTGCAGCTCGGTGCCGATCACGTCCAGGCGGCCGGTCTGCTTGAAGAGTGCGATCGCCTCGTCGGGGTCTTCGATTCCGGGCAGCTCGACGATCACCCGGTCGGATCCTTCCAGCTGAACCTGCGGCTCGGCCACGCCCAGGGCGTTCACGCGGTTCTCCAGAATCTGGCGAACCGCCTCCATCGCGTCATCGTCGACGACCTGGCCCTCGACCGGATTGGCCTGAAACGCCACGTGCAGCCCGCCCTGCAGATCCAGTCCCTGGCGAAACTCCAGCTGGCCAAGGTCGCGCCCGGCCACCGTGATCCCGAACCCCGGCGTACCGGGCAGGTCCACGTAGATGGCGAAGGCGACGAGGGCTGCAATGCTGGCCGCCAGGACGATTAAGCGTCTGCGCAAGGGCTCGGACCGGGGGGATTGGGAACTTTGTGTCGGGCGGCCGTTCGCTTGGCCCAGTGCGCATTATCTGATAAGGATCGGAACCGGGCGCGGAAGGTCGCCGAAACCCATATGACGGACGTCAAATTCCTCGACCGCGCCGACGCCGGCCAGCGCCTGGGAAGGCGGCTGCTGGCCGAAGGGTTGGGCGGGGCCGGGATTTTTGGGATCCTGCGCGGCGGACTGGTGGTGGCCCGCTACGCCTCCCTGGCCACCGGCGGCAGGGTTCAGGCGGTGGCGGCCAGCAAGCTGCGCGCCCCCGCGCAACCGGAACTGGCGATCGGCGCGGTTACCGCCGAGGGCCCGATCTACCTGGACGAGTTCGCCCTCCGGCACCTGAGGGTCAGTCCGCAATACCTGGAAGCCGAAACCGCCGGGCGCCGCCGCAGGGCCGCCGCCAGCCAGGCCCGGTTTGGCCAAATCGAGGCCGTGCTGCCCGAAGTCGGGGTGGTCGTAGACGACGGGCTGGCCACCGGGGCGACCGCGATCGCCGCCGGCCGGCTGCTGCGCTCGCTGGGGGCGGCCCGCCTGGTGGTGGCCGCCCCGGTCGCCCCGCGCGCGACGCTGCAGATGCTGGCAAG
The DNA here is from genome assembly GCA_965203015.1 of Chloroflexota bacterium. Lineage (GTDB taxonomy): Bacteria > Chloroflexota > UBA11872 > UBA11872 > VXNJ01 > VXNJ01. The sequence goes on from CBDBBM010000024.1 coordinate 50,356, forward strand.
GGGCGAATTCGATGACGCCGTGTGTCTGCACGCGCCGAAACGGTTCTGGGCGGTGGGCCGGTTCTTCGCCCGATTCGAGGCCGTATCAGAAGCACAATTGGAGAAACTGGCGCGCACCGCCGCTACGGGTCGACAGCCGGCCCGGGACGGCGGCGATCAGAACCTGCGCCGTGGCCCGGACGGAGATGGCGGCCCATGAAATTTGGAAGCGGAGACCACCGGTTTGAGCTCGTGGAAGGTTGGCCGCAGCGCCCCGATGACCTGCAGCTGGGCTGGATCGGCGGAATCGGGGTGACCAGCAGCGGGCGCGCCTACGTGTACAACCGCGGCGATTTCCCGATGGCCGTGTTCGATGCGGAAAGCGGGGCCTTCATCGAGACCTGGGACGAACCGCGGATGGTGCACGCCCACGCGGTCTGGGTCGATGACGACGACCGGCTCTGGCTGACCGATCAGAAGGCGCACGTGATCTGGATCTGCGACGAGCAGGGCAACATCCTCGACCACATCGGCAACGAGGGACAGAAGGGCGCCGTCGACGGAGCGCCGTTCAACGAGCCGACCGACATCGCGCTGGCCGGAGACCTGGGGTTCTTCGTGTCCGACGGCTACGGCAACAGCCATGTTCACCACCTGGCGCCGGATTATTCGCTGGTTAAGACCTGGGGCGGTCGCGGCGACGGGCCGGGCGTATTCAACCTGCCGCACTGCGTCCACTACGACACCCGCGGCCGGGTCTGGGTCGCCGACCGCGAAAACAACCGCGTCCAGCTCTTCGACGCCGAGGGCAACTTCCTGGAATCATGGACCGACCTGCTGCGTCCGGCCGATTTCGTCACCGAAGGCGACGACCTGGTCTACGTATGCGAACTGGGCGGGCGCCTGTCGGTCATGGACCTGGACGGGGGCATCGTGGAACGGTTCAACCTGCCCGATCCGCAGGCCCCGCACGGCATCTGGCTGGACGGGGAAGGCAATCTCTACGTCTGCGAGGTCCAGGCCGACAACAAGCTCTACAAGCTGGCCCGCTGCTAGCGGGGCCGGGCCGGCGCCGCCACCAGCCCCAGCGGATCGCTCCCGGCGGCGCGGAGTTCGGCGATCGCCGTCCGCAATTGCTTGCGCCGGCTCTGGCCGTCGGCAACCACAAGGAGGGACACGTCGGCGGCTCGGCACAGGACGATCGCGTCGGCCGACTGCCCCAGGTCGGCGGTGAGCAAAACGACCAGGCCGCCGGCCCGCCGCAGCCAGGTAGCAAGGGCGGGGTTTGCGATCTGGTCCGGCGACAGGGTCCCGCCCAGGATCTCCAGTTCCCCGGGGCCGGGCCGCGGCGGTTCTGATTCCAGCGCGTGGGCCAGGCTGCCCAGCTGGCCGTCGCAGTGCCCGGCCAGGCCGGTCGGGGCCGATGCGGCTTCGATCAGCAGCGCGCCGTGGCCGGAGTCGGCCAGGGAATGGGCCAGTTGGCTGGCGACCGCGGCCGCGTCGGCCCAGGGGCCCGGCGCGGCCACCAGGATCAGGCCGGTGTCTTCGCTCAGCTGGGCCAGCACCCGCGCCCGCAGCGAGGCCAGCTCGAAGTCGAAGTTCATCAGGGGCGTCCATCGAGTCGGGCCAGGGTCTTGAGGCCGCCCGGCAGGTCGGGGTCATCCAGGTGCAGGCGGCCGCGCCGGGCGATGCCGACGGCCACCGCCAGGAGCGATCCGAACAGGCCGATCGCCCCGCCCAGCAACACCGTGATCACCTTGCGCAACAGCGTCTGGCGGTCAAGCCCTGATTCCCAGTCGATCACGCTGGCGTAGGCGATGTCCCCAAATGCCGGCAGCAGACCGTCGAGCTCCCGGGTAATGACCTCGGCGGCCGCCCGCGCCGCCCGCTCGGCGGTCGCGCGGTCGCCCCAGTACACGTACATGTTCAGGCCGCGATGGGTGCGGTCGGCCTGCAGCGATCCGGCCAGGGCGCCGGGATCGAGGTCCAGCCGCGACTCCCTGGCCAGGCGGTCGGCGACCAGCCCGGCGAACGCCGCGCCGGTGACCAGCTGCTCGAGGTCGTCCATGACGTAGTTGATGGTCAGGGTTCGCGAGATTTCCACCTGGTAGGTCGGATCCTGCCCCGAGTCGGGCACCTTCAAGCTCACCAGCACCTGGGCGCGGCCGACATAGGTCTGCCCTTCGAGGGCGACCCAAATCCCGGCCAGGGCCAGCAGCAGCAGGGTGGCGGTGGCGATGGTAATCCAGTTGCGTAGCCATCCGGCAAAAAGCGTATCGGCGTACACCGGGCTCCTCAATTCGGACCGCGCGCGGGCGCCGGAACCGCGACGTTATCGATGAATTGGGTAAACTGCCGGGCAAATCGCTGGTGCGAGTACCCCTGCGCATTTTCGACCAGCAGCGCGGGATCGTAACTTGCGGCGTCGAACTTCTCGAGGGCCCCGATAAGCGCGCCGGTTGTGGGCTGGTCGAAGAATTCGCCGGTCTCTCCGGCCCGGATCGTCTCCAGGGCGCCGCCGCCGGCAAACGCCAGCACCGGGCGGCCGGACGCCTGGGCCTCGATGGGGACCAGGCCGAAGTCCTCCTCGCCGGGGAACAGCACCGCGCGGCAGGTCGCCAGCTCGCGGCGCAGGCGTTCTTCGCCGATTCGGCCGGCGAATTGGATCGTGGGCCCGGCGATGGCCTTCAGGTCGGCCTCGGCCCGGCCCGATCCGACGATCCGCAGCGGCAGGCGCAGCCGGTTGCAGGCGCGGATCGCAAGGTCGATCCGCTTGTAGGGGGCAAGCCGCGAAACCAGCAGCAGATGGTCGCCGACTTCCCCGGGCGGGGCGGGCGCGAAATCGGTGACCCGCACCGGCGGGTGTATCACCGTGGAAGAGCGTCCGTAGAAGCGCCGGATTCGGTCGGCGACCGTCTGCGAGATCGCGATGAAGTGGTCGGTGCGATCGGCCATGAACCTGTCCAGTCGCCGCAGGCCTTCAAGCCCCAGCCGGACCAGCGGATCCAGGGTCGCCGGGAAATCGCGTTCGGCGGCCAGGTAGCGGCGGGTGTCCCAGAGATAGCGGGGCGGGGTCAGGCAGTAGCAGACGTGGGTGGTCGAAAGATCGGTCGGAATCCAGCGGCAGAACCCGGAGGCGTTGGAGACGATCACGTCGGCGTCCCCGATCCACCAGCGCGCAAAGGTTGCCGCATAGACCGGCAGGTAGCGGCGGTGCTGTTCGAATACGGCCGGCATGACCTGCATCAGCGAGGTGCGGATGTCCTTTTCCAGGAATTCGGGGTCCATCGCCGCCGGGTCGTAGATGGAGGTGTAGATGGGCGCCCCGGGGTAGAGCCGGCCCAGCTCCAGCAGGACCCTCTCGGCGCCGCCCATCTGGTTTAGCCAGTCGTGGACGAGGGCGACCCGGGGGCCGGTTTCGGCCGGGGCCATCAGTAGGCCCCCTCGCCCTTGAGCACCGCCGGGATAGTGCGCAGCAGGATCTTCAGATCCAGCCCCACCGACCAGTGCCCCACGTAATAGGTGTCGAGCATGACCATTTCCTCAAAACCCAGATTGCTGCGACCGCTGACCTGCCAGAGTCCGGTGATGCCGGGCGGGGCCAGGAGCCGGTTGTATGCGTACTCATCGTAGGCCGAGACCTCGTCCGGGATCTGGGCGCGCGGCCCCACCAGGCTCATCTGCCCGGCGATCACGTTCAGCAGCTGCGGCAGCTCGTCCAGCGAGGTCTTGCGCAGCACCCTGCCGACGCGCGTGACGCGCGGGTCGTTGCGCGGCTTGAACAGCGCCTGATCGCGGGCCTCGGGAAAGACTTCGTAGCGGGCGCCGGAGGCGTCCTCGACCATGGAACGGAACTTGAGCATCCGGAACGGTCGCCGGTCGCGCCCGATGCGTTGCTGCCCGAACAGGGCCGGGCCGCGCGAATCGATTCGAACCGCCAGCGCCAGCAGGGCCAGCAGCGGCGCCAGCAGCACCAGCATCGTCCCCGCCAGGAGGATGTCCAGGGACCGCTTGAGGAACGCGTTAAGGCCCGCGATCCGGTTGCTGGTGAGGGTAAACAGCGGGATGCCGGCCACGGCTTCGGTATTGACCCGGCCGGCCTGCAGGGCCAGCAGGTCCGGGACCACCGTGGCCCTGACCGCGCGCCGCCGGCAGGCCGCGATCAGCTCGTTGGAGTGCGCATTGGCCTCCAGCGGCAGGGCCACGATCACCCGGTCGGGGGTCGACCGCTCAAGGACCGCGTCGATGTCGGCCAGCCCGCCCAGGCGCCGGAATCTTCCGAAATCGCCGTCGTTGCCGGGCTCGTGGTCGAGGAATCCAAGCGCGACCATTCCGGCCCCGGCGTTGCCGCGGATCTGCTGCATGAGCATCTTGGCCAGGACCCCGCGCCCGGCCACGATGACCCGTTCGGTACCGATGCCGCGGCGGTAGCGATTCACGTACCAGCGGTGCATGACCAGGCGCAGCAGCGCGGTCAATAGGACCGCCGACAGGCCCAGATAGGCAAACATCAGCCGCGAAGAGGGCGGGAAGGCCTCGCGGGCCAGGTAGGAAGCCACGATTATGGCGGCTTCGGCCAGCAGCGCCGCCGGCACAATCCGGCCGACCTGGTCGAGCCAGGAGCCCAGCACCTGGCGGCGGTAGAGCCCGCGCGAATACATGGTGGCGAGCATCACCGCCGCAAAAATCAGGCCGACGACCAGGAACTGGCTCAGATCGACGTAGCGCCCCGGTCCGATGGCTCCGCCGATTTCCAGGTCGTAGCGGGCCGCATGCGATATCAGCCAGGCACCCGCCAGCGCGGCCCCGTCCAGCGCCAGGGTCAGCCACTGGCGCCGCTGCCAGCGGACCGGTCCGACCGCTTCGGCGGTCACGGCTTCCGGCAACGCGGGGTTATCGGCTACCCGGCCAGGGCCATCTGGTAGGCCCGACGGGCGCAGCGCGCGGTCTCCGCCCAGGTGAATTCCCGGGCGCGGCGACGACCTTTCCGTCGCAGCGACTGGATCGGTTTTGATTTGCTGCAAATTTCTTCGAGCGCGGCCACCATCGAATCAATGTTATTGGGGTCAAATAGCAACCCGGCGTCGCCGACGACCTCGGGCAGGGACGAGTTGTCGGCGGCCGCGACCGGGGCGCCGCAGGCCATTGCTTCGAGCACCGGCAGCCCGAATCCCTCGTAGGCCGACGGATAGACGAACCCGTCGGCGCTCGAATACCAGAACGGTTTGTCGGCCTCGGAAACAAAACCGGGCAGCAGCAGGCGGTCGGCCACGCCCGCGTCCTCGGCCAGCCTGCGTACGTCCACACCGCCCCAGCCGGCCCCGCCGGCGATGACCAGCCGGCCCGGATAGCCGCGCCCGGCCAGCCGCGCGAACGCCGCGATCAGGCGGTCGAGATTCTTGCGCGGTTCGATGGTTCCCAGGTAGAGCAGGAACCGTTCGGGAACCCCCGGACGGCGCCGGAACCGGTCAAGGGTCCCGGAATCGACCGCGCCGGCCAGGCCCGGGTCGAGTCCCGGGTAGGCGATCACCAGTCGATCGGGGTCGGCGTTCTGGATCGCCACCAGGTCGCGGCCGGTCGACGCCGAATCGACCAGCACCGCGGCCGCGCGGCGCAGCGACCAGCGGCCGGCCATGCCCAGCCAGGCGCGCCGCCGCCAGGGGTGGGCCTGGGGAGTCGTCAGGTAGGTCAGGTCATGGACGGTCACGACCTGGCGGCAACCGGCCAGCAGCGGGGAGACGTTCAGCAAACCGTGCAGGACCTCCACTCCCGCCTCCTCGGCGGCCAGCGCCAGACCGGTCTGCTCCCAGAGGATTCGCCGCCAGGGTCGGTCGCCGGGCGCGGGCGAGGCGACGAGCCGCGCGCGGGCAAGGGCGGGCAGGCTGGCCGAATCAAAGTCGGCGTTGCAGAAGACGACGTATTCGTGTTGGGGGTCGGGTTCCTCGAGCAGCGCGGTTATCAGGTTGCGGGCGTAAACGCTGACCCCGCTGTTGCGAAAGCCGGGCCGCGAGTGCATGCAGGTGGCGTTGAGCCCGATCAGGGCCACTCAAGCGCCCCGGTCAAGGAAACGCGTCTGCGGGCCCGGCAATGCAAAGACGGCCGGGGCGGTTGGCCCCGGCCGTCGGTTTTCCGTTTCCGGAAGCGGGACTTAAGCGATCCCGGCCGGCTCCTCGCCAATGACCTCCTGGGTCATCGGGTCGAACAGGTGCATGTGGTTCATGTCGAACACACAATTGAATTCCTCACCGGCGTGTTCGGTCGTCCGCGGGTCCACCCGGGCGATGTACGAGTTGTCGTCGGTGACCAGATACAGGTAGATTTCCGATCCCAACGGCTCGAAGACGTCGACCGTGCTCTTGATGAGCTGGTCTTGGGTCGTTCGATCGGGGGCGAACTGCGGCGTCCAGAGGTCCTCGGGCCTGATCCCGAAAATCACGTCCTGACCGATGTAGGGCGCATAGGCCTGGCGTCGGTCGGGCGGGACATCAAGCGGCTGGCCTTCGAACGCTTCGATCTTGAGGTCGTCGGCGGTGCCGGTGACCTTGGCGTCGAAGAAGTTCATTGAGGGGCTGCCGATGAACCCGGCCACGAACATGTTGGCGGGGTGGTCGTAGACACCCTGCGGGCTGCCGCACTGCTGCAGCACGCCGTCGCGCAGGACCGCGATTCGGCTGCCCATCGTCATGGCCTCGGTCTGGTCGTGGGTGACGTAAATGACCGTGGTCTGGAGACGTTCGTGCAGGCGGATCAGCTCGGCGCGGGTCTGCACCCGCAGCTTGGCGTCGAGGTTGGAGAGCGGCTCGTCCATGAGGAAGGCCTTGGGCTCGCGCACGATGGCGCGTCCCAGCGCGACCCGCTGGCGCTGCCCACCGGAGAGTTCCTTGGGCTTGCGGTCGAGCAGTTCACCGATTGCCAGCAGTTCGGCGGCTTCCTGGACCCGGCGGGTGATCTCCGCCTTGGCGGTCTTGCGCAGGCGCAGCCCGAATGCCAGGTTGTCGTAGACGCTCATGTGCGGGTAGAGCGCGTAGCTCTGGAACACCATCGCAATGTCGCGGTCTTTCGGCGCGACGTCGTTGACCACGCGGTCACCGATGTAGATGTTGCCAGCGCTGAGCTCTTCCAGCCCGGCGATAAGACGCAGGGTGGTGGACTTGCCACAACCCGACGGGCCGACCAGCACCAGGAACTCCTGGTCCTCGATCTCAAGACTCAGGTTTCTGACTGCCACTACTTCGCCGAAGCGCTTAGTGACGTTGTCAAGTGTGACGCTTGCCATAGGCGGTCAACACCCTTTCCGCGCCGCGGCCGCGCCGCCGGCGCCTACAAAAAGCCGCCCGCAGCCAGGGTATGGCCGCCTGCGACCCGATGGAACCAGAACTGTTCGGCAATAGCCGTGTCCCATCTAAAAGGCAGATCGCTCCGCCTTTCACATAGCTTACGCCAAACGCCCGGGCTGCGCAGCAAGAGTCTGGCGGTGGCATTGCGGAGACGGTCCAAGAGTTGGATTCTTGCCACCGGCCGAAAATGCCGGCAAATTTCTGCCGGACGGCAGAGATTGATCCTGAAAGGTAAGGCGAATCCGGATTCCTTAAGTGACCCGTCCAGAGGTGGCAAAACAGTAAAAATTTGGTTGCTATCGAAATGGGGTTGAGGCGAGCGAGACCAGAGGAGTCGCTTTGGCAAGTGTTGTGAAATTTCTTGGATGGCGAAATCGCGACCGGCACCCAAAGTTGCGCGTCCAATTGGAAAACCAGCGCCAGCTCTAAATCGTCATCCGACAGTCGGGTCTTGACCGCGCAGTTGCGTCGCGAGACTGCATAACGCACGCGCCTGGCCTGCAACGTCGGCTTGCAAATCGTCATCTTTGTTGCCGGACAAAAAGTCTGCCACTCCAACCGGCCCCGGCCCATCCAAGTCGAAAAAATCATTGCGGATGATGTTCAGTGCCTTTTCCACACTGGAGTTCGGTGGAAGACCGGCCAACCGCTCGGCAACAACCTCAATGCCAAGCCCGTTCCAAACATAGAAGAGGTCGTATGCGTCTTTCCCACGGGTTCGGTTTCCGAAGGCGAGCGCCTTCAGCACAGTAAACGCCCCTGCCCCGCAGACCGGAATGCTCCGCGATACGAATGCCCCGGTCAATAGCTGGTCGGCCAAATCGATCCAGGTGCGGTCGGCAAATGCCAGTTCAAGTCCGGGTGTGACAATCGCTGCCAGATCCGAGTCGATATGCATGATTCGGGTGATGGTATCGGCATCACCTGGCGGCGGAATTAGGAAATCAACAGTTACGGGCCGAGATTGGCCCGAAGTCCATCGCTGCGGTGTTTGGTTGCCCCGCGCGTTTGCGTCGGGTTTGAATCCCGCGTCGCGCAATCGCGCACTCAATTCCCGGTAGCGTTGCACGTTCAACATGGCCAGGTCGACTCCCAAGTCAAGGTCGATTGTCCCTGCGTGCCCCACATTCCACGAAGGCGCGCTGCTTGGGTCGACCAAGAGATGCGGGACCAATCCACCCACAACCACCATTTCGTCCAAAAAATCCCCAAGCTTGGAAGCGACGTGCAAACATGTCTGGCGCACGTGTCTCAATCGACTCGGGTTGTACTCAGGTATCACGGTCGGCACTCTTGCCCATTGAGAATTCCGGCGCCAGTTTGCTGCGGAGGTTTTCGGCGGCTTCGGCGGAACGCTCGGGATGGCCTTTAAGGTCCAAATAGATCTGCACCGGATGCACGCAATTGATGCCGTTCACAGATGCGGCGCCGTCAAAAACCCCGTCATCGTTTGGGACCACCAGCCAGGTGTTTGCCCCCCTTGCCCCGGCGCGAAACGCGAGTGATGTTGCCAGTTCTTGCGAAGGGGGCCGTGTCAGATACACGGTCGCAAGTCGAAAACTCGCAAACCCAGTCCACAGCCACGCCGCCGGGAGCGCAGTGGCTGCGTATGAAATCTGATTCCCGGACATGATGTTGGCAATCGTTCGAATCAGTTCGTCTCCTCCCGAAGCCGGAACGTGGCCAGGGAAAACCTGGTGTCGATCGAATCGGTATTCTTCGCGCCACGCATCTAGCAGAACTGACCAATCGGAGACTCTTATGCCGTTTGCGTCGCGATGCACCAATCCGTCCGCCAATAGCTTTGCGATTACCCGGCTGGTGTGGCCTTCGTCCAATCCGGCCGCTTGTGCGATTGCGCGTTGGCTGCCAGTGCGTTCAGGCGCGATCAGCAGCCTTCGGGCAATACGTGATCCTCTCGGCCCAAATGCGCTTGCCGGTCGACCCGGCTGGCGAAACCTGTTCTTATTTCCCAGATTCTGATAGAAGATTCCAGGCGCGATGATCCGGGCATTGCCGGATAGGTCTAACCATGATTGATCAAATTCCGCGCAATGATTCCGACCGGCTTCTCCCATGAAAGGAACCCCCAGCAAAGCGATGGCGCCGTCGGGGAAAAAACACTTGGCTGCAGACAGGATACCGGTCCCCTGGACCACTCGGGCCAGAGATCCCGAGTTTTTCCATTCCAGCAGGAAAGTTCGATCGCCGACAACGATAGTTGCGTCCCACCGGTAATGGTGACGAGGCTCCTTCACCAGGTGGACATTGGAAGTTCCGAATATTTCGGCGAGTCGATCCGCGACTTGCCCAATGGCCAACGGTTCGCGGGGAATTCGCATGTTTGAGTAAACCTAGTACCTTGCTGAAAGACGCAATGGCCATAGTTTAAACAAGTTACAGTGTCGACTGGTTATCCAGGTCTCAATGCGAAGGCGGCGCGCACTCGCAATCTCAGCCGCGGGGACGGCTGAGATTTGCCCGCGATGCCGGCAAGCTGGCGCCTCGGAGCCAATATCCGAGCGAAGAGTCGTCCGAAGGCCGCTAGTTGATTTACGACAAATTTCGGCGAAAAAAACGGCAATGCGCATGCACCGTCCGCAATGATGGCGTTTGGGCCGCCATTTCCGGACTACCGAGCATGGTTTACTGACGTCGACGAAGGCCCAAATAGCCCTTCCGCAGCAAATCCGGATCGCGTTCAGACCGCAGAGCGTTTACAAAAATGCGTTGTCCGATGTATTGGGCTCGGTTCGGATACGGCCGATTAGCGACGCGCTGGTAGTTTCAACGGTGCAAGTCAACGTTGTACGCCGCAACCACCACCAGCCGATCGATCTGGGCAGGAGCGGACGCCTGCGAGCCCGCGTGGCAGCCTCTGCAGAATTCTTGTGTAATACATTTATATAAGACTGGTGTGGTACTGTTCATATATGAAAGCTATACAGGTCTCATTCGACGAATCCTTGCTGGAGGAATTGGATCGGCTCCCTTTGGTTCGCGCGAAGGGCCGGTCCGCGGTGCTGCGGCAGGCGGCGGCGGAATTCATCGCCCGTTCGGAGGCCGCCGAGATCTCGGCGCGTTACAAGGCCGGTTACGCCGACGGCGGCGGAGACCCGGCCGAGTTGTCCGGTTGGGCTGACCAGGGATCATGGCCCGAGGACTAGAAAGCGGCCCGCGCCGGGGCGAGATCTGGCAGTTCCGGTTCAACCCACCCGACAAGCGCCGCCCCGTCGTTGTGCTCACCCGCTCGGAAGTCCTCCCGCTGATTCGGACCGCCATGGTGGCGCCGATCACCTCGACAATCCGCGGGATTCCCAGCGAGGTTTTGATCGGCGTCAACGAAGGCTTAAAGCGCCAATCGGCCGTGAACCTGGATAACGTTCAAACCGTTGATCAGGCACAACTGTCCGCGTACATCGGTTCGTTGGATGAGGACCAGATGCGCGCCGTTTGCCGTGCCCTGGCGATTGCGACCGGGTGCGAGTAGACGACGACCCCCGGACCCGCAATCAGCGGATGCCAAGCCGTGTCACAGACCGATCCGCATTCAGTGGCCCGGCCCCCGGGCGGCCAGACACCCGCACACACGGGGGATTCCCCAGTTGCTCTGGCCGGCGCATATCGACGCCCGCCCGCGATCTGCATCCTTGGCCCGGCCTGACGCGGCCACTGCCACGTGTAATTCGGTCAATCAGAACGTTGGCGAATCTCGGCCTCACCCGGTAACGGCGCCGGCGGTCAGCCCGGCCGCCATGCGGCGCTGCACCAGCAACGCGAACAGGATGACCGGCAGGACCACCATCGTGCCGGCTGCGTGCAGCTGGCCCCAGAGCACTTCCTCGACGCCGACGAAATTGAAGACGCTGACCGGAGCTGTGCGGGCCTTGGCGCCGGCCACCGAAAACGCAAACAGGAACTCGTTCCAGGAAAAGATCAGCAGCAGGATCGCGGTCGCGGCGATTCCCGGCGCCGCCAGCGGCAGCACGATGCGCCAGATCAATTGCAGCCGGGTGCAGCCGTCGACAAGGGCGGCCTCCTCCAGTTCGCGCGGTATCTCGGCGATGAACTCGCGCAGCATCCAGACCCCGATCGAGAGGTTGAGCTGGACGTAAATCAGCACCAATCCCTGCAGGGTGTCCATCAGCCCCAGCCTGGTCCAGAGGAAAAAGAAAGGCAAGAGCATCGCAATCGGAGGGATGGCCCGGGGAAGCAGCAGAAACAGGCCGAACGCCCTCTTGCCGCGGAATTCAAATCGCGCCAGTACGTAACCGGCCGGAATCGAGACCCCGAGCGCTACGATCACCGAACCGATCGATACGATGATCGAGTTGACGAAGAATCTCAGAAAGTCCTGGTGGACGCCGCCGATTACGTTCTGGTAGTGCTCCCAGGTGAATTCGAAAAAAAGCAGTTTCGGGGTGAGTGAAAAGGCGTCCGTCTGGACCTTGACCGAAGTGGTCAGCACCAGGTACATCGGCAGCACCGACCATACGAAGGCGACAACCAGACCGAAGTAGACGATGCCGTCGACCAGGCGGCGGTTCCTGCGCACCTCTAGCCGTCCCTTGCCATGATCAGTACGCCGCCCCGCGGCTGGCGGCCAGCGCCTTGGTGAAGATCGCGATCAGGACGAACGAGAAAAGCGTCATGGCCAGGCCGACCGCGGCCGCCCCGCCGAAATTCGAGAACGAGAACATCGTCTCGTAGATAAATATCGGGAGCGTCATCGTCACCCGCCCGGGACCGCCCTGGGTCATCACGTAGATCATGTCGAAGGTGCGGAAGGCGTCCAGCATCCGCAGCATCGTAACCACCAGCAGCACCGGCATCACCATCGGCAGGACCACGTAGCGGAACCTCTGCCAGGCGTTGGCCCCGTCGATGGCGGCCGCCTCCAGCGGCTCCTCCGGGATCGAGAGCAGCCCGGCGAAGATGGTGATCGTCATGAACGGCGTCCAGTGCCAGATGTCGACCAGGATCACCCCGACGATCGCCATGTTCACATCGCTCAGCGGTGCGATTCGCCCGAACCCCAGCACGTCGAACGCGTACCCGGTCAGGCCCCAGTTGGGATCGTAGATGAGGGTCTTGAAGGTGAGCGCCGAAACCACCGGGGTCATGACCATCGGCAGCAGCAGGGCGACCCGGAAGAACGAGCTGCCCCGCAGGCGGCGGGTGAGCATGATGGCGATGACCAGCCCCAGGATCAGCTGAAAGAAGACCGAACCGAAGGTAAACGACGCCGAGCGCAGCACCGAATTGATGAAGTTGGGGTCGTTGATCAGGAAATTGAAGTTGCTGAGACCGACCCAGCGGGGGTCCTCGATCCCGCCGCGCCAGAACGTGAAAGCCAGATAAAAATTCAGCAGCATCGGCGCAAGGGTCAGCACCACGAGGACCAGCAAGGCCGGCGAAAGGCCCAGCCCGATCGACAGGTTGCGAATGCGGAACCAGTTCACGGGCAAGTCGCCGGCGGTCCGCAGAATCCGGGTTGCGCGCGCGGAATCACCGCCACTCCCAGGTTCGGGTGTCGGTCAAGCCACCGCCCGGCTCGGATGGGCCGGGCGGTGGTTGTAACGGTCAATTACGAGTAGTAACCGGCCTGCGTCATCAGGTTCTTCACCTGCTCGAAGGAGGATTGCGATCCCTCTTCGACGGTTTTTTCTCCGGCGACCATCGACGAAACCTCGATCCCCTGGATCCGCAGGATGTCCTGGGCCTCCGGGATCGGGCGGCCGTTCACGGACGTGACCAGGTAGTCCGGGCGGGCGGTCGAGATGCCGTGTCCGAACACCACCGGCCACTGCCCGAAGTTCTTGTCCTTGACGACGTCCTGCCAGACGCTTTGCTGGGTGACCCAGTTGCGGGCGGTAACCCAGCGCAGCAGGGCGAACCGCAGCGCGGTCAGACGGGAGCTGGCCCACTGCATGTAGAGCCAGGCGGGGTCTTTTTTGTCCGAGAAATTGTTCATCGTCACGGTCCAGGTCCAGAAACCGTGCTCGCCGTATTCGCCTTCGGTAACCCCGGGCAGGTAATGCGCGCCCACCGTTCCGATTACCTTGGAGGCGTTGACGTCCTCAAATCCGGGCGTGAACCCGAACGTGTCGGGCAGCATTCCGGAAAGGCCGCCGCGGAAGTCTTCCAGGACGTCGCGCCAGATCTTGGTTGAGGATCCGGGCGGTCCGTACTTGGTCACCAGGTCGACGTACTTCTGGGTCCCGGCCAGGCTCTCGGGCGAGTTGATGATCGACTCCCAGTCGTCGCTCAGGTACCCGCCCCCGTAGGTGTAGGGGAAGGCGGGATACATGATCTGCAGGAATCCGCCGCGCAGCGAGATCCCGTAGAAGTCGTTCTCGGGGTCGTACAGCTTGGCCGCGGTTTCCTCCAGTTCGTCCATGGTTTCCGGAGGATCCTGGATTCCGGCTTCCTCGAATTTGTCGACCCGGAAGAAGTTCGCGTGGGTGACCGCGTCGAACGGCACCGCGCCGATCTCGTCGCCGGCCGTCACGGCGCCCCTGACCGAGGGGTGGACGTCGGTGAAGTCGTACCACTCGACGTCGGTGTGGTCGGGGTCGGTCAGGTATCCGCTCAGGTCCTGGATCAAGCCGCCGGCCAGCCAGCGCGGGATGTTGAACGCCGCCGACCAGAAGAGGTCGTAGTTGGCCGAGCGCGAGGTCAGCTCCAGGTTGGTCTTGTCAAACAGCTGGGTTTCCCCGAGCAGCTCGTAATTGACCTTGATTCCGGTGATCTGCTCGAACTCCGGCAAAAGGCCCTGCTGCCACTGGGTGACAAACCCGTTCACGCCGAGGACGTTGATCTCCTGGCCGGCGTACTTGCGCCAGTCGATGTTGGCAGCTTCATAGGAGACGTCCTGGGGGCCTTCGACATTCCGCACGACTTCGACTTCAACCAGCCGCTCGACCGGAATCTCGACCTCGACGGTCACCTCTTTGATGACCTCGACCTCGACCTCTTTTTCGACCACCTGGGTGACGATGCGTTCGACCTCTACCGTCTCGCCGCAGGCGGCCAGAATCGCCGCCGCGCCGGCGACCATCCCGGTTCCGAGGAACCGTCGCCTGCTAACCTTCGCCCTGCTCATATCAGCCTCCCGATTGCCGTGCCAGGCAGCGTGCGCTTAGTCTAAGTTCGGGCGGGCGCCCGCGCTCACCGCGGCTCCGCACCTCCGGTCCGATTGGAATTGAACGCCGCGTGGATCACTTCTGGGCAATCCCGGGCAGCCTGGGCGGGGGTTCGCACCCCGCCCGGCACGGGGATCTGGCCGAGCAGCTGAAAGCCCTGTCCGACCTCGGCTACGGTGCCGTCCTGACGCTCACCGCCGACGGTCTGGATAGCAAGGCCCTGACCGCGGCCGGGCTTGACTGGCTGCACCTGCCGATCCCTGAGTCCGGCGCTCCCAGCCAGGACCAGATGGACCGTGCCGTCCGGTTCCTCGAGGCGAGCAACCGCGCCGGCAAGGCGGTGTTTGCGCACTGTTTCGCCGGTTATGGAAGAACCGGCGTGGTCGTTGCCGGGCTGCTGATCGCCGGCGGCCAGGACCCCCGCGCGGCGATCGCCCGGGTCCGGCGGCTGCGGCCGGGCGCGGTCGAATCCGCCCGCCAGGAAGAGTTCCTGCTCGGAATGGCCGCCCGGAAACCGGGCTGAAACGACCCGGCCGGCAGCCCCCGGTTACCTGGCTACGTAGACCGGCTGTTCGATCGGCAGATCGTTCTGGCGCGACCACTCGTGCCAGGAGCCGAAGTAGTTGCGGAAGTTCCCGTATCCGGCCATGCGCAGGCCGATGTAACCGCACGCCGAGCGCGCCCCGCCGTTGCAGTAGACGACCACTTCCTTTTCGGAGCTGATCTCGCGCTGGGCCAGTTCGGCGGCGATCTCGCGCTCGTTGCGCATCTGACCGTCGGCGCCGACCAGCATCTCCCAGTTCATCCAGACCGCCCCCGGAATGTGCCCGTGCCGGGGGTTCTCGCGCGCGTCGGAGCCGTTGAACTCTTCGATCGTGCGCATGTCGACGATCTGGAAATTGGGATCGGCGAGCCGTTCCCGGATGTAATCGGCGGTCGCCAGCACCCGGGAGCGCGGATTCGGGGAAAGGTTGCCACCGCCGGGGAGCGGGTTGGCCTCCACCTGGATGGAGCCGCCGAGATCGAGCCAGTTCCGGTAACCCCCATCGAGAACCTGGGCCGGCGCGTGGCCCAGGTAGTCAAGCATCCAGAAGGCGCGGCAGACCGCCCAGCCGGTGAAATTCTGGTAAAGGACCACGGTCGAGTCGTTGTCGACCCCGGCCGAGCGGAACATGTCGACCAGATAGCGGGTCGCCTCGATGCGCTGCTCCTCGGTCCGGATGATCGGGTGGTAGCTGCTGACGTCGATGTTCAGCGCCCCGACGATATGGCCGGCTTCATATTCGGCCGGACTGCGAAGGTCCAGGATCGCGAGCTTGCGATCGTTTTCCATCCAGAGGTTCAGTTCATGCGGTTGACATAACATCGCGGATTGGCGCACCTGAGCGTGTGGTTCGGCGCAAGATTGTAAATGTCGTCACGGACTGAACGGTTGGACCGCCAATGACCCGAACCGGGGAAATGGAGAGGGCTGCGGCGGTGTGCTTTGACGGGTTCGGAACCCTGTTCCGGCTTGGCGACGGCGATCCCGCCCGGGCCGTGTGCGGCCGCCTGCGCGGGCTGGGATACCGGGGCGGAGTGGCGGCGGTGGCGGCCGGCCTGCGCGCCGAGTTTCCCTACTACCGCTCGCACCACAAGTACGTTAGCGACGCCGGGCAGCTGGCGGACCTGCAGCGGCGCTGCGGAGAGATCGTCCTGGATGCGCTCGGTGACGAAGCGGCCGGGATGGCGCCGCTGGCGGTGGGCCGGGCGATCGCGGAGAGTTTTCCGCCGCGGCTTTTCCCGGAGACCCGTGCCGCATTGGGCCGCGCCCGCCGCGCCGGCGCGGTCATCGGGGTCCTCTCGAACTACTCATTCCTGCTGGCACCCACGCTGCGGGAGCTGGGAATCGATGACCTTTTTGATTTCGTTGTGGTGTCGGGCCCGGAGGGCGTCGCCAAGCCGGATCCGGAGATCTTTGCCATCGCCCGCCGGCGGGCCGGCGTCGGAGAGGGGCCGATCGCTCACATCGGCGATTCGCACCCCGAGGATTATGTCGGCGCCGAACGGGCCGGTTTCCGCCCGGTGCTGCTCGACCGCGCGGGTGCGGAGCCGCCGGCCGGAACGCTGACGGCCAGGGACCTTAACGCCGCCCTGGACCTTTGCCTCTAGGCCCGGCCGCGGCCGGTGGAGTGGTCTTCGGAAACAGAATTCAGCGTCTTGATCATCATCAGGGCGGCCTTGGCGGCCTCGAATCCGCGATTGGTCTGGTCGTCGCGGGTGCGGTCAATCGCCTGCTGTTCGTTGTCCAGGGTCAGCACCCCGAAAATCACCGGCACGCCGGTATCCAGCCCCGCCTGCATGATTCCGCGCGAACACTCGGCGGCCACGTAGTCAAAGTGCGGCGTGTCGGAGCGGATGATGCACCCCAGGCAGATCACCGCCGCATAGCCGCGGCCACCGGCCAGCTTCTTGGCCAGCAGCGGCAGCTCGAACGAGCCCGGCGCGCGGAAGACCTCGACCCCGACCAGCGCGAAACCCGGATCGCCGTCGCCCAGGCCGGCGCGCACGCCGGCCAGCAGCTTGTCGGTGTAGCGGCGGTGGTAATCGGTAACCGCAACCGCAATCTTGCCGCCGAGGGCCATTTCAGTCCCGATCGGCCAATTCGAGTTCGTGCCCCATGCGGTCGCGCTTGGTGGCCATGTAGAAGGCGTTGTGTTCGTTGGGCTCGATTTGCAGCGGCACCTGTTCGACGATCTCCAGTCCGTAACCGGATATTTCAACCCGTTTGCGGGGGTTGTTGGTGAGCAGCCGCAGCTTGGTGACGCCCAGCTCGCCCAGGATCTGGGCGCCGATTCCGTAATCGCGTTCGTCGGGCAGGAATCCCAGCGCGATGTTGGCGTCGACGGTATCCAGGCCCTCCTGCTGCTGCAGGGCGTAGGCCTGCAGCTTGTTGGCCAGTCCGATTCCGCGGCCCTCCTGGCGCATGTAGAGGATCACACCCTTCCCCTCGGCGGCCACCCGCTGCAGGGCGGTCTTCAGTTGCGGCCCGCAGTCACAGCGCATCGATCCAAAGACGTCGCCGGTCAGGCATTCATCGTGCACCCTGACCAGGGTCGGCTGGCCCGGCTCGATCCGGCCCATCACCAGGGCCACATGGTCGTCTCCGGTCACCGAGTCGCGGAACGCGGTCGCGCTAAATTCCCCCCAGGGAGTAGGGATCTGGGCCGAAGCCAGGCGTTCGACCAGCTTTTCGGACTTGCGCCGGTGGGCGATCAGATCGGTGGTCGACAGGGTCTCCCAACCCCTTCCGGCGGCCAGCTCCGCGGCCGCGTTGGCGCCCAGCGGGTCGCCCTGGTCATCCAGCAGCCGACCGAACAGAACGGCGGGTTCGATGCCGGCCAGGACGGCCAGATCGGTGGCCGCTTCGGTCACGCCCGGTCGGCGCAGCACCCCGCCGTCAAATGCCCGCAGGGGCCTGACCAAGCCGGGCCTCTTCAGTTGCTGCGGCCTGGTCCCGGTCGAACCCAGGGCGCGGATGGTGGCCGCCTGGCCGGCGACCGAGTAGGAATCGGGGCCGATCAGGTCGACGGTCTCGCAGAACGCCGGGCTGGCCAGCATGCCGGCCGCCGGAGTATGCTCCTGGGCGATGCCCAGCCGGGCCAGCGATCCGGCGGTCATGGCCACGAAGGCCCCGCCCGAAATGCGCATGAGTTCGAGCAGCATCGCGGGGGTCACCGCAGCCGCCGGGATTGTGAGCGTGGCGACGAATTCGCCCCTGCCGCCGCTGTTGATCACGACCGGTTCACCGGCCGCAAAGCTCTCGGCGGCGGCCGATACGTGTCCGTTCATAGCCCGGTAGCGGTGGTTTCGGCCAGCGCGACCACGTACTTTGCCAGCACGTCCGTCTCCAGATTGCAGCTTGTCCCCAGATGCAACTCACCGAGCGTCGTGACCGACCGCGTGTGCGGGATCAAAGCGACCTTGAACCAGTCCGGCCCGGTTTCGACAACGGTCAGGCTGACTCCGTCCACTGCCACGTAGCCCTTCTCCACGATCTGCGTGCGGTATTGCGGTGGGTGCGAGAAGGTTATAAGTTGCGACTCCCCGTCGGGGTCGATTGCCCGTACGGTTGCGGTGCAATCCACGTGCGCCTGCACGAAGTGACCGCCGAGACGGGAGTCGGCCCGGAGGGCGCGCTCAAGGTTTACCGCCTGGCCGGCCCGCAAGGCTCCCAGATTGGTGCGGCGACGGGTTTCATCGACTACTTCAACCGCGAATCTGCCGTTTTCGGTTTCCACCACGGTCAGGCAGGCGCCGGCTACCGCGACGCTCTCGCCAATTTGGAGTTCATCCACAAAGCTGGCCCGGAGCGAGAGTCGCATCAGGCCCGCCTTGCTGCGCGCCCGTTCGACCCTGCCAACCTCTTCGACCAGACCAGTAAACATGGGCGTCCTAGCGATGTTGCCCCGGATCAGCGTCCGGGTAATTTTCGCTGCCGCTCAGGTCTCCGAATCACCCCGCCGGGTCGGTCCCGACCCGCTCGTCTGCGCGGCGGGGCCGGGCCCGCAGCCAGAGATCGGGCCCGACCGGCCCGCTCTCCAGCATTACCAGCTCCGGTGGCAGGAATCCCGCCGGCAGTCCCTGCAGCGCAACCGGCGAATCCGGATTCCCGACCAGCATCGGGCAGACGAATACTTCGATCTCGTTGATCATTTGCGCGGCCAGAAAGGAACCGGTCGTGGTCGGCCCGCCTTCCAGCAGGACCGACTGGATTCTCATCGCCCCCAGCCGCCGGAGCACCGCGGCCGGGTCGGCCCGCGGCGCCTCGTCCAGGCGGTGGACCATGCAGCCGCTTTCGGAAAGCGCCGCGCACCGCTGCGGCGGGGCGGCCGGGCCCACGAAACAGACCGTTTTGCCGGGCTGGCCGAGCATCGCGGCATCTGCCGGCAGACGGGCCCGCCCGTCCAGCACGACCCGCAGCGGCTGACGGCTGACGGGTATCCCGGACCGCACCGTCAGCCTGGGATCGTCGGCCAGCGCCGTGCCGGACCCGACCACGATTGCGTCGACTTCGGCGCGGCGGCGATGGACCAGGGCCAGCGATTGGGGGGAGCTCAGGTACCCGCGCCGGCCGGCCGGCAGCGCCACGCGGCCGTCCAGGGACATCGCCCATTTGGCGATCACCCACGGCCGGCCGGTCCGGGTGTGGTGGAGGAAACCCTTGAGAGAGTCGATGGCGCTGTCGCAGCCGTAAATCCGGGCCGTTTCAACTCCGGCGTCGGCCAGCTCCTGCGCTCCCCCGGCGGCGGCCGGATTGGGGTCGGGGCACGCGTAGAAACAACGCCTGATTCCGGCCGCGACGATGGCGTCCGTGCAAGGGGGAGTCTGGCCGTGGTGGCTGCAAGGCTCCAGCGTCGTGTAGAGATCGGCGCCGCGCGCCAGGGCGCCGGCCTGCTCGAGCGCCAGGGCCTCGGCGTGCGGACCGGTGCCCGGCGCGGTGGCCGCCTGTCCGACGATCCGGCCGTCCCGGACCACCACCGCCCCGACCGCGGGCCGCGGGCTGGTGCGGCCGAGCCGCTCACGCCCGCTGGCGGCAGCGATTTTCATGAAGTCAAGTGGCCGCAAGCACATCGGTCCCCGCGGTTGCCAAGGTCGTAGAACCGGCGGGGGCGCCCGCGCCGCCGCCAAATATCATCATCACAGACCGGCCGCCGCGCGGTACCCCAGCGTGGGCGGCGTAATCCACCGCAACCGCTCGCCAATGACTCCGAACCGCCCTCCGGTGCTTGGGATAACCGGCAACATCGCCACCGGCAAGTCGCTGGTGTCCGGCTGGCTGGCCGGCCGCGGCGCCACCGTGATCGACTCGGACCGGATTGTGCACGACCTGTATGGCCCCGGCCACCCGGTGGCCAGGCGGGTCGCCGATCGGTTCGGGTCCGACCTGATCGGCCCGGCCGGAATCGACCGTCCGAAACTGGGCGCGCTGGTCTTTGCAGATCCCGGGGCGCTCGCCGATCTTGAGGCGATCGTGCATCCGGCGGTGTTCCAAGCAGTTGGTGCGGTCATCGCCCAGGCCGCGCCTGCGACGCCGCACGTTATCGAGGCCATCAAGCTGGTCGAGGGTAAAAACATCAGGCTGCTGGACGCCCTCTGGGTTCTGGAGAGTCCGCGCAACGAGCAGATCGATCGTCTTCGGCGCAGCCGCAATCTCTCGGCCGAGGAAGCCGGGTTGCGAATTGGCGTCCAGTCGTCGGCCGCCCAAAAACTGGAGTTGTTTCGGAGCCGGCGGCCGGGCAAGCCGGCCCGGATCCTGTCCAACCGGGGTTCGCTGGCGGCGCTGGAGAGCTGCGTTGAACGCCAATGGGAGCGGTTCCTCGCCTACTGCGCCGGGCAGTAGTCCTCTTCGGCCAGGTCGGCGCCGGCCTGCCCGGCCAGGGCCCGGGCGGCGGCTGCGGCGGCCAGCGCGTGATCGCCCACGACGAGACTGACGCCGGAACCGTCGAGTTCGGCCAGGGCGGACCGCTGCTCCAGCTGCCAGCTGATACGGTCCGGACCGATCTCCGACAGCGACCCCGCCTGGCCGGCGTGATCCAGCCGGCCGCCGGCGATCAGATCCTGCAGCCGGACGAAGAAATCTCCCGCCGCCGCCGCCCCGGCGAATTCGGCCCGGTACATCAGGACTTCGGTCTCCCCGTTGCCGATCAGCAGCAGGTGGTCGTCGATCCAGCCCTCCGGCCCACGCTGGCCCAGCTCGATCTGCCCACCGAGCAGGACCCCCAGCACGAATTGCCCCAGGCTGCCGCTGGCCAGCGATTCCCAGCAGGGCAGTACGGGCGTTGCAAATTCGGCGATCGAGCTGGGCCGCCACTCCGATTGAAGGCCGAGCCCGGTGATCTGGGCGGTCGCCTGCGGTGACGCCGCAGGGACGTAGAGCCCATCGAGCCCGGTCAGCCCCGAGTCCAGCAGTACACCGAGGACGTACTCGGACCCCGCCAGGTAGGGGTAGATCAACAGCTGCAGCACGAACTGGCCGGAGCGCCCCAACTCCGGCGCGGCGGCCGGCTCTTCCGACTGCAGGGCCAGCAGGTCGACCTGGTCGGCAACTGCCGTGATGCCGAATACGTTGGCGTCACCTTCGATCAGGGCGCTCAGGGCGAGTTGGCGGTCGAAGTCCAATATGGGGATCGCCCTGCTTAGCGCTTCGATATCAAAGTTGGTTTGCTGGAGGGCGTGGATGTACTCGTGGGCCAGGGTAATCAGTGCCTGGTCGGACGCGCTTTCGCCAAGTTCGGACGGCTCGACCAGGTAGAGTTCGTCCGCCTCGGTCAGGTAGAACCCGATGACCTGGTCCGGCACCAGCGCCAGGTAAATCTCATCCAGACCCTGCCCCGCGGCCAGGACGCCGAGCAACTGCAGCGCCCGGTCGCGCCGCCACACTTCCTCGGCGTCCCGATCTTCGAGCTCGGCCGCGATCACGGCGGCGGCCTCACTCGGGCTGACCACGCGGGGTTCCAGGAATTGGCGTTCGAGGCCGCGGGCCCTCTCCGCGGCCGCCGCCGCGCGGCGGGCGTTCTCCCTGACGAATTGATCAAATCCGCCATGCCCGGCCACCGGTTCCGGATCGGAGAGGGCTGGTCCGGTCGCAGCGGAGGGGCGCGGAGAGTCCGGCTCCGGCGCCGAATCCTCGCCGGTTCCTTCGGTCAGCGGTGTGGACGGGGCGACCGGCGCGGCGGTTTCCACCGGGTCTTGAACCGCCTGCGGGGCCGATTCCTGTTCACAGGCGCCAACGGCCAGAGCGGACAAGAGCGCCAGGGCCAGCAGCCCGGCCCGGAGACCTCCGGCCGGCTGCGGCCGATTGCGTGGGAGGTGGGTTGGCATCGGTCGGGATTATCGTAATTTGTGCGGGGATGTTGCTCTGCGCGATTCAATCGACAAGGGGCTCCGGCCCCGTTAGACGGCGAATTGGAACATGGCATTCAGCGACGCTTTTGCTCGATCAAGCCGGGCCGGCGGGGAAGCCGACCCGGAATTGCTCGCGGTCTGCGATCGCCTGGCGGCCCGCGGCTGGAGCGACCTGGTGCCGGAACCGGTGCGAACGGCTCCGCCGGCCGCGGCGCAGCATCGGCGGGCGGCCGGGATTGCGAACGCCCTCCTGGCGGCCGACCAGCTGGTGGGCGATCTTGCCGAACCGGCCGGACCGGAGGCGGTCGGGGGCCGGATCGCCGGCGTCCTGGTTTTGATCGAACACTGCGTTGACGAACTCGGCGGCTGGGTGGCCCTGGTCCTGGAGCGTTCGGGGCGGCACCGGAATGAACCGGTTGGATCGAGCAAATTCATCGCCCGCCTGCAGTTGCTGGATCCCGACGCGGCGGGTCGAGTTGCATCTTTGGCCGGCTGGGTCGCCGCCGTCCGGCTCACGACCGCGGCCCTGATGCAGCAGCGGGCCAGAACGCTCCGAATCGACGCCGATAACGTCTGGCTGCATGTCCCGCGCGCCGCCGGGGACGGGAGTGGCGCCCGTCCGGTTTCCGAGATCGGTCCCGAATGGATAGGCAATCTGGCCGAACTGATCGGGGCCGTGTTCGCCTGCGGGGCGGCCCGTCTGGCCAATCCGCGCGAACGCGCCGCGGCCGACTTTGACTGGGACTGAGCCCAAACGCCAAATCAATTAAAATCCGCTTTGCGTCGCCCAGTTTCCGCCCCGACGCCCCAGCGTACGCCTGTGAGCGCCATGTCCACGATCATCGCTGAAATTGACCGCCAGTTCCTGCGCGACGACCTCCCTGATTTCGGGGTCGGCGACACCGTCCGGGTACACAGCCGGGTCCGCGAGGGACAGCGCGAACGCATCCAGGCTTTCGAGGGAGTCGTCATCAAACGGCGCGGCGGCGGCCTGCAGGAGACATTCACGGTTCGCCGCATCTCGCATGCCGGCGTCGGTGTCGAACGCTGCTTCCACGTGCACTCGCCGGTAATCGACCGCATAGAGGTGGTCCGCCGCGGTCGGGTTCGTCGCGCCAAGCTCTACTACCTGCGCGATCGCAAGGGCCGGGCGGCCCGCGTTCGCGAGCCCGCACGGCGCTGACGCCCGGGGCGGCCGTCCTGGCCTCCCTTCCGGCGCCCGCTGCCCGATACCGGTCGGTCCGACCCCATCAAAAGGCCCGAAACTGACCGGCGCCAAACTGCATCCGGCGCTGGAGCTGGACCTGCTTTCGTCCGGGATCGACCTGGTCGCCGGCGTCGACGAGGTCGGCCGCGGCGCCCTGGCCGGCCCGATATGCGCGGGCGCCGTCCTGCTGGACCGCCGCTTGCTCATTGACCGCGACCAGCTGTCCGGGGTTACCGATTCCAAACAGGTGCCGGCCGGCCGGCGCCCGGACCTGAGCGCCCGAGTGTGGCGGCTGGCGCCGGTGGTGGCGCTGGGTTGGGCCGAAGCCGCTGACGTCGACCGCCTGGGGGTGGTGGCGGCCACGCGCAAGGCGATGATTTGCGCGCTGGCCCAGCTGCGCCCGCGCCCGCAGGCGCTGATCAGCGACGCGGTGGCCCTGAGCGGACCCGCCGTGCCGGAGAGATTCATCGCCATCCCGCGCGCCGACGCCACCTGCCTGAGCGTGGCGGCCGCCTCCATATGCGCCAAAGTGGCGCGCGATGCTCACATGCGGCGCCTGGCCGGGAGATTCGGCGCCTACGGATTCGCATCCAACGTCGGCTACGGAACCCGCGGCCACCTTGAGGCGCTGGACGCGCACGGACCCAGCGCCCAGCACCGGCTCTCTTTTGCCCCTTGCCAGCGCCGGCTGGCGCTGGGCGGGCAGGATTGGGCATGAGCGAAATCGCGGACCTGCTCGGCCAGCTGACCGACTGGATCCTGAGCTGGGGTCAGTCGCCGTTCGGCTGGGTGGCCCTGTTCCTGGTCGCATTCTGGGATTCGAGCATCTTGCCGGTCCCACCCGACGGCCTGATGATGGTCCTGATCCTCTCGGACCCCCTTTTCGCGGTGCCGCTGGCGGCCCTGGCCACGGTCGGATCGCTGCTCGGGGCCTGGCTCGGCTACTGGATCGGCCTGGTCGGCGGGCGTCCGCTCGTGTACCGGATAGTGCCCGAGCCCCAGATCCGCTACGTGGAGCGCAAGTACCACGAAAACGACACCCTGGCGCTGCTTCTGGCCTGCTTTACGCCGCTGCCCTACAAGGCGTTCGCGATCGGCGCCGGGGTCTGCCGGATCAACTTCAAGCGGTTCATGCTGATCTCGCTGGTGGGCCGCGCCGGCCGGTTCCTGGCGGTGGCCCTGGCGCTGATGTTTCTGGGCGAGCGGGTGCGCGGCCTGGTCGAGGACTACACCGGCCCGCTGGCGGTCGGGTTCGTTGCGGTCGTGGCGGTGGCGATCTTCGCGCTGGGCTGGTACAACGCCAGGGCCGCCGGGCGGGAAGGCTGAGAGGACCGGAGCAGGTCGGACCCGTGCCGGTCAGAGCATCGGCAGCGGTTCGACCCGTTCGAGATTCTTGACCGAGATCGCGGCCGCCAATTTGGAGCTGATCGTCTTGTAAGTGGCGGTCAACTGGTCGGACCCGAACAGCGCCGCCGGCCGGCCCTCGTCGCCGCCGCGGCGGACCGCTTCGTGCAGCGGCAGCTCGCCGAAGAACGGGATTTCAAGGTGCTCGGCCGCGTGCCGCGCGCCCCCGTGGCCGAAGATCTCGATTCGCGAACCATCGACCGGGTTTTCGAACCAGGACATGTTCTCGATCAGCCCCAGGACGTCAACGCTGAGGCGTTCGAACATTGAGATCGCGCGCCGGACGTCCTGCAGGGCGACGGCCTGCGGAGTGGAGACGATTACCGCGCCGGTGAGCGGGATCAGCTGCGCCAGTGAGAGCGACGCATCGCCGGTGCCCGGCGGGAGATCGACGATCATGTAGTCCAGTTCACCCCAGTCGACGTCGCCGATCAACTGCTTGAGGGCGCCCGCGATCATCGGTCCGCGCCAGATGACCGGGGTGTCTTCATCGAGCATGAATCCCAGCGACATCAGCTTGACGCCGTAGGACTCGATCGCCTGGATCTTGCCGCCGGATGCGGTCGGGGAGGCGCTGCTGCCCATCATCAGCGGGATGTTGGGGCCGTAGACGTCGGCGTCCAGAAGCCCCACCGTGGCCCCCTGGCGGCGCAACGCGACCGCGAGGTTAACGGCGGTCGTGCTCTTGCCGACCCCGCCCTTGCCGGACGCTATCGCGACCGCGTTCTTGACGCCGGGCAGGGACGCCGACGGCGAGGAGCCGCGCGATCCCACCTCGGCGGTCATTTCGATGTCGGCGTTGGCCACCCAGCCCAGCGTGGCCAGACCGGCGCGGACGCGGCTGTCGATCTCCCCGCGCAATGGGCAGGCGGGGGTGGTCAGGACCACCGTGAGCGATACGTCGTCGCCGGTGACCTTCACGTCCCGGACCATGTTCAGGGTGACCAGATCCTTGTGGATTTCGGGGTCGTAGACCCCGCGCATGGCGTCAATCACCTGGTCGATTCGGTCTTGATTGGCGTCGGCGGGCACGGTCACAACTCGGAATTTATTAGGTTTTGGCGGTTGGTTCCGATTTTATTTGGTGAAGGGCCCTCCCGGGCCCGCCCGCAACGGCGACCCGATCAGATGTTGGCAAACACCTCATCGACGCTTCCGCTGAGGTGCCGACGGCGCACCCCGCCGGCCTCGAGCTCCAGGGAACCGTCCGGTCCCAGACCGGTCACCACCCCGGTAAAGGTCCGCCCCGCGTCGAGCAGGCGGATTCTGCGGCCCAGCAGGATCGAAAGCGCCACCCAGCGGCGGTGCTGCCGGCCGGCCGCCTCCGGGAGGTCGGCCAGATTGGCGTAAAGGCCGGCCATCACGTCGGCCGCCACCGCGGTCCGGTCGACCGGGCGGCCGAGCTGCCCGCGGGCCGATTCCGCCGGGTAGGCGAGCCCGGGCAGGTCGCCGGGGTCGTTGTTCAGGTTCGCCCCGATGCCGATCACCCAGCCGCCGCCGGCCGATTCGATCAGGATTCCACCGGTCTTGCGGCCTGACAGCATCACGTCGTTGGGCCATTTGATACCAATACCGGTACAGCCGCACCGGGCAAGTGCCCGGCACAGCGCCAGGCAGGCGCTGCGGACCAGGTCGGCCGGCTCGAGCGACGATCCGGGCAATGCGTAACTGAGCGCCAGCCCCTCGGCGTAGGGAGAGTGCCAGCGGGTTCCGGACCGGCCCCGCCCCGCGCTCTGCCCGTCGGCAAATACCGCGCGCGGGGCGCTCAACCCTCCCTCAAGGAGCGTCCGGGCGCGCGTGTTGGTGGAATCTATCCGGTCGTGGAATTCGACCCCGACCGGCAAATCGGCCAGGAGCCGCGCAAGCCGCGCGGAGTCGGTCCGGCCCCGGTCTTGCGCCGCCAAATCCGTCTAGCGGTAGGCCCAGATCTTGCGCAGGTCTTCGCTGGTCATGCCCGGCTTGAACTTGGCCAGCATCTCGCCCTCGCGCTCGCGCACGTCGGCGACCGCGCCGGGCAGCTGGGCGGCGATCTCGTGGGGAATCTTGGTCACGCCGTTGCGGTCCCCGTGCAGGATGTCGCCGGGATTGATCCAGCAACCTGAAATCTGGACCGGTTCGTTCACCGCCATGGTGGCCATCTGTCCGTGCGAAACGCAGGTGCCGGCCGCGAAGAACTGGACCCCGCCGATTTCGGCGATCTCGGCCAGGTCGCGGATCACGCCGTCGGTGACGACTCCGATCGCCCCGAACGATTTGACGGCCGTCGTGTAGACCTCACCCCATTGCGAGGCCCGCCCCGGACTGTCGGAAGCGTCTTTGAATACGCAGATCGCCGGCTTGGGCGCGGCCTCGAGCGCTTCGAAGAACTTGAGCCGCATTTCGATGCGCTGGTCGCCGTCGTCGGCGATGCTGCGCACGGTGCAGGTGACGGCATAGCCGCAGATCGGGTCCATTTCCGGGAAATAGCAGCCGATTTCCGGGCCCAGGTAGCCGTCGTGGCGTCCGCGAACTTTGAACGGCTCGATCGCGTTGCAGATCGTCGGGCTATCGATCGCAGCCAGCTCTTCGATCAGTGAGGCCGGCAACTTTTGGGTCATGATTGCTCCGATTTCGCATATCGCTCAGGGCCAAAGGGCGCGGTCCGGTGATCGCGCCGACATTATTTTGCGTTCGCCGCCACCAGATTACCCGTTACCGTACCCCGGCCGGCTCCGGATCCGCCTACCAGTAGTCCTCGGTGATCACCTGCGCGCCGCGGCCTGAAAGCTGATAGCCGAGCGGGCCCAGGGCCTCCTTCAGGTCGCTGATCATGTCCGGGTTCCCGCAGAGGTAGAAGGCGCTGCGGCCCGGCCCCATGCGCCCCTTCAGGTCCTCTTCCCGGCCGTCAGGCAGCCGCGGTGCGACCCGCCCGCTGGGCGGACAGTCCAGGAGCAGGCGCAGGATGTCGTTGGCCCGTCCGCGCGCCAGCGACGGTTCGAAATCCGGGTCCGAATCAGGCCGCGAGACGGTCGGGATGTAGGTCAAACCCAGTTCCGGTATGGCCGCCAGTTCCTCGAGTTCGGCCCGATAGCCCAGTTCGCGGGCGTAGCTGACGCCGTGAATCACGGTCAGGCGGCGCTCCGGGAGCACTCCCTCGTCCAGTTCCGAACGGGCCTGGCGGGCCATCGCCACATAGGGCGCCAGTCCGGTCCCGGTAGCCACGCAGACCACCTCCGGTTCGCCGGTCCGGTCCAGGTCAAAGCGGCCGGCCGGACCCATGAACAGCAGGGTGTCGCCGATGTTGCGGTGCTGCCAGAGGGTGCCGGTGAAGTAGCCCAGGCTGTTTCCGTCCGCTCCGCCGTCGCGCACCAGCACAACGTAGAACTCAAGTTCCGAGCGGTCGTAGGGGGCCGAGGCAATCGAGAGCTGGCGGGGGCGCGGATCGCCGTCCGGCTGGTCCCAGAATGCCAGCTGGGCGTACTGGCCGGCGCGGAACTGGAAGAATGGCTCCCCGTCGGTGCGGGCGATTCGGAAGATCGCCAGGTCTTCGTTGCCGACTTCTTCCCAGCTGGTCAGGGCGGCTTCCTGCATGCGTTCGCGCAGGTCGCGGCGGGCGCGTGCGGCCACGGCTGACCCGTTACCCAGCCGCGGCCGGCTGCGGCAGCATCGCGGCCAATTCCTCGGCCGGGTCCACCATGATTTCGGCCAGGGTCGGATGCAGGTGCGGGATGCGGGCGAATTCGTCCGCGGTGGCCCGGTAGTGCATCGCCACGACCGCCTCGTGGATCAGGTCGGCGGCTTCGGGCCCCAGGACGTGCACGCCCAGAAGCTCGCCCGTGACCCCGTCCGCGACCATCTTCACCAGCCCCTTGTTCTGCCCCATCGTCAGGGCCTTGCCCTGGTCCTCGAAGGTCTCCTGGGCCACTATCACCGACGAATGCCGGGCCCGGGCTTCTTGCTCCGAAAGGCCGACTACGCCCACCGACGGATCGGTAAAGACGGCCTGCGGGACCACCCGCAAATCGAAGTCCTGGGTCTTGCCGGCCACGTTGTTGCCGATGATCTGGCCCTGCTGGACGGCCGTGTGCACCACCTGCAGCGGCCCGACCTCGGGTCCGATGCAGTCGCCGGCGGCGTAGATGTCGGGGTTCGAGGTCTGCATCCGGGTGTTGACCAGGATCCAGCCGCGGTCGGTATCGACCCCGGCCCGATCCAGTCCGAGGCCGCGCGTGGCCGGGCGCCGGCCCAGCGCGACCAGGATCTCCTCGGCCGCAAACGTGCGCTCTCCCGAGGGGGTGTCGACCGTGACCTGCTTGCGGCCGTCGGGGGCGCGATCAAACCGGCTGATGCTGGTCTCGGTGACGATCGTCATGCCCTCGCGCTCAAGGTAACCGGCCAGCGCGATCCCGATCGCCGAGTCCATTCCCGAAAGCACGTGCGCCGAGCGCTGGACGACGGTTACGGCCACGCCCAGGCGCAGGAACAGCTGGGCAAATTCGAGCGCCACCGCACCCCCGCCGATGACCAGCAGCGATTCGGGCAGGCGGTCCAGGGTCTGGGCCGCGTCGGAATCGATGTAGCCGACTTCTGCAAGTCCCGGCAACGGCGGAATTGCGATTTCCGAGCCGGTGGTCACGGCGAATTTGGGCGCGCTGAGCACCTCCGCGCCGACCTTGATCGAGTCGGGGCCAAGAAACTCGGCGCGGCCGCGGATTATCTCGACGTTGGCCAGTTTTTCGGCCGATACCCGGCGGTAGCTGGCAAATTCCTCGACCAGCTCGTCCTTGCGTCGACGGACCGCCGGCCAGTCGACGCGCGGGCTGGAGCTGTGGATACCGAGTTCGTCCGACTCCCGTACCAGCTGGGCGATTTCGGCCGAGCGCAGGAGGGTTTTGGTGGGCATGCAGCCACGCAGAATGCAAAGCCCCCCGAATCGTTCGGCGGACTCGATCAAGCCCACCCGGAGACCGGCCGACGAGGCGGTGCTGGCGGCGTGATAACCGGCCGATCCGCCGCCGATCACTATGAAATCAATGGCCAGCTTGGGGGTCTCCGCTCAAGGGTCTGCAAGGCGCCGAAATTCTAGCCGCGCCGGCCGGAAATGCGCCCGCCGGGGCTCGGGCCATAGACTGGGAACCGGCCCGCCGACGGGCCGCCAGCAGCCGTAACAAAGGCCACCAGGCAGGCCAATGCGATCGGGGCACTTGCCCACCCGCCGACCCGCCGCCAGCAAGCGCAACGCTCTCGCCGCGTCATCGCCGCGCTCCGGGACCAAGAGCTAGTTTGGCGTCGCTGCGACCGTTAGGCGGCGCCGGTCTGGGCACACCGTGGGTGCGCAACGCGGTGGCCGTGGTCGGAGGGATGTTCGCCACCTTCTGCGGGTTCTCGTTCTTTGTACCTTTCCTGGCCCTGCACCTCCAGGACCTGGGACTGAGCCCGACCGAATCGGCGGCCTGGGTCGGCTACATCGGCTTCGTCCAGGGCGTTGGGTTTGCGACCTCGGCGCCGCTGTGGGGCATGCTGGCCGACCGCGTCGGCCGCAAGCCGATGGTTGTGCGGGCGATGGCCGCATCGTCGATCGGGATGCTGCTGTTGCCGGTGTTTGACTCGGCCCTGGCGGTCCTGCTGATCATCCTGGGGCGGGGGTTGCTGGCCGGCCCGGGGACCGCCGCGGTGGCGCTGGTGTCGGCGGTGACCCCGCGTGACCGACTGGCGATGGTCCTGGGCTGGATCGATGCCGCCCAGGTTCTGGGGATCAGCCTGGGACTGGCCGCCGGAGGCATGCTGGCGGCCACGATCGGAATCCAGAAAACGTTTGTGGCCGGCGGGTGCTTCGGTCTGCTGGGAGCGCTGCTGGTGCTGCTGATGGCGCGCGAGGATTTCGTGCGTCCGGAGAAGTTCCGGGCGCCCTCCGGCCGGAACCGGTTGCGGCGCGTCGGCGGCGCGCTGACCCAGGCGCGATCGACCCTGAACCCGACCATAGTCTTCGCATTCCTGCTCAGCTCCGGGGTTTGGATGTCGCAGCAGGGCACCGGCTACATCATGCCGCTGCGGGTGCAGGAAATCGCCCGGCCCGATCAGGTTGCGCTGTTCACCGGCCTGGCCGCCAGCGTGTTCGCGGCAACGATGTTCGGCGGGGTCCTGCTGGCCGCGCGCCTGGCCGGCCGCTGGGGCTACCGCCAGATCCTGTTTGCGGGCCTGATCGGCACCACCGTTCTCTTCCTGCCCCAGGGACTTGCCGGCGATCTTTGGTCGTTCATGCTGGCCCGCGCCGTGCAGGGTTTTTGCACCGGTCTGGTCATGCCGCTGGGACGCGCCCTGATCGCGTTTGCCTCCGACCGCGCCGACCGCGGGACGGTTTACGGGCTTTCCGGGGTATTCGGCGGCGTTGGCACCGCCACCGGGCCGCTGCTGTTTGGAACCCTGCTGACGGCGACCATCGGGGTCGGGCCGGCCTTCATGCTCGGGGCGCTGTGTTTTCTGCCGGCCCTGCTGTCGCTGCTGTGGCGCAGCGAAATCAATGCCCTGGCGGCGCGCGGCTAGCGCGGTGCCGGTTCCCTTCGGCGGCGGCCGGTCGCCGGCCCGGAGCGCGGCCGGATCGAACCATTGACCGGCAAGCTGGCGGATCCGGGCCCCGGCCGGACCGGGCAGGGAAGGCGGTGACCGTGCTGCGGCCGGTGCTGGCCGATCTCGGGACCGCCTGGATGCGGACGGCGCTGGCGGTGGTCGGGGGGATGTTTGCCACCTATGCCAATCTCTCCTTTTTCATGCCGTTCCTGGTCCTGTATCTGCAGCAGATCGGCCTCTCCCCCGGCGAGTCGGCCGTCTGGGCCGGTTACATCGGGTTCATTCAGGGCCTGGCGTTCGCGGTCGGCGCGCCGTTCTGGGGGATGCTGGGCGACCGGATCGGGCGCAAGCCGATGGCGGTGCGCGGACTGGCGCTCTCGGCGCTGGGAACGCTCCTGGTTCCGTTCGTGAATTCGGCCCCGGCGGTATTCCTGATCATCATGGGCCGCGGCCTGCTGGCCGGTCCGGGATCGGCGGCGCTGGCGTTGGTGTCCTCGGTGACTCCGCGCCGGCGCCTGGCGATGGTGGTTGGCTGGATCGATGCCGCCCAGGTTCTGGGCAGCGTGGTCGGGCTTGCGGCGGGCGGCATGCTGGCGGTCGCCATCGGGATCCGGGAAACGTTCGTGGTCGGCGGGGTATTCGGGTTGCTCGGGGCCCTGCTCGTGCTGCTGTTCGCCCGCGAGCGTTTCGTCCGTCCGCCGACGCTGGCGAGCCGGACCCGGTCGGGGATGCTGCGCCGGTTGGTCGGCAGCTTTGGCCGGGCGCGTTCAACCGTCAATCCGACCGTGCTTTTCGCTTTCCTGCTAAGCGGGGGCTTCTGGATGACCAACCTGGGCATCAACTACATCATCCCGCTGCGGATCCAGGAAATGACCGATCCCGGACAGGCGCCCCTGTTCACCGGCCTGGCCGCCAGCATCTTCGCCGCGACCATGTTCAGCGGCGTGCTGCTGGCATCGCGCCTGGCCGACCGCTGGGGCTATCGACAGGTGCTGTTCGTCGGGATCCTGGGGATGACGGTCCTGTTTCTGCCGCAGGGCTTCACCGGCGACCTGGCGGTTTTCATGGCGACCCGCGCCGTGCAGGGGTTCTGCGCGGGCCTGATCAACCCCCTGGGACGGACCCTGATCGCGTTCGCTTCCGATCCCGCCGACCGCGGCACGGTGTACGGGGTTTCGGGGCTGTTCATGGGCGGTGGGGCGGCGATGGGCCCGCTGGTATTCGGCTCCCTGTTCACGCCCTGGCTGGGGGTCGGGCCGGCGATCGCGCTCATGGCGGCCTGCCTGGTTCCGGCACTGCTGCTGCTGCTGCGGCGCAACGAGATAAACGCCCTGGCGGCGCGCGGCTAAGGCCGGGTCATTCGGTCGGTGCGGAGCCTCCGTACCAGAACCGCTGGAATCGCCAGTCGCGTCGATTGGCCATGCCTTCGGCGTTGACCGCGCCCGGGGAATCCAGCTCGCCGACCGCGTCCACGGCCTGGCGCAGCTGCGAGGAAAGGTAATCGAGCAGGTGCAGCGCCATCGCCTCCGGCGTGGCCGGCTCCACCACCGCGCCCATGGCCCGCTCGCCGTGGTGCGACAGCACCAGGTGCCTAAGGCGCATGGTCAGTTCCTCGCCGGCGCCTGCTTCGGCGCAGGCCTCGGCCACCCAGCGGTCGCAAATGGCGATGTGCCCGACCAGGGATCCGGCCGCCGAATAACCGAATTCGGGGCCGCGCGGAGCGAGCTCGACCAGCTTGCCCAGATCGTGCAGGATGCAGCCGGCCAGCACCAGGTCGCGGTCCAGCTCGCGGTAAAGATCGCAGAGGGTCTCGGCCAGGGCCAGCATCTCCAGGATGTGCTCGAGCAGTCCGCCGCGGTAGGCGTGGTGGCGGCGCTGGGCCGCCCACCAGTGGGTGATGCCGCCGGCCACTTCCTCGCGCGCCAGAACGCTGGCGCACACCGCGGCGATCGCCGGCGAGGATTCCTGCAGCTTGTCAAGGTACGCGCTCAATTCGCCAAACATCGCCTCCAGGTCGCGCGGCGATGAAGGGCTGAACTCCTCGAACGCCGCGGCGTCGGGGACTGCGGCGATCGACTCGAGCTTCAGGTTCAGCTGGTCGCGGAAGGTGTCGGCCTGGCCGCGAACCTCGACTATGCTCTGGGGTTCGATCGCATACGCCGATTCCGGCGCACGGAAGAACCGGGCCACCACGCTCTGGCGGTCGACACCCTTGAGCTCGCCCTGCCAGTAGTCGTTGCCGTTGCGGTCCTGGCGCCGCTCGGACGCGCTCAGCAGCATCACGCCGTCGATCCGGGTGCCGGACTGAATTTCGGAGACCTTCAGGGCGGTGCTCATCTAGCCGCGCCGCCAGCGGTTGAGAAACCTCCCCAGCCGGCCCGGCTCGGGCCGGTCGTCGACCAGCCGTCCGCGCCACATCTTTTTGCCGCGCGGCCGGCCCCGTTTGCCGAAACCCACGACCGCCAGGTAGGCCAGAAACAGCATGATCACGCCGGCGGTGGCGGTCAGCGGGACGATCAGGCGCATGACCGGAAAGACGGCCAGCAGCAGCGAAGCGCACAGCAGGACCGCTCCGGTGGTTGCCATCTGGCCCGGGGTTGCGAACCGTGATTTGACGAAGTCGCCGATGCGATCGAGCGGGCGCGGCCCGGAGGGCGGCGGATCCTCGAACTGCTTGCGACGCAGAATCTCTCGGATTTCGTCTTCCCAGTCCCGGTTCGAACTCATTTCAGCTCCGCCCCCGCGCCGGCTCGTGCCCGGATTGCCCCGAATCCATGGGCCGCATCGTTCCCGGAAAAATTCTGGCACGGACGGTGCCCGGGCTCAGGCAACTGCGGCGGGGACCCGGACGTGGAAATCGGTGACCTGCTGGAAGGCGTGGGCGATCCGCAACGCCATCGCATCGCCGAACTGGCGGGTCGAAATCATGACGCTGGTGGGCAGGCCCTGCGAATCGAACCCGCTGGGTATTGCAACCGCGGGCTGTCGGGTCAGATTGAACACCCCCGGAATCGCGTCCATGCGCAGGTACTCGGTTATCAGGTCGGGGTTGTCGGCCCTTCCGGCGGTGGTGTAGTTGGTGGGGGTGATCAGGGCGTCGTAGTCGTCGAAGAAGTCCTCGGCGCTGCGGGTCAGCGCCCGCATCCGGTCCATGAGTTCCAGGTAGCGTCCGGACGGGGCGGCGGCCGATTCGAGCAGACGGCTCTGCACGTCGGCGGCCAGCTGCGAAAAACGCGCATCGTCGTCCATGAGGTGGCGCAACTGGTGGGCGGCTTCAATCGCGGTGAGCTGGCGATTGGGTTCCACCGCCGGCGCGGCCCAGGGCGTCGGAACCCGGCAGATCTGCGCCCCCAGCGATTCCCAGACCGCGAGCGCGGCCTCGACGTTGGCGACGATCTCGGCCGGCAGGTCGTCGAAGAAATGCTCGGTGGGGACCGCCAGGCGTCTCCCGCGCACGCCCAGCTGCAGGCCGGCGCGGTGATCTATCCGGCCAACGTCGACGCTGTAGGGATCGCGCCGATCGTGCCCGGTCAGGGCGGTCAGCAGCAGCGCCAGGTCCTCGGCCGAGCGCGCCAGCGGCCCGACCACGCCCTGGCTCGGAGTGAGCGAGAGAACCCCGTACTTGGCGACCAGCCCGAAGGTTGGTTTGTGGCCGCAGATCCCGCAGTGCGCGGCCGGGGTGCGGATCGAACCGCCGGCGTCGGTGCCGGTCCCGCCGGCCGCCATCCCGGCCGCGACCGCCGCCGCGGTCCCGCCCGATGAGCCGCCCGGCACGCGCTCCGGGTCCCAGGGGTTGGCCGGGGTGCCGAAGTGGCGGTTGATGTTGGATGCGCCGAACCCCAGTTCATGCATGTTGGCGTAGCCGATGATGATCGCCCCGGCCGACCTCAGTTGCCGGACCGGGCTCGAGTCGGCCGGGGCCGGATCGCGCGGCAGGACCACCGACCCGCCGCTGTAGGCGCGGCCGGCGACGTCGTGGTTGTCTTTCAGGACCAGCGGGATCCCGGCCAGGATGCCGGTTGCCGCAGAGTCGGTGCGGTCGCAATCATCGGCGGCGGCGAGCGCGGCTTCGGCCTGATGGTCTACGAAGGCGCTCTGGTGCCGCGGCAGGGCGTTGAAGCGGTCGATGCAGGCTTGGACCAGCTCGCGCGCCCCGAGGCGGCGATTGCGGATCTGCCGGGCCGCCTCGGCCAGGCCCAGGTAGCAGAGTTGTTCCGACACCGCCCGGCTAGTCCAGTCGGGGCCGGGCGCGGTGCCAGCCGGTGGCCTGCTGGAAAGCGTGGGCGGCGGTCAGCGGCAGGTCGTCGCGCCAGCGGCGGGCGGTGAGCATGAGCCCGATGGGCAGGCCATCGGCGTCGAAACCGCAGGGCACTGATATCGATGGCTGACCGGTCTGGTCGAAGATCCCGGTGAAGGCGACGTCGCGCAGGTAGCGGCGGGTGTCGGCGCCCTCGAGCAGCCCCGCGGTGCGATGGCAGCTCGGGGTCAGCAGAAGGTCGTATTCGGACAGGAGGAGTTCGGCGGCGCGGACCAATCCGGCGCGGCGGTCGACGTATTCCTGGTGGGCGATGGCCGATGTCGTTGAGGCCGCCCGCAGCCGGGCCTGGGTGTCGGGCGAAACCCGGCCCAGGTCCGGGCTTTCCAATAGCTCGCGATGGATGAATGCGGCCTCCACCGGCACCATGGCGGAGTTGTTGGCAAAGGCCGGGCCGGCCCAAGGCAGGGGCACTTCAACGATTTCGGCCCCGAGTTCCCCGAGCGTGGCGGCGGCGCGTTCGACGGCCGCCCCGACCTCGGATTGCAGGTCCGCAAAGTGCCGGTCGTCGGGGATGGCGATCCTCCAGCCGGCGATGGACCGGCCGAGTCGTTCCTGAGTCTTGACCCGCTCGCCGGGCGGGCAATACGGGTCGCGCGGATCGTAGCCGGCAATGGCATCGAGCATGATTGCGCAGTCCTGGGCCGACCGGGCCATCGGGCCGGCGTGGTCCAGATTCAGCGAGAGCGGGAAAACGCCGCGCTTGGAGACGAATCCGTAGGTCGGTTTGTGGCCGCTGATCCCGCACAGTGCGGCCGGCAGGCGAATCGATCCGCCGGTATCGGATCCGAGCGCCAGCGGCGCGGCTCCGATCGCGACCGCTACCGCCGATCCGGAGGAGGAACCGCCCGGCACGCGGTCGCGCCGCCAGGGATTGGGGGGTGTTCCAAAGTGCGGGTTCACACCGGTTACCCCGAACGCGAATTCGTGCAGCACGGTCTTGCCGAGGATGATCGCGCCGGCCCGGCGCAGCCGGGCAATCACGTGGGAGTCCTCCGGCGCGGGCGGCGCCGCAAGGCGCGTGGGCGAGGCCGCGGTGGTCACCTCCCCGGCGATGTCGTAGAGGTCCTTGGAAGCGACCGGGATGCCGCCCAGCGGCTTTTGCAGGTCGTCAGGATCCAGGGCGGCGGCCCGCTCCAGCGCGGACTCGGCGAATACCTCCAGCCAGGCGTTGGCGAATGCCGGCTGGCGCTCGATCTGGGCAAGGTGCGCCTTCACCAGTTCGACCGGCGAGATTTCCCCGCCGCGCAGGAGGGCGAGTTGCTCGGAGACCCCGGCGAAATAGATTGAGTCGTTTTCGGAGATGGCCACTGCCCGGCAGATGCGGCGAAGTGGCCGCATTCTATGGCGGCTCCGCCAGCCGCCCGGGTGCTTCAAGTCTTGGTGCCGAAACCGGTCTTGCAAAACAGCGGGCACGCCACAAGCACTTGCGGCTGCTGTCGGTTTTCAGGCTGCGACACAAACTCCCAATCCCGGGAATCTGAACATCGCCTCCGGTCCGCCGACTTCAGGCGGCGGACCGGAGGAATCGGCATGCGGCCCGCAACCTAGCGGTCTTGCTCGGGAGATTCGGCAGAGTTACGGTGCGCTGTTCGAGTATTCGGAATGTGGCGCGGCGGCCGGAATCGACATCTGGTTGCGGCGTGCTTGGCGATCAAATCAACCAGACTTATTGAGACCACCAACACGAGGATTGAGGCGCCGCCATGGTCATCGACGTCGATGATGCCGAGACCGATCTCGCAAAGCTCATGGAACGGGTTGCCAGCGGGGAAGAATTGGTACTTGGCAGGGCAGGCAGGCCGGTTGCGCGCTTGGTCCCGTACGCGATACCGAGACAGCCGCGGCAAACCGGCAGGTTGTCTGGACGGGTTTGGGCCGCCCCGGACTTTGTCGAGACGCCCGCGCGGACAATCGCGGACTTCGAAGGGGAGGACGCCGGTTCATCGTGAGGCTCTCACCGGGCTTGAAAGTACGGTTGCGCCGGGTTGGAGGCACGTATTGGCTCAATGGCCAGCAGTGCCGGTCCATGATCCGGGGGCAACGGTCCGGCGAACGGTCCGGTCCGGCCGACCGGCGAATTCCCTCCGGGCAGGTGTGGAATAGGGCCGGCTAAGGCCGGCGGTCGACCGCGCAATGGCTCGCGCCGCCGATTGCATGTCGTACTGGCCCGGGCCGGCCTGGGGTCGCGCCGGGCAATGGAAGACGCCATCGCGTCGGGCCGGGTGCAGGTCAACGGGGAGCCGGCCCACGTTGGCCAGCAGGTCGATGCGGATTCGGACCGGATCGAGTTCGACGGCCGATTACTGCAACATCCCGCTCCGGAGTTGGAGTACATCCTGCTCAACAAGCCGCGCGGGGTCATCACGACCGCAGCCGATGAACGCGGTCGCCAGACCGTCGTCGACCTGGTCGAAACCGGGGCCCGGGTGTTTCCGGTCGGGCGGTTGGACCGCTATTCGGAAGGGTTGGTGCTGCTTACCAACGACGGGGAATTGGCCAACCGCCTGACCCATCCGCGCTTTGGCCACCGGCGCCGCTACCTGGTCACGGTGGAGGGCCGGTTGGCCGCAGGAGACCTTCTGCGACTCCGTTCCGGAATCGTTATCGGCGATCGTCGCACCCGTCCGGCCGAGGTCCGGGTGCGATCCCAGACAGGGAGCCGGACCGTCCTGGAAATGGCCCTGCGGGAAGGCCGCAACCGTCAGATAAGGCGGATGCTCGCCGCCTGCGGGCGCAGGGTCAAGCGCCTGGTGCGGACTGAATTCGCCGGCCTGCGGATCGACTCCCTGCGACCGGGCCAGCAGCGCCCTCTCACGCAGGCTGAAATAGCCGAACTAAGGCGCGCTGCGGGCGTCTCAGGTCAGGGTGCCGCCAACTCAAAATGAATGGCCGATGACTCCACCGCGTGACACGCCGTCGGCCGACCAATTGCAAAGGAACTGACCATGAGCAGCGGCCCCACCATCACCGGCGTCGAGATGACGACCTACGAGTTCCTCACCGACGACATGGGCACCGACCGCCACGGCTTCAACCTGGTCTACTCGCCGGGCGACAAGCTCAAGCAGGTGGGGGCGATCATCCAGATCCACACCGACGCCGGCATCAGCGGCGAATTCCCCATCCACGCCCCGCCGGCCAGGACCCAGGTGGCCATGTGCGCCGGGTACCTGATCGGCAAGGACGTGACCGCGCGCGAGCAGATCTACAACGAAACCAAGCGCGCCCTGCGCCAGTTCGACATGACCGGCGTGGGTGTGATCGACATCATCCTGTGGGACATCGCCGGCAAGATGTACAACGAGCCGCTTTACCGCCTGCTCGGCGGCACCCGCCGCCCGCTGGCAGCATACGCGTCGACCGTGCACGGCGACGAGAACGGCGGGCTGACCACCCCGGAGCAGTTCGCCGAGTTCGCGGTCCGCTGCCGCGACCTGGGATATCCGGGCTTCAAGATCCACGGCTGGGGCCTGGCCGGGTCGAACGTGCAGCGTGAAATCGACAACATCCTGGCGGTGCGCGCGGCGGTCGGCGACCGGATGGACCTGATGCTGGACCCGGCCTGCGAGCTGGCCACGTTCGGCCAGGCCCTGGCGGTCGGCCGGGCCTGCGACGAGGCCAACTTCTTCTGGCTTGAGGACCCCTACCAGGACGGCGGCGTCGCAACCCTGGCCCACCGCAAGCTGCGCCAGCTGATCAGGACCCCGCTGCTGCAGACCGAGCATATCCGGCTGCCCGAGCAGACGATCAATTTCGCCGTCGCCGACGCGACCGACTTCGTGCGCGCCGGCGCCTACCAGGACGGCGGGGTCACCGGGGTGATGAAGATCGCCCACGCCGCCGAAGGGCTGGGGCTGGACGTGGAGCTGCACACGCCCGGTCCGGTGCACCGTCACCTGATGTCGGCGATCCGCAACACCAATTACTACGAGCTGGGCCTGGTCCATCCCAACGTCAAGACCAACGCTCCGCACCACCCCGTTTACACGGACTTTGCCGACAACCTGGACTCGATCGATGCCAGCGGCAACGTTTTCGCCCCCGAAGGCCCCGGCCTCGGGGTCACGATCGACTGGGACTGGGTCCGGGCCCACCAGACCGACCACGCGATGCTGGCCGGGGGCTGAGGGCCGGTTGAGCGCCGGCGCCGGGGTTCCGGCGCGCCCGTCTAGTTGATTTCGTCCAGGAGCTGGGAACGCAGCGCCTGGGGGTCGGTCACCGGCTGCTGGCAGACGAAGCGCCGGCAGACGTGGGCGGTCGCCCGGCCGTTGACCGGACCGCGGCCGGCCAGTAGCGGCGGTCCGTCCTCACCGCCGACCGCCAGCATCCGGTCGGGGCGCCAGTTCGCGCGCACCTGGTCGACCAACGCGCGGACCTCGGCCGAGTCCTTCTCGCCCGCGATTGCCACCTGCTGGGCCCGCCCGTCGAGCCAGAGCACCGACTGCAGCCACATCGAAAACGCGGTGCCGTGGCGGATGAAGGTCTCGCCCAGCCCCGGGATCGCCGCCTCGGCCCGCTCGCGCCAGTCCTCCCGGCCGGTCAGCGCCCAGAGGCGCAGCATGAGACGGGTGGCCAGCGCCGCGCCGGAGGGCGTGGCGTTGTCCTCGCGGCGCCGCGGCCGTACGATCAGGTCTTCCTGCCCGGTGGCCGTATCGCAGAGGCTGCCCGCGGCGTCGACGAACCGCTCCAGCATCTGCTCGGCCAGCCCCAGGGCCAGATCGAACCAGCGCCGGTCGAAATCGGACTCGTAAAGGGTCAGCAGCGCGTCGCCGAGCGCGGCGTAGTCCTCCAGGAATCCGACTTTCCCGGGCCGACCCTCGGCCCAGGAGTGGACCAGCATGCCGCCGGGGGACATCTGATCCAGCAGGAATTCGGCGTTGGCGCGCGCCGCGTCCAGGTAGGCGGGCTCGTCGAGCACCGCCCCGGCCTGGGCCAGGCTCGAGAGCATGAGCGCGTTCCAGGAGGCGACCGCCTTGCGGTCGGTGGCCGGAGCGATGCGGGTCCGGCGGGCGCCGAGCAGGGTCTTGCGGGCGGCGGCTACCCTGGCCAGCAGCTGCCCGGTCGAAATCCCCAGCCGTCCGGCCAGCGGCGCCGGATCGGAGGGCTCGTGCAGTATGTTGCGGCCCTCGAAATTCCCGCCCAGGGTCACGTCGTAATAGCTGCAGACGGCCCTGGCGTCCTCACCCAGGAGCTGCTGGACCTCATCCAGGTCCCAAAGGTAGTACTTGCCCTCGACGCCTTCCGAATCGGCGTCCTGGGCGGCGTAGAACCAGCCCTGCGGGCCGCGCATTTCCCCCAGCACGTAATCGAACGTGCGCCGGGCCACGTCCAGGTAGCGCTGCTTGCCGGTCAGCTGCCAGGCGTGCAGGTAGGCGCCGGAGAGCTGGGCGTTGTCGTAGAGCATTTTTTCAAAATGCGGGACCAGCCAGACGGCGTCGACCGAGTAGCGGTGAAATCCGCCGCCGAGGTGATCGAATATCCCGCCCAGGGCCATCCGGTCCAGCGATCGCAGGGCGGTCTCCAGGGCCGGCCGGTCGCCGGCCTGGGCGAACCGCCCGAGCAGGAAATCGATCGTCATCGCCATCGGGAACTTGGGCTGGTCGCCCCAGCCGCCGTTCTCGTAGTCGAACCCGGCGCAGATCGCGGTCGCGGCGCGCATGGCCAGGTCCTCGGGCAGTTCGACGCCGCCCAGGCTTTCGAACTGGTTGAGGCGTTCCACCAGCTGTCCGGCCGAGCTGTCCACGTCCTCGCGCCGCTGCCGCCAGGCGTCGGCGATCTGCTCCAGCACGTGCGAGAACGAAGGCATCCCGTAGCGCGACTGGGGCGGGAAGTAGGTGCCGCCGTAGAAAGGCTCGCCGCCGGGTTTCAGGAACACGCTCATCGGCCAGCCGCCCTGCCCGGAGAGCGCGACGACCGCGTTCATGTAGATCGAGTCAACGTCGGGCCGCTCCTCGCGGTCCACCTTTATCGAGATGAAATCGGCGTTCAGCTGCTCGGCCAGGGCCGGATCCTCGAAAGATTCGTGGGCCATCACGTGGCACCAGTGGCAGGCCGAATACCCCACGCTCAGGAAGATCGGCTTGTCCTGGGAGCGGGCGGCGGCGAATGCCTCCGCGCCCCACTCGTACCAGTTGACCGGGTTGTCGGCGTGCTGGCGCAGGTAGAGGCTGGTTGCTTTGGCTAGGCGGTTGGGCACTCGGGGGTCCGGACGATTAGCATGGGGCAGTTCTGGGCCAATTGGAAGCTGGCAGCCAGCGATGGACGTATTCGATCCGCCCGGTGTGTACGACCAGGCGAGTTTCCCGGCCGGGACCGCGCAGCGCCCGTTCGTGGCCGCCAATTTCATCATCACCGCCGACGGCTCGGCGCGCAAACCGGGTCCGCGCCATCGGCATTTTGCCGGACCGGCCGACCGCCGCAGCATGCGCCGGCTGCGCATTCACTTCGACGCCATCCTGCGCGGGTCCAAGACGCTCGAGATCAATCCGCGGCGCGATCTTGGCAACCCCGCGATCCTGGCCGCCCTGGCCGAACGCGGCCGATCGCAGCCCCTGGTGGTGGCGGTAACCAACCGCGGGCACATCGATCCGGCCGCGGCCATGGTGACCGGGGCAGACGAGCAAAATCCCCCGCTTATCTGCACGCCCGCCCCGGAAAACCTCGACCCCGCGGTCGCGGCGGTCTGCGACGTCTGGGAATTTGCCGAGCGGCCACTGGACCTGGCCAGGGTCCTGACCCGCCTGGGGACGGGCCGCGGCGTGCGGCGGGTCCTCTGCGAGGGCGGACCGACCCTGCTCCGTTCGTTGCTGGAAGCCGGTCTGCTCGATGAATTGCTGCTTACCATCGCGCCGCGCCTGCTGGGCGACCCCGGCGGACTGCGGCTGGTCGGGGGCCGCTCGCCGTTCCCTCCGGAAAATGCCCCGCAACTGGAGCTGGCCGGTATCCGGCGCGAGGGCCAGGAACTGTTCCTGCGTTACCTGGTGTCCCGGCCCGCCTGACGCGCCCGGCTAGGGATCGGGATCGGGTGCGAACCGCTCGACCGAGTTCTCGTAGATGATGCAGCGCAGGACCGCCAGGAAGGTCAGCAGCAGCATGTTGGCCAGATTGGCGACCACCAGGGCCACGATGCTCAGTACCCCGCTTTCGGAAGTAATGAGCGAGGTCAGGACGGCGGCGGCGATGGAAACGACCCAGTAGAGCATGATTTCGGATCCGGTCAGGCGCGCCAGGCGCAGTGATTCGCGCAGGATGTTGGGCACGCTGGCGCCGGTATCTACCAGCAGCGGGACGAAATAGAACGAGACGAATAGGTACCCGATGACCGTGCTGGCCCCCAGCAGGGCCCCGAACACCCCCAGGGCCGGGTTGATGAACGCCAGGAAGCCGATTACGGCCCCGATGGCCAGCGCCAGCGCCAGCCAGGAGAGCGCAAAGAGGAATATCCCCGGCAGGCAACCCTGGATCACGCGCCAGCCCGCCCGCAGGTCGACGCCGAACTGGCGATAGGCGGCCAGGCCGTTGAAGGTGACCCCGACTTCCAGCAGCAGGCCGATCAGGAACAGGACCGCGAAGATGGCCGCCGTGGCCAGGAAGAAGTCGCCCAGCTCGGCAAAATCGGTCGTGGCCTCGAACGCGGGCGTGTCGGGCAGCAGGAAGCGGCCGGCCAGGAACGATGCGGCGGTGCCGATGGCCAGCCAGACCGCCAGGATCGGGTTGTCGGAAAAA
Organism: Chloroflexota bacterium; assembly: GCA_965203015.1. Lineage (GTDB taxonomy): Bacteria > Chloroflexota > UBA11872 > UBA11872 > VXNJ01 > VXNJ01. Next base: position 93,904 of record CBDBBM010000024.1, read on the forward strand.
ACCAGGTAGGCGACCCGCGCGAAAGACCAAAAACCCCAGGGGATGGCGTCGGGGCGCCTAGACTCTAGGTCGTCGTCCACAAATGGTCCGGATCGGGCTGTACTGCAACCCGAAATTGTAGGAGCGAGGAGTCAAGTGACCGCTGCCAGCGCCATCCAATTGGCCCCGACCGACAACGTCGCAACCATGGTCAGCGCGGCCGAGGACGGCCAGGCGGTGACCGTAAACACGCGCGGCGGTCGGCTGCAGATCAACGCCGCCGGGGATATTCCGTTCGGATTCAAGATCGCCGTCGCCGATATCGCGGCCGGTGATCAGGTCTACAAGTACGGCGCGTCGATCGGGCAGGCAACAGCCGACATCGCGGCTGGAACGCTCGTCCACGTCCACAATCTGGCCGGCCTGCGCGCCGGCGGGGACACCGGGAGGACCGGATGAGCGCAACGTTCCTCGGCTACCCGCGGCTCGACGGCAGCGCCGGAACCCGCAACCACGTCCTGGTCCTGCCCGGCGGCTGGGAATGCCAGCAGATCGTGAACATGGTCAACGGCACGGTCACGCCCACGTCGGCCGACCTGGGCGTCGCCCGCACCCGATCCGACCGCGAGACGATCGCCCGCATGCACACCGGCCTGGCAATGAACCCGAACGTCTACGCGGTGGTGATAGTCACCGGCGGGGGCAAGATCAACGAGGGGATGCTGAACGGCTTGCATGCCGAAGAGCCCTGCCGCGCCGCCGGCAAACCGGTCGAAATCATCGACTGCGACGGCTGGGATGCGATCGCGCAGGGCAGCCGGGTGGCGGCGCGCCTGGTCCACGCAGCCTCGGCCCAGCGGCGCCAGAGCGTCGATGCCTCCAACCTGCGGGTCGGGGTCAAGTGCGGGGCTTCCGATCCGACCTCGGGACTGGTCGGCAATCCGTCGCTGGGCCGGATGTTCGACCGCGTCGTAGAAGCCGGCGGGACGGCGATTTTCTCCGAGACCACCGAGGTAATCGGGGCCGAGCACGAACTCGCCGACCGCTGCGTCAATCCGGAGGTTCGCAGGCGGTTCCTGGAATTGATCGAGGACCACGAAGAAGTGGCGCGCGGCGTCGGCCAGGACATCCGCACGATCAATCCGGTGCCGGCCAATATCGCGGCCGGCATCAGCACATTGGAAGAAAAGAGCCTGGGAGCGGTCCACAAGGGTGGCACCGCGCCGATCGCCGGCGTGCTCGAATACGCCGAACGCCCCACAGCGCCCGGACTCTATTTCATGGACAGTTCGGTCTCGCACGTGGTGGTCCTGCCCGGAATGGCCGGCGCCGGCTGCAACATCGTCTTCTTCCAGCTGGGCGGCGGCGGGTGGTCGCGCCGGACCCTCACCGGCGGCCAGGGGATAGTTGCCCCGCAGATGTGGGTTACCGGCAATCCCACGACCGCGGCGCGCGTGACCGGTATCGATTTCTCCTCCGGACCGGCGATTTCCGAAGGCCGTTCCATAGAGGAAATGGGCGACAAGCTCTTTGACCTGGTGCTCGAAGTGGCCTCGGGAAAGCTGGCCCGGACCGAGATGCTGCGATTCTTCGACCCGGTCCAGTACTACCTGCCCGGCCCCAGCTTCTAAGCCGGACGGAGCACGCGTAGGGAGCCTTTGGCCAGGGACCACGGTCGCTGCCCATTGCGGCGCGGACCGACACCGGTTCCTTCTCCGGCCGCCGGAAGACTGCGGCGGTGTTGCGCGGCAGTTCCAGCCCGCCGCCTTACGTTACGGGTCCCCTTCGGATAGATCGCGCAATTTTGCAGGCGGCGGGTCGAAAGAGTCCGGGTTCATTGGCGCCAATCCGGGCCCGGGCCGATTGGCCGCGGCCGGCCTGATTCCAGTTCCGCCCAGGCCAGCGGGATGAGCGGGGCCAGATCGGCGGCCAAAACTCCCGCCACGGCCATCTCGGCGGCCGCCAGCTGGCCGCTGCGGGCGTGCAGGTAGACCCCCAGGCGCGCCGCGTCCCAGGCGGTCAGGCCGTTCCCCAGCAGTGCTGCGATCAGGCCGGTCAGCACGTCCCCGGTTCCGGCGCTGGCCAACCCCGGCGCGATGAGCGGACAGATGCAGTAGCGGCCGCCGGGCCGGGCCACGATCGTGCCGGCGCCCTTGTGCACGACCACCGCGCCGGCGCGGTCGGCGGCGGTCCGGGCCGCCCCCAGGCGGTCGGCCTGCACCCTTTCTCGACCGACTCCGAGCAAGCGCGCCATTTCGCCGGGATGGGGTGTCAGGACAACCGTACCGTCGGCATTCGGGGCCGGCGGGCGCCGCAGCGGCGAGACCAGGGTCAGCGCGTCCGCGTCCAGGACGATCGGTCGGTCGGGCCCGTCCGGGCCGGCCAGCCATTCCACGACCCGCTCCGGCCCTGCGCCGGTTCCCAGCCCCGGGCCGGCCGCGATCGCCGCGGCGCGCCGGGCGGCCGCCTTGAGGGCCCCTGTCGCGTTCGGCCGCAGCTGGCCGCCCGAACTCTCCAGGACCGTGAAGATTGGACCCGGCTGCTGGGCCGCCACTGCCGCCGCCACCGGTTCCGGGGCGGCCAGCTCGACATAACCGGCGCCGCCGCGCAGCGCCCCGCCGCAGACGAGGCCGGCGGCGCCCCGGTAACGGGACGAGCCGGCGATTGCCAGCACCCGTCCGAACGTCCCCTTGTGGGCATCGGGCGGGCGCCCGGGAAGCAGTCCGGCCGCGACCTCGGCGTCCAGGGCGTGACCCGAGCCCGGATCACCCAGGCCGATGTCGGTCGTAAGGATGCGGCCGGCCCGGGTCCGGGCCGGGAACTGCAGCACCCCCAGCTTGCACGGTCCGGCGCAGATCGTCAGGTCGGCCGCGAAGGCGGCGGGGTCGGCGGCGCCGGTCCGGGCGTCGACTCCCGATGGCATGTCCAGCGCCACCCTGAGCGCCGCCGGAGCGCCGACCTCGCCGAGCATCCGGGCGACCGTTCCGCGCAGGGGTGGAGCCGATCCGATCCCCAGCAGGGCGTCGACCACCAGTTCCGAATCCGCCGCTGATCGATGAACCGCACCCGGGGCGTAGGGGACCAATTCGATCGCCGGACTGGCGCCGGCGGCAGCGACCGCGTCGCCGCGCTGACGCGAGCAGATGAGCCGTACGCGGCAGCCGGCCTCGGCCAGTCGCGCGGCGACTATGACGCCGTCGCCGCCGTTCGAACCGGGCCCGACCAGCACGGTCGCGGATTTGCCGGCCAGTTCACCGAGCTGGCCGGCGATCGCGGCAAACATCGCCGACCCGGCCCGCTGCATCAGTTCATCGACGCCGGTGCCGGCGTCGATGGCGGCGCTCTCGGCGGCCCGCATCTGGGCGACCGTGCAAACGCGGATCATCGTCCGTTTCCCCTCGCCAGGCCGACCACCTGGGCGATCGCCAGTTGGTCGGTGTGGCTAAGGCTTACGTCCAGGCTTTCGATGCCGAGTTCGCCGGCCCGCCGCCTGGCCGCCCCGTGCAGTCGCACCAGCGGTTTGCCGCGACGGTCGTTGTAGATTTCCATCTCCCGGAAATAGACCCCCCTGAGCCCGGTGCCCAGAGCCTTGGAGATGGCCTCCTTGGCCGCAAAGCGGACCGCCAGCTCGGGTACCCGGCCGCGGCAATAGGCGACTTCGGCCGGGGTGAATACCTTGTCCAGGAACCGCTTCGGGTGCCGTTTCAGGACCGCCGCGATTCGCGCGATTTCGATCAGGTCGACGCCTGCCACCGGGCGGGGGTTCGCTTCAGGCAAGTACCTGGAACCCGTGGAAGGTTCGCTCCGGCAGGGTGGTCGAATCGACCGCGGCCACGACCGCCAGCGGCGGTCCGGCGCGGAGCAGATCCTCCAGGCGGTCCAGGGCGCTCCCGGTTCCGCTGGCGACCACCTCGACCGTTCCGTCCGGGGTGTTGCGGACGTGGCCCGAAATCCCAAGTTCGTCGGCCCGCCGCTGCACGAAGGCGCGAAACCCCACCTGCTGCACCCGGCCGTGCACCAGCAATCGACGGGTCGCCAACGCTGGAATCCTAGGGGTCTATCCCGAACGCGAGCTGGCCGGGGTCGCCGGCCTGCCTGGGTGCCGTCAGGCCCAGGTGTTCGAAGGCCCGGCGGGTGGCCTGACGTCCGCGCGGGGTGCGGGCCAGGTATCCGATCTGCAGCAGGTAGGGTTCGTGGTAGTCCTCGATGGTGGCGGGGTCCTCCGACAGCGAGGCCGCGATCGTATTGATCCCGACCGGCCCTCCGTCGTACTTGCGCACGATCGTGGCCAGGATCCGGCGGTCCATTTCGTCAAGCCCCTGCTGGTCGATGTCCAGCATCTCCAGGGCCTCGTCGGCCAGTTCGGTAGTGATCGATCCGTCGCTTTTGACCTGACAGTAGTCGCGCACGCGGCGCAGCAGCCGGTTGCAGACCCGCGCCGTCCCGCGCGCGCGGGTGGCGATCATCTCGGCCGCCTCGGGCCGGATCTGGACCTCCAGGAGGCTCGCCGAGCGGTTGATGATCGCGGCGCACTCGGGGGCCGAATAGTAGTCCAGGCGGTAGATCTCTCCGAAGCGGTCGCGCAGCGGCGCCGACAGGAGTCCCAGCCGGGTCGTGGCTCCAACGAGGGTGAACGGTTCGATCGCGATCCGGTAGGTCCGCTGCGCCGCCCCGGATCCGCGTCCGGTCACCAGGTCGAGCTGGCGGTCTTCCATGGCCGGGTAGAGGATCTCCTCGACGACCTTGCTCAGGCGGTGAATCTCGTCAATGAACAGGATGTCGCCGGCGCGCAGGCTGTTCAGCAGCGCCGCCAGATCGCCGGGCCGGCCCAGGGCGGGACCGGAGCTGATCCGGATGCTGGACCCGGTTTCGGAGGCGATGATGTGGGCCAGGGAGGTCTTGCCCAGCCCCGGCGGTCCGGCCAGCAGCACGTGGTCGGTCGGTTCGCCCCGGCCCAGCGCCGCCTCGATAAGGATCTTGAGGCGCGTCTTGACGCGGGCCTGGCCGATGAACTCGTCGTCGGCCAGCGATCGCGGCCGCAGCGCCTGCTCGAACTGCTTGTCGGGCAGGCCCTGTTCCGGCGCCACGATCGATTCGGCCATATCGCCTCAATCCCGCTCCTGATTGCCCGCACCAACCGGCCCGGATCCGACCCGACGTTCCCGGTAGGCGGGGAAGTCGGCGGCCGAGATATGCCGGAGGGAGCTTTTCACGATTTTTACTCCCTGGCCGCCGGACGTCTAGGCCAGGGTCCCGAGGGCGGCGCTGATCTGCTGCTCGACCGTCATGCCGGGTCTAGCGCCTGCCGCCAGGGCGTCGACCGCCACCGCGCGCGGGTAACCAAGGCCCTCCAGGACCGCCAGCGCTTCCTCGGCCTCGTCGGTTTGCCGGCCCGGTTGCGCCGTCCCGGTGAGCTCGACTTCCGAGAGCTTGCCCTTCAGGTCGACGACGATGCGCGATGCGGCCCGGGCGCCGACGCCGCTTACCGACCGCAGGGTCTTCTCATCCTCGCCGTTGACCGCGGCCGCGATGCGCCGCGGCGAGAGCTCGGAGACGATCCGTTGGGCCAGTCTGGGCCCGATCCGCGGCACGGTCAGCAGCAGGCCGAAGACCGTCAGTTCGGCGGTGTCGTCGAACCCGAACAGTTCCGGGCCGGAGTCGCCGACGTGCAGGTGGGTGGGGAAGTCGGCCGGTTCGGTGACCTGTAACCGGTTCAGCAGGCTCCGGCTGACTGAAACGCGCAGGACGATGCCGATGCCTTCGGGCCGCAGCTCGACCAGCGCGCGTTCGGGGTCGGCGGCGCAGATCGTGCCGCGGACGTGGGCGATCACGCTATTCGGCGGTCAAGGCCGCGCGCAATGTCGCGGTTATGGATATGGCAGATCGCGGCCGCGGCCGCGTCGGAGGCGTGATCGGGCGTGATTGGCGACCTGCGGTTCAGGATCCTGGCCAGCCAGTCCTGGACGTCCCGCTTGGCGGCGTTGCCCGAGCCGGTCACCGCCGCTTTTATCTGGGTCGGCGTGTATTCGGCCACCTGCAAACCGTTCTGGTGGGCGGCCAGGGTGACGACCCCGCAGGCGCAAAAGACCGACGCGGCGTTGGTCACGTTCTTGACGAACACCTGCCGCTCGAGGGCCAGATCGGTGACCGGGTGCTCGGCCAGGATCCGGCGCAGGCCCGCGTCGATCGCTTCAAGTCTTTCGCCCAGGCTGCTGCGGGGAGGCGACTGGATCACCCCGGCCGCAACAAGGGCCGGCTGCGCGTCGCCGCTCACGAGCGCCCAGCCGAGGTTGGCGGTCCCCGGGTCGATGCCCAGGGTCAGGTCGTCAACCGGCCGCGAAATCGGCTACCAGCTCGTCGGAGAGCTCGAGGTTTGATTCAACCTGGCGCACGTCGTCGAGTTCCTCCAGGGAATCGACCAGCTTGAGAAGGGCGGTGGAATCGCGGTCCGAGGCCGCAACCGGATTGGTGGCGACCCGGATCAGTTCGGACTGGCTTACGTCGAGTCCGGCCTCGACCAGCGCGCGGCGGACCGAATCCAGGTCGGACGGGCCGGTCAGGATCGAGATCTGGCCCTCGGCCGCCTCCACGTCCTCGGCCCCGGCTTCAACCGCGGCCTCGAAGACGTCATCGAATTCCAGGCCGGCCGCCTCAACCAGGATCTGCCCCTGGTTTTCAAAGAGCCAGGCCACCGAAGCGGTGTCGGCCATCCGGCCGCCGGCGCTCTCCAGCGTGTTGCGGATCTGGGCCACCGAGCGGTTGCGGTTGTCGGTGATCACGTCGATCAGCAGGGCGATGCCGCCGGAAGCGTAGCCGGCGTAGGTTATTTCCTCCATGTTGGCCGCGTCGCCCCCGCCGGCGCCGCGCGCGATCGCGCGCTCGATGTTGGCGTTGGGCATGTTCACGGCCTTGGCCCGCTGCACCACCATGGCCAGGCGGTTGTTGTTTTCGATCACCTCGCCGCCGCTGCGCGCGGCAACCATGATCTCACGCGCCAGCTTGGAGAAAATCTGGCCGCGCTTGGCGTCATTGGCGCCCTTTTTGCGCTTGATCGTCGACCACTTGGAGTGTCCTGACATGGCGGCGATCAACTCCCGGGCGAATCAATGACCTGCGGTTACCCGTAAAGTCTATGGCTCCGTCAGCTTGCCACAATTGGTAGGGTAATTGCGCCAAATTCAGACGGGTGAATTGCGTGGACGAATCGGTGCAACCGCTATTGATCATCGTGCCGGCCGGCGGCCTGCTCGTGTTCACGTTCGTCACCCTGGCCAACCCGTTCGGCGTCCGCGCCCGCGGCGTCCAGGTCTTCTACGTCCGTCTGGGTTTCATGCAGCGGGTCCTGGTGCTGCGCTGGCACGTACTGGGAATCCTGGCGATCAACAGCGTGGCCGCCCTGCCGGGCCTGGACGCGCTCAATTCCAACCAGTACGGACTCTATTCGCTCCTGATCCTCCTGGGAACGGTGGTGATGATCATGCTGCCGATGCGCTACTACTTCTTCGAGGAGGGAGTGGCGGTCGGATCGGGCGGGCTGCGCCAGTGGCGAGAATTTGCTTCCTACCAGTACACCGCCGCCGGGGCCCGGCTGAACCCGGCCGGGGGCGGCCGCGGCATGATGCTTTATCTGACCGACGTGCAGCGCCGCGCGCTCCATCCGACCCTGGAGCGCTACCTGGGCGGCCAGCGAGGCCGCACCAGCGCCCGCCCCCGCGGCGAGCGCTAGTCTTCCCGCGCCGACCCCGCCGAATCCCCGCGCCGGTCCTCGATCGCGCTGCAGATCTGATCGCGCAGCGCCCGCATGTCTTCGACCGCGGCGACGCTTACCCGCCGCGGATCGTAGCGCGCCCGGTTGAACGCGTCCGCCGCCGCCGCGACCGGTCCGGGTTCGATTCCGAGCTGATCGATCAGCCGTTGTCCGAATTCGCGTGCGGTCAGGCTCGGCGGGCGGAACACCTGCACCCGCTCGGCGGCGGCGATGACTTCGGCGAACGCCTCCCAGAGCCGGTCCAGGTTGGTCGCCGCAGCCGGCGCGGCGCTCGGGACGCTCCGCGCCTGGGCGGCCGCGATTCTTTCGGCCACGGCCCTTGCCCCGGCCCTGCCCAGCGTGTAGGGCGCCACCGCCAGCGAACGCAACAGGGACCACAGGAAGGCCAGCAGCATTCGGATGAAATCCATGTAGCGGGACCTGCGGCCGGGCCGGCCGGTGGCAAAGGAACGGCGATAGATGTAGTAGAGCGCGATCGTCAGCAGGGTGAATACAAAGAGCCCCTGCAGATAGGTGTAGGTAATCGAATCGACGGTCTGGCCGAACATCTGCACTTGGCCGCGCGTGGTCTCGGTGGTCAGGGCCTCATCGATCTGCCCGAATAGCAGCGAGGCCAGGAAGCTGAGCACGGCCATCACCAGGAACAAGGGGAGGGTGACGACCTGCCAGGCGATCACAACGCCCTTGAGCAGGTAGCCGCCGAAGTACTCCATGTTGGGTATGAAGAACGCCGGCAGGGAACTGGCGACAAGCAGTCCCAGCCCGACGACCAGCGCGCTGGTGCGCAGCCACACCGGTGCGACCGCGTCCGATACGCTGGTGCCGGCCTCGCTCCAGCCGGCCCGGTTGCGGGCGTAATTGGCAAAGCTAAGGGTCGCGAACATGAAAAGGAAGTAGGCAAAGACAACCGGGAGCTGGACGGCCCGTTGGATGAGCGCGGCATCAGCGCCGCGCAGCGCCGTTGGCAGAAGGATCAAAATGGCGGCGATCGTGGCGACCAGGATCGCCCCCATCAGGGCCCCTATCCGGATCTGCTCGACCGCCTGGTGGCGCGGGATTACCAGCGCCCGGGCGGCCTGCCAGGTGTAGAAATCGGCGGTATCGCGCGGCGGCGGACTCTTGTCCTCCACGTAGCAGAGCGAATTGACCGAATCGGCCATGGCCGCGGCGATGAACCATGCCGCCGAAAGGGCGCCGAAGAGCACCAGCGACTCAAGCGAAAACAGGATGTCCCGCAAGCCGGCGAACAGCGGTTCGATCCCGGCGCCGGGATCGAGGCCGACGAAGGCGCCGGTCAGGATCCGCACCACCGCCAGGGCCGGCAGGGTGAATCCCATCCAGTCCCGCCAGGTGACCGGCGCGCGCACGTCGCGGTCGGCGATCGCGGTCATGTGCAGGCGCAGCGCAAATATTGCCACCGCCGTGATCGCGGTGGTGAAAGCAAAGACCGGTTCGCCGGTGAACTGCCAGCTCAGAAAAGCGAAGTTGATCATGAAGGTGGCCACAAGGGCCACCAGCAGCGCGCTCAGCGCATAGCGTTCAAGATGCCGGCCGGAGCCGGCGGCCCCAATTTGCATAGTCCTCCCGGTCGGTGGCCACGAATGCGTTGATCGCGACGCTGCCGGCCTTGGCCTGGGCGGCAGCGGCATGTTCGGGGTCGGAATAGATGACCATCACCTTGTGCCCCTGGCGCTGCATGCGCTTGAGCATCGGCAGGTGGTTGGTTCGGCCGCCGGCGAACATGACGATCGTGGAGCCGAAACTCAGGCGCGCCAGCTGGTTGCGGACCTGGGCCGAAAAATCGGCGCGCGGCAGCATTGCCGATCGGGCCAGCATCTCCAGGATCCCCATCAGGTGACGTCGACCGCGCCCGATCGGGACGCTGGGATTGCGCAGCTGGCGGGTGCGCATGGCGATCTGGGCGGCCGGTCGTGAAATCTCCTCGTTGCGGTCCAGTCCGTTTACGATCAGACCGACCGCCTGGCGGCGCTCGATCAGGGTGTTGGCAAAGGACGCCGCCCCGGTAATCGAGAGCTCGCTGGCGTATGGCGCCCAGCCGCTGGAGTATTCGTTCGGGTTAAGGTCCACGACAAGCAGGACCTCGTGGCTGACGGCGGGCTGCAGCTGACGGACCAGGAGTTGCCCGCGCGCCGCCGACGCCTTCCAGTTGATCAGCCGCGGGCTGTCGGAGGGCGTGTACTCGCGCACCCCCGCCACCCGGCTCGGGTCTTCGTAAATCCGTACCGGCGACCGCTCGGTGCCCATCGGCGTCGTCGACGGCAGGCCCAGGTCGGGAATCGGGATGATCCGCGGGTAGACGTACTTGCGTTCGCCCTCGCGGATTCTCTTTTCGCGGCGGTGGATGCCGAACACATCGCCGTATGAGATCTCCAGCGGACCGAGCAGATAGACGCCGCGTTGTCCGCCGGTAATTTCATAGCGGTATCGCCGTACGGCCCGCGGCGGCAGCGCCACGGCCAGGTTCAGAGCGTCGCGATGTCCAAGTTCCACCGGGATCTGCTCGTTCAGGTTCAGCCAGGGGATCGGCAGCCAGTTGCGGTTCTCCACCACCAGCTCGACGGTCGAGCTCTCGCCCAGGAACGAGCGCTTCTGGAATTCGCGCCGAACCCGCAGACCGGGCCCGGCCAGTCGGATCCAGGCCAGGTTGGCCAGGTAAAGGCCGATGAAGAGGTAGGCCAGCAGGAAAAAATCCGACAGCCGCGAGGCCAGGGCCACGACCACCAGGGCCAGGGCCACGAAGACCGCCGAGATCATGAGGTGGCGGTGGCCGGCGCCAGTTCGACTTCCGCGGACCCCAGCACCTGGTCCACTACCTGGGCCGGAGTGACCCCGCGCACGACCGAATCGGGTTCAAGCAACAACCGGTGCGTGAGGATGAAGGGCGCAAGCTCCTTGACGTCGTCCGGGGTGGCAAAGTTCTCCCCGGACAGGGCCGCCTTGGCCTGGGCGGCCTGGAAAAGGGCCAGCGCGGCACGGGTGCTGGCACCGATCGATACCGCCGGGTGGGCGCGCACCATGTTGATCAACCCGACCAGGTAGTCGGCCACCGAATCCTCGACGTGGACCTGGCCAACCTGGTCCTGGAGCGATTTGAGCTCTTCCAGCTCGGCGACCGCCGACAGCGAATCGATCGGGTGGCCGGAACGCTGGCTGTAGAGGATCGAAACCTCTTCGGCCGGTTGCGGGTAGCCCAGCGCGGTGCGCATGAAGAAACGGTCCAGCTGGGCTTCGGGCAGCGGGAAGGTCCCCTCGAACTCGACCGGGTTCTGGGTGGCCAGGACCATGAACGGGTCGGGCAGGGGACGGGTCTGGCCCTCGATCGAGATCTGCCGTTCGCCCATGCACTCGAGCATCGCCGCCTGGGTTCGCGGGGTGGCCCGGTTGATTTCATCGGCCAGCAGGACGTTGGTAAAGGCCGGTCCCGGCCGGTAGTCGAACTGCAGGTTCGCCGAGTCGAATACGGCCACGCCGGTGATGTCGTTGGGCAGCAGGTCCGGGGTGAACTGGATGCGGGCGAATTTTCCGCCGAGCGAAACCGCCAGCGCGCGCGCAAACATCGTCTTGCCGGTTCCGGGCACGTCCTCCAGCAGGACGTGGCCGCGGCAGAGCAGCGCGATCAGCACGCGCTCGATTTCGGTGCGCTTGCCGATCACGACCTTGGAAACGTTGTCGGTGATGCGTTCGGCGAAATGCTGAAAATGTTGCGGGTTCAATGTTGCAATCCCGTGTGCGGGGAACCCCGTTCGATCGGGGTCAAACTACGCGCGGTGCTCAAGTGATGCCAGCCGAAAACTCCCAGACCAATCAACCCGCACAGCTGAAACGCGATTGCGACCTGCTGATCGTGGGCACCGGCCTGGCCGGGTTGGTGGCGGCGCTGGCTTCGGCACCCCACCTGCGTGTCCTGATTATCACCAAGGCCACGGTGGAGGAGTCCAACACTTATTACGCCCAGGGGGGAATAGCGGCCGCGCTTGGCACCGACGATTCGCCCGACCGCCACTTCCAGGACACGATCAGCGTCGGGGCCGCGATCTCGAACCGCTCCGCGGTCCGGGCCCTGGTTGACAGCGCCCGCGACGCCATAACCGAATTGATCGCGCACGGTGTTGCTTTCGACACCCAGGGCGACCAGCTGGCGCGCGGCCTGGAAGCGGCCCACTCGGTGCCGCGGATCCTGCATTCCGGCGGTGCCGCCACCGGGCTCGCCATCCAGACCGCGCTCTCGGCGGCGGCGCGTGCCAGCTCGATCGAAATCATCGAAAACGCCCAGATGCTGGACCTGCTGGTGGAGGGAGGGCGCTGCTGCGGCGCGCGCGTGCTGTCTGCTGCAAGCGGCGAGCAATTCGAGTGCCGGGCGCCGGTAACGGTGCTGGCCACCGGCGGCGCCGGCCGGTTGTACGCGCGGACCTCGAACCCCGCGATCGCCACCGGCGACGGAATAGCGGCCGCGCTCCGCGCCGGCGCGGTCGTGACCAATCTTGAATTCATGCAGTTCCACCCGACCGCGCTCGATATGCCGGGGCGGCCGGCGCACCTTCTCTCGGAGGCGCTGCGCGGGTCCGGGGCCACCGTGGTGGACCGCACCGGCCGGCGGTTCCTCGCCGGCGACGACGAGCGGGCCGAACTGGCCCCGCGCGACGTGGTGGCGCGGGCGATCGCGCGCCGCCTGCTGCAGACCGGTCCCGGCGGAGTTCTCCTGGACGCCCGCGCGATTTCCGGCGGACCGCCCTCGGTCCAGTTCCCAGCGCTCTGGCGGACCCTTGCCGACTTCGGGCTGGACATGGACCGCGAGCCGGTCCCGGTGGCGCCGGTCGCCCACTATCTGATCGGCGGGATAAGGACCGACGATTTCGGACGCAGCAGCCTGCCCGGACTCTACGCGGCCGGCGAAACCGCTTCGACCGGCGCCCACGGGGCGAACCGCCTGGCATCGAATTCGCTCCTGGAGGCCGTGGTTTTCGCGCGCCGGGTCGCCGATCTGGTAACCAGCGATGCCGACTGGCGGGGCTGGGAATTCACGCCGGCCCGGCCGGTAGCGGTCGACGCCCGGCCGATGGATTTCGGGCGCTCCCGGTTGCAGGAGGTGATGTGGCGGGAAGTTGGGATATTCAGGAGCGGCGAAGGCCTGGCAAGGGCTGAGGCCGAGCTGTCCCGCATGGCGGCCCGCCCGGCGGCAACGGACCGGGCCGGCCGGGAACTGGCCAACCTAGCCGTGGTGGGCATGATGTCCGCCCGCGCCGCCCTGGACCGTACCGAGAGCCGGGGGACCCACTTCCGCAGCGATCACCCGGAGACCGACCCGCGCCAGGCGGTCGCCAACTCCTACCGCCTGACCCCGAAGGCCGGATAACCGTGCCCGACGCGGCCGCCCATATTCGGGCCTGCGGGCTGGACCCGGGTCCGGTCATCGCATTCTTTGAGATGGTCCTGGCCGAGGATATCGGTTCCGGCGACGTGACTTCGGCGGCGGTTTTTGAACGCGGCCAGACGGGCTCGTTCAAGGTCCGGGCCAAGGGCGACGGGGTCCTGGCCGGCGGGCCGCTGGCGGCGGCCCTGCTGCTGACCCACGACCCGGATCTTGAGGTCGGGTTGCCGGTTCCCGAGGGATCGCGGCTGCGGACCGGCCAGGTCCTGCTCGAGGTTTCAGGATCGGTGCGTTCGATCCTGGAAGGCGAGCGGGTGGCCTTGAACCTGCTGGGCCGGCTCAGCGGCATCGCGACGCTGGCGGCGCGGTTCGTTGCCGCGGTTTCGGGCAGCAAGGCCAAGTTGCTCGACACCCGCAAGACCGGACTGGGAACCCGCAATCTCGACAAATACGCGGTCCGTTGCGGCGGCGGCCACAATCACCGCATCGGGCTGTTCGACGCCGTGCTGGTCAAGGACAATCACATCGCCGCGGCCGGTTCGATCACGGCCGCGGTCGACGCATTGGCGCGATCCGGCTGGCCGCCGTCGGAGATCGAGATCGAGTGCGATACCCCGGCCCAGGTCCGGGAATGCCTGGCCTGCGGTGTCGGCATGATCCTGCTGGACAACATGACCCCGCAGCGCTTGGCCGAGATGGTGGATCTGGTCGGGGGGCGCTGCGAGCTCGAAGCCTCGGGCGGGGTGACGCTGGACAGCGTCGCCGCCGTTGCCGCCAGCGGGGTCGATTACATCTCAGTCGGGGCGATTACCCATTCGGCGCCGGCGCTGGACGTCAGCCTGGGCGCCGACGACTGACCGCCGCGGGCGGTCGATGCTTCCCTTTGAATCAGGGATTCCGGCCGCCCCGTTCGGCGGCCAGCAGCCTTTGTTTGAGGGCCGGTCCGAGGCGGTAATTGCCGATTCCGCCGCCGGCCGGCAGGACCCGATGGCAGGGTACCAGCACCGGCGCGGGATTGGCCCCGACCGCCGATCCCACCGCGCGGGCGCTGGCGCTGGTCCTTCCCATCCGGTTCGCCAGGCCCCCGTAGGTTACGGTTTCGCCCGGCCCAAGCTCGACGAGGGCGCGCCACACCTGACGTTGGAACTCGGTGCCGGCCAGGTCCAGCGATACCGGATCGCCCCCGGCCCCGCGCAGACGGGAGGCGAGCGCGGCCAGTCCGCGGCGCGCGATGGCGGGGCCCGGAAGCCGATCCGCAAGCGTGGACGCCACCCCGCTCACGGCGGAAGGCCGGTCGTTGGCCCCGATCACCGCCGCGCAGATTCCGGCCCTGCTGGCCGCAACTGCGCACCATCCCCAGCCGTCCACCCGGACAGCGGCCACGCCGGGCGGTTCAGCCCTCATCGTTGTCCCGTCCTGCGGTCGCCCCGCGCCGGCCCGCAAGCCGGTCAGGCTGCCGATGCCCCAGGGACGGCGACCGTGTCGAGGATTTCGGCGACCGTGGTGCGGGTGTCGAGGTTGCGGATCCGCGCCGCCGGGGACGTTATCAGGCGATGCGCCAGAACCGGCTCGGCCAGGTATTTGACATCGTCGGGAACCACGTAGTCGCGGCCGCGCAGTTCGGCCAGCGCCTGCGCCCCGCGGAAGAGGGCCAGGGCCGCGCGGGTACTCCCGCCCAGATATAGATCGGGGTGCGTGCGGGTGTTGCGGACCACGTCAACCAGGTACTCCCGCACCCGCGCGTCGACGTATACGTTGCGGACCGCACCCTGGGCGGATTCAAGCTCGGCGGCGCTGATCACCTGCCCGACCTCGTCGAGCGGGTGGGCGTGGAGTTGCGAGTCGAGGATCGCCAGCTCGGCTTCGCGGTCGGCGTAACCCAGCGTGATGCGCATGAAAAACCGGTCCAGCTGCGATTCCGGCAGCGGGAACGTGCCTTCGTATTCGATCGGGTTTTCGGTCGCCATTACCAGGAAGGGGCTCGGCAGCGGGTAGGAGGCCCCGTCCACCGTGACCTGCCGCTCGTCCATCGCTTCAAGCAGCGCCGCCTGGGTCTTGGGCGTGGCGCGATTGACCTCGTCGGCCAGCACTATCTGCGCCTGAATGGGCCCGGCCCGGAACTCGAATTCCTGGGTTTTCTGGTTGTATATCGAAACGCCGGCAATGTCCGACGGCAGCATGTCGGGGGTGAACTGGATCCGGGAAAACGTGCTGCCGATCGATTGCGCGAACGCTTTGGCCAGGGTGGTCTTGCCGACCCCCGGCACATCCTCGATCAGGACGTGGCCCTGGCTGATAAGTGCCACCAGGACCAGTTCGACCTCGGCGTGTTTTCCGAGGATCACCCGCTCGACGTTGTCAATAACGCGGCGGGCAAGATCAGTTTGGGACGCCATGCTATCCAGTTGTCTGTGTACCGCGCCGGGCGATTTTATGGGCAGCCGGGCCGATTGGCCCAACCGGGAACCGGCGGATCGGGCAACTAGATGTCCAGATCGGGTTCCGGCGGCGGGGTTTTTGAGAGTACTTCGCGGCAGTGCGCCCGGTAGCGGGCGAAACGCGAACCGGGTTTGAATTCGGGCTCGGCCGCCTCCATCGCTTCGAGCGCCTCCTCCCCGTCGATCAGCAGGGTGCGGATCTTCAGCAGGGCGTAGGCGGTTTCAGGGTGCTTCTGGCACAGGTAGGCGTAGAAGGATCCGGCGGTGCGCTCGAACCGCCCGACCGCGGCGGCATCGCGCGCAAACAGCTCGATCTGGCGCAGCGGCCTGCGCCAGCCCTTGCCCAGTCGGAAATCGATCTGATCGAGCAGGTACCCGTATTCGCCAAGGATCATCCGGAGCCGGAAGGCCAGGTCGTCGAGGGTGAGCTTGGCCACGTCGGTCGGTGCGATTTCGGCCGAACGGGCAAGGTCGTCCCAGTCGGCGTCGACATCGGGGTAGAGGGCCGCAAATTCCTCCCGCAGGCGATCGGTGATGGTCGGATCGGCCCCGAGGTAAGCCAGGTGCCGCGGGGCCGCCTCCGGCTGCTCCGGGTCGTCGGCCACGATCCAGGCGACGCGGACCATGCGCTCGCGCCCGTTGGGCAGAGTGCGCTGCTCCCGGTACCAGACCAGCCGCGCTTGCACCCGCTCTTTTGCCACGACCGCGGTTGCGGCCGGCTAGCGCCTCCGCGCTACCGAGCCGCGGTCGGGACCGGGCACGAGGATGACCGCGAACGACCCGTTGCTTTCGGCCGCGATCGGGTTTTCCACGTGACCGATTCCATCGAGCCGGGTGACCACCTTGTTGAGGAGTTTGGCGGCCAGTTCCGGATAGACGCGTTCGCGGCCGCGCATGCGCACGGTGGCCTTGACCTTCGACCCGTTGGCCAGGAACTTGGACATCAACCTCAGCTTGGTGTCAATGTCCTGATCGGAGGTGACCGGTCGGAAGCGGACTTCCTTTACGTCACCGGAACGCTGGTTCTTGCGGCTGTTGCGGTCCTTGCGCTCCTGCCGATAGCGGTACTTGCCGTAATCGAGCAATTTGGCTACCGGCGGGACGGCGTTGGGTGCCACTTCGACCAGATCAAGCCCCTTCTGGCGCGCCAACGCGAGCGCGTTGACGGTAGGCATGACGCCCAGCTTTTCGTTCTGATCGTCGATCAACAGAACCTCGCGCTGGCTGATGCCGTCGTTGGTGCGAAGTTCCTTCGCGCTCATGCTTTTGGGCCGCTCCTGATGCTGAATGCGCTCCATTGCTGGCGCGCTTTATCTGTTACTCCATATTGGCGAAAATAGCAGACGATTGCCAACTAATACTCCCAAAAGGCGATTGGCCGCGCCGTCGAGCCCTGTTCTGGCCGGTCCGGCAACTGACAAATTGAAGTCGGAGGCGACCGACTTGGCGCAATTGCAGCGGGCTACATTGTCTGCCTCAAGCAGGCGTTGCCGCGACGCGACCGCGCCATGAAGTCCCTGCAGGCCTCGCTGCGCGGCGGCATACCAAGCAATTCCTCCACCAACGCCGTCAGCATCAATCCGCCGTTGCGGCGCAGCCGGTTCGGTTCGATGCACCTGGTGGTTGAGGGCGCCAGCGCCGAAACCCGGCAGTTGTTCGGCAACGCCCTGGTCTCAAGCTACTACCGTCAGACCGGCGAAACGGTGGAAGCCAACATGACCCTGGCGATCCGCGCGGCGCTGGCGGTCGCCGAGGACCGGTCCCGTTTCAGCGGCGACCGGCGCCTGGGGTTTACGGTCGCGGTGGCCGCCGAAGATCTGCTGCACCTTTTCCAGTTGGCGCCGACGCTGGCCTGCTTCTACCGCAACCAGGAAGTCCTCAAGCTCCCCGCCGGCGGGCTGGACCCGGCCATTGGCCGGATGGACCGGGGCGTGGAGCACTACTCGACCGAATTTGAACCCGCCGACGTGCTGGTCCTGCTCGACTCACACGCCGGTGGATCGCTTACCCGCACCGAACTTTCGACCCTGCTGCGCAGCCGCAGCCCGTCCGCGACCGCCCAGCAGCTGGTTCTGTTGCTGGCCCGGCGCGGGGTCCTGGACTGCGACGCTCTGGTTCTCCAGGACCCGACCGTGGCGGCCATGCCCAGCACCGACGAAGGCCGGTCGCGGATCGAGGTTCCCGTCTGGCGGCGAGCGCCGATTGCCGAACGCAGTCCGGCCTCGGAGGGGTCCGAGGACCCGGTCGAAGCGCTGCTGCAGGACGAGGAGCGCGGAGCCCTGATCGACGCGCGCGCGGCCCGCCGGTCGGTGGTCCAGCCAACCGCCCGCCCGCGTGGCGCCGGCGCCGGCCCGGCCGGGCGGGCCGGCGCCGGCGCCACGCGGAGGATCTGGTCAAAGGCCCGCCGGGCCCTGTTCGGCGAACCCGACCCGATCGCCATCGACGGGTCATACGTCCAGGCGAGCCGGCACCCGACCGAGCCGGGTGCCCCGGCGCAAAGTTCCGAGAGCGCCCAGCCCGAGTTGCCGCGCCGCCGTTTCGGCGACCTGGGCGGCGACGCCGTGTCGGCCTCGCGTGGGCCCTCGCGCAGGGTCGGGCTGGGCGCCGCGATCCTGGTGGTGGCGGTGGCGCTGCTGCTGCTGGTGCTCGCCCTGATCGGCCTGCGTCCACCGGCGGCCGCAGCCCCCGACCAAAGCCCCTTCGTCCCGCTGACCGTAACGACCGCCGCGCCGGCGCAGTCGGCGGCCGCCGGGCAGGCGTTCGCGCGGGCCCGGCAGATCCTGAGCGATGCGGTGGCCCAGAGCGATGACGGCCAGGCCCTGGTACTGGCCCTGGAAGCTGAAAACCAGGCCCGTCTGGCGCGGGAGCTGGGTGCGGCCGCGCCGGATGTGGATGCCCTGTTGGCGCAGATCGAGACAGAGCAGGATCGCCGCAATCACGTCTACCGGGTCGCCACCAGCCGCGTCCTGGGCGAGTTCGGCGCCGATGTCGGGTTCGCAACCGGCAACCAGCTGGAAGTGGTCGGGGGCACCTACTATGTCCTCGACGCCACCGCAAACCGGCTGATCGAAATCGCCGAGGCCGGCCAGCCGCAGGCCACCCAGCTGGAGGGCACGCCGCTGGCCGGGCGGCCGATCAGCGCGCTGGTGGACAGGCCCCTGGGCCTGCAGGTGATTTCGCGCGAGGGCGTGATCCTGAGCATCGATGACGACGGCAGCCGCGCCAATCTGATCCTGGCCGACCCGCCCGCCTGGGCCGAGTTGGCCGATGCCGACAACTTCCAAAACAACCTCTACCGTCTGCAGCCCGACGCCAACCAGATCTACAAATACACCCCAACCACGCTTGGCTATGAGCTGGAACCGGTCCCGTTCCTGGAACAGGAAGTCGACATCGGCGGGGCCCTGGACATGGCCATAGACGGCGACGTCTACCTGCTTCTCGGCGACAATCAGATCCAGCGCTATCGGGTCGGGCAGCAGGTCCTGTTCGATGTTTCCGACCTGGACAAACCCCTGACCGACCCGACATTGATATACACCGACCAGCGACTTGAGAGTCTGTACGTCGTCGACGCGGCGTTTGCGCGCATCGTCGAACTGGACAAGCGGCCCGGCCGCGAGGGCGGGTTCATCCGTCAGTTCCTGTACACGGGGTCGGATGACTTTTTCGCCGACGTGCGCGGCCTGTGGGTCGATGAAGCGGCCGGGACGATGGTGGTGCTGGGGGCCGAATCGCTGCGCGAATTCGTGCTGCCGGCGCTGCGCGCCGGTGACGGGTGATCCCGGATTTGGAGCAGGCAGCGGGAATCGAACCCGCCTCTCAACCTTGGGAAGGTCGCGTTCTACCGATGAACTATGCCTGCCGGCCTTGTTGGATGGAATTCTATTTGCCGGGCTCTCCAGCCGCATCGCCGGGCGTCGCCGGCAAGGTGGACTGACGGTTTGCTAAAGCGCGAATTCGACTGCGGCCGACTGCGCCCCGAACACGTCGGCGGGCAGGTCACGGTGGGCGGATGGGTTCACCGGCGCCGCGACCACGGCGGGCTGGTGTTCGTGGACCTGCGCGACCGCTACGGGATAACCCAGGTCGTATTCGATCCCGGCTCCGGTCCCGGGGCGCACGGTCTTGCCAGCGATCTGCGGGCCGAATGGGTGATCCTGGTGCGCGGCGAGGTCCGCCTGCGCCCGCCGGGGACCGCCAACCCGAACCTTGCAACCGGCGCGATCGAGGTCCTGGCCCAGGAACTGGAAGTGGTCAATGCCTCCCAGACCCCGCCGTTTGCGATCGACGACCAGGTGGCGGCCGGTCCGGCGCTGCGCATGCGGCACCGCTACCTGGACCTGCGCCGGCCCGGCCAGCGGGCGGTGCTCGAACTGCGCCATCGGATCGTCAAGCTGATGCGCGATTTCCTGGACGAGCGCGGGTTCCTCGAGATCGAGACACCGCTGCTGATCAAATCGACGCCCGAGGGGGCGCGCGATTTCGTGGTGCCTTCGCGCCTGCACCCTGGCCAGTTCTACGCCCTGCCGCAGTCTCCGCAGCAGATGAAGCAGCTGCTGATGATCGCCGGCCTGGACAAGTACTTCCAGATCGCCAAGTGCTTTCGCGACGAAGACCCGCGCGCCGACCGGAGCGTGGAGTTCACCCAGCTGGATATCGAAATGGCCTTCGTCGACCGCGAAGACGTAATCGGACTGGTGGAATCGCTCTATTGCCAAATCGCCACCGCTCTGGCGCCGGACAGGTCGTTCGCCGAGCCATTCCCGCGGCTTGACTACTACGACTGCCTCGATCGCTTCGGAACCGATGCGCCCGATCTGCGCATCGACCTTGAAATCTGCGATATTTCCGACCTGGCGGCAGATTCGGGATTTCGGGCATTTACGGGCGCGCTGGGGGAGGGCGGCCGGGTCCGGGCGCTGCGAATACCCGGCTGCGCCACGCTGACCCGGCGCCAGCTCGACGAATGGATCGAACTGGCGCGCAGCCGCGGCGCGCGCGGAGTGGTCTGGCTGGCCGATCGCGAGACCGGCTACTGGGGCCCGCTGGCCAAGACCGTCCCGGCAGAACTGCTCGCCAGCATCGCCCAGCGGCTCGATCTCGGGCCGGGCGATCTGGCCGGCATCGTCGCCGACCGGGATCCGGTCGCCAATGCCGCCCTGGACGGGTTGCGGGTGGCCGCCGGCAAACACCTGGGCATGCTTGACCGGGGGCGTCTCGAGTTCTGCTGGGTTACCGGGTTTCCGTTGCTGGAGGCGACCGCGGACGGATTCACCTTCTCGCACAATCCCTTCTGCGGCATGCCGGCCGGGACCGAGCCGCTGCTTGAGTCGGACCCCGCGTCGGCCCCGTCGCTGCAGTACGACCTGGTCTGCAACGGCTGGGAGATGGGCGGCGGATCAATCCGCATTCACGACGCCGACCTGCAGCGCAAGGTGTTTGGGCTGCTCGGTTATTCGCCCGACCAGATCGAGGCCAATTTCGGACCCATGCTGCGTGCGTTCGATTTCGGGGCTCCGCCGCATGGCGGCATTGCGACCGGGATAGACCGGCTGGTGATGCTGCTCTCCGACAACGATTCGATCCGAGACGTGGTTGCATTCCCCAAGACCCAGGACGGTATCGATCTGGCCCAATCGGCGCCCGGGGCCATATCCACCGGTCAGCTCGCAGAACTTGGGCTGCGCCTCGGGACCCGAAACGCTGGCTCCTGAAGCGGGACTCATTGGCCATAATTTTCCCGACAGGACTCCCGACGCCGCAAGGCAATCTGTAGCCCTTGGCTGGTTCCAACAGCTCTATGAAGGGAGCTTAGCTGGTGGCGGGGACGGCTTTTTGCAGTCGTCGCCGTCGGCCGCGGGCACCCACCTGGTATTCCGGGGACTGTAGGGGCGCACACCGGCGGCAGTGGGGGGTTCTGTCGCGTTTGCGGGGTTCTTAGGAGCGCTCGATCCGACCGGGCCGGGATTGCGTATAGCCTTACGTAGGGATAAGTCCTGGCGACCACCGAAGGGTCGACTGCAAGTCGGAATCGACGCATGATCAACCTGGCAAAAATCGCCTCGCCGCACCGGGCTGACCAGTCCGCGGCCAAGGACGATTGCCACGACGAAGCCAGCTGCCGCAAGCGCGCCGACGCCGAGCTGGCGGCCCGGATCCTGGACCGCGACGGCGCCGCGCTGGCCGAGCTCTACGACCGTCTGGCCGGCCTCCTGCACGCAATGGCGCGTCAGCGGGTCGGCCCAGAGGTCGCCGACGAGATAGTCCAGGACACCTTCGTGCGGGTCTGGCGGCGAATCGCCACCTACGACCCCGAGCGCGGCCGGCTCGACTCCTGGGTGCTCCGCATCGGCCGCAACCTGACCTTTGATGAACTGCGCCGGATGCGCAGCCGGCCGGCGCACGATCCCCGGTGAATGGCTCAATCGCGAAGCCGAAATCGACCAGAACGCCATCGACCCCGAGAAGGCGGTGATCGGTGCCCAGATGCGCGATCGCGTGCGCACCGCATGCCGGCAGTTGCCCGCCGAGCAGGCCCAGGTAATCGAACTCGCCTACTTCCACGGAATGACGCAGTCGGAGATCGCCGCGAACGCCGGAATCCCGCTCGGCACCGTCAAATCGCGGACCCGCGCCGGCATGCTGCGCCTGCGCGACCTGCTCTCCGACGTGGCGCGCTACTAGGGCCGGTGTCGCGATGAGCGCCGGCGATCGTGAAATGCAACGGATTGAGGAGCTGCTGGCCGCGCGGGCGCTCGGCTGCATCGAGCCGGAGGACGAACGGCACCTCGAGCAGATCCTCGACGCCCGGCCCGAAATCGCCAGGCAGCTCAGCGAACTGGAAGAGACCGCCAGCCTGCTCAGTTTCACCCTCGCCCCGTCCGACCCCAACCCGGCCGTCCGCCGGCGCGTGCTGGCGACCTGCGGCTGCCAGGTGGAGGCCTGGTGGAACCGCCTGGCCAATCTGCGCTGGTTCCCGGCCCTGGCCACGACGTCGGCGGTGACCGCTTCGGTGCTGCTGGCGGTGTTTACGACGTCGAACGTCTTCAATTCCGAAATCGACACCCTGGAGAGCCAGGTGAGCTCGGCCGCCGGGAGCTGGGAGGCGCTCGAGCAGGAATGCTCGGCCCTGGCCAGTTCCGAAGGCGTCGGAATCCTGCTGCAGGGCCAGGGCCCGGCCGCCGCCGCCACCGGCTGCCTGGTATTTACCGCCAATCCCCGCCAGGGGATGCTTTTTGTCTCCGGTCTGGACGGGGTGTCCGCACAGGGACATTCGTTCCGGGTGTGGCTGGGTGATGGACGGGGGGAGAGTCGCGCCTTCGGCGGCTCCTGTCCGGCTTCGTCCTCCGGACGGGCCGTCGTCGCCCTGCATACGGCCGCGCCGATAGCCAGCTACCACGACCTGGTGCTCACCGTTGAGCCGGCGACCAAGTTGTCCGACAAACCGTTGGGCGACCCGGTCCTATGGGCCGATCTGAGGACCTAGGGCTTTTTCGGGATCAGCTGGTGCGGGCCAGCGCTTCGGTCATGTCGGCGTCGGAAATGTCGAACCCGATCTCGTACATCTGCCGGTAATGCCCGCCCCGGGCCAGCAGTTCATCGTGGGTGCCGCGCTCGATGATCCGGCCGGCGTCGATGACCAGGATCTGGTCGGCGTTTCTGGATCGTTGAGAGGCGATGCGCGATCACGATGGAGGTTCGACCTTCCAGGAGTCTGGCAAGCGCTGACTGGACCAGCGCCTCGGTCCTGGTGTCAACCGACGAGGTGGCCTCGTCCAGGACCAGGATCTTGGGGTCGATGAGCAGCGCGCGCGCAAACGAGAGCAGCTGGCGCTGACCCACCGAGAGCTGCAGGCCGCGTTCGTTCACGAACGTGTCGTAGCCGTAGTCCATGGCAACGATCGATTCGTGCAGGTTGACCGCCTGGGCCACCGCCTCGACTTCGGCCCGGCCGGCGTCGGGTCGCCCGTAGGCGATGTTCTGGTGGACGCTGCCCTGGAAGAGGAACGGATCCTGCAGCACCAGCCCCATCTGTGAGCGCAGTGATTTTTGGGTCACCGCGCGCACGTCCCGCCCGTCGACCAGGACCGCTCCGGAATTGACGTCGTAGAACCGGTAGAGCAGGTTGATGATGGTCGTTTTGCCGGCCCCGGTCGCTCCCACCAGGGCGTAGGTCTGGCCCGGCTCGATTGCAAATGAGACATCGCGCAGGACCGGTTGACCGGGCAGGTATTCGAATTCGACGTGGTCGAATTCGATGCGGCCTTCGATCGCCGGCATGGGGCCTGCCGCCGGGTCGTCCTGGACCTGCTCCGGAGTCTCGATGATCCCGAAGATGCGCTCGGCCGAAGCCATCGCCGACTGCAGCAGGTCGTAGCGGACCCCGATTTCCTGGATCGGTCCGAAGAGCCGCTGTACGTACAGCAGGAAGGTGACCACCACGCCCAGCTGCAGCCCCGCGTCGCCCAGCACCAGCGATCCGCCGTATAGCAGCACTGCGGCGATCGCCACCGCCGCCAGCAGGTCGGTGACCGGGATTATCGAAACGCCGATGAGCCGGGCCCGGCGATGCGCGTTGAGGGTCCGCTGGGTCACCTGGTTGAAGAGGCGTTCGTTTTCGCGCTCGCGCGTAAACGTCTGGGTGGTGCGGATGCCGAGGATGCTCTCGGAAAGGTTGGCGTTGGTTTCCGAAAGCAGCGCCCGCACCCAGCGGTAGGCGCGCGCCGCGTGAACGCGGAAGATTCCGGCAAACAGGGCCAGGAGGGGCATGACCGCAAACGAGATCAGCGCCAGCTGCCAGGAGAGCGTGAGCATGATGATGAATATCCCGACGATCATGACCAGGTCGACGATCGTCCAGACCAGACCCTCGGTCATCACCTCGTTGAGGGTGTACACGTCGCCGAGAAACCGCGATAGGATCGACCCGGAATTGGTGCGGTCGAAGAATCCCAGGTTCAGGCGCTGGATCTTGCGGAACAGCTCCATCCGGATGTCGAACATCATGCCCTGCCCGATATTGCCGGTGACCCAAACCATCGTTCCGGCCGCCCCGGATGCGGTCATCGAGAGCACAAGGTAGGTGATCGACATCACCGCCAGCAGGGTGACGTCGCCGGTGGCGATGCCCTGGTCGATCGCAACGCCGACGACTATGGGCTGGATCATGCTGGCGACGGTGATGACCAGCGCGAGGCCCCCCGCGTAGGCGACCCGGCGGGGCCGGGCCATCGTGTAGGCGAACATGCGCCGGAAGAGGCCGAGGTTGAACGGCGCCCGGGCCCGTTCGATGTCGTGCCGGTAGTGGATCACGTGGCAACCTCGGCCGGCGGAGATTGCAGGCGGTGGATCTCGGCGTAGAGCCCCCCGTCTTCGAGCAGTTCGCGGTGGGTGCCGCGGGCGGTGATCTGTCCGTTCTCCAGCACCAGGATCTGGTCGGCCTCGCTGACCGAGGAGACCCGCTGCGAGACCAGGACCGCGGTGCGCCCGGCCAGCTGCCGGTCGATGCTCAGCTGGATGAGACGCTCGGTCTCGGTATCCACCGATGAGGTCGAATCGTCCATCACCAGGATCGGGGCGTCCATGACCAGCGCCCGGGCGATGGTCACCCGCTGGCGCTGGCCGCCGGAGAGCCCGACGCCGCGTTCGCCGACTACCGTCTCGTAGCGACCGGGCAGCGTGTTTATGAAACGCCCGGCCTGGGCGCTGTCGGCGGCGAGCTCTATTTGCCGGATGTCCGAACCGGGCCTGGCGAAACTGATGTTCTTGGACACCGTGTTCGTGAACAGGTAGGGGTCCTGGGGGACCGCTGAAATCTGCCAGCGCAATTCCTTGGCGTCGAACTCGTCGATCGGGCGGCCGCCGATCAGGATGCGGCCGCGGTCGGGCCGGTAATGCCGCAGCAGCAGGTTGAGCAGGGTCGTCTTGCCGGAGCCGGTCGGGCCGACGATCCCGACCGTGGACCCGACCGGCGCGACGAAGGAGACCCCGCGCAGGATCCAGTCGGCGCCGCTGCTGTAGCGGAACCAGACGTCGTCGAAAACAACTTCCAGGCCGTGCGGGGCCCGCTCGGGAGGCGGCAGCTCGCGGGGTTCCGGAGGGCTGTAGTCGATGATTTCGAACACCCGGTCGGTCGCGACGATCCCGTTGATCAGGCGCTGAACGAACGCCCCCATCATGCGGGTCGGCTGAATCAGCGCACCCATGTAGATGTTGAATGAGACCACGTCGCCGATAAGCGCCTCACCGGCCGAGACCAGCGAAAACCCGTACCAGATCAGGACCACCGTCCCGATCGAGGACATGAAAAACAGCGCCGGCAGGAAGATCGAAAAGCTGCGGATGGCGCGCAGGATCGCGCGCACCATTTCATGGACCTCGTCCTCGAAGCGCTGGGTCTCGCGGTCCTCCTGGGCAAACGCCTTAACGACCCGGATCCCGTTGAGGACCTCGGTGAGCACGTCGGTCAGGATCGAACGCTGTCGCATCACCGCGCGCCACTGGGTCCGGAAGATCCGTCCGAAGTACAGAGTCCAGAAGACCATGATCGGAACCATCGCCATCGTCGCCAGCGCCAGCTTGAAGTTCGTGGTCAGCATCAGCGCGGCAAAGAACGCGTACTTGCCCACGGCCTCGGTCAACAGCAGGAAACTCATCGTTCCGCCCTGGCTGGCCGACTGGACGTCGGAAATACCGCGGGTTATCAGGTCGCCGGAGTTGTTGCGGTCGAAGTAGGTAAACGACATCCGGTTCAATGCCGCAAAGTACAGGTTCCGCAGGTCGCGCCCGACCAGCTGGGCGCCGTAGTGGTTGCAGAAGCCGAATACCGCTCCGAACAGCCCCCGCATCAGCCAGAGCCCGGCCGCCAGCACCGCGAAACCGGCCAGGGTGGCGGTGTCGCCGACTGCGATGCCGCCGTCGATGGCCCTGGCGATCGCCCGCGGGGCCAACCCTTCGGCGGCGATCGTGAGGATCAATCCCAGTCCCGCGATTGCCCAGATGAGGCGATGGCGCATGGCAAGACCGAAGAGTCTCGAGATTGATTTCAGGGCGTTTCTGGCTCCGGGCGAGGCGGTCGGTCGGGCGGCCGATTTGCAGTAAAACGATTATCCGGTGGCGGGCCGGCGCCCGACGGTCGGCGGCCCATCCGGATAAATTTGCAGCATGAGCAATCCGGCCGAAAACGGCGCTGCGATCGACCCCGCGCGGATCGCCGCGCTGCCCGCCAAGCCCGGGGTCTATCTGTTTCGCGACCAGGCCGGCGAGGTCATCTACGTTGGCAAAGCGGCCTCGCTGCGCGCCCGGGTGCGATCGTATTTCGGATCGCAGCCCGACTTTACGGCCAAGAACCGGGCCCTGGTGGAGCGCATTTGCGACGTCGACGTGATCGTGGCGGGCGGCGAGGCCGAGGCGCTGCTGCTCGAGAACAACATGATCAAGCGCTACAAGCCGCGCTTCAACATCCGCCTGCGCGACGACAAGTCGTTCCTCTACATCAAGATATCGGTCGAGGAGACCTACCCGCGCGTTTACACGACCCGCCGCGTGCTCGACGACGGCGCCCGCTATTTCGGCCCCTACGCCAACGCCAAGTCGCTGCGCCGGACGCTGAAGCTGCTCAACAAGCTCTTTCCGTTCCGCACCTGCGCCCTGGACATGGACCGCGAGTGGGACCGGCCCTGCCTCAAGTACCACATCGACCTGTGCAACGGTCCCTGCATCCGGGCGGTCGAGGCAGGCGAATACCGGCGCGTCATCGATTCCACGATCGATTTCTTGCGGGGTCGCAGCGCCCCGATCGTTTCCGGCCTGGAACGGGAGATGAAGCAGGCCGCCGACGCGCAGGCTTATGAAGCGGCCGCCCTGGCGCGGGACCGCCTGGCGGCGATTTCCAAGGTGATGGCCGGCCAGCAGGCGGTCGATGACCGAGCCGGTGACATCGATGCGATCGGGGTCGCCCACCAGGGCCGCCAGGGGGCCGGCTACGTGCTGAACGTGCGTTCCGGACGGATCGTGGGCCACAACGAATTCCCGTTCGCCGTGCAGGGCCAGGAGACCGAGGCCGAAATGGCCGGCGAGTTCGTCCGCGAGTACTACGCGCGGGCGGTCGACCTGCCGACGGTGGTCCTGGTTGCGACCGAAATCGCCGAGCCCGAACTGGTGGCCGCCTCGCTGAGCGCGCGTCTGGGCCGCAGGGTGGTGGTCCGGGTCCCGCAGCGGGGTCCGCGCCGCCGGCTGCTTGAAATGGCGACCAACAACGCCAACGAAGCCCTCGCGATCGAACACCGCTCGCTGATGGGCTCGCGGCGCCGGTTGCGGCGCGCGCTGGACCAGATCGGCGAAGCGCTGGGGCTGCGGCGCCTGCCGCGCCGGATCGAGTGCTTCGACATCTCGCACCTGCAGGGAGCCCACGTGGTCGGGGCGATGGTCGTGTTCGAGGACGGTCTCCCGCAGAAGAGTCAATACCGCCGATTCCGGATCAAGGGCGACTGGGGCAATGACGACTTCGCTTCCATGCGCGAAGTCGTGGCGCGGCGGTTCGCGCGGCTGGATCCGCAGTCAGGCGGCTCGGCCGGATTTGCAAAGTCCCCCGACCTGGTAATCGTCGACGGCGGTCAGGGTCAGCTGCGGGCGGCGCTCAAGGGCCTCGAAGACGAGCGGGCGATATCAGTCCCGCTGGCGGCGCTGGCCAAACGCGAGGAAGAGCTATTCAGCACCAACTCCCCTCGCCCGATACGGCTCCCGCCGACCTCGGAAGGCTTTTACCTGCTGCAGCGGATCCGCGACGAGGCCCACCGGTTTGCGGTCGGCTATCACGTCAGCCTGCGAAGCCGCGGCAGCCGCCGTTCCGAGTTGGACCGCGTGCCGGGCGTCGGGCCGGTGCGGCGCCGGCAGCTGTTGCGCCACTTCGGATCGCTGTCCCGGCTGCGGGCCGCGTCGGCCGCCCAGATCGCCGAGGTCCCCGGGATCGGTTCGGCCACCGCGACCGCGATTCAGCAGGCCCTGGCCGAATAGGGGGGCTAGAGCCGCACGACCTCGCCGTTGCGCCCTGACTCGTAGGCCGCCATGACGATCTGCAGGTTGCGGTAGCCGGCGGAGAACTCCACCGGCGGCGACCCGCCACTTTCGAGGGCGTCGGCATAGTCGGCGAAGATCCCCTCGAATCCGAAATTGGTCTCACCCTCCAGGTCGACCGTTTCGATATCGCCCCCGCGCTGGATAGTCAGCTGGCCCCGTCCGAAACGGGGGAGGCTGAGCACGCCCTCGGCGCCGTGCACCTCGGATGCGGCCTGACCGGGCCCGGTCCAGCCCTGGACGATCAGCGAATGCGACCCGTTGGCGTGGCCCAGCTGGATCAGGCCCAGGTCCTCGACGTCGATCTCATGCACGTAGGTGCCGAATCCGGCGTAGACCGATTCGACCGGCGACCCCAGCAGGGCCTCGGACATGTAGCAGTAGTGATAGGCGTTGTCGATGATCACCCCGCCCCCGCCGCGGGCCGACTTGGTCCGCCAGTCGGGATCGTAGCCGGCCGCGCCGGGGTAGTGCGAGGGTGAGAACCCTTCGCTTCGGAACAGGTGCGGGCGCCCGATCGCTCCGGCCCTGATCAGCTCCAGGCCGCGCCGTATTTCGGGGCGCCACAGGTAGTTGTGGATCAGACAGGCCGGGCGGCTGGAATCGGCGACCGCCGCCATGATCGAGTCGGCCTCCTCGATGCTCGTCGCCATCGGCTTTTCCATCAGGACCGCCTTGCCGGAGGCGGCGGCGGCCTGCAGCGAGGCCAGGTGCAGGAAGTGCGGCAGGGCCATGTCCACCAGTTCGACCGCTTCCAGGGCCAGGAGGTCCTGCCAGTCGGTGAAGCGGTGCTGGGCCGGGACTCCGAAGCGGTCGGCGATCAGGTCGCGCCGGACGGCGGACGGGTCGGCGACCGCGACGACGCGAAAGCGGTCGCTCAATTTCGCAAACGCCGGCGCATGCCCCTCCTCGATGATTCGACCGCAGCCGACGATGCCCACGTTGATCATGAATCCTCCCCCGACGCTTTCCGGGCCTTAGGCGATGTGGTTCCTACGGGTTGTCCCCGCCGATTTCGAATCCGAGCACTTCGCGCAGATAGCGGGTGTTGTTGGCCAGGCTCTCGCGTGCGGTCGTCTGCGAGCGGTCGAGCTCGATGGTGAGCCAGCCGTCGTAGTCGGCTTCGCGCAGCACCTGGACGAAACCGGGCGTGTCGACTATTCCGTCGCCGAGTTCGGAGAAGAACGCCAGCGTCGGCGCCAGGCCCTCCTCGCGGATATTGGCCTCCGGGGTGTCAAGCTCCGGAGAGTAGTCCTTGATGTGGACGTAGCAGATGATCGGCGCGTAGCGCTCGCAGATTGCGACCGGGTCGGATCCGGCCTTGGCGATGTGGGCCGGATCAAGCACCATCTTCACCTTGTCGGTGTCCACCAGGTCGAAGATCTGGTGAATCTCGGACTCATCCTGCACCGGGGTGTTCCAGTGGGGATGGATCCCGGCGGTCACGCCTATTTCCCGGCACCGTTCGCCGATCTCGTTGGCCACCGCCGCCATGGTCCGGTACTGCTGGTCGCTGGTGCCCCCGTCAAGATGCGGGGCGGCCGGGCCGAGCACCAGCCGGTCGGCGCCCATTGACCGCAGGAACTCGGCGATCCGCATGTTCCAGGCGATCGTTTCCTCCTCTTCGCCGGCGGCCCAGAACCGGGCGCCTCCGTAGAGGGCGGTCAGGCGGACCCCGGCGTCCGAGAATTTGGCCCGCAGGTCATCTTCACGCCCGGCGAACTCATCGACCACGCCCGCGAAAGTCTCGGTTCCGCGGTAGCCGAATTCGGAGATTTCCTTCAGGGCCAGATCCAGGTCCTGTCTCCAGGTGATCTGGTGCACGGAGAGGCGGAAGTTTGCCATGGTTTAGTGATTCCTGACTAGGGATTGCAAATGCGAGTGAGTGGCGCTGCGGCCGGCGCCAGGGGCTAGGCCCAGTAGGCGTCCCCGGCGGGTTCGAAGACGGTCGCCTGGCGGAGCACGTCGATGCCTTTTTCCAGGCCCTCCTTGGGCGACATGAGGCTGTCCTCGTGCTCGATCGAAAGCGCGCCGTCGTAGCCGATCAGGCGCAGTTCGGAGACGATCGCCTTCCAGTCCTCGACCCCGTGACCGTAGCCGATGGAGCGGAAAATCCAGGACCGGTCGATTTCGCGGGTGTACGACTTGGTGTCCAGGACCCCGGTCCGGTCGGCGTTCTGGGGGTCGACCTTCACGTCCTTGGCGTGGAAGTGGTGCATCGCCCCGGCCCGGCCGACGGCCCGGATCGCGGTTGGAATGTCCATGCCCTGCCACCACAGGTGCGAGGGGTCGAAATTTGCCCCGATGACGTCGCCGACGGCCTCGCGCAACTGCAGCAGCGTGTCGATGTTGTAGACGCTGAATCCCGGGTGCATTTCCAGCGCTATCTTGGTCACGCCGTGATCGGCCGCGAACGCGGCCTCCTCTTTCCAGAAGGGGATCAGCACTTCCTCCCACTGGTAGCGCAGGATCTCCGGGTAATCGGGCGGCCAGGCGCAGGTGACCCAGTTGGGGTATTTGGCGCCCGGTGAGTCTCCGGGGCAACCCGAGAAAGTGATGACGGTGTCGAGCCCGAGTTTTTCGGCCAGGAGGATCGCGTTGCGCTGATCGCTCAGGTGACCTTGGGCAAATTCCGGGTCCGGATGGATCGGGTTGCCGTGCATCGAGAGCGCCGACAGTTCTAGACCGGAGTCTTCCAGCACCTGCGAGAACTCTGCGAATTTCTCCTCGCTGGCCAGGATTTCGGCCGAATCGCAGTGGGCGTTGCCGGGGTATCCGCCGCAGCCCAGCTCGATCGCTCCGCAGCCGACGTCGCGCAGGTAGCCGGCCACTTCGGGCAGGGGTTGGTCCGAGAAAAGGACCGCAAAAACACCAATCTTCACCTTCGATTCGCTCCTTTTTGTGCACGCACCGCCGGATGCCGGCGGTGCTTTCTTGGAATCAGTACTCGATCCGTACCCGGGCCCCATCCATCTCCGACGAGCGCGCGATCGCCTCACAGACCACATCGGCGCGGTAGCCGTCCTCGAAGGTAGCCCCCCAGGGGGCGACCGCCTTGTCGTTGGCCACGCAGTCGAGGAAATGGCAGAGCTCGTGCACGAACGTGTGCTCCCAGCCGATCATGTGCCCCTGCGGCCACCAGTTGGTCCAGTAGGGGTGGTACTGCTCGGAGACCATGACGTTCGTGAACCCGTTGGCGTTGCCGGGTTCGGAAGACCCGGAGAAGACCTGTAGCTCGTTCAACCGCTGAATGTCGAACGCGATTGAGCCCTTGGACCCGTTGATCTCGAACATGTTCCCGTTCTTGTTGCCGTGGGCAAAGCGGGTGGCCTCCAGCGTACCGATCGCCCCGCCCTCGAATTCGACCAGGGCAAGATAGGCGTCGTCGACCGTGACCGGCGCCGATTGCCCGGGGTTGTCCGGGTCCGGACGCTCTTCCACGAAGGTCTTGAGCTTGCCGTTGACGGCGGTCGGTTCGCCCACCAGGAAGCGGGCCAGGTCGATGGTGTGAGCGCCCAGGTCGCCCAGCGATCCCGATCCGGCCTGTGACTTGTCCAGGCGCCAGACGCGCGGCGCACCCGGATCCACCAGCCACTCCTGGAGGTAGAGACCGCGGAAATGGCGGACCTCGCCGACGACGTCGTCCTCGATCAGCTTGCGGGCCAGGACCACGGCCGGAACGAATCGGTAGTTGAACGCGGTCATGTGCTTGATGCCGGCTGCTTCGGCGGCCTGCCACATCGCCCGCGATTCGGCCGCGTTGCGGCCGAGCGGCTTTTCCGAGACGACGTGCTTGCCGGCCTCGACCGCGGCCATGTTGGCCTCGTAGTGAAGGTCATTGGGACCGGAATTGTCTATCACGTCGACTTTGGGGTCGGCGATTACCTCGCGCCAGTCGGTCGAGTGTTCGGCGAATCCGTAGCGCCGGGCGGCTTCGGCGACCGCGTCGCCGCTGCGGCCCGCGATGCGCTGCAGCACCGGAACCGCCGGTGGCGGATACATCATGTACGGGATCTTCTTGTAGCCGTTGGAATGGGCTTTGCCCATAAAGGCGTAACCGAGCATTCCGATCCCGATTTCGGCGGCGTCGCCGCCGTCGGTTACAACCGCCTGCGAATGAAATCCGCCCGAGTCCTCACTCATTCACGACTCCACCAATCTCGATTTGGGCCTGGTTCGGGCCCCAGCTGCGCCGGACCGCCGGGTCCGGCCGCGCCGGGCTGACTCATAGTACGAAAAGCGATGGGCCCGCATCGCGCCCCGATTCAGGATGGCGGTCGCCAGGCCAGGCGATCGGCCAGATAGGGGTAAACCTCTTTGGCCGGAATCCGGTCCTGGACCAGGGTGTCGCGGTCGCGGATGGTGACGCAGTCATCCTCCAGGGAATCGAAATCGACCGTGACGCAGTAGGGTGTTCCGATCTCGTCCTGCCTCCGGTAACGCCGCCCGATCGCCCCCGATTCGTCGTAGTAGACCGCCCACTGGTAGCGCAACAAGTCGCGGATACGCGCCGCCATGGCCTGCAGCGGCTCGCGCTTTATAAGCGGCAGGACGGCGGCCTTGTAGGGCGCCAGACGCGGATCGAGGGCCAGCAGGGTGCGGGAATCGGTCCCGCCCTTGGTGTTGGGCACTTCGTCTTCGCGGTAGGCGGAAGAAAGAAACGCCAGCACGCAGCGGTCGACCCCCGCCGAGGGCTCGACGACCCAGGGCGTGACGTGCTCCCCGCGGGCTTCGTCGAACACCGTCAGCTTGGTGCGCGAAGCGCGCTGGTGGGCGGAGAGATCGTAGTCCGAGCGACGGGCTATGCCCTCGAGTTCATCCCAGCCGAAGGGGAAGCGGAATTCAAGGTCCGAGGTCCCGTGCGAATAGTGCGAAAGCTCGTCCTCGCCGTGGCGCCGCACGCGCAGGTCCGCTTCGGCTACGCCCAGATCGTGGTACCAGCGACGACGCCGGTCGACCCAGTACTCGAACCACTGCTCGTCCTCGCCGGGGTGGCAGAAGTATTCGAGCTCCATCTGCTCGAACTCACGCGTCCGGAATATGAAGTTGCCGGTGGTGATTTCGTTGCGGAAGGCCTTTCCGATCTGGGCGATCCCGAACGGCAGGCGCAGCCGCGAAGTTGAAGTGACGTTGCGGAAATTGACAAATATCGCCTGCGCCGTTTCGGGACGCAGGTAGGCCACCGCGGCTTCATCCTCAAGCGGGCCGACGAAGGTCTTGAACATGGTGTTGAAGTTGCGGGCTTCGGAAACCGGACCGCCACAGTTGGGGCAGACGCCGTCGGCGAGGTGGTCCTCGCGGAGGCGCGCATTGCAGTTGAGACACTCGACCAGCGGGTCGGAGAAATTTTCCAGGTGGCCCGACGCCTGCCAGACCGAGGGCGACATCAGCACCGCCGCGTTCAGACCGACCACCTCCGACCGGGCGGTCACGATCTCGCGCCACCAGGCCTCTTTGACGTTGCGGACCAGCTCGGCGCCGAGCGGGCCGTAGTCCCAGGTGCTTTCGAACCCCCCGTAAATCTCAGAGGAGGGGTAAACGAATCCGCGGCGCTTGGCCAACGCCACGAGGGCGTCCATACTCTTCAGCATTGGCTCGCTATTGCTGGCTGTCTTGTCCGGTCGAGGGGCGCCCCCGGGAATTATCGGCGCCCGGTCCGCGCCGGATATTTCCGACCGCCGATTGCAGAATCCGTTCCAGCAGCAGCGAGATCTGCTCGCGGATCGCCGGGTCGATGCCCAGCTTGTCGGCGCCGCCGGGCCGGGTCTGCTGCAGGAAGCGGAGCGCCTTCAGGGTGCGCTCTGAAATCCGGGCCGCCAGAGGACTGCGCGGGCAGTGCGCGCAGATGGTCCCGCCCGCCTGCGGATCGAACCAGAGGTCGGCGGCGTTCAGGGCCCGGTTGCAGAGCGCGCAATCAAACAGCACCGGCGCCAGGCCGAGGCGGTCCAGGGCGGCAAGCTCGAACTGCCAGACCTGCCGCGCAACGCGCTCGCGCCGGTCGATCAGTTCCAGGGTCTGGTCGGCCAGGTCGAACAACCCGGGATCGGGGTCTTCCTCGGCGGTCGCGCGGCGCAGGAACTCGATTACCCGGGAGGCTGCCGCAAAGCGCCGGCCGCCGGCGAGCCGCGGCCGGTCGGCAAGGGTGCGGGCCGAGGTGATGATGTCCAGCGAGCGGGTCGGCACCAGCTCGACCGCGACCTTGGCGAACAGCTGCAGGTGCCCGGCCAGGCGCGAAGCCGGCCGCCGGCCGGAACGGGCCACGCCTGAAAAACGCCCGCGTTCGCGCGCGTAAAGGAACACCAGTCGATCGGCCTCGCCGAGGTCGCGCAGGCCAAGCACCAGCGCCGCGTCCAGGCGCTGCAGATCTACCCGGCGCATTCGGTCCGGCCGATTCGG
The DNA here is from genome assembly GCA_965203015.1 of Chloroflexota bacterium. GTDB lineage: Bacteria > Chloroflexota > UBA11872 > UBA11872 > VXNJ01 > VXNJ01. The sequence goes on from CBDBBM010000024.1 coordinate 128,951, forward strand.
TCTACCGAACCGTGCCGCGCGGGCATTCCGCTAGGCGGCCTGCCGACCGTCCGGATTGGGCCGGCCCGGCTTGGGGTGGTCGGCGCTGAGGGTAAGACGCAGTTGCCGGATGCGGTTGTTCTCCACCAGGGCGACCTCGATCGCGATTCCGTCGATATCGAGTATTTCGCCGTCATTGGGGACATGTCCCAGGCGCAGGAAAACCAGCCCGGCCAAGGTGTCGGCGTCGACCGCCTCAAGTTCGATCCCGGTCTGCTCGGCCAGTTCGCCCAACCGTACGCGACCGTCGACCAGGTAGGCGCCGTCGCCGTCGGGAATGATCTCGATTGGTTCCTGGTCGGTTTCGTCACGGATGTCACCAACGATCCGTTCGATGATGTCTTCCATCGTCACCAGCCCGGCGGTATCGCCGTACTCGTCGATCGCGATCGCCATGTGCGTGCGACCGGCCTGCAGCTCGCCCAGCAGGTCGTCGACCATCTTGGTCTCGGGAACGAAGAACGCCGGCTGGGCCAATTCCCCGACCGGCTGTTGCCCGGCGGTGGGATCGATCAGCGAGGCCGCGATCTGGCGAACCGAGACCATGCCAACGATTGAGTCGTGGTCGCCGGCGTAGACCGGAAGGCGCGAATGACCGTGCTCGAGGGCCAGATTCAAGGCGTCGGCGGCCGGCGTCTCGGCGGCCACCATCACCATGTCCGGGCGGGGCGTCATGATGTGCCTGATCTGCTCGCGCGAAATCTCCAGCACGCCCTGAATCATGTCGACGTCTTCCTCGGATATGGCTTCCTCGAGTTCGGACGCTTCGATGATTTCGCGCAATTCGCCCAGTTCGCCGATCTCCTCGGCCTCGCGGCCGCGGCCGAATGCGGCCAGCCCGCGGTCGGTGATGAAGTCGGCCAGCAGCGCCAGCGGCGCCACCGAGACCAGCAGCAGCCGCCAGGGCCGCGCCTGGGCCAGCGTCCGGCCTTCGTCAAGGCGGCGGCCGATCCGGCGGGCCAGTCGGGCGACCAGGACGATATGGACGAATGCCACCAGCAGGGTCAGGACGAGTACGGCAAAGGGGAATGCCATGCCGGCGCGGTCCAGCTCAGGGGCCAGCACCGCGGTTACGAGTGCTGCGGCCAGGATCGCGGCGGCCAGGTTGAGGGAGACGGTCAGGCTGGCGCGGCGATTGCGGTTCTCGAGCAGGCGGCGGATCGAGGCCGCGGACTCGTTGCCGCGGTCGGCCAGTTCGCGCAGACGCGACGGTCGCATCGCCAGCACGGCGGCTTCGACCGCAGATCCGTACGCAGCCAGCAGGGTCACGGCGAGGGCTCCAATGAGCCCGATCCAACTAGAAGGCTCCACTAAGTGGAACCAGACTCCCTTTTTCGCGTCGCAGACGGGCGACCGCGCAAGGTGCTTTGTAGCGGACCGACGCCGGAAACGGCGTCGTCAAATGAACAGAGCACTGACCGATTCGTGTAAGTGTATGCGCCGGATCGCCTCGGCGAGCAGGCGCGCAGTCGAGCATACCGTCAGTTTCGGGTGCTGGAATTCGACCGGGATCGTATCCGTCACCAAGACGCTGTCGATGTTGTCGGATTCGAAAAGGCGGTCGATCTTGGCCGTGAAGTCGGCGTGGACTGCGGCCGCGTGCACGGCGGCGGCGCCGTTTTGCAGCAGCAGATCGGCCGCGGCCAGCAGCGACCCCCCGGTCGAGATGATGTCGTCGATGACTATGCAGGTCTTGCCGGCAACGTCCCCGACCAGCGAGATCGGGGTCACGTCATCGCCCGAATTGCGCTTCTTGAACGTCACGAAAAGGTCTTCGGCCTGCATTCGGCGGGAGAAGTCTTCGGCCCGCGCCACGCCGCCGGCGTCGGTCGAGCCCACCGCCGCCGACCGGTCGAATCCCTGGTCGCGGAGCGCCTGGGCGAGCAGTCCGGCGGCCCGCAGGTGGTCGACCGGTATGTCGAAAAATCCTTCGATCGCGGCCGCGTGCAGGTCGACCGTCAGCACCCGCGATACACCCGAGACCTGCATCAGGTTCGCCACCAGCTTGGCCGATATCGGCTCCCGTCCGGCGGTCTTCTTCTCCTGCCGCGCGTACCCGAAGTAGGGGACCACGGCAGTGATCCGGTCGGCCGAGGCGCGCCGCAGGGCGTCGACCATGATCAGGAGTTCCACCAGGTTGTTATTTACCGGCGCGCACATCGACTGCACCACGTAGGCGTCGAAACCGCGCACGTTCTCCTCGATCTGGATCCTGGTCTCGCGGTTCGGGAAGGAACTGACCGCCGCGTTGCCCAGCGGAATGCCCAGGTTTGCGCAGATCGACTTGGCCAATGCGTGGTTAGACGCGCCGGCGAATACTTTCAGGTTTCCGGTCATCGGCGCTCGACGCTGCCTCCGCTGGTCCTAATAATGCCCGGGTGCCGGCGGCCAATGCTCCTCGGCGGCCGCATCCGGGCCGCCATCCGGCAACGCAAGAAAAAGTCTAATTGTCGGGAGCGTGCGGCGGGCGAAAGTCGTCATAATCGAAAGGTCCCATGCCTTCAACCAAGCGCGTTCGCGACCCGATTCACGGCTTGATTCGCTTCGAAGCCGAATCCGATGTCGATCAATTGGCCTGGCGGCTGCTCGATGCGCCCGAGATGCAGCGCCTGCGCGCCATCAAGCAGCTCGGTTTCCTGCACCTGGTCTTTCCCGGGGCCACCCACACCCGGTTCGGCCATTCGATCGGCGTCTATCACGTGGCCCGCCAGTTGCTGGGCGTGATCCGGCGCGAACTCGGACCGGGCACTTTCGATCCGCAGCGGGCCCGGGTTGCGGCGCTCGCGGCGCTGCTGCACGACATCGGCCATGGACCGCTCTCGCACGTATTTGAAAAATCCGAACGCGCGGTCGGCGGTCCCGGCAATCATGAGTTCTGGTCGCGCGCGATCCTCTGCGGCGATACGGCGGTCGGTCAACTCCTTGATGAAGTCGAGTCCGGATTGGCCGAGCAGGTTGCCGACGAGATTTGCGGCGACGGCCCCGATGACATCTACTCGAGCGTGGTGGCCTCACACTTTGACGCCGACCGGCTCGACTACCTGCAGCGCGACCGGCGCATGACCGGAGTCGCCAGCGGCTCCATCGACCTGACCTGGCTTGTAGACAGCCTCCGGGTTGAGAGGCTGGCCGAAAGCTGGGGCGGCGGCCGCGGACTGGTGCTGGCTTCCAAGGGACTCCGCTCGGCCGAGGAATACCTGCTGGCGCGGATCAACCTCTACCGACAGGTTTATCTCCACAAGACCTCGCGCGGCGCCGAGCTCATGTTTGAAGCGGCCCTGGTGCGACTTGCCGAATTGATTGCCGACGGAAGCCATTCGCTGACCGGCCTGGCGCGTCCGCACCCCCTGCTGGACCATGTCGGCGGTCCGCGCGGACTCACCAGCTTCCTGGCCCTGGACGACGAGGTGCTCGGTGGAGCCCTGGCGCAGATGGCCTCCGCGGGCGATTCCCATCTGGCCGAATTGGCGTCGCGGCTGCGCCAGCGACGCATCTTCAAGTGTTTCGATGCCGGCGAGCGGATTCCCGAACGCGGGCTCCGCTTCTCGATCCGGTTCCGGGCGCGGCTGCGCGCCGACGCCCCCGCCTGGGGGCTGGTCGAGGGGCTGGACCTGCTGAGCGACGAGGCCGAAATCGATGCGATATCGCGCGCCGGGCCGCACGGCCCGGGATCACAGCGCCCGGTGTTGGTCAAACCCTCCCCGAACGGCGCCCCGGTCGAGATCACCGCCGTTTCGCGGCTGGTGGCGTCCATCGCCCCCGAACGGGTGCTCCGCTTCTACGTGCCCCGCGAGGAAGACCGCGCGGCCCTGGGTCGCCTGTGGGACCAGCTGCAGAAGGAGACCGGTGGGCGGTTTCTGCGCCCGCTCAGCCCAGCAGCGCCCCCAGGCCGCCCCACACGACCACGTACTTGAAGACGTTGCCCACGAACGCGGCCACCGCGTAGCGCCAAACCGGGTGACGCAGCGTCCCGGCGATGACTCCGATCACGTCAAAAACCGGATTCGGGATTGCGGCGAACAGAACAATGATCCCGTCGGTGATCAGCATGCTGCGGCGCATGCGGCCCGCGACGCGCCGGCTCCATCCAAATTCGGGAAGCAGCGCCGACCCGCTGCGTCCCAGCAGGTAGCCCACGCCCTCGCCGACCGTCTGTCCGGCCGCCGCCGCGACCCCCACCGCAATCGGGTTGTCCAGGGAGCTGGCCAGGGCAATGACGGTCAGGGCGGTCGGGGCGGGCAGGATCACGGTCGAAGCGCCGACCATGGTCACCGCGAACGCGACCACGGCGGCCGGCCCCTCCAGATCGCGGACCAGGTCGGCGTATATCCAGGCCAGGACCGCGATCGCGACCGTCAGCGCGGCAACCATGGTCTGGCCAACGTGCTGCCAGGGCAGGCCCAGTCGCCAGCGCCCGAACGCCGCGGTCAGCGCCAGGAGCGCCAGCATGGCCAGACCGAAATACCAGGGCGATACGGCGCGCAGCTCATCGCGCCACAGCAGCCCGGCCCCGAAGAGGACCGCCGCCGAAGCCGCCAGGACCAGGATTGGCCCGCGCTGGAATCCGGACGCTTGCCGCCGGCCGGCCGCCCCGGCTTCGATCACGGCAACGAACCCCTAGAGCAGATCGGCGCGGCCGTCGGACCGCAGCCGCGCCAGTAGCGCCGCAACTTCCTGGGCGCGGTCGCGATGGCACACCAGCACCGCGTCACCGGATTCGACAACCACGACATCGTCGAGACCGATTAACGCCACCGGTCGTGCTTCCGCGTCAATCAGGCAACCCCGGCTCGCCAAAAACTCATGGCCCAGGTGCCTTCCGCCGGCGACGAAGTTCGCGGGGGAGCCGGGGACCGACCCGGCGATCTTGTAGACCCCGTCCCAGGATCCGATATCGGCCCAGTCGAACTCGGCCGGCACGGTATAGACGTTCCCGGCCCGTTCCATGAGCGCCGTATCGATGGCCTCGCCCGGAAGACCGGGCCAGCGATCATGGAGCGTTTCCGAAAATTCGCTCGACCCGGTCAGTTCCACCAGCAGCCGCTGCAGGTGCGGCGCATGGCGGGCCAGGGCTGCCTCGAGCGATGCGGTTGTGAACGCGAAGTAGTTGCAGTTCCAGAGGTGATTGCCACCGGCCACGTATCCGGTGGCGGTCCGCTTGTCCGGCTTTTCCACGAATTGGCGCGTCCGGTGGACGGTAATCCCTTCGAACGTTCCCGCCGCATCCCCCATGTGGATGTACCCCATTCCGGTGTCGGGATGGGTCGGACGGACCGCGACCGTGAGCAGGCCCCCGGTTGCGCGGGCGGCCGCTGCGGCGCAGCGCAGGCAGTTGCGAAACGCCCCAACGTCGCCGATGTAATGGTCGGAACCGACCGTGATCAAGGTGGCATCGCCCGCGCGCCGGGCGGCGTAGGCGGCGGCCAGCGTTATTGCTGGCGCGGTGCCCTTCGGGGACGGCTCGCAGAGGATCTGGGCCGGGTCAAGCTCGGGCAGCTCGCCGGTTATGGCCTCGGCCAGGTCGGGCCCGGTAATCACCAGCAACCGGTCGGTCGCGGTCAACGGGGCCACGCGCCGGTAGGTCTGGCGGATGAAGCTCTCTCCCTGGCCGAAGTCGAGCAGTTGTTTCGGGCGACCGGAACGCGATCGGGGCCAAAGGCGCGTGCCGGCCCCGCCGGCGATGATCGCGATGAAAGGGTCTTGCTTCAAGGCCTTGGGCCGGATCCGGTTGACTCTGCCAGGAGTCGGTCCTGATAGGCCGATATCCGCCCTTCAAGCAGATCGGCGATCTTCACGCTGCGAGCCGCCAGGCCGGATTCGATGGCGCCCAGGACTACCGCGAGCGCGGCCCGACCTTCGGTGATCCCCACCTCCGGCCGGTTGCCATTCAGAATGCAGTCGCCCAGTTCCCAGTATTCGGAGGCGGTGATGCGGGCGTCTATCTCGTTGAACTCCAGATCGACCCGCCCGAATCGGTCGCCGCCAAAAAGATGCGCGGTTGCTTCGGGCAGCTCGAAATCGGGCACCAGCTCCAGGACCGCATCGCCGCAATATTGGCTTCGGTCGCCCCGCCTGGTGATCATCGGCGGTCGCCCCGATCGGTCATCGGGACACTCGATCATCCCGTCTTCCAGGTAGATGCGGCGCATTCGCACGGGATCTCCGCCACCCACGCCGAGCGCCATGGACCATTGTCCGGCGGCCCCGGACGAGAACCTCAGCAGCGCGAACCCGGAGTCGACCCCGTCAGCCCGGTAGTTCCCACCGGCCTGCCGGTTGGACAGTTCGTAAAAGCGGGCTAGGTTGCTGTTCAAGCCCCGGAAACTCCTTTGCGGTTCCAGCACCCCTGCCCAGGCGGTGACTTCTTCGACCGGGCCCATGAAGTACTCGAACATGTCGGCATTGTGTACGCCGACGTCCATGAGCAGCCCTCCCTGGGCGCTGGTGGACCGCCAGGGCGTGATCACGACCGCGCCACCACCGCTCAGGGTCGTGTCGATCATCATGGCTGGCCGCCCGATTTCCTGGGAGTCAATGACGGCCCGCAGCAGCCGGTTTAAGGGATCGCGGCGAAAGTTCTCAGCCACCGACAGAACCCGGCCGGATTTGTCGGCGGCCCGCTCCAGGAAATTGGCTGCCGAAATGGTGATCGCGACCGGCTTTTCTATCTGGACGTGCAGCCCGAGGTCGAGCGCCGCGGCCCCGACCAGGTGGTGGGTTGCCGGCGTGGTTACCACATCGACGGCGTCGAGCCCACCCAGCGAAGCCATCGCTCCAAGGTCGGCGTAGACCGACGGGCGCACGCCCAGCAACTCTTCGGCCAGCTGCGCGGCCGCGTTGGCCGCTTCCGCGAACGGGTCGCAGACCCCGACCAGATTGAACGGGTTAATGCCCGCGTTTTCCAATTGCGCGAGCCCGTGCAGGTGGCGGCGACCCATGCCGCCGCAACCGACCAGCCCCAGCTTGAGCGGCTTGTCCCGAGGGTAGCGTTCAAGCGCCAATCGGCAAACCTGGGATTAAAGCTGGTGCCGGCGTGATTGGACCGGCAGCCGCCTTATGACGCCGAGAACGTACCCTGGCCGGGTTGCGAGTGGTCGTAATTTATGGTCTGGCCGTCGGCCACTTCAACCGCGAACCCTTCTTCCCAGATACCGCCCTCAATTGCCACGGCTGCGAGCGGTTGCCCGGGCGACCCCCACTGCAGGTAATGGTGCATGTAGGTCCAGTCCTGGAGGTCGTCGGTCTCGTTATAGAGACCGAGCTCGCCGCCGGCCGGGTCAGGTGCGTCGAGCGCACCATTCATGTAAATCTCAGATTCGGTGTCGGTGCCCTCGCCGTACCCGATCGTCAGCTGGTCACCGGGTTGCAGCTTAAATACGCCGGGAATCTCCCACTGTTTTCCGTTGGCGGCCAGGATCCAGTAGAACAGCGTGTCCTGGGCGGTGTTGCGGTTCTCGATCACGATCTTGGAATCGGGCCCCTCGAAGCTGAGCGAGATGATCACCAGCCGGCCGGGGGGAAGCCCGAGCTGGGCACGTTCGTCGGGGACCCCACCGGGTTGCCCGGACTGAACTTCCTGCCCGCCTTCAAGGTTTTGTCCCTCGGTCCAGCCTTGCAGTCCTTGCTGGTCGGGCGTGCTCGCACCGCCTTCATCTCCGCAAGCGGTCAACAAGGCGCTCGCACACGCCACGCCTGACGCGGTTGTCGAAAACCTGAGGAATCTTCGCCTGTTCAGTTGCACACCGGCCTCCAAGTCAATTTCACGCGCTCTCAGTTCGGCCCAACTCTGTCGCCGATTGTCAATTATCCGTGCAATTGCGCCTGATCGGCGCATTAACTTGCCCGGCTATGCGACTACCCTTTGACGGCTCCAGCCAGAAGGCCGCGCATGAAAAGCCGGCCCAGCAGGAAGTAGAACAGCAGCGTGGGGATGCTCACCAGCAGGGCCGCCGCAAACTGGACGTTGTACTCGATGAAGTACGAATTGGAAGTGTTCACCACGCCGACCATGACCGGCGCGTCCTTGGGGTTGTTCAGGATTGAGAGCGAGAGCAGATAGTCGTTCCATATCTGGGTGAACTGCCAGATCAAGACCACCGCAAATGCCGGTGCGGCGATCGGAAACATGATGTGCCGGTAAACGCCGAAGAACCCGGCTCCGTCGACCCGGGCGGCTTCGATCAGGTCAGTCGGCACCGAGACGAAGTAAGCGCGGAAGATCAGCGCCGTGATCGGGATCCCGAAGATTGTGTGGGTAAGGACAAGGCCGGGAATCGTGCCGTAGAAAGTGCAGATTTCGAATGCTCGGTCGAAATCGGCCGTCAGCAGGATGCACGGGGCCTTTATCTGGGTCAGGGTTATCACCAGCGGGATCAGGATCCCTTGATAGGGAAGGAACAGCCCGAACAGGACCAGCAGAAAGATGATGTTCGAGTAGCGGAATCGCCACTTTGCGAAAACGTAACCGTTGATCGAGCCCAGCAGGGAGGAAACGATCGCGGCCGGGATCGTGACTTTGGCGCTGGCGATCATGTTGTTGTTTACGGCAAGCCAGCCGCGCTGGAAGGATTCAAGCGAAATACCGCTCGTCGGCGGCTGCCACATGGTCGTGGGATGGACCTCGCTGAAGGGTTTGAGCGCGTTTACCAACACCACGTAGGACGGCATGAAAATGAGGATCGCCACAACGATTAGGAACACGTATACGAATGCGCGGCGCAGTACGCGGGCGACCCGGTTGGTGCGGATCGTACCGGCGGCGGCGGCCAGTTCGGGTGGAGCGGTTGTAGTAGCCATCTGTCAGACTTCCCTCCGGATGCTCCACAGATAGGGCACGACCACGATCGCCGAGAGCAGGACCATGATTACGGCGATGACTGCCCCGCGGGCAAATCTGAGATCCTGGAACGCCAGTTGGACCATGTGGTACGCGAACGTGTCGGTTGAGAAATTAATGCCCGATCCGCCGATGGCCGCAACCAAGTCGAATAGGCGAAGTGAGAGCCCGAAAAGGATGATGAACGCCGTGAGCGATACGGGGCGGACCAGAGGAATGATTATGTTCATGTAAAGGGCTACGGTTCCGGCCCCATCGATCTGGGCGGCCTCACGCAGATCCTGCGAGATGCCGCGGATGCCCGCAAAGTAAAGGGCCATGGTGTAGCCAACCATTTGCCAGGAGGCGGCAAAGGAGATTGCCACCATCCCGATGTTCTGGTCCGACATCCAGAGCCACTCAAATGGCCCGAGGCCAAACAACCCCAGAATGTGATTGAAGCCAAGGAGGTCGATCAGGCGGTTGAAGCCGTTGGTCTGGTGCATCATCCATTGCCAGACCACGCCGGTAACGACGGCTGAAATGGCGAACGGCATGATGTAGATCGTTCTGAATATCCCCTCGCCTTTTACCTGCTGGTCCAGGAAGGCGGCGATCAGGAATCCCATGATCATGCATTCGGCCAGAAACAGCACGGTGAAGATCACCATGTTTCGGATGTCTTTGTACCAGCGCGGCAGGTCAAACAGCCACTGCCAGTTGTCAATGCCGTTGTAGGGACCGGCGATCGATACCGGCGTATTGGGGAGGTTCCATTCCAGGAACGCCACCAGCGACGTCCAGGCGATGAACCCGTAAATGAAGATGGCCACCAGCAGCAAAGACGGCGAAAGGACGATAAGCGCCAGGACCCGATCGCGGTTCACGAAGCGCCATGCGCGGTTCAGAGCGCTGCGCTGCGGAGGTCTGGTAAGTGCGGGGGTGGCCATTAACCGGTCAGTTATTCAAATCAAAAAGTAATCTCAGCAAATTTCCAGCAAAGGGGGAGCCGCTTGGGAACGACTCCCCCTCCCTTTAGGAAACTGCTAGGTGCAGATAGCCGAGTCTTCGCAGGCTCGCTGCATTGAGGCCTGAGCATTTGCCACCGCGTTCGAGTCACCGCTGCGCACTTCCGCTGAGAAAGTGTTGCCGATGTTGACGAATTCGGTAATCCAGCTCTGCCGTGCGGCGAAGCCGTGCACGACGCTCGGGGCGATGAACGTGGACGGGTTTTGCCAGTCCTTGATCGCTTCCTTCTGGTAGTTGTTGAAGTAGGTCAGGTTGGGATCGTTGCCCACCGAGATCGAACCTTTGAAGTGGTTGAACTCGTCCTGTCCTTCTTGCGAACCACATACCTTCAGGAATGCAATCGCGTTTTCAGGATTCGGAGCGCCGGTTGGCAGTGTGAACGCGTCACACAGAGCCATGTAGTGCCCCTGGGTCCCGGGCGGTCGGGCGTAGCCGTACTGGCCGTCGTAGCCCTTGCCGCGGTAGAAACCCTCGGCCCAGTCGCCGTTGATCGTCATGACCCCGCCGTTTTCACCATCCGAGAAGATCTTCTCGAACGCGGTCGCCGGGTCAACGCTGAGGATGTCCTCGTTAACGTAGTTTTCGACCAGCGTCTTGGTGATCTCCAGTGACTGGGTTATTTGATCCCCATTCCAGTCGCTGTTGCCGTTGAACAGATCGACGTAGCCTTGACCCCCAAGAACACCGAGGAGCACGTTTTCAAGAACGTGGCCGGTGTAGAAAGGTCGAACCTCACCGATTGAGAACGGAGCGCGCCCGGTCGCCTTGATGTCATCGTAGGCGTTAAAAGCATCGTCCCAGGTCTCGTAGGTGGTGGGATCCGGTATTCCGGTGTCTCGGAAGAACTGCTTGTCGAACCACATTACGTTCGAGCGGTGAATGTTGACTGGCACTGCCCAAACTTTGCCGTCAAAACTACCGTTTTCAACGAACCCCTCGGGGTATTGCTCGAAGTAACCTTCCTCCAGCCAGAGGTCGTCGAGAGGCTCGACGTTGGGATTCGGGGACACGTGCGAGTAAGTCAACTCGTGACCCCAGTGAATCTGGAAGGAGTCAGGCGGCTCGCCGGCCAGCATCCGGGTCGTGAGGATCGCCTTGGCGTTCCCACCTGGACCCGAGCCACCAGCAATCGCGGCATTGATGATTTCGATGCCGGGAACGCTAGCCTGTAGGTTCTTAAACAGCGTGTTGAGGGCTTCCACCTCACCTGCGTTTGTCCACCAGGAGAAGATCTCGACTTCACCGGCGTCGCGTTCGACCTCGACGATCTTTTCGACTTCGAGGATCTTGGACTCGACTTCAGTGACGGTTTCCGTCACGACTTCGGTCACGACCTTCTCGACTTCGACGACTTGGGTGACGACTCGTTCTTCTACCACGGTTTCGCCACAAGCTGCCAAGGCCGCGGCTGCGGCCCCACCGGCAAGCCCGGTGGCCATTAGCTTGCGGCGGCTGAGTTTGGAATCGTGCATTCGCATCGCCTCCCTGATGTGCATTCCGCCTCAGTATTCCAACCGGCACCGGATATAAATCCGGATGCCTTGGTTTGGAACCAAAGTTTGGTCATGTTACCACGCAATGGGGGTGGGATTCGGCCTGACGATGGTTTGCGCCGGCCGTTTGCGGCCGCAGAAAACGCCCTGCGGGCGCCCGAGCGGCAAAAACTTCACTCGAGTGGCAGGTCGACTGAGCGCCCCGTCTGGGCCGAAATCCGCGCCGCTTCGATCAGTTCCATCGTTTCCAGGGCTTCGCCGGTCGAGACCGCGGGCTCACCTTGACCCCGGATGAATCTCGCCAGCGACTCGTAAATATCCACCCAGCGGTGTTCGCCGGTCTCAACCTCAGTTTTTTGCCCGCCGCCGCGGTAGAGATATATAGGTTCTCCGAATCCCTGACAGGAAAGGGTCGCCTCGCTGCCGATTACGTGCCACTCCTTCTGGCCGTCGTGGGCGAAAACGCAGACCTCGGCCTTGCCCAGGACTCCGTTTTCGAATTCGACCAGCAGAGTGAAGAAGTCGTCGGATTCGGTCGTCCACTTCACTCCGCGCAGGTGGCAGTAGACCGACTTCGGCTTTGCCCCGGCGAAATGCTGAAGCTGATTGAGCAGGTGCGGCCCCCAGTCGATCAGGTGGCCGGCCCAGGACTCGAGCCGCCAGTCGGGCCGATATTCCTGCGCCGCCAGGTCGGTGTGCGGACGATCGCGGTAGTGGGCGCGCGAGATTGAAATCAGGTCCCCGATCGCGCCGCCGTCGACGGCCTTCTTGATTGCCAGCGAATCGGCGTCGAATCGCCGGTTCTGGTACACCGACGCGTAGCGTTGGCAGCGGTCCGCCACTTCCGCGATTTCCCGCGCGTCGGCCAGGTTGAGCCCGAGCGGCTTTTCGCAGATTACGTGCTTGCCGGCTTCAAGGGCCGCGATCACGTGCGTCTTGTGGAAGCGATGCGGCGTTGCCACCACAACGATTTCGACCTCGGAGTTGGCCAGCAGGGAATCTACGTCCTCCCCCACCGGCCCGTGAATGTGGGGGGCCAACAGCTCGCGGCGCGCCGGGGTGATATCGACGCCGGCGACGGCGCGAACCAGCGACGACTTCGCAATGAAGGGGATATGCCAGAGATTTACGGTCTGGCCAAGTCCGATGTAGCCGACGCCGACCGGGTCCACGCGCGCACCCTCGATTGATTGGAGAAAGAACCGGGTTTGGGGTTCGGCCGGTCCGCATCGACCACCCGCAGGCACCCGCGCCGGTCCAGCCTGCGTTTATTGTGCCCGCCAGCAGCCCTCGAAAGACCCCTGCCGCGCCTATCGGCGGTGCCGCTAGCCGAATCGACCGGACGGGCCCTAAGAAAGTGGACGAATCGCCGTCGCTGCGGAGGCCGGGCGGCCCCTGGGGCTTGACGCCGAATCGGCGATCTGGTCCGCGGGCCAGATCGCCCCGGCAGCGAATTGACCCACCGGCCGCCGCGGCCCGACCGGCGCCGGTTCCGGCAACGGCCTCGTTCGCGCGGGCGCGGGCTCGCGCAAACTGACAATAATCGCGGGTGCCGGGCATCGCTCGTACCGCCCGACGACCCCTCCAGCCTGCAAGGCAATACCCAGACGAGGATCACGATCCAATGATTGACGGCCAGCGACTTTGCGGATCGATGCCGGCGATGGTTACGCCGCTGAACGAGGACTATTCGGTCGATACCAACGCCGTGGCAGCGCTGATCGAGTTCTTCATTGACAACGGCGCGCACGGCGTGGTCGTGCTGGGTAGTTCGGGGGAATTCCAGGGAATTGCCTACGGTCAGCGGCGGCGGACGCTAGCGGCCGCGGTCGAGGCGGCCGCCGGCCGGATTCCGGTCATCGGCGGCGCCGGACTCCCCAATCTCTGGGCCACCATCGAACAGATCCAGGAAGCCGCCGACTGCGGGGTGGACGCTTCACTGGTGACCCCGCCATACTATTTCCCGATTGGCCAGGACGAAATAGCCGACTGGTTCGCGCGGCTGGTCGAGGCTTCCCCGCTCCCGATCCTCTACTACCACTTCCCGGCCATGACCAAGCTGGTGGCGGCCCCGTCCACGGTCAGGCGCCTGGCCGAAACAGGCGTCGTCGGCCTCAAGGACTCCGCCGGGTCGACCGCCTGGCTGCACTCGACACTTGCCGCGACCGCGGCAATGCCGGATTTCAAGGTCTTCATCGGTGGTGACGGACACCTCCTGGACGCGTTGGTCAACGGCGGGGCCGGCTGTATCGGCCTCACCCAGAATGTCGTCCCGCACATTTCCGCCCAGCTTTACGAGGCCTACCAGGCCGGCGACCTGGCCACCGCCGAAGAACGCCAGCGACAGGCAGTCGCATTCTCGAACCAGCTCCAGGCCCCCGCGCTCGGCCAGCCCTACGCCAAGGCCGTGCTCTGGAAGATGGGACTCTGTTCGCCGGTGGTGGCGCCGCCTATGCAGACGCTTTCCAGCAAGGCCGCCGAAGCGGCCTTCGCCCGGGTCAAGTCGCATTTGCGCGTGCCCGTCGGCAAGTGACGGTCCGCTGAATAACTCGGTGCGGACGGCGCGAGAATCGCCCTCCGAATCGGCAATTTCGGTCGCCGACGCCGGACCACGGCTGCGGATCGGGAAGTTCGATTCGCTCGGCGGTCGACGCGTTTTGTGCGATCTGGCGGACGTGCCCAATCCGGGCGGACCGCTCAGCGGCGATTGGCGGCGGACCTGGTCGCAGGCGCCCCTGGGTGCGCCGACCGCGTCCGACGGCGGCCCTGCCGCGATAACCGGTTCGGCGATCGCGCCGCCGCTGGGAGCGGTCCTGGTGACCGACCTGGCCGCCGCGGAGCGCCGTCGGCTTGTTTCGGCGATGCGTGGCCAGGGGTTTTTGACCGGCGATAGCATCGCGAAGCTGGCCACCGACTTCCTGCAGCGCAGCGACCCCAACGAGCTGGCCGCCCGGATCCGCAAATCCCGGGCGTCGCTAATCCTGATCGGGTTTGCGGGACCGCAGGGGGTCGCCGCCACCGAACTGGCGGCACAGACCGTCCGGCACCTGTACTGCGAGGCCGCGCCGCTGCCGCGGCCGCTGGTGGTGCTCATGGGGAATGCGGAGGCGACTGGCGGGGCGCGCCGGATCCTGGAGCCCGAAATCACGGTTCTGGCGCTGGGATTGGACGCCGCCCTGCCCGAAAACCTCAATGACCTGCACCAGCATTTCGCCTCCGCGTATCTTGCGGCCAACGCGCCGGTCACGTCCAGAATCCTTCCGCCGCATCTGGGCGATCGCCCGCTCATACCGATCACCGCAGCCCTGCGCAGGGCCACCTGGCGGCTTTCCCACCTGATGGGGCTGCGCCTGGCGGTCGCGCACGCCGAGCCCCGCGGGGTCACGCTGGCCCTCGCCGATCAGGGCTCGGTCAGGATCGCCAATTTCCGGGTACACGGCGGGTGAGAACCGGGGCGGTCATTTCGGTCTGCAACTGCCCCTGGAAGAAATCGCGCGTTGGCTGCCAATCCGCCTACCGGACGCTGACGTACGCGCCAGTTTGCTGGAGCGCGCCGGGCGTCCCTGGGGCGTGCCGGCCACGCACCGCGACCGAATGATCCAGGAAGCGGCAGTCGTGGCCGGGCTCGCGCGCGCCCGAATCCAACTTCGCCTGGCCGAATTCGAGGCCGACCTGGTGGTTGCCAGTGGCGCCATGCTGGGCGGCGACTGCGCTCCGCTCTCGGCCGCAGCGTGCCTGCTGAACGGCCTGCTGCCGGTGCGGTTCTGCCAGCTGGCCCAGGACCAGGCCAGCGCCCTGCCGATGCTTGGATGCCTTGACTTATTGGGCGAGACCGTCGACCCTGCCGATGCGCTGGCCCCGCTGGCAGTCAGCATCGCTGCGACCGGGAGTGCGCGGGTCAACGAACCGGCCCTGCACGTGGCCGCGCAGCGGAGCGACGGATCCCGCGTCGAAGAGGTCGTCCCCTTCGGCGCAACCCTGCGCGTGGCGGCCCTGGCCGGCCAGACCGTCCAGATCGGGGCCACGCCGGCCGGCGGCCTGGACGTCGGCGGCGGCGCCGGCCGGCCGGTGGGCTTGTCCCCGTTTGTCGACTCCGGAGTGGGCGGCCTGCTGGTCGACGCGCGGGGCCGACCGCCGGCCGAGGGCGACGATGCTGCCGAACGCTCTGAACTGGTCTTGGCCTGGCTGCAGGGACTGGCGGTGTACGGGGCCGAATCTCCTGCCGTATTCGGGCCGCCGGATTGAAAACCGCAGCCCTCCTTGGAACCCTGTCGGTCGGTCACCGCTTGCCGGCCGGCGCCCGCTTGCTCTGCAGTCCCGGCCAGGAATTGACCGCCGGCGCGCCGCTAGCCGAGGTCCACGCGCCGCGCCGGGTTCGCGCGGTGCCGCTCAAGCACCTGGGCGGCGCGGCGGTCGGCGACCGGATTCCGGCCGGAACGACCGTCGGGGGCGATGGCGGATGGCGGGGGCGGCGCCAGGCAATCGAGTGGGATGCCCGGGTGGTGGCGCTTAATCCGGCCAGCGGACACGCGTTCCTGAGTGGCCCCGAAGAGCGAACCGAGATTCGGGCCCGGATCAGCGGCGTGGTCGGACCAACCGAATCCGGCCGCAACGTCGAAATCACCGGTGAGGGACTGGCTCTGTACTGCCCTCTGGCGCGCGGCCCGAGTGTCTTTGGGAACCTGGCACTGGGCTGCCCCGACGACGAATCGCACCCGTCTTATCCGGATGCAACCATCCTGGCGATGAATTCGGACCTGGATCCCGGCGTTTTGGCCTCGCCGGAACCGGAAAACCTGGCCGGATTGATCCTGCCCGGATTGCCGAAATCCTGGCTTGCCCGGGAAACCGGCGCCGTTCCCTTGGACAGCGCGCCGGACCCGGCGCCGGCCACCTTTGCGGTGATCGAGGCCGTCACCCCGAGCAAGATGCCGGCGTCGCTGTGGTCGGTCCTTGAAGCGTTTTCGGGAAGTCCATCCAGCCTGGCCGTAGACCCGGAATGCGGAACCGGCGAACTGGTCGTCTCCGGAACGGCCGGCGACGCCGACGTCGACTGGGAAGCGGTGCGCGGGTTCGGGCCGGACGGGATCATCACCGGCCGGCGGAGCGGGGACACCGGCGAATTGACCGTGCGGGTCTCAGGTGGCCGGCTGCTCGAGGGCGTCCGGGTTTTGGCCGGACAGGAGACGCAGGTGCTGGCGGCCGTAAATGTTGAAAGGGTCGTTTCGACACCGTCCCCACGGACCGGTCGCGGCTAGGTTAGGCGGCGTCGGCTTCGCGCTGCATGTGCTGCGGAGCCTCGATGCCCATCAGCTGCAGGACCCGGGCCAGGGTGATCCCCACCGCCTTGGTCAGGGCCAGGCGGGCGCGGCTGAGCTTCCGATCATCTGAAATCACCCGATGGCGGTGGTAGAGCGAATTGAATTCGCTGGCCAGCGCCAGCGCGTAGTGGGCCAGGCGGTGCGGTTCGAAGTTGGCGGCGGCCATTTCCACCACTTCGGGCAGTTCCAGCATCCGCTTGACGATCGCGATTTCCTCGGGTTCGGAGATCAGCGCCAGCAATGCCACGTCGGGCTCAAGATCGTGCTCGGCGGCGCGCCTGAGGATGCTGGCGATCCGCGCGTGGGCGTAGCGGATCTTGTGGACCGGGTTCTCGTCGCTCTGGCGCCGCGCCAGGTCCAGGTCAAATTCCCATCTGGCTGTTGGGGTCGCGCGAGAGCATGAAATAGCGCACCGCGTCGGCACCCACGTCGTCGAGCAGCTGCACCAGCAGTTCGAAGTCGCCGGCCCGCTTGCTCTGGCGCACCGGCTCGCCATCCACCACTACGTGCACGATCTGGCACAGCACGTAGGCGAGCCGCTCGGGATCGATCCCGAGCGCCGCCAGGGCGGCCTTCATCCGCGCCGTGTGACCGTGATGGTCGGCGCCGACGACGTCTATCGCGGTGTCGAACTCGCGCAGCTGGAGCTTGTCGCAGTGGTAGGCGATGTCGGCGGCAAGGTAGGTAGGTTCGCCGGTCCGCTTGACGAGCACGTTGGCCTGGGACTGGTCTTCGCCGTGCGCGAACCAGACCGCGTCCTCGCGCTCGCGGACGAAGCCGCCCCGCCCGAGCGCCGCGATGGCGGCGGACACCGCTCCGTCGGTGTGCAGCCGGCTTTCCGGGAACCAGCTGTCGAATTCGATGCCGAGCGGGGCCAGATGGGCCCGGATCTCGGCCAGTGCGCGCTCGATTCCCCAGTCGGTGAACCGCTCGACCTGCTCGGCCTCACTCAGGCCGGCAACATCTTCCGGGGCCCAGGCGATCTCGGCGGCCCAACCGGCAACATAGGCGCCCCGGTAGCCCGCCGACGGCTCCTGGCTCGCGATGCCGTGCCGGAGCCGGTACTGGTGACGCAGCGATAGCCCGAGCATTCGGACCTGGTTGCCGGCGTCGTTGACGTAGTACTCGCGTTCGACGCTCGCCCCGGCGGCCTCCAGCACGCGCGCCAGGACGTCGCCGATCACCGCCGATCGACCGTGGCCCACCGTCAGCGGGCCGGTCGGGTTGACGCTTACGAACTCGACCTGGATGCGCCGTCCGGCAAGGCTGGCGGTGTTGCCGAAGCCGGCATGGCTGGCAAGGACCGTCTCGACCTGACCGGCGATCCACGCCGGGTCGAGGACGAAATTTATAAAGCCCGGGCCGGCGACGCTGACCGACCCGAGCATGGGGTCTTGCGGCAGTGCGGCGATTATGTTCTCGGCAATCGGCCGCGGCGACTGGTTGACCGCGCTGGCCAGGCGCAGGGCCAGCGTGGATGAATAGTCGGCGTCGGGAATGCGCGCTTTTTCGACCGCCATCGAGCCGAGCTCTATCTCCGGCAGGGCGCCGGATGCAGCAAGCCGCTCGAGCGCCGTCGTCAGCAACGCCTCTATTCGAGTCCGGTTCATTGGGTCTGGGCCGGTAGTGGTGTGGCAACGGACCGTCGGCGGGCCGGAACCGGCCCGCAATTCCCCGCAGCGCCCGGTCGGCCCTGCCGGAGCGACAAATCTAGCAGATGCGCGCCGGCGTGGAACCGGGGCGGATCCGCATGGTGGTGGTGGCGGATCGAACCCGGGGTTCGGGAAAGCACCCTAGCCCCGCACCGCGCTATTCGTATCGCAGCGCATCAATCGGGTTCAGGCGCGCGGCCCGGTTGGCCGGGTAGAGGCCGAAAACGAGCCCGATTCCGGATGCCACTCCGAGGGCCAGCATCACCGAACTGGTTTCGACCAGGGTGGGCAGCGGATCGCCGTCGGCGATCGGGATCTGGCCGACGCCGAAGGCGATTAGCCAACCGAAGCCGACCCCCAACGCCCCGCCCAGGATGCTCAGGACAACGCTTTCGATCAGGAACTGGAACATCAGGTCGCGGTAGCGTGCGCCGAGCGCCTTGCGGATGCCGATCTCGCGGGTGCGTTCGGTCACCGTGACCAGCATGATGTTCATGATCCCGATTCCGCCAACCAGCAGCGAAATCCCGCCGATGCTGCCCAGGAAAACGCTGGCCACCACCGTGATCTGGGCAAAGACATCCAGGATCTGGCTCTGGCTCAGGAACTGGAAATCGTCTTCCTCGACGCGGTGCCGGGCGCGCAGTATGCTGGCGACTTCGGCCCGCACCTGGGCCAGGGTTTCTTCGCTTTCGTCCCCGAGCGCCAGGGCGATCTGGTTGACCGAAATCTCCCCGGTCGGGGTGTACTCGGCGGCCAGGCGGTAATGCTTGGTCGTCAGCGGAATAACGATGTTGTTGTCGTCGATCAGGAATCCCTGCCCGACGCCCTTGGCGATCCCGATCACGGTATAGGACCCGTTGCCGATTCGGATTGCCTGGCCCAGCAGCTTTTGGGAGGCGCCGGCGAGCTCGGCCGCGGGCGAATCGCTGTCCAGGCCGGACACGATCGCGTCGCAGTCGCCGCGAATGCCGAGCATGCGTTCGGCGACGTTGGATCCAAGGACCGCGACCGCGGCACCGGATTCATATTCGGCGCGGGTGAAGCCGCGACCGAAATCTAGCTCCATCCCGGAGACGGCGAAATGCTCGAAGTCGGTGCCGTCGACGCCCACGAAGTCGGCGCAGTCCTGAATCCGCACCACAGCGGCGGTGCCGCTCCGCACGGTGATTGCGTCGAGGTTGGGGATTTCGGTCTCGCGCAGGGCCTGGGCGTCCTCCAGCGAAAGAAAGCCGCTGGTGCCGGGCCGGAACACCGAGCCCGCGCCGCCGCCGCCGCCGCCCGGAAATACGACCATCAGGTTAGCGCCGGCGCCGCGAATCTCGGAAACGATCAGCTGGTTGAACCCGGCGGCCAGCGAGAGCAGCGCAATCACCGATCCGACCCCGATAACGATCCCCAGGGTGGTCAGCAGGGTGCGCAGCGGGTTGGTGGCCAGCGAGCGCACCGCCTGGGCCAGCGCGGCGGTCAGCTGCATCTCGGCGGCCCGATCAGCATTCCGGGGAGCCCGATGAAACGTCGCTGGCGATACGGCCGTCGTGCAGGGTGATCACCCGCCGGCAGCGCGATGCGATTTCCGGCTCATGGGTGACCAGGATGATCGTCATCCCCTGCTCGCTGTTGAGCCGGGTGATCACGTCCATGATTTCCAGCGACATCGCCGAATCCAGGTTCCCGGTCGGTTCGTCGGCCAGGATGATTTCGGGCTCGGTCACCAGCGCGCGGGCGATCGCCACCCGCTGTTGCTGCCCGCCGGAGAGGCGGTTGGGGGTGTGGTGCATCCGGTCGCCCAGGCCCACCCGCACCAGCGCCGCCTGGGCCAGGTCCGACCGCTTGCGCGCGCGGCGGTAGATCAGCGGAAGCTTCACCTGCTCCAGCGCGTTCAAGCGCGGCAGCAGGTTGTAGGACTGGAAAACGAATCCGATCTTGGCGTTGCGGATCCTGGCCAGGGCGCCGTCGTCGAGGTCCGCGACGTACTCGCCGTCCAGCCAGTAGTCGCCGCCGGTGGGGACCTCGAGGCAACCAAGGATGTTCATCAGGGTTGATTTGCCGGAACCGGACTGGCCCACAATGGCCACCATCTCGCCGGGTTGAATCTGAAAACTGACCCCCTGCAGGGCCGGGACCTTGGTGGCGCCGGTGTCGTAAGTCTTGGTCATCTCGGCGATCCTGATGACCGGGTCCGACCGGGGCGGGGCGGCCGCGGCTACACCAGGCGCGGCGGATTGGTCCGGCCTACTCTTCATCGTCCGGCGGGCCAAAGGACAGTTCGATTTCATCGGCCCCGGTCAGGCTGGTCCGGACCAGCTCGCCGACCGCGAGCCCGGACAGCACCTCGACCTCGATCTCATTGCGCAGGCCGACTTCGATCTCACGTTCGGCGGCCAGCTCGGTCTGCGGATCGACCACCTCGACGGTCACGCGACCTTCTTCCTCGGTCAATGCCGCAAGCGGGATCACTATCACGTCGCTGCGCGACTCGATGATGATTTCCAGGGCCACCGTCATCCCGGGCAGAAGCGAACCGTGGTCGGAGTCGAAATCGATCGTCAGGTCGTAGGTGATCAGGCCGGCGTCGCTGCGGGGTTCGGGGTTTATGCTGCCGACGGTGCCCTCAAACACGTCGGCCGACCCGAATATGTCGGGTTCGATGGTCACCGCCTGCCCGACCGCCACTTTGCCCACGTCGATTTCTGTGACCCGGGTTTCGATCTGCGGACGCGCGCTGGATTGAAGCGCGATGAAGCCCGCCGCCGGCTGGGCGCCGATCGTCGCGGCGGCCTTGGTGATCGCACCCCGGTAGGGCGCGGTCAGCCGCGTCTTGGCCAGCTGGTCGCGGGCGTCCTCGACGCGCCGCCGGGCGGCGGCCAGCGTCAGCTCCGACTTGCGCACCGCGTTTTGGGACGGGGGCTCCTGCAGTTTTCGCAATTCGACCTGGCGGCGCACGATCGTGTTCTCGGCGTCCCTGATCTCGTGCTCGGCCGGGCCGGCCTGGTACTCCTGCAGCGCCAGCTGGGCCGAGGAGAGGCCGAGCAGGGCGGCCTGGTAGTCGATCCGCGCGAGAGCGATATCTTCCGAATCGGACGAAGTCAACTCGAGCAGCTGCAGGCGGGCGTTCTCGTGTTCCTGCTCGGCGGCGGCCAGGCTGACCGCGCGACGCCTTTTTTCGGCTTCGCTTACCGGCGCTTCCAGCTCGGCCAACTTCTCGCGGGCTTCGATGACCACCAGTTCCTGCAGATCGATGTCGGTCTGCGTGGTGCGCGAAGAATCGCGGTAGTCCTCCAGGGTCTCCTCGGCCTGTTTGAGGGTCAGACGGGCGGTTTCCAGCGCCAGCTCGCTGGGCCCCTTCAGGAATTCGTCGTAGGATTCGCGTTCGCTGAGCCAGGTGGCCTCGGCGCGTTGGAACCTGGCCGTCGCGGCCGCGATCTGTTCGGCGGTGGCACCGCCCTCAAGTTCGGTAAGCCGGGTCTGTGCCTGGCGCAGGCTGCGCTGGCTGGTCAGCAGCGCGGTGCGTAGGGTTACCTCGGTCTTGGCGTCCTCGAAGTCACGCAGCCGGGCCAGGGCGCTCTCGGCTTCGGCAAGGGCGAGCTGGGCCAACAGCAGATCGTCGGGATCGGGCGGCTCCAGCATGGTGGCGTGATCCAGGTTCGCCGATTCCAGTGTTTCCTCGGCCGCCTGCAATTCCTGTTCCAGATCGGCACCGTCCAGTTCGGCCAGCAGTTGCCCGGACTCGACCTGATCGCCCGGCGCCACCAGGACCCGGGCCAGGGCGCCGTTCACCTCGAACGCCAGTTCGTCGGCCTGCGCGGCGGCGACGTTGCCGACCGCCTTTACCACCTGGGCCAGGTCACCGCGCTCCACGGTCACGTCCCGGCCCAGTTGGACTTCGGATTCGGGATCCTGCGATCCCGGTCCGAATCCGAACGGGCCAAAGGACAGGATCGCGATCGCGACCGCCGCCAGCAGCACGAGGGCGATTCCGGCCCGCACCAGGATGCGGCGCAATCGACGCGGTCTAGATCGGTTCATGGTCGGTGGGCCCTGAATTCAATGCGTGTGGTTCGCCTTCGGCCAAGCCCGGCGCTTGGTGATCGGCCGGATGCTTGCCATAGCGGTCGCAGCTTGCGAATGCGGCAGCGGGTTTTGCGGGAAGGGGCTAGATCAGGACGAGATGACCGGCAGAACCTGCAGAACTTCGTTGAGCGAACCCGATCGAAAACCCTGCAGGTCAAGCGCCACATACCGGTACCCGGCCGCCTTGAGGCCGTCCACGATCCGAGCCCGCCGGCCGTCCGCCAGGATCCTCTCGAGCTGATCCTGGGGAATCTCAAGACGGGCGACGTCACCGTGATGACGCACCCTGAACTCGGCGAAACCCTCCGAGCGCACGATCGCTTCGGCCGCTTCGATCTGGGCCAGCTTGGCGGCCGTGATGTGCTCGCCGTAGGCGACCCGCGAAGACAGGCAGGGTGCGGCCGGCTTGTTCCAGCTGGGCAGCCCCAGCGCCAGCGAGAGCGCCCGCACCTCGGATTTGGATATCCCGGCCTCGGCCAGGGGCGCCGCCGCGCCGGCCACCTTCGCCGCCGCCATTCCCGGGCGGTGGTCGCCCAGATCGTCGGTTACCGGACCGTATACGACGCTTGCGTACTGCGGATTGGCGCCGCGGAATTCGTCCAGGTTTATGAAGAGTTCCTGTTTGCAGAAATAGCACCGGTTGGAATCGTTGACTTGGTAGTCGGGGTTGTCCACCTCTTCGGTGTATACGAACTCGTGCCTGATTCCGATCAGTTCCGCAAACGATTCCGCATCGGCACGGTCCTTGGCCGAAAAACTGGGCGAGATCGCCGTCACTGCGACCGCCTCCGACCCCAGGACGTCGTGGGCGACGCGGGCCAGCAGGGTCGAGTCCACGCCGCCCGAATAGGCGACTATCACCGAGCCCAGCGATCCGAGGTGCTGCCGCAACCGGTCATATTTGGTTGCCAATTCAGGGGCCATGGCCGGGGCCGATCCTGCTCCGGCGATGGGGTCGCGGTCTGGCGCCAAGCGCAATCCCCTACTGCTCTTTAAAGTCGGCATTCGCACCGCCAACGGTTTCCAATGTTAAGGAAGTCATTCGCCCCCACTATACGGTAATACCAAGTAGCTGATACAAAACAATAGTCGGGGCCAGTATCGGGCCGGCCGGCGATCCGGCGACCGAACCGCCGCCCTCATTCGAATTCCAGTATTCCGGCCCGCGAACCACCATCACCCAGCAGGTAGAACCCGGCGCTCGGGTTCTGCGGGTCTTCCAGCGAGACGATGAGCATTCGGACCGTCCCGATCCGTGCTTCGGCGATGTCGGTCTTGGAGGGAATCGGCGCCGAGGCCGGGTGGGAATGGAAGTAGGCGACTTCTTCCAGGCCGGCGTCCTCGATCCGATCGAAGGCCGCCATCAGGCCGCGCGGGTCCATGCGGTAGCGGCGCGGATCGGCCAGCACGTTGGCGACCGGCACCGACAGGACCGCGCGCTGACCGCCGGCGAACAACCGGCCGCCGAGAACCCCGCAGGCCTCGTCGGGGGCTTCCTTCCGGCAGTGTGCGACCAGCTCCCGCCAGGCCGCCGGGCCCAGCACCAGCCGTTCGGCATCGTCGGCCGGACCGGCATCGGTCGGCCCGGTTTGGGAGGGAATGTTTTCAGGGTCTTGCATCAGATTGATTTTCCGCACCAAATCCCGGTATTGGCCCGCCCTTTCTAAGGTTGGGGAAGGCCTAAATGCACCCAAATTCTGGTAACATCTTTATCGAAACAGGCCGCCGCTGTACATACCAGCGCTGGAAAGCATTTTGCCGGCGGGCGCGCGGGGACTCAACCAACTTGCGCGGCGCCAGGCTTGTTTTGAACCCTTTTCGTCAAATATTGCCGCATGCTGCCGAGGGAGCGTAAATGGCAAAACAAGTAGCGCTCGATGCCGAAGCCCGCAAGCTTCTCCTCCAGGGAATCGACACCGTTGCCAATGCGGTGCGCACAACTCTGGGACCCAAGGGCCGCAACGTGGCCCTGGGCAAGAAATTCGGGGCCCCCACGGTGACCCACGACGGCGTGACCGTGGCCAAGGAAATCGAGCTGGAGCACGCCTTTGAGAACATGGGCGCGCAGCTGATCAAAGAAGCCGCATCCAAGACCAACGACGTGGCCGGTGACGGCACCACGACGGCAACCGTTTTGGCCCAGACCATCCTCAAGGAAGGTCTGCGCAACGTGGCCGCCGGGTCGAACCCGATGATCATCAAGCGCGGAATCGGCCAGGGCGTCGCCGTCCTGGTGGAGAACCTGCAGGGCCAGGCCAAGCAGATCAAGGGCACCGAGGAGATTGCGCAGATCGCCTCGATTTCGGCCGCCGACACCGAGATCGGCAACATGATCGCCAAGGTCATGGACAAGGTCGGCAAAGACGGCGTGATAACCGTAGAGGAGTCCAAGGGGCTCGAGCTCGAAGACGATTACGTCGAAGGGCTCCAGTTTGACCGCGGGTACCTGTCGCCGTACTTTGTCACCGACCAGGACCGGATGGAAGCGCAGATCGAGGATCCCTACATCCTCATCACCGATGGCAAGGTGTCGGCAGTGTCCGACATCCTGCCGACCCTGGAGAAGGTCACCCAGGCCGGCAAGAAGGATTTCGTCGTAATCGCCGAGGACATCGAGGGCGAGGCGCTGGCCACGCTCGTGGTGAACAAGCTGCGCGGCATCCTCAACTGCCTTGCAGTCAAGGCCCCCGGTTACGGTGACCGCCGCAAGGAACTCCTGCAGGACATTGCGATCATCACCGGCGGCACGGTGATTGCCTCCGACATGGGCCGAACCCTCGACAGCGTGATCCTCGAGGATCTGGGCCGCTCGCGACGCGTGTTTGCGACCAAGGACGAGACGACCATCGTCGAGGGCGTAGGCACCGACGAGTCGCGCCTGGGCCGCATCAAGCAGCTGGATGCGCAGATCCGTGAGGCCACCTCGGACTACGACCGCGAAAAGCTCGAAGAACGCAAGGCCAAGCTGGCCGGCGGAGTGGCGATCATCCGCGTGGGTGCGGCCACCGAGACCGAGCAGAAGGAAAAGCAGCACCGCGTCGAGGACGCGATTTCGGCCACGCAGGCCGCGATTGAAGAGGGCATCGTCGCCGGCGGCGGCGTGGCTCTGGTCAATTCGCTGGCCGCGCTTGACGAGGTCGCGGTCGAAGGCGACGAATCGGCCGGCATACGCGCCCTGCGCCGCGCCCTGGTCGCGCCGCTCGAGTACATCGCCGAGAACGCCGGCCATGACGGAGGCGTCGTCGTGCAGGAAGTGCGCCGTCGACACGCCGAGTCCGGCAATGCCTTTATCGGCTTCGACGTGATTTCGGAAGACTACGTCAACATGTTCGACGCCGGCATCATCGACCCGCTGAAGGTCACCCGCTCGGCCCTGGAGAATGCGGCCTCGATCGCCAGCATGATCCTGACCACCGAGGCGCTGATTGCCGACCTGCCGGAGGAGAATCCGGCCCCGGCCCCCGGCCCGGAGATGGGCTACTAAACCGCAATCGGTAACCGGGCTGCCGGCGCTCGTCGGCGGCCCGGTCAGTTAAAGCAGCGCTCCGGCCCAACCGGCCGGGGCGTTCGCCGTCCCGAGGCCCTGCCCCCTAGACCCGCGTGATGGTCCCGAGGTCGGCGACCATCACCAAACCGCCCCGGTCGCCGGCGGTCGCGCGCATTTTTTCGATCGCCCGGTCCACGTCGTCGGCCCGCAGGCCGGCCAGGAAGGTGACGTTTCCCCGCCGCAGAAACCCGCCGGCGGTATTGATCCGGGTGACCCTGAAGCCGTCGGCCAGCAGCGCCCGCTGGACCCGATCGGCGACCGTGTGGGCCACGATTGCCAGCAGGGCCTTTTCAGGCCCGGCGCCGGGCGGCTGGATTTGATCTGACATTAGTTCGGACGCTGACGATACTGCAATCTAACTCACCTGGACATATTTTGACCAAGCCGCCTGCCTCCGGCGCGCCGGCCCGGATAATCGTTCGTGGCAATGCCCGTGCCCGCCGGCACACGAATCCAGCAAAGAGGCCCTGAACATGGCCAGCGCTTCAACCGCAGTCTCGGCCAACCCGCCGCGGACCCGACTGATCCTCCACGCCCTTTCGTTCGTCCTGGGGTTCAGCCTGCTCTTTTCCCTGGCCGGGTTCTCGTTCGGATTGGTGGGCAGTCTGGTTGACGACTACCGGCCGATCATCAACCTGGTCGCCGGCCTAGCCCTGGCGGTCTTCGGACTGCACCTGACCGGCCTCTTCCGCGAGCTGGCGTTCCGGCTGGCCGGTCCGCCCCGGGATGGCCGGTTCGATTGGCTGCGACGCGCGGTCGCGGCCGCCTCGCTGCGCCTGGCCGGGGCCCTCTACCGCCAGGGCCAGATCGAGTTCCGCACCGGCCGATCGGGGTACCGGTCGTCGTTCGCGGTCGGGCTTGCTTTCGCGCTGGGCTGGACTCCCTGCGTTGGCTTCATTCTTGGCGGGATCCTGACCGCAGCCTACAACTCCGAATCGGTCGCCACCGCCTACCTGCTGCTGCTGGCCTACTCGCTTGGCCTGGGCGTCCCCTTCCTGGTCCTGGCCGCTTTCACCGAGCGCCTGCAGGGCCCGCTGACCGCGCTCAGCCGGCGCTCCAACGCGATCGCGATCGCCTCCGGCGTTTTGCTGATGGTGTTTGGGCTGTTCATCGCCTTCGATTTGGTGGCGCTGCTGTCGCGCTACCTGGCCGCCGTACCGGTCTTCAATGACGAATTCCTGATGGCCGGCAACGAGGCAATCAACCTGGGCTGGATGGCGCCGGCATTCGTCGCCGGAATACTCTCTTTCATATCCCCGTGCGTCCTGCCGCTGGCGCCCGTCTACCTGGCCCATCTGGCCGGACAGATTTCGGCCGACCAGGCGGTCACGGGAAACTAACCGTTGACGGAATCGACCCCGCCGACGAATTTCATCCCGCAAAGCCCCAAAGAGAACCCCGACTTGCCAAGCGACTCGGACCGGCGCGTTGCCGAGCACCGGCTAAAGATCGACGAGATCGACCACCAGATCGTTAACCTGCTCGACCAGCGCGCGGCGGTGGTGAGCAAGGTGGGCCACGAAAAATCGGCTAGCGGCGACCCGGTATTTGTTCCCACCCGCGAAGCCGAGGTGATCAGGCGCGCGATCGCCGCATCGAACGGATCGCTCTCGGGCGGGGCCATCTCGGCCATCTTCACCCAGATCATCGCCGCCTGCCGGGCGCTGGAGAAAACCCTGGCGGTCGCCTATCTGGGCCCGCCGATGACTTTCAGTCACGGGGCCGCCCGCAAGGTGTTCGGGGACAGCGCCGAATACGTCGCGGTCAACTCGATCGACGCGATATTTGCCCAGGTTTCGCGCGGGGAATCCGATTTCGGGGTCGTACCGATCGAAAACACCGCCGCCGGGATGGTCGGGGACTCGATCGACGGATTCATGCGGCACTCGGTCGACGTGATCGCCGAAACGTCGGAACTGATCGTCCACAACCTCCTCTCACGCTCCAGCCTGGAGGAGATCCAGATCGTCTATTCGCACCCGCAGGCATTGGCCCAGTGCCAGGACTGGCTCTCCCAGAACCTGCCCGCCGCGGAGCGGTCCGAAGTAGCCAGCACCGCCGCGGCGGCGGTGCGCGCCAGCCAGGAACCGCGCTCGGCGGCGATCGGCCTGGAAGCGGCGGCCACCGCCAACGGGCTCAACGTTGTGCGGCGCAACATCCACGATTTTTCCGCCAACAGCACCCGGTTCTTTCTGCTCGGCAGCCGCTCCAATCCATCGACCGGCAACGACCGAACGGCGATGATTTTCGCGGTCAAGGACCGCGTCGGCGCACTGCACGAGGTGCTGGGGGCGCTGCGCAACCGCGACGTGAACCTGAGCAACATGCAGTCCCGGCCTGCCCGCGGGCTGCACGACGCGGTCCTGGGCGATTACGTCTTCTACGCCGAATTTGCCGGCCACCGCAACGACTCCAACGTTGCCGCCGCCATCACCGATGTTGGCGCGCTCTGTTCGACCGTGCGGATCATCGGTTCGTGGCCGGCCGACCTGCCCGGCGCGCAGGCGATGTAGGCGCTTTGATCCCGGGCCGGTTCCGCTAGCGGCGGCCGCGTTCGAGAAACAACCGCAGCGCGAACCAGACCGCAAAACACGCCAGCCCCACGGCCGCGACCACCAGGTAAAGATCGGGGTTCAGGTCAAAGAACGGCCAAATCAACAGGCGGACGACGAAGAACACGGCGTAGACCGCGAACGTGACGTTGATGGCCCAGAGCAGGCGGCGGCGAAATCCGGCGTGGATCACGAATCCCAGCGCAAATAGCAGCGATGCCAGCAGCAGGACCCTCACGATGCCGCGTGGCCCCGGTCAGCCTTCAACGGCGGTGCGAAGCGGGGATTGGAGGCGCCACCGGCGATCCTGGCGGCGGATCCGCGCTTTCCCCAAACGCGGGGTCTTGGCGGCTTGCCGGTGGTCATCGCTCGTTAAGTCCCGGGGGCCTTGCGCGGAGGGGTCCGGCGGTTACTCCGGGGTCAGTCCCAGGACCAGGTCGCGCAGCGTGACCAGGCCCAGCGGCGAGCCGGCATCGTCGACCACCAGTGCCCGCGAGACCTGAAATTTCACCAGCAGCCGGACCGCGTAGCGCGCCAGCATGCCGGTTCGCACCGTGAGCGCCGGTTTCGACATGATTTCGTAGACGTTGACCCGTTCCGGGGCGCGGTTGCGCCCAATGACGTCGCGGGCCACGTCGCTGACCACGATCAGCCCCAGCTCGTCGTCGTCGTTGCGCCGGTTGACCACCAGCGAACTGATCTGCAGCCGCTTCATCAAGGCCATTGCCTCGGCCACCGTCGCCAATCCGTCGATCACTTGGACCTGCGACCCCATGACGTCGGACACCCGAATGGATCGGCTGTCGCCCGGATCGTTCATAGGGCCGATTCCAGCTCCTCTTTCAGGGTGGGCAACTGGGACTCGAGGCCGACCACGTCCTCGATGGCGAGTTGAAACGCAACCCCGGCCCCGCTCTCCTGGTCCATGCCGCTCGCTTTGGCAATGCGCTCGAGGATCTCGCGGGCGCGCGGTTCGGCCACCAGGAAAAGCACCACGTCCCGCTTGGTCGTCAGGCCCATCCCGAGAAAAGTCCGGAGCGGTTTCAGCCCCTCGCCGCGCACGCTGCTGATGATCGTGGCACCGGTTGCGCCGCCGGCCCGCGCGACGTCGATGATCTGGTCAGTCTTCTCGTCGCCCACCAGCGCGACGATCAGCGCCATCTTCAAGGTTCAACCTCCTGACGCTGTCTCCGCCTGCGCCAGCGTTCCACCCGTTCGGCGGTGATGGCATAGCCTAGCACCGACATGATCGGGAAGACACTGGCGAAGGCGATCAGCCCGAACCCGTCAATCAGCGGACTGCGGCCCGGTACGCTGGCGGCCAGGCCCAACCCCAGTGCCGCGACCACCGGCACGGTGACGGTTGAGGTGGTCACGCCCCCGCTGTCGTAGGCCAGCGGAATGATGGTGCGGTTGCTCAGGTACGTCTGGACGATGACGATGACGTAGGCGGCCAGGATGTACCAAGGCAGCGGCGTGCCCGTCACAATGCGGAAGCAGCCCAGCGCGACGCCGACGGCCACTCCCACGGCGACCGCAATGCGCAGCCCCCGGGCGTTCACCGCGCCACCCGAGACCTCCTCGGCCTTTAGCGCCACCGCGATCAATGACGGTTCGGCCACGGTCGTTGCAAATCCGACCGCTGCCGCAAACAGGTACACCAGCCAATAGTCTTCCCACCCGACCGCGCCCGCCAGCGCCCCGGCCTGTTCGGTCAGCTGCCGCGCCATTGTCTCCCCGATCGGAAAGAGCGCCCGTTCCAGCCCGATCAGGAACAGCGCCAGTCCCAGCAGCACCATGGCCGAACCGGTGGCGATCTGGGCCAGGTTCGGCAGCCGGCGGCGGAGCACCCCCACTTGAAACACAACCAGGACTGCAACGATCGGGGTCACGTCCCGCAACGTGATCAGCAGGGTCTGGCCAAATGACGTGAAGAACTCCGGCATCACACCACCAGCCCGTAGCCCAGCACGCAGATCATCGGGGTGAGACTGGCGAATGCGATCAGGCCGAAGCCGTCAAGCATCGGGTTGCGCCCCCCGGATGGTGGATGCCAGGCCAACCCCCAACGCGGTGATCAGCGGCACCGTAATCGTGCTGGTCGTCACGCCCCCGGAATCGTAGGCCACGCCCACGATCTCGGCGGGCGCGAACACGGTCATGACCATGACCAGCACGTAACCGGCGATGATGAACCGGTGAATGGGCCATCCCTTCAGAATGCGCAAAACCCCCAGGACGATCGCGAGGCCGACGGCAACCGCCACCACGATCCGCAGCTCAAGGGCGTACCGCTCCCGCGCCGCCAGGCTGTCGCCGATGAACCCGGCCTCCGCCGCAACGTCAGCCGCCTCGGCGGCGACGGCTATGAGCGCCGGCTCGGCCACGGTGGTCCCGAAGCCGAGGCTGAAGGCCAGTCCCGCCAGCGCCGGCGTGCTCCCTTTGCGCGCGATACCCTCGGCCAGCGCCTCCCCGAGCGGGAAAAGCCCGCTCTCCAGCCCCTGGATGAAGAGCGCCAGCCCCAGGATTACGCATACCAGGCCGATCGCCACGTCGACCACATCGGGGAAGGGCTGGCGCAGCACCACGATCTGGAAGAAGGCGATGACGGAGAAGATGGGCAGAAGATCCCGGACCGCCCCCGCCACCCGCCCGGCCATGGCCAGCGCGAAACTGGGCAGGGCATGCCCCCCGCCGGTGGCTTGATGAGGTCTTGCGAGCCTTTGCAGCGCGGTTACCAGATCGGGAGCGGTTGGGAGCGGTTCATGGGCAATCTGCGGATCAGGACCTGGTCGAGCAACGACGATTTCCATGCCGGAAACGTCAAATATTCTTGCCGGTTCATGGCCGGTTCCGGGCGCGAATTGACCAAGTCCGGTCCGGAAACCACGGACGTCGGTTTCAAATGTGGCCGCGCGCGATGGGGATTTTGGGCGACCGCCGCGCCGGCCGTCGGACGGGGGTGGTCATCGCCGACCGGAACCCCGAACCGGGGGCATCGCTCGTTTGGCGCCCATGTTGCGCGCGGCGGTCCGTACGAGGGCCGCGCCGGCCGACCCGACCGCGTGAGCCGCGGTCCACCCCGCGCTCCGGCGGCTTAACCTTGTGGCATGTGTGCTAGGCGACGATTCGGCGACCGCAAATTGAGTGGACTGCGACTGGTTTTGCTGGTGCTGGCCCTGGCGCTGCTGGCGGCCTGCGAACAGACCACCGAGACCGCGGTGACGGCCACGACCCCGGCGCCGACGACCGCGCCCGAGGAGCCCGGCTTCGAGCTGGCGCGTTTCCACGCCGAAACCGCGTCCTTGCTGAACCAGGGGCTGCGGGTCGTTTCGACCGAGGACGTTACCGAGGACGTTACCTGGACGATCGTGATCGAATCGGTTCCGGCCTCGGACGTGGTCCGCATGGTGTTCACGGCCGCCGGGCCGCAGCCGGCCGAGGTCGAAATCGCCGGCACCGCCAGCCGGATCTACCTGCGCGGCCAGAACGCGCAGGAAGATGTGGACTGGGTCTCGTTGCCGACCAGCGGCGACGAGCGCGACGTGTTCTTCGCCGGGGCGCCGGGCCTGTCGCTGCTGACCGCCGAGCGCCTGCTGAAGGCCTGGGAAGAGGCCGACGAGACCGTCAGTTGCGGAACCGGCGCGAGTTGTTACACGCTCACCAGCGCCGGTGAGCCGGGGATCGAACTGCTGGTCGACGAGCAGTCGTACCGCCTGGTCAGTTACCTGGAGACGTCCGCCGACGGCGACGACACGCTGCAGTTCGACGTCGAGTTGGCCGCCGATATCGACATACAGTTGCCGGCCGACGTTGGCACCGAGCTCGATTCGGACCAATTCGGAACCGTGTACCTGACCCTGCTGTCGGCGGTCACCGGGACCAGCCAGGAGGCGGCCCCCGAGGTGCCCGATGTCGAAATCTCGCCCGGATCTCCCCAGTACCGGGACCTGGGCCGGCGCCTGATCGCGCAGTTCTATGCCGAACAGGTGGACGCCGTCTGGGGCCTGATGAACCAGGAGGCCCAGGAGGCCTTCGGTTCGCTTGAAAACCTGGTCGAGGCGCGAGCTGCGACCCTGGGGGTTTTCGGCCAGGAAGAGCTGGTCTTCGAGGAATACGTGACCAAGGTCGGTGAATTTGAGATCTATGAGCGGATCGTGAAGATGCCCAACGCGGCCGGGCCGGTTTCTCTGCGGTTTGCGTTTGACGCGCAGGGGCGGATCGCCGGGTTCGACATCGATTACGCTGCCGGCGGGCAAACGCCGGCCGAGAACCCGAATTCGGACCTGACCCCGGCCACCCGCCTGAGCCTCCCGTTCGAAGGCCAATATCTCGTGCAGTGGGGTGGCCGGCTGCCGCCCCAGAACCGCTACGCGGTCGATCCCCGCCAGCAGTTTGGGTACGATTTCGTGCTGGTCGAGAACGGCGCCCTGTATCGCGGCAGCGGTCTTGCCAACGAGGACTATTTCTGCTTCGGCAAACCGGTGCTGGCGCCGGCGGGCGGTTCGATCTTCGTCATTTCGGACGGGCAGGCCGACAACCAGCCGGGTCAGATCGTGCACGATAACGAATACGGCAATTTCGTCGTGCTCGCGCACGGCGCCGGCGAGTTTTCCTTCCTGACCAATCTCCGCCAGGATTCGATCGCCGTGGTGGAGGGGCAGGTTGTTGAGGCGGGTGAGAAGCTGGGCGAGTGCGGCAACAGCGGCGCCTCCTCGATTCCGCACATCCACATCCATCTGCAGGATGCGGCCGATCCGCTCTACGCGTTCGGCATCCCGGCGCGCTTCAGCAACTACGCGGTAGCCGGCTTCGGCCCGGTCGCGATCGGCGAGCCGACCTCCGGACAGACGGTCGCCAACCGCTGACCGCCGGCGCCGAAGCGGCCGGCGGCGCGCCGGCTTTCGGGAGCTATCGGCCCCGGTCCCGCGCCTGGCCATACGATTGGGTCAGCCAACGAACCCGCGGCGGCGGATACGGTACCCGCGGGCCGGAAGCCCGCGGGACGTGATCGAGAAATGAGTTAACAGCGATGGCCTTTTTCGTCAATGGTGATGTCCGCATCCGCTATGAGGAGGTCGGAACCGGTTTCCCGTTGCTGGTCACGCCGGGCGGCGGTCTCAACTCCCAGGTAAGCCTGTGGCCCGGGCAGGTGTTTAACGCCATGGAGGAGTTCAAGGACGATTTCCGCTGCATCACGATGGACCAGCGCAATGCGGTCGGCGGCGGATCGAGCGGGCCGATCCCGGTCGATGACCCCTGGTACGCATTCGCCGACGATCAACTCGGATTGATGGACCACCTCGGAATATCGGAATTCCTGTTCATGGGCTACTGCATCGGCGGCCCCTTCGCACTCAAGCTGATGGAGCGGGCGCCCGAACGCGTTCTGGCGGCCGTTTGCTGCGAGCCGGTCGGGCACAACCGGTCCGAACCGGACGCGATGGTCGAACACGGCCGCGACGGCTGGGGATCGGGGATATGCGCCGAGCGCGCCGACGTGACGACGGAAATCGTCGAGCGGTACCTGCACAACCTGTACCGCGTGCGGCCCGACTTCGTCTACAGCGTGTCGCGGGACTTTGCGCGTTCCTGCCCCACGCCGATGCTGGTGATGCCCGACGATACGCCGGCCCACTCGTACGAGGCGGCCATGGACCTGGTGGCGCTGGCCCCCAATGCGCAGGTCACGGCCTACCCCTGGAAGGAATCAGCCGACATCAAGGCCCGGACGATCGGCCAGGTGCGGGACTTTCTGCGATCGCATCAGCCCGCGGCAGCCGCGCCCTGAAGCCGGCCGGCAGCCCGCAATCCGGCCCGATGGCAACGGCGACCGGGCCATCCGGCGCGGCCTTTGCCGGACCCGGCCCGCGTCGCTCCCGGCCCCATGAACGGCGACCGGCCCGCTGAAGCCGGTCAGCTTCGCCGATGGAGGGGGCGCGGCGAATCCGGCACCTTCCTCCTCGTGCCGGACAATAATGGCCAGTCCCGCCCGCCCCGCTGCGCCGCGCGTAGAGTTCGGCGGCAAACGGGCGTGGCCAATTGAGCGCCTGCGATTGTTGTTCGGGCGGTGAAATCCGGGGAGAAGTGAGTTGGGTTGGTCGATTGCGCAGCCTACGGGCCTTACCTACAACCGCGGCGCCCAGACCTACAAGGGATACAGCCTGATCTGTCCGAGCGGGTCGGCGAAGGTCTACCTGATCGACATGCAGGGCCGGGTCGTTCACACCTGGGAACCAAGTTTTTTCCGCTGCAACCACTGCAAGCTGCTTCCCAACGGGAATTTACTGGCTCTGGGCCGGGACAGCTCCCTCGGTCGACCGGACCCGCCGCTGCCCGGCGATCCGCCGCTGCCGTTTGACCAGGACGTCCGCCGGCTCGGCGCCAACGCCACCGAACTGCGCGAAATGGATTGGAACGGCGAGACCGTCTGGAGCCACCGCAACTGGTACCTGCACCACGATTTCCACCGGGCCGAGAACGGACACACGTTCGTGCTCGAATTTGCCCAGCTGTCGAAGGAACTGACCGCCCGGGTCAAGGGCGGTTTCGTCGCGGCGGGCGATCATGAGCCCGAGCAACTCATCGGCGACGACGTGGTCGAGCTCGACGCCGCCGGCCAGGAAATCGGCCGCTGGGCGGTGCACGAATACCTGGACCCCGAGATCGACATCCTCAGCCCTCTTGACCTGCGCCACGAGTGGAGTCACACAAACGGCATCGACGTGGACGGCGATCGCCTGCTGCTGTCGCTGCGCAACACCCACACCGTGCTCATCCTCGACCGCTCCCAGGACGCGATCACCTGGCGCTACAGCTGGCCCAAGATCGCACACCAGCACAATGCGACGTTCGTCGACGGCGGCAAGGTCCAGATCTTTGACAACGGGAGCCACGCGCCCCGTTCCCAGGTCTCATCGATTCTGGAAGTAGACCCCGAATCCGACGAAGAGACGTGGCGCTACTACGCCAATCCGCGCGAACAGTTCTTTTCGGGCCACATCTCGGGAGCGCAGCGACTGCCCAACCGCTCGGTGCTCATCTGCGAGGGGACATCGGGCCGGGTCTTTGAGGTATTGCGCACCGGACAGGAAGTCTGGGAGTGGATCAATCCATTCATATCCCAGCGTCCCGACGGATCGTCCATGGGCTGGCTGTTCCGGGCCTACCGCTACGGACTGGACCACCCCGCCTTCGCCGGCAAGGACCTTGACCCGCGCCGCTTTGCCGCCCTCAACCGCGCCTACGGCCTGGGCGGTCGCGGGGCCCGCTGGCGCTGACCGGCGGGGAGTTACAGGCCGAGCGGCTCCAGCCACCGCCGAAACAGCTCTTCGGCGGCCCGATTCAAAGGGTTCGACCAGCGCGCCGCGTCGGCCCGCAGGCGGTCCACCCCGACACCCTCGGTCTGCGAGATTTCAAGGGCGTGACCGATCAGCCAGGCCTCCAATCCGGCGGCCTGGGCTTCAACGTGAAACTGCAGGGCCAGGCCGTGTTCGCCCACCGCGAACGCCTGCACTCCACAGTCCGGCGTGCGCGCCAGCAGGTCGGCGCCCTCGGGCAGTTCGGCGCAGTCGCCGTGCCAGTGCAGGACCGCCAGATGGGCCAGGCGGGCGAGCGGCGAACGCCGGCCGCAGCCGGTCAGCTCGACCGGAAAATACCCGAGTTCGCGGCGCGGTCCGGGCGCGACCGCGGCGCCCAGCGCCAGGGCCATGATCTGGTGCCCCAGACAGATTCCCAGGACCGGACGCCGGGCGCGCAGGCGCTCGGCGACAAGGGCGATTTCGGTGGCCAGGAACGGATATAGGTCGGCTTCGTAGGCCCCGATCGGCCCGCCCAGGACCACCAGCAGATCGGCCTCCCGGGCCGGCGACAGGTCGTCGCGCCAGGCGTCAAGGTAGTCCACCCGGTGGCCGCGCCCCGCAAGCAGCGGACCCAGCACGCCCAGGTCCTCGAAGTGGACGTGGCGGATCGCGATCACATTCGCCATCGGGTGATTTCCCCCTGGCTGCGCGCGGCCGGCCGTCGTTGACTTCGAAGAAGGTACCGACGGGCCATCATGCCCGGGCCGCCGCCGCCGCGGCCCGCTTTGCCGCCAGCCGGGCGGCGAGCCGCAGCGCGTACTCCATGCTGCCGGGATCGGCGCGGCCCTGTCCGGCGATGTCGAAAGCGGTGCCGTGCGCCGGGGTGGTGATCACCAGCGGCTGCCCGGCCTGGACGGTTACGCCCTTGTCGAACCCGAGCAGCTTGGTGGCAATCTGGCCCTGGTCGTGGTACATCATCACGACCGCATCGAATTCGCCCTCGCGGGCGCGCAGAAAAATCGTGTCGGCAGGTATCGGGCCGGTCACGCGCAGGCCTTCGGCCCGCAGCTGGCGGACCGCCGGGGCGATGATGCGGATTTCCTCGTCGCCGAACAGGCCCTCGTCGCCGGCGTGCGGATTCAACGCCGCAACGCCCAGGCGGGGGCGGGTATTTCCCATGCCGGCCAGGGTGCGGTCGGCCAGCCGCACCACCCGGCCGATTCTTTCCGGAGTTATCAGGTCCAAGGCCTGGCGCAGCGACACGTGCGAGGTAACCCGGAAGGTACTGAACTGCGGGATGACGTTCATTTCGCCGAAATCGCCTTCGAATCCGGTCATGCTGGCGATCAGTCCGGCTCCGTCATTGAACCGGGAGCCGCCCATGTGCAGGGCGGCCTTGTGAAGGGGCGCGAAGCAGACCGCGTCCAGTTCCCCGGCCAGGGCGTGGTCGATCAGGCGCCGCAGGGTCTGTATGCAGGCCCTGCCCGCCTCGGCCGAGACCTGGCCTTTGGCAATCCGGTTCGGGTCGAGATTTCCCAGGTCGACCAGGGGCACGGCGGCACCGCAATCGGCTTCCGCGAGCGAGGCATGTGTCTTGTAACCGATCCTGGTCCCGGCTTCCTCGATTCCCAGTTCCAGCACCCGGCGGTCGCCGAACAGCACCACCCGGGCCGCGCCCTGCAGGACACCCGAGGCAAGAGCCTTGACGGTAATTTCCGGACCGATTCCGGCCGCGTCGCCCAGCATCAGCCCGATGAGCGGCAGTCGGTTCGAAACCAATTCGCTCTCCAATCTCGGGGGCCTTCTGTCCCGGGCAACTTCAGCCTAAGCGCGCAGGTCCGGCTCGGGGCCGCTTGGGCGCGTTCGGCAAAGTCTCAATTACCCGGCTTCGGCCCGAATCCGGCCCGGCCCCAGCAGCCGCAGGCGGTCGCCGTCGATCCGCACCAGCCCGCCGCTGGCGGCGGCCCCGGCCACGCGGTGGGCGAAGTCGGGCTCCCAGCCGAGCCCGGCGTGCAGGTGCGCGAGTTCACTCTCCTCGGCTTCCTGCGGGGTGCCGTGGTGGTTGTGCAGGTGCTTGACCAGCAGCGTCTGGGCAAATTCCAGGCGCCGCCGCCGCCGGATCCGCAATCGCGCGATCAAGCCGCGCCGCGGTGACGCCAGGACCGCGCCGGTGAATTGAATCCCGATGACGCAGGCTATGGACCCGGCGATGGTCGTGTCGAAGTACCAGGCGCCGGCGTAGCCGATGACGCTGGCGCTGGCGCTGAGCAAAAGCGACCAGACGACCATGCGCGGGAGGCGCCTGGTGAGCAGCAGGGCGCTGGCCGGCGGCCCCACCACCAGCGCCACCACCAGGATTGAGCCGACCGATTCGAACGCCGTCACCGCGGTCAATGATGTCGCCGCCACCAGGCCCAGACCGATCACGCCCGGCGACATGCCGATGGCGGCCGCCAGGCCCGGATCGAAGCTGGCGACCTTGAGCTCCTTCCAGAACGCGGCCGTCAATCCGACGTTGAGCAGCAGCACGGCCCCGAGATAGAGGAACGATCGCGGGATCGAGAGCTGGCCGAATTCGATCCGGTCGAAGGGCGTGAGCCCTATCTCGCCGGTCAGGACCACGTCGGTGTCCAGGTGCACGCTGTCGGCCAGCAGGGTGATCAGCAGCACCGCCAGGGCAAACAGCACCGGGAATACAAGCCCGATTGAGGCGTCGGTGCGGACCAGCGGTCGCCGCGCCAGCAGGTCCACCAGGACCACGGTGAGGATCCCGATCAACGCCGCGCCGGCCCGCAGCAGCGGCGAACCCAGATCGCCGCTCAGCAGGAACGCCAACACTATCCCCAGCAGGACCGTATGCGAGATCGCATCGACCAGCATCGCCGATCCCCGCAGCACCAGCCAGGTTCCGGGCAGGCAGCACGACCACCCGGCCAGCAGGGCCACGGCCAGGACTTCGAGCTGGCCGGGCGTCAACGGGGGTCCCCCGGCAAGGCGATGTTGCGCTCATCCAGGATCGCGCGGGCCCGCTCGGCCCCGTCGGCGGTCAGCCGCCAGCCCTGCGCCGGGGAGCCTACCGCCAGGCCGGACGCGGCAAGTTCCAGGACCACCCTTTCGACGCCGTCCAGGTCGGGGATGCTGGCCTGGATCGCCGCCGCCGGGTGCGGATGTTGCCCGGATCGGTGCTGCCCTTCCAGGGCGAGCATCGCCGCCATCGTCTTCTCAAGT
Organism: Chloroflexota bacterium; assembly: GCA_965203015.1. Taxonomy (GTDB): domain Bacteria; phylum Chloroflexota; class UBA11872; order UBA11872; family VXNJ01; genus VXNJ01. Next base: position 168,002 of record CBDBBM010000024.1, read on the forward strand.
CGGAAGCGGCTGCGCCGGCGCCGGGCGCGCACGAATTCGGATACGACCCCGTGCCGGGGCGCGCCCAGGATCGATATGAGGGCGATCGCACCGAGGCTCAGGACCACCAGCGGGCCGGTGGCCAGCGACGGGCCCAGGATCGAGACGAATGCGCCGGCCACGCCCGCGGCAACGCCGAAGCCGGCGCTCAGGGCGGTCACGACCCCGAAGCGGTCCGACCACTGGCGGGCCGCCACCGCGGGCGCCACCAGCATCGCGCTCATCAGCACCACGCCGACCACCTTGAGCCCGGCGGCGATGGTCACCACCAGCAGCAGGACCAGCAAAAGGTCCAGACGGCGCACCGCGACGCCGGCGACCTGGGCGAACTCGTAATCGAAGCAGATCGCCCGGAATTCGTTCCAGCGCCAGGCCACCGCGGCCAGGACCAGCACCGCGGTGGCGGCGATGGTGAGCAGGTCCGCGGCCACGATCGCGGCGGCCTGGCCGAACAGGAAATTGTTCAGTCCGGCCTGCGCGCTGTCGCCGCGCGACTGGGCTACCAGCAGAACCATGCCAAGTCCGAACGCGGCGGCCAGGACCAGGGCCAGAGCCGAATCGAACTTGACCGGGGTCGAGCGCGCGGTAAGCGAAATCGCGGCCGCGGCCGCCACCCCGGTGACGCTGGCCCCGGCGATCAGGGCCCACGGTTCGCGGACGCCGACCAGCATGGCGGCGACGACAACCCCGGGGAGGGTGGCGTGCGACACCGCGTCACCCATCAGGCTTTGCCCGCGGGCGACCGCGAACGATCCGATCACCCCGCTGATCAGGCCCATCGCCGCCGCGCCGGCGGCTACCGTGCGGAAAGTGTGTCCCAGCAGGAATTGGCCGAGGAACTCTCCTGGATCGGGCACCGGATCAGTCGGCGTCGGCCAGCAGCGGGTTCTGGACCCCGTAGGCCAGCCCCAGGTTGGCGTTGCTGAATTCGGCGGCGACCGTACCGGCCGCAATGCGCGAGACGTTCAGCACCAGGACGTGATCGAAGTACTCGGCCACCGTCCCCAGGTCATGGTGCACCGCCAGGACCGTTCCGCCGCGCCGCTGGATCCTGCCAAACAGGTCCGCGATCGTGCGTTCGGAGACCGCGTCGATGCCCTGGAAGGGTTCATCCAGGATGAACAGCGATGCATCCTGGGCCAGGGCGCGGGCGAGGAACACGCGTTGTTGCTGTCCCCCGGATAGGTCGGCGATGTGTCGGTCGGCGTATTCGCTCATGCCAACGTCAGCCAGCGCGGCCAGGGCCTGCCGGTTGTCGTCCCGCCCCGGACGCCGCAGCCAGCCGAGGTGCCCGAAGCGGCCCATCAGGACCACCTCCCGGACATTGATCGGAAAGTCCCAGTCGACGCTCTCGCGCTGCGGGACGTAGGCGACCCGACGCCGGTCCGGCTCGCCCGCGGCCCCGAACAGCTCGATGGTTCCGGCGGCCGGTTTCACCAGTCCCAGCACCGCCTTGAGCAGGGTGGATTTGCCGGCCCCGTTCGGTCCGACGATCGCCATCGCCGCCCCCGTCGGCACCTCGAGATCAAGGTCCCACAGAGCGGGTTTTTCGTCGTAGGCGACGGTGAGGTCCGATATCCGCAGGGCCAGGACCTGGTCGGCCGAGTTCATTGCCCGAGCGCGCCCGCGATGGCCATCACGTTGACCCGGTACATGCCTTCAAACGTCCCGGCTTCCGAATCACGGGGCCCCAGCGCATCCGAATAGAGCTCGCCCCCTATCAGGACCTGGTGCCCCTGGGCGCGGGCCGCCTCCAGAACCGCGCGCATCGTTTGATCCGGAACCGATGTCTCGATGAATATCGCCGGGATCCTCTCGTCGGCCAGGAAATTGGCCAGCCGCTGCACGTCGCCGGCCCCGGCTTCGGCGGCAGTCGAAATCCCCTGGAGCCCGTAGACCTGAAAACCCCAGGCGCGCCCGAAGTAGCCGAAAGCATCGTGGGCCGTGACCAGTATTCGCCGGTCCGCCGGGACCCTATCCAGCTGTGCCCCGGCCCACTGACCAAGGTTCTCCAGCCGGCGAAGGTATTCGGCGGCATTGGCCTCGTAAGCTTCGGCGCCGGCCGGGTCGGCGGTGGCCAGCTCCGCGGCTATGGTCGCAACCGCCTGGGACCAGAGCGCCAGGTCGAACCACACATGCGGATCGTGTTGGCTTTGCGACGCGGGTGTGGCGATCAGGGCGCTTTCGGCCAGGTCGCGCGTGACCGCCACCGAATGGCGGCCGTCGCGCCCCAGTCCGGACAGCAGGTCGGCCAGCCTGGCTTCAAGATGCAGGCCGTTGAAGAAGATGACATCGGCCTGCTCCAAGCGCACCAGGTCGCCTTCGGAGAGGACAAACAGGTGCGGATCGGTGCCCGGCCCCATCAGGGCGTGCAGATGGACGCGTTCGCCGGCGACATTGGCGACCGCGTCCTCGATCTGCCCGGTGGTCACCACCACCCGCAACCGACCATCGTCGGGCTGCGCGGCGTCACAGCCGTGCAGGGCCAGTGCCAGCAGCGCGACCGCGCCGAGTACGCACAGCCGCACCGGCACGCGGGACCGCAGAGCGCGGGTGCTGGGGGTCGTCGAAAGCAATCAGATGCAGATGATAATCATTTACAACAAGGATTGTAATCACCCCTTCGGCGACGGGAATGGGCGTGTTGCAACCCCGGCCCGCAGCGGTGTCTGCCAAACTGCAATCTGGCTGCGCACCCAAGGAAACGTACGACCGCCAATGTCCGAGCAATTGAATCTGCGGCAGAAACTCCTCTCCGGCGAAACGGTGATGGGACCTTTCTTGACCATGCCCAGTCCCGACGTGGTCGAGATGATTGCCATCGCCGGTTTCGACTTTGCAATCGTCGATACCGAGCACGGCATGTACTCCGAGGAGCGTGCCGCCCAGCTGGTCCGCGCCGCCGCCGCCCGCTCGATGGCGGCGGTCGTCCGGGTGCCGCAGGTCGATCCGCCGCAAATCACCAAGGCCCTCGACATGGGCGCCGAGGGCGTGATGGTCCCCCAAATCTCCAGCCCGGAAGCGGCGGCCCGCGCGGTGGCCGCGGCGCGCTATCACCCCCTGGGCAACCGCGGAGTGATGGCTCACGTGCGCAACGCCGACTATTCCTCGCTGGGCGATCCGGGGTTCTACGAGCGCGAGAACGAGCGGGCGGCCGTGATCCTGCAGATCGAGGGGTCGGACGGGATCGAGTGCCTGCCGCAGTTGTGCCGCCTGGACGGGGTCGACTGCTTCTTCATCGGCGTGATGGACCTGTCACAGTCGCTGGGGGTTCCCGGCCAGCCGGAACACCCGATGGTCATCGAGCAGGTGGCGGAGACGGTGGATCTGTGCGCCCGCTACGGCAAAGCCCTGGGAATTTATGCTTTCGATCCGGAGCCCGCCCGGCGCTGGCTGGACATGGGGATCCAGTTTCTCGGCTATCACACCGATGCCGGAGTGATGGTCGAGGCGTTCCGCCGGTTGCGCCGACAGCTTTCCTAGTAGCGCGCCAGGCGCCAGAAAACCGCCGCCACCCCGGCGGCGAGGAAGAATACCGAGCTGGTCACCAGCGCCAGGAACAGGGCCGGGAACTGGACGTTCAGGCTGGTCGCCGGGGTCTGGGCCAGTTCGAACTGCTGGGCGACGGCCACCAGCAGGGATCCGGCCAGCACACCCTGCAGCATGGCGCTGGAACCCAGCCAGCGGGCGCGTCCTGAGTCGCCGCCGCCGCGCCGCACCCGGTCCCCGATCAACCAGCCGGCCCCCACCCCGGCGATCAATGCCAGCGGCGAGAAGATGTCGTACCCCGAGGCCAGCAGGAAGATCACGTTGGCGGCGCCGGCGATGCCGGTGAGCAGCAGGGCCTCGGACAGGGCCTGTCGCCGGCGGCGGGCTGCCGGCGGGGGCTGCCCCATGCATTCGAAGCAGATCAACCCCGCCTCAGTGCGCTGCAGGCAGTCCTGACAGTACGGCCGCTGGCAGCGGATGCAGTCGAGCAGCGTGGGGAGCCCGCAGTGCGAGCAGACCTTGGATGACAGGGCTGGAAGCTAGCGGCGCGGCCGCACGCGCTTGAAATAGGTGGGCCAGGCCGCCAGCTGCAGCTCCTTGCCCGCCGCCAGGCGTTTCAGGTTTTCTTGATGCCGCCAGATGATCATCGCGCTGCCCAGGGCCACATAGACCATTCCCCAGGGTGACTGCCAGAGGCCGGTGAAATACAGCGTGAACGCGAGAACCACCGCGATCACGGTTCCGATCAGCGACCCCAGTGAAACGTAGCGCAGGGCCGCGACCAGGCCCACGCCGACGATCACCGCCGCGATCACCACGACCGGGTAGATGACCAGCCCGGCGCCGATGCCGGTGGCCACCCCGCGCCCGCCGCTGAATCGGTTGAAGATCGACCAGTTGTGACCGATCACCGCCGCCAGTGCGGATACCGCTTGGATTCCGGGCAGGTCCTGGAACAGGAGACCGGGGATGAGCGCGGCGGCCACGCCCTTCAGCAGGTCTGCCAGCAGGACCATTGCGCCGGCCGCCGGGCCGACCACGCGCAGCGCGTTGGTGGCGCCGTAGTTGCCGCTGCCGCTGGTTGACAGGTCGGCCGAGAACACGCCTTTGGCAACCCAGCGGGCAAAGGGCATCGAGCCCAGAAGGTAGGCCGCCAGGGTCACGATGACCAGGTAGAGAATCGAAGAAATTTCCGCGTTCATGCTCTTCCGCCACGCCCGCCCGATTGCTGGCCCCGTGCCGATCGCGCGCGCATGCGAACCACCGTGCCCTCAAGCTTAAATTGCCGTCGCAACCCGTTCTCGAGGTAGCGCAGATACGATCCGTGAACAAATCTGGGGTCGGAGAAAAAAAGGTCAAAACGCGGCGGCTTTTGACCGGTCTGGGTGGCGTAGCGAAGGCGGGCGACCTGTCCGCGCGGTCCGCGCGCGGTGCGGCGCTGGCCAAGGGCCAGCAGGCAGCGGTTCAGCCGGGGTGTGGGAATCGCCAGGGCGCGGTTTTCGAAGACCTCGAGCGCCAACCGCGGCACGTTCTTTATGCCGCGCCCGGTCAGCGCCGAGATTTGCGCCAGCGGGGCGTGCGAAATAAAGCGCATCCGGACCCGCAGCGAATCCTGGAAGCGGTGCAGGGCACTCGAATCGTCCACCAGCAGGTCCCACTTGTTGGCGGCGATGACGAGGCCGCAGCCGCATTCGGCCGCGTACCCGGCGATGTGGGCGTCCTGGGCGGTCACGCCTTCGCCGGCGTCAACCACCAGCACGCACACATCGGCGCGGTCGATCGCGCGCAGCGATCGGATCACCGAAAACCGCTCCACCCCCATCTGGACCCGTCCGCGTCGGCGCAATCCGGCCGTGTCCAGCAGCATCAGGCGCCGGCCGGCCCACTCGTATTCGGCATCGACCACGTCGCGGGTCGTCCCGGGCACCGGGCTGGTCAGCGATCGCTCCTCGCCCAGTAACGAGTTCAGCAGGGTCGATTTGCCGGTATTGGGTCGGCCCGCGATCGCGATCTGCGGCAGGTCGGCGGTATCCGGTGCGGGGTCCTGGGTGGGGGCCAGGCGGCTGATCCGGTCCAGGACCGCGGCCATGCCCCGACCGCGGCGGGCCGAAACCGGCAGCGGCGTACCCAGCCCGAGGCGGTGAAATTCGGGCGCCAGTTGATCGCGTTGCGGGGAGTCGCACTTGTTGACCAACAGCAGGCGCGGGACACCCGAACGCCGCACCACCGCGGCCACCGCCAGGTCCTCGGTGGTCACCCCCAGGGCGGCGTCGGCCACGACCACGAGCAGGTCGGCGTCCGCAACGGCGCCCCGCGCCAGCTGGTCGGCGGCCAGCGCCAGTTCATCGCGCTGGTTGGCAAAGAGCCCGGCGGTATCCACCAGGAGGAAGGATTGCCCGCGGTGTTGCACGCGCCGGTAGGAGCGATCGCGGGTCGTGCCGGGTTGGTCTTCGACCACCGCGTGCCGTGACCTGGTCAGGCGGTTGAACAGAGACGATTTGCCGACGTTGGGCGGACCGATCAAGGCGGCGACGGCAACCAATTCAACTGCCCCCTGGTTCAGCCGCGGCGCCGGCTCAGGACCGGTCGCCGGCGAATTGGTCCAGCTCGGCGGCGATCGCTGAACTGGCCGATTCGGGCAGCAGCCGGGCGATCTCGCCCATGATCGCCCAGCTGGCCCAGCGGGCCGCGCGACCGCCCCGCAACTTGGGGGGCGGTCGCAATCGGAAAGGACGCCCAAATCGCATCGTCACCGCCTCGGGTTCGGGACAGGCGAGCTGGGAAAGATCCAGGCGCTCCAGGCCGGTCACCACCGCCGGGACGACCGGCGCCCCGGACCGCAGCGCCAGCAGCCCGGCGCCCGGAAAGGGACGGCCGAGGATTCCGTCGCGGTGGCGCGTCCCTTCGGGAAAAATGCAGACCGCGCCGCCGCCGGCCAGGGCCTTCAGGCCGCGCCGCAGGCCGGTGGTTTCGGCCACGTGGCGCTGCACCGGGATGGCTCGCAGGGCGCGGATCGCGTATCCGACAAGGGGCCATTCGAACAGGGAAGACTTGGCCAGAAACTGCAGCTGGCGCGGCGAGTAGTGGGCCAGGAAATTCACGTCGGCGTTGTGGACATGGCGGGCGGCCACGATTACCGGGCCGTGTGACGGGACGTTCTCAAGTCCTTCGAGGCGGATCGGTTCGCAGTAGAGGCGCAGGTAGACGTCGAAAAACGACGTGACCGCGGTCATGAGCAGCGAATTCGGCACCGCCCACTCCGGGCGGGCCTGGGTGCGATTGAAGTCGGCCAGGATCGCGCGGGTCACCGCCCGCGCCGAAAGTGACTCGGTGTCAAGGATCAGCGCGCCGGGCGGGACCCGCAGGGGCGAACTGGCGCGATTGGTGTCGAACTGGTCGCGCCGCTCGATTTCGCTGCGGACCTGCGCAATCCCGCTCGCCGGCCCGGCCCCGCCGCGGCGGTCCGAATGCAGGCGTCGCGCCCTGACCGCCGCGCTGGCCTGCAGGAAGACCTTCAGACCGGCCTCGGGGCATACGGTTGTCCCGACGTCGCGCCCCAGCAGTACCGCCCCGCCCTCCAGCAGCGCCCGCTGCTTGGGCAGCAGCGCGGTCCGGACCGCGTGCTGACGGGCCACCAGGGGGACCGCCCGTTCGACCTGGTCCAGGTAGAGATGGGCCGTCGAGGAGCGCTGCCGGGGGTCGAGCAGGCGGCCGTTGATGCGAAGCTTGGGGCGGCTGCCCGGACTCAGGTCGGCCACCAGGTCGCGGGCCGCCTCGCTGGCGGCCGATCCGTCGCGCGGGTCCCTGCCCCAGCGCAGGCACTCGTAGGCGACCGCGCGGTACACGAGGCCGGTATCGATCAGGCAGAGACCCAGCCGCTCGGCGACCGCCAGGCCCACGGTCGTCTTGCCCGAGCCGGACGGGCCGTCTATGGTGATGATCGGGCTGGCCATCGGCCGGTAACCCTAACGCTTTTCTGGATAGTTGCGGCGCAGGTATTTTCCGACTGCGGCGCCGGGGTCGGCTTTCAACCTAAATATCATTGCCTAGGTTTTTTGCCCCGGAGCCGCCGTGGAATCCAACGTCTCACTGGAAATTGCGCGCCACCTCCGCCGCTTGGGAGTCGAACGCGCCTACGGGCTGCCCGGCGGCGAGGTCACGCATGTGATCGATGCAATGATCGATGTCGGAATCGAATGGGTGCTGGTGCACCACGAGGCCGCCGCGGCCCACATGGCCGACGCCGAAAGCCAGGTCACCGGCCGGCCCGCAGTTTGCGTTTCGACGGTCGGGCCGGGGGCTTCGAACCTCGTCAACGGAGTCGCCAACAGCTTCCTTGAGCGCAGCCGGGTAATTGCCATCGTCGGCGAATACGATGCCGCCGAGCGTTCTTCCATGGTCCACATGAATCTGGACCTGAAAGCCCTGTTCGGCCCCATTTCGGCATACGTTGAACGGATCGAAGCCGCCAACCTGGCGGCCACCTTGAGCCACGCTTCCAACGTCCTGCGCGCGCCGGTTCCCGGACCGGTCACGCTGCTCGTTTCGGCGTCCGACCAGCGGGTGGCTACCGCCCCGCTCGACCTTCCGGAGCCCTTCGCCGGCGGCCAGCTGCTGGGGTCGGCCGCCGGGACCGTGGCTGATCTCCTCAAGAGCGCCAGCCGGCCGGCGATGGTGCTGGGCGTGGGAGTCCGCGACCCGGAGCTGATCGACGCCGTACGGGCGCTGGCCAGCGCGCTCGATCTGCCGATCGTGATCACGCCCAAGGCCAAAGGCTGGGTTCCCAGCGACGACCTGCGCCTGGCGGGGGTCCTGGCCTCTTACGGATCCAGCGGATCCGAGCAACTGCTGGCCGACGCGGATTTGATCCTGGCAATCGGCCTTGACGGGACCGACTTTATCCGGCCTTGGCGATTTCCGGCGCCGCTGCGCCTGGAACCGGCGTCGCGCTCTGATCCGTCGGTGCCGGGCGAGCAAATCTGCTGCCAATTGAACCTGACCCTCGAAGAACTCTGCGAGGCCGACCTGGGCCCCTTCGGGGGTGCCGACCGCGCCGGCCGGGCGCGCCGGCAGGCCGAACTTGATCGCACCACCGGGACGCTGCCGGCGCGGCCGTTGCCGGATCACATGCGCGGTGGACTCGATCCGGTCGACGTCCTGCGGGCAATCCGGCGCGCCACGCCGCGATCGGCAATCACGACCTGCGACGTGGGGATGTTCAAGCTGGCCCTTTGCCAGTACTGGGAGTCATACGGCCCAGGCACTTTCCTGGTTTCCAACGGCTTGTCCACGATGGCCTACGGCCTGCCGGCGGCCAGCGCGGCCGCGCTGGCCAGCGACCAGCCGGTTCTGACCATGGTGGGCGATGGCGGGCTGCTGATGGGCGCCGGCGAGCTGGAGACCCTGGCCCGTCTGGATCTGCCGGTGACGGTCGTGGTTGCGGTCGACTCCTCGTTGGCGCTGATCCGTCTCAAGGCCGAGATCGACGAATTGACCGAGGTGCCCAACGACTTCTCGCGCGCCGACTACGTCGCCCTCGCCCAGGCGCTCGGGGTCAGCGGCCGCCGGGCCCGGGACCTGGAAGAACTCGAAGGCGCGGTTGCGGCGGCGGTCGCGTCAGGACGACCCGCGCTGATCGAGACGCCGATCGATTACACGGCCTACCGACGGATGGGTGGCTAGTCCGCCGCTTCAGGGTCACCCGCCCCGTTAGCACCGTCCACCGCCGTCTCGCGACGACCGCGTGGCGGGCGTGGGCCGTTCGGTCGACGTCTCAGGTCCGGCGACTGCTGGCGGGGGCTGTGCTGGCCCTGGCGCTTGTGGCCGTGGCGTCGGCGGCCGCCGGCAATGCCCGCGCCGACGGGGCGATTCCCTACGACCCCGACCTGGTCCTGCGCTTTGACGGAATCGGCAACGGGCACGGGGTCGGGATGTCGCAGTGGGGAGCCTACGGGCGCGCCCTGGACGGCCAGACCGCCGAGGAGATCGTCCACGCCTACTACAGCGACGTTGCGATCGAACGGCGCGACCTTTCCCAGCAGCCGCTGCGGGTCCTGATATCCGACGACTACCGCGCGCCAGCGGTCGATGGTTCCTACGCCGGTAGCAACGGACTGCGGGGCCAGATCTGGGCCTGGGGCGGGCCGTGGGAGATTGCCGGCCTGAGCGACCCGGTCGAAGCCGGCGGTCGGGTCGAATTGCTCTCCTATCCGGGCGAGGCAAAGTACCTGGTCCAGATCTTCAATTCGCAAAACGTGCGGGTGAGCCAGTTCGACATGTACCGCTGGATACGGCTGCGGCCGCTGTCGGCCTCGACGACTTTCCAGGTCTGGTACAAGGAGACGAACCCGGTGCCCGGCGGCAACGGGTCGATCTACTTCGACGTCTTCCGCGGCGGCATGCGGATCATCGTGCGCCCCGGCGGCACCCTGCGGACGATCAATGAAGTCGATGTCGAACAGTACCTGCGCGGCGTGGTCCCGGTCGAGGTGGTCCATGACTGGCCATTGGAGGCGCTGCGCGCCCAGGCGATGGCGGCGCGGACATTTGCGGTGAGCCGGATAGCGCGCGGCGGGGTCGACTGGGATGTCGACGACACCCCGTTCTCGCAGGTCTACATGGGCGCCAATGCCGAAGAGCCGGAAACCGACCTGGCCGTCTTTACCACCGCCGGCCAGGTAATCACCCACGACGACACCCCCATCAACGCGCTTTATTTCTCCAGCTTTGGCGCCCGCACCGAAAACTCCGAGGACGTCTTCAGCGCCGCCCAGCCGTGGCTGCGATCGCGTCCGGACGTCGACTCCGCCGGACTGCCGTACGATGCGCTGGGCCCCTGGACCGGCTGGTCGACGTCCGAATTTGCGATGTCGCACCTGGCCCAGGCGTTGGCCGGGCGCTCCAACACCGACGTCGGCCAACTGCGGTCGATCGATTTTTCGGATCGCTCCGAATCCGGCGCCGTGCGGCGCGTGACGATTGAAGGCTCCTCGCGCGAGATCACGGTCACCGGCGAATTTTTCGTCCAGGTGTTCAACGTCCGCACCCCGCGCGAACTGGGCCTGCTCTACAGTCACAACTTCGAGGTGGTAACGCCGGGCCGGTCGGCGCCGGTGGCCCCGATACGGGGCCCCGACCCCGGCATCCCGGAAGGGACCTTCTACTATCCGCAGACCGGCCAGGTCATATTGCCCGAGTTCCTGGACTTCTTCCGCAGCGGCGGCGGCGTGGCGGCGTACGGGCTCCCGCTGACGGCGCCGCGCACCGAGGGCGGCAAATTGGTCCAGTACTTTGAAAAGGCCCGATTTGAACTGAATCCGGAACTGGCCGGAACGCCTTACGCGATCACCCTGGGCCTGTTGGGCAGCGAGCTTACCGCGGGAGTTTCATTCAGTCCCGATCCGCCCGCTACCGACCAGGGCGGTGTTCATTTCCCCGAGACCGGCCACAGCGTGCTGGGCCCCATGCTCGAATTCTTCCGGGCCAACGGCGGAATCGACCGCTTCGGGTATCCGATCTCGGGCCAGATCGCCCGGGGCGGACTGGTCGTGCAGCATTTCCAACGGGCGCGCCTGGAGCACCCGGGAGGAACTGCCGACCGGGTGGTGGTGGCAAACGTCGGATCGGAGTTGCTGCAGGGGCTCGGCCTGCTGTAGGGCCCCCAAACCCGGTCGCGGCCCCGCCGCAACTGCCGGTTGGCGGCTTGATCGCCGTCCCGGGACCAGGTGGACGGTTCGGTGAACGGCGCGCCGGCCCGGTCGCCTCAGCGCCCCGCCGGCCGCCAATCGCTCAGAGGTAGTCGGCCAGCGGAGTCGCGGTCAGGGCGTGGTCGGGAATCTCGGTGGCGTGGCTGCCCTGGGCCGGGTACTTGTAGACGTTCCCCTCGTAATTGGCCAGGGTTGCGTACTCGCTGTCCAGGCTCAGCAAGCGGTTGGGTGCGACGGTCATCTTGCCGCCGCCGCCCGGTGCATCGATGACGTACTTGGGTACGCCGAACCCGGTGATGTTGCCCTGCAGGTAATTGATGATGTCGAGGCCGGTCTGGATGTTGGTGCGGAAGTGGTGGGTTCCCTTCACCAGGTCGGCCTGGTAGAGGTAATACGGCTTGACCCGGATCTTGAGCAGGCCCAGCATCAATTCCTTCATTACCTCGGGATCGTCGTTGACCCCCTTCAGCAGGACCGTCTGGCAGCCCAGCGGTATTCCGGCGTCGGCCAGCATGTTGCAGGCGGTCGCGGCTTCCTCGGTCAATTCGCGCGGGTGATTAAAGTGCGTGTTGATGTAGAGCGGGTGGTGTTTCTTGAGCATCTCGCAGAGCTCGGGCGTAATGCGGGAAGGCAGCACGCAGGGCAGCTTGGATCCGATCCGCACGACTTCGATGCTCGGAATCGCGCGCAGCTCGGTCAGGATCCGGTCCAGATGCTGGTCCGAGAGCAACAACGGATCGCCGCCGGAGAGCAGGACATCGCGAATTTCGGGGTGCGCGCGCAGGTATTCGAAAACCGCCTCCATCTCCGACCAGCGCGGCACCGGGTACTTGCCGACCTTGCGCTTGCGGGTGCAGAAGCGGCAGTAGATGGCGCAGGTGTAGGTGACGGTGAACAGCACCCGGTCGGGGTAGCGGTGCGTCAGGTGCGGAACCGGCGAGTCTTCCCCGTCCTCGCCCAGCGCGTCCTCCATGTAATAGGTGGGGTCGCTGAGTTCTTCGGACGATGGAATGACCTGTTTCCAGATCGGGTCGTCCCTTTCCTCGATCAGGCTGGTGTAGTAGGCGTTCGAGAAGAATGGGTACAGCTTGCGGACCGAATCGATCTCCTCGGCTTCCAGCGCGTCCACGGACGGTGCGTCCTGCCCGTGCCGCAGGCTGTTGCGCATCTCCTGCTTCCACTGCGCTACGACTCGGGTCACGCTGGGTCCTTCCAGGTTCGGCGGAGTGGAGGGTGCGGCTCGGGCGTAGGGTGGCCGGCCGCGTCATGTTCCGCCGCTGCCCGCAATTGTCGTAAATGACGGCGGGCGGTCAAAGCGGCGAATCGGGGTCTTGCGCCACCGGGGCCATCACGGCGTCGGCCATGCCGTGCAGGATCTTGGACGAATCCGGGCAGGCGGTGGCCAGTATCCCGACCAGCTGCACGTCGTCGCCGGAGTCGATGTAATAGGGCGAAAACCGCCCCCGCACCCGGCTTTCGCGCAACCGGGCTTGGTCCATGTCGAACCATTGAACGCTGAATCTGCGGCTTGCGAAGTAGGGCTGCAACACGTGCGGGTTCTGCTCGAATGCGGCCAGCGCCGCTTCGAGCGCGGCGCCCCATTCGGGAGCCGGAACGTCGTGTCCGATCGTGACGCCGCGCGAGCCCCAGGCCTGCGGCGAAAAACCGGATGGCTTAACGACCATTCGCCGCCCGCGCTGCGTGGCCTCCAAAAGGTCCCGCCAGCGGCGCACCGGCCTTCCGGCGCTCGAAAGCGGGGGGTCGATCGCGGCGAACGGCGGCAGCGGGGCGGGATCGATGACCCAGGTCGGGGGCAAATGCTGGCGCAGCGCCGCAAATGCGTCGCCGCCGAGCTGTCTTTCCCAGAACTGGGTCAACTCCGGATGATGGAACAGGGCCAGCAGCAGCTTCTCTTCCAGCGGTGCGCGCGGCGGCGGCGTGATCACCACCTGGCGGGCCTGCATGGCTTTGAACATCGATTCGGCGCCGGGTACGTTGTCCAGGTCGAAGAGTTCAAAGAACCGGTAGATCAGGTCGACTTGCGGGCCGCCGCCGGGTGAGCCATGCCAGACCCCGGAATCGTCAAATTCCAGCTCATCGGGCCAAACCGCCTGGCAGCGCAGGCCGAGCCGGCGCAGCTGCTCGGCCAGGGCGGTCAGTTCCGGGCGATAGGCATCGGCTTCCTCGGAGACGACGATGGCCACGAACGGATCGGGAATTCCGGCCTGGGTGATCAGGCCGGATTTGAACGATGCCGCCAGCGGCGCCCCGGCGCTCTCCAGTCCGGCCCGGGCATACCCGTCGCGCAGCGCCTGCAGCACCCCCAGGCCGCCGGGCACCGAATCCAATTCGGTGGCCAGGATCGCGCCCTGTTCGGTGAGCATCAGGTCGGGACGTATCACCAGCGGAAAGCGGTTGCGCAGGCGATTGCGGCGCGCCAGCGAAACCACGAGTTCGGATTTGCCGGCATCGAGCAGCCTTGCCGGCCAACCGGCCACGTTGCCGCGCACGCTGTCCTGGTAGAGGCGGCCGGCGGCACGGTAGAAAGCCGCCAGCAACGGTCCCAGGCGTTCGATCCGGTCCAGTGTCGCCGGCGAAACTCCGATCGGCTGCGGGCTGAGCCGGAAAGGTGCCCGCGGTCCGGTTGCCCCGGACTCCAGTTCGCCGTAGAGGCCGCTGGCCGGCAGCGACTGATCGAGGCGGGCCACCACTTCGCCGGGCGGCAGGGATGAGGCAGCGGCGTCGGTCTGCCGCAATGCGCCGTGCTTTCTTGGAAGGGGTTTTGGGGAGGCATGGCATTGTACGGGCCTAGTCCGCGGGGCCGCTCAAAAGTGGCGGCCCCGGCGACGCGCCCCGGCCAGGGCGGCGGCTTTGCCGCCCAATCCCCGGAGGGCGCGCCTAACCTAGGGGTGGCGCGTTGGCGGCCGGCGCGCCCCTGCAGTGGCCGAACTTTGCGGGAGGGATGGAATGCTGCTTGCCGCCCAGATACTGCTTACGATCGCCACCCTTGGCTACAGCGCCATCCCGACGCTTGTCGACCTGGGTGCCACCCACGCAACCAATCCTTCGTGGACGGGTCATGCCCGCTACCACGTGGTGTGGCAGGTCGCAAGCCTGGTGATCATGGCCCTCCTAGGGCTCTTCCTGACCTGGACGGCGACCGGGCCGGGGATCAGGTTGTGGATTCCGGCCGCGCTGTGCGTTGCCGCCTACGGCGGGTTCTGGGCCGCTCTCCTGACCCGTTCGAAGTACCGCGGGGTCTTGCAGGACGAGGTCAACGGGGTCCCTGAAGTCGGCTCCAAGGTCTTCGGCTGGAAGGCCTCCATCGACGCCAATGTTTCGCAGTTTGCGCCCCTGTCCCTGATCGCCCTGATCGCGATCGCAATAATCGCCACCCTGCCGGCGGAGGCCTGAGCGATGCTCACCGACGCCGAACGCCAGGCCGCGGCCGAGGCGATATACGGCGCCGAGCGGAGCCGCACCCCCTGCCCGCCGCCGTCCCACAGGTGGCCGGGCATGGAACTCGAGGACGGCTATGACATTCAGCGCCGCTGGACCCGAATCCGGGTCGGCAACGGCGCCAGGATAGTCGGCCGCAAGATCGGACTGACCAGCCGCGCCATGCAGTCCGCCTCGAACATGAGCGAACCCGATTACGGCGTGATCCTGGACGATTCGCTTTACCGGGACGGGGCCCGGATCCCGGCCCGGACTTTCATCAAGCCGCGTCTGGAGACCGAGCTCGCGTTCGTGATGGGGGAGGACCTGGGCGGGGCCGGATGCCAGGTCCACGACGTGCTGCGGGCAACCGAATACGTCACCCCGGCCCTGGAGGTCATCGACCGTCGGACAACCGTTCCGCGGGTAATTGCCGACGCGATCGCCGATAACGCCGGTTACGGGGCGATCATCCTGGGCGGCCGGGTCATTCGGCCGTTCGATGTCGATCTGCGCTGGATCGGCGCGACCCTGTCCCGGAACGGGGTAATCGAGGAAAGCGGCGTCTCGGCGGCGATCCTGGGGCACCCTGCGGCCGGGGTGGCCTGGCTGGTTGACAAGCTGGCGCCGATGGGCGACCAACTCAAAAAAGGCGATATCGTACTCGGCGGGTCGTTCACCCGGCCCGTGGATGTGGCTCCGGGCGATGTGATCTTCGCCGACTACGGCCCCGTGGGCGCAATCGGAGTCAGCTTCGAATAAGCGGCCGGTCGTGTCCATTCAGGGAACTGCCCGATGGCTGGCCGCGCTACCGGCAAATTCCGGGGCTGCGAGCCAGCCGCGCGGTGTGGCCGGTGCAGTCGGGCACCAAATCTTCGGCTCGGTGGGGGCCGCCCGCGGTCCGGGCGGGCCATACCGATCACCCCGAATTTTGGTGATAATTGGCGGCACGTAAGATTCCCGGCCGGCCTACCCCGGGAACTACCCAATCAACGCGTGATCAGATCAGCCACCGCGCGACCCACTCGCAGAACTGTCCAGGACAGGCGTGGCAGCAAACAATACTCACCGCAAGGACCTGTTGGATATTGCCTAAAGCAGCATCCAGGCTAATTGAAAAAGTGCGGGCGAAGAATCTGGGAAATCTGGCCAGCGGGCCGCTGATTCGGCTCCTGCTAATCGTGCCCGCCGCCGTCCTGCTGGCGGGGTGCGAATTTTTCGTTGCGGCGGTCGCCCCGACCCCCACCCTGGTCGGCTCGGCATCGTCCTCCAACCGGCCGCTGGTGACGGTGGACCGGGGGACGATCGAGCAGGCAATCCGGGCTACCGGAAGAGTTGTGGCGCGCGAGCGCGAGGACCTTTACTTCGTCTCCGGAGGCCGGATCAAAGCGGTCGCGGTACGACAGGGGGACCTGGTGGAGCCCGGCGACCTGCTGGCCGAGCTTGAGACCGGCAATCTGGGATCCCAGGTCGAAAGCGCCCTGGAATCGTTCGAGACCGCCTCGCTGCGGGTAAAAGCTGCCGAACAGGCCCTGGCCAACGACCACGCAAATTCGCTCCAGCAACTGCTGTCGGCCCGCAACGACGTGATCCGCAAGCAGGAAGAAATCGAACTTTCGCGCAACGGCGGAGACCCCGACCAGGTCACCTCCGCGCGGGCCCAACTGGCGGCCGCGCAGATGGCCTACAGCAATGCCCAGACCCGACTCCAGGTGCTGCAGGCATCGCCCGCCAACATCAGGTCGGCGGTCGACCTGGAGCTAAATGCCAGGCTCGAACGCCTCGCCTCGCTCCAGCTCGCGGTCCAGGACCTGGCCGCCGCCGGGCCCCCCTCCGCCGGCGAAGCCCGCGCCGAGGCGGTACGTCGCCTGGCCGACCTGCGCAGCGCCGTGACCGTCGCCCAGGCCAACGTCCTGCTGGCCGAGGACAACCTCGATCGAATCCGCAACGGCGCCACCGGCGAAGACCTGGAACAGGCCCGGCTGGTCTTCAGACGCGCTGAGATAAATTACGAGAACTCGCTTGAACGCAACTTCAGCGGCGACCAGCGCGAACAGGCCGAAATAACCTACAACCTGGCCCTGCTGGCCTACGAGCGGGCGGTCAACCCGGGCGACGAGGCCGATATCGCCAAGGCCCGGGTAGCCCTCGACCAGGCCCGCACCAGCCTGGCGCGGGCCCGCGAATCCCTGAACAACGTTCTGGCAGAAGGCGACGAAAACGGCGCGCTCGAGCGCCTGATCGCCCAGGTGCGGTCCGAGTACAGCGTCAGGGTCGCCAACTCACAGCTGGCGGTGGTGCAGGCCCAGCGGTCGGTTGACGAGTCGCGCGTGGAGCTTTCCAACATCGACTCCGGGCTTGGTTCGAACGAACAGCGCGCCGCCCAGTCGAGCTTTGCCCAGGCCAGCAACAATCTCGCCCGGGCCCAGGCGCGGCTGGCCGAGATCCTCAGTCCCCCGCCCGCCGATCTGGACGTTGCCCAGAACGCACTTGATGCGGCCATATCCCGCCGCGACAACCTGGAGGAGCGCTACTCCCAGTTCGAGCGCAAGGAATCACAGAAGGACATCGATCTGACGATCGCGACCAACAATTTCAACCAGGCCCGGATACAGCTCGAACGCCTGCAGGCGCAGACATTCGAAAACCAGATCATCGCACCCTTTGGCGGCGAAATAACCTTCACGCGCGGCCGGGCCGGCGACCAGGTGCAGGCCTACCAGGAGATCATCGGACTCTCAAACCCCGAAAACCTGGTGATCGAATCGCTGATCCCGGAAACCGACTTCGAAAACCTCTCTATCGGTCAGATCGTGGATGTCCAGATGGACGCGTTCCCGGGCCGCAACTTCGTGGGAACGGTTTCCTCGCTGCCGCGCAACATCGTCTCCAATACCGGCCAGACGATCAAGATCCCCGAGACCGAAATCGAAGTGGAATGGGGCGATGCGGCAGTCGAATTGGGCATGCTGGCCCGCCTCAAGGTCACGGTGCAGGTCAAGGAGGACGTCCTGAAAGTGCCGGCGGCGGCGGTTCGCCGCGTGAATGCCCGCGAATTCGTCGAGACGATCGTTGACGGACAGCGCCGCAGCCTGCAGGTGACCACCGGCATCGCATCGGACACCGAAATCGAGATTGAATCAGGCCTTGAAGAGGGCATGGAGATCTACGCGTCGCCGTAGGCGCCAGGCCGCGGTTTGGCAAATGACCGGTCGGGGTAGCTGAGAGCATGCTGCTGCCGATGGTGGTCTTTGCCGCCAAGCGCCTGCTGCACAAGAGCCAGCTGATCCTGGCCACCGTGCTCGGCCTGGTCATTACCGTCACGCTGGTCACCGCGGTCCCGGTCTTTTCCGACGGGATGTCCGAATTCCTGCTGCAGCGTGAGCTCAAGGAACCGAGCGTGGACCGGCGCCAGCCCGCCTCTTCGGTCATGCTGCGCCACTTCTCCCGGCCCGAAGTCAACGAACCCCCGACGACGGTCGAGGAATTCCTCTCCGCCGACAGCTTCTTTGCCCACCGCATCGGCCAGCTGACCGGGATGGATGAGATTTCGCAGGTCACGTATCTGCAGACAGATGTGCACCCGGTCTTGCCGTTCGAAACCTCGCTGCAAAGCGGGCGCCGCGAGCGCACCCTCGAGTACGCGTGGTTCGCCACCGTTTCCGACATCAACGAGCACATCCGGTTCCTGGAAGGCCGCGCCCCGACCAGCGAGGTGGGTTCGATCGACGTGGACGGCGAACCGGCCATGCTGCTGGAGGTGTCGGCCTCCAACGACCTGCTCGACAAGTTCGGCTATCTCGTCGGTGACCGGATCAAGCTGATCTACACCGACCAGGACACCGAGGAGGAGCACCCGATCGTGTTCGACATCGTCGGGCGATGGGTGCCGACCGAACCCGAAAACCGCAGCTACTGGTTCTACAGCCCGATCTCGACGTTCGACCGCGGCGGATTCATGATCAACCGCGACGTCTACCTGGACCGGCTGGTCGCGACCTTCCCCGGCATCTTCTACGAGGCGACCTGGTACTCGGACTTTGACCCGGCCTCGATCAGGGCGTCAAGCTACCGGGCCGTCGCCGGCGGACTGGTGACGCTGCGGGCCGCGACCAACCAGATCCTGCCCGGGACGAAGCTCGACTATTCCCCGCAGGATGTGATCGTGAGCTTCAACGACAAGCTGTTTTTCCTGAAGCTGCTGCTGTTTATCCTGGCTGCCCCGGTAGTGGCCATCATCCTCTACTACGTAAGCCTTACCGCCGGCATGGTTATCGACCAGCAGCGCAGTGAAATAGCGGTCCTGAAAAGTCGCGGCGTCGGCACCGTGCAGATTGTGGGAGTTTACATAATCGAAGGACTGTTGGTCGCCGCCATCGCACTGGGGCTGGGGCCGCTGCTGGCCCTCGGGCTGGCCCAGATCATCGGCAAGACGTATACGTTCCTGGTCTTTACCGACCGCGAAAACCTGCCGGTGATGCTCACCCAGCAGCACTATCTCTACGCCGGCGGGGCGGTATTCCTGGCGGTCTTGGCGACCCTGGTCCCGGCCATCGGGGCGGCTCGGCTCTCGGTCGTGGAGTTCAAACAGGACGTCTCGCGGACCCTGCGCAAGCCCTTTTACCAGCGCTTTTTCCTCGACGTCCTGATCGTCGGGGTAGTCATCTACGGCTACATAAACCTGCGCGAGCGCGACTCGCTGCTCTCGTTCGGGCCCGGCGGGGAACTGTTCTCGGACCCGCTGCTGGTGGTAATGCCGGTGCTTTTCATCTTCGCCCTGGCCCTGCTTTTTCTGCGTTTCATCCCTTACCTGGTCGCCCTCCTGGCCGCGGTCGGGGGGCGCTTCTGGGGAGTCGGCATCCACCTTGGCCTGCGGCAGATCGGTCGCAGCCCGGGCCAGTACACCCGGCTGGTCCTGTTGCTGGTGCTGACCTTCGCGCTGGGAACGTTTTCCGCCTCGATGGCGGCGACGATCGACCGCAATATCTCCGACCGCGCCTATTACGAAGTAGGTTCGGAGGTTCTCTTCGAGGAGACCGGCTTCTGGGATGCCGACAACGGGGTCTGGATCATCCAGCCGGCCGATCTGCATTCGCGCGCCGTCGATGAGGACGGTGAACCGATGCTGGAGCAGTTCGCACGGTTATGGAGTGACTCCGACGCCCACTTCGTCCCGCCCGGGCGCACCCAGGCCGAAACCATCAACGTCTACGGGGTGGATCCGATCCCGTTTGCCAAGACGGTCTGGTGGCGCGAGGACTTTGCCCCCTACCACATAAATTCGATGATGAACGCGCTGGCCGGCGATGAGCGGGCCCTGCTGGCCGACCGCTCCTACTTCGCCGACCAGCTGCTGCTTCGCCAGGGTGATCCGCTCACGATCCGCTTCGCCCAGCTTGACATCGAGTTCTTCATAGCCGGCTGGATCGACGATTTCCCCACCCACTACCCCGAATCGGGACCGTTCGTGGTCGCCAATCTGGACTACATCCACCGCAACATCGGGGAGAGCCCCTGGAACATCCTCGGAATTCCGGCCGAAGGGGTGGCGGTCCCGGACATTGCCGAAAAACTCTGGGAATTGCGGATCGACCTTTTGCGTTACAACGTAACCGCCCTGTCCATCCAGGACTCGCGGGCCGATGCGACCCAGACCGGAACCTTCGGAATCCTCACCGTCGGGTTCGTGATCTCGACGCTGCTGACCTTGCTGGGATTCCTGCTGTATTCGTTCCTGTCCTTCCGGCGGCGCCTCCAGGAATTCGGCGTCCTGCGGGCGATGGGCCTTTCGGTCCGGCAGATGATCAATCTGTTCATGTTCGAAAACGGGTTCCTGATCGGCATGGGCACGCTGGTCGGAACCGGGCTGGGGATTCTGACCGGCAATCTGTTCATTCCGTTCCTGCAGCTTTCGGCCGACCGGTTCGCCGACACGCCGGCCTTCATCATCGAAACGGCCTGGGGAGACATCGGCAAGATTTACCTGGTACTCGGCACGGTGCTGCTGGTGGCGGTACCGGTCTCTATCTGGATGCTGCGCCGGATCCGGATCCACGAGGCAATGAAATTCGGGGATGAGACGGGATGAAAGACTACACCAGCCACATCGAAATCGGCGAGAGCCTGGTTGTGTGCACCGGTCTGGTCAAGATCTACAAGGTCGCCGACCTCGAAGTGGTGGCCCTGCAGGGACTGGACCTGTCAATCGGGCGCGGCGAGCTAATGGCCATCATCGGCAACAGCGGATCCGGCAAATCGACGCTCCTGAACATCCTGGGCGGCCTGGACCGGCCTTCGGCCGGGAGCTGCCGGATGGGGGAATTGGACCTTGTCAACTGCTCCGAATCAGATCTCGTCTACTACAAGCGCCATATTGCCGGATTCGTCTGGCAGCAGAGCTCCCGCAATCTGATTCCCTATCTCTCGGCGCTTGAAAACGTCGAAACGCCGATGATCTTCTCCGGCCTATCCGGGCGGGTGCGGCGTGACAGGGCGCGCGAGCTGCTGGAGACGGTCGGCCTGGGAGACCGGATGGGGCACAGCCCGGGCGAACTCTCCGGCGGACAGCAACAACGAGTGGCGATAGCGGTGTCGCTGGCCAACGATCCGGACATCCTGCTGGCGGACGAGCCGACCGGCGAGGTGGATACCGAGACCGCCCACCTGATCTATGATCTGTTCCACGATCTGAACCGTGAACGCGGCCTGACCGTGGTGGTCGTTTCGCACGACCGCGGAATCGCCAACCAGGTCGACCGGGTCGTGGCGATCCGCGACGGGCGCACCTCCACCGAGACCGTGCGCCGCATCGGCGGCGAACACACTGACGAGGTATCGCACGAGGAATACGTGATCGTCGACGACGTCGGGCGGCTGCAGATCCCCCATGAACACCTGGAACACGCCGGGATCGCCGGCCGCGCGGTCGTCGAATACGACGAGGGCCGGGTGATCATCAAATCGGCCTCCGATGGCGACGAAGAGCAACCCCGCAACGCCCCCCGGCGATCCGGGTTATTCGGCCGGGGCCGATGAGCACTGAAACCGCCACCGTGCTGGTGGGCCTCAAGGGCGTCTGCCGGTATTACCACGCCGGCGAGACCAATGAGGTCCGCGCCGTCGACCGGGTCGACCTCGACGTCAAGCGCGGCCGATTCATCACCCTTCGCGGGCGTTCGGGCTCCGGCAAGACCACGCTCCTGAACCTGATCGGCGGACTGGACAAGGCCACCGCCGGGGAAGTCTTTTTCGACGGCAAGGCGCTGGCATCGCTCAACGACAACCAGTTGACCGAGCTGCGCCGGCACGATATGGGGTTCGTCTTCCAGACGTTCTCGCTGCTGCCGGTGCTGTCGGCTTACGAAAACGTGGAACTGACGATGCGGATCGCGGGCATGCCGGCCGGCCGGCGCCGTCAGCGCGCGCGCGAACTGCTTACCCTGGTCGGGCTGCGCAGCCGCATGCACCACCGGCCGTTTGAGTTATCCGGCGGTGAGCAGCAGCGGGTGGCGATCGCAAGGGCGCTGGCCAATGATCCAACCCTGCTGATCGCCGATGAGCCGACCGGCGCGTTGGATTCAGTGACCGGGATCGAGATCGTATTGCTCTTCCGCCGCGTCGTTGACGAACAGGGCATAACCGTGCTCATGGCGACCCACGATCCCGCGCTCTCGCAGTTCACCGACGACACCTGGCTTATGGAAGACGGACGGCTCAGTCACGCCGAAGGTCCGCTGGACCTGGATCTGCCCGATTTGGTCCAGCACATGGAATTCGCCGAACCGCTGCTAGACGTGGACAAGTCCCAGCACGACGCCGAGGAGCACCTGGGAATCGCCCCGGCCGCTACCAAGCCGCCCGGCGACGAGCAGTTCCGGCGGCCGGAACCGCGATAAGAGCGACCGCAGTTGCCGGCAGGTGACCAGGTGAGCGGCGGCCGACCCGGCGGGCCGCTGACGGCGCGCAGCGACCCGGGCACCCGAATAGCCGGAGAGCCGGCCGCCAAGACCGAATTGCGCGTCCGCGCGCTGGGCGAAATCGATGAGCTGACCAGCTATCTGGGGGTAGCCCGGGCCCGCGACCCGCATGCCGAACTGGCCCGAATCCTGCTGCGACTGCAGGAGCTCCTGCTCACCCTCGGCTGCGAGATCGCCGACCGCGCGCGCAGCGGCGGAGTTTTCCTGACCGCGGCCGATTGCCGGGCCCTGACCGAGGCGGTCCGGGTCCACGAGCGCGCGCTCCCGCGCCTGGCCCGTTTCATCGTCCCGGGCCCGCCGTCACCGGCGGCCGAACTCCATTACGCGCGGACGATCGCCCGCCGGCTGGAGCGGACCCTGCAGTCTCTGGCGGAGACCGAGCCGGTTTCCGAGGAGGCCCTGGCGGTCTGCAACGAGCTGTCCGACCTGCTTTATGCGCTGGCGCGCCGCGCCGCCCACGCCGCCGGCGGTGTGGACCACAAATGGCGTCCGCGCGGTCCACTTGCGGGCAGCGACCTGCAATGAACCGTCCGGCGGGATCGTACTCGACCCTGGAAAGGCTCCTGCTGGGCCCGCTGCGCCGCCTCGCCACGCCGGCCTTCGCGGCAATAGCCCGGTTGCTGCAGCGGCTCGGCGTCAGCCCCAACGCGGTTTCGCTCTCGCAGATCCCGCTGGGGGCGATCATCGCCTGGCAGCTGGGGCAGAATCCCGCCCTGGCCCTGGCCCTCTTCGTGCTGGCGTTGCTGCTGGACGGGCTCGACGGGACGCTGGCCCGCCTGGGCGGACGGGCGTCCGGGTACGGAGCGCTGGTGGACCAGGTGGCCGACCATGTCCGTGAATTGACCGTCATGGCCGGCTTTGCGGCCGCCGGGCTGATCTCGGGCGGGGTTGCGACGATGTACGCCGCCGCCTACCCGCTGCTGAACGCCCTGCTCTGGATCGGCGATCGCCACGGCCGCCCGGCCCGGGTTTCGGCCAAGGTGTGGCTCACTTTTTATCCGTTCTTCGCGCTCTGGGCACTGACCGGGGTCAACTGGCTGGAATGGGCCGCCGCGGCGACGGCGGGGCTGTTGCTGCTTTCCAGCGCCTGGCAGCTCTGGTTGCTGCGAACGGCCCGGCTCTAACCAGCAGTCTTCTCCGCCGCCCTATAGGCCAGCCGATGGCGGCGGGTGACCCCGGAGTATTGCAGCCGGATTTCGGCGCTCGGCGGGCAGGCCCACGAATTCAGCATGGCCGTCAGCATGCTGTTGCACCGCAGGCGCGGACCGGCAACGCTCAACGGGTCGGACATTGGGCCAATGGGAATCGACATTGAACTGGTTGCCGGATGGGCAGATCGATGGTGGCGCGGGTTGGGCGTACCCGGGGGGACTGAATGCCGGGCCGGGCGGTCCGGGGCTGTCGCAGCGAAGGCCCCGGCCGGATTCACCGACCGGGACCGGGGTCAACGCGCCGACCGCCAAGCGTCGACCGGCTCCTGCGGACCACGCCCTGCCAGCCGGCGGACGAACTCGCGGCCGTCGAAGCCGTTCTCGGGCGGCCTGGCAAAATGCAAGTCACGTTGATCATGACCGCTGCTCGATCGAAGAGCTTGCAGCGTTTTCCCTTCTGGGAGCCCAGGTCGGCCGGTTGATTGACCGTGGGATGCTGACGTCAATCGATCAGCCGGCCTGTGACATTTACGCCCCTTGTCGGAACCCGACCGGATGGCTTTAAGAAAACCTGTTCCGGCTAGAAGTCGACGACCGCGCCATCCCTGCCCCACCACAGCTGCCCGCTGAAATTGGCGGCCACGTCGGCGATCGCGCGGGCAGTCTCGCCGGGGCCGTCCATGGACGTGGACTGGTGGTTGATCAGCAGCCGCTTGGCGCCGGCCTGCTCGGCCATGCGACCGGCCGAATCGGTCGAGGTCTCGGAAATCACGCTGGGCAGGGTGCGGCCGTGGACTTCGCGGTGGACCGCCTCGATCACCGCCAGGTCGGCGTCGCGGCACAATTCGACCACCGCCTCGCAGGGCGCGGTGTCGCCGGAAAACCCTATGACGCCGTCTTCGGTCTCGAACCGGAAGCCGTAGCACTGGATGTAGGGCTGGGCGTGCTTGACTTCCAGCGCCGTGACCTGCCAGCCGTCTCCGCTGGCCACTTGCCCGGACTCGTACTCGGTCACCTCGACCACCGGTGGCGGGCGCTCGCCCTGTCCGCCGCGCGAGTGGTAGGCATTGACGCTCATGGGGTGGTTAACGCGCGCAATGACGTCGTACCAGAAAACCCCGCGATCGGGACTCCACAGGCGTTCGTGAATGTCCCGGACCGGGCTCGGGCCGTACACCTTCAGGTCGGGCTCGACACCGATCGACTGGTCGAACCGGGTCATCAGAAAGCAGGGGTAATCGGAAATGTGGTCGGAGTGCAGGTGGGTGAAGAAAAGGTGCTCGATTTCGGTGCAGCCAACCCCGAACTGGTGCAGCAATTTATGGGTCGTGGCCGGACCGCAGTCGATCAGGAACTTCTGGCCGACCGCTTCCAGAAGGAAGCTGGTTCCCCAGCGCTCCAGCGTTGGTGTCGGGGTTCCGCCGCCGACGACTCCCAGGCGCGCCATCAGGTGATGTCGGCCGGACGTACCCAGCCGCCGGTGCGCGCCGACTGGTAGATGGCCTGGGCGATCTTGAATTCGGCCAGCGACTGCTCGGGACCGGCCTGGAGGGGCTTGCCCTCCAGCACCGCGTCGGCAAAGTCCTCGATTTCGCCCGCGAAGGCGCCCTCGTATCCGGAAGCCTCCATTGCCGGCCGCCCTTCCGGGGACCGGGCGTCAAAAATCCGCAATTGCCCCTCGAATCCGTCGCCGATCGCGATCTCGCCCTTGCGCCCGATGATTCGCCACCAGTCCTGGGGACCGAGCACGCCGTCGATGTTGAGCGCTTCGAACACCGCGGTCTTGCCGGATTCGAACCGGAATATGGCCTGGCACTGCGATTCGCCCTGCATCCGCGTGAACGGATGCCCGATGACCGCGGTCACCGATTCGACCTCGCCCATCCAGTTGCGCAGCGGCCGGATCCAATGCGAAGAGCCGTCGACCACTATCCCGCCGCCGGTTTTCTGGGAGTCGAGGCGCCAGGGGTTCTCGGCCCGGAACCACTGCGGGTCGAATCCGTAAACGAAATTGGCGCGCGCGGTAACGACCTCGCCGATGGCGCCCTCGTCGATCAATTCCTTGGCCCGCACCAGTTCGGGCCAGAATTCGCCGTTCTCGGCCACCGAGAAAACGACCCCGGCCGCGGCCGCCGCGGCCAGGATCCGGTTGCACGAGGCCAGGGTGGTGGAGATCGGTTTTTCCAGCAGGACGTGCTTGCCGGCCGCAAACGCCTCCAGCGCCAGCGGCTCGTGCAGGTGGTGCGGAACCATGATGTCGACCGCGTCGAATCCCCCGCCGGCGATTGCCTCGGTCAGGCTCTGGTAGGGCCGGCCGCCGGTGCGCCCGGCAAAATCCTCGGCCCGCTCCAACTCCGGATCGACCAGGGCGGTCACCTCGACCTTTCCGGCAAGTTCGTTCACACCTGCCAGGTGGAATTCGGCAATCGAGCCGCAGCCGACCAGGGCCAGCCGCAAACAATCACTCATTGGTTCTTATCCCCGTCGGGTTCAATTGGGCGGTTCTTGATCTTCGTCTTGGCGATCCAGGACCCGGCCGCGCTGCGCCATCCAGCCGGCCGCGTCCCAGGGCGCCCCCCAGAGCCACCACCAGATGCGCCGCACCAGCCGCATCGAGCCGATCGCCCAGATTACGACGAAGGCAACAAATCCCACGCTCAGCGGCCAGATCCACAGCGCCGGGATGACGATGCCGCGCGAATAGAAGATGAAATTGAGACCCATCCCGGCGGCGGCTATCACGAGTACTGCCGCCGGCAATCGCAGCCGTGCCCAACCGCTCATCACGGCAGGTCAATTGGCCCGGGCACCGGCC
The DNA here is from genome assembly GCA_965203015.1 of Chloroflexota bacterium. Lineage (GTDB taxonomy): Bacteria > Chloroflexota > UBA11872 > UBA11872 > VXNJ01 > VXNJ01. The sequence goes on from CBDBBM010000024.1 coordinate 194,616, forward strand.
GGATGGCGGCCGGAGTGGTCGAGCATGGCCCGGATTTCGGCGACCTCGTCGCGCAATTCGGCGGCCCGCTCGAACTCGAGCGCGTCGGCGGCGATGTGCATCTCTTCTTCGAGCCGGGCCATCCGGCGCACGGCCTCGGCCGGGGTCAGGCGGGTCAGGTCGGTCCGCTCGCGGCCCGCGCCGGCGCCGTCTTGCCGGGAGGGCGGGTCCGAATCGAGATTGAGCATCTCGCGCACGTCCCGCAGCCGCTTGCGTACCGATTCGGCGGTGATGCCGTGAGTGCGGTTGTAGGCGACCTGGATCTGGCGCCGGCGGTCGGTCTCGTCGATCGCGCGCCGCATGCTGCCGGTGACGTAGTCGGCGTACATGATCACCGACCCGTCCACGTTGCGGGCCGCCCTGCCCATCGTCTGGATCAGCGCCCCCTCCGAGCGCAAAAACCCCTCTTTGTCGGCATCCAGGATCGCGACCAGGGTAACTTCCGGCAGGTCGAGCCCCTCGCGCAGCAGGTTTATGCCGACGACAACGTCGTAGGCCCCGCGCCGCAGATCATTCAGTATCTCGACCCGCTCCAGGGTTTCGACCTCCGAATGCAGGTAATGCACCTTGATGCCGAGTTCGGCCAGGTACTCGGCCAGCTCCTCGGCCATCCGCTTGGTGAGGGTGGTCACCAGGGCACGCTGACCGCGCCTGGTGCGGGCGTTTATCTCGTTGATCAGGTCGTCGATCTGGCCCTTGGTGGGCCGCACCGTCACCCTGGGGTCCAGCAGGCCGGTGGGGCGGACGATCTGCTCGACTATTCGCGAGGAGTTCTGGTATTCGAACGCGGCCGGCGTGGCCGAAGTGAAGATGGCCTGCTTGACGTGCGAGAGGAACTCATCGTGAGAGAGCGGGCGGTTGTCGAACGCCGATGGCAGGCGGAATCCGTACTCAACCAGGGCCTGCTTGCGGGAGCGGTCGCCGCCCAGCATCGCCCCGACCTGCGGCAGGGCGAGGTGCGACTCGTCGATGACCATCAGAAAGTCGTCGGGCAGGTAATCCAGCAGCACCCAGGGCGGGTCGCCGGGGCGGGTACCGGCGATGTGCCGCGAGTAGTTTTCGATCCCCGAGCAGTAGCCCACTTCGCGCAGCATCTCGATGTCGAATCGGGTTCGCTGCTCCAGCCGGGCCGCGGCCAGCACGTTGTCGGCCGCGCGCAGCCGCTGCAGTTGGTCGGTCAACTCGATTTCGATGGATTCGATCGCCGCCTCGACCCGCTCGCTGGGGGCCACGTAATGGCGCGCCGGATAGATCTCGATCCCATCGTGCTCGCCCAGGATCTCGCCGGTAAGGGTGTCGATCTGCAGGATCCGCTCGAGCTCGTCGCCGAAGAATTCGAAGCGCAGGGCGAAGTCGTCGTAGGAGGGGAAGACCTCAAGTACATCGCCGCGCAGGCGGAAATTGCCGTGCGTCGGCGCCTGGTCGTTGCGTCCGTACTGCAAATCGGTCAGGCGCCGCAGCAGCCGGTAGATGTCGTATTCGGCGCCTTTTTTCAGGCTCACCGTCATCTGCCCGTAATCGACCGGCGATCCGATGCCGTATATGCACGAGACCGAGGCCACGACGATCACGTCGCGGCGCGAGAACACCGACCGGGTGGCCGATAGCCGGAGCTTTTCGATCTGCTTGTTGATGTCGACTTCTTTGTCGATATAGGTGTCGGTCCGCGCGATGTAGGCTTCCGGCTGGTAGTAGTCGTAATAGGACACGAAGTACTCGACCGCGTTTTCCGGGAAGAACTCACGGAACTCGGAGCACAGCTGGGCGGCCAGCGTCTTGTTCGGGGCCAGCACCAGAGTGGGACGGTTTACCTCCGCTATCACGTTGGCGATCGTGAACGTCTTGCCCGACCCGGTAACGCCGAGCAGGGTCTGGAATCGCTCTCCGCCGTTGATTCCCTCGACGAGCCCGTCAATGGCGGCAGGCTGGTCGCCTGCGGGCGCAAATGGGGAATGCAGCTTGAACAGTTCCATCACGGTGCCAGGGGGAGGCCGAAGTAGTCGATTTTCGCCTGTAGGGCCCGGAGTTCAGGCGGTCGGAGGTGGGATAATCTCGGCGTTGGCCGAGGTGGCGGAATTGGCAGACGCGCTAGCTTGAGGGGCTAGTGATCTTCGGATTGTGCGGGTTCAAATCCCGCCCTCGGCACCCGATTCAATTGCCGGATAGCGACGGGCTCTGGGCCCCGAAGCGGGTGGGGTCGAACAGGGTGATGTCGTGGTCGGTGCAGCCGCGGGTGGCCAGGTCGGCCATTATTTCCCCGATCGCGCTGGCGAACTTGAACCCGTGTCCGGAGAACCCGGCCGCGAAGGAAACGTGTGGCCAGCGCGGGTCGGTGCCGATGACAAAGTGCCCGTCCGGCGAGTTGGTGAACATGCACACCGAAACATCGAGCGTTCGGCCGGCCGCATCCGCAAAACAGCGCCTGGCGATTCCGCGCAGCTCCTCCTCTTCGGCCGGCCGCCACGTCCGGTCCAGGGCGTCGGGGTCGGCCGGACCGCTGGCCAGATCGAACTTTCCGATCTTGAAGCCGGCCCCCTCGAAATCAGGGAAACCGTAGTATTCCTCCCCGTCGATGGTGAGGATGAAAACCGGGAATCGGGACGGTCTGAACCAGGCCGGATTGCGGGTCTCGAACCAGGCGACCACCTGCCGGGAAGGGACCGCCAGGCCGGCCAGTTCGGGCAGGACCTTGGACGCCCAGGCGCCGGCCGTGAGCACCAGGGCGCCGGCGTCGTATGTTGCCCGGTCGGTGCTGACCCGCACGAAGCCGGAATGGGCTTCCCAGCCGAGCACCTGCTCGCCTTCGTGTACGGCGGCGCCCAGTGCCCGCGCGGCCCCCGCGTGGGCCCGGACGCAGCGTTCCGGGGCCAGGAACCCGCCCTGGGGTTGCAGCACCGCCTTGAACCCGGACGGCAGCGCGTACCCCGGATACCGTGAAGCCAGCTGGGCGCCGGTCAGGATCTCGTGTTCGACCCCCTGCCGGCGGCAGGCCTCAAGCGTCTTTTCGAACCCGACCGAGCCCGGCTGGCCGGCATGGACCGACCCGGTGATGGAAAGCAGGGACTGCCCCGATTCGGATTCGAGCTGGCGCCAGAGCCGGTAGGCCCTGTGCCCCAGCGGCACGTATTCGGGCCCTTCATGGAACGCCAGCCGGATGATGCGGGTCAGCCCGTGCGAGGATCCCATCTGGTGCGGAACCTGAAACCGCTCCAGGGCCAGCACGCGCCGGCCGCGCCGGGCCAGCTGGTACGTGGCGGCACTGCCCATCGCTCCGGCCCCGACGACTATCACGTCGAAGTGCCTGGTCGGCGACCGGTCGGTCAATTTCTCCTCCGTGACTGCCGGGGTGATAACTGAGCGTAGATTCTCGTACGCGCCGGCTGCAGCGGCGGCCGCGGCGCCCGGTTCTGCCGGCGGTGCGAATCCGACCGGGACCGGCGCGCGCTCGGCCGCGCCGCTGTCCGTTTAGCTAGTCGAGCTCGGTTTCAAGAATCGCGTCGCGGTCGCTTTTGCGTGCCGATTTGAGAGCCGCGGACAGGGATTCGTCCTGCAGGGCCAGGATCTGGACCGCCAGCAGGGCTGCGTTGTGCGCCCCGGCCTTCCCGATCGCGAGCGTCCCGACCGGGATCCCGCGCGGCATCTGCACGGTTGAAAGCAGCGAGTCGAGTCCGTCCAGGGCCCAGCCCGGCATCGGGACCCCCAGCACCGGACGGACGGTCTGCGCGGCCACCGCCCCGGCCAGGTGGGCGGCCCCGCCGGCGGCGGCGATGAAGACCTTCACGCCGCGCTGTTCGCAGGACCGAATCCATTCGACCGTGTCGTCCGGGGTCCGGTGCGCGGAAAGGACGCGGGCCTCGAAAGAGATCCCGAATCTTTCCAGCTGCTGGGCAGCGCTCTGCATGACCGGCCAATCGGACTTGGATCCGAAGACCACGCCAACCTGAAGTGAATTTTGCTCGGACATCTACTGACCTTGTGCGAGTGAGAATCCGGGTTCGCCGTCATAGGTGTAAAGGTTCGCCGCCGAGACAAAGTCAACGCCGGCCTCGGCCAGGCGGGCAAGCAGCCGGGCTATTTCCTGGTGCGAGGCGGCGTCGCGCTCAAAGCGGCAGCGCCAGTGGTCGGAGACGATGGCGTCGCTTGAATCGCCCGGCCAGACTTTCAGGCCCCGGTTGTCGATCACGGTCAGGGCAAATTCGCGCCCGAGCGGCTCGACCCGGCCGGCCAGCTCGCCCGGGGCCGCGCCCGGCCAGTCGACGAAGACGTCGACCCCGACGATCTGCTTGGATGGCCGCGCCGCCGCAGCGACCACGGGCGCGGCGGCCTCTTCGGGGTCTCCGAACTGGGAGGGGCTGAACCGCCGCGGCCGGCGCCCGATCCGCTCGATGACCGCGTCGGCGAATTCGCGGGTGCCGACCTTGCGCGAGCTGCGCTCGGTGAACATGTCGTAGGTGTGCACGCCGTCCTCGATGGTCGCCAGCCAGGCGTCGCGGACCCGGGCGGCCACCTCTCCCTGGCCGATGTGGACCAGCATCAGGATCGCCCCGTGCAGCAACCCGGAGGGGTTGGCCAGGTTCTGGCCGGCGCGGCGCGGCGCCGATCCGTGGATGGCCTCGAACATGGCGCATTCGGCTCCCACGTTGGCCGATCCGCCCAGGCCTACGCTGCCGGCGATCTGGGCCGCGATGTCAGACAGGATGTCGCCGTAGAGGTTCGGGGTAACGATCACGTCGAAGGTCTCGGGCGTATCGGCCAGCTTGGCCATCCCGATGTCGACTATCCAGTGCTCGTTCTCAAACTCCGGGTACTCGGCGGCCACTTCGTCAAACACGCGGTGGAAGAGGCCGTCGGACATCTTCATGATGTTGTCTTTGGTAAAGCAGGTCACCTTCCGGCGACCGAACCGGCGGGCGTATTCGAACGCGTAGCGGCAGATCCTTTCGGACCCGGAGCGCGAGATCAGCTTCAGCGACTGCGTCACGCCGGCGGTCGGCTGATGTTCTATTCCGGCGTAGAGATCCTCCTCGTTTTCACGTACGATCACCACGTCCATGCCGGGGTGCTTGGTGGCAACGAACGGGTCGTAGGCAACCGCCGGGCGGACGTTCGCGTAAAGACCCAGGGCTTTGCGGATCGTCACGTTCATGCTCTTGAAGCCGCCGCCCTGCGGGGTGGTTATCGGTGCTTTCAGGAAGACCTTGGTGCGGCGCAGCGATTCCCACGATTCATCCTCGATCCCGGAAGTGAATCCGCGCAGGTAAACCGGTTCGCCGACTACGATCTCTTCCAGTTCGAGGCGGGCCCCGGCGGCGTCAATGATGCGAAGGGTCGCGTCCATGATTTCGGGGCCGATGCCGTCCCCGTGGGCAATCGTGATCGGGACGTTGGAAGACAAGCGCGGCTCCGTTTGGTTCAGTCGCTGGGATCAGGGTTTTGGGGCGGGACAAGCCCGCGGGCGCGCCGCCAGTGCGTGGTTTGGGTGGACAGGCGCCCGGTCCAGAAGAGGAACAGCGCCAGCGCCGCGGCCAGTCCGATCACGACCGCGATCCACTGCGCCTGGGAAAAGGGGCCGTACAGCTCGTCCTGGCGCAGGAAGGTGATCAGGAATCGGAAAAGCGAATATGAAAACGCATACAGCGCGAAGACCCGGCCGGACCCGCCCCAGCGGCTTATCGCAAATATCAGCACCGCCAGGATCAGGAAGTCGGCGAGCATCTCGTAGAGATGGGCCGGGTGGGCCGGAAAGGTGGCGCCCGATCCATCGCGGGCGGCCAGGGTGGCCGGATTTGTGTACAGGAAGGCCCAGGGCAGATCGGACGCAACGCGGGTGTGTTCGCCGTTGACCACGTTGGCCAGACGGCCGATGGCCTGGCCCAGGATCAGGCCCAGGGCCCCGACGTCGGCCACGGCCGGGATGTAGATTCCGTGCCGCCAGGCGGCAAACGCGCCCCCGGCCACGCCGCCGATGATTCCGCCCCAGATCGCGCCCCCGCCGCGCCAGATCTGCGGCGCCAGCAGGGGGTCGGAAGCGTAGATTTCCGGCCATTTGTCGATCACGTGCAGCGCCCTGGTGCCCACGATCCCGGCGATGATCGCCCACAGCGCGATCGCGTCGACATCGTCGACCGTTATCCCGACCGCGTGCGCGTAGCGACGGCAGATCCACCACCCGGCGGCGATGCCGGCCACGACGATCGGCCCGTAGAACCGCAGCGTCAGCGGCCCCACCTCAAGATAGGGACTCCAGGGGATCTCGATCAGGCCGTAGATAAGGCGGTACTCTCCCGCGAGCGTGAGTAGGCGGGTGCGTTGCGGGCCGTCACCGGGACTGTGGCCCGCACAGATTTTGCCCAACGGCGGGCCCCGGCGGGCGTCCAACTGCGCTCTGCGCGTAACCGGTCAACTCGACGAACCCGCGCCCCACCGGCTGGCCGGCCTGGCTGGCCTCGACCGAGCCCTCCCAGTAGATCATGCCGGTGCTGGCGCGCGCATCCAGCTCCTGGTCCGGGATGGTCGGGGTCAGATCCAGGTCCAATCCCGCCGACGGGACGCTCAGGCGCCAGCGGGCGGGGTATTCGGCGCCCGAATGGGGACTGCGCCAGCGCGCCAGCACGTGGACCTGCACCCCCGCCGCGTCCAGGTGCGCGGCCTCGCCCGCGCCGCCGACCAGGGTGCCGTAGGTCGTCGACACGCCCCCGTCGGCGTCGCGCAGGACCGTCGCCATCAATTCGCGGCCGTCGTCCAGTTGCAGCGAGAACCAGTCCCAGCCACCCTGCCCGGTGACGAGGAAATCGCCCCACTGGTGGTCGTACCAGGCCTGGCCGGTCACGCTGCGTTCTGACCCCTCGAGCGTGACCTGACCCTCGACCGCGAGCCGGGTCTGCGAGTAGTAGTACGACCAGCCGGCGGCCCCGAAGTCGATGACGCCTCCCTCGCCGTGCAGTACCGCGGGCTTGGTCGGCCGCAACTTCAGGTCGAGACCGAAATCCTCGTCGCCGGCCTCTATCGCGAACCCCTCGTCCCCGATGTTGAGGGTCCAGCCGCCCACGCAGAGCCGGTCGCCGCGGCTGGCGGCCCCGTGGGCGTTGGAAGTCCGCTCGGAGTAGCGGAAGCTGCCGGGATTGGGGTCCGAGATCGCAAGGTGGGCGGCGTAACTGGACCCCAGGCTCCGGCGGTCGGCGGTGAAGATGACGAATTCGAACCCGTACCAGGTTCCCGACCGGTCCTGGAGATGGCCCGTGAAGTACCACCATTCGGAGAGGTCTTGATGGGGTCGGTGATCGCGCGGCAGCTCGATCGGCGGGAGGCTTGCGATTTGCGTCGGCGCCGGCGCGGCCGGGTCCGGCAGCGGGGTGAAGGAAGGGGCGCAGCCGGCCAGCAGCAGGCCGGCCATCAGGCCCAGCGGGGCAATCCGCCGCGCGATCCTCACCGGGGTCGCAACCGGTAGGCCGGCAGCGGCATCCACCAGTTCCAGGCGCCGGCCAGCTTCATGGCCGCCGGCGCCAGCAGCGAACGGACGATTGCGGCGTCGGTGGCGATCGCGATCGCCCCGGCAACCCCGAGCGCCTTGACGGTGACCACCTCGGCGCTGGCGAATGCCAGGCCCACCACGACCACCACCAGCGCCCCGGAGGCGATTACCCGTCCGGAGGCCTGCAGCCCGTTGGCCACCGCCGCCTCGACGTCGCCCGATTCGAGCCAGTTTTCCTGCACCTGGGCCAGCAGGAAGACTTCGTAGTCCATGCTGAGGCCGAACAGCACCGCGAACAGAATCACCGGCAGGGTGGCGTCGATGTAGCCGAGCGCTTCGAAACCAAGGAGCGGTGCGAGCCAGCCGAATTGGAAGATCAGGACCACCGCGCCAAAGCTGGTGGTTAGCGAAAGGAGGTTGAGCACGACCGCTTTCAGGGGCAGCACCAGCGAGTGGAACATGCCCGCCAGCAGGACCAGGGTGGCCAGCAGGATTGCTCCGATCACGATCGGGAAAGTGCCGTATACCGCGTCGACGAAATCGGTGTAGTTGGCCGCTCCGCCGCCCAGCTGTCCGCGCAGCCCCAGGGCGGCAACCCGGTCCCGGATCGCATAGACCAGATCGCGGCCGGCGGCGCTGTTGCCGGCAACCGACGGGGTGATCCCGATCAGCGCCAGGTCGCCGCTGGTGGACGCCAGGGCGGCGGCGCGGGCGATCGGATCGGATGCGGCGCGACCGTTGGCGTAGAGCTGGCGGTATTGCTCCAGGGTTATGCGCGGATCGATGCTCACGATGCCGCGGGTTGTCGCCACCCGCGGATCGGCTTCGAGCGAGCGCACCAGCCGCAGCTGCTTTTCGAGCGCGGCGCCGCTGAACGGACCGTCTTCGAATTCCAGTACCAGGAACAGCTCGGCCAATTGGCCGGGACCGTATTCGGCTTCGAGCAGTTCGAACGCCTGCCGGGCGTCGGCATGCTGCGGCAGGACCCGCGCATCGGGGAGGGAGATGCGGGCACCGGCGAGCGGAATCACGAACGCCAGCAGGGCCAGCGCGACCGGCACGAGGACCAGCAGGGGGCGCTTCATGACCGCGCGTGCGGTTCTGGCCCAGAGCCGCCGACCGCCGGACAGCCGGGGCAGGACCCGGAAACGGTTTATGGAAGGCCCCAGGATTGCCAGGATCGCCGGGGCCAGGGGTCAGCGCGCAGAGGGCCGCAACCGCGGTCACCAGGGCCCCGACGATTCCGATCGAACGCAGGAATTGGAATTCGAACAGCGTGAGCGCGGTCAGCCCGATGATGACCGCCGTGGCCGAGAAGGCGATCGTCTTGCCCATCGAGGCGCTGGTCGCCACGACCGCGGTGCGGGGCCCGGCGCTGCGCAGTTCACGCCGGTAGCGCGAGACCAGGAAGAGTGAATAGTCCACCCCCAGTCCAAGGCCCAGCAGGGTTGCGATGTTGAGGGCGAAGATCGAAATCTCAACCGTACCGGCGACCACCCAGATGAGCGCCAGGCCCACTCCCACCGAGATCGCGCCCATGATCAGAGGCAGCGCGGCGGCGGTCAGGCTGCCGAACACGGCGAGCAGGACCAGCAGCAGGAACGGAATCCCGAGCAACTCGGCCCGCTGCAGATCGGATTTGGTGAACTGCTCGATGTCGTGGTAGTAGGCGGCCGGACCGGCCAGGCGCACTTCCAGCCACGAGCCGGCGATGGCGGCGTTGACCGGCGCCGTCAGCGAGTGGGCCCGGGCGCTCTGCAGGTTTGTGCTTATGTGCAGGAATATGGTTTTTCCGGAAGGGGAGCTCTGGAATCCGGCCTCGCCCAGAGTCTGGACCGCGGCAACGCCTTCGAGGGCCAGGACCGCGCCGCGCAGCCGCTCGATTTCGGCCAGGGCGGCGGGCGCCCCGATCTGCCCGTCCGGGTCGTGAACGATAAGGGTGAGAACCGGCAGGGGCTGTTCAAAGGCCGCGGCGTACCGTTCGTAGGCCTGGGCAGCTTCCAGATCGGGGGAACTAAAGCCCCCGGCTACCAGCCGATCGGGTACCTGGATCGCGAACACCGAGCCGGCTCCGGTCAGCAGCAACCAGCCCACAACGACCGCCCAGCGCCACCGCACCACCACCCGGCCTAGGGTTACAAACACGAGGCGCCATTGTCCGGGTTCGCACTATTTTTTTAATTATGGGTGTTGTGGTCATCCTGATACTGCGGGCCATCCGAAAAGGAGTTCAAGCCTTGACGCGCATCGCGATTGCCGGCGGGACCGGCATGTTGGGTCGGGCGGTGTCGGCGGTGCTGGAGGAACAGGGTCACTCACTGGTGCTGCTTTCGCGACAAGCCCGAACTGCCCCGCGCTATGAGCAGGTCGTGCAGTGGGACCCTGTTTCAAGACCGGCCCCGGTCGATGCCCTCTCCGGGGTCCAGGCCGTAATCAACCTCGCCGGGGAACCGGTTTCCGGTCGCTGGACGTCGGCCAAGCGCAGCCGGATCAGGGCAAGCCGGGTTCAGGGCACGGCCAATCTGGTGCGCGGCATGCTCGCGGCCCGGCCGGGGCCGCAACTGTTGATATCGGCTAGTGCAATCGGTTACTACGGCCCGCGCGGCGACCAGGTGCTCAACGAGCGGGCCTCAAGCGGGGACAGTTTCCTGGCCCAGGTCGCCCGCGAGTGGGAGGCCGCCGCCGAGCAGTTCGCCGCCGGCCATCGCCTGGTGACGATGCGGCTGGGGATCGTCCTGGGCCACGGCGGCGCCTTAAAGCAGATGCTGCCGCTGGCGCGCCTGGGACTGGGCGGACCGCTGGGCGGTGGCCGGCAATGGTGGTCCTGGATTCACATCGCCGATGTTTGCAGGTTCGTGGTCCGTGCGATCGAGGACCTCGAATGCTCCGGCACCTACAACCTGACCGCGCCGGAACCCGTCCGCCAGCGGGAGTTCGCGGATGTCCTGGGGAGCGTGCTGGGTCGCCCCGCGGTTCTGCCGGCGCCGGCGTTCGGCCTGCGCCTCCTGCTGGGTGGATTCGCGACAGAGCTGCTCGACAGCAAACGGGTGATCCCGGAACGCCTCCAGAATTCGGGGTGGGGGTTCGCCTACCCGGATCTGGAATCAGCGCTGGAGGGTCTGATCGCGGGCGGGCGATCCGGTGGGCAGCCTGCTAGCGTATGAAAAGTAGGGCCGCCCCGAATCCAGCGCGCGTCCCCGGCCTGCCAGATCCCGGATCCACGATTTGCCCGATTTCGCCGCTACCCTTAACCGCTCGCGCGGTCTGCTGCTGGCGGCCGCCGGGGTTGCCGCCGCCGCCGCGATCGTCCTGATCGGCATCGCGATCGGCGCCCGGCAGTCAGAAGTGGCCGCGCCCGGTTCGGCGGGCGCTTTGCCCGCGCCGATAACGGTCACGCTCCAGGACCGGGGCCCGGCGCCCGAGTTTTCGGGGATCGGGGCCTGGATGAACGGCGAGGAGACGACGATCGCGGGTCTGCGCGGGCAGGTCGTCCTGATCGACTTTTGGACCCTGGGCTGCATCAACTGTCGCCGGACCCTGCCCTACGTGCGGCAGTGGCATGACCGCTACGCCCCGCACGGGCTCAAGGTAATCGGCGTGCACACGCCGGAATTTGCCTACGAAAAGGACCAGGAGCGGGTCCGTCAGGCAATGGCCGAACTGGGCGTGACCTGGACGGTCGCGATCGACAACCAAAAGGGCACCTGGTATGCGTGGCGAAACCGCTGGTGGCCGCGCAAATACCTGATCGATGCCGGCGGCACGCTCCGCTACGACCGTATCGGCGAGGGGGCCTACGAGCAGACCGAACATGCGATCCGGCTGCTCCTGGAGGAGAACGGCGCCGACCTGAGCGCCGTACCCTTCGGCGCGCGGACCTAGCCGGTAGCGCTCAGCCGGCCCGGCCGGGGCGGACCCGGGCCGGCCGGTAGGGGTCGCCGCCGGCCAGCGGGACGCTGGCCAGGAAGGCCGGCTGGTTCCGCCATGACTGGTTCGGGAACTGGTCATCGCGCAGATCGTCGCCCAGGAGCTGCAGCCTGACCGGGTCGGACGCGCCGGGGTGGAATTCGAACACCGCTGCCTGGAAGTACTGGCGGATGAACCCGGGATCCCCGATGGCCAGGGCCGCGCCGGGCTGTCGGTCGAAGCGGGCCTCGGTCTTGGGCAATCCGAATGACTGCACTCCGCCCAGCCGATCGAAGAAATCGGCGAATCCGGTGACCGTCCCGTCCACGGCCAGGTTGGAGACGCGGCGGTCCCAGGGCCCGAACACCTGCCCCGGATGCGGATTGGTCGGCGCGTATTCGACGCCAAGGTCGGCGCTGCCGCCAAGGCCGCCGCCGAAGTAGTCCCAGGCCAGCCGTCGTTCAACCACCCAGCCGGCGCCGACGGAGTGGAAGTCGACCACGCCGCGCTGGTAGTACTGGCTGAGCGCCCCGGGTTCTACGATCAGTACCTCCGATATCGGGTATCCCCAGCGTTCAAGCGCCCCGGTGTTCTCAAAGTGCGCGCGGAAATCGGCGACCGCGGTCCCCCCGCCGGGAAGCTCCACGCTCAGCACCGGGACGTTGTGGGCCAGGACGTCGTGCCCTGAAACCGCCAGGTGCAGGTTGTCGAGCACGGTGATCTTGCCAAAAACCGGTTCGGGTGGTGGCGGTGGCGTCGGTGCAACGTAGTTGGCAGCGTCCGTGATGCGGACGGTGACGAAATCGATGATCGGGGTGAATCGACCAAAACCCGGGGTCGAACGGTCGATCATCAGCAGGACGAATGCCTCGTCATCACCGTCCGAAACCCGTTCCTCGGGAACGTCCACGGCGATCAGGCGGGCGCTGCCGAACGGCATGTCGACATTTACCGGTCGCGGAAGGTCGCCGGGTTCGGCGCCGTGGCCGCGGTTCTCGGACTTGAGCAGCAGGCGGGCCACCACCCCGGCCGCTTCGCGGTCCTGATGCTGCAGGCCGACGGCCAGCGGGCGGCCCTCGTCGGCGTAGTAGACGGGATTGTCGAACCCGGTCACCGCACGCGTATCGGGGTCCAGGATTACCTCAACGCCGGGAACGATCTGCTCGCGCCAGGCCGCCGGCAGGTTCGCCAACCGGAACCCTTGCCCGTCGGGTCCGGGATTGCCGCGGAGGTCTATCACGAGCGTTCTTGCCGTACCGATCTCGCCCAGCAGGTTAGGCGGCAGCGCGGTGAGCCCGGCATCGCTCAGGTCCAGCCGGCGCAGCTGCGGCAGCTGCGAGAAATCCGACGCGCCGATGTCGGCCACGTCTTCGCGGCCCGCCAGGTCGATCTCGGTGACGTGGGCCAGCTGCGAGATGCTCACCTGCTCGCAGGGCCGGGTCCGCGGCAGCCAGGACTCGATCTGGTCGCGGACCGCCCGGTGGCGCTGGCAGAGCGAGTGCCGGGGAGCGTCGTTGTCGCGGATCAGGAAGGTCGCGTAGTCGATATCCCCGTCGTCGATGTCGGGCCGCGGGGCGGTGCCCCTGCAACCAGGGATCAGGTCCAGCAGCAGTTCCCGTTCGTAGTCGGGTTCGATTTCGGGGTTGTCGGGCAGGCTGATCACCAGTCCGAATACCGAACGGATTCGGTCCGAGGCATTGATTCGCAGGCGCCACTGGCGGTGTTTTTCGAGGGTTATCTGCAGGCAGACGTCAATCGCTTCGTCGCCGACTTCGACCCCGGCCCCGGCCGGGATCGCGGCGAATTCGAATTCGATCAGGGGGCGCGACCCCTCGGGGGCCGAATAACCCGAACTTCCGAACCCGACCCGGGTTCCGGTCCCGCCGTCGAACACCAGCAACAGCCCTTCCGGCAACTCTGAAATATCCACGTCGCCGGGACCCAGCGGATTGCCGGAAAAACGCAGCCGGTCGATGTGGCCGGCCGCAAAGTGGTAGCTGATCAGTGCCTCGAGCGAATCGTCGCGCCAGCTGAACTTTTCCAGACCAAGATTTGAGAAATCGAGGGTGGCCGGGCGACGACCCGGGGTCCTATCCAGCTCACGGGCCAGCTGGGCCAGCTTGGTGCCGGGGCGCAGCGCCGGATCGCGGTCGGCCTCGTGGTTGACGTAGAACTCGTCGCAGTCGTTGTAGTCCAGGTCGCCATCGGCATCGATGAGTCCGGCGACGGTGGGCGAGATCGTCGGCAGCAGGCCTTCGTAGAGGCGCTCAAACGCCTGGAAATGGTCGGGATTGAGAAAGTGGCAGAGGTTGTAGTTGCCGTCTCCGGCCAGTTCGGCCGCGGCCGGGCGCGGCCCGAGGGCCAGGGCGCAGGCGGCAATCGCCAGAACCAGGCAGAACCTGACGCAGCGGCGCCGCGCGTCCCCGACGGTGGCCGGAATCACCCTGCCGGCGAAGGAGGCTATGCCAGAGGCCCCGCGGCAACGCCCAGGCGGCCCGCGGCGTCGCGGATACTGGCCGCGGTGGCGTCGGCGATTTCAATACCGGCGGCGCGGTTGTTGGCGCGGTTGATGCTCTCCGGCTCGCCGGGCACCAGGACCTGATCGAAACCGGCCGCCGGCGGCGTCCCGTGCATCCGCGCGACCAGTTGACGAACGCCCTCTCCGTAGGTCTCGGCGCCGACCAGGGCCCCGGGGTCGACTGCGATGATGCTCCCGCCCATCAGCAGGCCGGAAGCGGAAGCGTAGGTACCGGTGACGGCGGCGCCAAGTGCTTCGACCAGCAGCGCCAGTCCGTAGCCCTTGTGCGCGGCCGCCGGCAACATCATCCCACCGGCGTAAAAGTCGGCCGGCTCGGTCGACGGGTTGCCGTCCTTGTCAAGGATCTGGCCGGGCGGCAGCTGGGCCCCCTTGTCGCGGGCTACCCTGACCTTGCCCTCGGCGGTCGAGGTGGTCGCAAAGTCCATCACGATCGCCGGCCCCGAAGGGTTGGGTACGCCGGCCGAAATCGGATTGGTCGACAGCGCTCGCGCCGCTCCGCCGAATGGCGCCCCGGCTCCAGCCCCGCCGCCGCCGCCAACCGCCATGATGGCCAGCACCCCTTCCGCAACGGCCATTTCCGACCACTGCCCGACGCGGCCCAGGTGGTTTACTTCGCACAGGCCGACCAGGGCGACGCCGCCGGACTTGGCCTTGGCGATCGCGATTTCGGTCGCGTACTTGCCGGTAAAGTGCCCGAAGCCCTTGTTTCCGCTGATCAGGGCGGTCGTGTCCGACTCCCTGAGCAGCTCGGGCCGGCCGTCCGGCACGATGCGGCCGGCATCGATCCACTCAAGGTATGACGGGATCCGGATCACGCCGTGCGAGGGGTGACCGGACAGGTCGGCCAGAACCAGCGAATAGGCCATGAATTCGGCGATGTCGGCGGGAGTGCCGGCGCTGGCGAAGATCGACCGGGTAAGGTCCTGGATTGCGTCTGGGGCGTAGCGGGGCATGGTAATGCCGAGTCCTGGGTCTGGTGGGGAAGTCGGAAGTTCTGCGGCCGGAGCGGCGCGCGGCCAGCTTAACCGCGGCCCAGCATGAACTTGAGATCTTCGCTCATCATATCCATGCTCCAGGGAGGGTCCCAGACGATTTCGATGTTCACCTCGTCGACCTTTTCCATCTCCTCGACCGAGCGCTGGGTTTCGGAGATCAGCTGCGGTCCGTAGGGGCACATCGGCGATGTCAGGGTCATTTCGATATCGACCTTGCGCGCGTCGGGCTTGACCTCGTAGACCAGACCCAGATTCCATATGTCCAGGTGCAGTTCGGGGTCAAGCACACCCTCCAGAACCGCGATCACATCATCACGCGATACGGTCTGCTCGGACATTTGGGCCCCCTCTGTGGCGGCATCTGCGGGTGCTGAGTCCATTATCGCCGCCAATGATCCGGGCGGGTAAACGAAAACACCGAACGGCTTGCAAACAAACAGGCGGCCAGATTATAATCAGCAAGCTGATGCGGGATCCGGTATTTGAACCTTCGAAACGGGGTTTCTGCGCCCTTTTCGGGGCCCGCGATTTCGGGCCCCTGGATCCACCAAAATTCCGCGTCGGCGCCCGCAAGACCGCAGAGAGAAAGCTACCAGATCTTCTTGTCGCCGACCGCAACTAACCGCAACAAGTACACCGCCGCCCAGATCCGGGCTCTCAAGGGGCTGGAGCCGGTCCGCCAGCGCCCCGCCATGTACATCGGCGACACGTCCCTGACCGGGCTGCACCACTGCGTGTACGAGGTGGTCGACAACAGCGTGGACGAGGTCATGGCCGGGCACGGCAGCGCTATCTCGGTGAAGCTGACCTCGGACGGGTACTGCCAGGTTTCCGACAACGGTCGCGGCATCCCCGTGGACCGGCACCGCGACGAGGGCGTTTCGGCCCTGGAAGTGGTCATGACCAACCTGCACGCCGGGGGCAAATTCGACGCCGACGCCTACAAGGTTTCGGGCGGCCTGCACGGCGTCGGGGTTTCGGTCGTAAACGCCCTTTCCGAGCACCTTGAAGTGAAGGTCTCGCGCAACCGGCGCGATTACTTTCAGGAGTACTTCCGCGGGATCCCCAAGTACCGCGTCCGCCCGAGAGGCAAGATTCGGGACGAGAACGTCACCGGGACCTGCGTCCGCTTCAAGCCGGACGGGGAGATATTCTGCGACGAAGACGGGAACCCGATCGGATTTGAATTCGACACCCTGGCCGAGCGACTGCGGCAGCTGGCGTTCCTGGTGCCGGGGATGGAAGTTAACCTGTCCGATCAGCGCAGCGGCCGCCACGCGACCTTCTACTTCCAGGGCGGCATCAGGTCCTACGTGGCCAGGACCGCGCGCAGGCTCAAGCCGGTAATCTCCGAGCCGATCTTCCTGAGCGATTCGGTCAACGACGTGCGCGTCGAGGTGGCGCTCCAGTACACCCGCGCCCCGCGCGAGCAGGTGACCGCGTTCGCAAACACCGTCCACACCATAGACGGCGGGACCCATCTGTCCGGCTTCCGCTCCGCGCTCACGAGCTGCATCAACCGGCAGGGCCGCGAGATGGGGCTGCTCAAAGAGAACGACTCCAACCTCACCGGCGAGGACGTGCGCGAAGGCCTGGTCGCGGCGATCTCAGTCTTCCTGCCCGAGCCGCAGTTCGAGTCCCAGACCAAGGTCCGGCTCAACAACCCCGAGGTGGCCGGCCTGGTGCAGTCGGTGACCAACGCGGCGCTATCCCAGCACCTTCACGAGAACCCCTCCGATGCCCGTGCGATCGTCGTGCGCAGCATCGAATCGGCAAGGGCCCGGGTCGCCGCCCAGCGGGCGCGCGACATGGTGCGCCGCAAGGGGGCGTTCGACTCGCTGGCGTTGTCGGGCAAGCTGGCCGACTGCCAGGACCGCGACCCTTCCCGGACCGAGCTCTTCATCGTCGAGGGCGACTCGGCCGGCGGCAACGCCAAGCAGGGCCGGGACCGGATTTTCCAGGCGGTGCTGCCTCTGCGCGGCAAGATCCTGAACGTTGAGAAGGCGCGCATCGACAAGATGCTCGAAAACCAGGCGATCTGCGACCTGATCGCCGCGATCGGGACCGGCGTGGGCGAATCCTACGACGCCGAAAAGCTGCGCTACCACCGGATCATCATCATGACCGATGCCGATGTGGACGGCGCCCATATCCGCAGCCTGCTGCTCACGTTTTTCTTCCGCTACATGCCGCAGCTGATCAAGGACGGACATCTGTTCATCGCCCTGCCGCCGCTCTTCCGGGTAACGCGCGGTCGCAAGACCCGCTACGTCTACAGCGAAGTCGAGCGCGACGCGGTGATCGA
The DNA here is from genome assembly GCA_965203015.1 of Chloroflexota bacterium. Classification (GTDB taxonomy): domain Bacteria; phylum Chloroflexota; class UBA11872; order UBA11872; family VXNJ01; genus VXNJ01. The sequence continues at coordinate 211,871 of CBDBBM010000024.1, forward strand.
GGAATTCGGCGGGAAAGTGACCCTGCAGCGCTACAAGGGCCTCGGCGAAATGAACCCCGATCAGCTCTGGGAAACCACAATCAATCCCGCCGGCCGGACCTTGCTGAAGGTCCGCACCCAGGACTTCGACATGGCCGAAGACCTGGTTTCGCGCCTGATGGGCCCCGAAGTTGCCCCGCGCCAGGAATACATCCTCGAACACGCCCGCGAGGTTCGGAACCTGGACGTCTGACACTTAAGGCCAGACAAAACTCCGGAACGGCAATGTCCGAGCAGCGACCGCGGGTCATCTTCGACGTAATGGGCGGCGATCATGCGCCCGGTCCGATGGTTGCCGGCGCCCTGCAGGCCGCCCGCGATCACGGGATCGCCAGCCTGCTGGTGGGGGACCAGGCCGCGATCGACCCGCTGCTGGCCGAAGCCGGGCGGGAGCGCGACCTGATCGATGTCGCTCACGCCGGTGAGGTGATAGGGATGGACGAGCATCCGGCCGAGGCGGTAAGGAACCGGCCCGACTCCTCGTTGGTGCGCTCGATCGAGCTGCTCCGCGAGGGCGCCGGGGGCTCGGCGGTTTCGCTGGGCAACAGCGGCGCGATCATGGCCGCCGCGGTGCTGCGGTTGCGGCGCCTGCCGGGGGTCCGCCGTCCGGTGATTGCCTCGCTGCTGCGCCTGCCGGGCGGGGCGAGCATTTGGATGGACATAGGGGCCAATTCCGACTGCGACGCCGACCACCTCTGCCAGTTCGCTCAAATGGGTGAGATTTACGCGCGCTCCGAGCTGGGGATCGAACGGCCCACCGTGGGCCTGCTGAACATGGGCCACGAGGAAGGCAAGGGCCCGCAGGTTGTAAGGGATGCGGCCGAGAAGATCGCCGCCCGGGGCCTAAATTTCGTCGGCAATGTCGAGCCCCAGATGATGCTGCGGGCTGAAGTCGACGTGGTGGTTGCCGATGGTTTCACGATGAACATTGCGGTCAAGACGCTGGAGGCGTTGGCCGACCTGATCTTCGGCACCGTGCGCGACTACGCCGGCTCCTCGCTGCGGGGCCGGCTGGGCGGGTTGCTGCTTCGACCGGCGTTTGTCGGACTTTCTTCGCACGTTGACTACCGCGAGATCGGAGCCGCCCCCCTGCTCGGTGTCAACGGCCTGGTCCTTATCGGTCACGGGCGCTCCCGCAAGCGCGCCGTGGTCGGTGCCATCCGCCAGGCCGACCGGCTGACCAGGGTCGGTGCGGTCTCACAACTGGCGCGCGCCTTTGTCGGCTGATTCGAATGCGCCGCGAATCGCGGTAATCGGCTGCGGCTACGTGGGGCTTGTTTCGGGGGCGTGCTTTGCCGAGCTCGGCAACCGTGTCGATTGCCTGGACATCGACCGCGCCAAGATCGCCCGGCTGCGCGCCGGCGAACTTCCGATCTACGAGCCGGGATTGGATGAACTGGTTCGGAGCAACCGGGCGGCCGGACGGCTGGAGTTTGGCGATTCGTTTGCGGCGGTGGTGCCGGGCGCCGATTTCGTGGTAATTGCGGTCAACACTCCGGTCGGCGACTTTGGCCGGGCCGACCTTTCCGCGATCGAGAAAGTCGCCCGTTCGATCGCCGACCACGTCCGCCCCGGAACGGTGGTGGTGGACAAGAGCACGGTCCCGGTCGGCACGGCCGAGGTCGTCCAGCAGTTGATCGCCCGGCATGTGGATTTTCCGGTCCCGGTGGTCGCCAACCCGGAATTTCTGCGCGAGGGCTCGGCGGTCGGCGACTTCATGCAGCCCGACCGGGTTGTGCTCGGCACCGCCGATGAGGCGGCCGGCGATGCGGTCCAGGGACTCTACGCCGGGATTGAATGCCCGGTGGTGCGCACCGACCTGCGCAGCGCCGAAATGATCAAGTACGCCTCCAACGCCTACCTGGCCGCGCGCATTTCGTTCATCAACGAAATAGCGGCCATCTGCGAGCGCCTGGGCGCCGACGTGACCACGGTGTCCCGGGGCATGGGACTTGACCAGAGGATCGGATCGCGCTACCTCCAGGCCGGCATCGGCTGGGGTGGCAGTTGCCTCGGCAAGGACGTTCTCGCGCTGGAGCACATGGCGGCGGTTGCCGGTTCGCACCCCCAGCTCTTGCGGGTCGTGCTGGACATAAACCGCGATGCGCGCCTTGGCGTGCTGCGCCGCCTGCGCGATTTGCTGGGCGAGGTGCGGGGCCGCAAGATCGCGCTATTGGGACTTGCATTCAAGCCGCAGACCGACGATATCCGCGACGCCCCGGCACTGGAAATCGCGCGCCTGCTGCTGGCCGACGGCGCCGAAGTGAGCGCCTGCGACCCGATGGCCGCCCGGCGCGCCGCCACGGCGGAACCGCGGGCGCAGATCTCCGACGATCCACTGACCGCGTTGTCCGGCGCCGATGCTGCGGTGCTTTGCACGGAATGGCCCCAGTTCGTGGAATTGGACTGGTCGATAGCGGCGACCAGGATGCGGGGGCGGATTGTCATCGACGGCCGCAACGCGCTCGACGGGAAGAAGCTGCGCCGGCTCGGGTTCGTTTACGCGGGCGTGGGCCTGCCGCCTGCGGAGGCGGCCGCCGACCCGGAGCCGGGCGGGTGATCTCGAACCGCGCCATAGCCGCCCACCTGGAGCGAATCGCCCAGGCGGTCGATCTGGCGGACCCGGATTCGGGTCGATCGCGAACCTACGGCGCGGCGGCGCGGCGCATCGAGTCGTCAAAACGCGATTTCGCCGCCCTGGCCGAGGCCGGCGAACTTACCGGCGTGCCCGGCATCGGCCCCTCGCTGGCGCGCACGATCGGCGAATTCGTCGGCGGGGGTTCAAGCCGGCGCCTGAACGGGCTGCTCGAGCAGATCCCGCCCGGAGCATGGCAGCTGCTTGCGGTCCGCGGCCTGGGCGCGCGGACCGTGGGCCGAATCGTGCGGGATCTGGGGGTGGCCGACCTGGACTCCCTGCGGGCGGCGGGAAACGACGGCCGACTCGGTCAGCTGCCCGGCATCGGCAGCCGCAAGGTGACCCAGATCCTGGCCGAAATCGAACGAATTTCGGCCACCCGCGGATTGTTCTCGCTCGGATTGGCGCTGGCGGCGGCACACCTGGAATCCGCCCGCCTGCGCGAAATCGATGGGGTCAGCGCGGTGCTCCTGGCCGGCGCGGCGCGGCGGGCGTGCGAAACGGTGTCGGGCGTGGACCTGGTGGCCGCGGTGCGCGACTCGACCCGGCCCGAATTAGCGGCCCTGGACGGTGAATCGCTTCTCCAACTCGACCCCGATGAACTGCAGGAACCGATTCCGGTGCGGGTCCGCATAACCAGCGCGGCGACGCTGGGTTCGACGCTGGCCCTGGCGACCGGGTCGGACCAGCACCTTGCCCGGCTGACCGGCCTGGCGCGGCGGCGCGGGATCGAACTCGATTCGCCGGCGGCCATGTTCGCGACCGAAGCCGAGCTTTACCGGGCGCTCGGTTTGGACCTGATCCCGGCCGAACTCCGCGAAGGGCGCGATGAGATCGAACTGGCCCAGCGCGGGCAGTTGCCGCGCCTTCTGGAGCATGCCGATCTGAGCAGCGACTTGCACGCCCACAGCGACTGGAGCGACGGCCAGGACAGCATCGCGGCGATGGCCGAAGCCGCAATGCGGGCCGGACTCCGGCAGCTGGTCATCAGCGACCATTCCCAGTCGCTGGCGGTGGCCAACGGACTGTCCCCGGATCGCTTGTTGGCCCAACGCGACGAGATTGCGGTGCTGGCGCCGCAGTATTCAGGGCTCTCGCTGCGGCAGGGCACCGAAAGCGAGATCCGGGTCGACGGCTCGCTCGATTTCGATCCTGGGCTGCTGGCTCGGCTGGACTGGGTCAATGCCTCGGTGCACGCCGGCCTGGGCCAGTCGCGGTCGGCGATGACCGAGCGCATCGTGACCGCGATCTCCAATCCGGCCACAAGCGCGATCGGGCACCCGACCGGAAGGATAGTGCTCGGGCGCGACGGGTTCGATTTCGATCACGACGTGGTTTTCTCGGCCGCCGCCGAAGCGGGGGTGGCGCTGGAAATCAATTCGCAGCCCGGCCGCCTGGACCTTTCGTCCGACCTTGCCCGCCGCGCCGCCCGCGCCGGCGCGATCCTGACCGTCAACAGTGACGCCCATTCCGCCAGCCAGCTGGCCACCACGCAGCTGGGAGTGATGATCGCGCGGCGGGCCGGCCTGACCCGCGCGCAGGTGATCAATGCTTGGGAGTGGGAGCGGATCGCGGAGCTCCGGGCCCGTCGCCTGGCCGGAGCTTGAGGTCGCCCTGCGGCTTTAGCCGCCGCCCGTCGCGGGAGAACTGCTTTTCAACCGGGTCGCGCAGGGAATGGCGCAGGAACTCGGATATCTTGGCCAGGTATTCATCGCGCAGGATGTGAAATCCCTCGACGTGTTCGGCCTCGTCGATGACCCAGAGGTGCTTTTCGGCGCTGGTTGCGGCCTCGAACAGCTTGCGGGTGCTCTCGGCGCTCACGATTGAATCCTGTCCGCTCTGGACGACCATCAGCGGACGCGAATGCAGCGACGCGACCAGGTCGACCGGCCGGATGTGGTCCATCCGGTGCCCGACCAGCCGCTGACCCAGCCAGACGACCGGGCCCACGAAAAGCCAGGGCGGCAGGCCGGTGATTCGCTTGAACGCCCGGGCCACGTTCTCGCGCAGGGTCGCAAATGGGCTGTCGGCGATCACCGCTTCCAGGCGCTCGTCCAGGGCGGCGGCCATGATCGCCACCGACCCGCCCATCGAATTGCCCCAAACCGCCAGCCGACCCAGTTCGGCGTGGTCGGCGGCCCAGTCCACGACCCCCAGCAGGTCCAGCATTTCCCGGTAGCCCATCGTGGTGGTGCTGCCCTCGCTTTCCCCGTGGCCGGAGAAATCAAAGAGCACGACGCCGTAACCGAGCTTGAGCAGTTCGACGCAGCGGCCGACCATTTCCTTGTGGTTGGTCCAGACCCCGTGACAGAGGATTACCGAGGCCGGATGGTGCGTGGGCCGGGCAATCCACGCCTTGAGCGTCATTCCGGTCCGGCTTTCGATCCGGATCGGTTTCAGCCCCAGCACCGAGGGGTCGAAGTCAGGCGCATAGCCCTTGGGCGTGTGGCGCGGGTTCGGGTGGGTAAGGTACCAGGCGGTGCGCACCACCAACAGGGTCCAGAGGCCGGCCAGGCCGATCGGGATCAGCAACAGCAGCAGCAGCCACGGATTCACCTACGAATCGCCTCCTTGGCGGGCCGCTCTGGAGAGCCGGGCCACGAATTCTTCCGCGCGGGCCAGGCGTAGTGGGCGATCGGCCAGGCCGCAGATTTTCACGAACGCCGAGCCAACGATCGCCCCATCGGCCAATCCATGCAGCCCGAGGACGTGCTCGGGGCTGGATATTCCGAATCCGACCGCCAGCGGGCGGTCGGTCAGCGAACGCGTGCGGCGCAGGAACGTCGCAAATCCCACGCCCATATTCTGCCGAGCGCCGGTAACGCCAGTCAGCGAGACGACATAAATGAACCCCGACTCCTTTGCAAGCACCTGGACGGCGCGCTCGGGATCGGTGGTCGGAGCCAGAAACTGCACGAGCGCAACGCCCCGACCGGCCAGCGTCCGGGCCAGCGGTCCGGACTCTTCGGCCGGCAGATCGACGGCGATTACCGCGTCCACGCCGGACTCGGCGACCGCTTCGGCCAGGGGCTCGATTCCGTACGCCAGGAACGGATTGGCGTATCCCATCAGGACCAGGCCGGCATCGGTTTCAGCGCGCAGCCGGGCCGTAAAGTCCAGGCAATCGCCCAGGTTCACGCCGTTCTCGAGCGCGATCTGGGACGAGTGCTGGATGGTCGGACCTTCGGCGATCGGGTCGGAAAAGGGAACCCCAAGTTCGAGCACGTCGGCGCCGCCGGCCAGGGCGGCGCGGGCCAGTTCCCACGACTCCTCGAGCGAGGGGTAGCCGATCGTGAGAAAGATGTTCAGCGCCAGTTCGCGGTGCTGGCGGGTCCGCCGGTAAATCTGCTCAAGGCGCGCCGTCATTCGTCGGCCTGCCCGTGCGCGGCGATTGTTTCCATGTCCTTGTCTCCGCGTCCGGAGAGGTTGACCACGACCGACTGGTCCTTGCCCATGCCGCTTGCCAGTTCGAGCGCGAACGCCACCGCGTGGGCTGATTCGAGGGCCGGAATGATTCCCTCGGTGCGCGCCAGCGCCTTAACCGCCGCAAGTGCCTGTTTGTCGGTCACCGAGCCGTACCGCGCACGACCGCTGCTGGCCAGATGAGCGTGTTCGGGCCCAACGCCCGGGTAGTCGAGTCCGGCCGAAATGCTGTGGGCCGGCAGCACCTGACCCCACTGGTCCTGCAGGACCATGGTGCGCGTCCCGTGCAGAACGCCCTCCTGGCCGGCGCCGATCGTGGCCGCGTGCGAGCCGCTGGCCAACCCGTGGCCGGCCGCTTCGACGCCGTGCAGGGCGACCCCGGAATCGTCCAGGAACTCGTAGAACAGCCCCATCGCGTTGGAGCCGCCGCCGACGCAGGCGACCAGCGCGTCGGGGGCGCCGCCGACCATCCGGGCGAACTGCTCCCGGGTCTCGCGTCCGATCACCGCCTGGAAGTCCCGGATCATCATCGGGTAGGGGTGCGGGCCGGCCACCGACCCGAGCAGATAGTAGGTGTCGGCGACGTTGGTGACCCAGTCGCGTATGGCCTCGTTGATCGCGTCCTTCAGAGTCCGGGAACCAGATTCAACCGGCACCACCTCGGCGCCGAGGACCTGCATCCTGACCACGTTCAGGTGCTGCCGCTCAATGTCCAGGCTGCCCATGTAGACCACGCATTTCTGGTCCAGCAGGGCGCAGACCGTGGCCGTGGCCACGCCGTGCTGACCGGCGCCGGTCTCGGCGATGACGCGGCCCTTGCCCATGCGCCGGGCCAGCAGCCCTTGGCCGATGGCGGCATTTATCTTGTGGGCGCCGGTGTGCGCCAGGTCCTCGCGCTTGAGATATATCCGCGCGCCACCGCCCAGCGCGCTGAGGCGGGCCGCCTCATAAAGCGGCGTGGGCCGTCCCACGTATTCACGCAGATACGTGGCCAGTTCTTCGGCGAACGCCGCTTCGCCGCGAATCGAGCCATAGGCGTCGTCGAGTTCAAGCACCGCCGGCATGAGCGTTTCCGGCATGAACATGCCGCCCCAGGGTCCGAAATGACCGCTGCTATCGGGCAATGCCCGCAGGCGCGGTGAGCTATCGGTCATGAAACGTGCTGGGCCCGCTTGGCGCGTTCGACGAAGGCCGAGATCCTGCGGGGGTCTTTCCGGCCTGCGGTTTCGACCCCGGACGATACGTCGACGCCCCAGGGCCGCAACCGGAGCACGGCGGCGGCGACATTGTCCGGGTCCAGACCGCCGGAGAGCAGGTAGTCGCGGCGGCCGACCAGCCGCGGCGCCAGCGTCCAGTCCCAGGCCTGGCCGGACCCGCCGCCGGCCGGTGAATCGACATGGACCAGGGGGGCATCGATCGGACCCAGGTCCGGTTCAAGACCTCCCGGACCGACCCGAAATGTCGGAATCACGCGCCCGGCCAGTTCCGCGGGGGGAGGTTGTTCGAGGTCGTGCACCTGGACGTAATCGGCGCCGGTCTGCTCGAGGGCGTCGGCCATCTCCGCCGGGTTGGCCGCCACCATTACCGCCACCGACTTGGCGTTCGGCGCGGCCGAGAAAACCTGGCGCGCCCGCTGCGGCGAGACCTGGCGACGCGATCGGGCCAGAATCGCTCCTACGAAATCGGCGCCCGCCGCGTCGGCGGCGGCCGCGTCGGCGGGATGCGATATTCCGCAGATCTTCACCCGTGGCGAAGGGGCTTTGATCAGAGCCCGCATCCGGTCCAGGTCGCCGCTGTGGCGGGCCAGGGTTTCACCCACCAGGACCGCGTCGGCGCCGGCCGCGGCCAGACGCGCCAGATCGTATTCGTCCCTTACTCCGCTTTCGGCGACCAGTAACGCCCGCCCGCCGATTTGCGGGGCCAGGCGCTCGGTGACCGCCAGATCGGTATGGAAGGTCTGCAGATTCCGGTTGTTGACCCCTATCAGCGACGCGCCGCAGAAAAGCGCGCGATCCAGCTCGGACTGGTCGTGGATCTCGACCAGGGCGTCCATTCCCAGCTCGCCGGCCACCTCAAGCAGCGGAGCGGGATCGTCGACCGCGGCCATGATCACCAGCACCGCGTCGGCGCCCAGCGCGCGCGCTTCATGGACTTGCCAGGGGTCGACCACAAAGTCCTTGCGCAGGACCGGCAGCTGGCAGGCGGCCCGGGCCCTAACCAGGTCCTGGTCGCGACCGGCGAAGAACTTCTCATCGGTCAGCACCGAAAGCGCCGCCGCGCCGGCGGACTGATAGCTGGCCGCAACCTCGGTCGGGTCCAGGTCCGCGATCCGGCCGGCCGAGGGGGAGGCGCGTTTGATTTCGGCTATGACGGAGAGTCCGGGTCCGCGCAGCGCTCTTGCAAAACCGCGCGGCGGCGGCGCCGCCAGCGCCCGCCGGCGAATCTGGGCGAGCGGTACCCGCGCCGCCCGCTGTTCGAGTTCGGCGCGCTTGTGGGCGAGGATCTTCCGCAGAACGCTCATGGTCTGGAGCTCGGTTTGCCTAATTGCCGGGCGGAATTGGCTCAGACCGCATGGGTCGCGGCCACGAAATCGGCCAGCTTGCTTTGGGCGGCGCCCGAATCGAGGGTCGCGCCGGCCAGCTTGACCCCGTCGCCGAGGTCGCTGGCCCGGCCGGCCACCAGCAACGCGGCGGCGGCATTCAGGAGCATGAAATCCCGCGGCGGTCCCGGTTCGCCGGCAAAGACCCGGCGGATGATGTCCGCGTTGTGAGCCGGGTCGCCACCGGCCACCTGAGTCAGCGGCCGTTCTTCAAGGTCGAAATCGGAAGGTCTGACCTGAAACTCCTCGACGTGCTCGCCCTGGACCGAGCAGACCCGGGTGGGGCCGGCGATCGAGATCTCGTCCAGACCTTCCAGCCCGTGTACCACCAGCGCCCGGCGGGCCCCCAGCCGGGCCAGCGCTCCGGCCACCAGTTCCAGCAATTCGGTCCGGGCCACGCCCAGCAGCTGGCGCCGCGCCCCGGCCGGGTTGGTCAGCGGGCCCAGGATGTTGAACACCGTCGGGATCCCGATCTGGGCGCGCAGCGGGCCCGCGTGGCGCATCGCCGGATGAAACGACTGGGCGAACAGGAACCCGATCCCGACCCGGCCTATGCAATCGCCGACCTGTCGGGGCGTCAGGTCGATCCGGGCCCCGAGGGCCTCGAGCACATCGGCCGAACCCGAACGCGAGGAGGCGGCGCGGTTGCCGTGCTTGGTCACCACGACGCCGCCGGCCGCGGCGATCAATGCCGCGGCGGTGGACACGTTGAACGTGTTCTTGCCGTCTCCGCCGGTACCGCAGGTGTCTATGTAGTCCTCGCCGGCGACCTCGAGGCCCAGCGCCGCCCGCCGCATCGCGCGCGCCATTCCGGCCACCTCGTCGGCGGTCTCGCCCTTTATCCCGAGGGCGGTGACGAACGCACCGAACTGGGCCGGCTCGAAATCACCGGACATGATCTGGTCCATGACCGATTCGGCCTCGTCGGCGGTCAGGTCCTGGCCCCCGTAGACCTTGGTCAGCATCTGGGCGATCATGCGCGCGGCCCGATCCGATAGAGCTTTAGGAAGTTGCGCAGAATGTCGTGCCCCTGCGGGGTGAGGATCGACTCGGGGTGGAACTGCACACCGTGCACGGGTCGGCTCCGGTGGCGGAGCCCCATGATTATCCCGTCATCGGTTTGCGCCGAGATCTGGAGCGAATCGGGCAGCGATTCGCGCTCCACGATGAGGGAGTGGTAGCGCGTGGCCTGGAAAGGTTGCGGCAGATCCTCGAATTCGCCGGCCCCGTCGTGCTCGATCATCGAAGTCTTGCCGTGCATGAGGGTGGGCGCGCGGATCACCCGACCGCCGAACACCTCGCCGATGCACTGGTGCCCCAGGCACACCCCGAGGGTGGGCAGGTCGCGGGAGACCTCTTCGATCAGCTCCATCGAAACTCCGGCTTCGTGCGGAGTGCAGGGGCCGGGCGAAACCACCACCGCCTCCGGCCCGAGTTTTCGGACCGTGGCGGTGTCGATCGCATCGTTCCGGTAGACCTCCACCTCGCAACCGAGCTCGTAGAGGTACTGAACGAGGTTGTAGGTGAAGGAATCGTAGTTGTCGATCATCAGGATCATTCGGAGACTCCGTGCGCGCGGTCGATCGCCGCCAGCAGCGCGGCGGCCTTGTTCATCGATTCGTTGAACTCGTATTCGGCTTCGGAGTCGGCCACGATACCACCGCCGGCCTGGACGTAGCCGATCCCGTCGCGGACCACCATCGTGCGGATGCCGATGGCGGTGTCCAGGTCGCCCGAATATGCGAAATACCCGACCGCCCCGCCGTATACGCCGCGCCGGGTCGGCTCGAGTTCGTCGATGATCTCCATGGCCCGGATCTTGGGCGCGCCGGATAGCGTTCCGGCCGGAAAACAGGAACGCAGCGCGTCGACCCCGGTTCGGGCCGGGGAAAGCGAACCGTCGACGTGCGAGACGATGTGCATTACGTGCGAGAAGCGGTCGACCTCCAGCAGGCGGGTTACGGAAATGCTGCCGCCAGCCGCCACGCGACCCAGGTCGTTGCGCGCCAGGTCGACCAGCATTACGTGTTCGGCGACCTCTTTTTCGTCTTCGAGCAGCTCGGCGGCGATGCGGTCGTCGCTGGCCCGGTCCTTCCCGCGCCAGCGGCTGCCGGCCACCGGAACGGTCCGCATCCTGGCGCCGCGGACCCGCACCAGCATCTCCGGGGACGCACCGCAGACATGCATGTCGGGCAACTGCAGGAAATACATGTACGGCGACGGATTCAACTGCCGCAGATGCCGATAGACGGCGAACGGATGAACCGCGAGCTGCCGCTTGAGCCGCTGCGAAAGCACCACCTGGATGATGTCCCCGGCGGCGATGTACTCCTTGGCCTGGCAGACCATGGCCGCAAATTCAGGCTTGGACATGTTTGCCTCGACCGGGCCTGGGGCGCCGCAGCCGGGGTCCAGCGCGGCCGGCCGGCTGGCAAGGTGCTCGGCCAGTTGATCGAGCCGCTCCAGCGCCTCCCGGTAGGAGCGTTGCGGGTCCTGGCCCGGACGGGCCAGGGTCACCAGCTTCTGGGTTCGCGACAGGTTGTCGAACATCACGAAGGTGTCAACGAACATCAGCTGGGCGTCGGGTAATCCGACGTCGTCGGTGCGCGTGTGCGGGAGGCGCTCGAAGCTCTCGACCGCCTCGTAGCCCAGGTAGCCGATGGCCCCGCCCTGGAAGGCGGGCAGTTCCGGCAGCGTGACGGCGTTGATCTGCTCGAGTTGCCGGGCGACCACCCGCAGCGGGTCCCGGTAGGGGCGCGTTTCGGTTCCGCCGTCGGCGAACGTGTACGTGGCCTCCCCGTCGCGCATCGCCACCAGCATGTAGGGATCGGACCCCACGAAGCTGTAGCGGCCGACGGATTCGTCCGGTTCGGCGCTCTCCAGAAGGAACGCGGGGCCTTCCCCGGCAAGCTTGAGGTAAGCCGAAACCGGAGTCTCCAGGTCGGAAAGCAGCTCGCGGTAAACCGGGACGGCGCGGTTCTGGCAGAGATGGCCGATCACGGTTTCGGCGTCGGGAGCGGCGCCGATCATCTGCACCGGGGTGGCCATTTGACGTCCTTCTGGGCGGTTCTTTGTGAATTGACCGCCGGGACGAAGGGCTCGATCGGCCCTGCGCGGTGCCACCCAGCTTGGCCGGCCGCAGTTAGCCGACCCTCTCGAATTCAGGTGCGGACGCTCGGCGGCTTACCGCCGCAGAGGGTCGATACCCAGTCCCGTTAACGGAGTTCCTCTACCGTCGACGCCTACTTTGGGATTTCCCGGTTCGGGCCGAAGCTCCCGGGTCCATTCGCCTGGCGGCGCGTCGTCGGCATCTCACCGCCAACCGACTCTCTGTAAGCGCGCCGGGATCAGGGTACTAGTCCCGTTCACAGCCTTTTTGGGGCTTTATGAAATTGTCAGCGATTATCGCAGCCGCCCGAAGGCTTGCGGGTGGCCCCCCTAGCTGCCCGAATCCTCGGTCGGAATCAATACGAACTGGCGCGGATCGACCCGTTGTCCGATGCCCTGCCGCAGGTTCGAGATCTGGGTCGACATGGATTCAAGATCGGTGATCGAATCGTAGACGCTGGCAAATCGCAGGTAGGCCACTTCCGAGAGCTCACGCAGCCGCTCCATAACCATCCCGCCGATTTCGACGGTCGGAATCTCCTTCAGGGCCAGACGCGATATTTCGGCTATGACGTCGTCCACCAGCGATTCGATCTGGTCGCTGGAAATCGGCAATTTGGCGGTGGCGACCCTGACGCTGGCCAGGACCTTGTCGCGCCGAAACGGTTCGCGGCGTGCGTCGCGCTTTACCACCACCAGGTCGCGCGCAACCGCGCTTTCGCGGGTTTCGTAGCGCGTGCCGCAGGCCAGACATTCGCGCCGCCGCCAGGAGACTCCGCGCTCGAATTCGAGTTTGGTGGTCCGGGAATTCGGGGAACCGCAGGTCGGGCAAATGAATCGCTCTACCCGCTCATAGGTGGTAAATCGCCGCCCGCAGTTGCCGCACTCGCGCCTCCGTCGGGTGGCATCGTCGGCATGGCGACTGTCGATTACGCGCAGATCAACGCTCTGACAATGCGGGCACCACACGCTCTCGCTCCTTACTGCCGGACCGGGCCTAAGCCAAAGTTACCCCGAGCGGCTGCGGCGTTCAATCGGATTTCGCCATCGCAGGCCCGGAAAGCGACCGAAATCGCGGTCGTTGCTGTGCACCTCCGCTTGGTATTCAATGGCGATGGCTGCGATGTGGGCATCGGTCGTCAGGCGCCCGCCGGCTGCTGCCGCTTCCAGCAGGCGTTTGAAATGGGCCAGGTGATCGGGACCGGGGTTTACTGGCGAAACGTTGGGAAGCCTGAACCACTCTTCGACGCGATCCACCGCATCGCTGACAGACGCCGGAGGCGACGAAACCCTTGGGTTAGTGGCCAATCGCACGAATCCGGCCGCCACAATCCAGGGGATTCCGATCTGCCGGCCATCGTTGATGATTTCCTCCCACCAAGTCCGCGATTCGTCGTGCCAGGGCGAGTCGAGTTGATGGGCATATATCAGCAGGTTTACGTCTGGAACAATCAAGCCTCGCGGCCTTCGAGGAATTTATCGACTTCCTGGTCGTCGAGCAATTGATTTAATCGGAAAGGATCAACCTCCGGATTCAGACGCGCGTTGAACGGCCGAACCCGGTAAGCGGTCGCCGTTCCGCTAGAAGCGCCCGGCGATAGTCCGCGGCGAATTGCGTCGTTAACCACCTGTTTGAATGGGACGTTTAGCTGGCGGGCGCGCTCCCGGAGTTCTGTTCCGAGGTCGTCGTCAAGTGTCAGCGTGGTTCGCATGAGGCATCAAGATGTCATGTATTTTTGATTGCATGATGATTGTATCTCCCTGCGACTTTCGCAATTCGATCGGACTCAAGCTTTGTCGCTGGAATCTGTCGCGTGACTTGCGGGCCCCTGGGGCGTTACGCCCACCGGCAGATTTGGCGCGTTTGAAGATGGAGATCGACATCGGGTTCCGGCAATGAGTTCGGTTGACGCCAGGGCCGCCGGCTCGACTTCGCCGCGCCCGCATTCGGCCCGCGCCGAATCGTGGTTGACGACTGCGATCCTGATCACGCTGGCGGCCCTGGCGCCGCTCTCGATCGACATGTTCCTGCCGTCGATCCCGGACATCACCGCCGAGTTTGCAGCCGACTCGGCCACGATCCGCCTGGCGGTGACCATGTACCTGTTGGTGTCGGCGGGGGCGGCGCTGCTCTTTGGTCCGATTTCGGACCGCTTCGGCCGGCGGCCGGCGCTGATGGCCGGAATGCTGCTCTATGTCCTGGGCGGGATTCTGTGCTGGGTTTCGGTTTCGGCCCCGATGCTGGTGGGCGGACGCGTCGTGCAGGGGTTCGGCGGAGGAGTCGGGATGGCGGTCGCCAGCGCAACCGTCATCGACATCTACGGCCGCGACCGGGCGGCCCGGATCCTGGCGATCATGGGCGTGGTGATGTCGCTGGCCCCGATGCTGGCCCCGATCGTCGGCGGCATCTACCAGGAGACGGTCGGCTGGCGCTGGGTTTTCGGGACCCTCACCCTGATGGGCGCGGCCCTGATTACGGTCTATCTGCTCTGGATTCCGGAAACCAATCTCCAGAAGGATCCGGACGCCCTGCGGATGCGGCGCATCCTGCGCAACTACCGGACGCTTTTTTCAACCCGCGTCTACGTGATCCCGGTAACCCTTTTCGCGGTTATGTTCTCCGGACACCTGGTGTTCATTTCCACTTCCGCCCTGGTGCTGATCGACGAAATAGGGATTGGCCCAGGGCTGTACGGGATCGCGTTCGGCGTCGTCTCCTCCGGATTCATGGCCGGCGGCGCGCTCGGCGGCGCGCTGGTGGGAAGACTGAGCGGCCAGCGCATCATGTACGGCGGCACTGGCATAACCGCGGTCGCCGCGATCTGTCTGCTGGCGGCGGCCTGGCTGCTGATCGAACCCGGTTCAGGGCTCTACGGTGCCGCCCTGCTGGTGGTACCGATGTTCTTTACCGCCTTCGGCGCGGCGATCGTCCGCCCGGTGGCCACGGCCGCCGCCCTTACCCCGTTCCGCCAGATGGCCGGACTGGCCTCGGCGGTGCTGGGGTTCTCAATGATGGTGGTCTCATCGCTCTACGCGATTTCGTTCGCGGCCGTGCTGGAGCCAACCGCCCTCTCAATGGCCACGGCCATCGCCCTGACCGGGGTCGTCTCGTTCCTGCTCGTGCTGCTGGCCGGGCGCAACCTCATGCGTTGACCGGGGCACCGGGTCGGCTCGCAGTAAAAGGTGGCGCCGGGAACTGATCTTCGCGGCCGCGATCGGTTGATCCGGGGGCGCGCCGAATCGCACCTGACGACCGCAATACTTGTCGCCCTGGCGGCCCTGGCGCCGCTATCGATCGACATGTTCCTGCCGTCGATCCCCGACATCACGGCCGAGTTTGCGACCGATTCGGCCACCATCCGACTCACGGTGACCGGATACCTTCTGGTCTCGGCGACCTCGGCGCTGCTGTTCGGACCCCTCTCGGACCGGTTCGGGCGCCGGCCGGCGCTGATCGCGGGGATGACGCTGTATGTGGCCGGCAGCGTACTGGCCTGGTTCTCGGTTTCGGCCCCAATGCTGGTGGCGGCGCGGATCGTGCAGGGTTTCGGCGGCGGCGTGAGCATGGCGATTGCCACCGCCACCGTGATCGACGTCCATGGCCGGGACCGTGCGGCGCGGATCCTGGCCATCATCGGCGTGGTGATGTCGCTGGCCCCGATGGTGGCCCCGATCTTGGGCGGCATCTACCAGGAGACGGTGGGCTGGCGCTGGGTTTTCGCCACGCTGACCCTGCTGGGGGCCGGGCTGATCGTGACCTATCTGGCCTGGATCCCGGAAACAAACCAGCGGCCCGACCGCGAGGCGCTGCGCCTGCGGCGGGTGGCCGGCAACTACCGAAAACTGTTCTCGAACCGGGTCTACGTGGTCCCGGTGGCCCTGTTCGCGCTCACATTCTCCGGCCACCTGGTCTTCATCTCCACTTCGGCCCTGGTGCTGATCGACCAGATCGGGATCGGCGCGGGCCTGTTCGGAGTCGCCTTCGGAGTCGTCTCGTCAGGACTGATGGCCGGCGGGGCGATCGGCGGGGCGCTGGTCGGCAGGCTTCGGCCGGACCGGATCCTGGTCGCCGGAATCGGGCTCACCGCGATCGGCTCGCTGGCCCTGCTGGGCGCGGCGCTGCTGCTGATAGAACCCGGATCGGGCCTTGTTGGAGCGGGCCTGATCGTGGGGCCGATGTTCTTTGTGCTGCTGGGCACGGCGATGTCCTGGCCGGTCGCCACCGCCACTGCGTTGACTCCCTTCCGGGAAATGTCGGGTCTGGCCGCGGCGGTGCTGGAATTTGCAATGATGGCGGTTTCGTCCATTTACGCGATTGCTTTTGCGGCGCTGCTGGCCCCTTCGGCGGTCTCGATGGCCGCCGCGATCGCGCTGTCGGGGGTCGGGGCTTTTCTGCTGGTGCTGCTGGCCGGGCGGCAGGTGATTCGCTAGGGCCCAATGCAGAGGTTCATGCGGAGTGAATCCGGCGCGGTGGGATCATTGACTGAGCGCCTTGGCCCGACCGCAGCGGCCATCGCCGACGCTAGGACCTGATGCCCCCTACCGCCAACGCGGCCGCTGCCGCGCCGCCCGATGCCAAGCATGACGCTCGCGCCGAATCGCGCCTGACGACCGCGATCCTGATCGCGCTTTCGGCCCTGGCGCCGCTCTCGATCGACATGTTCCTGCCGTCGATCCCGGACATCACCGCCGAATTTTCAGCCGACTCGGCCACGATCCGGCTGGCGGTGACGATGTACCTGCTGATGTCGGCCACGTCGGCGATGCTGTTCGGCCCGGCATCGGACCGCTTCGGGCGCCGACCCGCCCTGGTGGCGGGAATGTCGCTGTACGTCCTGGGCGGGATCCTGGCCTGGTTCTCGGTTTCGGCCGAAATGCTGGTGGCGGCGCGGATCGTGCAGGGGTTCGGCAGCGGCGCCGGGATGTCGATCGCCCGCGCCACGGTCATCGACGTCTACGGGCGGGACCGGGCCACCCGGATCATCGCGATCATGTCGGTGGTCATGGCCCTGGCGCCGATGCTGGCGCCGGTCGTTGGCGGCATCTACCAGGAGACGGTCGGCTGGAGATGGGTTTTTGCGACCCTGACTTTCATGGGCATCGGCCTCATAGCCGCCTACATCTACCAGATCCCCGAAACCAACCTGCAGCGCGATCCGAGGGCGCTGTACGTGCCCCAGATCCTGCGCAATTACGGGACGCTCTTTTCGACCCGCGCCTACGTCGTGCCGGTTGCCCTGGTCGCGATCGTCTTCGCCGGCCACCTGACGTTCATATCCACCTCGGCCCTGGTGCTGATCGATGACATCGGCATCTCGCCCGGGCTGTACGGGATCGCATTCGGAATCGTCTCGGCCGGACTGATGGCCGGCGGGGCCATCAGCGGAGCATTGGTCGGCAGGGTGCCGGCGCCCTGGCTGCTTTTCGGCGGAATGACACTGACCGCGGTCGGCGGTTCGACGATGTATGTTCTGGCGTTGCTGGTGCGCGAGCCGGGATCGGCCCTGCTCGGGGCGGCCCTGATCGTGGTGCCAATGTTTTTCACCACCATGGGCGCCTCGGTGGCCAGGCCGGTGATCACGGTGGCCGCGCTGGCTCCATTCCGCCGCATGGCGGGCCTGGCCGCGGCGGTCATGGGGTTTTCGCAGATGCTCCTCTCCTCGGTTTACGCGATCGTCTTCGCGGCCCTTTTCGCCCCCACCGTCCTGACTATGACCGGGGCGATCGCATTCACCGGCATCGTGGTCCTCACCCTGGCAATCGTCGCCGGTCGTGGCATCACGCGCTGACGGTGCCCGGCTGGCCCGGGCCCGGGCCCTGCAGGAACGGCTGCGTGGCCGGGTACGGATCGAGCCGCTCCCCGTAGCGCCGCGCCGGGTGGTCGGAATCGACGTACATTTCGAACCGGGTGGCGAACGCGCATGGGGATCGGCCTGCGTGGTATCCGTCCCGGACCTGCAGGTGGTCGAGTGCAAATTGGCCGCAGCCGGCGTTGACTTCCCGTACCTGGCCGGCTATCTGTCCTTCCGTGAATTGCCGGCCGTGCGCGCGGTAATGGCCGAGCTTTCCGAGCCCCCGGATCTGCTGCTGCTGGACGGCCATGGAATCGCCCATCCGCGCCGCTTCGGTCTGGCGTGTCATGCCGGGGTCGAATTCGATCTGCCGGCCATCGGCTGCGCCAAGTCGCGACTCTGCGGCCAGTTCGGCGAGCCCGGTACCGAGGCGCTCGCGCGGTCTGACCTGACGGACGGGGAGGAGCTGCTGGGCAAGGTCCTGCGATCGCGGGCCGCGGTCCGCCCGATATTTGTCTCAGTAGGCCACCGCATCACCCTGGATGGGGCGGTCGAGGCGGTAATCGGTTGCCTGGATGGATTCCGGATCCCGCTTCCCCTGCGGATGGCCCACAACCGCGCCCGATCAGCGGCCCGAGCAGGGGGCTAGATTCCTGGACAACCGCCGCGCTTACGACGAGGTCGCCGCCCACTACGACCTCGAGTACCCGGCCCCGCGGGCCGGCGAGCTGGAATTCTGGCAGGGCCAGCTGCCGGCGCCGGATTCCCGGGTGCTGGAACTGGCCTGTGGCTCGGGGCGCCTGCTGCTGCCCCTGGCCCGGGCCGGCGCCAGGATGACCGGTATCGATTCCTCGCCGGCGATGCTGGCCAGGGCCCGCGACCGGCTGCGCGCCGAGCCGGCGATCCCAGATTCCGGCGCCAGACTGCACCAGCAGGCGATGCAGGAACTGGATCTGGACGATGAATTCGACCTGGCAATGGCCGCCTTTAACGCGCTCCTTTTGGTGCCGCACCGCGAGCTGCCGATAGTGCTGGACCGGGTCCGGGCGCACTTGGGCCGGGGCGGCAAGCTGGTTGCCGAACTCTTCGCAATGACCGAATTCGATGAACAGCCGGATGACGAATCCGCGCCCCTGGCGGGTGGGGAGGGATCATGGTGGCGGGACCGCAGCTACCGCTACGACGCCCGGCTAAGGGCCGGAGTCTCGCACGTCAATTACCGCCACGGCCGCGGCCGAATCGCCAGCCGGCACAGCTACGGACTGCATCTCTACCGCTGGGAGGAGCTGGAATCCGAGTTGATCGGGTCCGGTTTCCGGGTCGAATCACTCTTCGGGGGGTTTGACCGTCGTCCGTTCCGCGACCCCGGCGGCCAGCTGATCGTTGTAGCCCGGCCCGCCGATTGACCGAATCCGGAACCCCAGAATTAAAATGCGATCAGGGTCGCAAACAACCCGGGGGAAATTGGCCCCGACCAGCGATTGACCGGAGGCGGAATGGCTTCGACCGAGGCCGACAAGCGGCCGCGCAGCCGCGAAAAAGTTTTCGTGGTTCGCTGCCCGGACGGCCAGGAGCTATCGATCCGCAAGGCGCGCCTGCGCTGGACCGACAGCTTCCGCTGCAAATGCGGAACCGTGCTTTCGCTTGACGAGGTCCTGGAGCAGCTGCACGAGCAGGGTCATGACGTCCACGACCTTGCGCGCGGGCGGGGCAGTTTCCGCGAACCGGTCCAGGGCCTGCCGATGCCCCAGGGCGGGTCCTTCGTGGCCGGCGAAACCCTGCAGCGTTCAGACGATGCCAGCCGTTCCGGCTCTCCGATCTGGCGCTTTAAACCGGTCGAGCGGGCGCGGCCCTACGAAAAGGGCTTTTCCAAGGTCCGCTGATCGGTGCAGCGCCCCGGCGGTGCTGCGGTTTAGCCGATATCCAGCGTCGGGTCGAGACTGAACCAGGGGCCGGTCTGGTGGGCGTTGCCCCAGGCCAGCAGGTCGGCGAACGAGACCGTCATACCGGCGTCGTCGCTCGCGCTGGCGGGCAGCGAACCATCCCTGACCGCGGCGGCGACCAGGTCCACCGGAAGGTCAAGCAGTTCGGACGCGGCCAGCAGCGTCAGGGGGCCGCCAAGGGCGTCGCTGAGCGCCTTTGCCTTCGCGGCCAGGACGGCTTCGGCGTAGCGCTCCAGGCCGGCCCTTGGGAGTCGCCCCAGGGCCTGGCGATCGCGGGTCCATTCGAGGACCCATTCGCCGTCGGAGAGATCCAGCGTGAAGTAGGTGTCCGGATCATCGCCAATGGCCCGGCGCGCGGCCAGGAACTGGCCGTCGATTCCGGGCGGCGCGCTGGGTCCGCGGGCCGCCAGACGGGCGATCATCCGTTCGCGCAGGGTTGCATCGGCTGAAGCGGTCATCTTAACTCGATTCGATGATGCCGGGAATGTCTATTTCCCAGAGACCGGACATCCCGCCGGCGGCGATCACCGCATCGGCGTATTCCTCGGCGTTGTCGGCCGGGATGTAGCCCAGGTCGGCAACCGCCGAGGTTATGTCCCAGTAGGAGCGGGCGTTGTTGGAGACACCGTAGTAGACACCGAAGGAGATCCCGGCGGTCTCGACCGAGCGGGTTACCAGGTCGATCAGGTCGCGGTCGGACAGCCAGGTGGAAAGGATCCGCCGTCCCTCCCATTCGGTCGGCTTGGCCCGGTACTTGTAGCTGCCGATCCGCAGACACACGACTTCCATGCCGTAGCGGTCGGAATAGTAGTTGCCCAGCGCCTCGCCATAGACCTTGGCGGCCCCGTAAAACCCGTCCGGCCGGTATCCGACGTCCGGCCCGGCCGCCTGCCCGACCAGCTCCTGCCAGCCGGCGGCGTGGTTGGAACTGGCGAAGATGAAGCGCTTCACCCCGGCCAGCCGGGTCGCCTCGTAGGCCGCGTACAGGTCGACGATGTTCGACCGCAGGTACGGCTCGAACTCGTCGGTGTCATGGTTGGCCTTGCCGTGCATGTGGACGATCGCGTCCTGGCCCGAGAACGCCGCGACCGTCTGGTCCATGTCCGAAAAGTCAAGCTCGATGAACCGCGGATCGGGGTTGGAGCTGCGCGAGGTTCCGGTCAATTCCCAGCGATCGTTCAGATCCTCCATGATCGTTCGGCCGATCTGGCCGGTCGCACCGGTCACCAGTACCTTCAATTTGGACATCGCGCCCCCGTTTGTTTGAATCCCGGCCATTATCGTTATTTGGGCCCCGGAACCGCCAGCGGCCGCAACCGACCGGAGGGAATCCATAGCTGCCAGATTAGCCGTTGGACTTTGCGCCAACGCGCACGTGCGGACCGAATACGTCGACGCCCGCGATCTCGCTCGCCTGGATGAGTTCGCCAGCTTTGACTGGCTTGAGATAGACCTCGAATCGGAATGGCACCGGCCGCCGCCGTACGATGCCAGGGCCGAGGCCGCGCTGGCCGAGTTCGCCCTTGACCTGGACGCACTGATCGTTTGCCACGGCTCGCCGCGAATCACCGGCTCGCTCCTGTCGATGACCCCGCGCCTGCGCCTGGTCGGCGAGCTGGAAGGCGACCGGCTGGCGCGCCGGATCGACGTTTCCGCCTGCACGACCCGCGGCGTGGTCGCGGTCGATACAACCCAGGGATCCTCGTACCCGGTGTCGGAGTGGGCGCTGGCGTTGATGATGATCGGGCTGCGCGATGCCGGAGCCCTTTACCGGCGAATCATCAATCACGAGGACGTGCCTTCGGGCGATACCCGTCCCGACCTGCCGTTCTACCGGCGTGGCGAACTCGAGGGCAAGACCGTGAGCCTGCTCGGCTGTGGGCACATCGGCCGGCGCCTGATCGAGTACCTGCGGCCGTTCAAGACCCCGGTGCTGGTGCACGACCCCTACATCCCGATCGAGACCGCCGACGCGATGGGCTTCGAGCTGGTCGGCCGGGAGGCGGCTTTTGAACTGGCCGACGTGATCGTCTGCCTGCTGCCGTTGACCCCGGCCACCCGGCAGAGCATCGGCCGGGCCGAACTGGGCCTGATCCGCCCCGACTGCGTTTTCGTGAACGTCTCGCGCGGCGCGGTGGTGGATTCCGACGCCCTGATCGAGCGCTGCCGGCGCGGGGACATCAGCGTCTGTCTGGATGTCTTCGACCCCGACACCATCCCGACCGATTCGGAGATCCGGGATCTCCCGAATGTGTTCATCTCCCCGCACATCGCCGGCAACACGCGGGCCTCGCGAACCCGATTTTTCGCGTTGATGGTCGATGAGATAAACCGCCTGCGGCAGGGGTTCGAACCACGCTACCAGCTCAGCGACCGGACCCTGGCCAACCGCGCCGGCGACGCGCCCCCGCCGCGCGGCTAGCAATGCGTCGCAAGTACCGGTCGCTCAACGACCTCCTCTATGACCACATGACCGCGGTCAGCATGCCCCCGGACGAGCTGCTGGCGGACCTGATCGCCGAGACCGACGAGCTGACCAGGGACTGGGCCGGGATGCAGATCTCGCCGACGCAGGGATCGTTCATGTTTCTCCTGACCCGCCTTATCGGTGCCCGCCGGGCGCTGGAGCTGGGGACATTCACCGGCTACTCCTCCATCTGCATCGCCCGCGCGCTGCCGCCCGACGGCAAGCTGATCTGCTGCGACGACAGCCCCGAATGGACCTGCGTGGCGGAGCGCTACTGGCGTCGCGCCGGGCTCTCCGACCGCATCGAATTGCGCCAGGGCGAAGCACTGCCAACAGTTCGCGCCATGCCAAAAAAAGAGCAGTTCGACCTGGCATTCCTCGACGCCGACAAGGCCTCGAACTGGCTCTATTACGAGGAGGTCCTGCCGCGCTTGCGTCCGGGCGGAGTGATCCTGATCGACAACGCGCTCTCCGGGGTGGACTCCGATGACTCCGAGCGGTCCCGGCGCGCGCGCGAACTCAACGAGCGGATCAGCGCCGATGACAGGACTGATTCGGTTCTGTTGCCGATCTCCGACGGGCTCACGTTCGCGCTAAAACGCTGAGCCCCCAATATGCGAGGATTCACTCCCGAGGTTTCGGATGAATCTGCAAGTTACGCGAATTGGTTGAGCTGAAGAGCCCTCCATCAACGCCTGGCACGTTGCCAGGCGTGAGATACGAATGACTGTGATGACACGCCCCCAGCTAGGAAGCTGAGTCTTGCCGCCAAGCCCGAACGATCCGAATATCACCGACATTGCCCGGGACATGCTGCACCGTCATCACGCCGGCGAAACCGAACAGAACGTATTAAGCGTGGCCCGTAGCTTCCTGGTTGCGTCGGAGTTATTCGAATCCAAAGAACTGGGTGAGCAAATCGCGATCGGCGGCGGTTTAGTTGACTTAATCGGCGGTTCGCACATATTCGAATTCAAGCGTCGGCTTGGGCTCAACTATGAGATTCGCGGGGAATACGTCCGGCAGCTCGACAGCTACCTTCAATCGGCGAAAACTGACGCCCCGCAAATCCGCTTCGGGGTCCTGACCGACGGACGCAGCTGGGTACTGCGCTGGCCAGACCAGAGCTATGCTGCACCGCGTCCGGACGACATCTTCCGACTGGAATCGGCTGAAGGTTGGTTTCTCCTCTACGAGTGGTTAGCACCGCAGATTTCCAGGTCGGCGGAACCGCTCAAACCCACCGCCACCAATATTGCGGCACGACTGGGATCCGGCAGCGAGACATACCGAATCGCATTGGATCAATTGCGCGAATTACGGGATCACGCCGCCACCCCGGATTCGATCGAGGTCAAGAAAGAACTCTGGCAGGATCTTCTGGCAGCCGCCCTCGGTGAAGCGGGTCAGGTGGGAGATTCCGAAGACCTGTTTCTGCGCCACACATATCTCTCGGCTGCCGTGGGAATTGCCATCCATGCGGCGTTCGATCAGGACGTAGCCGCAATCGTCGGAAACGAACCGGCCGAGCTTCTGAGCGGATACCGTTTTTTCCTCGACACCGGAATCCACGGCGCGATCAACCAGGGGTTCTTTTCCTGGCCCGCGGAAGTCGAAGGATTCGAGGACTGGCTTGAAGCGTTGGCCGACGCCGTCAACCAATTCGATTGGTCGGGGCTGGACCTGGATTTTGCCCGGCTGCTCTACGAATCGATCATTTCCCCGGACGAACGCCGCGATCTGGGCGAGTACTACACGCCGCAATGGCTTGCCGACGCGATCGTAGCGGAGGTTGTGACCGACCCCTTGAGCCAAAGCGTGCTTGATCCAGCGTGCGGGTCGGGTACGTTCCTCTGGTCGGCATTGCGCCGCTACATTGCGGCCGGCAGGGAGGAAGGACTGCCGGCCGAGCGAATGCTCGACTGGGCCCTGAACAACATCGTCGGGATGGACGTGCATCCGGTCGCGGTGCTGCTGGCGCGGGCAACCTGGCTGTTCGCGGTCCGGGACTTATTGGAAGAAACCGACTGGCAGCAGGGAACCGCAGTCCCCGTTTACCTGGGCGATTCGTTGCAGTTGCGCACCGGGTACCGCCACGACCAGATGTTCGGAGACTCAGCTGTTGTGCCCATCCGGGCAAAAAACGAATCGCAGGCGCGCGAACTGCGGTTCCCGGTGGCACTGGTGGACCAGAGCGACCGATTTGACGACGTATTGCACTCGCTGGCGCGCGAGATTGAAAGGGGCGGAAACCCCGAAGCCTGGCTTGCCAGCGATCCGACCCTGAAGGGCGAGTCCGACCTGGTTCACACGGCGCGTCAGCTGTCCGAACTGCACCAAGAAGGCCGCAATCACATCTGGGCCTACTACACGCGAAACTTGGTTCGCCCGATAGCGTTGGGGCGCCGGCGCGTCGACGTCATCGTTGGCAATCCGCCGTGGATCAACTACAACCAGACTGACGGGTTGATCCGCGATCGAATGAAGGAATTGAGCCGCGGGTACGGCATCTGGTCGGGCGGACATTACGCGACCCATCAGGACATCGCAGGGCTTTTCTTCGCGCGCTGTGCCCATCTGTACCTGAAGGATGGCGGACAGATGGGTTTCGTGCTACCGCATTCAGCATTGCAGACCGGGCAGTGGTCGGCCTGGCGGCGCGGAGACTGGGCCGATTCGTCCAGCGGCCGGACGATTCAAATGGACATGGCCTGGAAGCTTCCCTGGGATCTTGAAGGCCTTGAGCCAAACGACTTTTTTCCTGTTGCCAGCTGCGTGGTTTTCGGATTGGCCGGCGCCGGGGCCCGATTTGCCAATTCCGCCGAACGCTGGCTTGGTCCGGCCGGCGAAGAAATGTCTCGGGAGGCGAGACGCAGGCTTTTCGACACGTCGGGAGAGATGGCATCCCCGTACGGCGCCGCAGCGCGGCAAGGAGCTACCCTGGTTCCGCGGTGCCTGCTATTTGTTGAGCCGGGCCAAAGGCGATCAAAGATCCGGCCTGCCGGCACGCAGGTCACAACGCCGCGCCGCGGCCGTTTCGACAAGCAGCCCTGGAAAGATCTGCCGTTGAGCAATTTCCACAATGTGACCGTCGAATCAGACCACGTTTTCGATGTCCACCTGGGTGAAACGCTCGTCCCGTACGCGACTCTGCAGCCGTTGAAGGTGATCCTGCCGGCCACCACGGCCTCGCTGCACATTTCCGCTCGGGACAGTTTGCCCGGCGGGATTGATCCCTTTTCGTTGGGGGTGCGGGTGCGAAATCGGTGGCGATCAATGGCTGAATTGTGGGACGAAAACAAGAAGCCCAACGACGGCAAATCTTTGATCGAGCAGATTGACTATTTCGGCAAATTGACGGCGCAATTCGAGTGGATGCGCTCGGACGGGGGGGGGGGGTATTCGAGTCGCATATGCGGGATCCGGCAGACCGACGGCGGCAGTTCTCTCGAACCCTTCGGACATTGCGGATTACACGCTGTTTTGGATTGCCTGTGATTCGATCGACGAAGCGAATTACCTGTGCGCCGTAATAAACAGCGAACACTTGGAACGGTCTGTGATTCCGCTGGCCGTTCCCAACTGGTCGGGAAAAGTCAGGCATTTGCAAAAACACCTCTGGCGACTTCCAATCCCGAGGTTCAATCTAGCTGATCAATTACATCGCGAGATTGCAAGTGCGGGCACGCGGGCCGCAATAGGCGCGGAAGAAGTGCTTGCCGAATTACGCGAAGCCCGCAAGAATGTCACTGTGACAATCGCCCGCCGCGAAATTAGGAAGTGGCTGGCCGATTCTGTGGAAGGGCGGACGACCGAATCGCTGGTCGAAACGCTACTGGAATCGACCGCGGATTGCTGACCAACCCACTTTTCTGGCGCGGTCGGAAATGCTGCCAGTCGATGAGTGCCGCTAGACACACCATTCGGATTGTAGAAGCTATATCAGGTTGTCTTGGACGTGCGGTTACCCGTGAAAACCACTATCGAAATCGACGATGAATTACTGCGCCAGGCCAAAAAGCTGGGGAGTGAGACAGGCCGCCCACTACGGTCGGTAGTCAAGGAGGGCCTGCGTACAGTCTTGCAGGCCAATAGCCGGCGGCCCCGCTACCGGCTGCCGGATCTAAGCTTCGGGTCGGAGAACACTCCGGACCCCCTGGAAAAATATTCCTGGCAGGAGTTGCGGGACATCATTTACGGGGATGATGATCTTCGTTGATCGCCGTTGACACCACCGTCCTGGTGTACGCGCACCGTCGCGAATCACACCAACACCGCGCGGCAGCCCGGTTGCTGCGAACGCTTGCCGAGGGGGACGCTCCCTGGGCAATACCTTGGCCGGTTTGCTCGGAGTTTTTGAGCGTTGTGACCAATTCCCGATTCTGGGGCCGAGATTCAGTGGATCGCGATTCCGCCTGGGTGCAACTGAAGGGATGGGCGCAATCGCCGTCGGTCAGCTTGCTTGCTGAAACCGATGATTTCCTGACCGTGTTTGAAGAAGTCGCACGGCGCCCGCGCGTTAACGGACGAACCGTGCACGATGCCAGGATCGCGGCGCTATGTATCGCCTGGGGCGCCGAGATGCTGCTCACCTGCGATCGCGATTTCAGCCTGTTTCCGGAGCTTCGAACCCGGGATCCGTTCCGCCCCGATTAACTATTGGGTCGCCAGGGCGAATCTGGTCCGGGCCGGCCGGTCAGGGGCTTGGAAATTGCAGCAGGCGATCCGAGTGGCAGGGATCTGGCCGCGGCGCACGCGGTTGCTCGCACCGGCTTGGTTCTAATTGATCTGCAAGCAGCCTTTCGCCGGATCCTCCATTTCCAATGAACGCCCGCCACCGGACCGCATTCCACTTCCAGCCCGCCGCCAACTGGATGAACGACCCCAACGGATTGATCCAGCACCGCGGTACCCACCACATGTTTTTTCAGCACAATCCCGACAACCCCTGGGCCGAGCGGATCCACTGGGGGCACGCGCGTTCTGAGAACCTGATCGACTGGCAGCTCCTGCCAAACGCCCTATCGCCCGGCCAGGACGGGGCCGATCCGCTCTCCTGCTACTCGGGCTGCGCGGTGAGCAATGACGGCCAGCCGGTGATCATTTACACCGGCGTGGCGCCCGAGCGGGCCTGCGTCGCGTTCGGCAACGACGACCTGAGCGAGCTCGAGAAATACGGCGGCAATCCGGTGATCGCCGGTCCCCCGCGCGGGCTGGCCACTCCCGGATTCCGCGACCACTCGGTCTGGCGCGAGGACGGGGCTTGGCGAATGATCATTGGCTCCGGCGAAAGCGGCCGTTCCGGCCTCGCGCTCGGGTACCGGTCGCCCGACCTGCTCGGCTGGGAATATGACGGGGTCTTTGCCTCCTCGGGCGGCCAGGAAAGCTCGCCGATGTGGGAGTGCCCCGATTTCTTCAGGGCCGGCGAACGCGATTTCCTGGTCGTTAGCATGCACCCCGACCGGCGGGTGTTCTACTACACGGCCCCGGACCACGGCCAGGTCTACGAGGGCGTCCCGGGCGGCCGGGTCGACCTGGGCCGGGCCCTCTATGCGCCGCAGAGCTACACCGATGAATCCGGCCGGCGCATCATGTTCGGCTGGCTGCAGGAAGAACGGCCCCGGCAGTTGCAGATCGACGCCGGATGGTCCGGCGTTCAGAGCCTGCCGCGGGTGCTGGGCAGCGATCAGGCCGGTCGACTGGTTTGCAACCCGGCTCCTGAGGTCGATGCACTGCGCATGTCGGCGAGCCCCGACTGGCGCGAACCAGCCCGGGTTTCCGGCGACCGCGTCGAAATAATCGCGCGCTTTTCGTGGGTCGAGAACGGGGTCTACGGGCTGAGCGTGTTGGATTCGGGTGACGGCCGCGAGCGGACTGAAATCACCTATGGATTTGCCAACGACTGGCTGACCCTTGACGCATCAGGATCCAGCCTCGAGGCGCGCAATCACCGCACCATATCCGGGGGCCGTCTGCATCTGCCGCCTGGTCAAGACGTTGAATTGCGGGTGTTCGTCGACTCCTCGGTGGTGGAGGTTTTCGCCAACGGGCGGGCCGGCGCGCTGCGCGCCTATCCCGAACTGGATCAGAGCGTCGGAGTCCGGGTAATTTCGCGAATCGATGATCCCGGGACCCCGGTCCGCGAGGCTGACCTGGACAATCTGGCCGAATTTGCGGCCTGGAAGCTGCGCAAGGCAGGCCCCTGCCAATAACATCGTTGGCCCCCGCCCGCGCATTGGAGAAGCCGGTGTCCGAACTGACCGTAATCGCCCATATCACCACCGATCCGGCCAAGACCGAGCAGTTTATCGAGATATTCCGCGAGAACATCATCAACGTGCACGAGGAGCCTGGCTGCCTGCACTACACGCTGCACCGCAACCAGGAGAACCCCGAAAAGCTCGTGGTGGTGGAGCGCTGGACATCCGCCGAGGCGCTGGCCGAACACGCCGTCGCCCCGCACATGAACGCCATGCGTGAAAAGTCGGCCGGCATGTCGCTGAACGTAGAAGTGCTGCGGTTCGCCAAGGTCGACGCCCCGGGAATGCCCGAGAAGTCGAACATCTGACATCAGTCGTTTCGCGCAGCCGCATTTGCTGCGCCGCGAACGCGAAGCGGTCGCGCTGACTCCTAGAATCATTTTCCGCCCGGACGTCGGGGCGCGGCGAGGTAGTTGTCGGTCGGAATGATTGAGCCCAGGTTGCGGATCGGGCGACGATCGGTCGCCGGATCCAGATTGCGCATGCAGGCTCTCGCCCTGACCTGCGCGGTGTCGATTGCGCTCGCCGGCTGCGACCTGCTCGCAACGCCGCCGGAGCCGACCGTGGCTCCGGTCCCGACCGCCGAAGTTACGCCGGCCATCGTCCCCACCGTGGAGCCCGATCCGCCGCCGGCGGATCCGCCGCCTCCTGTCCCGGAGCCGCCGGCGCCGCCGCAACCGACCCCGACCCAGCCGGTCGCGCCGGAGCCGACCGCCGCTCCCCCGACCCCGACCCCGACCAGCGTGGTCCCGAGCCCGTCCCCTACCGTGGCGGTGCGCGGCCGGGTGGGCACCGCGGCGGTCGCCCGCTCGATCGATTCACAGCAGCGGCCCCGCGAGCGGGCGACCGAATTCGGCGCCGGCGAAAGGGTCTACGTGTCGGCCGAATTCATCGGGATAGGCGCCGGTTCGACGATCGGGATTGCCTGGAACCGGGGCGAGAACTCGGTGTTCGTCTACGAACAGCCGGTGCAGTCGTCCTTCACGCGCGGTTATTTCGCCTTCTACCTGGACCCCGGCGAAGCGACGCCGGGCGCCTACTCGGCGGAAGTCCTAATCGACGGTCAGGTTCAGCGCGAGGTGACGTTTACGATCCGCCCGTAGCGCAGGCGCAGCGAATTGCCAAGCACCAGCAGGATGCTGAGCCCCATCGCCGCCGCGGCCAGGATCGGGTTGAACTGAAAACCGACCACCGGGTAAAAGACCCCGGTGGCCAGCGCGACCAGCATGAACGTGCTGCCGAAGGCTATCGCGAGGTTGAGATTTACCGTGGTGCGGATCTTGGCGATGAGAATCAATGCCGCCGCGATCCGCTCCAGCCCGCCGGCGATGATGCTCATCTGGGCAGCGTGCGCGGCCAGATCGGACCCGGTTCCGACCGCGATCCCGACATCGGACCGGCCCAGTGCGGGGGCGTCGTTAACGCCGTCACCGACCATCGCTACGCAATGACCCTGGCTCTTTAGCTCGGCGGCGAGCTCGGATTTCTGGGTCGGGCTCTGTTCGGAATAAACCCGATCGATCCCCACCTCCCCCGCGACCCTGGCCGCCACCGTGGCGCGGTCGCCGGTCACCAGGATCGGTTCAATCCCGGCGCGACGCAGCCGCCGGATCTCATCGGCCGCCTCGTCCCGGATTTCGTCTTCCAGGGCAAAGCTCGCCACCGCCCGACCGTTTACGGCCAGTTGCGCGACCCCGTATCCGATGTCGCCGGCGACCTCGATGGGCGCTACCGAATTGCCGCGCAGAAAACCGGGCGAACCGACCAGCACCGCCGCGCCATCGACCTGCGCCCGCACCCCGCCGCCGAACTGGGCCGAAAACTCCCGGGCGGCCGGTACGGGCAGGCCGCGCCGGCGCGCGGCGTCGCAAATTGCCCGGCCGATCGGGTGCTCTGAGAAAGATTCGGCCGCCGCCGCCAGCGCGATCGCGTCGCCGGCGTCCGTCCCCGGCAGGGTCTCAATGTCAACCACCTCCGGGCGGCCGTGGGTCAGGGTCCCGGTCTTGTCCAGCAGCAGGACGTCGACCCGGCCGGCGACGCCGATGACGGCCGGGTCGCGCAGCAGGATCCCGTTGCGGATTCCCAGCGAGACTCCAACCGTGGTGGCGGCCGGTATGGCCAGTCCGATCGCGCACGGACAGGCCACCACCAGAACCGTAAACAAGGTCCGGAAGGCTGCCGCCAGACCCTCGTCCGGGGCCAGCAGCAACCAACCCGCCGACGCGATGATCCCGATAAGCGCTACCGCGGGTACGTAACGGGCGATGAACCGGCCCAGGGCCGCCTCGCCGTGACCGCGCCGGCCGTGGGCCAGCTCCACCTCGCGCACTATCTGGGCCAGTACGGTCCGATCGCACGCCTGCTCGACCGCGACGCGCAGGGCCCCGTCGTGGTTTAGGGCCGATCCGACCACCCGGTCGCCGGGACCTTTGGCGACCGGTCGGGATTCCCCGGTAATGAGGGACTCATCGACGGTCGAACGCCCCGTCAAGACCACCCCGTCGAGGGCGATCTGGTCGCCCGGCCGGACAACCTGGACGTCGCCGGGCCGCAGGTCACGGATGCTGACGGTGGCCGTCGCGTCGCCGCGCTCTATCCGGGCGTCGCCCGACCCGACCAGTTCCAGCAGGGATTCGTACGGACGGGTGGTGGCCGCAAGGGCCCGATCCTGCAGGTGGTGCCCGAAGGCGACGACGGCGATCACCAGGGCCGCCTCGGCCAGGAACACCTCGCCCGGGGCGGATCCGCTCCAGGTGGCGCGTCCGATCTCAATCGCACTCCACAGCAGGGCCATCCCGGTGCTCATTGACACCAGGGAGTTCATGTCGAGGTTGCGGGTGCGCACCGCCCGCCAGGCGGCGCGGTGGTAGTCGGATCCCAGCAATACGACAACAGCTGCCGCGACCAGGCCCAGGACCGGCAGATTGCTCAAGAAAGCCGGGGCCGGGATCCACGCTGCCTGTCCCCAAAGGACAACCAGACCGGCAAGGATCCCGGCGACCGGTCCGGACCAGTCCGGCAGCGCATCGGCAAGATCGTCCCAGCGATCCTCGAGCCGGTCCCAGGGGGTGCGGCCCGCGGCGGGGTCCGAATCCGGGTCCAGAACCCTGCCGGCGACCTCGACCGTTACCGCCAGCGGCGTGGCGCCGACCGCTTCCAGGACGGCTTCGATTTGCCGGCGGCCGACGTAGTCGGAGAAATACTGGCACCAGATGCTCTCGCCCCGGACCTCGGCCCGCACCAGACCATCGAGCCCGTGCAGTGCCGCCAGCGCGGCCGAGCGCAAATCCCCGTCTGCAGGTGGAAGGGTGATCCAGGCCTGGGCGAAGTCGACCTGGTACCCGATGGCGCGAATCCGATCGCTGATCGCGCTTGGATCGGTGGCGGTCGGATCGAACCGGGCCACGACCGCGCGGGTGAGCAGGGAGACGTTGTAATCGAGTACGCCCTCACCGGCGACGGCGCCCTCGACATTGGCCCGGCAAGCGGCGCAGGTCATTCCCTGTACCGGGATCTGGACCGTCTGCGGCCTCGCCGGCGCCTCGGTTGTCACAGCCCCGAACTTCTCCTCATCGAACGGTCTACCCCGCCCCACTCCGGTCGATTATCGAACCTCGCGACGCGGCCGAATCGGCCCGGACGCTGCCGCGACCAATCGCAAGGGGCGGCCCGGCCGGCTCCAATCCTTACTAATATCGAGCAACCCCGGTTAGTCTGATTCAATTGCGCCGAATAAGCGAGCAGAATCCGAAATGGCCTCCGAATCCACCGCCCCCGACGTCTCGTTGACCGAGGCCGCCGCCGCCGCGTTCAGCAGCATCGTTGACGCGCAGGGTTACGAGGCCGCGGCGATGAAAGTGGCGGTCGCCCCCGGCGGCTGCGGCGGTTGGGAATACCAGCTGGGGATCGCCCGGCGGCCGACCGACACCGATCTGGTGACCGAATCGCTGGGAATCACGCTGTTTGTGGATTCGATGACCCTGCCGCTGTTTGACGGGGCGGTGATCGATTTCGCCGACGGCCTGATGGGCCAGGGCTTCTCGGTCAGCAACCCGCTTTCGAAGGCCGACTGTTCCTGCGGCCAGTCCTTCAAGACAACCGGCGGAGCCGTCGACGAGGGGACCTGCACCTCGAGCGTGGCCGGGAACTAGACCCGGTCGCCCCGGGCGGCCGGCGGTGATCTGCCGCACCCCGGCCGGACAAGCCGGCTAGCCAAGCCCCGCCAGCGCCGCGCGCGCGGCTTCAACCTCGTCGTAGGGGACTTCCCCGCTCGGGCCGATGATGCTCTGCTCGTGACCCTTGCCCAGCAGCGCCACCACGTCGCCGGGGCGGGCCTGGGCGACCGCGTAACCGACCGCCTGCGCGCGGTCGTGGATGACCACGAAACTGGACGTGGGATCCCTCCGCCGCAGCCCGGCCACAATCTGGGCGGCGATCCGGTCGCGGTCCTCGCCGCGCGGGTCCTCGTCGGTAATCACCGCCAGATCGGACAGTTCGGCCGCCACCTGCCCCATCAGCGCGCGCTTTTCAATGTCGCGCTCGCCGGCGCTGCCAAATACGGCAATGATCCGACCCTGGGTCTGCCCGCGCAATTCGGAAAGAACCGCGCCCAGGCTGGCCGGGGTGTGGGCGTAGTCGACCAGGATTGCAAAATCCTGTCCGCAGTCGACATACTGCATGCGCCCGGCCACGCCGCCGAACGACCGACAGCCGTCGATCAACGCCTCCAGCTCAAAACCGGCGGCGCCGCCGGCGGCGATGGCGGCAAGGACGTTTTCGATGTTGAACTCCCCGCGCAGCGGGGTCCGCACGTACCCCGTGCCCCAGGGCGTGCGGATCTCGAATTCGAGCCCGCGGGCGCTCGACAGTTCCCTGCGGCTCTGGACATCGCCCACGCCCCGCCCGTAGCTGACGCGGCGACAGCGCCGCCCCGCCGAAACGGCCGCGGTGTGCGGATCGGCGGCGTTCAGCACCAGGGTGCCCGGGTCAGCCGGACCTTGGGCTTCATC
The DNA here is from genome assembly GCA_965203015.1 of Chloroflexota bacterium. Lineage (GTDB taxonomy): Bacteria > Chloroflexota > UBA11872 > UBA11872 > VXNJ01 > VXNJ01. The sequence goes on from CBDBBM010000024.1 coordinate 245,146, forward strand.
CACCAGCTGGGCCAGGCGTGCCTTGGCGGCAACGTAGGCGTCGAGGGTGCGGTGGTACTCGAGGTGTTCGTGGGTGATCCGCGTATACACCGCCAGGTCGAAACTGAGCCCGTCGACGCGCTTTTGGTCCAGCGCGTGCGAGGTTGCCTCGATCACCGCCCAGCGGTCACCCGCCGCAACCATCTCCGCCAGCAGCGCGCTCACGCGCAGAGCCGACGGCGTCGTCTCGTGTTCGGCCCGCGGTGAAAGCACCCCTCCCACGCCGACCTGGGCGGTCGTGACCAGGCCGCATCCGGGTCCGGCGCTGGCTATCAGGTGCGCCAGCAGCGAGCTGGTGGTGGTCTTGCCGTCGGTGCCGGTGACCCCGATCAGCCCCAGCCGCGTGTCGGGGCGCCCGTGGAAACAGCGCGCCAACCGCGCCAGTGCCGCCCGCGAGTCCTTTACGACCAGGCCGACCACCCCCGGGGGGCAGGCCGACCGGCGCTGGGCGACCACCGCCACCGCTCCGGCGGCGACCGCCGGCTGGATGTATGCGTGTCCGTCGACCCTGGTCCCCGCAATCGCCACGAAAAGCGAGCCGGGAACCGTTTCGCGCGAGTCGTAGGCAATAGAGCTGATCCGGAGCTCTCCGGCCGCAGAATCCACGCGGCAGTCGATCGCGGCCGCCAGGCGGTCAAGCCTCAATTCGACGCCGGCTCCGGTTGCGACCGGTTGGCTATCACCTGCTGGTAAATCGGCAAAAAGGCCTTGATCAACCCTGACAACGGTCGTGAGAGGTCCAGATCGAATGTCCCCGGGTGCTCGATCGGCACCGGGTTGTAGCCCTGCTTGAACCTGCTTACGCCGGCCATCGGATCGCGCCCGTTTTCAGGGTCGGCCATCCCCCAGAGGTCATATCGACGGCAGCCCTGGGCGCGGGCCCAGCGCATCGCTTCCCACTGGACCGCATAACTGGGCATGCGCTTGCGTTCGCGGGACGTGGATGCCCCGTAGACGTACACCGCTTCCCCGCCGGTCCTGACCGCCATCAGGGCGGCCAGGTCCTGCCCCTCGTGCGCTGCCATAAAGAGCGCCGCATCGTCGGGCCCGAACGCCCTGTAGACCGCCTCGTAGTACTCGCGGTCGTGTATCGCGAATCCGTCGCGCCGTCCGGTTTCAACCGTGAGCTTGAAAAAGCTGGCCAGGTCCTGCTCCCCGCCCTTCCGCACAACCACCCCGCGGCGTCCGGCCAGGCGGGTGTTGTAGCGGGTCTTGGACTTGAATCCGGCAAGGATTTCGGACTCGGGTTTGCCCAGGTCGAGGTAGGCCGAGTGCCGGATCTGCACGTGCTGGTCGGAAACTCCGAACCCCGACTTCAACAACGCCGGGCAGACCCAGCCCGCGCCGGTTGCCGGCGGCTCCACCCTGAGCAGGCTGGCGCCGCCGCGGCGGGCGCCCTCCACGGCCGCGGCCACCAGGGCTTCGGCCACGCCGCCGTCGAGCCGGCCCACCGGCCCGCGCGGTACGTAGGCAATCCCGACCGCCGGCAGGAAGGCCAGCGGGCGGTGGCGCTGGATGAGGATCTGCATGCCGGCCACCAGGGTCGGTCCCTTGAAGGCCCCGATGCGCAACGGCCGCCAGCCGTTGCGGCGCTTGATCTGGCCCCATTCCCAGCGCTGCAGAAAACTGTGCCCGGTTGCGGACCCGAAGAGTTGGGCCCACTCCCGCGGGCTCTCGACCGTGCGCAGGTCGAAGCTCACGCCGGAACCTCCGGCGCGATCGCGGTGTGAATTGCAACGCTCCCAAACCCGCGGCGCTCCCATTTGACCTGCTCGAACCCGGCGTCGGAGAGTTCGGCCGCCAGCCCCCCGGGGGCCGGGAATCGCTCCACCGAGGCCGGCAGGTAGCGGTAGGCGAAACGGTGGCCACTGACCAGGCGACCCAGCAGCGGTGTAATCCCTGCGAAATAAACCCTGAACAACCGGGCCAGCGGACCGTTGCCCATCGGCGTCATCTCCAGGATCACCAGCCGTCCACCGCCGGACAGGACGCGATTCCATTCGGCGAGCGCGGCTTGCCGGTCGGCGAGGTTGCGTACCACGAAAGCGCAGACGATGGCATCGACCGTGCCGTCGCGCAAGGGCAGGCGCAGCGCGTCGGCGCGGGCCAGTCGGCCGCCGGCGCGCTGAACCCGGGAGCGGCCGGCCAGCAGCATCGCCTGCGAGAAATCGATCCCCAGGGCGTGCAGGCCGTCCGCGCCCCGGCGCCGCGCCAGGGCCACCAGGTCGCCGGTTCCGGTCCCGATGTCGAGCAGGACCGCCGGATGATCGACCAGGGCCAGATCGATCATCCGGCGGCGCCAGCTGCTATCGAGCCCCAGGCTGATCATGCGGTTGAGGCGATCGTAGGTCGGGGCGATGGCGTCAAACATCGCCCGAACCTGTGGCGGATCAAGCCGCCCGCGTTCAGCGGACTCGGTCAACTACGAATTCGGCCAGGTCGGATATCGCACTTCTAAATTCATTGTCCGGCAGATGGTCAAGTTGGGCCCGGGCTTCGGCGGCAAGGCCTCGGGCTTTTCCCACCGCCGAATCCAATGCGCCGCTGCAGCCGATTTCGGAAAGCGCGTGCCGAAGCCGGTCGGGATCGGCTTTGCGGCGGTTGTAAAAGCCGGCCACTTCGCCGTTGGGAACCATGCCCAGGTGCACCAGGATCGGCAGGGTCAGTTGGGCCTGCAGGAGGTCGCCCCCGGCCGGCTTGCCGGTCAGCTTGGGGTCCCCGCGCAGGTCGAGGACGTCATCACAGATCTGGAAAGCCAGTCCGAGCGCCACCCCCAGGCGCCGCATCTGCTCCTGCTGAGCGGGCGGGCGATCGGCCAGGTCGGCGGCCGCGCTGGCACAGAGCCCGATCAGGGCGGCGGTCTTGCCTTCGATCTTGGCCAGGTAATCGGCCTGCGCCGCCACCGCTCCGTCATCGAGGTCGGGCGAGTGCAGTTCGGCCCGCGACATCTGCATGATTGCGGCCGCGAATTTGGACACGACCGAAGGCCGTTGCAGGCTCGCCACCATTTCGGCCGAGAGCGCGAACATGAAGTCCCCGGCCAGGATCGCCACTCCCTCAGACCACATGGTGTGGACGGTCTCGCGTCCGCGCCGGGTGGCTGAGGCGTCGACCACGTCGTCGTGGATAAGGGTCGCCGTATGCAGGCACTCGACCCCGCAGGCAAGGACGACCGCCCGCTCGTCAAGGCGCCCGAACGCCCCGGCCGAAAGGAGCACCAGCAGCGGCCGCAACCGCTTGGCGGGGGCGTCGAAGAGGTTCTGCAGCACGGCCGCGATCATCGGCGAGGGTTCGTCGTCGCAGAGCTGGTCCAAACGCGTATTTACGCGGTCCATCCAGGGTTCGACCGGGGCGGCGATGCCCTCCAGCGAAAGTGAGCTCATGCGGCGTCGGGCAGGGCGAACAAGGCCCGGGTGTTGTCCGCGCTGAGCGTCGCGATTTCCGCATCGCTGGAATCCCGCAGGCGGGCCAGCAGGGCTACCGTCAAGGGCAGGTTGGCGGGCTCGTTGCGACGCCCCGACCGCGCGCCGCGCGGGACCAGGTAGGGTGCGTCGGTCTCCACCAGCAGGCGTCCGTCCGGGACCTGGGTCGCCGCGGCCCTCACCGGCTCGGCCGAATTGAAGGTCAGCAGCCCGGCGAACGAGACGTACAGGCCCAGGTCCAGGAACCGGTCAAGGTCCTCCGGGCCGAGACTCCAGCAGTGCATGACGCCGGCGATTCGACGCCCGGCGAGCTGCTCCAGGATTGCGTCCGCGGACCGGCGCTGATGGATGATGACCGGCAGCCCCAGGCGTTCGGCCTGGTCGAGCTGCCAGGCGAACGCCTCGCGCTGCACGCCGGCCTCCGGATAGCCGCGTCCGGCGAAATCGAGACCGATCTCGCCAACGGCGACCGCTTCGCCGGTCGACCAGATCTCGGCCAGGCGCGACTTGGCGCCCGCGTCGAGCTCGGCCGCCGCAAAAGGGTGTACGGCGGCGGCGGCGCAGATCGAATCATCGTGGCGCGCCATCGCCATCGCCTTCTCCGAGGATGCCAGGTCAAATCCCGGCACCAGGAGGCGCCCCACGCCAGCTTCCCGTGCGCGCCCGAGCACCGCCGGCAGATCTTCGCCGAAAGCGTCGTGGTTGAGATGGCAGTGCGAGTCGAACAGCAATTGCGGAGCTATAACTAGTCGAGCATGTCAAGCCGTGGAAATAGCGGCTTACCCCCGGGGACCGGATTGCCGGTTGCGATCGTCGACCAGCGCGCGGATTGGGCCCAGCTGCTTTGCCCGGGACCGGGACAGCCAAGCTGGGCGGATATGCGTTCCCCCACTCCGGGCATGGCCGGATAGACCAGGACGGCGATCTGGCGCAGGCAGTCGGCCAGGTTGTAGAGGATCGTTCCCACGCGCGCCCCGGCCGCGGGATCGCGGGCCAGTCGGAACGGCTGGGTCTGGTCGACGTAGCGGTTGGCGGCGGCGATGAGCCGCCAGGCCGCTTCAAGCGCCTCGGAGAACTCCCAGGCGGCATAGTGACGCCCGGCGTCCGACCACGCCGCCGCCGCCGCGGCCTCGAGTTCGGCGTCTTCGTCGCCGCCCTCGCCCGGCCCCGGCATTACCCCGTCGCAATATCGGGAAATCATCGCCACGCAGCGGTTCAGCAGGTTGCCAAGGTCGTTGCCGAGGTCGTGGTTGTAGCGTGAGTGCAGCGTCTCGCGGCGAAAACTCCCGTCCAGCAGGAAGCGCATCTCGCGCAGCAGGTAGTAGCGCAGCGGATCGACGCCGTAGTACTCGGTCACGTCGTAGGGGTCGATGACATTGCCGCGCGATTTGCTCAGCTTCTCGCCGGCCATGTCGATGAACCCGTGCGAGACGATCTTGGCCGGTGGTTCCAGACCGCACGACCAGAGCATGGCCGGCCAGTAGATGGCGTGGAAGCGCAGGATGTCCTTGCCGATGACCTGGGCGTCGCACGGCCACCAGCGCTCGAACGCTTCGTCGTCGCTGGCGAACCCGACGACGGTGGCGTAGTTGATCAGCGCATCGAACCAGACGTAGATCACGTGGTCGGGGTCGTCCGGGGTCGGGATTCCCCAATCGGCGCGATGGCGGGAGACCGAAAAGTCCTTGAGCCCGCCCTCTATCAAGGCCAGCATTTCGTTGTAGCGCGAGCGCGGTATCACGAAATCCGGGTTTTTCAGGAAGTGCGCGCGCAGCCGCTCCTGGTACCGGGTAAGGGCGAAGAAGTAGTTCTCCTCGGCCAGCCATTCCGGGGCCCGCTGGTGGATCGGGCAAAGGCCTTCGACCAGTTCGTCCTCGGAGTAATAGTTCTCGCACGAAAAACAGTACCAGCCTTCGTACCGGTCGCTGTAGATGTCGCCGCGCGCCTGGGCGCGGCGGAAGAACTCCTGCGCGGCCTTGTGGTGGCGCGGTTCGGTAGTGCGGATAAAGGCGCTGGCCGAGACGTCAAGGTGCTCCCAGAGCGCTGCGAACCGGGGCGACATTGCGTCGATGAAATCACGCGCGTTCTGGCCGGCGGCGGTCGCCGTGCGGGCCACGTTCAGGCTGTTCTCGTCCACCCCGGTGGAGAAGAACACGTCGAATCCGTTGAGGCGTTTGAAGCGCGCCTGGCAGTCGGCCCCGATCTTTTCGAAAGCGTGGCCAAGATGCGGGTTCCCGTTGGGGTAGTCGATCGCACAGGCTTGGTAGAAACTGGGCATTGCACCGCCGGGACGGGGTAAAGGGGCGCGCTCGCGGCAGGCAATTATCCCTGCGCGGGCGCAAAATCGACCGGGACCGCACCGCCGGACCCCGCCCACAGTGCAACCATCCAGCTATTGCCAATCAAGATTCGAGGCACCGCATGTCCACGCCCGCCGCAGCCGACGTCAGCAGCGCCGACGGGGTAGCCTGGGACCTTGCCGACCTGTACGCGGGCCCGGCGGACCCGCAACTGGATGCCGATATCGCCCGCGCCGGCGAGCGCGCCGCGGCATTCCGGGACCGCTACGAAGGCAAGGTCGCCGGGTTGGACGCGGCGGCGCTGCGGGATGCGCTCACCGAACTCGAAGACCTCAGCCAGTTGGCCGACCGTCCGCTGATCTTCGCCCACCTGCTGCACGCCGCCGACAGCTCCGATCCGGCGCACGGAGCGCTGATCGCCCGGACCGCCGAGGCCAATTCGCAGGTCCGGGCGGGACTCCTGTTCTTCGAACTCGAATGGCTCGCCCTGCCCGACGATCACACCGAACCCATAATCACCGATCCGGCCAGCGGCCGATTTGCCCACTTTCTGCGCAAGGGCCTGGCGTTTCGACCGCATGTGCTGGACCGTCCGGTCGAGGAAGCGCTCGAACAAAAGTCCAATACCGGCTCGCGCGCGTTCAAGCGCCTGTTCGACGAGATAACCAGCGGACTGGAATGCGACGTCGAACTGCCGTCGGGAACCCAGCGGCTCAATGAATCGGCCACGCTCGCCCTGCTCCACGACCACGACCGCGGGGTGCGGCGCGCCGCCGCCCGCGCCTTGACCGAGACGCTGCGCGCCAATTCGAAGGTCCTTACCTACATATTCAACGTGCTGCTGCAGGACCACAACGTCGACGACCAGCTGCGTTCGCGGGGGCACCCGATGCAGGCGCGCAACCTGGCCAATGAAATCTCGCAGGAGTCGGTCGACGCGCTGATCGACGCCTGCGCGGGCGCCAACGGGATGGTGCAGCGCTACTACCGACTGAAAACCCGGCTTCTGGGGCTCGAAAAGCTCTACGACTACGATCGCTACGCCCCGCTGGAGGAGCAGGACGGGCGCTGGGCGTGGGACCGCTGCCGCCAGATGGTCACCGACAGCTATGCCGCGTTCGACCACCGGGCGGGGGAGATCGTCGAACTGTTCTTCGAGCGTTCCTGGATCGATGCCGAGCTGCGCAACGGCAAGCGCGGCGGAGCGTTTTCGGCCGGCGGCCCGGCCGACGCGCATCCCTACATCCTCTGCAACTACACCGACCGGGCCCGCGACGTGATGACCGTGGCCCACGAACTCGGCCACGGGATCCACCAGTACCTGGCCCGCGACGTTGGCTACCTGCAGTCGCACACGCCGCTGACGATGGCCGAGACCGCCTCGGTGTTCGGGGAGATGATCGTGTTCTATCGCCTGCTGGAGGGCAGCCGCGACCCGGGCGAGCGGCTTTCGCTGCTGGCCGGCAAGATCGAAGATTCTTTCGCCACCGTGTTCCGCCAGATCGTTCTGACCCAGTTCGAGCGCGCCGCCCACGCCGCGCGCCGCAGTGAAGGGGAGTTGAGCACCGAACGCATTGGCCAGCTGTGGATGGAAGCGAATGCGCCGATGCACGGCGACGTCGTCGAGCTGACCCCGGACTACGAGTCCTGGTGGAGCTACATCCCGCACTTCATCCACACCCCCTTCTATACCTACGCCTACAGCTTCGGCCACCTGCTGGTGCTGGCCCTGTACGCCACCTACCGCCGGCAGGGCCCCGGTTTCGTGCCCGGCTACCTGGAGATGCTGCGGCGGGGCGGCTCGGCCTCGCCTAAGGAGCTGGTCGCACCGCTGGGCGTGGACCTGGACGACCCCGGCCTCTGGCAGCGCGGACTGGCGCTAATCGGGGACATGATCGATGAGGCCGAGGCCCTGGCGGCCGGCCGCGACTAGGACAGGGTTTCCGGTGCCCGGGCCGCGTAGATTCGCCGCGGTCGCGGCGGCGCGCCTCAGTCGCGCGGCGGTTCGCCGCATCGGCCGGCGCGGCGGCTCGGCACTGCCGGGTCTGGTGGCCGCAACGCTCGACCCCGGCCTGCTTTACTCCCTGATCGGCGATCTCGGCGGCGGCACGGTCCTGGTTTCCGGCACCAACGGCAAGACCACCGTGACCGCACTGGTGGCTGAAATAGCCAAGGCCGGCGGCGATCCGGTGGTCAGCAACCCGTCGGGGTCGAACCTGGCCCGCGGCCTGCTTTCGCACCTGTTGGAGCGGGTCGACCTGCGCGGCCGGGCGCGCTGGCCCCGGGATTCGCTTGGGGTGCTGGAACTCGACGAGGCACAGCTGATCGCCAGCCTGGTACGGATCGGGCCGCGCGCAGTGGTGCTGACAAACCTGTTCCGGGACCAGCTTGACCGCTACGGCGAACTGGACGCGCTGGGCCGCGGATTTGCCGCCTCGCTGGCCAACTGCAATCCGCGCCCGGTGCTGATCCTCAATCGCGACGATCCCGTCCTGGCCCACATAGGCGAGTCGTATGCGGGCCGGGTGGTCGGATTCGGGCTGGACGTTTCCGAATCGGGTGCCGAACCCGACGAATGGGCCGATTCGACGCTCTGCCCCGAGTGCCTAGGGCCGCTGCAGTACTCGGGCGTGGCCTACTCCCACCTGGGCCGCTTCCGGTGCCCGGACTGCGGGTTTGCCCACCGGCCCCCTGAAGTGAGCGGGAAGGTTCGGCGGGCCGATTTGGCGGGCATTGCGCTCGAATGCCAGGTCAACGGGCAATCCGTGACCGTGGACAGCCCCCTGCCCGGGACGTTCAACGCCTACAACCTGCTGGCGGGGTTGGCCACCGCCCACGCCCTGGGTTATTCGGCCGAGCGCTCGGCCGAAGTGATCGCCGCCGCCGGTCCTAGATTTGGCCGGGCCGAGCGGGTTGAATTGGACGGGGTCGAAATCACCCTTCTGCTCATGAAGAATCCAACCGGCGCCAACGAACTGGTGCGCACCCTGCCGAAAGAAAACTACAACCTGCTGGTGCTATTGAACGATCGCCCCGCCGACGGCGAGGACGTCTCCTGGATCTGGGACGTCAACTTTTCCGCGATTGCCCCGTGCCAGCTGGTAACCGGGGGTTCGCGGGCCGCCGACATGGCCCTGCGGCTCAAGTACGCCGGGCACGAATCGGCCGCGGTCGCCGAGGGCCCGGTCGAGACCGCCTTGAACGCCGCGCTGGAGCTTGGCGGCGAGCGGCTACTGGTGCTCTCGACTTACACCGCGATGCTCGAATTGCGCCGCTGGCTGCTGCGTTCCGGAGCCATCGACCAGCACTGGCAGGCGCAATGAAAGGCGCTTACATACCTAAGTGCCCATACCGGAAAAGCTCCTGGCGGAGTCGCCGTCATCCAGGCAAGCACTGGTAATGCAAAACCCTGCGGCCACAATCCACAGCGACATCCGCGGCTCAAGAGGAATCGTGACCCGGCAAATCCGCAGTGCCTGTAACCGCCCCTGGTTTCGACTGGGCTGGAACGGGTTCGCTTGCCTTCCTGCCGATGACCGAAAAGCCACAATGCCGGCGTCAACTGCCGACCTGCCCTTAGATTGCATATACTTTACGCCTTTGTAACAGTATTCATGCGTAATCCATACAGGGACGATGCCAGGCACCTTCCGCACCTACCAGCACCGCGGCCACGTCACCCGGCGCGGTTGCGAACGTCTCAACCTGGTGCTTTCGGGCTGCGCCGGGCTTTACAACTCCGAACTCGAGCACTGGCGGAATTCCTACAAGCAGACCGGTGAGAGCGATTCGCTGTTCGATCGCATGAAGGCGTTCACCGTCGCCCGCAACCAGGATCCGTTCTGGCAGGGCCTTTCGGTTTTCGTGGGCCGCGGCGTGCTGGCCCGCGCCGACCGGGCCAGGAAGGCGTTCTACCGCCGGGTAAAGGACGGTGACGAACCCGGCTATCCGCGCTTCAAGCCCAAGCACCGCTACCGCACGATCCAACTGGAGCAGGTTACTCCGGGAATGGTCAAGTCAGACCGGCGTGGGTACGCGGTCAGGGTCAAGGGCCTGCCGGTGATCAGGATCCGGACCGGGCGGGAGTTGCCGCCGTCGGAAGACCTGAAATCCATCCGCATCACTTTCAGGGGCAGGCGCGTGAGTGTAAGCCTGGTCTACGCGGTCGACCTGGAACCGTTGCCGCACAATCCGGCCAGGGTAGGACTGGACATGGGGGTGCTGGCCCGCATCACCACCAGCGATGGCGAAAAGATTGAACGCCGCCGGGTCGACCGCGAGGATATCGCGGCCAAGCAGCGGCGCCTGTCAGTGTGCAGGAAGGGAAGTCGCCGTTTCCGGGAGCGCCGCCGCATCCTGGCCAACGCGCACGATAGGGCCCGGGTTCGTGACCGGAACGAGTGCCACCGGATCACCACCGATCTTGTCCGGCGCTACGGGCTGATCGCGGTGGAGAAGCTGGACAAAAAGAAGATGACCAGATCGGGCGGGGCCCGCAAAAGGGGCCTGAACCGATCCATACTCGAAAATTCCTGGGGAAGAATCGTCAGTCAGCTGATCTACAAGGCCGAGAGCGCCGGTAGAGGGCTTCTATTCGTTGACCCCAGAAACACCTCGCAGCGCTGCTCGCGCTGTGGTGCTACGGTGAAGAAGGGCCTCTCAGTTAGAAGGCACGTCTGTGAATGCGGTCTGGACCTTGACCGCGATCACAACGCGGCCATCAATATCCTGCAGAAGGCCCGCGCGGGTGGGACTTTTCCCGCGGCCGTCCCGGAGACGGCATAACTGTATTCAAGGTGGCGCGGATTCGTGGCACTTTTGTATATAAACCCCCAATGAAAGTCCGGATCGGGCACCTCCTGCCGGAGCTGATGAACATCTACGCCGACCGGGGCAACGTCGAGTGCCTCATCCAGCGCTGTCGCTGGCGCGGCCTGGATGCCGAAACAATACCGCTATACGCCGGACGCCGGTTCAGCCCCGAAGAGGTCGACATAATCCTGATCGGCGGTGGCCAGGACCGCCAGCAGGTCCTGGCCAGCCAGGCCCTCAAGGAATCGACCGGCGCGGCACTGCGAAGCTGCGTCGGCGACGGGGTGGTGGTCCTGGCGGTTTGCGGCGGGTACCAATTGATGGGGCACAGTTACCGCGACGCGGGCGGGGCGGTGCTGGACGGAATCGGTCTGCTCGACGTGGAGACCGTCCACCCCGGCCATGCCGTGCCGCGCTGCATCGGCAACGCAGCCGCCCGCTGGCATGGAAAGGTCCTGGTCGGGTTCGAAAACCACGGCGGTCGCACCTACCTGGGCGCCGGGCAATCCCCCTTGGCCAAGGTCGAGTACGGGCACGGCAACAACTCCGAGGACGGAACCGAGGGCGCCCAGACGGGCAACGTTTTCGGCACCTATCTGCACGGTTCGCTGCTGCCCAAGAATCCCGGGTTCGCCGACTTCCTGCTCGGGCGCGCGCTCGCCCGTCGCGGGCACCGGGAGGAACTGGCCCAACTGGACGATCGAAGGGAATGGGCCGCCCACGCCGCCGCCCGGGCACTGACCGGATGGAGCGGGGCCAGATAGGCCGTCCTTACGGGTCAGACCGGCCGGCAAAAACAGGCCCCCAATATAAAATCCGCTGGTTAACCCGCCCGCCCCCGGATTTGCCTACCACCCATGGCGCCCCCCGATAGCGCCGGCGCCCCCGGCGCTGTCAATGAAACCGGCCTGCGGGTAACGCTTCCCGGGCTCGACTACTACCGCGAGCAGATCACCTGCCAGGCCGCCTGTCCGGTGGATACCGACGTGCGGGGTATGGTCACCGCCATCGCCCGCGGCGAGTACCAGGCCGCCTGGGACATGGCCCGGCAGGTCAATCCCTTCGCCGCAGTCTGCGGCAGCGCGTGCTCGGCGCCTTGCGAGAAGGCCTGTCGGCGCGGGAGCATCGATGCCCCGGTCGCGGCCGGCCCGCTGCAGCGTTTTGCGGCCGAATTCGCGGGGCCGACTGCCCGCCCTTCCGACCTGGCCGCCCCCGAACGGGCCCCGGAAAACTCCCGGACCGCGTATTCGGTTTACGCGCTGTCGAAATATCGGCACGACTACGCCGACCGGCGCCGGGCGGGGGCGCAGGTCGCCGTCGTCGGATCGGGCCCCGCCGGCCTGACCGCGGCGCACGACCTTGCCCTGCTCGGGCATGCGGTCGACATTTTTGAGGCCTCCGAGCGGGCCGGCGGCATGATGCTGCGCGGAATACCCGAATTCGTGCTGCCGCGGGCGGTTGTTGAAACCGAAATCGCGGCGATCCTGGAGATGCCCGGAATACAGATCCAATTCGGGATGCGGCTCGGCGAGGGGCTGGATCTTGCCGAGCTGGCCGAACGCTACGATGGCGTGGTCCTGGCCCTGGGTGATCCCGGTCAGTGGTACCGCGGCGACGGAGGCAGGATCGTTTCCGTCCCCGAGTTGGTCGAGCGGCTGCGCGTGGGCCAGCCGGCGGACGTAGGCCGCCGGGTAGTCATAGTCGGGGGCTGCAACCGGTCGATTTACGCCGCGCGGGTTGCCGCCCGCATCCAGCGAATGGCTGGCGATCCCGTCGCCGTGACCATGGTCACGCACCGCATCGTCGGGTCGCCCGATGCCGCCCGCGAAGCCCAGCGCGAGGGCGTCGAAATCATCAGCGGGCATTTGCCGGACGAGGTGTCCGAGGACTCAGGCCAGGCGAGCGTCCCGCTCGGTCCCGGGCGCGGCTCGCTGGCCGCCGACCTGGTGGTCCTGCCGATGGGCAATCCGCAACTGGAAGCACCGCGGACGCCCGACTTGAGTCAATTGCCCCAAAACGTGGTGGCAGCGCGTTCTCCGCATGCCGACGAGGGGGTGGTATTTGCGGTCGCCTCCGGACATCGCGCCGCAGCCGAGGTCGAATCGCTGATTCAAGGGCAAACGCTGGCGGTGCGCCGCAGCGCGCGGATGCACCCGATCCGGCATTCCGATTTCGATGTGCCCGGGGCCCTGAGCGCGCTCGCGCAGGAACCGGAATTGATTCCACCGGCGCGGCGCGGGCCTTTCGATGTCGTGGACCTTGGCTTCACCGCCGCCGAAGCGCAGGCCGAAGCCCGCCGGTGCCTCAAGTGCAACGTCAACACGGTTTTCGAGAGCCCGCGCTGCATAACCTGCGGGGACTGCGTGGACGTTTGTCCGCCCGGCTGCCTGCTGCTGACCGGACCGGAAAACGCCAACGGCGCGGGGCTTGACTCGCTGCTTGCCCAGGAATTCGGTGCGGGCCTTGACTTCCAGCGCAACTCCGAATCGGCCGTCGAGGCGACGTTGATTCTCAAGGACGATTCAAAGTGCGCAAATTGCGGCCTGTGCGTTCAGATATGTCCGACCGACGTGATTTCGTTTGAATGGTTCGCCTTTTCCGAAGAACTCGACCTGATCAAGGTGCCGGCCTGATGGGCTGCCGCCGCACCGGCGCGTTCGTCCTGCCCTGCATTGGGAAAATGGGTGCGGTCCCCGCGGGCGCGTCAGCCGGCCGGGAACTGCGATCATGCGAGCGCGAATGGGAAAATTTGCGCCGCTGCAATCAGAAGGAGTCGTCGGCGTGAATCTGCGGCCCGAACTGACAAACGGCTACAGGGATCGCTCGCGAGCGGTTGCCCAGAACTTTTTCCTTGCGTTTCACCCGGTGCAGGTGAGTTCGGCGAATCTGCGCCCGACCTACTCGTTCGGCTTCGGGCTGCTCGGCCTGTACAGCCTCCTGATCATGTTCGTCAGCGGTCTGCTGCTGATGTTTCACTACGTTCCCGAAATCGATAGCGCCTACGCCTCGATGGTGCGCCTGGAAACGGACGTTTTCCTGGGCGGCCTGATCAAGAACCTGCACGTTGTATCCGGGCACGCCCTGGTGGCGTTCGCGGCCCTGCACCTGCTGCGCGTGTTTTTCACCGGGGCTTATGCGGGACGGCCCGCCAATTGGATCCTCTCGGTGGCGATGCTGGTCGGCGCGGGCCTGACCGTGCTGACCGGCTATGTGCTGCCCTGGGATCAGTCCGCCTACTGGGTCACCGCCGGGGCGGGAGAAATCCTTGCCGAGGGACCGATCGTGGGCGAGTGGATCAGATTGCTGGCGTTCGGCTCCGAGGACGTGGGCCAGGCCACTCTGACTCGTTTCTACACCTTGCATTTCATCGTCGGCCCCCTGGTGCTTATGGCTCTGGCCGGCTGGCACGTTTTCCTGCTTCGCCGCGGCGGTCCGGCCGCAACCGAATGGGGGCCCTGATGCCTGACGCTGGGGAATTGGCTTGAGTACTTCACAGTTGGACTCCTCGGGTAAGACGTACGGCCTGATGGGGCTCGCCCGCGGCCAGGCGCGCCCGGTGCGTACCGCACCCGGCAAACAGCTTGCCTGGCCCTCGGTGCTGCTGACCGAACTGCTTCTGGGACTGGGCCTGCTGCTCGTGCTGCTGGTTATCGCTGCCGCCATGTCGGCCAATCTGGGACCCCCGGCCAACATTGCCGCCGCCGACAACCCGGCCCCGGTGCCCTGGTTTACCGCGTCGGTGGCCGAGTTAAACCTCCGCTACGACCCCATCATCGGGGGAATAATCATCCCCAGCCTTTGGGTCCTCGGTTTGCTGCTGGTGCCGCTGACCGCGTCGAACCCGGTCGCGCCGGGAACCTGGTTCGGCGGCCGATCGCTCGGATTCGCGCTTGCCGGCGCGGCCTTTTTTGGAATCACCTGGATCCTCTATGTCGCGTTCGACCCCGACGGGCGACTGTTCCATGAGATCAATTCGGTGCTGGAGTTGACGAAACTCTCCGGCGGCGAATCGCCGGGCTGGTGGCCGGCCGGGATCCTGTTCTTCGGGTTCTTGGACCTGTCCGATCTTTCGGCCTTGGTCTGGACCGGACTGCTGCCCCTGCTGGTTTGGGTCGTGCTGACCGGAGCCGCCCTGCTGGTGGGGCGATTGGCGATGGGCGCCGACCGCCGCGAAATGACCGTTTTTCTGTTCACCGGCATCTGGGTATCGATCGTGCTGCTGACATTCATCTACGGGGCGTTGCGCGGCCCTGATCTGGCGCTGTATGCACCATGGGACGTACCGGCTCCGATTCCTGCCGCCTTCGGCGCCGGATAAACGGTCCCATTCGCGCGCCGTCTGATCGCTCCCATTCCCGCGCCGTAGCGTAATGCCTGCCCGACAGCCAGGACTAGTCGAGCTGACTCGACGCAGTCTGCTCAAAGGCGTATTCGGATCGACCATGGGTGTACTGGCGCCGATGGCGGCGGCGGCCACCGGGGTTGCCTACCTCATGCCGGCGCGAGAGGACGAGGAAGAGTGGCTGGAAGCCGGCGAGCCGGCCAGCTACGCCGACGGCGAAGTCAAGTTCATCCCTTCTGCGGGCATATTCGTGGCCCGCAGCGAACGCGGGTTCATTGCGCTAAATCACGAATGCACGCACCTGGGTTGCAAGGTGCCGTTCGATCCGGTCGAGCGCCAATTCCGCTGCCCCTGTCACGGTTCCGTCTACGACGAATATGGCGACAATGTAAGCGGTCCGGCGCCCCGCCCGCTGGCGCACCATCCGTTGCGTCTGGAAGGCGGTCAGATCCTGGTTTCGACTAATCCGCGTCCGCGCGAACTGGTCAAAGAGGTCCAATTCAAGCCCTATGCCTAATCGAACCGAAGTCCAAGTTGCGGCCGTCGCCACGCTGGCGGCGCTAATCGTAACGGTATTGGCGGCCGTGCTCGCGACCGAGGTCATCTGGCGCCATGACGATGCGGCCGACCATTACCGCCCCTACATCGAAGCGCCGGAACTGGCCGAATTCGGGATCTTTTCTATCACCGCCGCCGCCGCCGGAGCCGACGCCGAGCCGGTCGAACGCTCGCCTGAACTAGTGGCGATTTACGACCTGTTCATCGAAAAAGGCTGCACCGGCTGCCATATCGTGGACGGTATTCCGGAAGCCATCGGCGACACCGGTCCGAACCTGAACGGCTTTGCAAGCCGCCAGATGATGGCCGGTGAAACGATGGAGGTGAACCGCGACAATCTGGCCGCCTGGCTTCAAGACCCGCCGGCCCACAAGGCCGACACGCTGATGCCCAACCTGGGCCTTAACGACAACGAGATCGATCTGCTGATCGACTGGCTGTTAACCCTTACCTGATTACCGAAAGAGGCCGAGCAGGTCGGCCTCGGTCTCGCGTCGGCGGGTAACGGTCGCCTGCCCACCGGTTACAAATACCACCGCCGGCCGCAGGGCCATGTTGTAGTTCGATGCCATTGCCATCCCGTAGGCCCCCGAGGTGGCCGCCGCCAGGACGTCGTCGCGCCGGAGCTGCGGCAACTGGGTGTCTTTGAACAGGATGTCGCCGGACTCGCAATAGCGCCCGGCCACGGTAACCGGCCCAAACGGCGGTTCCGGCCGGCGGTTGGCCAGCACCACCGTGTATTCGGCGCCGTAGAGGGCTGGCCGGATGTTGTCGGCCATGCCGCCGTCGACGGCCACGTAAGTGCGAATGCCGGGAATCGATTTGATCGTACCGACGGTGTAGAGGGCCACGCCGGCGCGGGCGATTATGGACCTGCCCGGTTCGACCACCAACAGCGGCCGGCGGGCATCGGGCAAGGCTTCGGTGACCGCTGCCCCGATCTCGGTCATCAACGGGCCCGGATCCAGCCCGTCATCGGCCAGCGTGTAGCGTACGCCACCACCACCACCGGGGGAAATCACGGCTGGAAAGAAGCCGGTTTCGCGCTCGGTTGCGATCGCAAATTCCACCAGCTTGCGGGCGTTGTCGATGAGCGGTTGGCGGTCGAATATCTGCGAACCGATGTGGGCGTGATATCCGAGCAGTTCGATTCCGGGGTCGTTGAGCGCCGACTTGGCGGCTGCCAGGGCCTGACCGGTGGAGATCGGAATGCCGAACTTGGAATCGAGCTCGCCGGTCCGAATGTACTCGTGGGTGTGGGCTGAGATGCCCGGCGTCAACCGCAAAAGGACCGGCGCGCGGGCGCCCCGACCGGCCGCTACACGGCCGATGAACGCGAGGTCATCCTCCCCGTCGGCGACCAGCTGGCCGATCCCGGCGGCCAGCGCCAGCTCGATCTCGGAACGCGATTTGTTGTTGCCGTGGAAAGTGACCATTCCCGGGTCGACGCCGGCCTCCAGGGCCGCGGTCAGCTCGCCGGAACTGACGCAATCGACCCCGAGCCCGCATTCGGCCGCCAGGCCGAGCACATGCAGGTCCGCGTAGGCCTTGGCGGCGTAAATCACCCGCGAATTCGAATAGGCCGCCGCCAGCGGCTGACGGTACCGGAGGCAGGAGGTGGTGACCGAGTCCTCGTCGTAGACGTACAGCGGGCTTCCGAATCGCTCGATCAGGTCGGTTACCGCGCATCCGCCCAAAACCAGGCGGCCGGCCGCATCGCGGACGGCGCCCTCCGGGAAGAGCTCGAGCGGATCCTGAATTGAGTCGTTGGAATTTCTCACATGGTCCCCAAATCGACTGACGGCGCGGGTTTGCCGCGCCGTCAGGGAATTCCAGCCAGGCTGGGATTAGCCGGTTCCGGCGCCGCCCCAGGATTTGAGGAAGTTGCCGTCCGAGTCGAAGTGCACGACCCGGTTGTTGCCGTTGTCGGCAACGTAGACGCCTTCAACGCCGGCCTGCAGCCCGGTGGCCCCCGAGAACTGGCCGTCGCCTGATCCGGTACCGCCGAAGCTGGCGCTCCGGGTGCCGTCGATCTCGAAGCGGTGAATCTCGTCGTTGGCCGGATCAAGAACGTAGAACTGTTCTTCGCGGTTGACCGACATGTGCCCGGGCTCGACAAGGTCCTCGAAATCGGCCTTGTGCTCGATCTCGTAATCGAGACCGACGCGGTTGATCTGGAAGAGCTTGGATTTGCCCTCGGCCGGATCCCAGTCCAGACCGAATATTTCGCCTTCAACCGGGACTGCGGTCACGCCGCGCCAGAGCCCGCCGGCTTCGGGCGGCTCGATCACGGTCTTGTTACTGCCGTCGGCGGAAAAACGCACCAGGCGCTCGTCGGCGGTGATGATGTACGGAAACCCGAACCCGCTGGAACGCAGCTGGGTGGCGCCTTCCAGGTCGGGGTCGCCCCACTTTTTGGGGATGTTCATGTGACCCTCAGGCCGCCCCAGGTAAGTTGAGAACTTCTGCACCTGGGCGTTCCCGGCGTCGAGAACCCAAAGAACGCGGGTGCGGTCCATGGTGATGTCGGCCGGAGCGTTGAACGGGTGCTGGCGATCGGTGATCTCGTCGCCACCGTCGGACCAGTAGTTGAGGACGCCGTCCTGGGTGAATTCGAACAATTTGTTGTCGGCGGTGACAACGTAGATGTCCTTGCGTTCGTCGTTCTGGCCGATGCCGACCGGTCCAACCATGTCGGTCGGGTCTTCCACGAACTTCGGCCCGCCGTCGAGTTCGGCCGAGGGGCCGCCGCCCGCGCGCGCGGCGCCGGCTACATCTTCGGCCCCGCCGAGCCGGCCTTCGTCGTGGGCCTCGCCGCAGGCGGCCAGCGCCAAGATGGCGGCGCCGGCGGATCCGGTGGCCAGCAGTCGCCGGCGGCTAATGATCAGGTCATTTCTCACCACGTCTGCCTCCTGTGCTCTTCTCCATATATATATATTTGGTGGCGCAAATTAGGTTTCGGGGCCATGCGCGCAATGTCCCGGATGCTTTCCGCTGGCCGCCGCGGGCCAGCGGCGGAAGCGGGGACGATTGACCGATTTTAGGCAGCATGGGTGCATGCTGATCACACGGCGGCTTTCTGGGCGACTGCGATAAGTTAATTCGGCGCTGACCTTCGGTTGATTTGACATTGACCTTCTATGGGCGCAAAATGCGCCCAACTGATAGGCCCGTCGACGGTTGGCCTTCTCTGAATATTTGGGAGGACACTGCTGGCGCGGGATTTTTATTCGATCCCAGCGCGCCGGCGGGATATCAGAGCAACTCAAAGTAGGAGGAACACTCTTGCGCATAACCCGAAGACGTGCCTTAACCGGCATGGCTGGGGCAACCGGTCTGGCTATTCTGGCCGCCTGTGGCGAGGAAGAGTCAAGCACGCCGGCAGCAGCTCCAGAAACTGCGGCACCCGCGGCTCCGGCCGCGGACAGTGGCGGAGAAGCCATGGCCGACGGTGGCGAAATGATGATGTTCGAAGACGTGGAAATTGAATTCCGCTTCAACGGACTGAACCCGGCTGGCCAGGAAGCGGCACGCACTGAAATCGCCAAGTTCAAGGACTTGACCGGTATTCAGGTCAAACCCGACTTCTCTGACTGGGCAAGCTCTTTCCAGAAGATCACTACCGGTTTTGCGGCCCAATCCGCGCCTGACATTTGGTACGGCGGTGGGCTGTGGACCCCGGTACTGGCCGCCAAGGGCCAGGTGCTCGAAATTGATGAGTACGTAGCCAACTGGGACGAGTGGAGCGACTTTTACCCGCGCGGGCTCGAGGACGTGACCTACGAAGGTCATATCCAGGGTGTCCCGTACCGGTTCAACTACCGCGCCTCTGCGGTAATCCGAGCCTCGTTCTTCGAAGCGGCCGGCCTCGAGCCGACAACGCCGACAACCTGGGACGAGCTCAACGAAGTAACTCCCAAGCTCACCATCAAAGATGGCGACATCTTCGAGCAGGCCGGAATCAACATCCAGCACCACACCCAGGTGTATGAGGACTGGCTGTTCCAGGCCGGCGGTAACTACTTCTCCGAAGACCGCACGATGCCGCTGAACAACTCGCCCGAGGGCATCACCGCCCTAAGCCAGCACGTAAGAGCTGGTTTGGTCGACGAGACCATGCCTAAAGAAGGCATGGACTCCGGCGTTCCGAACCTGCACGCGTTCTGCGCTGGTCGCGTTGCGTACCAGCAGCTTTGGCCCGGTAACGTGGGCAACTGCGAAACCAACGCCCCGGACGTGTTTGCGGACGTGGTAGTCGGCGAGCCGCTGCGTGGTCCCAAAGAGCAGATCATGCAGATCTACGTTGATAAATACATGCCTTGGAAGCTCACCAAGAACCCGGACGCTACCTTCGAGACCATGAAGTACTTTGCGTCCCCGGGACCAAACCATGACATCAACGTGGTCGGCGACCGCTCAATGCCGTGCCGGGTAGCGATGGAAGCCTACGAGCTCTACAAGCAAGAGCCGTGGAAGACCTACTCCCAGAACGGCAACAAGTTCGGCAAGGGACGCCAGATCGTTCCGGAGCACTTCGACGTTCAGCCGGCCATGAGCCGCTGGGTCGAGAAGGCCGCTCTCGGCGAACTCACCGTCGAGGAAACCCTCGAGGGAATGGACGCGGAAGTACTCGAAATCATTACGGGCAGCTAATTCGTCCAATTCGGCGGTTCCGGTCAAACGGAACTACCGAGAAGCGGGGCATGGGTGGTGGCCCGAGTGGCCGCCACCCGGCCTCGTCGAATCGCCCGCCGGGTGACCCAAGCCCGGCCGGCGGAATCCGAATCGCCACTTACCAAGAAGGGCGTTTCAGTAAGATGAAAGTCTTAACGGCCGAGTGCATAGCCGCATTGCGGCATGGACAGCGGAAGAACGGTTCGTAAGGAAAACCCAATGGCGGTAGCGCAAACCCAACCGGCAGCAACGCTGCGGACCCAAGGCCGGACGTGGCCGCTGATCCGCCGCACGTTGCTTTACATCCTCATGTCGGTGATCGCCTTCTTGGCGGTATTCCCGTTCCTCTGGTCGCTCCTGGGGTCATTTAAGACGGCAGAGGACCTGTTCGACTTCGCGATCGAAGATCCGGGCACCTATCTGCCTTACGCCTGGCAGTTCAATAACTACACGACCGTCTGGGGTCTCAACTTCGGGCGTTTCTTCTTCAACAGCGCATTTGTGGCCACGGTAATCACGCTGGCCCACCTGCTGCTTGCCTCAACGGCCGGCTACGCGTTCGCGCGGTTGGAATTCCCTGGCCGCGATGTCCTGTTCGTGGCCGTGGTCGCCACCCTAATGGTCCCGTTCCAGGTCACGATGGTTCCGCTGTTCATCATGATCAAGAACTGGCCGCTTGTCGGCGGCAACGACATCCTGGGTCAGGGCGGACGCGGTCTGCTCGACTCCTACGCCGGACTCACGATCCCGATGTTCCCGACCGCTTACGGGACATTCCTGCTGCGACAGTTCTTCCAGACCCTGCCGCGTGAGCTAGAAGACGCCGCGCGCATCGACGGGGCCTCCGAGCTGCGCATTTACTGGAACGTCATCCTTCCGCTCTCGGGCGCAGCCCTGGCGGTCCTGACGGTGTTCTCGTTCCAGCAGACCTGGAACGACTTCGTCTGGCCGTTCATCATCACCCGCGACGAGGACATCAAGACCCTGCAGGTGGCGCTGGCCAACTTCAGGCAGGAATACAACACCGACTGGGGTCTGCTGATGGCCGCCACCATGGTTGCCACGGTGCCGATCCTGATCCTGTTCCTTATGACGCAGCGCTACTTCGTCCAGGGGATCGCCCTCTCCGGCATCAAGGGCTAGGCTAAGCCCTTTTGGCAAGCGAGTCTGTCGCCCCCGGCATTGTCGGGGGTGGGCAGCGCCGATTCGGTGTCTACTTTCGGCGCAATCTGGCGGGGTATCTTTTCGTCCTGCCCCAGATCCTTTTCATCACCGTGTTCATCCTGGTGCCGATCGCGGGCGCTTTCTACTACTCGATAACCAACTACAACCTGCTCACCCAGCCGACGATCGCCGATCCGATCTGGAAAAACTTCACCGCCCTGCCCGGCGACGAGCGCTATTTCCCGGCGATTCGCAACACCCTGGTCTTCGCGTTTGTGACCGTGCCGGCCGGCGTGATCACCTCGCTGTTGCTGGCCCAGCTGATCAACCGCTCGATCCGGGGAATCTATTTCTTCCGGGCGATGTTCTACATGCCGGTGGTTTCATCCTTTGTCGCCGTATCGCTTATCTGGCTCTGGTTCTATGAGCCGCAGTTCGGACTCTTCAACGACTTCCTGATCTGGATCGGGTTGCCGGCGTCGAAGTGGCTCAAGGGCCAGGAGACCGCGCTGCTCTCGATCATCGTCATGAGCGTTTGGAAGAACATGGGCCTGAACATGGTCATTTACCTGGCCGGATTGCAGGGCATTCCTCCGACCGTGATCGAGGCCGCCGACATCGACGGTGCCGGCCGAGTGTCGAAGTTCTTCCGGATCCTTGTGCCGTTGCTGGCGCCCACGACCTATTTCGTGGTGATCGTCTACTTCATCGGCGCCCTGCAGATGTTCGTGCAGGTGTGGATCATGACCCAGCAGGCCGGCAACGGCGTCCTGACCGGTGGCCCCCTCGACAGCACCGTTACGGTGGTGCTGTTGATCTACTCGAACGCCTTCGAGTACCTGAAGATGGGATACGCGGCGGCGATGTCGGTGGTGCTCTTCCTGGTGATCGCGCTGGTTACCTGGATCAACTCCCGCCTGCTCCAGTACGAGGTCGGCTGGTAACCAAGGACGCCTGCGCGTGGACTCCGAACTCGGATCGTGTGGGAATTGCGCGGCCCGTCGTTAGGTTGGCCCGGATGCGGATCGGGCCGCCGGCGACCTGATCCAGACCGGTTGAAAGTCGCGGCCCGGGGTCGCAATCAACAGCTCCTGCCCTTCTCCGTCGGCCTGCATGATCCAGATGTCGACTGAGTCCCCGCTGGCGCGCGCGAAGGCGATCTGGCGTCCGTCGGGCGAATAGTCGGGGTCGCGATCGTTTCCGCCACCGCGGGTCAGTCGTCGGACCGCTTCGGACCGGCGATCGAGGACGTAAAGGTCCCAGTCGCCGTCCTGGAAAGCCTCAAAAGCGATGAGTTGGCCGGAGGGGTCAAAATCCGGGAACTGGGCGAACGCGGCCGTGTCGACGACCCTTGTGGGTTCCCGGTCCGGCGCCCGGTCCGCCCGGATTACGAAGATGTCGAAGTCGCCTTCGGGATTGGCGAAATAGGCCAACTCGCGACCGTCCGGGCTCCAGTCGGGGGCGTAGCTGTGCCAGGGTGAATCGGTGAGCTGGCGGACTCGGCCGGTGGCAAGTTCGAGCTCGAACAGCTGGAAGAAATCGACATCGCGCTCAAAGGCAATCCGTCGGCCATCGGGGGAGAAGACCGGCGAGTAGTCTTCCCGGTCGTTGGCGGTCAGCTGGACAAGGTCGCTGCCGTCGCTCCCGACGATGAATAGGTCGAAGTCCCCGCCGTCGGCGCTGGAGGAATAAAGGACCCGGGTTCCGTCCGGCGATGGATCGGCATAGCGATTGTGGTGTCGGTCGGCGGTCACGCGGCGCAACTCGTCGTCAAGTCCGTCGGCGAAGTAGATGTCCCAATCCCCGTCGACGCTTGAACGGAACACCATCTGGCGGTCGCCGAGAAGCTGCCAGTCGACGAAGTGATCGAAACCCACCCGCGACCCGGCCTGCTCCGGGTCGGCGCCCGGTTGGCATCCCAGCAATATGCCCGCCACCAGGAGCCAGACCGGCCAGCTGCGCCCCGGTTCCAATTAAGCTAAATAGCCGGGTGTCACGAGCGTCCCTGGCCCGCGACCCACGATTGCCTGCCGAAGGACCGGGGCATGCCCAAGCACCCCAACATCATCATCTTCATGCCCGACGAGATGCGTTGGGACTGCGTCGGGTACGCCGGAAATTCGGTCATAAACACCCCGAATTTTGACCGTTTCGCGGACGAGTACGCTCCGTTTTCGCACTTCTTCGTCAACCACACTGTCTGCACCCCATCGCGGATCTGCATGTTCACCGGATGGCCGCCGCACGTTAACGGTCACCGTACGCTCTGGCACATGCTGCGGCCGCACCAGCCGAACGTGTTCAAGTACCTCAAGCAGGCCGGGTACCACGTCGAGATGTGGGGCAAGAACGATCTTTTAGCCCAGGAGTCGTTCCCGGACAGCATCTCGCATGAAGGACAGATCAATTTCGACTACCGCAAATTCACCTCCAACCCTTGGCCGCCCGACCACAAGCACTTCCGCAGCTTCTACTTCGGGCAACGCCCGGACGAGGCCTCCGGCGACACCGATCGCCAGTGGATTGATGGGGCGATCCGTTTCCTCGAATCAAACCCGCCGGAGCCTTTCTGCCTCTACCTGCCGCTGATCTTCCCGCACTGCCCGTACTGGTGCGAGGAACCCTATTTTTCGATGCATGACCGCGACCAGGTGCCGGACCCGATGCCGCCGCGCAGCGACGCTCCCATTCACCACCAGGAGATGCACCGCTCCTATGGCCTGGATCGGCTCAATGCGGCCGACTGGCGCGAGTTGATCGCCACCTACTGGGGGATGTGCTCGCGTCTCGACGACCAGTTCGGCGAGCTCCGCGCTTCGCTGGAGGAGAACGGATTCTGGGATGAAGCGGCGGTACTCTTCTTCTCCGATCACGGCGACTACGCCGGCGACTACGGCCTGGTGGAGAAGTGGCCCAGCGGGTTCGAGGACGTGCTGCTGCGGGTGCCGCTGACCGTCAAACTCCCAACCAACGAGCAGACCGCGATGATCCCGCACCTCTGCGAGACGCTCGATCTGACCCCCACCATCCTTGACATCGCCGGCGTTCCCCTCGAGCACGACCAGTACGGCAAGAGCCTGTTGCCCTTGATTCGCGGACAGACCCTCGAGCACAAGGACGCGGTCTTCGTCGAAGGCGGCCACCACCACTTTGAGCGCCAGGCGGTGGAACTCAAGTGGGACAGCCTGGGCGGGGCCGATCACGTTTATTACCAGAAGGGCCGGATCCAGACCGACAATCCGGATTCGGTCGCCAAGGCGGCCGCGGTCCGCACCGGTTCGCACAAGTACGTGCGCAGGTTGCGCGACCGCGACGAGTTGTACGACCTTGTTGCAGACCCCGGCGAGCAGGTGAACCTGATCGACTCGCCCGACCATCAATCGATCCGGCTCGAACTTGCCGAACGCCTGACCGACTGGTTCCTGGCAACCGGCGACGTCGTCCCGCGCGACAAAGACCCCCGCATTGGAGGAGCCCGCAGTGCGCGTCCTGCTAATTGACATAGATTCGCAGCGCCCCGACCACCTCGGGTGCTACGGGTATCACCGCGACACCTCGCCCAACATCGATTCGATCGCCGACCGCGGCACCAGATTCGACAGTTGCTATGTTTCCGACTCGCCCTGCGTGCCGGGGAGGGCCTCGCTGTTCGGTGGCATGTTCGGCATAAACAACGGGGTGGTGACCCACTGGGGACCGGGTTCCGAATACCGGTTGCCGGCCGACATACACCTCGAACGGGCCGGCGGACTGACCCTGACGATGGCCAGGAACTTTCTCCTGAGCGGCTACTACACGGCTTCGGTTTCGTCTTTTGCCGACCGCCATCACGCGTTCTGGCACACATCGGGGTTTCGCGAGTACCACCACCACACCCTCAAGCGCGGCAACGAGACCGCCGACGAGGTCAATGCCGCCGCCCTGCCGGTGCTGGAGCGGATCTGCCAGCAGGACGACTGGCTGCTGCACGTAAATTACTGGGATCCGCACCGACGCTACCGGGTGCCGGAGGAATGGTTGACCAAATTCAGCGGGCAGCCGCCGCCGGACTGGCCCGACCAGGCTACGCTGGACGCCCAGCAGGACCTCTCCGGTCCGTTCACCCCGCCCACCGTGAACCCCTATCGCGATCCCGAGACCGGGACCGTGCCGGATACGCGGTTTGACCGCCTGAGCGACTTCGAGGAGTGGATAAACGGCTACGACGGGTCGATCGCCTACGTCGATCACCACATCGGGCAGCTGCTCGGCGTGCTGGAGGCCAACGGGGTACTGGACGACACCTGCATCATCGTCACCGCCGACCACGGCGAAGCCCAGGGCGAATTCGGCATATACGGCGATCACTGCAACGGTTACGAGGCCCCGCACCACATCCCGCTGATCATCTCCTGGCCCGGGCGGTTGGCCGAGGGCGCAACTAGCGACGAATTCGTCTACAGCCTGGACATAGCCCCGACCCTCTGCGACCTTGCCGAGGTCGACCCCCAGCCGGGCTGGGACGGGGCCAGTCTGGCGCCGCTACTCTCAAGTGATGCGGGCCAATTCCCTTCCCGCGACCACCTGGTGCTCTCGCACGGCCTTTATGCCTGCCAGCGCTCGGTCAGGACCCGGGACTGGTATCTGACCCGGACCTACCACCCGGGATTGTTCGATTACCCTCCGCTGAGTCTTTACGACATGCGGTCCGATCCACGCCAGACCAACAACCTGGCCGGCCAGCGTCCGGACGTGGTGGCCGAGCTCGACCACCTGTTGACCGAATGGGTCCACCGCCAGGCGGGTCGCCCGGGCCACCCGGGGGACCCGATGCCGAAGGTGGTTGAGACCGGCCCGTTCAAGTACGTTCCCTACGACTACTGGATCGATTACCTGCGCGAGCAGGGACGCGGACACGCGGCCGAGCGAATCGCGGCCCGGCTGCGCAGCTGGCCGGACTGGGAAGACTGAGCTTGTCCGCGGGTAAGCTTGCCGGCAAGATCGCCGCCATCACCGGTGGCGGCG
Organism: Chloroflexota bacterium; assembly: GCA_965203015.1. Lineage (GTDB taxonomy): Bacteria > Chloroflexota > UBA11872 > UBA11872 > VXNJ01 > VXNJ01. The sequence continues at coordinate 271,461 of CBDBBM010000024.1, forward strand.
ATGGATTCGGCAGGGGCATCGCCCGGAAATTTGCCGCCGAGGGGGCCCGGGTCGCCATCTGCGACATCAATCTGCCGGCCGCCCAAAAGGTCGTAGCCGGGATCGAGGAAGGCGGCGGGGAGGGACTTGCGTTCGAGGCCGACGTGACCGACAATGCCGCCCTCGAGGCGTTCGTGGAAGCAGTCGTAGGACGATTCGGGCGACTGGACATCTGGGTCGGCAACGCCGGTCGGGCCGGCGGCAGCGCGTCGGAGGATGTGGTGGAAACCGAGTACCGGCAGATGATTGACCTCAATCTCTGCGCGGTGTTCTTCGGCGCCCAGTTCGCCGGTCGACAGATGATCGCCCAGGGCCAGGGCGGGCGGATCGTCAACATGGCCTCGGTCGCCGGGTACCGCGGAATTCCCCAGCGGGCGGCCTACTGCGCCTCCAAGGCCGGGGTGGTCATGACCACCTACGTGCTGGCCGAGGAATGGGCCAAGCACGACATCCGCGTCAACTCGATCTCGCCCGGCTACGCCGACACTCCGCTCTTCTGGAGCTCGGCCGGATCCGGCAGCCGCATGCCGCTGGAGCAGCTGATGGCGCGGGTCCCGACCGGCGAATTGATCACGGTCGAGCAGGTCGCCCGGGCCGCCCTCTATCTGGCCTCTGACGACTCCGACGCGGTGACCGGGATGGACCTGCGGGTGGATGGCGGGTTGTCGGTCGGCAACATCTGACCTCCGGCCCCTGCCGGGCTTAACCGGCGTTATCCGCCAAGCGCAGGGCCCTGTAAAAGCTCAACCCGAAGAGCAGCAGCAGAATCACCAGTGACGATATGCACCAGATGCAGAAATTGTTGATCTGGGTCGCCGAGACGACCGTCAGGTAAACCGAAAATGTCGCTCCCGCCGCGGTAAGTAGGACCAGGGCCAAAGTCGAGTCCGGGAACGTCTTATCGCGCCAGAACAGCTCGGCCCCCGCCGCCAGCACGATCAGGACGTACCCTGCAACGCCCAACAGCGCCACCGGTGCGCCGAACAGCTCGCCCCAGGCGCTCTGCGTCACCGCCTCGCAACCGCCGCCCTCAATGCAGACTGTCGCCTCGCCGGCCAGGTCGGACGCGCTGAGGTAGGCCGCGACGGCCAGGCCGGCGATTGCCAGCAATGCCGTCAGGTAGCGGTAGGCGGGCGAATCCACGTGTGTCATCAGGCGTTGCCCAGCGCTTCCTCGAGTGCGGCCAGGAATTCGTTCAGCTTCCCTCCGCCGACCTTGCGTTCGCCGTTGAGGAAAAAGGTCGGGGTCGCGTTAACTTCCAGCCCGGAGGCTTCGGAGATGTTGGTCTGCAGGATTTCGGAAGTCCAATCCGACTGGGTGTCTTCGACCAGCCGTGCGCCGTCGAGGCCGAGTTCGTTGCCGATCGGCTCGAAATCCTCCCAGCTGTAACCGTTGGCGGCCATCTGGCGGATCTCGTTCAGGAGCCGGTAGTGCATCGGCCAGAAGGCGGCCGGGTCCTGCTGGGCGGCGGCGATCGAAACCCGCGATGCGGCGATCGCGTTGGTGTCGAACGGCCGGTGCCGGGCCACCAGCACGGCCTTCCCGGTGTCGACGTAGGACTCCTTGACCTGGGGTTCGACCAAGGCGGCGAACGCGATGCAGGCGGGGCAGGTATAGGAGAAGTACTCAACGATCAAGAGCGGCGCGGCCGGATCGCCAAGCCGGTGCGAATAGGTTGCGTGCCGGTGCCCGTCGAGTTCCTCGGGCGACTTGGCGATAAACGGTTTTTCGGCGGGTTCGGTCGCAGGTTCCGGCTCCGGAACACCGGCGATGGGTGTCACTGCCGTTGGCGGGGCAAAGATCGGTTCCGGGACCGTTAGCCGCGACTGGGCGTCGAACCAGCTCAGCCCGCCCAGCAGGCCGCCGGCCACGACGCCCGCGCCGGCCCCCAGGAAAACGTCGCGGCGGCGCAGTCGGCGCGGTTGCGCAGTTGATTGACCGGATGCCGTCGCCGCGGTCACGGTCGACCCGGCGTCCCCGCGGGCGCCCAATTCGGCCATGCGCCGGCGGCGGCGCTGGCGCGCGTCAGAACGGGAGGGCATTTGACTCCTCGGTCAGCAGACCGCGCCGGCGGCGCAGGTCCAGGGCCTGTTCGGGGCGGTCGTCGTCTTCCAGGTGGGAAAGCACCGCTTCGAGCGGAATGTAGGTATCCGGGCTCACGTCCATCATGTCCTGGAAGGGGTCGCGCACGCTTCCCGGGCCGGTGCAGTGACCGGACCACCAGTTGGCGAGCAGATGATCCATTGTCGCCGTAGTCGACGGGTCGCTGACGGCCAGATTCCGCTCCTGCCGCGGGTCATTTTGCATGTCGAAAAGCGAAATCGGATCGACCGGCAGGCATCCGGGATGCAGGGTCCTGATGAACAGGTGCCGGCGGGTCCGGACCGCCCGCTGGAACGTGAATATCCCGGTGCCCCACACCAGGTGGTCGCGCCCCTGCCAGGGCTCGCCGCGCAGGGCCGGAGAGAAGCTCTCCCCGCTCCAGCCGGAAGGGATCTCCAGATCGAGGAGTTCGGCGACGGTGGGGACCAGGTCGAGCTGGTACAGCAGCCCGTCGTAAGAGGAGCCGCGCGCGCCGTCGGTCACGCCCGGCCAGCGGATTACCAGCGGCTGGTGAGCGGTTCCCTCGGACGCGTTACCGTGCTCGAAGTACAGGCCCTGTTCGGCGACCGATTCGCCGTGGTCGGAGGAGACGATGATCGCGGTCTCCTCGTAGATCCCCTGCTCGCGGAGGATGTCAAGGATTCGCGCGATCGCATCGTCCACGTAGGCCATGCCGGCGTCGTGCCCGTCCACGAAGGCCTGCAGGTCGCCTCGGTCGCGGATCTGCGACCGCATGCGCGGAAACCGCTCGAAGTAGGCCCGGCCGGCCCACTGCCGCTCCATGATTCCCCAGTCGCGGGCCGAACGGGGGCCATAGTAGCGCTCGTAATCGGCCCGGATTTTTGCATCGTCGGGCCACTCCAGCCCCGGGCCGGCCGCCTGGACCCGGTCCCAGTAGCGGTCCGGGGCCCGGTAGGGATGGTGCACGTCCCAGTAATTTACGTGCAGGAACCAGTTGTCGCTGCGGCCGTTGTCCCGCAGCCAGGGTTCGACCAGGCCGTTCACGTCGTCGGCCGATTCGAGCCCGCCCGGAAGCTTGTTGCCGTGGAATTCGGTGAATCCGGCGGTGAACCACCAGGACATGTGCCGTTGCGCAAAGCCGGAGAACGAGACCGTGTTGTAGCCGGCGTGCTGGAGGTGCCGCATGAACATGGGGCGCTCCGGATCGTGGCGGTGGCCCTCGCCCGGGTAGCGCATGTGCTGGCCCGGCCCGTTGTGGCCGACCACTCCATTCAGGATTCCGAAGCGGCCCGAGAACAGGGCCGCCCGCGACGGGTTGCAGGGCAGGTCGGAACCGTAGCAGCCGTCGAAGCGCACTCCCTCGGCCGCCAGCGCGTCCACGGTGGGCGAAGTCGGCCGCGAATAGCCGTAACAGCCCAGGTGCGCCGGCCGCAGCGAATCGATGTCGAAGTAAATGATGCGCATTTGGTTGCCCGGAACTTCCTCTACTGGATACGCAGATTCAGTCGCTGCGGACCACGTTGCCGGGACGGACCGTGTTCATGGGTATCCCGTCCGGCATCATGGCCCGGTCAAATACCGCGGAAGCCTGTTTAGGGTCGATTCCGTCCGGCCCGTCGCGGAACAGCCGGATGGCGTATTCGGGGGCATTGGATCGCTCCAGGAACGATAGCAACTCCCCGTGCAGGCGGGCGTAGTGATCGGGGTGCTGGCCGTACAGGTTCACCTGGGTGTCCGGATCGGTGTCGACGTCATAGAGTTCGCGCATGTCCGGATCGGCGTTGTCGACCAGCCACCAGCGACCGTCGGTCACCTGGAGCTGCGACCAGCCGGTGAACCGGCCCGCCAGGGCCGCCGCGAATGGGCTCCTTGCGTCGAAGTAGGAAGGGCTGTTGCCGGATACGGTCGCCGTCCGGGCCTCGTATTCACCACCGCAAAGCAGCGGGGCCCAGGACCTGCCCTGAATGTCCATTCCGTCCGGAACGTCAACCCCGGTCAGGTCGAAGACCGACGGCACGAAGTCGGGATGCTGGGTCAGTTGCCGAATCCGCCGACCGGCGCCGGCCCCGTCCGGGAGGCGGACCATCTGCACGGTGCGCACGACCTCGGGATAGATCGCCCGCTTGCCGACGTAGCCGTGTTCGAAGAAATCAAAACCGTGGTCGGACATGATGACCACGGCGGTGTTCTCGCGCAGCCCCAGGTCGTCGATCTTCTCCAGCACCCGCCCGATCCAGCGGTCCATCATCGTCACCTCGCCGGCGTACAGGGCCTTCAAGTTGCGCTGCTCGGCGGGACTGAACCGGTCGGCTACTTCCCCGAACGACGGCCAGGTGATCTTCTCGCCCTCGTAATCCGGATCGTACATGTCGACGTAATGCTGGGGCGGGTCCCAGGGTTCGTGGGGATCGAAGGAATCAATCCAGAGGAAGAACTTCTCGTGTCCGGCATTGTGGTCCAGCCACTCGCAGGCGGCCGACATCACCCTGGCCACGCACTGGTCTTCCTCGCGGCGCATGTGGCGGTAATTGCGGAATTCATGGGTGGCCTGCTGGTCCCAGGTGAATTTCCCGCCGCCGGGAACCTGAAGCTCGGAGAAGTAGTCGGTCCGCCAGCGGTCGGCCTCGTTGCCGCGCACGAACTCCCAGCCCGAAAACGGCCGATCGAACCCGAACCCGAAATTGGCCAGGTGCGGCGTGTCGTGGATGAACATCGTCTCATAGCCGGCCGTGCGCAGGGCCTTGGGCAGGGTCATCGCCCCCCACTCCAGGGGACGCCAGGCCTGGAAGGGATTGCCGTGGCGGCCCTTCATCATTTCGTGGCGGTTGGGAACGGTGGGGAACGAGCAGAGGTGATTGTGGTCGAACACGGCCGCCTCGGCGGCGAAGGCGTCCAGGTTGGGGGTCGAAATCCAGGGGTTCCCGTTGGCGCCGATGTGGTCGTAGCGCAGGGTGTCGTTCATGATCAGGATGACGTTCAAGGATCAGTCCTTTGGGTGATTGGGAGGCTGGGATTCAAACGGCGGACCGGTGGCGCGGGACCTTAGAGAACCGAACCGTCGAGGGTGACGGTGAACGGCATGCCGCGCTGGCGCACCAGCTTGAGGTGTTCGTCGATGTCGGGAACCTGCACGCCGCCCGGGCCGTCGCCGTAGATGCTCTTGATCCACTGCGGGCTCTCGTGCGATTCCAGGAAGGCCATCAGCTCGCGGTGCAGCTCCTGCTCGCGGTCCAGGTTATCGGCCACGATGTTGTTGGTCATGCCCGGATCGCTGGGCAGGTGATAGATCTCGTTGCGTTCCCTTTCCGGATAGGCGATCAACGTGTACTCGGGACCGGTTACGGTCAATGGCGTCCAGCCCGGTTCCACCATCGGCGCGGGGACCCTGCGACCGGCGTAGGTCGGGTCGCCGACCGGCAGGATTTCGTAGGGGAAGGTGCCGGATACGGCGACCGGACGGTGGGTCTGGGTTGAACCGGCCATCTGGGGGAGCAGCGATTTGCCCTGGATGCCCATTTCGGCCGGGGCCTCGATCCCGAGCAATTCGAGGACCGTTGGGGCGAAGTCGGCCGGCTGGGTAAGGGCCTGGAACCGCTCGCCCGAGCCGATCCCCTGGGGATGCCGGATCATCAGGATCTGGTGCGAGACCTCTTCATACAGCGGGCCGGACTTGGACTGCTGGTCGTGTTCGCCGAAGTAATGGCCGTGATCGGACATGATCACCACGGCCGTGTTCTCGCGCAGCCCCAGGTCGTCGATCTTGGTAAGCACCCGCCCGATATGGGTGTCGCACATCGTGCATTCGGCCGCAAACAGCTTGCCGATGTGCTCCTGCTCTTCGGGGGTGTAGACGTCCGAGGAGCGGCAGTAGGCCGGCCAAACCACTTCCACCCCGTCGTAGTCGGGGGCGTACAGGTCGCGGTAGTGCTGGGGCGGGTCCCAGGGTTCGTGGGGGTCGAAGGAGTCGACCCAGAGGAAGAACTTGTCGTGGTTGTGGTTGCGCTCCAGCCAGGTGCAGGCCGCGTCCATGACCATCGGGGCAAAGAACTGTTCCTCCAGGAACTTGTCGTGGGTCTGGCGGTAGAACTGGGCCATGCCGGCGCTGGTGCGGAATTTGTCCATGTTGCCCAGGCGCCATTCCCGGAACCAGTCGGTGCGGAAGCGGTCGACTTCGTTGCCGCGGATCATCTGCCAGGCATGGAACGGGCGGTCGAACCCGAAGCCGTAATTGATCATGTGCGGGGTGTCGTTGATCAGCATCGTCACGTAGCCGTTGTCGCGCAGCACTTCGGGCAGCGTCAGGCTGTCCCACTGCAGCGGGCGCCAGTAGTGCAGCGGCTCCCCGTAGCGGCCTTTCAGCAGGTCGTGGCGGCAGGGAATGGTCGCAAAGGACCCGATATAGGAGCGGTCGAACACCGCCGATTCGGCCGCGAACCGGTCCAGGTTGGGGGTCGAGATCCAGTCGTTGCCGTTTGCGCGCACGTGGTCGTAGCGCCAGGTGTCGTTCATGATGAATACGACGTTCATTGAGAATTCCTATCGGTGATTGGAGGATTCGCCAGGGACCCGCAAATAATTCGCGGAGATTTCACAGAACTTCACCGTCGAGGCTCCCGGTGAGCGGCATGCCGCGCTGCCGCACCATCTTGAGGTGATCGTCGATATCGGGCACCCGCACGCCGTCCGGGCCGTCGCCGTAGATGCGCTTGATCCACTCCGGGCTCTCGTGGGACTCCAGGAAAGCCATCAACTCGCCGTGCAGCTCCTGCTCGCGGCCAAGGTTTTCGGTCACGATGTTGTCGGTCATGCCCGGATCGCTGGGCAGGTGATAGATTTCGTTGCGTTCCCTCTCCGGGTAGGCGATCAACGCGTATTCGGGGCCGGTGACCGTCAGCGATGTCCAGCCCGGCTCCGACGCCAGCCCGCCTGTGCCGCCTGGCAATATTTCGCTGGGGAAGGAGCCGGAAACCGCCACCGGACGAAGGGTTTCCGTGGACCCGGCCATCTGCGGCAGCAGCGACCTACCCTGGATGCCCATTGCAGCCGGAGCCTCGACCCCGAGCATCTCAAATATCGTGGGGGCAAAATCGGCCGGCTGGGTCAGGGCCTGGAAACGTTCGCCGGCGCCGATCCCCTGGGGATGCCGGATCATCAGGATCTGATGTGAGACCTCTTCATACAGCGGACCGGACTTGGACTGCTGGTCGTGTTCGCCCAAATAGTGGCCGTGGTCGGACATGATCACCACGATCGTGTTCTCGCGCAGTCCCAGGTCATCGATCTTGGTCAGCACCCGTCCTACGTGGGTGTCGCACATGGTGCATTCGGCCGCAAACAACTTGCCGATGTGCTCCTGCTCTGCGGGGGTGTAGAACTCCGAGGACCGGCAGTAGGCCGGCCAGACAACCTCCACTCCGTCGTAGCCGGGCGCGTACATGTCGCGGTAGTGCTGCGGCGGGTCCCAGGGTTCGTGGGGATCGAACGAATCCACCCACAGAAAGAACCGGTCGTGGTTGTGATTGCGCTCAAGCCAGTTGCAGGCCGCGGCCATGACCATCGGGGCGAAAAACTCCTCCTCGAGGAACTTGTCGCGGGTCTGGCGGTAGAGCTTGGCCATGCCGGTCCGGGAGCGGAATTTGTCCAGGTTGCCCAGGCGCCACTCCCGGAACCAGTCGGTGCGGAACCGGTCTTCGGTGTTGCCGCGGATCAGCTCCCAGGCGTGGAAAGGCCGGTCAAATCCGTAGCCGTAGTTCATCATGTGCGGCGTGTCGTGGATCAGCATCGTCACGTAGCCGTTGTCGCGCAGCACTTCGGGAAAAGTCAGGCAGTCCCACTGCAGCGGGCGCCAGTAGTGCAGCGGCTCCCCGTAACGGCCCTTCAGCAGATCGTGGCGGCAGGGGATGGTCGGGAACGATCCGATGTAGGAGCGGTCGAACACCGCCGATTCGGCCGCGAACGCGTCCAGGTTGGGGGTCGAGATCCAGTCGTTGCCGTTGGCGCGCACGTGATCGTAGCGCCAGGTGTCGTTCATGATGAATACGACGTTCAATCCCGGACTCCCGTCATTCTGCTGGCTTGAGTTCTTTTCTTCAGACCCTCGCTACTATCTTGCCGATATGCGATTGGTTTTTCATGGCGGTAAACGCCTCCGGCAGCTGATCGAACCCGAATTCCTGGCCGATGAAAGGTTTGTAACCGACCTTTTCTATGAACTGGTTCATCCGCTTGAACTCGGCCCGCGAATCTACGTAGATGCCGCACACTTTCAGGCGGCGGGCCAGGATGGTCCGGGTCTCGACCTCGCCGGAGGGACCGGTCAGGACCCCGAACAGGGCCGCGGTTCCGGCCGCGCGCAGGCTGCGCAGCGACTGGTTCAGGGTCTGTGCGCCGCCCGCCTCCAGGACCAGGTCGACGCCCTGTCCGTCGGTTATTGCGCGCACCTGGCGCGCCCACTGCGGGTGGGTCCGGTAGTTGATGCCGTGGTCGATTCCCAGCCCGGCCACGGTCGCCAGTTTTTCATCGTCCTTGCTGGTGATGATGGTCCGGGCGCCCAACGCCTTGGCCATCTGCAGTCCCACCACCGAAACCCCGCCGGTGCCCAGCGCCAGCACGCTGCTGCCAGGGCCCAGCGGGTCCCCGGCGTGAAGCCCGGACCAGGCGGTCAGGGCGGCTATCGGCAGGGTTGCGCCTTCGGCGTGCGTGAGGCTGGACGGCTTGGCCACCAGGGCGGTTTCGGGCAGCACCAGCTCGGTGGCGGCCACTCCCGGCCCCGGGGTTCCCAGGGTGGTCTTCAGGTACCGGTCCTGGAACGGCCCGTCCTGCCAGTCGGCCACGTAGTTGCTCACCACTCCGTCCCCGGACGAGAACTCCTCCACTCCGGGCCCGACTTCGATTACTTCGCCGGAGAAATCAGACAGCGGAACGACCGGCAATTCCAGGTCGCGGCTGACCCAGCCCTCAAGGACCAGGAGATCGCGGTAATTGAGGCTCAGGGCGCGGACCGCCACGCGGACGTCGCATTCGCCGAGCGGGGGTCGGTCCTGCTCGACCAGGGTCAGCGCGTCGATCGCGTAATCGTTAAATTGCCAGCTTTGGACCATGGTGCGACCTGCTCGGATTGGCCTGGAATTGGGGACCGGTGGGTACGGCGGGACCGCCCGGCAAGCAGCCGGATCCCGCCACCAGCATTTTCGCCGCGACCAAGCCGCGCCTTCGGCGGGATCAGTCCGCGCCGGAGTAGAGCAATTCCCTTCCCCGCGGGAGCGGGGTCGGTTCACCGCGGCCGGGTTCGAACCAGGACCCGGCGACCGGGGGATGTTCGGCGTCGGGGTCTATCGCCAGATCCAGCACGCAGGGCCGGCCGAGGGCCAGCGCGTGCTCGAACGCCTCGTCGAATTCAGAATGCCGGTTCACCCGCAGGCCCTCGGCGCCCAGCGCCCGCGCCAGCATCGCAAAGTCGGTGGACACCTGGAATTCGGTACCGATCGTGCGGCCCGCGAAATCGGCTTTCTGCCCCTCCCGGATCGCGGCCAGCACGCGATTGTTGAAAACCAGCCAGACGATCGGCAGCCCCATTTCGACCGCGGTGCCGATTTCCTGGCAGACCATCAGGAACCCGCCGTCGCCGGTGACCGAGACTGCCGGCAGCCGCGGCCGCGCCAGGGCCGCGCCGATGATTGCGGTCGGCCCCCACCCCATCGGCGTCCACCCTCCCGGGTTCAGAAACTCGCCGCCTTCCAGGATCGGGAAGTTGAATGAGAAGTAGTGGGCGTGGTTGCCGGTGTCGATCGAGAGCAGGGAGCGCGCCGGCAGCAGCCGGCGCACCTGATCGGCGACCCGCAGCGGGTCCATCGGTTCGGCGTTGGGGGGCGGCAGCTCGAGCCGGTAGGCCGATTTGGCGCGGGCGACCAGATCGCGCGTTGCATGGGCGGCGGGGCGTCCGCCCATTTCGCGGAGCCGGTCAAGCAGGTCGCCAAGGACGGCCCGGGCGTCCCCGACCAGGGCCGTCTCGGCCGGCCAGGTCCGGGCGATTTCGCGGGGTTCGACGTCAATCTGGATGATCCGGTTCTGGGGGACAAACGGGCGGCCCTCGGTCCACCAGCTGGTCGACTGATCCGAGAACCGGTGCCCCACGGCCAGGATCACGTCGGCGTGTTCGCGGATGAGTTCGTGGGCGACCGGGTGGCCGAGCCATCCGCAGATTCCCACGCTCAGCGGGTGATCTTCCGGGATGAGTCCCTTGGCCACGAATGAGGAGGAGATGGGTGCGCCGAGCAACTCGGCCAGGGCAATCACCTGGTCGGCGGCGCCGGACAGGCGCGCCCCGTTACCCACCAGGATCAGCGGGAAATCGGCCTCGGCCAGCGCCCTGGCCGCCGCCGCGGTCTCATGTTTCCCGGCCCGCGGGCGGGACCGCGTCAATGCCGCATCCGGCGCTTCGACGGCGCCGGCGGCCGGGGCGGCCTGCACGTCCCAGGGGATTTCGATCGCCACCGGTCCCGGTCTTCCAACCTGGGCGGTGGTGAAGGCTTTGCGCAGCGCCGGTGGAATCTGTTCGCTCGACCAGCACGACCAGACCCGCTTGGTGACCGGCTGGTACATCTGCATGAACGCCTGATCGATTCCCGACGTGTCGGGCCGCGACGTTTCCTGCAGTTGCCCGCGGCCAAGCCAGTCCCGGATGGGCGAACCGACCAGCGCCAGCACCGGCGAGGAGGTCGACATGGCGGTCGCAATGCCCATCAGGAGATTGGTCGCGCCGGGCCCGACCGACCCGGTGCAGACCCCAACCTTGCCAGCTGTCCGCGCGTAGCCGTCGGCGATGTGGGCGGCGGCCTGCTCGTGGCGGACGAGGTGGAACCTGATTCCAGGCTCATCGAGCAGGGCGTCCAGGATGTTGGTGTTGCCGTGACCGGGGTGGCCGAAGACGTGTTCGACCCCGTGGGCGGCCAGTCCGCGCACCAGCAGTCCGGCCCCGTTCATCGCCGTTCCCCGGCGCCGGCCCTAAGGGCCCGGAAATAGGCGCCCAGATCGGGCTCGGCCTGCAGGGGCAGGGTGACCTTGGCCCCGCTGGCGGCCGAAGCGAAGGCGGCGTTGACGGCCTCCACCGCGGCCGATCCGGCGTCTCCCGGAGCGCGGTTTTCGGTTTTGCCCGCGATGCAGTCGGCAAAGTGATTGAGCTCGCGGGCATAGCGGCCGTTGCGGGTGATTTCGGCCCGCAGGTTCGCCAGCGGGCGAACGGTCACGTCGCGGGTCGTCCCGCCGGGCCCGAAAAACGTCATCTGAAATGGATCGGCCGACGCATAGCTGGCCCGGCCGGAGTACCGGATGTGCAGGCGCCCGCGCGTTCCGATGAGGTCATAGCTCTCCATCATCCGGCCCATGCGAACCCTGGAAATGTTGTGGGTGGAGATCGCTCCGCGTGAGTGCAGGCAGATGGCCGCGCCGACATCCTCGTTGTGGCGGTCGCCATAGGCAATCTTCATCTCGGCCGACACCTGCTTGATATCTCCCAGCCAAATCCGGCAGAGGTCGATCGTGTGCGATCCGTGGTCCTGGAAGGTCCCGCCCCAGGTGTCGGGGTGAGCCCGCGATTCCTGGGCCGCAAACGGCGACCGGTGCGACCAGTCGCAGCGGACCTCGATCATCTCGCCCAGTTCGCCACCGGCGACCATTTCGGTGGCGCGCTCGAAGCTGCGGTCGAAACGCTTCATGAACCCGACCATCAGGACCCGGCCGGCGGCCGCGGCGGCCCGCTCTATCGCCCGGCTTCCCGAGAGCGTGCGCGTCATCGGTTTTTCCACCAGGACGTGCAGGCCGGCTTCCAGGGCGGCGACCGCCTGCGGCCGGTGGAACTGGACCGGCGAAGCGATGACGGCCGCCTCGACACCGTCCGAGAGCGCCTCCTGCAGGGAGCCGGCCGTCCGGCCGCGGCCGACCGCATCGACCAGCGTGGCGGCGTTTTCCCGGTCCGGGTCGTAGACCCAGGTCAGTTCCAAGCGGTCGCTGCCGGCCAGGGCCGGCGGGTACATGACCTGCGCCCCGGCCGGGCCGGCGCCGATGATCGCCAGCCTGAGCGGCATCGGCTAGCGGCGGATGAACGGCCGCGCGGCGGGATCGTCGCTCGGCCGGCCCCAGACCCCCAGGTTGCGACCGTTGCTCTCAAGCCCGTGGCGCCGTCCCTGCGGCTCGCGGCGGATGTGGTCAAAGTACATGCGGCCAAAACCCGCCAGCATTTCGCGGGCCAGTTCGTCGTTGCCGGCGCGGAGGTTGTTGCGTTCCCCGGGATCGGCCTGCAGGTCGTACAGCTCGTCGTCCTCGCCGGCGGGCCGCAGGACCAGGCTCCAGCGGTCGTTGCGGATGACCCGGTCGAACGCCTCGTGGTAGCCGCAGATGATGGCGTCGCGGTGATGGTCGGATTCGCCTTCGAGGACCGGCAGGAAGCTCTTGCCGTGCATGTCCGTGGCGCTGTTTCCGAGCCCGGCCACTTCCAGCAGCGTGGGAAGCAGGTCCTGGTACTGGCAGATGGCCGAAGTGCGCCTGGCCCCGCGGCCACCCGGCAGGCGGACCATGAACGGAATCAGCAGCTGTTCGTTATAGAGCCGGTCGGCCCCTTTCAGGAACTTGCCGTGGTCGGCCAGCGGGTGCCCGTGGTCGCCCATCAGCACGATCACCGAATCGTCGTAGTAACCCAGGTCCCTGAGTTGATCCAGCACCATGCCGACCGCGGCATCGACGGAGGCGGCTTCTCCGGCGTAGAGGGCGCGGATGTTGTCGATTTCGGCCTGGCTGTACCAGCTGCTCGCCGGCCCGCCCATGGGCATCACGAAGCGCGGGCCCTTGTAATCGGGGTCGCCGTAGACGTCGAACTCGGCCGGCGGATCCCACGGTTCGTGGGGGTCGAAGCTGTCCATCCACAGGAAGACCTTGTCCTGCCCGCGGTTGCGCTTGAGCCAATCGCAGGCCAGGTCGGCGACCTTGAAGGCGAACCAGTCTTCCTTCCGCTCAAATTCCTCGGTGTTGACGATGAACTGGGCCACGTTGGCGCGCCAGAGCTCGTCGTAGTGCTGGTTGGTGAACCCGGCCAGGTCGCTCTTGGGGGGCTCGGAGCGCCAGGGATCGTACTCCTGTCCGCGCACCCACTCGTAGGCGTGAAAACCGGCGTGGAAATTCTGGTCGGCGGCCCGGTAGTGGTAGACATCGGCGATCAATGCCGATACGTAGCCCTCCAGGGCCAGGATCGACGAAATCGAATAGTCCTCGTCGGCCAGCGGCTGCCAGGCGCGCGAGAAAAGGGTGCGGTTTCCGGTAAAGAGCGCGGTCCTGGCCGGAATGGTCGGCAGGGCGTCGGCGTACATCGAGTCGAAGACCACCGATTCGGCCGCGAACGCGTCCATGTTGGGGGTTTGGCAGGGCGGGACGTTGGGGAACACGCGCCGGCCCTGGTGGTAGAAGCCGAAGTGGTCCTGCCGGTAACTGTCCAGCATGATCACGATGATGTTCATTGTCGATTCCGCCCCGTAAAGCTATGCCGCCCCGCACCCTCCGCCGGCCGATCCGGGCCCTTGGGGACGCGGATCATTTTGGCCGGAGAACTCAATCAGGCGCGGGACAATTCGAGCACCGTCAGCGAATGGGGTTCGAATTGCCGGGCAATTCCCCGGTCATCCTGCTCCAGGTCGCAATCGCTGCGCGAGAGCCGTACCGCGGGGACCGCGCCTACGGCGTTGCGGGCGTTGGGCCCGTCGCCGCCCAGGACGCTCACCCTGGCGCTCGGGCTCCAGTCACCGGCTATGTCGATCGTGGCCGAGATCGCCCGGCCGGGGTGGCGGTTGATAACCGAAATCCAGACCCGGTCGCGGTCCCGGCTGGCGGTTGCGGCAACGCGCAGCCAGGGCACACCCTGCTGCGGGGGTTCGGTCCCCAGGCCGGGCGTGCCAAACGACTCCGATCGGCAATCGCTGGCCACCGCCAGCGGTCCGGAATTGGTGGCCAGCAGCGCGAAAGCCTGAAAACACGGGGTCTCGGTTATCGAATCGGGCTCGACGTCGATCAGCCCGAGCCGGTTGGCGAACCCGAACTGGGCGCCGATCCGGACCCGCCCGGCGCGCTGCTGCATCGACTGGATGATCCCGGCTATGCACAGCCCGTCGCGCAGGGTGTAGACCTCTTTCCACGGCGTCGCAGTCCGCAGGTCTTCGCGGACCCCGTACTCGTCGTAGGAAATCTCGGCCTTTTGCCCGGCCCAGTGCGCATCGATCACGGCGATCGATTCGTCCAGCACCGCATCGACCGTCTCCGGGCCGGCCACGATCGCCAGGTACTTTTCTTCCGGATCCGGTTCTGCCGGCAGGATCATCGGATTGAGGGTGTAGCTGTGGATGGCGATCGCATCGACGCTGGCGCCGGCGATTTCGGACACGCGCTCGTTCCAGCGGCCCAGCACGTTGCGGACGTGCCCGACCGCGGTAAGGTGCAGGCCGTCATCGACCGCCCGCATGGCCCGGGCAAATTCGACGCAGCGCCGGGCGTAGGTCTCGGCGTCTACGTGTCCCACCTGGAAATTCCCCCAGATCTCGTTGCCGATCGACCAGTGGCGGACCCGGTAGGGCTGGGCGCGTCCGTTGGCGGCCCGCATCGCCCCGTACTTTGAATCGGGCGGACCGTTGCAGTACTCGACCCAGGCGGCCGCCTGCGCGGGCGTTCCGGAGCCGGCGTTCACGGTCAGGAACGGGGTGATGCCCCATTGTTCGCAGTGGGCCAGGAATTCATCGGTTCCCAGGTCGTGCGGCTCCCATTCCCCCCAGGCGCGGTTGAATTTGGTCGGACGCCGATCGCGCGGACCGATGCCGCATTCCCAGTCGTAGTCGGACGCGAAATTACCGCCCGGCCAGCGGATCAGGGTAATGCCGCCCGTCTTGAGTCGCTCGGCAACGTCCTGCCGCACCCCGCCGGCTCGATGATGGTCGGCCCGCATAAGCGAGACTGCGCCGATCCAGAGCTGCCCCCTGCCCGGGGCGGTGATCCGAAGGTCAAAGCTGCCGCCCGCTTTCGGCACCAGCTGGGATTCAACGGTGCACCATTCCTCGGCCAGATCGCGATCGTCGACCAGGAGTTCGGCCACGTCGTCAGCCAGCCCGATCCTGACCGGGCCGATCGGGCCCCGGGCACGCAGCACGACCCGCAGGTGGTAGGCCTCCCCGCCCAGAACCGCGATGCCCGGCTGGGAGACCCCGCGCGGGTACCCGCCCTCGCCAACCAGGTCGATCCGCTGCGACTGGCCGCCGCTGTAGAAGACCGAGTTGTCGTGGGCGAATTCCACCCCGGGACCGGCCCCGAACGGTTCCCAGGACCCGGCGATCCCGAATCCCGGCGGGTCGGCGAATTCACGTTCCCAGGGCTTCGGCCGACCGCGGCCGGGGCGGTCATCGTCGTGACCGGCGAACTTGCGGTTGCGAACCAGTTCGGCCCAGTAGCCGCCGTAAACCGCCCGCTCGAGATGCTCGACGTTGACGCCGTAGAGCATCGGGTCGATCTCACCGAGGGTTTTCTGCGGTTCGATCCGGATTTCGGCGCGCATGGGCTATTCCGACCTCACTGATACGGCCCGCGTAATTCTGTCCGGCACCGAGGGGGAATAGGGCGCCGTAACCGGACCCATAAAAAGGGACCGGCCCCCGCGATCGCGGGGGCCGGTAGCGCGGCGAGTCGGTACCGCTTAGTTCTTGGAGACCTTGATTCGCTGCGGCTTGTGGTCCTCGACCAGCGGGACCTGCACGGTCAGCTCACCGTTGGCGTATTCACTGGTGGCGGCGCCGGCGTCCACTCCGCGCGGCAGCCGCACCGAACGCTCGAACGATCCGATCCGGCGCTCGCGCACGATGTAGGAATCGCGCTCTTCGCCGGCCGGTCCGGTCGCCGTTCCGGCGATCGTGAGCACGCCCCGGTCCAAGGTCACCTCGATCCGGTCGGGGTCGATGCCGGGAACCGATGCGACGACCGTGATCGCATCGTCGGTCCTGGTCATGTCGATCGGGACGTAGGTCTCGAGCAGAACGTCGCGGCCGATGTCGAAAAACTCGCTGAGCAGGGGACGGGCCCAGGGAAAACCAAAGTCCGCGCTGGCCGGTGCCAGTCGGCTTCGGGTGGGTCGGCGGAGCAACTGCGGCATTGCAAGGGTCCTTTCAGAATGCGTGTTGACGTCGCTGTCAACCTGCCGTTGCTAGATGATAAAGCTTGAGCGTATGATTGTCAAGACTTATCACAAAGAACATGACAGTTTGTTGCGCCCGCAGAGCAAATTGCGCAAGCCCCGCCGTTCAGGAGATCGGCCGCACGTCCTCGAACGAGTCCGACTCCCAGGACCGAAAGATCGCGTCCGAAACTTCGGCCACCGCCAGGGCGGCGTTGATGTTGGGTTCGCCGGGTTCGCCGGCGTCGGTGGCGCGCAGGAACTCGTAGGCCTCGATCACCTTGGTGTCGTCATAGCTCATCGACAGACCGTCGCCGGGGGTGAAGTTGGCAAAGTACGGCATTTCGACGCTGGCCAGCAGATTTACATAACCATCGCGGGCGAGGTCGCCTTCGCTCACTTCGAAGAAATCGAGTTCGCCCATCCGGCCAAGGTACCACTTGAGGACGCCCCTGGTTCCGTGCAGTTCCCAGCTCAGATTGATCTTCTCGCCCTGGATTACCCGGCACGACTCGAGGTGGCCGAAGACGCCGTTGGCAAATTCGACCAGGACGCCCACGTAGTCCTCGTTTTCGACCGGCGCCCGCGGGCCTCCCTTGCGGATTGAGAAATGGGTGCCCTCGCCGGGGATCGGCTCGGGACGGTCGCCGATGAAAGTGTTCTGCTGGGAGGCCAGGCGCTTGATCGGGCCGGCCAGGAAATGGGCCTGGTCGACCACGTGCGAAAGCATGTCTGCAACGACCCCCGATCCGGCCATCGAACGCGAAAAGCGCCAGGTCAGCATCGCGTCGGGGTTGCTTCCGTAGCCCTCCAGGAAGCGACCCCGGAAGTGGGTAAGCCGGCCCAGCCGGCCCGAATCTACGATCTGCTTGGCAAATTTCACGACCGGGCACATCCGGTAGTTGAATCCGATGTGCGAGGTGACCCCGGCCGCGTTGATCGCGTCGGCGATCGCCTTGGTCTCGGCCGGCGAGCGCCCGCAGGGTTTCTCGAGCCAGATGTGCTTGCCGGCGGCAGCCGCGGCCTCGGCCATCTCCAGGTGCAGAAAGTTGGGAGTGGTGATGCTAACGGCTTCGACTTCGGGGTGTTCGAGCACCTCGCGCCAGTCGGTCGTCCACTGCCCATACCCGTACTTTTCGGCCGCGGACCGGGCGCGGCGCTCGAAGTTGTCGGCGCAGATGACCAGTCTTCCGGTAGCCGGCGCTTCCGGAAAGCGGATGGCGACCTGGTTGTGCGAACGCGAATGCAGTTCACCCATCCAGCCCATGCCGATGGTGCCGATTCCGATTTGGCGTTGCATGTTCATCCCTCCGATTTGCGGTTCCCTCGGGGCGCGCTTATTGGCGCTCGCCGCCACTGGAATTAAATAGCAGATTGGCCGGCGTTCCGGCCGGTTCGCGGGCCTGCCGGGAGAATGCCGCGGACTGCCCCTGAAATGGAGCGCGCGCTCCACCTAGAATGGCGGTTCGAAGCGCACTAACTCCGGGAGCGGACCAGGGATGCGGCTCAAGGTTGGCAACTGCCCCGATTCATGGGGCGTCTGGTTCGGTGAACCCGATCCGCTGCAGACTCCGTGGGAGCGCTGCTACGACGAAATAAAGGAAGCCGGGTACAAGTACGTCGAATCGGGACCCTGGGGTTACGCCCCGACCGATCCGGACGTGATGCGGGCGGCCATGCAGGCGCGCGGCTTCGGCGTGACCGGCACCAACATGATGGTCCACTACGAGGACGTGGAGGCCCGCGACCAGATCCGGTCGGTGGCGCGCCAGATCTCGGACTACCTGGTCAAACTGGACGCCGAGTATTTCATCTTCATCGACGGCAGCTATACCGGCGGCACCCATACCGACCCGACCGGCCGCGAGGTGGAAATGCCGGAGCGGCTGGACGATGCCGCCTTCAACGCGCTGATCGAATTCACCGTCGACCTGGCCCGGATGATCTCGGCCGACTACGGCCTGCGACCGGTGTTTCACCCCCACGCCGACACGCATGTCCAGTACGAGGACCAGATCGAGCGCTATCTTGAGGCCACCGATCACGCCGATGTCGGCCTGCTGCTGGACACCGGCCACCACGCCTACGCCGGCGGCGACCCGGTCGCATTCATGCGCAAGTGGGGCCACCGCGTCGATTACCTGCACCTTAAGAACGTTGAGCCCACGATTGCGGCCAAGGTGCAGGCCGAGGACATCCCCATGACCGAAGCCACCAAGATGGGCGTCTGGGTCGAACCGGGCGACGGAGTGGTGGACTTTGACGATTTCCTCAAAGCCATCGTCGAGGTCGACTTTTCCGGGTACGCGGTCGTGGAGCAGGACATGTACCCGGTCCCGTTCGACAAACCGCTGCCGATCGCCAAGCGCACCCTGGCCTGGCTCGAAGAGCACGGGTACACGAGCGTCTGAACCAGCGATCGGCGGCCGCCAAGGTGTCACCCGGGGACCTGCGACGATGACCGACGGGGATGCTTTCCCTGGGCAATTTGCCGGCAAAGTGGCGGTCATCACCGGCTCGACCCAGGGTCTTGGCGAGGCGACGGCCCGGCTTTTTGCCGCGCGCGGCGCCGCCGGACTGGTGATCTGCGGGCGCTCGCAGGATCGCGGCGAGGCGCTGGCCGCCGAGCTGACCTCGGCCGGCTGCCCGACCAGCTACCAGCGCGCCGACCTTGCCCGCTACGAGGACCTGGAACCGATCGTGGATCGCGCCGATACGGACTTTGGCCGTCTCGACGTCCTGGTCAACTGCGCCGGGGTTGGGCCGCGCGGGACCATCTGGGACACCGACCTGGAGACGTATGAATACATCTTCAACGTCAACATGCGGGCCCCCTACTTCCTCACCCAGGCCGCGGTTCGGCTGATCAAACGCGGCGGTCGCGGCGGGGCGGTCTGCTCGATCGGGTCAATATCGGGCTACGGCGGTCAGCCCTACATCAACGCCTATGCGGCCTCGAAGGGCGCCCTGATGTCATTTACCCGCAACACCGCGTTCCAGCTGCTGCGTCACCGCATCAAGGTCAACGTCCTGAATATCGGCTGGGCCCAGACCCCGAACGAGCACATAGTTCAGACGACCGCCCAGGGTCAACCGCCGGACTGGGTCGAGCGCGCCAACCGTGAGCTGCCGTTCGGACGGCTGGTGCAACCGGACGAGGTCGCCCGCGCGGTGGCATTCCTGACTTCGGAGGAGTCGGGACTGATGACCGGCGCGCTGGTCGATTTCGACCAGTATGTAATCGGAGCGTTCCAAGAGCCCCCGCGTCCGGCGCCACTGGAGTCCTGACACCCCATGCCACGAATCAACCGCGCAATCGAACTGCTCGAATCGGGCCAACCGGTTTACTACACCGGGGCCGGTGAAATCAGCTACGAGGGCGGCCTGGCCGAAGCCGCGACCTGGGCCGATTTCCTGCTGATCGACTACGAGCACCGTCCGTTCGACATGACCGCGCTGCGGGAGTTCATGCGCGGACTCGTCGACGCCGGGCCGACCCGGTCCGGGCACCGCATGCCGGCGATCTTCTGCACCCTGCCGGCGTCAGGTAAGTCCGCCTCGGAAGTGCTCGACAACCAGTGGCAGATCACCCATCTGCTAAACGCCGGGGTGCACGGACTGGTGCTGTGCCGGGCCCGCGATCCAGAGGCGGTCAAGGCCTTCGTCGACTGCTCGCGCTTCGTGTTCTGTCGCGACGCCGACGGGCGCCCCGGCGCCGGCCTGCGTGGCAACGGCGGACAGCAGCACCCCGCCGAAGTCTGGGGGATGAGCCCGGAGGAGTACCTGCAGCGGGCAGATCCGTGGCCGCTGAATCCGGCCGGCGAACTGCTGCTGGGCCTAAAGCTCGAGGACCAGGACTGTGCCGCCGCCGCCGACGAATGCCTGGCGGTGCCGGGCGTGGCCTACGCCGAATGGGGCCCGGGCGACATGGGCATGTCGTTTGGATATCCGACCAACCACGATCCGCCATACCCGCCGGAAATGGATGTCGTGCGCCTAAAAATCAAGGCAGCCACCCAGTCGGCCGGGCTGTTGTTCCTGATGGGCTGGGACGACCCCGACATAAGCCACCAGGACAAAGCGCGATTCCTCTTCGACGACCAGGACGTCAAGATCGTACCGACCGGTCCCAGCGGGGTCGAATTCGCCTCGGTAGGGAGGCGCCACACCGGTCGCCGGATGCCGGTCTGACTTATCGGGGGTAATCCAGTGGACACCAGGTCGGCGCTCGCGGAATTGGGATCCGGGACCGCGTCCCTCAGCGCCGACGAGCGCGAGTCGCTGGACCGGGACGGGTACCTGGTCCTGCACGACCTTATTGCGCCGTCCCAGCTGGCGCCCCTGCGACGGCGTTTTGACGAACTGCTTTCAAGCGAGGACGGCCTGGGCCGGGAGGTGCATTCGGAGGCCAACGTCGGCCGCCTCGCCAACCTCGTGAACAAGGGGCGGGAATGGGAGATCTGCTACTCGCACCCCAAAATCCTGGCGGCGGTCTGGCACGTGATCGGCGGCGAGTTCCACCTCTCTTCGCTCAACGGCCGCTCGGCCCCGCCCGGCCACGGCCACCAGGATTTGCACTGTGACATCTACGCCGGCCAGCGCGGACCCGGGTTCCGGGCCTGCAATTCGGTCTGGATGCTGGATGATTTCGTCCCCGACAACGGCCCGACCCGTCTGGTGCCCGGCAGCCATCACCTGGCCACCATGCCCGGGGAAATGCTCGACGACGCATCCGCCCCCCACCCCGACCAGGTGCTGGCCCTGGGCCGGGCCGGAACGGTAATAGTCTTCAACGCCCTTACCTGGCATGGCGGGACGCGGAACCGGACCGATCGTGAACGCCGCGCCCTGCACTCCTTCTGGGTGGACCGGTCGCTGCAGCAGCAGACCGACCAGAGTCACTGGCTTTCGCCTGAAACCATCGGGCGTTTATCACCGGCGCTGCGCTTCCTGGTGGACGTCTGACCGCCAGGACCGCTCCGATCAGGCTCGCCAGATCGTCGGGTTCTCGGTAATCTTCTTGCAACGGGCCGGAGTTGCCGGGTCCGGGAGTTGATGGTGGAGAAGGCGATGAAAACGGCCGAAGCCCTGAGTGCGCTGGGGGTTTCCTCCGACACCCTGAGCGCGGAGGAAAAAGCCCAGCTGGATGAACGCGGGTACCTGTACCTGCACAATGTGCTCACGCCGGACCAGCTCGCCGCGATCCGCGCGCGATTCGACGAGATCGAAGCCAGCGAAGGCGACGAAGCCGGCGAGGAGATGGCCAATACCAAGGAAGTCGGGATCGGCCGGCTGGCCAACCTGGTGGAAAAGGGCGAGGAGTTCGCTCCCTGCTACACGCACCCCAGAATCCTGGCTGCGATGACGCACATCATGGGCGAGGAAATCCACTTCGATTCGCTCAACGGCCGCAACTGCCCGCCCGGCGAAGGCCTTCAGGTCCTTCACCGCGACGCAATGGGTTCAACCGACGAGACCGGCTACCGCGTCTGCCAGAGCCTCTGGATCCTGGATGACTTCACCCCGGTGAACGGCGCCACCCGAATCGTGCCCGGGACGCACCGGTCAAACCTTGACCCGCGCGAGGCGATGGAGGATCCCAAAGCCCCTCACCCGGACGAGGAACTGATCCTGGCTCCGGCCGGATCGGTGGTGGTCTTCAACGGCCACTGCTGGCACGGCGGGACCGAGAACCGAAGCCAGGGCCAGCGCCGCGTCCTGCACGGCTGTTACGTGCGTCGCGACCAGGAGCAGCAGCAGGTCCAGGCCGATTGGCTCTCGCCCGAAACCATCGGCCGGCTATCGCCGGCGGAGCGCCACATACTGCACGTATGAGGGCATAGGCTGTGCCCGACAGGGCCCGCGTCGGCATCATCGGCGGCGGAATCGTCGGGTCCTCGATCGCCTTCAATCTGGCGAGCGCGGGAATCAGTGACGTAGTCGTGATCGACCGCGGACCGCTGCCGGGATGGGGATCGACGGGCCGCGCCGCCGGCGGGTTCCGGCACCAGTTCCCGCACCCGTCCGACATCGCCTTTTCGCGTTTCGCGTTCGAGCGGCTCCAGCGGTTCGAAGCCGACACCGGCGTGGACCCCAACCTGCGGCTGCACGGGTACCTGTTCCTGGCGCAAAGCCAGGCCCGCCTCGACCAGCTGCGCGCGATCCACCAGATTCAGCGTCGGGCGGGGCTCGAAGAAGCGGTGATGCTCGACCGCGAGAGCGTCGCCGAGCTCGTCCCGCACGTGGTCACCGACGACGTCCTGGGAGCCTCGTTCTGCCCCCTGGACGGGTTCCTGGACCCGCTTTACATCATGCATGGCTATGCCCGCGCCGCCCGCGCCCGCGGGGTCCGGTTCCGGCTCGGCCAGGAGGTCAAGCGGGTGGTGATCGAAAACGAACGGGTTCACAAGCTGCAGGGGCCGGGCCTCGACCTGGAGGTCGAATGGGCGGTGGTCGCGGCCGGCGCCTGGAGCGGACGGCTGCTAAGGCAACTGGGGGTTGAATTGCAGCTCGTTCCGGTCCGGCGCCAGATCGCCGGCACCCACCCGCTCCCGCAGCTGCCGTCGGCCTCGCCGATGACGTTCGAGGACGACGGGTTCCACTTTCGCAAGGACCACCTGGGCGGCGGCGGCGCCAACCTGATATTCGAAGACCCGGCCGAGCCGGAGAGCTTCAATCAGGAATTCGATGTCGGATTCGGGGCCGCCCTCCGGGAACGCCTCATCCGCCGTCTGAAAGACCCGGGTGAGCCGCTGTTGTCGCCCCGGCGCAGCTGGGCGGGTCTGTACGCGGTCACCCCCGACCACCACCCTTACATCGGGCCGCTTCAGGATCCGGCCGGAATCATCCTGGCGGCCGGTTTTTCAGGCCACGGCGTGATGCATTCGCCGGCCACCGGCTGGAGCGTGGCCCAGATGATCGTCAATCACGAAACGCCGGACCTGGCGGCCCCCTATTCACCCGATCGCTTCGAGCAGGGCTCAGGGTTCCCGGCCACCGGCAACATCTACTGACCGAACGGGGCCCGGCCGGCGGAAACGGCCGGCCGTTTCCGCCGGGCAACGGGCTATGGCCGGTGCGCGGGAGCGTTAGCCGACGTCGACCGGCGTGCCGATCATGCTGCCCCACTCGGTCCATGACCCGTCGTAGTTGCGAACGTCGGAGACCCCGATCAGTTCCTTGAGGACGAACCAGGTGTGCGAGGAACGCTCGCCGATCCGGCAGTAGGCGATCGTTTCCTGGTCGGGAGACACGCCCTTGGAGCCGTAGATTTCGTTCAGTTCATCGGCCGACTTGAAAGTGCCGTCGCTGTTGACGGCCGTCGCCCAGGGAACATTGGCGGCCCCGGGGATCCGCCCCATTCGCTGGGCCGTTTCCGGAAGTCCCGGCGGGGCCATGATCTCGCCCCGGAATTCCTCCGGCGCGCGCACGTCAATCAAGACCACGTCGCGCGAGAGCGCGTCCAGGACCTGCGGCTGGTAAGCGCGCAGCGACTCATCGCGGGGGCTGGCCTGGTAGCTGCTGCGGGGGTAGGAGACCGCATCGGTGCTGAGCGCCCGTCCGTCCAACTCCCACTTCACCCGGCCGCCGTTGAGCAGGTGCACGTCTTCGTGCCCGTAAAGCCGGAACTGCCAGTACGCGAAGGCGGCGAACCAGTTGTTGTTGTCGCCGTACAGGACCACGCGGGTGTCATTGGCGATGCCCGAGGCCGAGAGCAGTTCCTCCCAGTCGTCCTGGTTGACGATGTCGCGGCGGATGTTGTCGGAAAGCTGCGTCTGCCAGTTCCAGCCGACCGCCCCGGCTATATGGCCGCTCTCGTAGGCGGTGGTGTCGACGTCGACTTCGACCAGGCGCACGTTGCTGTCGGAGCCGTGCTCCTCGACCCATTCGGCGGTGACCAGTGCGGAAGGATTTGCGTATTCGGCCATGTTGGTTCCTTATGGGGAGTGCCCCGGAAATCAGGTGAGCCGCAGATTTTGCGGCAATCTTTAGCAATATAGTCAATTTAGATATGAAATACCAATCAGTGCCTCCATTAGCGCTTGGGATCGGACCATGGTGATCGACACGCGGCCCCAGGCCGGGGACGGCTTCGAAGTTCTGGCGAGCGGTCGCATCGGTCGGCACGACGGGGTGCTGGCCCGGTCCGAAGGCAGCGCCCCGCACCGTTATGCGATCTATGTCCGACCCGAGTCGGACCGGCGGTTCGGCACGCGGCCGTTCAAAGAAGGTCATGGGCTCGTCCTGCTGGGATTTGCGCCGCGCCCGCGGTGCAAGTTCTTCGTACGCGGCTGCGCGCTGGCGGGCGGTTTCGAACTTCTGTTGCCAGATGACGGGGATGCAGACGGGGAAGACCGCGCCCGGGCGCTTTTTGCGAGGCTGCAGCACGGGCTGGAGGACGTGCTGGACCGGATGGCGGATGCGGTCGCTGCCGGACAGGACCTGGGGCTGGCGCCGATCCCGCCGGCCCCCGCGCGCTAAAAAGGAGTCCGGTTAAAGACCCTCTGGTTGGGCCCCTGGTGACTGTTCGCGACCAATCCGCCGCCTACCGCTCCCCGGCACCCGGCACCGCGCCGCCGCCCGGGACCCTGGTGGGAGTTGACATCGGGGGCACTTTCACCGACGTGCTGGCCTTCGACGAGCGCCGCCGGCGGCTGCGGGTTGCCAAGGTTCCGACCACCACCGACCAGTCGCGCGGACTGATCGCCGCGCTCGACTCGCTGGCGGTCCGCTGGGCCGATATCGCACTGGTAACCCACGGCACGACCGTGGCCACCAACGCCATCCTGGAGCGCAAGGGCAGCCGCTGCGGACTGATTGCCACGCGCGGATTCCGGGACGTTCTCGAACTTCGGCGCCGCGACCGCCCGCACCTTTACGGCCTCACCGGCAGCTTCGAGCCGCTGATCGCGCGTGATTTGCGCCTCGAGGTGACCGAGCGGATCGGGGCCGACGGGGCGGTCATCGAGCCGCTCTCCGAAGACGACGTGATCGCCGCGGCCGAGCGGTTGGTGGAACAGGACGTAGAGGCCATCGTCATCGCGTTCCTGAACTCCTACGCCAACCCGGCCCACGAGCTTCAAGCCAAAGGGATCCTGACCGGCCGCTGGCCGGACCTGCACGTTTCCGCCTCGGCCGAAGTCCTGCCGCTTCTGCGGGAGTTCGAGCGCACCAGCACCGCCGCGGTCAACGCTTACGTCCAGCCGACCATTTCCCGCTACCTGGCCGGCCTGCAGATGCGCCTGCGCCGGCGCGGTGCCCCCGGCGAACTCTTCATAGTCCAGTCCAACGGCGGGATGATATCGGCCGCCGCCGCCAAGAAGTTCCCGGTGCAGACGGTCCTCTCCGGTCCGGCTGCGGGAGTAATTGCGGCCGCCAACCTGGCCGGGCAGTGCGGAGAGTCGAATCTGATTACCTACGACATGGGGGGCACCAGCCTGGACGTTTCGCTGGTGGTGGACGGCAGCCCGCAGACCAGAAGTGGAATCGAGCTGGAATTCGGCATCCCGATCATGGCCCCGATGGTCGACATTGATTCGGTCGCCGCCGGCGGCGGGAGCATTGCCCGCGTCGACGCCGGCGGAATCCTGCGGGTGGGCCCCGAGAGCGCCGGTGCCGAGCCGGGCCCGGTCGGCTACGGGCGCGGCGGAATACGGCCCACTTTCACCGATGCCCAGCTCGTGCTGGGCAGGATCAATCCCGCCTATCCGATTGCCGCCGGCGCGGGGCTCGAGCTGGACGTGCTCCGGGCCGAACGGGCGATCGCCGAGCAAATCGCCGAACCGCTTGGCCTTTCCCCGGCGGCGGCGGCGCAGGCGATAGTTGCGGTGGCCACGAACCGGATCGCCGGGATCCTGCGGCGCGTTTCGGTCGACCGCGGCCACGACCCGCGCGACTTTGCCCTATTTGCGTCCGGCGGCGCCGGACCGCTGCTGGTCAGCGCCCTGCTGGCCGAACTGGGCGCCGCACGGGCCATCGTCCCGAATGCGCCCGGTATCGCCTCGGCCTGGGGTTGCGCCATTGCCGATCGCCGGCACGATCTGGTGACGATGCTCAATTGCCGGCTGGCCGATCTGGACCTGGGCGAGGCCGCCGGGATTCTTGCCGAACACGAGCGGCGCGGCCGGGAATTGCTCGGTCAGGAACCCCTGCCGCTGGCGGGAGTTGAGGTATTGCGCGAAGCCGAGCTCTCCTACGAGGGGCAGACCCACGTCGTGCGGGCCCGGTTGCCGGCCGGCCGGCTGACCCGCGCCGGGATCGCGGCGAGCTTCCGTCGCGCCTATCGGCGGCGCTACAGACAATCGGAGGCCTACTTTGAAGGCCTGGGCCGGCTGCTGGAAGAGATCCCGATCCGGTTGCTGAGCCTGCGCACGGCGGTGACCGGCGTGCGCCCCGCCCTCTCGCTCAGCGATTACCTGGAAAACCCCGCAACCGAGCTGCGCGATGCCTGCAAGGGAGTGCGGCGGGTGTACGCTGACGGGGAGCTGCTCGACTGTCCGACCTACGAGCGCGCAAAGCTCCCCTGGGGAGCGCACGTGGAAGGCCCGCTGATCATCGAACAGCCGGATGCGACGACCTGGCTGGAGCCGGGGTTCGAGGCCACCGTGACCGAGGGCGGCAACCTGCTGGTGGAAAGGTCCTGAGTGTCAGTCGACCCCATCACCCTGGCCGTCCTGCAGGGAAGCCTCGAGCAGATTGCCGACGAGATGGACACCACGCTCGAGCGGATGGCCTTCTCCTCGGTGATCTCCGACGGCTGGGATCGGGCCAGCGGAATCTATCACCCCGATAACGGCGAGATCATCGTCCAGGGTCCGCGCGGCCTGCCCAATTTCATATACGTAATGGAATTTACGGTCCGCTCGGTGATCGAATGGGTCAAGGATTTCGCCCCCGGTGACGTGTACATAGTCAATGATCCCTACCTGGGCGGCACCCATCTGATGGACGTGAAGATGGTCAAGCCGGTTTTCCACCAGGATCGGCTGATCGCCTTCGTGGCCACCAGCGGGCACTGGCCGGACATCGGCGGACGGGTCCCGGGCGGATTCTCGACCCGGGCGACCGAGGTCTACCAGGAGGGGTTGCGGCTCCCGCCGGTCAAGCTATTGGACCAGGGTCGTCTCAATCAAGACGTGCTCGAAATCATCCTGCGCAACGTGCGGGTCGCGTCCGAGCGCCAGGGCGACATCATCGCCAAGATCGCCGCGCTCGACGTCGGCGGCGAGCGCCTTTGCGAACTGCTGGACCGCTACGGCCGGGAAACCCTTTTTGCCGCCATCGCCGAGCTGCGGATCCGCTCGGAGCGGTTGATGCGGTCGCACATCGAGTCCGTTCCCGACGGGACCTACTCGTTTACCGACCACCTGGACAGCGACGGCATCGTCTGGGAACCACTGGCGATCAAACTCCGGATGACCGTTTCCGGGAGCGGGATACATTTCGATTTCTCGCAGAGCAGCCGGCCCTGCCGCGGGCCGCTCAACAGCGTCCTGAGCACGTCGATTTCCGGAGCATACATCGCCGTCAAGCACCTGTTCCCGGACGTTCCGATCAACGCCGGCTGCTTTTCCCCGTTCACGTTCGACCTGCCGGAGTCGACCTTTCTCAACGCCCAGCCGCCCCGTCCGGTCGCCGGCTGCGCCTCCGAGGTTTGCCAGCGGATCATCGATGTCGTGCTCGGCGCGTTCAGCCAGGCCATTCCCGATCGCTGCTATGCGGCCCCCATGGGCACGGTCACCAACGTCTCGGTCGGCGGCGAGGATCCGCTGGGCGGACCTTATGTTTTCTACTCGTTCATCGGCGGCGGGTACGGCGGGAATTACCTGACCGACGGCCTCAACAACGGCAATCCGACGATCGCCCTGGCCCGCACCCAGGCGCTGGAGATTTTCGAAGCCCGCTATCCGGTCGTTTTCAAGCGCTACGCGCTGCGCGAGGGATCGCCCGGTGCGGGCCGGCGCCGCGGTGGCTGCGGGGTCATATTCGAATTCCAGCTACTGCGGGGGACGGCCGCCGGATCGATGCTTGGCGAACGCGGGCGCTTCGCCCCCTTCGGCATCCTGGGAGGCGGACCGGGCCAGCGGGCCCGGCACACTTTCGTCGTGGACGGGCGGGAGCATAGGCCGGCCCACATCACCAAGGACGAGAACGTCGCCCTGCGGGCGGGCGACAGTCTCCGCCTTGAAACACCCGGCGGCGGCGGCTACGGTGACCCGCTGGATCGACCGGCCGAAAAAGTCGCCCAGGACGTCCGGCGCGGGTACTATGACCGGGCGGCCGCGCGGCGCGATTACGGCGTCATCCTGCGGCCCGGGGATTGGTCGGCAGATCTTGAGGCGACGGAGCGGCTGCGGCGGACGCGGCGGTCCTGAGCCGCGCCCGGGGCCGGGTGCAATTTCGCGCCGCCGGTACCCTGCGGCGGTCAATATATAAGTGACTAGGGGCCCTGCCGCCCGCGCGCGGGCCTCGAATTGAACGGGAACTGGAACAAACGCATGCTCAAATTCGCCGAGGAGATCGTCCTGCTGCTCCTGCACGACGACGATGGCCGGTTCGTGAACGTACCCAACTGGTCGATTCGCTATGCACTGGCCGGGGCGGTGCTGATGGACCTGGCCATGGAGAACCGGATCGACACCGATCTGGAGACCCTTTCGGTTATCGATTCGAGCCCGGTCGGCGACAGCCTGCTGGACCCGACCCTGGCGGCGATCGCGGCCGGTGAAGATCACGAGGTTCGTTTCTGGGTCGACCAGATCGCCGCCCAGGCCGACGAAATCCGCGAGGAAGCGCTCAGCCGCCTGGTCAGCCAGGGGATTCTCGAAGTCGAGGACGACCGGATCCTCTGGGTATTCCGCTCCCGGCGTTACCCGTCGGTTGACGGGACCGTCGAGCGGGAGGTCAAACTGCGCATCCTCGAGGTGCTGTTCAGCGACCAGATTCCCGCTCCCCGGGACGTGGTGATCATCTGCCTGGCCGACGCGTGCGGAATCCTGAGCGAGCTGCTTTCGCGGCGCGAGCTGGATGCGGCCGCCCCCCGCATCGAGCAGGTTCGCCGGCTCGACCTGATCGGGCAGACCATGACCCAGGCGATCCGCGACATCGAAATTTCGATCGCCGCCTCGATGCAGCACATGCAATAGCTAGGGCCGGCCGCATAGTTTTGCGCGGCCCCCAAATACAATCGGCCCATGGCAGGGGCCGCGGCGTGCGGCGCCTGACGGGGCGACGGCAAGGCAAGCAGAGCGGGAGCGGCCGATGGGAGATCCGAAGAGAGTCGCGTATCTGAACGGCAATTGGGTGCCCGAAACCGAATCGAGCGTTTCGGTATTTGACCTGGGCGTGCTCTACGGCCAGATGGTGTTCGAATTCACGCGCACCTACAACCGCAAGCCATTCCGGCTGGTTCATCACCTGCAGCGCCTGTACAACTCGATGCAGGTGGCCGACATCGACTGCGGGATGACCATGGACGAGATGTACGACCTGACCATGGAGCTGCTCGAGCGCAACATGCACACCCTGGCCGATGGGGATGATTTCGGGATCTGGCACAACTGCAGTCCCGGAATCCAGCCGCAGTATCAGGACATGGCCCCGCAGTCGGGGCGACCCACGGTGACGATCAACGTCTGGCCGATTTCGCTGTTCAAGCCCGACCAGTGGATTCACCAGTCAATCGGAATGGACGCGGTGATCACCCCGCAGCGGACGGTTCCGTCGAAGCTGATCGACCCCAAGGTCAAGAACCGCTCGCGCATGCACTACCGCATGGCCGAGGTCCAGGCGGCCCGGATCAAGCCCGGTTCGATGGCGATCCTGGTCGACGACGACGGGCACATTTCCGAGGGCACCAGCTGCAACGTCATGCTCGTGCGCGACGGGACGCTGGTCTCGCCGGAACCGCGCAACATCCTGCGCGGTGTGACCCGGGGGGCGATCATCGATCTGGCCCAGGCGCTTGAGATTCCGTTCGTGGAAACCAACCTCGATCCGTACGACGTATACACCGCCGACGAGGCGTTTTTCTGCTCGACCTCGTTTGCGATCATGCCGATCCGCACGGTCGACGATCACCGGATCTCGGATGGGATTCCGGGCCCGGTGACCCAGCGGATCATCGACGCCTTCTCCGACGATGTCGGCATCGATTTCATCCAGCAGGCGCGCGAACTGTTCGACCTCCCCGAACCCGCGCTGGCGCACTGACGCCGGCGACCCCCGAGCGGGCGCTGGCCGCGACCCGGAAACCCCAGATGGTCCAGGACCGGGCCGAGGTGCTCTGGCGGCCCTCGCCGGCCCAGATCGCCGCGTCCAACCTGGAGCGGTTCCGCGCGCAGGTTCGGGCGCGGACCGGTCGCGAATTCGCCGATCAAAGCCAGCTGCACGAATGGTCGGTCGACCGCCGGGACCAGTTCTGGGGCCAGCTGGCCGAATTTGCCGGCGTCGATTTCTCGGCGCCGCCCGCAAGGGTCAAGGGCCCCGACCGCATGCCGGGCACCGAATGGTTCCCCGGCGCGCGGTTGAACCTGGCCCAGAACCTGCTATCGCGCCGGGACGGGAAGCCCGCGATCATCTACCGCGACGAGACCGGGCAGCAGCGGACCGTAAGTTACGCACGGCTGGAGCGGGACGTTGCCGCCGCGGCGGCCGCGATGCGCCGCCGCGGGATCGGCGTGGGCGACCGGGTGGCCGGGTACCTGACCAACTGCCCGGAAACGGTGATCGCCGCCCTGGCGGCGCTTTCGATCGGAGCGGTCTGGACGGCCTGTTCGCCCGATTTCGGCTCGGATGGCGCGGTAGCGCGATTGGGTCAGGTCCGGCCGCGCCTGGTCTTTGCCACCGACCGCTACTTCTACGGCGGGCGCGAGTTCGACTGCCGCGGGGCGGCCGCGGCATTGGCCGGGATCGACTCGGTGGAGGAAGTCGTAGCGGTCCCTTACCGGCCGGATCCGGAATCGGGCGGGACCGGCGGCTGGCCGGACTTCCTCGCCGGGGGCGCCGGAGCGGCGCCGGAGTACGCGCAGCTGCCGTTCGACCACCCCTGCTACATCCTCTATTCGTCGGGAACCACGGGCCCACCCAAGGGAATCGTGCACGGGGCCGGCGGCACCCTGCTGCAGCACCGCAAGGAGCATCTGCTGCACTGCGACCTGCGGGCCGCCGACGTGATCTTCTACGGGACCACCTGCAGCTGGATGATGTGGCACTGGCTGGTGAGCGCGCTGGCCGAGGGCGCCACCGTTGTTCTGTACGAGGGGAGCTTCGGCCATCCCGACATGGGGGCGCTGTGGGAGTTGGCGGCCGATCTCGGCGTGACCGTGTTCGGAACCAGCGCCGCATTCATCGAGGCCTGTCGCAGCCGCGGAATCTCCCCGCAAGGGCGTTTCGAGCTGGCGGATTTGCGGGCGGTGCTCTCGACCGGTTCGCCGCTCTCGCCGGACGGCTTTCGCTGGGTGTACGAAAACGTCGGCTCCGACCTGCTGATGGGTTCGATCTCGGGCGGAACCGACATAATCTCCTGCTTCGTGCTCTCCAATCCCACCCGGCCGGTGCGGGCCGGCCAAATCCAGGGCCCCGGCCTGGGTATGGACGTGGTGGCCTTCGACGAACAGGGCCGCGAGGTCGTGGGCCGGCGCGGCGAGCTGGTTTGCCGCCGGCCCTTTCCGTCGATGCCGGTGGCTTTCTGGGACGACCCCGACGGCAGCCGCTACCGGGCCGCCTACTTTGACCATTTCGCCGGAGTCTGGCGGCACGGCGACTACATCCAGTTCGACCGCGACGGCGGCTGCGTCATCTACGGGCGCTCGGATGCGACCCTGAATCCGCAGGGCGTGCGCATCGGAACGGCCGAGATCTACCGGCCGCTGGAGGCGATCGGGTGGATCGACGAAGCCATCGCGGCCGCATACAGCGACGGCGGGGTGGAGAGGATCGGCCTGTTCCTGGTCTGCCGGGACGGGCTCGACGACGGGCGTCGCGCGCAGGTTCGCCGGGCGATCGTAGAGGGCGCCAGTCCACGCCACGCGCCCTCGCTGATCCGGCGCGTCAGCGGCATTCCGGTCACCCGCAACGGGAAAAAGGCCGAGCTGACCGTGCGTGACGTCCTGGCGGGGCGGCGACCCGGCAACGTCGCGGCGCTGGCCAATCCGGAGTGCCTGGCCGACTACGAGCAGATAGCAAAGGGCATCGCGGGTGCCTGAGGCGGTGCTGGCAGCCGCCGGACGCAGCCCGGTCGGGCGTCTTGGCGGGCGTCTTGGCAGGCTGTCGGCCGGCGATCTGGGCAGGTGTCTGGCGCTGGAGATCTGGCGCAAATTCTCGATCGACCCCAACGATGTCGACGAGACGATCCTGGGTTGTGTCCTGCAGGGGGGACAGGGAATGAACGTGGCGCGCCAGGTTGCAATCGGCGCCGGGATACCCGCCGATCGCCCCGCGCTGACCGTCAACCAGGTCTGTGCCAGTGGACTGACCGCGGTCGAGCTTGCGGTCGGTCAGGTCGAGGCCGGCCGCGCCCGCATGGTCCTGGCCGGCGGGGTGGACTCGATGTCGACCACGCCGCACCTGTTGCGCCGACTTCGCGACGGTCGCCGCTACGGACCGGCCGAGGTCGAAGACATGATCCTGGTGGATGGACTCACCTGTGCGCTGGAGCAGATCCACATGGCCGAGACCGCCGAGGAGATCAACGCCGAGTACGGCCTGTCGCGGGAACGCCAGGACGCCTACGCGCTGCAGAGCCAGCGGCGCTACCGGGCGGCGGCCGGGAAATTGGCCGAAGAAATCCTGCCGCTGCGCAGTGCCGCCGACCCGGACGCGGCCGGCCTGGAGGCCGACGAGCTGCCGCGCGCGAGCGACCTGGAGAGCCTGGCCCGGCTGCGTCCGGCATTTGACCCGGATGGCTCGGTTACCGCCGGCAACGCGTCCGGACTCGCCGATGGCGCAGCGCTCGTGCTGGTGGCCGAACGCGAGTTTGCGGACCGACTGGGTTTGGCCGCGCTGGCCCGGCCGCGCGGGTTTGCGACCGTCGGCGTCGACCCGCGGCGCATGGGCATCGCCCCCGCCCCGGCCATTGAAAAGCTCCTGGGAGAACATGCCCAGTCGCTGGGCGCTATCGACCTTTTCGAAATCAACGAGGCCTTCGCCGGACAGGTCCTGGCGGTGCTCTCCGAACTGGGCATCTCGCAGGAACGGGTCAACGTGAACGGCGGCGCGGTCGCCCTCGGGCACCCGCTGGGGGCCACCGGCGCCCGGATTCTGATCAGCCTGGTCTTCGAACTGGCGCGGCGCGGCGGCGGTCGCGGAGTGGCCGCGCTATGCGTCGGCGGCGGCATGGGCAAGGCCGCCCTCGTGGACGTCGGCGCCGGCTAGGCAGCCGGACTCTGGCGCGGAGCCGGGAGTGGGACTCGAACCCACGACCTGCTGTTTACAAAACAGCTGCTCTGCCAGCTGAGCTATCCCGGCCGGTATCGACCGCCACCTCAAGTATCCGGCCGCCGGCGACCGATCGATGCCCGGGCCGGTCCGGTCAGCAGCGGTCGCCGGGCGTTGGCGGGATCGCGGCGCCCGGGCCAACGATAATTGCGTCGGGCCATGATTGGATCGCCGCGAACCGCCCGTTGCGGCAGCCGGCGCGATCGGATCGCCGAAGGCCTGCGACAGGACGGGACGTAGCCGCGACCGAGCGGCGCGTTTGTGGTTGCCTTACCACCCACGGAGGGGGCAGAATTGACCTCATCGGAGCTGGTCTTCGACCTTCCGAAACGACTGCCGACGCCGGTGCCCGATCTCAAATTCGCCGACCCGGCACTGGCACCGATCTGGGAAAGAGTCGTCGCCGGCGAGCGGCTGCCGAAGGCCGACGGGCTGGCATTGCTCGGGACCCTCGACATCCTGGGGCTTGGCCGAATGGCCGATTTCGCCAAGCGGCGCGTATCGGGCGAAAAGGTCTACTTCGTCCTGAACGTGCAGGTGAATCCGACCAACATCTGCGTGCTCTCGTGCAAGTTCTGCGACTTTGCCGCCAAACCCGGTGACGACCACGCCTACGAGATGTCCTACGAGGAGATCCTGGAGACCATCCATCCCGAGATGGAAGAGATGCACCTGGTCGGCGGGCATCACCATACGCTGCCGTTCGAGTGGTACGAAGAACTCCTGCGGACGGTCCGGCGCGAGCGACCCAACGTGCAGATTAAGGCCTTCACCGCGGCCGAGATCGATTACTTCTGCAAGCGCTTCAAGCTCAGCGAAGACGAGGTGTTCGACCGGCTGATCGACGCCGGGCTGCAGTCGATGCCGGGCGGCGGAGCCGAGGTGTTCTCCGACCGGGTGCGCAAGCTATTGTTCCGCGGCAAGATCGGTCGGCACCGCTGGATGGATATCCACCACATGGCCCACCGCCGCGGCCTGCGTACGAATGCGACCCTTCTGTACGGCCACATAGAGACCCTCGAAGAGCGGATCGACCATCTCATATTCCTGCGCGAGGGGCAGGATGTGACCGGTGGATTCCTGGCCTTCATCCCGCTCGAATACCAGCTGGGAACGACCCGCCTGGTCGAGCGGGGCGCCACCGCGATCGACGACTTGAAGATGCTGGCGGTGTCGCGCCTGATGCTCGACAACGTCCCGCACATAAAGTCCTACTGGATCATGACCGGGGCCGAAACCGCCGCGATCGGCCTCAATTTCGGCGCCGACGACCTCGACGGGACGATCGGCAAGGAGCGCATCGCCCACGCCGCCCTGGCCGCAAGCCCGCTGGGCCTTGAACGGGAATCGATGGCCCGGATGGTACGCGACGCCGGCAAGATCCCGGTGGCGCGCAACGCCCTCTACCGCGAGGTTGAGGTCTTTGCCTGAGAGTTCGGAGCTGGAGCGGCTGCGGCTGGGCCGGATCGCCTATCTGAACACCGAACCGTTTTTCGCCAGCGACGTTATCCGCTCGGCCGCGGTCGCGCTGCCGCCGCGCCAGATGTACGATCTGGCCGCCGCCGGCACGATCGACGCCGCCCCGCTTCCCTCGGTGGCCCTGGCCGACCACCCCGACCTGTTCGCCCAGGTCGGCAATTTCACCATCGCCGCCGCCGGACCGGTCAGTTCGGTGCTGCTCCGCTCGCGGGTTCCGCCGGCCGAGTTCGGTCCCGGCACCCGCATCGGCGTCACCTCCGAGACGGCGACCTCGCTGCGGCTCTTGAAAGTGCTCCTGTACGAGTACTGGGGACTGGGCGATGGCCTGTTGTTCGACCCCCTGGGTCCCGACAACGACGCCCAGCTGGTGATCGGCGACCAGGCGCTCAGCGAGCAGGCCGCCGATTTCCCGCACATGATCGACCTGGGTGCGGCCTGGTACGAGTTGTCCGGGTCGCCGTTCGTTTACGCGCTGTGGCTGGCCGGCCCGGGCGCATCCGAGCCGGCCCTGGCAGAACTGGCCGACTATTTTTCTTCGAACCTGGCCCGCAACGGCGCTGATGTGTCCGAGATCGCCGCCCGCCGCCCGGGGCTGGGCATGACCGAGCGGCAGATCGAATCCTATCTGGCCAAGTTCAGCTACCGTCTCGGCGAACGCGAGCGGGCCGGTTTGGAGCGGTTCTTCGAACTCGACGCGCGCGTGCGGACCAGGAGCATCCGGCGATGATGGAGGTCATCCGGGCCAAGCTCTCCGGCGGCGAACGCCTGGACAGCGCCGACGGACTCTATCTGCTGGAACGCGCCGATCTGCTGGAGCTGGGCCAACTGGCCGCCGAAGTCCGGTTTGCGCGGCACCCCGAACCGGTGGTCACCTACGTTGTCGACACGAACCTGAACTACACCAATATCTGCGACGCCTACTGCTCGTTCTGCGCGTTCTACCGTCCCCCGGGATCTGGCGCCGGACAGGGCGCCTACACCCACACCACCGATGAAATAGTCGAGCAGGTCGGGCGGGCCGCCGAGATGGGGTGCACCACGGTGCTGATGCAGGGCGGACTGCACCCGAACCTGCCGCTTGACTACTACACCGACATGGTCCGCGCCGTCCGGGCCGCCCACCCCCAGGTGACTCCGCACTTCTGGTCGGCCCCCGAGATCTTCAAGATGGCGCAGGTCAGCGGGGAGTCCTACGCCGCGATATTCGAGGCCCTCTGGGAGGCCGGGCAGACGACCCTGCCGGGCGGCGGCGCCGAGGTCCTGACCAACCGCGTGCGGCAAAAGATCTCGCCGCTGAAGATGGATGCCGACGAGTGGATCGCAATCCTGCGCGCGGCCCACGGGGTCGGATTCACCGGTACGGCGACGATGATGTACGGGCATGTGGAGAACAACCAGGACATCATCGAGCACCTGGACCGGATCCGAAGTCTCCAGGATGAACCCTCGCCGGGCTATTTCCACGCGTTCGTCCCCTGGAGCTTCTCGCCCGGTGACACTCCGCTGGGACGGCGGCTGTCCCGCAAGCGGGCCGGGCCCAACCAGTACCTGCGGATCCTGGCGCTGGCGCGGCTTTATCTTGACAATTTCGATCACATCGACGCCAGCTGGTTCTCCGAAGGCAAGAAGACCGGCCAGATCGCCCTGCATTTCGGGGCCGATGATTTTGGCGGCACGCTGTTTGACGAGAACGTGATGAACGAGGCCGGGCATTACAACCGAACGACCGAAGCCGAAGTCCAGCTGATGATTCGCGAAGCCGGATTCAGGCCCGCCCGGCGCGATACCAAGTACCGCGTGCTTGAACAGTTAGCCGACCCGGTGGCCGTCTGATGGCGGATCTGGGCGAGCTGACGATCGGGCACAGCCCCGACGCCGACGACGCGTTCATGTTCTATGCGATCACCCACGATCTGGTCGGGATCGGCGAAGGAACCCGATACCGGCACCGCGAGGTCCTTGAAGACATCCAGAGTCTTAACGAACGCGCCCTGCGGGGCGAGCTGGACATGACTGCGATTTCGGCCGCGGTCTACCCGCAGGTCGCCGCCGATTACCAGATCCTCTGCTGCGGCGCCTCTATGGGCCTTGGCTACGGCCCGCTGGTTGTCAGCCGCGAGCCGGCCGAATTGTCCGACCTGGCCGGAAAGCGGGTGGCAATGCCCGGCCCGCACACCACCGCGTTCATGCTCTCGAAGATGTTCCTGCCACCGGTCGAGGCCGTGCAGCTGCCCTTCGACGAGGTCATGGAGCCGGTCGCCTCCGGCGAACTGGCTGCGGCGGTCGTCATCCACGAGGGGCAGTTAACTTACGTTGACGCCGGCCTGCACAAGATCTGCGACCTGGGCCAGGTCTGGCATGAAGAGACCGGCCTGCCGTTGCCGCTGGGGCTTGACTGCGTCAAGCGCTCGCTGCCGTCGGCGCTGCGCCTGCAGCTGCTGGACGCGCTACAGGGGAGCATCAAGGCGGCCTTTGCCAACAACGCCGCCGCGGTCGACTACGCGCTCCAGTTCGGCCGCGGAATCGACGCCGAGCGGGGCGAGAGATTCGCCAAGATGTACGTTAACGATCTCACCTATGACATGGGCCAGGACGGGGTGGCGGCGCTGTCCGAAATGTACCGCCGGGCCGCCGCCGCCGGGATCATTCCGGAGCCTCCACCGGTGGACGTGCTTTTCGCTCCCGGCTCGTAGGCGGCTGCCGGTCAACATCGGCGGGCATTGTTCACCAAGATTGGATTTGGTTCCGAGGCCGCCCGAAGGCGCGGAATTGACCCGTGTTTTGCCGGGATCTGTCGATCTACGCGATCGCCACGAAGTTGCTCAGAGGCGCCCTGGCGGCGTTGCAGCCGTCAAGGGGCAGGGACGGCGACGACCACGTCGCCCGGATCATAGATCACGCCACGCCGCCTCGTCTTCAGGCGACGACCATTCCGCCAGCGTACCGGCGAGGCCGCTGGGACGCTCGTCGCTGTCCGGAACGATTTTGCGCATCAGCACGCAGCCGTATTCGAACTCGAATGCGACAACGTCGCCCGCGCGCAGGTTGGCCGATTCGCGAATTTGCCTGGGAATCGTAGTCTGACCGCGGGCGGAAATCTTCGAAATCTGTCAAGCCACCCGATCCGACCGCCCATATTTGCGGGTCGATTTCGCTGTTTTCACCCTCCGGATTATCCGCCTCGCTCGGTCTGGCTGGGGGCCTACTGGCCTTCGCGACCGCCAAGGGCGCGCGGTTTCTCGCCGGACTTGCGGGCATTCAATCCGGTTACCTGGTCCTTGGTCGAATTGCCGACTCCCAGTTCGCCGAGTTCGCCTTCGGGCAGCTGATCGCAGACCACTTCGCCGCCGCGGGCTACTTCAATCCAGGCCCCGCGCGGCCCTCCGGTGTTCGGATCGATCGCAAATGACGGGCAGAACTGGATCACGAAGGCCAGCCGGGCCTGGTCTGACTGATTCGGGCCGGAACGGTGCAGGCACATCGATGACATCGCGATCGCGCGACCCTTGTCCACGTCGATAGTCACGCCGGGATCGTCGCCGTCGTAGCCGACCAGGTCGGGCGAATCCTCGGCCTTCTTGTGTTCCTGCAGTCCCCAGCGGTGCGAACCGGGCATTACCGCCAGGGTCCCGTTGTGCTCGTTGACGTCGTGCAAGGGCAACCAGATGGTCAGGTATTCCTCCGGAACGATCGGGTAGTAGCCCGAATCCTGGTGCCAGTCGAACTTGCCGCC
The DNA here is from genome assembly GCA_965203015.1 of Chloroflexota bacterium. GTDB lineage: Bacteria > Chloroflexota > UBA11872 > UBA11872 > VXNJ01 > VXNJ01. The sequence continues at coordinate 310,403 of CBDBBM010000024.1, forward strand.
GGTTCGCGGGGCCTTGGTGACGGCCTGGTCCCAGTAGAGCCGGACGTCGTCGCCGATCAGCTCCATGGCCAGTTGCGACATCGTTTCGCCGACCGCCAGCTGGCGCGCGGCCGAACTCTTGTCGTGCATGTCCCAGATGAAGTTGCGCCCGACGATGTTGATCGAGTCGCCGCCGTCCTCGACCCGCTCGGCGTCCATGATCTTGCGCAGCCGCTCAAAATCGGCCGCGGTCGAATCGAGCAGTTCGTCCGTGAACAGCTTGTCGGTCACGAAATACCCGTCGCGCTCGAAAGCTTCGCGTTGTTCGGATCTAACCAGCATCTTTTGGTCCGGTGCCTTTCAATTTCGCCGGCGCTGCGCAAAATCACAGCGTATCCAGCCCCCGCTAGATTGTGCCCACGCAATGTCCAGTGATGCAAATTCCGACTCGGCGGCGATCGGATTCACATCGGCCCGCGACCTTTTGCGCGCCTATTCCCAGCGCCGCCTCGGGACGGTCGAGGTCGCCCGCGCGCTGCTGGACCGGATCGAGCGCTTCAACCCCGGACTGAACGCCTTCTACCTGGTCTGCGGGGACGCACTCGAGCAGGCCGAGCGGGCCCAGTCCCAGATTGACGCCGGCCGGGCCGGCCCGCTCTGTGGGGTGCCGGTGGTGCTGAAGGACCACACCCTGGTGAAGGGCCTTGCGGCGCCGTTCGGTTCCCTGGCCAACGCCGGCAACATCGCCGCGGAAGACTCGATCATCTGGGAACGGTTGCGGGCTGCCGGAGCCGTCCTGCTGGGCAAGACGATCATGCCCGCCTACGGGCACATGGGGGTCACCCACAGCTACCTGCACGGCATAACCCGCAATCCCTGGAACCTGGCCCACACTCCCGGGGGTTCCTCCGGCGGGTCGGCGGTGGCGGTCGCCGGCGGCATGGCGCCGGTGGCGATCGGGACCGACGGCGGTGGGTCAATCCGGATCCCGAGTTCCTTTTCCGGGATTTACGGCATCAAGCCGTCGCTGGGTCGCGTGCCGATGTACCCGACGATTGGCAGTTCCGACCAGCTCTCGCACGGCGGGCCGATGACCAGAACGGTTGCCGACGCGGCCCTGGCCCTTAACGTCCTGGCCGGCCCTGACGAACGCGACAACATCTCCCTGCCCGGCCCGGTTCCGGACTACCTGGACGGACTTGACGCTCTGGAGCCGGCTCAGGCGCGGATCGGTTACGCGCCCGAACTGGGCTTTGCCCGGGTCGACCCCGAAGTTGCCGCGGTATGCCGCTCGGCCGTCGACTGGCTTTCTGACGCCGGCTGCCGGATCGAGGAGGTCGGACCCATCTGGGACGACCCGACCGAGGATTTCATGGTGCTTTTCTGCACGAGCTACGCGCTGCGCAGCGGCGCCGACCTCGAACGCGACCGCGACCTGCTCGAGCCGACCTACGTGGCCATGGTCGAGCACGGACTCTCGCTCCCGCGCGAAAGGGTGATCGCGGCCGGAGCGCGGCGCCGCGCAATGGTCGCCCGCGGACGGGAGCTGTTCGCGAAGTTCGACGTCCTGCTGCTGCCTACGGTGGCGGTCCCGCCGCTGAAGGTTGGCGCCGACGCTCCCGCCGATGCGGACGCCCAGGGGATCGAGTCCTGGGCCGCCCACACCTACACCTTCAACATGACCGGTTATCCGGCCGCCAGCTGCCCGGCGGGGTTCGCTTCCGGCAACCTACCGGTCGGTTTGCAGGTGGTGGGACCGCGCTTTGCCGACCAAAGGGTCCTTTCCTACTCTCGTCTGCTGGAGAAAATCCTGCCCTTCGCGACCGAGCGTCCGCCGCTGGTGACCTGATCCGGCCAACCCGACCCCCGGCGCGGTCAGCCGCCCAGGCCAAGTGATGCATCGATCGGCCGCTGCCAGTCGTAGGCCCGGCGATCAATCACCTCGTCGGGAGTGACTTCGCGGCCCAGCGCGCTCGATTCGAGCTGGGCGTAGGCAAGCGCCAGATCGCGCAGCCCCTGCCGGCCGTCGCATTCGGGCGCGGCGCCATCGCCGCGCTCGACGGCGGCCAGGAAGTCGGCGAACTGCAGACCGAATTCGTGCTTGATCCCCGCGGGGAACCACCGGTCCAGGAGGGACCGGTCGGCGTCCCGCCAAAGCAGATCGACGACATCGCCCGAATTGCCGCGGTCATCGGCGATGTCGCGACCGACGATCGACCCCGCACTGCCGTAGTAGGCGGTAACGTGCGGCTGATCCAGGGGCCGGCCGTGCAGGCCGCGGGCGATCAGGACCTGGCCGAATCCGCCGCCGGACAGGCGCAGCTGCGAGATGCAGAAGTCATCGGATTCATCCTCGATCTCGGTGTAGTCGGCGTGGGCGTCGGGGGCGACCTTGACCTCCTCGAGGGTGCCGGCCATCCCGCTTACCGCTTCAATCCGGCCGGCGACGTACTCGATCATGTGCAGGCGATGGACACCCAGATCGACGGCGGTGTTCGATCCGACCCGGCCGAGCTGGTGGCGCCAGAGATTTCCGGACCCAAAATGGGGCGGTCGCCCGGGAACGCCCATCTCGCGGTGCGCCACGAACTGGACGGATCCGATCCGGCCGCTCTCGACCGCCCAGTGCTGGGCACGGTGCAGTTCGATGTGGCGGACCATTTCAGCCACCCCTAGAACGCAGTCGTGAGCGTCCGCCGAGGCGAGCATGGCCTGGGCGGCGCGGGTTGTTACCGCCAGTGGTTTTTCCACCAGCGCGTGCACACCGGCGCTGAAACAGTCGCCGGCCATCTCGTGGTGTTGCCATACCTGGGTAAGGACCAGCGCCGCGTCGACCAGGTCGGCATCGAGCATTGCCCGGTAGTCGTCGAACACCTCCGGACGCTCCGATTGCAGCTCCGACACGTAGATGTGCGGAGTCGACATCGGATTGCTGGGATCGCTGACCGGCGGTTTCCGGGGGGTTATGCCGTCTTCGGGCGACCGGAACATCAATGCGTTTTCGATGTGTCCGGAGCAAAGCGCCGTGATCGTGGCCTCGCAGACACCGGCTTCGATCACCTGCGCTATCCCGGCCAGGTGGGCGGGCAGGACCCGCCCGCATCCGATGATTCCGATCCGCATGTTCTCCCCAACTCCTCTGGCTCGGTCCGATACCGGTTGGCCGCCACCGCCAGACTACGCTGGGCCGGCACCCCGCGGCCCGGATCGCCAATAGCAATAATGGCCGGGGCCCGTACGCGATCGATTGCTCAAGGAACGCTTTGATGGAAAAAATCCGCCTTGGTTCCACCGACCTGATGGTGACTCCCGTCTGCATCGGCACCAGCGCGCTCGGCGACATGCCGGACACCTACACCTATGGGGTCGACGAAGAACGCGCCTGGTCGACGGTGCGGGCGATATTTGACGGACCGATCAACTTCCTGGATGTTTCTCGCAACTACGGCTTGGGACAGTCGGAGGCGCGGATCGGCGACGTTATCCGCGAGCGCGGCGGCAAGCCCGACGATCTGGTGATTTCCACCAAGCTTGATCGCGACATGGAGAGCGGGCGGTTCGATGCCGGCCAGGCACGCCGTTCGCTGGAGGAGAGCCTGGCCGCGCTTGGCGTCGACCGGGTCGAGATTCTGCACCTGCACGATCCCGAATACGCCGCCGACATTGACGAGGTGACCAGGTCCGGGGGCGCCCTGGACGAGCTGTTCAAGATGCGCGCCGAAGGCCTCTGCGACCACGTCGGACTGGCCGCCGGCGACGTTGAGGTGATGGCGCCGCTGGTCAGGGACTGGGATTTTGATTTCATGATCTCGCACAACCGATTCTCCATCGTCAACGGCAACGCCGAGCCGCTGTTCGACCTGGCGATCGAACGCGGGGTCGTGGTCCTGAACGCCGCGCCCTACATGGGCGGCGTCCTGGCCAAGGGCAGCGATTCGTATCCGCGCATGACGTATATGCCGGCGTCCGACCAGCAGCTTGATCCGGTCCGTCAGCTCGAGCGGATCTGCCGCGATTTCCAGGTCCCGCTGGGAGCCGCCGCGCTGCAGTACTCGCAGCGCGATCCGCGCGTGAGCGCAACCATCTGCGGGTGCTCGCGCCCGGAACGAATCGAGCAGACGATCGCCTGGTTTGAGCACCCGATTCCGGACGGATTCTGGAGCGCTGCAGCACAGGTTCCGCGCGGTTTTGGCGATCCGGAAGCCAACCGTGAATACAAGCCGGGCTAGCGGGCCGGAGTGCCCCGACCGGCGCTGGTGATGGGTTCAGGCGGTCCCTGCCGCCCAAGTTCTGGCCCAGGCGGTGCCGGGCGCCCGGTCCGCCACCGGCCACCCGGCTAGGGAGGGGTTTATGAGGAAGGCCCCTCTGGGGAACACCGGGCTGCTTGCCACTCCGGTCTGCATCGGGACCGGCGTGCTCGGCGACATGCCCGATTCCTACACCTACGGCGTTGGGGCAGAGCGCGCCCGGGAGACCGTGCGCGCAATCTTCGACGGCCCGATCAACTTCCTGGACGCGTCGCGCAACTACGGATTCGGGCGGTCGGAGCGGCGCGTCGGCGACGTGATCCGCGAGCGTGGCGGAAAACCCGCCGACCTGGTCATCTCCACCAAGCTCGACCGCGACATGGAGTCCGGCCGCTTCGACGCCGCCCAGGCCCGGCGTTCGCTTGAAGAAAGCCTCGCCGCGCTGGCCGTCGACAAGGTCGAAATCCTGCATCTGCACGACCCCGAGTACGCCGCCGACATCGGCGAGATCACGCGATCGGGCGGCGCGCTGGATGAACTGTTCAAGATGCGCGACGAAGGCCTCTGCGACCATGTCGGGCTCGCTGCCGGCGACGTGAAGGTCATGTCCCCGCTGATTGAGTCCTGGGATTTTTGAATTCGTGATCTCGCACAACCGGCTGTCAATGGTCAACGGCAACGCCGAACCGCTGCTGGAGCAGGCGATCGAACGCGGGATGGTCGTGCTGAACGCCGCCCCGTACATGGGCGGCATCCTGGCCAAGGGCTCGGCTGCCTACCCGCGGCTGACCTACATGCCGGCGACGCCGCGGCGACTGGCGCCGGTGCGCCGCCTCGAGCGCATCTGCGACAAATTCCAGGTGCCCCTGGGAGCCGCCGCGCTGCAGTTCTCGCTGCGCGATGAGCGCGTGGGCGCGACCATCTGCGGTTGCTCGCGCCCGGAGCGCATCGCCCAGACGGTGGCCTGGGCGGAGCACCCGATTCCGGACCGCTTTTGGTCCGAAGTTGCCGGGGTTCCCCGGGATTTCGGCGATCCCGAGGCCGATCGCGTGTATCTGCCCGGCTAGCCGGGCGAGCCTGCCTCGACCGCTTCCGGAGCGCTGGCGCGCGGGGGATCCAGCGGGATGCGGATCGTAAATTCAGTGAACTGACCCGGCTCGGATTCAACGCTCATCGTTCCACCGCGTCCGACGACGATGTCGTTGGAAATCGAAAGCCCCAGGCCGGTACCCTGGTCGGTCGGCTTGGTCGTAAAGAACGGGTTGAAGATCTTGTCGACGACGTCCTCGGGAATGCCGGGTCCGTTGTCGCGGACCCGGATTTCAACGTTTTCGGGATTGCGCTCCGACGAGAGCTTGATCCTCGGCCCGGCGTCGTCGCTGTTTTGCGGCCCCGCCAAGCTGCCGCGCCAGCGCTCGTCGACCGCGTAGCAGGCGTTGGCGACCAGGTTGAGGATCACCCTGCCCATGTCCTGGGGGATGACCATGAGCTGTCCGATTTCCGGATCCAGCTCGTAAGCCAGATCGGCCTGCAGATCGGGGTCTTTCGAACGCGCGCCCTGAAACGCCAGCTTGGCGTGCAGGGTAATCAGGTGATTGATGTCGGTCGGCTGCAATTCGCCCGATCCGCGGCCCATGCGCAGCATGTTGGTGACGATGTGTTCGGCCCGCTGGCAGTGATTGCGAATCCGCTCCAGGTTATCCTCCAGATCGTTCGCGACCTCGAGAAGGATCTCCTGCCCCTCCTCATCTACCTCACCGGTCTCGGGGTCGGTGATGTCGCCCAGCTCCTCAATCAGCTCCGCGGATGCCTCGGAGAAGTTCTTGATGAAGTTGAGCGGGTTGCGAATCTCGTGCGCGACCGCGGCGGTGAGTTCACCCAGGGCCGCAAGTTTTTCCTGGGCCACGATCTGTCCCTGGGCGCGCTGCAGTTGGGCCACCGCGGCGGCCAGTTCTTCATTGTTCTCCTGTAGCTGCTGGGCCAGCTCCTCGACCAGGTTCAGGCGCTGTACCTCCAGGGCGTGGCGACGAAAAACCTCCAGCGCCTCGCCGAGCTCGGCGATCTCATCATTCCCGGCCACGACTTCGCGCGCCTCCAGGTCGCCGTTGGCCAGTCGCCGCATCCAGACCGCCAGCTGGTCGATGCGGGCGGTTATGACGCGGCCGACGTAAAGCCAGGCGATGAACACACCGCCGGCCACCGCCAGGGCGGTAATCGCAAGCAGCAGCAATCGGCCGGTCTGGATCGAGTTCGATGCGTCGGCGCTGGCGCTGGCCGCATCGCCGGATGCGGCGCGCACGAGATAGTCGACGTGGAGCCCCAGCAGGCCGGCATTGGTCTGGCTGCGGACCATCGTTTCGTCTTGCTGCTGGGTCAGGCGCAGCGTGTTCTCAACGGTGTCGAATCCGCCGGATTCCGCCAGGGCCAGCCCCTGCAGCTGACTGAACACGGGCGCAAGCAAACCCTGGATCGGATGGCCGGCCAGTCCGGCAAGACCCAGCTGAATGCGCTCGGCGGCGGCCTCGAATCTCTCCCGCAACGGCTCCACCGCCGCCGCCTGGTCGAGAATGAACGCCGACGCCAGGACCTGGACTGCGATGTTTGAGTCGGCCTGCAGATCGGTCAGGCGGCGGTACACGTTCAGTTCCTCCGCGGTCACGTGTTCGCCGATCTGGGCGTCGGGCCCGGCCGACAGGGCCGGATCGTCGCGGATCCCGGTCGCCAGGAAAAAGAGTTGATCGTCGATCGCCGGCCCCAGCATCCCGGCCAATTCGTCGCGCAGCACGGCGATCTGACCGCTTATCAGGGCAGCCCTGCTGTTGAGCTCCAGGATCTGGCGTTGATCGGATTCCAGCCGGGCGATGTCTTCGGAAATCTCGGCGCTCAGCTCGCGGATCCTGGCCACGTCTTCACCCTGGCCGCCAAATCCCGCCAGGGCTGCGTCAAGCTCGGCGCGGACGGCCGCGGCCTCAAAGGCCGCCAGCGTGAATTGCCCTTCCGAATCAGCCGCCGTCAGGCGGGGGCCCACCGCCACAAGGTTTCCCGACGATCGGGCCAGATCGAAAGCGGCCGTCAATTCGGGAACCGCGTTCTCGGTGATCCGGGTTTGGAATCGCCCGACGACCTCGAAAGAAATCCAGGCCACCGAACCGGCCAACAGCGTCATCATCAGGGCTCCGCCGATCCCCAGATACATCTGCGTCGAAATACGGCGCGGCAGCACCGGGAGATTGGCCAACAGCCAATCCCAGTCGCGGCGGATGGCCCTTTGCGCGGCCTCGCCCCAGTTGATTCCGGTCATCGCCATGGCAGCCCTTACGTCGGCTCGGCGACGGAATCGGGCGGCATGACCGGCCGGAACCGGCCATCGGGTCCAATTTCGGTCAGGAATACGCTGTCCGAACCCTGGTTGTCTTCCGGGCCAAACGAAATCAAGAATCCGCCCAACTCGTGCTCTTGAAGCGACTTTAGGCCGTTGACGAAGCAGTCGCGGCTCAGGTCCTGACCACAGGCGGCCAGCCCGGCGATCGCCAGGCGCCCGGCAATGTAGCCCTCCAGCGAGACGAATCCGGGTTGGCTGGAGACGTCGTGGGAAACCAGCGCGTCCAGGTATTCGACAACGATCGGCACCGACCGGTCGGTAGGCAGCGGAACGACCTGGGTGACTTTTACGCCCTCGCCGTCGGGCCCCAGCTGCCGGGCCAGTGAATTCGATCCGACGAATGAAATGGCGATGAATTCAGACTCCAGGCCGATCGACTTGGCCAGGCTGATCAGGGTTCCGACCGGCTCGTAGGCGCCGATGAGGATGATGGCTTCGGGTTCGGCGGCGGAAAGGTCCAGCAGGGCCGTCTTGATGGCGGTCGTGTTGCGCGGATACAGCCCCACTCCGACCGGCTCCAGTCCGCGTCGCTCCAGGGCGTCGCGGGCGCCGTTGTATCCGGTCCGCCCGAAGGAATCGTCCTGGTAGAGGACTCCGATCCGGTCGAGGCCCCGTTGATCCACGAACAGGCCCACCATACGCTCGGTTTCCTGGGCGTAGGAAGCCCGCAGATTGATCACATGTTCAAGATTGGGGTCGCGCAGGAACGCCGCCCCGGTGAAAGGGGCGATGAACGGTACGCCCGGCCTCGCCGGCTACCGGGACCGTCGATCTCGAGGTCGGAGTCCCCACCGATCCGATCAGGGCAAAGACTTCGTGGACGTCGATCAGCTGCTGGGCGTTGGTGATTGCCGCTTCCGGTTCGTAGGCATCGTCCAGGGTCACCAATTCGAGCAGCCGGCCGTCGACCCCGCCGACCCGATTGGCTTCGGCGAACGCGGACTCGATCCCGCGGCGCATTTCGATGCCAAGCCCCTGCGCCGGCCCGCTGAATGCGGCGGTCTGCCCGAAGACTATCCGGTCAGGAAAGATCCCCGGATCCGGCCCGACTTCGGAAGTCTCCGACGCAACTCTGACCACTGGGCGTTGGTCGTCCGCCTCGGGGGCGTCTTCGCGGGTAAGCGCTATCCAGACCAGCGCCGCTACCGCCAGAATCACCAATCCCGCCACCGCGGCAAGGGCCGGCCGGCGGGTCAGCAGCGCGATCACTTTGCCCGATTGGCAACCATGGTCAGGTTGTTTCGGCCGCCCCCGCGGTTGTAGGAAACCGCTTCCATCAGGGTCTCCACCAGGTGGATTCCAAGACCGCCGATCCGGCGGTCGGCGACCGACGCATCCAGGTCCGGGGTCGGCGCGTCCTCGAAGGGATTGAACGCCGGCCCGGCATCGGAAAACACCACCGTCACCGATTCCGGGGTCGAGTGGATCGACACCCTGATCGGCTGGTCTTCGGAGAGGCCGGCATAGGAGACGATGTTCATGCCGATTTCCTCGACCGCCAACGCGACCTTGTACTCAAGATCCGGAGTCCAATCATCGGCGGCCGACACTTCGGCCACGGTTTTCGGCGAGCGTGCCGACCGAGTCCAATTCCGGGGACAGTGAGAGCTCGCGCTTCAAAGCCGTATTCCCGGGGCCAGTCGCTGCAGCACCAGGCAGGTAATGTCGTCGAACTGGTCCTGCTCGGCGGCGAAACTCTTGACCGCCGCAACCACGTCGTTTACGGTCGCCCCGGCGTGGGTGGGCGGCTTGTCGGCAAACAGCTCCATCAGCCGACCCAGGCCGAACTGTTCCTCGCGGGGATTCATCGCATCGGTGACGCCGTCGGTGTAGGCGACGAAAGAATCGCCGGTCTGCATCTGGATCGATTCGGACGAGTACTGCATGCCCGGCATTACCCCCAGGGCCACGCCGCCGGTCGAGGGAATCGTGCGCGCGCCGTCCCGGTCGACCATCACCGGAAGGTCGTGACCCCCGTTCGCGTACGTCAGGGTCCCCGCGGCGGGGTCGAACTCGGCGTAGAAGGCCGTCACGAACATCATGTTGGGGTTATCGGCGCTGAGCATGTCGTTGGCCCGGGTCAGGACCTCGGCCGGGTCGCAACCGTCGAGGGCGGCGCCCTTGATGGTGGTGCGGGCGGACATCATGAACATCGCCGCCGAAACGCCTTTGTCGGACACGTCGGCGATCACCAGTCCGAGGTTGCCGTTGGGCAGTTCCAGGAAGTCGTAGAAGTCTCCGCCCACGTCGCGGGCGGCTTGCATGAACCCGGAAATCTCGAAATCGTCGGTCTTGGGGAACGACTTGGGCAGGATCGATTCCTGCAGCCGCCGCGCAATGTCCAGCTCGCGCCTGAGGGAAACGAGCTGGTCGCGGGCCTCCAGCGCCTTGCGCCAATCGGCCAGGTTCTTGAGCGCGCGCTCTATGGTTATGCCCAGGTCCTTGAAATCGACCGGCTTGGTGACGAAATCGAACGCGCCCCGGTTCATGGCCGTCCGGATGTTCTCCATGTCACCGTAGGCGGAGATGATGACCGACCGGATGTCGTCGGTGATCTGCGGTATCTGCTGCAGGAGCGTCAATCCGTCCATCCGGGGCATGTTGATATCCGAGAGGACGAGTTCGATCTCCTTGTCCTGCTCGAGCAGGGCGACGGCTTCGACGCCGTTGCCGGCGAACTGGAACGCATACTGGCCGGACCTGATCTGGCGCCGCATGCGCTGTCGAATCAGCGGCTCCAGGTCCGGCTCGTCATCGACGACCAGGATCTTCCGGGTCGGGCCTTCGTAGCGGTCCCGAGACCGGCGGCTAGGTCTGTCCGGGGGCACCGGAGGAGTCTTTGGCGGTGACTACTTGGGCTCGGCCCTAGCCCTGCAGGTCGGCGAGAGCGGCGGGCCGGTCGGAGTGGACGTTGATGATCTTGTCGAATCCGGAGATCTTGAATATTTCGGAAATCGACTCGCTCAGACTGCAGACTGCCAGCTGGCCGCCCTTCTGGTCGAGCTGGCGGGCCACCAGCAGAACGACCCGAAGCCCGGCGCTGGAGATGTAGGACAGGTCCGCAAAATCCAACAGCAGTTGGCGGTCATCGTCGCCGAGCGCCGATTCCAGTTCGGTCTGTACTTGTCGGGCGTTGGTCCCGTCGATACGGCCGGAGAGTCCGGCGATCAGTATTGGACCCTCGCGGGCGGTGTCAATCACGGTCCATCCAATTCCAGCGCGGGCAGAGATTATGTGCCAATTATTTCAACCCCAATTATTTCAATGACCCAAAAACCATGCGGCACTCACAATCGCGCCGTATCAGCGGCGTGTACGCGGGGCCTCTCTTAGACCATAGCGGTCGGGCCCCGGCCTAGAACGGTCGGCGCGCCAGCGAGAAGGACTGGCCGGTGGGACCGCCGGGGGCCAGCCCGGCCATCCAGGCGACCAGATCGCCGACTTCGTCGGGGTGCTTGACACGTTCGGAGGCTGCGAACGGGACCGGCCGGTCCGCAAATTCGGCCAGCACCGTCTCGACCGATGACCGGTCGCGGGCCCAGGTCACGTTGGTGGTCGCCACCAGCCCGGGGATGACGTCGTTCACGTCGATCCCGCGTTCCCAGACTTCCTGCGAAAGGACCTGGGTGAGCATGTGCACGGCCGCCTTGGCGGCCGCGTAGGAGCTGTTGCCGGGCAACGCCGCCAGACCCATGCCGGAGGCGATGTTGATGATCTTGCCCCCGCTGGGTATGTCGGCCAGCAGGGCCCGGGTCAGGTAGTAGGTGCCGTACAGATTGATGTCGACGGTCTTGGTCCATAGCGCCGGGTCGCTTTCGGCCAGCTCTCCCTCGGCGAACGTCCCGCCGGCGTTGTTGACCAGGATGTCGCAGCGCCCGAATTCCCCGACCACGGTCTCGGCGAAGCGCTTGACGTTTTCCCAATCGGCAACGTCGACCCGGGCGGTGGCGCAGCGACGCCCCAGCTGATTGATTTCACCGGCCAGGCTTTCGAGTTCGCCGGTCGTGCGCGAACACCCCACGACATCGGCGCCGGCGCCGGCCAGCGCGATCGCGATCGAACGGCCGATGCCGCGTCCCGCGCCGGAGACCACCGCGACTTTTGATTCAAGGTTTCCCATGTCCTGACTTGCCCCCTTGTTGAATCTCGTGATTCTGGATCCGGACGGGGACCCACCACCGACTTGACATTGCCCAATCAATTTACCCGCTTGCCGGATCGCCTCACCTTTCAGTAGTTCAGAATCGATCGGCTTGGCTTGGCCATCCACAAATCCGTACGACGCCCCCCTGGCAGTGCCCCGACCATGCAAATCTCCCAGCGCGCCCAGCGCATGGCCGAGTCGGCCACCATGGCCGTCACCGGTCGCGCCGCCCAGTTGCGCCGTGAAGGCGTCGACGTGGTCAGCTTCGGCGCCGGCGAACCCGATTTCGACACGCCGGATCACGTCAAGCGGGCCGCGATCGATGCGCTCGAAGGCGGCCAGACCGGTTATGCGGCCCCGGCTTCGGGGATCGTTCCGCTCAAGACCGCGATCGTCGACGCCCTTGCGCGCGACGCCGGGCTGCGGTACCGGCCCGACCAGCTGATCGTCACCTGCGGCGGCAAGGAAGCGCTGTTTCTGGCCTTTGCGGCGATCCTGGACCCGGGTGACGAGGTGATCGTGCCGGCGCCTTACTGGGTTTCGTTTCCGGAGCAGGTTGCGCTCTGTGATGGCGTGCCGGTCATCGTGGAAGGGAGCCCGCAAAACGACTACAAATTGACCCCTGATCAGATCGCCGGCGCGGTTTCCGACCGGACCCGGGCATTGGTATTCAACTCCCCGTCCAACCCGGGCGGGTTCGTCTATTCGCCCGCCGAAGCCGCCGCGATCGCCGAAGTCCTGGCCGGCACCGAGGTGACCGTCCTGGCCGATGAAATCTATGACCAGCTGGTTTTCGGCGGGGCCGGCTTTGCCAACTTCGCCAGCCTGTCCGACGACGCCTACGCGCGGACGGTCACGTTCAATGCTTCCAGCAAGACCTACGCCATGACCGGCTGGCGACTGGGATTTGCGGCCGGCCCGAAAGAGATCATCGGGGCGATGTCCAAGATCCAGACCCAGACCACGTCCGGGGCCTGCAACTTCACCCAGTTCGGCTACGCGGCCGCCCTTTCCGGCGACCAGGCGATAGTGGCCGAGCGGCGCGAGGAATTCGCCCGCCGCGGCCAGTACTGCTTCGAACGACTCAACTCCATGCCGGGCGTGTCCTGCCCGCGCCCCCAGGGCGCCTTTTACGTCCTGCCCGACGTCTCGGCGAACTTTGCGCGGCTGGGGGTTTCCGGCTCGGTTGAATTTGCCCAGAAACTGCTCGAGGAAGGGCGCGTGGCGGTGGTGCCGGGCGAAGCTTTCGGGATGGACGCGACCGTGCGACTGAGCTTTGCCACCGACATGGAAACCATCGCCCGCGGACTTGACCGCATCGCCGAGTTTCTGGCTTGAACGGCGGCCTGGATTGACGCCGGACTGCTGCCCGCCCCCGCGTTCGGGAGTCCAGGCGAACGGGGCCCCGCCGGACAGCTCCGAGTCCGCCGGCCCCACCCCCGACGGCATGCTGCTCCTGGACGGCGGCACCTTCCTGATGGGCACCGAGAGCAGCGACGGGTTCCCCGACGACGGGGAAGGACCGATCCGCGAGGTAACGGTCGACCCGTTTCTGATTGATTCGACCGCGGTGACCAACCGCGAGTTCGGCCGTTTCGTTCGCGCGACCGGCTACAAGACCGAGTCGGAGAGATTCGGCTGGTCGTTTGTCTTTCAGCTGCTGGTGCCGGGCAGGCTGCTGCGCGGGAACCCGCAACGGGTCAACGAGGTCCCCTGGTGGCTGGCGATCAACGGAGCCAGCTGGCGCCACCCCGAAGGTCCCGGATCCAACGTGCGCAAGCGTCCCGACCATCCGGTCGTGCAGGTGTCCTGGAACGACGCCGCAGAATACTGCCGCTGGGCCGGCAAACGCCTGCCGACCGAGGCCGAATGGGAATTTGCCGCGCGCGGCGGTCTGGTCCAGGCGGTCTATCCCTGGGGCGATGACCTGACCCCTGACGGCAAGCACATGGCCAACATCTGGCAGGGCAAGTTCCCGGACCTGAATACCCGCGACGACGGTTATCTGGGGACCTGCCCGGTCAGGTCGTTCGAACCGAACGGCTACGGGCTCTATGGCGCGGCCGGCAACGTCTGGGAGTGGTGCCAGGACTGGTTCAGTCCCAACCACCACCTGAGCGCCTCACCGCTCAATCCGCGCGGCCCGGGCGAAGGTTCGGCCCGCGTAATGCGCGGCGGGTCCTACCTGTGCCACGATTCCTACTGCAACCGCTACCGGGTGGCGGCCCGCAACCGCAACACCCCCGACACCGGCGCCGGCAATCTCGGCTTCCGGTGCGCCCGCGACCCTTAGGAGGCGCCCGGCGGCAATCCGCGCCGCCCCCTCTGCGCGCAGCGCCCGTCCCTAGTAAAGGGCCAGCTTGCGGTGGCGGTGATCGTAGGTCGTGGCCAGTTTCTGCAGCAGCGCCTTGCGCATCTGCGCCAACTCGGCGGCGTGCTCGGCCGAGCAGGCCAGATTCACGTGTTCGCCCGGATCCTCGACCCGGTCGTAGAGGATCTCTTCGCCCGCGTCGTTGATCCAGTATTTGTAATCGGAGTTGATCAGGGTCAGCACCGACGACCCGCCCTGGTAGTAGCGGGTGTGGCGCGAGACCTCGGTCTGGACCTGTTCGTTGCCGGGATTGAAGTACTCGACCAGGACCGATTCCTTGCCGCCGCCGCCGTTGCCCGACAGCTGCGCCCACAGGGAGCTGCCGTCCACGCGGCCGGGAATCTGCAGGTCGAGCGCCCCGAGCAGGGTCGGGACCAGGTCCACCCCTTCGAAGAACCCCTCGAAACTGCTGCCGGCCGGGATCTTCTCCGGCCAGCGCCACACCATCGGGACCCTGAGGCAGGAGTCGTAGTGGGCCTCGTGCTTGGCCATCGTGAAGTTGTCGCCGCAGGCGTCGCCGTGGTCGGAGTAGAAAACCACGATGGTGTTGTCGAGTTGGCCGCTTTGCCGGAGGTGCTCGACGATGCGCCCGCAATGGTGGTCGACCATGCTGCAGCTGGCGTAGTAATAGCGCCTAAATTGCATGACCGTTTCCTCGTCATCGGGCAAGACGGCCTCGGCGATCCGGCGCACCGTGCTCGGCTTGTCGTCCAGTTCGCCGGGGATAACGTCGGGCGGCGGCACGCTCTCGCGCGGGTAGAGGTCGAGGTATTTGGGAAGCGGATTGCACGGGGAGTGCGGCAGGTAGAAGCCGGCGATGGCAAACCACGGAGTTTGCCCGGCCGAATCGATGAAGTCGATCGTCTGGTCGGCCACCCAGGCGCTGTAGGAAAGCTCCTCGGGAGCATCGAAGTCCCAGTACAGGATGCTGCGGTCGCCGGTGATCGGGTGCGGCACGCCGACTTTTTCCTCCATGCCCGGCGCCACCCGCCGGATCCAGCGGATGTAGTCGTCCGGATAGCAGCCCGGCTCGTCGGCGTTCACGTGGACGTCGAATCCATAGGCGGGATGGGCGCGATCGTAGTCGCGGTTGGAATGGGGCAGGAAATGCAGCTTGCCCAGGTTGCCGGTCCGGTAGCCGGCTCTCGAGAGGAGCTCGGCGATCGAGACCTCGTCCTGGGGCAGCGTGAACCCGTTCGAGGTGACCCCGTGGTTGCGCGGGTAGCGACCGGTCAGCAGGGTGGCCCGCGAGGGCATGCAGACCGGGTTGTTCACGAAGGCCCCGGTCAGGTTGACGCCCTCGGCGGCCAGGCGGTCAATGTTTGGCGTCTGCACGTATCCGTCCGAATTGACCCCGAGGCAGTCGAACCGCTGCTGGTCGGTCGTCAGGAAGAGGATGTTGGGGCGTTGCGCGTTAGCCATCGGCCGTTCCGTACATTGGAGACGGGTTGCGGGGTCGCGGGAATCTAACCGCCGACCCGGTACGCTATTTTGGGCCGGTCGCGTTCGCCCCTCGCGCCGCGCAGATGTCTGGCCAGTTCGCCCGGAGTGTCAATCCATGCAGATCAGCGCCGTCGAAGTTTGTACCTACCGGCGCCCGGGGCGCTCCTTCGTGTGGGCGCTGGTGCGCACCGACGCCGGCATCACCGGCCTGGGCGAGGCGACCCTGATGGGGCGCAGCCAGAGCGTGCGGGCCTGCCTGGAGGAGATGGGTGAGGTTATCCGCGGCATGGACCCGCTGGCCTCGGAGGACATCTGGTGGCGGCTGTACCTGGGCGACCGGCGTCGCGGCGGGGCGGTGACGGCCTCGGCCATGGGTGCAATCGACGTGGCCCTATGGGATATCCGGGGGCAGGCCCTGGGAGTTCCGATCTACCGGCTCCTGGGCGGCCCGCTGCGCGAAAGCGTGCGCCTCTACAACCACGCCCAGATGCCGACCCCCGAATCGGTTCCCGATGCACTCGGGCCGCTGCTGGATGAAGGCTGGACCGCGGTCAAGTTCATGGCCACGCCTTCCGAGCCGGGACCGGAACCGCGTCGGGAACGGTTCGAACCGCGTTCCGCGATCCGGCGTGGGGCCGCCGTTGTCGCCGCCGCCCGGGATTTCGTCGGACCCGAATTCGACCTGTTGCTGGAAACCCATGGGCGACTGCGTCCGGCCGAGGTGGTCGCGTTCGCCGAACGCGTCAAGGATTTCGACATTCTTTTTCTGGAGGAGCCGACCCGCTTCGAGGCGGTCGAGAGTTTCCGCCTGTTGCGGCAGCGCTGTCCGACCCCGCTGGCCACCGGCGAGCGGCTTTACTCGCGCTGGCAGTTCCAGCCCCTGATCGAAAACGAATGGGTGGACATAATCCAGCCCGACATCGTGCACGCGCACGGGATCACCGAGGTCAAGAAAATCGCCGACTACGCCGACGCCCATCTGATCAGCCTGGCGCCGCACAATCCCCAGTCGCCGGTCAACACCATGGCCAGCCTGCACCTTGACCTGGCCTGCCACAACTTCCTGATCCAGGAGGTCATCTGGCCGTTTCCGGAGCAATTCCACGAGCTCTTTGACGGTATCCCCGAACCCCGCCGAGGTTTCCTTTATCCACCCCAGAAGCCTGGCCTGGGGATCACCCTGGACCTTGAGCGGGCGCGGGCGCTGGAGCGCAGGCGGCGGCACCGACCGGCCCCCACCGACGAATTGCAGCTGCCCGACGGCACCTGGATCGACTTCTAGGCTGCGGCGGCGGGCCGACCGGTGCTCAAGCCGGCCAGTCCCCCCGTTCGTCGGCCGGCCGCAGCAGGCAGATGCTGGCCGAATAGGAATGCAGGTAATTGGAGGACCCGACCGGACCCAGTTCGCCGTTGGCGAAGAATCCGGCCACCGGGACCTGGCGTCCGATCGCGCGGCCGACGATGCCGACATCGCGGTTGGGTTCGGCGTAAAGCCGGGTGCCGCGCGCGTTACATGTAAAAAGCAGGGCCGCCGCCGGGGCGGATGCGAACGCCTGGGGCGATAGCAGCAGTTCGAGGTCGTCGGCCGCCGCCGCCGGGGTGCGGACGTGGAAGCGGACCACCTGGCCGCTGCGGACCAGGTCCATCACCCCGATCGCGCCGGTTTCGGGATTGACCCCGGAGACGTTGCGGATCAGGTAATCGGACGGACCGGGCGGATCATCGCTGTCATCGACGGCGATCCCGATGAGCAGCCCGCCGCTGCGGATGTAGGACTGCAGTTCCGAATCGAGTTCGTGGTAAAGGTCGCGGAACGCCAGCGTCGGTTTGCGGCCATCCAGCTCGGTGATCTGGCTGCGTTCGGCGCCGGTCACCTCAAATTCGTTGCCGATCGGCCGGCAACCCTGCGAGAGGATGATTTCGGGCTCGACCGCCCCGCCCAGGGCCAGCCCCACGACCCCTTCGTCGCGGATCCGCCCGTTGGCCGACAGCCGCGTCATCCCCGGCGACATGCCGCCGCTGGCCACCCCGCCGACGACCGGCGTGGCCGGGAATGCGCTGTCGAATGCCGGCAGAAGGTGCCGGAGCGGAGCCGTGAACGGTTCGGCCAGCAGCACGAACAACTTGGGTTCGAATTCAATCTCCAGGTGGTCGCGCAGACCCTCCGGGGCGCCGAAGATCTGCTTCCAGTCGGCGTCACCGAGTTCGAATGCCGAACATTCCATTCCTTCGCCCCAGCCGGCCAGCAGCGTGGCCGCCGGGCGCTCTTCGACTTCGCGCTCGTTGCCGATTACCCATTCGGCCGAGCAGGCGATCGAATGGGCGGGGGCCAGGGTGCTCTCCAGCGCCGCTATCTGGGCTTCGGCCTCGGCCCCGCTGGTGGGGGCGGTAAACAGCAGCGCCAGATCCGGGTTGTGCGGGATCTCGCCGGCGACCGAGTCGACCAGCGCCGGAATCGATTCTGATGCCGCCTGATCGGCAGCCAGCGCCGAGGCGAACCGCATGTCGGTCACCTCCGGCGGATTCAGTCGGAGATGTCGCGCAGAGTCAGGCCCGAGTTGGTCGGCGGCGCCATGCGAGCCGCCATCGCGGCGTGCTCTTCGTCGGTGCAGGGGGCATCGAGCGGGACACCGGCGTCGTCACCGGAGGCGGCCACCAGCCCGCGCGCGATCAGGTACTGTTCGAGCTCCTCGCCCGAAACGTCGGCAACGATCTCACCGTCGATTTCGAGGCTGGGCTGGAATCGCTGGCCGGTCTTCATCACCATCTCGATGTAGTTGTCGGGGATGTTGATGATGTCCTTGTCCTCGTACGGGAGACCGTACTTGGCCAGGACCGCGCGAACGCCGTTGCTCCAGCCGCAGGAGGGCTTCATCCAGGCGGTAATTGCAGGTGCTTGGTCGCTGGCGGACATGGGGTGCTCCCTCGGATCAGCCGCTGGTGGCGCGTAAGGGCTGGGGATTTGCCGATTATGGCACGCTGCCGGGCGGCTTCCCCGGGCCCTCAGGCCTCGCCGGCGGGTTCGAATTCCAGCGCCTGGCCGATTTCGGCGGAGCGGTAGCAGGCCCGTACCAGGGCGATCGTGTCCAGGTTGTCGGACCCGCCCGGATCCGGTTCGCAGTCCTCTTCGATCGCCCGCATCAGTGAAGCCATCGGGCCAACGAAAGAGTGCGGAACCCGCAGTTCGGGCACCCGGACGGTGAATTCGACCTTCGGGTCGATCGCATCGCTCCGCACCGTCAGCCGGGTTGGATCGCCGGCCGCGTTGCCGGAGAAGAGGTGGTTGTTACCCACGACCGTGCCGCCGGTGCCTTCGAACCGGAAGCAGGCGTATTCGACGTCGTGGCGGTTGTTGGTCGAGGTGGAGATCAGGGCGGTGTGGCCGCCCGGGAAATCCAGGACCGTGGTCGAGCGGGTCTCGGCCTCGCGCTCCTGTTCGGGCAGGCGGCCGGTCGTGCAGTAAACCCGGCGCGGATTGCCGAAGATCGCCCGCAGGGTATCCAGATAGTGGATCGAGTGGTACATGATCTCGAGCTCGCGCTGCTCGGCCAGCCAGGGGTAGTCGAAGTCGAGATTGATGTTGGTGTCGAAGATGCAGCGGACGGGCTGGCCCAGCAGCCCCTGGTCATATAGCAGCGCAACCGAGCGCATGCGCGCGTCGTGGCGGAGCTGCTGGTTCACGTTCAGCTTCACGCCGGCCGCCCGGCAGCAGGCGACCATCGCGCGGGCCGGCTCGAGCTGTTCGTGGAGCGGCTTCTGGCACAGGATGTGCTTGCCGGCCGCCGCCGCCGCCCGGACGATCTCAAGCTGCACGTCGGGGACCAGCGCGATGTCGATGATGTCGACGCTGTCGTCTTCGATGAGCTGGTCGAGGTCATCGTAGACGCGTTCGATCCCGAACTGCCGGGCGGCCGCCTCGGCCCGCGCCCGGGTGCGGTTCCAGATCCCGGCCACCTTGAACCCGGCCAGGGCGTAGGCGGGCAGGTGCGCGCCGGTTACGATCGCGCCGGCGCCGGCGATCGCGATGCGGCGGTTCGGATCGGCGGGCATCTCGGGCAGGTAGTTAATGTCCGGCAGCACAGCGGTCATGCGGCGGTCTCTGGGAGGCGGCAAAAGCTCAAGGCTATTGTGGACGCCGGGCCGGGCCGGAGGTCTTTTGCCAGAATTTCCGGAGCTTGACCGAAGTCGTTTCCGACCCAGCCCCGACAGGCCGCAGCAACCATGTCCGATCCCGCCAAACGCCGCAGCGCCGTCATGACCGACGGCCCCAACCGCGCCGCCGCGCGCTCGTTCTTCAAGGGCATCGGTTTCACCGATGCCGATCTGGACCGGCCGCTGGTGGGCGTCGCGCACATGTGGATCGAGACGATGCCCTGCAATTTCAACCAGCGGCGCCTGGCCCAGCACGTGAAGGAAGGAATCCGCGCGGCCGGCGGGATGCCGGTCGAGGTGAACACCATCGCGGTCTCGGATGCGGTCTCGATGGGCACCGAGGGGATGAAGATGTCGCTGACCTCGCGCGAGGTCATCACCGACTCGATCGAGCTGGCCGCGCTGGGTCACTCGTTCGACGGCCTGGTGGTCATCGTCGGTTGCGACAAGACGATCCCGGCCGGGGCGATGTCGCTGGCGCGCCTGAACATCCCCGGGCTGGTGCTTTATTCGGGCACCATCGCCCCCGGGCGCTTCCAGGGCCGCGACGTGAACATCCAGGACGTTTTCGAGGCCGTCGGGGCCCACGCGGCCGGCAAGATGACGACCGACGAGCTAAATGAGCTGGAGGGGGCCGCCTGCCCGGGCGCCGGCGCCTGCGGGGGCCAGTTCACCGCCAACACGATGTCCCTGGCGCTGGATTTCCTGGGGATCTCGCCGGCCGGCCTCAACGGCGTTCCGGCCACCCACGCCGAAAAGATCGAGGTCGCCCGGCAGGTCGGCCGCATGGCGATGCGGCTGGTGCGCGAGAACCGCCAGCCGCGCGAGTTCATCACCCGCGAGGCGGTCCACAACGCGATCGCCGGGGTCTGCGCCACCGCCGGATCGACCAACGCCGTGCTGCACCTGATGGCGATCGCCAACGAGGCCGGCATCAAGATCCCGCTGGAGGATTTCGACGAGATCTCCGAACAGACCCCGGTGCTGGCCAGCCTCAAGCCGGGCGGCGAGTACGTGGCCACCGATGCCTTCGCCGCCGGCGGGGTCGGCGTGGTCGCCAAGGAGCTCTGCCGCAAGGGAATCCTGCACGACTGCCCCAATGTGGACGGACGGTCGATGTTTGAAATCGCCGCGGCCGCCCAGGCAACACCGGGTCAGAAGGTCTTCACCGACCTGGAGAACCCATTCAAACCGACCGGCGGAATCGCGATCCTGCGCGGCAATCTGGCCCCCGAGGGTTGCGTGGTGAAGCTGGCCGGGCACGAGCGCAAGCGGTTCAGCGGCCGGGCGCGGGTATTTGAATCGGAAGAGGATTGCTTCGACGCCGTGCAGGCCCAGCAGCTTGCCGAAGGCGATTTCGTCGTGATCCGCAACGAGGGTCCGGCGGGCGGCCCCGGCATGCGCGAAATGCTGCAGGTGACGGCGGCGATCGTCGGATCGGGAATGGGCGACAAGGTCGCGTTGATGACCGACGGGCGGTTCTCGGGCGCGACCCACGGCCTGGTGGTGGGGCACGTTTCGCCGGAGGCGGTCCGGGGCGGCCCGATCGGGGCGGTCCGCGACGGGGACCGGATCCGCATCGACGTCGATGCCCGCACCCTTACCCTGGAGGTCCCGGACCAGGAAATCGCGGCCCGGCTGGAAGCCTATGAGCCGCCTCCCAACCGCTACCCCAGCGGGGTCATGGCCAAGTACGCGGCCCTGGTCTCGTCTGCCTCGGAAGGTGCGATTACCAGGCCGGCGGCCTGATCCGGATCCGCTGCCGCGGGGCCGATCGGCCCCGCGGGGCGGATGGTTTGACCGACTTTGCCGGAAGGCGTGCGCGGCCGGCGCTTTTCGGCGCCAATCGCGCGCGGGCCGGCTACCGGTACAGCGGGTGGGGCCGGCGCGGGCTGATGAATCGTTCGATTCCGGGCCGCCCGCCCGGCGCCGGTCAATCCCCGGCCGCGGGGCGGGCGTCGGACCGGTCCCCCGGGCCGCGCCGCAGGTGTTCGACCAGCTCGACGGTGGCCACGGTCTCCTGCCGGCCGGCCGCCAGATCGCGCACCGCTACGGCATGCCCGGCCAGTTCCGCCTCGCCCAGGATCAAGGCCCAGCGCGCCCCGAGCGCGTTGGCCTTGCGAAGATGCGAACGCGGCGAACCGGCCGCGTAGCCGGCAACGGTCCGGTACCCGGCCTGGCGCAGGCGCTGCGCGACCCCCAGCGCGGCCGGCCGGGCCGCCGGACTCAACGGGGCCAGGTAGGCGTCGACGCCTGTGCTGGTTTCGGGCAAAAGGGATTGTGCGGCCAGATTCAGCAGCACCCGCTCGACGCCGCAACCAAACCCCATGCCCGGCGTTTCGGACCCGCCCAGCTGTCCCGCCAGCAGATCGTAGCGTCCGCCCCCGGCCAGGGTTGCCTGGCCGCTCGAATCGGCCGGCCAGATCTCGAACACGGTGTCGGTGTAGTAGTCCAGTCCGCGCACCAGCGCGGGATTGGGCACGGCGCTGATCCCCAGGGCTCCGAGCCCGCTTTGCACTTGTTCGAAATGGGTCTCCGATTCGGCCCCCAGGAAGTCGACGGTGCGCGGCGCCGATTGGCAGATAAGGCGGTCGCCCCGGTCCTTGCTGTCAAGAATTCGCAGCGGATTCGTATCCAGCCGACGCTGGCTTTCGGGAGACAGTTCCGCCTGTCGCGGTTCCAGGAACGCCCGCAGGGCGTCAAGGTAGCGCGCCCGGTCGGCGGCGCGCCCGATGCTGTTTAGCTGCAGCGACAGTCCCTTCAGCCCCAGGTCGGC
Organism: Chloroflexota bacterium; assembly: GCA_965203015.1. Lineage (GTDB taxonomy): Bacteria > Chloroflexota > UBA11872 > UBA11872 > VXNJ01 > VXNJ01. Next base: position 332,897 of record CBDBBM010000024.1, read on the forward strand.
GGTCAGCAGCCACCAGATCTGCGAAATCAGCTCCACGTCGGCGTGCGGGTCCCCTTCGCCAAGAATCTCGGCCCCCATCTGGTGGTGTTGACGCAGCCGTCCCGCCTGCGGTCGGTCGTAGCGGAAAAGCGGTGCAAAGTAAGCCAGCCGCTGCGGCTGCGGCCGCGACGCCATGCCGTGCTGGATGTAGGCGCGGACGACCGGCGCGGTCCCCTCCGGGCGCAGCGTGAGGTTGTCACCGGACTTGTCGGCGAAGGTGTAGGTCTCCTTGCTGGCGATGTCGGATTCTTCTCCGACCGCGCGCAGGAACAGGTCCGAGTCCTCGAACATGGGCGTGTCAAGGCGTCCGAAACCGGCCCGCTCGAAGCGCTCCCAGAATGCACCCAGGACATAGCCCCACGAGGCCTGTTGCTCGGGCAGGCGGTCCTGCGTGCCGCGCGGGGTCCGGTAGTCCATGTTCTGGGTCCTAGTCGCTGCCGCGGGGGCCGCCGGCGCGGGAACGCCGGTACCCGCCACCCGCAGGCGTCAACTTCGCAGGAGCGAGTCTAGAAATACGCCCAGGATCTGCAGGCCGATGATCGCGATCAGCGGCGAGAGATCGATTCCCATGCCGCCGCCGATCCGATTGCGGATCGGGGCCAGGATCGGCTCGGTCAGGTCGTTGAGGGTGCGCATCAGCGGATTGAAGGGATCCTGAATGAACCAGGAGAGCAGCGCCCGGGCGATGATCAGCAAACTCAGCGTCTGAATGACGATCATCGCCAGGTTCAGGATCAGATTTGACAGTGCGTCCATCATCCCGCCTTTGCGGTTCCCGCCTTCGCAAGCCCATGGCCGGCCCCGGGCCGCCGCGGCTCAATGCGACGAGTCGAGTATCGCCAACGCGCGGCGGTCTGCCGCCGGGTTTATTGCGGTCGGGGCCCGAAGATTGCCCTGCCGATCCGTACGATCGTGGACCCTTCGAGGATCGCCTGCGGGTAGTCCGAGGTCATTCCCATCGACAGTTCCTGCAGCGGGGCGTCGGGGAATTGAGCGGCCAGCCGCTCGCGTAAGCCGCGCAGTCGGGCGAATGTGGACCGCAGGGTCGGTTCGTGCTCGGTCTGCGGGGCAATCGTCATCAGGCCGCGCACCTGCAGCCGGGTCTCGGCGGTGATCGCACCGAGCAATTCGGGCAGCTGGCCGGGATCGACCCCGCCCTGGGTTGCGGCGCCGGTCAGGTTGACCTGCACCAGGACCGCGTAGCCGGCCTTTTCGGCGCGGCGATCGATTGCCCTGGCCAGGCGGAGCGAATCGACCGACTCGACGATATCGAAATAACGGGTGGCGTCGCGCGCCTTGTTGCGCTGCAGGCGACCGATCAGATGCCAGCGGGCCGGTCCGTCCAGTCGCCGGATCTTGGCCACCCCCTCCTGGACGCGGTTTTCCCCGAACCTGCCCAATCCCGCCCGCAGGCCGGCCCGGATGTAGGGCTCGCCGAACGTCTTGGTGACCGCGACGAGCTTTACGCTGCTGCGGGGGCGGCCGGCGGCCGCGCAGGCGGCCTCGATCCTCTCCTCGACCCGCCCGAGGTTGCCGGCGATGAGGCCGGCAAGCCGTTCGATCTCGGCGGAGTCGCCTATATCGCCGTCCGTCGGTGCTGCCGGATGAACGATGGCAGATCAGCCCGGTCCGAGTCGCCGGCGAAATCGCTGGTGCCGTACCCGCGCAGGCTGCCGGTCGATTCGCCCTGCAGCCTGGTGGCGATCACGGTGACGAAAATGTCCTTGTCGGCCTGCTCCTCAACGACCGCGCCAAAGATGATGTTGGCGTCCTCGTGGACGGCGCTGGAGATCATGCTGGCGGCTTCATTTACCTCGAACAGAGACAGATCGTAGCCGGCGGTGAAGTTGAGCAGTACGCCTTTGGCTCCGTCAATCGATGCGTCCAGCAGCGGTGAGGCCAGGGCTTCCTTGACCGCGGCGACCGCGCGGTTCTCGCCGGTGCCGTGCCCGATGGCCATCAGCGCGGTTCCGGACTTGGTCATCACCGTGCGGACATCGTTGAAGTCGAGATTGATCAAGCCCGGTTTGGTGACCAGGTCGGAGATCCCCTTCACCGCCTGACGCAGCACATCGTCGACGGTCCGGAACGCTTCGAGCATCGGCAGGTTCTGGTCGGCGATTTCCAGGATGCGGTCGTTGTGGATAGAAATCGAGGTGTCGACGTGACGCTGCAATTCCTCCAGGCCGGACTCGGCCACCGCGGAGCGGTGCGAACCCTCGAAGGAAAACGGGCGCGTGACGACGGCGACCGTCAGGATGCCCATGCTGGAGGCGATTTCGGCGACGATGGGCGCGGCCCCGGTTCCGGTCCCGCCACCCAGGCCGGTGGTGATAAAGACCATGTCGGCGCCCTGCAGGCAGGCCGCGATCTCGTCGGCGTTCTCTTCGGCCGCCTTGGCGCCAATCCGCGGATCGCCGCCCGCGCCGAGCCCGCGGGTCGCCTTTTCGCCGATGCGGATCCGCTTGGGCGCCAGCGAGCGCACCAGGGCCTGGGCGTCGGTGTTGATGGATATGAAGTCCAGGCCGTCGAGCTTCTGGCGGATCATCCGGTCGATCGCGTTGCCGCCGCCGCCGCCGACTCCGACGACCTTCAAGACGGCCGGGTTCGGAGCGTTTACACCATCGCCCGGCGACCCGGCGCCGCTGCCCGAAATGCGGGTGACGATATTGCCACCACGAGTCGATTCAGCCATGCGCGCGCCTTAGAAAAAAGCCGGTTTCAGATTGATGCGAGCACCATGCCGAACGCTTGGTTTTATATACCGCATATCTTACCCGCCGCCGCCAAACGCGGGCCGCCGGACTCCTATCTCGACCAGGAAATGCTGGGTTGAAACAGCTGCCGAATCCAGCGCCGCATCGACTCGAAGGTGTTCCCGCGCGCGTTGAACCCGGTCAGTTGCGATTGGCCGTGTTCTTCGGGTCCGATCGCGGCCAGGGCCAGTCCGATGGCGGTCGTGAATTCGACGCTGTGGGCGCTCTGGTTCATCCCGAACAGGTACGGCGCCAGGCCCCGGTCGACCGGCTTTTCAAAGACCCGGTTGGCCAGGTTCGGCAGGCCCGTTATCTGGCATGATCCGCCGGTCAGCACGACGCCGGCCGCCAGGTGGTGGATCAGGCCGGCTTCGGCAAGCACCGAACGGGCCCTGAGCAGCACGTCCTCATAGCGTGCCTCCAGGATCTCGTGCAGCAGCGAGGCGTCCACGTCGACCATCTGGGACCGGAAGGAATGGGCCGGCAGGCTCGCGCCGGGGTCGGGACCGGCCAATTGTCCGTAGGAGAGTTTGAGTTCCTCGGCCACCTGGACCGGGACGTGCAGCCCCTTCGAAATGTCGGCCGTCACCGCCTCGCCGGCGATCGGGATCGAATGCATCAGCTTGAACGCCCCGCCCTGGAACGCCATCACGTCGGTCGTGCTGTGACCGATGTCGATCACGGCCACTCCGGACTGGATCTGCTCCTGATCGAGGCAGGCGGTGGCCGCGGCGTAGGGCTGCAGCAGTGCGAAATCCACTTCCAGCCCGCATTGCTGCAGGGCCTTGGCCTGATTCTGCAGCGATCCGCTGACGCCGGTAACAACCGCGGCCTTCAGCGCCAGGCGGCGGCCGGCCAGGCCGATCGGATCGTTGACCCGGGCGGTGCCGTCGACGATGAACTCGAGCGGGGAGACGTAAACGATTTCGCGGTCGCCGCGCCGCACGCCCTGGGTCAGGCGCGCCAGCAGCTGCTGGAGATGGCGATGCTGAAAAGTGCGTTCATTGGCCCGCAGCAGAACTTCGGCGGTCTCGGTGGTGGTGGCAAGATGCGACCCGGAAACCCCGACGCAGACCCGATCGATTTCCGCACGCGCGGCGCGCTGGGCGTGTTCGATCGAGGCGCTGATCGATGCGGCGGCGGCGTCCACGTCGACGACCTGGCCGCGAAATACGCCGGCGCTCGGGGCCGTGCCCAGCCCCAGGACGTGGGTCTGATCGTTGCGGTAGCGCTGGGCGATTACGGAAACCGTCTTGAAGGAACCGATTTCGAGCCCGGCGACGAGTTGGCGGCGGGGCATCAGCCGAGTCCCGATCGGGGGTCGAAGTCGTCCGGCACCGCCCGAAAAGTAGGCCGCTGCGGCGGGCGCAGGTCGATGTGCAGGAGACGCAGCTTGTTGCCGCGGGCGTAGCCGACGACTTCAATCAGGGCGGACAGCTTTTCATCGACCGCCTGCGGTGTCCCAAGGTAGATCAAGGGGCCGCCGGCCGTCCGCGCGATCATTCCGCCGGCCGCCGAGTGCTGGATGTGGTCGAGTTCGAGGTCCAGGGCGGGGAGCGTCCCATGGACCCGGTGGCCGGCCTCCAGGACTGCCGGGTCGATACCGGATTCGGGGTCCGCGCCGGGACTGGAGATCGCCAGTTCCAGGTCGGGATTGAACCCGGCCGCCAGCGCGTTTCCGTGCCGGTCGATCAGGAAGAATCCCTCGCCGGTGGACCAGTTGGCCACCGCCAGCGCCGGTTGCACCGAAACCGCCACCGAACCGTCGATTCGCGGGCGCACCTGCGCCCAGGCGATTTCGGGGCGTTGACCCAGCTGGGCGGCGGCGTCGGCGCCGGACAGCAGGAACAGGTTCTTGGGGGTAGCAAACAGGTCTTTTACCGGCTGGTGGTCGAGCGGTACGCTGCCCGCGCTGGCGCCTATGAACGCGGTCCGCGCGCTGCGGACCTCAAATTGCGGATCGGTCAGCATCCAGGCGGTCAGAACCGCGAGGGCCAGCGCGCCGGCCAGCGCCAGCCAGCGGGCCTGATTGCGTGCCACGAAAGCGATCATGCCCGTTCCCCAAATCCGGTTCCGATGCGGCGAATTTCAGGCTCCAGCCAGATGCCGCAGTCGTCGTTGACCCTCCGGCGAATCCGTTCCATCAGAGTAACCACGTCGGCGGCGCGGGCATCGCCGCGGTTGACTATGAAATTGGCGTGTCGATCCGAGACCTGGGCGGAACCGTTGCGCGCGCCCTTGAGCCCGGCCGATTCGATCAGCCGACCGGCGAAGTCCCCGGTTGGATTCTTGAAAATGGACCCGGCGCTCCGGTCGGCCGGTTGCGATCGTCGGCGCCGTTCCTGGACATGGACCATCCGGGCGCGGATCTGGGGCTCGGGCCGGACGGTTCCCCGCAGCCGGGCGGCCACCACGACCGCCGGTCCGGTTTCCCGCTGGAGCGCGGAACGGCGGTATCCGAAATCGAGCTCCCGGCCGCTCTGCCAGCCGACCCCGTCGCCGCGCCAGACCAGGGCCCGTTCCAGCACGTTGGAAACGTCGGACCCGAAACAGCCCGCGTTGCCGAATACCGAACCGCCCACCGAACCCGGGATACCCAGGCCGAATTCGAATCCGCCGATCCCGTTGTCTGCCGCAAAGTGCGCCAGCTGCCCCATCAAGGCGCCTGATTCGGCCGAAATCCGGTTTCCGTCGCACAACCCCAGCCGGCGGGCGCGGTTGATGATCACCAGCCCCCGGACGCCGTCATCGCCGATCAGTACGTTCGAAGCGTTCCCGAGAACCGTGACCGGCAGCGCCCGGTCCTTCCCCAAGTCCAGCAGTTCGGTCAGCTGGGCGGCCTCGTCGGCGAACGCCAGGAACTGGGCCGGCCCGCCGATGCCGAAATAGGAGTGCGGCGCAAGCTCGCGGTCAGCGCAAACGCGCAGATGGGGCGGCCAGGCCTGCATCGTCGGCGCCTTCACCGCCGCCCCAGCCGCGCCGCCACGCGGGCCGAAAGCAGGTTGATGTCGCCGGCGCCGAGCATCAGGATCACATCGCCCGGGCCCGCGCCGGCCACGACCGCGTCGCCGGCCTGATCGAAATCCTCGCAGCTGTGGGCTTGACCGCCGACCGCCGCCGCCAGGGCGGCGGCGTCGACCTCGTATTCGCGGTCGCGCCCCGGGGGCGAATAAATGTGGCAGACGGTGACCTTGTCGGCGCCCGCAAGGGCATCTGCAAAGGAATCGAAAAGCAGGGCCGTGCGCGATCGCAGATGCGGTTGAAACACGACCCAGAGGCGTTCGGCTTCGGGTTCCAGCCCGCGGGCGGCCGCGATCGCGGCCTTGATCTCGGTCGGGTGGTGGGCGTAGTCGTCGACCAGCCGGATCCCGGGTGCCGGGCTGGAGCAGACAAAGCGCCGGTCGCTGCCGCGAAAGGGGCCAAGCGCGGCGAAGCACTCCTCCGGCTCGACCCCCAGCTGGGCCAGCGCGGCCCCGGCCGCCAGCGCGTTGAGGGCGTTGTGCTGGCCGGGAACCGACAGGCAGGCGCTCAACGTCCGGCCCCCGGGGGCCGCTATTTCGATCCGCTGGCCGCCCCGGCGGGGTCGGCTGGCCACCAGCCGCCAATCGCCGCTCCGGCCAAAACTGACGATTCCGGCGGCCCCGGCCGCTGCCGCGCGGGCAACGGCCCCGATCTCGCAGCGGGCCACCAGCGCCCCGTCTGGATCCACCCTGCGGGCAAATCCGGCGAAAGCCTCGTAAAGCGCTTCCTCGGATCCGAAATAGTCGAGGTGGTCGGGCTCGAGGTGGCCGATGACGGCAACGTGCGGCCGGTATGACAGGAACGCGTGCGCATACTCGTCGGCCTCCACGACCGCGAACTCTCCGTCGCCCCAGGCGGCGTTGCGGCCAAGCTGGGGAATGTTGGCCCCGACCAGATAGGTGGGCTTGCGACCCAGCCGCTCCAGGGCGAAGCTGGCCATCGCGCTGGTCGTGGTCTTCCCGTGCGTTCCGGCTACGGCCAGGGTCTTTTTTCCCCTGAGCAGCGAAGCGATGAAGCTGGCCCGGTCGGTCACTGCGATCCCGCGCCGGCGCGCTTCGGCCAGCTCGGGGTTCTCGGGTCCGACCGCGGCCGAGTGCACCAGCAGCTCGGCGGCCCCCAGGCTCTCGGCAGCGTGCCCGATTCGAATCCGTGCGCCGCGCATTCGCAGGCGGCCAACGTAGTCCGAATCGACCATGTCCGATCCGGAGATGGTGGCGCCGCGATCGAGGGCCACCTGGGCGATGCCGCTCATCGCCATGCCGCCGATGCCGACTATGTGGATCCGGGGCCGGCCGGACCAGTCAACGGCGGGCAGGTTGTCCATCAGCGCGCCCGCGCCAGCTCGAGAACCTGCTCGGCCACAAAGCGGGCCGCCTCCGGTCTGCCCAGGCCGTGCCCGGCCGCCGACATCCGGCAAAGCCGGGCCCGGTCGCAGATCAATTCGCCGGCCAGCTCGGCCAGCTCGGCCAGGCTGGCCTCTTCCAATACGACCGCCGCCCCGGCGCGGACGAGCGGCTCGGCGTTGTCGCGCTGGTGCCCGCCGGCGAATGTCCCCGGAACCAGGATTGCCGGCCGGCCGGTGGCGGCGATTTCGGCCACCGCCCCGGCTCCGGCCCGGCTCACCACCAGGTCGCTGGCGGCAAGCAGGTCCGCGAATCCACTGTCGACGAATTCAAAGGGGTGATAGCGGACCCGGAGATCCCCGGCCAGCCGAGCCCGGTCGGAGCGTGCGGCTTCGATTTGCCGGGATCCCGTGACGTGGGCCAGCTGCGAATGCCCGAGCAGGTCCGGCAACTGCTCTGAAACTGCCCGGTTGATCGCCGCCGCTCCCTGGCTGCCGCCGATGGCCAGCAGGAGGCTCTGGCCGGGGCCGACACCGAGTCGGCGCCGCCCCGCATCGCGGTCGGGACGGTCGAACTGGGCCCTCAGCGGCAGGCCGCTTACGATTCCGCGATCGCTCGCAACCCGCTCGCGCGAATCCGAATCCACGCAGCAGACCAGATTGGCGATGCGGGCCTGGAGTCCGACCGCCAGCCCCGGGCGCCGGTCCAGCGCCAGCAGCAGCAGCGGCCGACCCAGGGTTCGCGCCGCCAGCGCTCCGGCGACGGAGGGGTAGCCGCCGGTGCTCAGTGCGACATCGGGATCGAACTTGCCCACCAGGGCCAGTGCCGACAGGTACGCGGAAGCGTTCCGGGCCAGGTTCAATGGCACCCGCAGGGGGTGTATCCCGGAAAGCGGCGCCGAGCCGATCCGCTCCACGCGCAATCCCGGATGTTCGCGTTGCGCCAGCCCGCGGCGGGACCCCAGCAGGAGAACCGTCAGGTCCTCGCGCAGACCGCGCAGCTGGTCGATCACGGCCAGCGCCGGCATGATGTGTCCGTAGCTTCCGCCGGCGCAGACCAGCAGGCGCACTAGCGGTTGGCCCAGCGTGAACTGCGGGCGACGTTGAGGAGCATTCCGAGCATCGCCATGGTGAAGACGTGCGAGGTCCCGCCGGCCGAGATCAGCGGCAGCGGAAGGCCGGTTACCGGAATCTGCCCGGTTATTACCAGCATGTTGATCATGGCCTGGGCGACGATCGAGGTCGTGATCCCCGCCGCCAGGCAGCTTCCCAGGACGTCCGGGGCGCGGTAGGCGCACCACAGTCCCCGTCCCAGCAGCAGCAGATAGGCGCCCAGCACCGCGCCGGTGCCCAGCAGGCCCAGTTCCTCGCCGATGACGGCAAATATCGAGTCCGAACTGGATACCGGCAGGTACAGGTACTTGATCGTCCCCATTCCGATTCCCTTGCCGGTCAGGCCGCCGGATCCCAGGGCCAGGGTGGCCTGCTGGATCTGATAGTTGGCCGACTGCGAATTGGCCGGATCGAGAAACGCTGAAATCCTGGCGATCTGGTAGTCGAGGTCGCGGGCCAGCATCAGGACGATCGCGATCGATGCAAAGACTGCAATCGAGAACACCACGTAACGCAGTCGCACGCCGGCCGCAAGCCCCACCGCCAGCGATGCAATTACCAGCGTGAACGAGGTTGACAGGTCGGGCTGCAGCATCACCAGCAGAATCGGGATTCCGCTGACCAGAACCCCCTTGCCGAAAACCGGCAGCGAGGCGATGCGGTCGCGGAATTGCCAGGCCAGCGCGCTGAGGCTCACGATCAGCGCCGGCTTGGCCAGCTCGGACGGCTGGACGGTCAGGCCCCCGATTTCGTACCAGCGCGCCGAATAGGCATCGGAGACGAACCCGAACACCAGGACCCCCACCAGCACCAGAATCGTGAGCGTGTAGAGTTCGGCCCAGCGGGCGCATATGGCGTGGTAGTCGACGAAGGAGATCGCCACCGCGACCACCAGTCCCGCCAGGAGGATCGCCAGCTGCTTTAGCACCGGTCCGGAAAGCAGGCCTTCGCCGCCCGCGAACGGCATGTTGGCGCTGACTATCATCACCGCGCCCAGCAGCGGGACAATCACCACCAGCGCCAGCAGGTAGGAATCGTTTGCCGGCCAGGCCAGGTCTTCCCAGGAAAGGGCGCGCAGGCGTCGTAGCGGGGCGTCCATGTATTCAGTCCTGGCTGGCCGGAATGCCCAGCAGCGGGAAGATGGCCTCGACGACCTCGCGGAATACCGGCGATGCGACTTCGTGGGCCCATCGCCCGTTGGCGGGAGCGTCGATCTTGACCAGGACCAGAACGCGCGGGTCGCGGGTGGGCCCGAATCCGGTGTAGCTGGGTATCGACGAATCCTCCGAATACCCCGAGCTGATCGGCACTTCGGTTGTGGCGGTCTTGCCGGCGGTGTCAAACCGCGGGCTGAGCGCCGGGTTGTTGGGGATCGAACGTTCGGCGTCGCGCATCATGGCCACCAATCGCCCGGCCGTGCCCGCCGTGATCGCACGCCTTCGCACCGCCGGCGGATTGGGGGTGACCCGACCCGCGGGATCGATCAGCGCCGCGACCGTGCGGGGGCGCAGCAGCAGTCCGCCGTTGGCGATCGCGGCGTAGCACATCGCGGCCTGCAGGGGGGTGATTGCCAGGCCCTGCCCGAAGGAATTGGCGGCCAGGTCGCCGGGGTACCAGCCGGGATCGCGGTAGTAGCGGACGATCCCGCCGATTTCACCGGCCAGATCGACTCCGGTCGGTTCGCCGATTCCGAAGGCGCGCAGGTAGCGGTAGAACTTCTCCGGGCCCATCCGGTCGGCGATCCAGACCGCGCCGGTGTTTGAAGAATGGCGCAGCACGCCGGTCATGTCCTGGTTCGGATAGGTTTTCTGGTCCCAGTTGGAGATCGACAGGCCGCCGTATTCGATCCGCCCGGGAAAGCTGTGCGTCGATGTCGAGCTGATCGTCCCGGAATCGAGTCCGGCCGCCATCGTGATCAGCTTGAACGTGGACCCGGGCTCCCAGACCAGCTGCACGGCCGGGTTGAGGAACTGGGGTCCGATCTCGGCGTACTCGTGCATTCGGTCGGGATCGAACGTCGGTTGGCTGGCCATGGCCAGGACCGCCCCGTCGCGCGGGTCGATTACCAGGATCGTGCCGTGTGCGGACCCGTACTTGACAAGCGCTCTCTGCAGGATTTCCTCGACCCTGAGCTGGACCCGGCGGTCCAGGGTGAGCCGGACGCTGGACCCCGGCTCGGCGGCGGTGACGATCTCGCGCCCCACCGGAATCGATCGCCCCAGCGGGTCGCGGTCGGCGATAACGCGTCCGGGCCGACCGCGCAGTTGCAGGTCGTAATAGGACTCGACCCCGGACCGCCCGGAGTTGCTGGCGTCGGTAAACCCCAAAAGGTGCGCGGCCAGCGGCCCTGACGGGTAACGCCGGTTTTGCCGGCTCTCGATTTGCAGGCCGCCGGCCTGGCCGGAACGGATCGCCTTCTGGATCGGCGCGGTAAGCACCGGATCCAGATCCTCGGCCAGAACGGTGTACTGGGAGCCGCGCTCGCGGATGCGATGCCTTAGTTCATGCAGCTCGATTCCGGTGTGTCGGGCGACGAATTCGAGCAGGGCCGCAAGGCCCGCATCCGACAGCACCCCCGGCGAAATGATCAACCGGTCCACGATGCGGGTCACCGCCATGGGCTTTGCCCGGGCGTCGATGATGTCTCCGCGGCGCGGGTCCAGGAGGCTGTCGGCCCGCAACTGCAGCGCGGCGTCGGCGGCATGCGTGCTCTGCTCGCGGACCTGGATCCGCAGCAGCGCATGCGTGACGGCCCCGGCCAGGGCGAGATTTGCACCGCCCAGCAGCAGCAGCCGGCGGCCGAGCCGCGGGCGATCTTCGGCGGGGGGCGGTGGGAGCATGGTTCAGGGAGCGGCGGGGCCGCGGCCGGTCCACCGCATCAGGGCGTGCCAGAAACGTTCCCGCCAGTGGGGAAGCTCGGGTGGAGCCGGGTCGGACCAGCCAGGCGGAGGGCCGATCCAGTGGCTGCCGCGCGGCAGCGGCCGGGCTGCGGCCGCGGACTCGGCCTGATGCATGCCCAGTTCGCTGGCCCGCCGCTGGATCTGCGGCAGGTCCGACTCGGTGGCGGCTTCGACCAGCAGCGCGGAACGCACCCGCTGCAGCTGGGCGAGCTCGCGCTCGAGCTCGTTTACGGTGGCGATCCGGGCGGCCTGCAGCTGCAGCTGCAGCACCAGCAGCATGGCCAGCAGGAAAGCCGCCACCACCAGCGTGAGAACGACCACGCCGGGGCGCGGAAAAGTTCCGGCGGCCCGGAACCGGGCCCACAGCCCGGAAACGCCTCCGGGCGCTGAGGGGCGGTCGGCGCCGAGCCCGATCGCGTCCAAGCCGCGGGCGTTCAATTCAGAACCGCACAGCGGAGTCGGGCGCTGCGGGCACGCCGGTTGGCGGCCACTTCGTCGGCCTGCGGCCGCAGCGGCTTGGGGGTCCGGATGGTGAGCCGGCCATCGGTCTGGCCGGCCCGAAAGGCGAGCTTGACCAGCCTGTCCTCGGCGCTGTGGAACGAAATCACGACAACCCGCGCGCCGCGCCCGCCGATGCTGGACACGTCTGCCAAGAGCTGTTCCAGACTCTCGAGTTCGCGGTTCACCGCGATCCGCAGCGCCTGGAAGGTGCGCGTGGCGGGATGAATGCCGCGGCGCTGCCGCCGGCGCGCCCCCAGCACGGCCGCGGCCAGCTCGCCGGTGCGGGTGATGGGGCTATCCGATCGGGCCCGGCAGATTGCGCGGGCGATTCGCCGGCTGTCGCGCTCGTCGCCGTAGCGGTATATCAGGTCGGCGAGGTCCTTTTCCGGCAGATCGTTGACATAATCTGCGGCGGTGCGCTCCTGGCGGAGGTCGAAGCGCATGTCAAGCGGGCCATCCGAGGCGAACGCGAATCCCCGCTCGGGGTCGGCGAGCTGGTCCGAGGAAAGGCCCAGGTCGGCCAGGATCCCGTCGAACCGGCCGAACCCGGCGTCGCGCGCGATCGACGGGGCGTCGGTGAAGTTGGCGTGCGCCAGCACCGCGCGGCCCCCGAACCGGGCGAGCCGCTGCCGGGCGCGCGCGATCGCGTCGCCGTCGGCGTCGATCGCAAGCAGTCGTCCGTCGGGGGAGTTTGCGTCCAGGATCGCGCCGGAATGCCCTCCGCCGCCGGTGGTGGCGTCGAGGTAGTCCAGGTTCGGTTTTGGGTCAAGCAGGGCCAGCGCTTCGCGCGCCATCACGGATCGGTGCGAAGTTGGCTTAACCACGGATCTAGCAAATTCGGTATGTGTGGGGCGGAGGGGAGGCACTCTGCCCCACACGAGTACCCGTTATGGGTTGCTGGGACCGGTTTCGGATGCCGTCCTGAAGGTGTCGGCGATCGTCGCCGGCAGTCCGGCTTGCAACTGGTCCCATTTCTCGGCGCACCAGATTTCGATTTTTTCGCCAGCCCCGACAACCGCGACTTCCTTGGCGATACCGACCATTTCGCGCAGTGGCGCGGGGATGGAGACCCGCCCCTGCCGGTCGATGTCCAGCGGGGCGGCGTTGGCAAACAGCGCCCTGCGGGCGTTGCGGCCTTCGCTGCGGAATTCATCCAGGCCGGTGACCCGTTCGGCTTTGGCTTCCCAGGCCGCCATCGGCAGGATTTCCAGGCAGGTGTCGATGCCGCGCGTGATCGCGCCCCCATCGGCCAGCCCTTCGCGAAATCGGCTCGGCACGGTCAATCGACCTTTCGAGTCGAGCGAATGCATGAAGGTGCCCATGAAGCTTTCCATTGGCGCCGCAACTCGCTCTCCTTGTCCGAGAAAGCCTAGTCTACCACTTCGACCCACAATAAACCACTTTGTCGCAACTTTGACCCCCAATCAGGATTCCAATCCCACGATGCGGGGGAATTGAGGGCCACCGCGACCCGCGTTCTGCGGGATGGTTTTCCGGCCGCCGGGCCGGCCGGTATCAGGCTGCGGCGGTCTGGTAAGCGTCGATGGCGGAGTTGGCCAGTCCGTCGGCGACCGAATTGCGGGAGCGCCGCACGTGGACGAATTCGACGTGGTCGAATCGCGCGCAGAGCCCCTGGACGATCTGGGCGATCGCGCGCAGACGCGGATTGCGGATCCGGTACTCGCCGCGCATCTGCTTTACGACCAGCTCCGAGTCCAGCCGGCAGGCGATCCGCCGCTTGCCCGCCTGGTCGGCCAGCAGCAGGCCCAGCCGCAGGCCCTGGTATTCGGCGGCGTTGTTGGTGTCGGTCCCCAGGTAGATCTGCGAGCGGCCCAGCTCGTTGCCGTCGCCATCAAGCAGGATCGCCGCCGCGGCCGCCGCCCCGGGGTTCCCGCGGGAGGCGCCGTCGGCGTAAACATAACCGTCGAACGCGGCTGCCGGGGCCATATCGCCAGGTCCTTTCGGCGTCGCTGTGCCGGGCCTTCAATTATCATGATCCGGGACCGTCAAGGGGGATTCTTGCCAGACAAATCTGCCGGCCTGCGAGACGTGATTGCGGGCTCCTCGTCCATCTGCTACCTGGATGGAGAGCAGGGAATTCTTCGCTACTGCGGCTACCCGATCGAGGCGCTGGCCGAGCATTCGACCTTCGAGGAAGTGGCCTACCTGCTCTGGCACGGTGAGCTGCCGGCCGCAAACCAGCTCCAGCCGCTGGCCCAAAGACTGGCTTCGGAAACGGTGCCCCGGCAGGTCTGGAGCGTTCTCGGCGATCTGGGCCCGGTGCAGGTCATGGACGCCCTTCGCACCGGGGTATCGGCGCTGGCCGGCCACGACCCCGACTACGGCGATGATTCGCCGGCCGCGCTGCTCCGCAAGTCCGAACGGCTGACCGCCCAGACGTCAAGCATCGTGGCCGGAGCCTGGCGCATCGGCCAGGGGCAGGCGCCGGTCGACCCGGACCCGGAGCTGGGGTTTGCGGCCAACTTCCTCTACCAACTGCGCGGCGAACGCCCGTCCGAGGTCGCCGCCCGCAGTCTCGACATCGCCCTGATCCTGCATGCCGAGCATGAACTCAACGCCTCCACATTCGCCGGGCGCGTTATTGCGGCCACCCTGACCGATCTGCATTCGGCGATATCCGGCGCCATCGGGGCCCTCAAGGGACCGCTGCACGGCGGCGCCAACTCGGCCGCGCTGCAGATGCTGCTGCAGGTCGGCGACAAGGACAACGCCGAGGCCGCGATCGGTGAGCGGCTGGCGGCGCGGCAGCTGATCATGGGATTCGGTCACGCCGTTTACCGGACCGCCGACCCCCGGGCCGGGGTCCTGCGCGAGATGTCGCGGCAGCTCGGCGAGGACGTCGGCGACCTGTCGCTCTTCGAGTTGTCGGGGGCCATCGAAGCGATCATGTTGCGCGAAAAGGGCCTCAACGCCAACGTTGACTTCTACTCCGCCAGCGTTTATCACAACCTGGGGATTCCGGTCGAGCTGTTCACCCCGATATTTGCCGTTTCGCGGATGACCGGCTGGACCGCGCACATCATCGAACAGGTCGGCAACAACCGCATAATCCGCCCGCGGCTTGATTACGTCGGGGCCTGGGAACGCGATTACGTGCCCATCAAAGAACGCGGGCTGGCGCCGAACAAGCCCTGACGACCCCGGTCAGAGACTGGTCGGGGTGATCACCCGCCCGCGGGTCGAGGCCAGGGCCGCGCCCACCAGAAAAAGACCCGCCGCTGAACCGTACACGGCCCAGTAGCCGTAGCGCGCGAATTCGAACGGCGCCTGCAGGGCCTCCTGAACGCCTTCGAACGAGAGCACCACGGCGGCGAAGAGGAGTCCGAAGGCGGCCTGGCCGTAGACGAATCCGGAAGTCCGCATCCAGGCGTTGAACGCCCCCGCCAGGCCGATATGGCTGAGCGGCAGCGACCCCATGATCGAACTTGAATTGGGCGACATGAACAGGCCCTGGCCGAGCCCCAGCACCAGCATGCGCAAACCGACGTCCCAGATCGTCGACTGCTCGTCCAGCAGCAGCATCGAGGCCGTGGCGGCGCTCATCATGAGCAGGCCCAGGGTGGCCGGAATACGCGGGCCGAAGCGGTCAACGAACGCGCCGGCCTGCAGGGCCAGCAGCACCGCCCCCAGCGGCATCAGCGACATCAGCCCACCCGCCACGGCCGGGGAGATTCCCATCACGTCCTGGAGCAGGAAGGGAGTCATGAGAACGTGGCCGGCAATCCCGATGAACGTCAGAAAGCCGATCCCGATGGAGAGCGTGAACGCGTGAACCTTGAATACCCGCAACTCCACCAGCGGGCTTGCAGCGCGCAGTTGGCGCCAGAAAAAGGCCCCCACCAGCAGCAGTCCGCCGGCAAGGGACGCCACTATCAGCGGGTTGCCCAGTCCCCGCAGCGCGCTCTGGTTGATCCCGTAGGTCAAAGCCCCGGTCCAGCCGACCAGGAGGGCGGCCCCCAGCCAGTCCATGCGGGCGCTGCTGTCCGGGATCCGGTCTTCCTTCAGGATCCAGGCCCCCAGCGCCAGGGCGGCCAGCCCCAGCGGGGCGGCCAGCAGGAAGATGAAGCGCCAGCCCAGAAGTCCGGTGATCAGTCCGCCGATGATCGGGCCGGCCAGCAGGCCCAGTGAAACGACCGACCCGTTGAGGCCCATCGCGCGACCCCGCATCGAAGCCGGGAAGGCGGTGACCATCAGCGCGTTGCCGGTCGATTGCAGCATCGAACCGCCAATGCTCTGGATGATCCTGGCCGCAACCAGCATCGGCAGGTTCACGCTCAGCGCCGAGACGATCGCAAATCCGCCGTAAATTGCAAATCCCACCAGCGCCAGCCGCCGGCGCCCGATCAGGTCGGAAAGGCGGCCGAAGAACAGCATCAGGCTGGCCGTGCCCAGCATGTAGCCAAGCGCGACCCACTGCGCATCGGGGAGGTCCACGTCCAGTTCGCGGGCGATGGTGGGCAGGGCGATGGTGACGCTCGAAACATCGGTTGTGGCCATAAAGACCCCCAGGCCGACCACGATCGCCTGCGGCCAATTGGGCCGGGTCGCCACGACGGTTGTCCGGCTCACTGCCGTCGGCAAAGGTCGGCCAGGGCGTCGAGCATCATCAGCAGCTTGGGCGGGGCCGTGCCGGACGGGAAGCGCCAGCTCGTATCCGAGCGGTTGGCGGCCGCCCCGAACGCTTCCAGGCTGTCGACGAAGTCCTCGATATCGTCCGGCGAGGGAACGCTGCGCCGCAGTCGCCCGGGCAGGAATTCAAGGAATGGACCGGCCTCCGGCGCGGCCGGGCAAACCAGGCGGGCGCCGATCACCGACGCGCTTGCCGGGACCACCAGCCCGAGCGAATTGGAACGGATCCGCAACCGGCCGCCGCGACTTAGCCAGTGCGATGCCAGGGACATAATCGCCATGGCCCGGCCGCGGGCATGGTCGCCCAGCCAGCCCGCCAGGCGGGGATCCTCGGCGGTGTCGATGAGTGCTTTGTCCACGGCCCGGCGCATAACACTAAAACTTTAATTGGAATCCGGGTCGGAGCGGGATCCGGGACGGCGGCCAAAGGAGCGGGAGCATCTACGGAGTAGCCATTCAGGGGACCGGCTGGGTGGCGTCGGCCCACCTTGAGGCGGTGCGTTCTGACCCGCGCTGCCGGGTTGTTGCGGTCGGCGGATCCTCGGTTGAACGGGCGTCCCGGTTCTGCGCCCAAAACGGCCTCGACGCGGCCGCCTACGGGCGGATTGAAGACCTGTTGGCAGATTCGGCGGTGGATGTGGTGGTGCTTGCCACCCCGAATGACCTGCACGCCTCCGAAACCGTTCTGGCGGCGCAGGCCGGCAAGCACATATTGATTGAAAAACCGGCTGCCCTGGATACCGGTTCGCTGGACCGGGCGGTGCAGGCGGTCGATGCGGCCGGGGTAACCACGCTGGTCGGGTTCGTGCTGCATTGGAACCCGCTGTTCGACCTGATCTGCGCCCAGATACAGAAAGGCCTGCTGGGCCGGATCTTCTACGCCGAGGTCAACTACTGGCACGAGGTCGGAGACTGGTACAGGGGTTTTGCCTGGGCCAGGACCCGGGCCTCCGGGGGCAACGCGCTGCTGTGCGCGGGCTGCCATGCCGTCGACGCGCTGCGCTATTTCACCGGGTCCGACATCACCGCCCTCTCGGCGCTGGCCACCCACGACGGGACGGCCCACGAGTACCCCTCCACCACCGTGTTCGTCTGCGAACTGGCCAGCGGCGCGATCGGGAAAGTCTCCGCTTCGCTGGGCGCGCGGATGCCGTACCAGTTCGACGTCGACCTGCTCGGTACCCGGGGATCGGTCCGCAACCACCGCCTCTACTCGCGCGATCTGCCGGGCCTGCAGGGATTCGTCGAATTCCCGGTCGAGCGCCCCGATTCGGCCGACGTGGTGTCGCACCCGTTCACCGGCGAGTTGGGCCACCTGCTTGACTGCCTGGACCGGGGCGTGGACACCGATCTGAACCTGGCCGCCACCTTGAACACCCACCACGCCTGCATCGCGGCCGAGATTTCCGCCGACCAGGGCGGTCGCAGGGTGGAGTTGCCGCTTACCTGACCCGGGTCAGTCCGGCGACGGAGCCGCGCTGGCGAGAAGATCGTCGTCCTCTTCCTCCGGCGCGGCCGGCGGTTGCCGGTCCTTGGGCCCGGCCTTTTTGCTCCTGCCGTCCACGACCGGTGCGCCGGTTCGGCTTTCCAGTTCTCCAAGGTCCACCGACGGCGCCGACTTTAGCAATTCGAAACCGTCCCCGGTCGGCCGGAACAACCCCAGTTCGGTAACCACCAGGGCGCATTTGGCCTGACTCAGCGTGCGTCCGTTCCCGGCCAGTTTCCGGCTCAGCGCCGGGCTGCCGTCCGGCAGCTGGTGCTGCAGAAAGGCAATTAGCTGGTGGACGCCGTAGACGATTTCGCGCAGGTGGCCGGGGGAGGGTTCGTCTTCGGAAGGCGTCAGGTCGCCGGCCGCGTCCACTTGGCCCGCTTCGACCACGCCGACATCGATCCACCCGCGCCGGAGCATCGCCGCGGCCCGTACGGGGCCGACCATGGCGCCGCCGGCGATCAGGGTTACCGGTTCGCCGCCGTCGGCCGGCGGCAGGCCGCGTTCGCGCCCCCGCGGGGCCGGTCCCAGGCCGACCAGGCCGTTCCCGTCGACCGCGATGACCGCGCGTCCGGCCAGGTGTTCGCGCACCAGGCGCGGGAGCCCGGCGCCCAGGTAGGCGACGTCGTTGGGCTCGATCTCGGCCGCACAGGCGCTGGCGATCTCTTGCGCCGACCATGCCATTTCAGTCGTCCCTGACCAGCTGGCGCACCATCACGCCCGGAGTCGTGACCGCGGCGGGGTCGATGTCACCGATCTCGTAGAGCTCGTCCACCTGGGCCAGCACCGCCGGCGCCGCGGTCGCCATGACCGGGTTCGATCCGGCGCTGGACCCGCGGTAGGCAAGATTCCCGAACCGGTCGCCGCGCCAGGCCTTCACCAGGGCCACGTCGCCCCGCAGGGCCGGCGCGATAACGAAATCCCTCCCGTCGACGGTGACGTTCGATTGATCGCCCGCGCCGACCAGGTTGGGCGCAACCAGGACCCCGCCGAGGCCGGCGCCGGCGGCCCGCAGCCGCTCCAGCAGGACCCCGGTTGGCACAGTCTCGATCTCGGCATCGCCGGCTGCCGCAAGCGTACCGGGCCCGGCGGCGCCGGTCAGCAGGCGCCGGCAACGCCCGCCCGAAAGAAGCCTTGAGACCCAGTCGTTCTCGGCATCCAGGCAGACCAGGGTCAGGTCCCCGGCCGGGGAATCCAGCAGCGCCGCGAGCAGCGCCGCGGGGTAGCTGGGCCGCCCCGATCCACCGATCAGGACCCTGTCCCCGTCCTGGATCTGGGCGACCGCCTCGGCTGCGCTGCAGACCTTGTCCGGGAGGGACCGGGCGGCCGGCCGGGCCGGACCCAGGTACCGGGCCGATCTGGTGCGGGCGGACATCGGGTCGGCTCAGCCGGTCCCGGTGGCGATCAGATCCAGCGGCGCAGCAGGCGCGCCAGCAGCACGCTCAGCCCCAGCGCCGCTCCGAATGCGATCGCCGCGCGAGTCCCCATCAGGGCATTGACCCGTCCTTCGACCGACCCCGCCACCACCGCGATGGCCATCACGTGCTGGGCCTCGACGGCGCCGCCCACGATCACCGGGGTGGCCGAGTTATCGATTCGAACCGATCCGCCGCAGGCCACGATCGCGGCCGAATCGGCCATCCGGGTGCTCCCGGATATGACGGCCCCGCTCGCCGACTGCTCGAGCCGGACGCGGTCGGCCTGGGCCAGGGCTATGGCCGAATAGCCGGCCCGGCAGGTGTCGGCCCGGATACGCTGCGCGGCCGAAAACTCAAGGCTTACCTCGGTACCTGACAGGTTGCCGATCGGCGTCCCGACCGACCGGGCCGCGTCACGCATGGGGTCTCTCAATCAGCTGGCCGGGTGCCGTTCATTCTCGCCGGTCGCCTCGGCGGCCCGGCGGGCGGCCCGCATCACCTCGGCAAGCGGCCGCCGGTTGGCAAGCGCGGCGCGGCGGACGTCTTCGTACTCGGGAGAAACCAGATCCCCATCGCCGGCCGATTTGATCCTGATCGGGCCGAACGGGGTATCCACGGTGTCTACCCGCCGGTCCAGGATCCGGCGCTCGAGCAGGCGGCGGCGGATTCCCAGCGTGCCGGTTTCACTGAAGATCAGGTCCTCCATCTCGGCGGCTTTTTCCGGCCGGCAGATCACGTGCAGGGCGGTGCCCGGGCGGAACTTCTTCATCTGGATCGGGACCATCCAGACATCCAGCGCCCCGGCCGCGAGGCAGCGCTCGGCGGCAAACCCCAGCACCTCGGCGCTGGCGTCATCGACGTTGGTCTCCAGCACGGTCACCGAATCGGTGCCGGCGGCGGAGGATTCCTCGCCGATCACGACCCGCAGCACGTTGGGAATGGTCAGGTTCGCGGACCCGGCGCCGTAGCCGTAGGCGCTCGGCCGCATGGCGGGGATGGAGCCGAATCGGTCCGCGATCGAAGTCAGGATCACGGCCCCGGTCGGGGTCAGCAGCTCGATCGATTCGTCGCCGGAGTAGATCGGCGCCCCGGCGGAGGTGACCAGGGACAGGGTGGCCGGCGCCGGGATCGGCAGGCGGCCGTGTTCGGTGTCGGCGTGTCCCGAACCGACGTTGATCGGGGAAACGGTGGTTTCGTCCGCGCCCAGCCATTCGATGCCGACCGCCGCCCCGACCAGGTCGAGGATTGCGTCGACCGCGCCGACCTCGTGAAAATGCACCTTTTCCAGCGGGATCCCGTGAATTCCCGCCTCGGCGTGCCCGAGCCGCTCGAACATGGCCAGCGCCCGGGATTCGACCGCCGTTTCGAGATCGGCGGCGCGGATCAGTTCCCGGATCTCGGGCAGGCCGCGCTGGACCTTCTCGGGGATCGTTTCCACCTGCAGCCAGGTGGCGCTGATTGCCCCGCGGACCACCCGCCGCGGGCGCATCGACCAGTGCGGCAGGGGCAGCCTGCGGAGTTGTTCCTCGAGCATCTCGAACGGCATCCCGGCGTCGAGCAGGGCGGCCAGGAACATGTCGCCCGCGGCCCCGGACGCCGCCTGCAGGAAAACGACCCTGCTCATCGCCGGCGATCGCGGCCGCGCAGCAGCAGGGCGGCCAGGTACCCGGCGCCGAACCCGTTGTCGATATTGACCACGGCCACGCCGGGGGCGCAGGAGTTGAGCATGGTGAGGAGCGGTGCGATTCCGCCCAGCGACGCTCCGTAGCCCACGCTGGTGGGCACCGCCAGCACCGGCGCGTCGGTCAGTCCGGCGACCACGCCGGGCAGGGCGCCCTCCATTCCGGCGACGGCGACGATCACGTCGGCCCGCTCGAGCCTTGCGCGGTTGGCCAGCAGGCGATGTATGCCGGCGACCCCGACGTCCCAGTAGCGCTCCACGTCCGCGCCCAGGGCGGCGGCGACCTCGGCCGCCTCCGTCGCCACCGCGATGTCGGAGGTGCCGCCGGTCACCACCGCCACCAGGCCCTCAAGGCCCGGCGCGCGCCCCGAGATCACCAGCCGCGCGTTTTCGATGTGGCGCGCGCCGGGCACGGCCGCCATCAGCGCCGCGGCGTGTTCGCGGTCGGCCCGGGTGGCGATCACCACCTCGCCGGCATCGCGCAGGGTCGCGCCGATATCGGCAACCTGCCCGGGGGTCTTGCCCGGGCAGAAGATCGCCTCCGGAAATCCGGTGCGCTGCGAACGGCGGTCGTCGACTTTGGCGTATCCGAGGTCGGTGTAGGTGTTGCCCAGGGCGCCCAGGGCTTCGTCGACGCTGACCTGCCCCTCGGAGAGGCGTTCGAGCAGCCGGCGCAGTTCGGAGTTCATTGCCGCCCGCTTCCGGTCAGGGAGGCAAATGGCTGCAGCTGCCCGGCGTAGCCGGCCGCCGCGCCCAGGCGTGACTCGATTCGCAGCAGCTGGTTGTATTTGGCGACGCGGTCCGAGCGCGCCAGGCCGCCGGTCTTTATCTGGCCTACCCCGGTGGCGACCGCCAGGTCGGCGATGAAGGTGTCCTCGGTTTCCCCCGAGCGGTGCGATATCACCGCCGCGAATCGGTTGCGCTTGGCCAGATCGATTGCTTCCAGGGTCTCCGACAGGGTGCCTATTTGATTCAGCTTTATGAGGATGGCGTTGCCCGCGCCGCGGTCGATCGCCTGCTGCAGGACCGCCGGATTGGTGACCGTGAGGTCGTCGCCGACCAGCTGGACCCGGTCCCCGACCGCTTCGGTCAGGGCTCGCCAGCCGTCCCAGTCGTTTTCGTCCATCCCGTCCTCGATCGAGTAAATCGGGTAGTTGGCGACCCATCCCGACCAGAAATCGACCAATTCGTCCGGGCCCAGGTCGCGGCCCTCGCGCTCAAGCCGGTAGGTCCCGCCGTGACAGAACTCGCTTGCGGCCGCGTCCAGCGCCAGGAGGACATCCCCGCCGGGGCGGTAGCCGGCGCTCTCGACCGCCTCCAGGATCGCCACCAGGGCGGCCTCGTTCGACGCCAGCTGCGGGGCGAACCCTCCTTCGTCGCCGACGTTGGTGTTCTTGCCCTGGCGCTTGAGGACCGCCTTCAGCGCCTGGTAGATCTCGGATCCGGCCCGCAGCGCATCGCTGAAGCTGCCGACCCCGGCCGGCGCGACCATGAATTCCTGGATGTCGGTCGAATCGTCGGCATGTGCGCCGCCGTTGAGGATGTTCATCATCGGCACCGGCAGCACGCCGGCCCCGGCTCCGCCCAGGTATGCATACAGCGGCAGCTGGCAGTCGTCGGCGGCGGCCGCCGCACAGGCCATCGAGACCCCCAGGATCGCGTTCGCGCCCAGGTTCGATTTGTCGGAAGTTCCGTCGAGTTCGATCATCCGGTCGTCGATCTCGCGCTGGGCGTAGACATCGGACCCGGCCAGGGCGGGCCCGATCACGACGTTTACGTTCTCGACCGCTCTGGCGACGCCCTTGCCTCCGTAGCGGTCCCCGTCACCGTCGCGCAGCTCGATCGCCTCGCGCTCCCCGGTCGAGGCCCCGGACGGCACCGCCGCCCGCCCGGTGGCGCCCGATTCGAGCAAAACGTCGACCTCGACCGTGGGGTTGCCGCGGGAGTCGAGGATTTCACGGGCGACGATCTGTTCTAGGTGGCTCAATCGGATTCCGTTTCAACTCTGGGACGGGAGCGGTCCGGACTTCCGGATCCGACCCTTGGCGGGGACCCGGGCGGTCCGCCCGCGGCCGGTCCCTCGGCACCCGGCATTATCGGGGCTCAGATGTCCGGGTCGACGGATCGACGGCCGGGGCAAGATCTGCCGCGCCTGCCCGCCGGCCGCGGCAATCCCCCCGCGCGAGAAGACGCGAGGCCATCCAGTAGGCGCCGTGATCGCCGATGGGGTCCGGTCTGGGGCCGGCCGGATCCTGCTTCAGGTCGCCGAGGTGGTCGAGTAGCGCGGGCCCTCCACCGAAACCTCGGTCCGGTCGGTCATGAGCATCCCGAACACGCAGCTGGCGGCCGCGATCGCCGCGCCGCCCACGAACGGGACCACGTGGCCGAATTCCTGCCAGAGGATTCCACCGGTGATCGGCACGATCACCGCCGCGATGTGGTTCATGGTCTGGCCGGTCACCATCGTGGGGCGCAGGTCCGCCGCCTTGACCAGCATCTTCTTGCCGTAGGTCGATACCGCCAGCTGGTTCGAGAACAGCAGGTTGTCGATCACGTACAGGACGAACAGGACGTTGACCGAATCAATGAACGCGTAACCGAGGAAAACCAGTCCGATGAGGAAGGTCGAGGGCACGAAGACCAACCGCTCGCCGTAGCGGTCGATCCAGCGCCCGAAGACGTAGGCGGCAAAGATCGAAACGACCTGGTTGACCAGGAACAGGGTGGTGATGGTGGATATCGGGGTCGCGTAGCGTTCAACCAGGGCAAAGACCGCAAACGTCATGAAGATGTGCCGCCGGCCGCCGTTGAGGATCTGCAGGACGTAGAAGAGCCAGTACTGGGGCCGGATCACGATCCGCTGCTCGGGCGGATGCTCGTCCGACTTGATCGTGAACATGATCAGTCCGCCCAGGCCGATCATCACTCCCGAGAAGATGAACATGGGGCGGAATCCGAATCCGGCGGTGACAAGGTAGACGACCGCGATTCCGGCCAGGGCGGCGATGTTGCCCGACGAGCGCAGGATCCCCAGCCGGGTGCCCATGTCGGAGTCTTTCCCGTACCGCAGGGCGAGCGAGATCGCCAGCGGTGACCAGGTGTGAAAGCCGATGCTCCAGATCAGCGAGAAGACGATCAGCAGGGCGACCGAATCGACATAAAAGTAATTGAGGACCCCGAATGCCATCAGCAGCAGGGCGATTCCGGCCACCACCGGCTCCAGCAGCATCATCACCGCCGCGGCCATCAGGACCGAGAGCAGCCCGGGGATCTCGCGAATCGTCTCCAGCAGGCCCAATTCGAAGGGCGTTATCCCGATCGACTCGACCGCGAAGTTGGTAAAGACGGTGTTGTAGGCGAAGAATCCGAGCGAGTAGAGCGCTCCGGCAACCACCAGCAGCCGGAAGGGCTGGGTCTGACCGGGGAGGATCCGGTTTCCGGCCAGGGTCAGCAGCGCCCGCATGTGAGCCGCCCTAGCCGGCCAGGCCCGCGAACTGCGGCTTCAGGGTCGCGTACAGGTCCTCGTAGCGTTCGCGCAGGCGGGCGAATTCATCGGAGGCGGCCGGGTCGGGTCGGACCTCGCCGACGATCGGTACCAGTTTGGGCGCATCGAGCAGCGAATCCATCGCCCCTTCGGCGCGCATGGCCAGCATCGCCGCTCCGAGGACCGAGGCGTCGCCCGCCTGCGGCAGGGCCAGCGGGGTGTCCAGGCAGTCGCAGAGCATCTGCACCCAGAAGCCCGAACCGCGGAATCCGCCGGTCGTGCGGACCTGCTGAGGTGCGGTGCAGATTTCGCGCAGGGCCGACATCACCTGGGCCAGGTGCAGGCAGATCGATTCCATGGCCGCCCGGGCGATATGGCCGCGGTCGTGCCCCAGGGTCATGCCAAGCAGCGCCCCGCGGGCGTTGACGTCCCAGTTGGGGGAGCGCTCGCCGGCCAGGAACGGCAGCATCAGCAGGCCGTCGGCGCCGGGCGGGGCCGCTTCCGCGGCCGCGTTGACCGGGGAGTAGTCGTCCGCTCCGGCGCGGTCGGCGAACAGGGTGTCGCGGACCCAGCGATAGACGATGCCGGCCGAGGAGATCGCTCCGCCGTTCACCCAGAGGCCGTCGGCCAGGTAGTAGGACCAGGTCGCCCGGCGGGGGTGCAGGATCGGGCGCGTGGCGACCGTGCGACAGGCGGCCGAAGTTGCGATCATGGCGGTGTAGACGCCCTCTCCGACCGCCCCGACGCCGAGCGAGGAGAGCATTCCGTCGGCGGCGCCGACGATCAGCGGGGTGGCGCGGGGCAGGCCCAGCCGGTCGGCCACAACGGGCAACAGCCGGCAGCGCTGGTCGGATTCGACCAGTTCGCCCAGCGAACCCGCTTCCACGCCCAGGAACTGCAGCCAATCGTGGTTCCAGCGCAGCCCCTCGGTATCGAGCAGCCCCGATCCGGACCCCACCGAGCGATCCAGCAGCAGCGATCCGGTCAGCTTGAGCAACAGGTACGACTTGAGCGGAATGAACCAGCGACCGGCCGCAAAGCGGTCCGGGTCGCGGCGCGCCAGCCAGGCGATCTTGGGACCGGTGTAAATGGAGTGGATCTGGCATCCGGTGCGGTGATAGACGGAGTCGTGGTCCAGGTGCTCGATCGCCTCTTCGACCTGCGGACTGCAGCGCAGGTCGGCCCAGGTGAACGCCTTGCCCAGGGGCCGCGACCGGCGGTCCAGCACCACCAGCGAACCTATGATCCCGCTCAGCCCGATCGCCGCAACCGGGTGGTCCCGATCACGCACTGCCTGCACGCACTGGGCCAGGACTTTCAGGCAGGTCGCGACGAAGTGGTCCGGGTCCTGCTCGGCCGCCCCGGGGACCGGGGAGCTCATCGGCAGCTCGGCGCGCACGCTGGCAACGTCGCGCCCGTCGTCCAGGAAAGCGGTCGCCTTGACCCCGGTCGTACCGGCATCCAGGCCGACAAATACGGGGTTAGCCAATACGCTGTCCGGTTGCGGGCTTGGTGACTGGCCGGCGGCGCCTCAGCGGCGCAGACGACCTTTGCCGCCGCACTTGGGACAGGTGCCGCTGGCCACGTGCCAGCCGCCCGGCTTGGAAGGATCGGGCCAGCGTTCGTCGATGTTGCCGGTGGCGTCGCAGCGATTGCAGCGCGGGCCCTGGGGACCCATCAGGCGCGGCAGCAGGAGGACCGCCGCGGCGACGATCGCCAGCGGGATTACGAAGCTCGTAAAGTCCAATCCTGCCCCTTGCGCCACTGCAGCGTATCGCAATTATCAACCGAGCGCCATCCGGCTATTGGCAATGGCGCCGGCGGGGGCGCGGATGGGTGCCGGAGGCGCGGGTTGCGGCCACTAGAATCGGGCCATGCAGGCGTCTCCCCGTTCGGATTTTGTACACCTGCACGTCCATTCCGAATTCAGCCTCCTGGACGGGATGGGCAAGATCCCGCAGCTCGTATCGGCCGCCCGCGAGCAGGGCATGGGGGCGCTGGCGCTGACCGACCACGGGTCGATGTACGGGGCGATGAACTTCTACCTGGAAGCGCGTCGCCAGGGGATACAGCCGATCGTGGGCTGCGAGGTCTACGTGGCCGCCCGGACGATGGACAAGAAAGAGGGCCGGCGCGACCAGAGTTCGACCCACCTGACCCTGCTGGCCGAGAACGAAGCCGGCTACCGCAACCTGATCGGCATGATCTCGCGCGCCCACCTGGAGGGCTTTTACTACCGGCCGCGGATCGACCTCGACCTGCTGGCGGCCCACTCCGACGGGATCGTCTGCCTGTCGGGCTGTCCATCCAGCGAGGTCTCGCGCCGGATCCGCCAGGGCAACACCGATTCGGCCCTGGAGCTGGCCGGTTTCTACCGGGAAATATTCGGAGCGGAGCGGTTCTTCGTCGAGGTGATGAACCACGGCCTGGACTTCGAACGCCAGCTCAACGTCGGCCTGCTGGAGATCTCCAGGCGCATGAACGCTCCGCTGGTTGGAACCCAGGACGTCCACTACGTGCGGCGCGAGGACCGCGAAGCCCACGACGCGCTGCTCTGCATCGGCACCAAGTCGCGCGTGGCCGACGCCGACCGCATCCGGATGGAGGGCCATTACCACCTGGCCGGGCCCGAGGAAATGGCCAACGTCCTGGCCGAGTTCCCGAACGCGTTCGAGAACACCGCCCTGGTGGCCGAGCGCTGCGACCTGCAGCTGGACCTGGGCCGGATCTCACTGCCCCAGGTGGACCTTCCCCCCGGCCGCTCGGCGGCCGAGCACCTGCGCGCGCTGGCGTTTGAGGGCCTGCACGAACGCCGTCCCGGGGCATCGTCCGGATACCGCGAGCGGCTCGAATACGAACTGGGCATCATCTGCGACCTCGGGTTCGAGGTCTACTTCCTGATCCACGCCGAAATCTTCCAGTTCGTGCGTCAGCGCGGCATTCTGGCCGGCCCGCGCGGCTCGGTCGGCGGATCGCTGGTGGCGTTCGCGCTGGGGATTTCGGGAATCGACCCCATTCAGCGCAACATCCCCTTCGAGCGGTTCCTCAACGAGGGGCGCCGCGATCGCCCGCCGGACATCGACATGGACTTTCCGGACAACGAGCGGGCGACCGTCATCGACTACCTGGCCCGCAAGTACGGCCGCGACCACGTCGCCCAGATCGCAACGTTCGGCACGATGGCCGCGCGCCAGGTGGTCCGTGACGTCGGGCGGGTCCTGGAAATGCCCTACGACGCCGTCGACCGGATCGCCAAGGCGATCCCGCAGGTCGCGGTCGACCCCTGGGACCTGCGGCGCGCGCTTGACAACGTCGACGAGATAGCCAGCGCCTATTCCGGCGATCCGCAGGTCAAGCGCCTGATCGACCTGGGCCTGAAGCTGGAGGGAATCTCGCGCAACCCCTCGGTGCACGCGGCCGGCGTGGTCGTTTCCAGTTCGCCGCTGACCGAGCACCTGCCGCTGATGCGCGGCCAGCAGGGGGAGCGGGTGGCCCAGTACACGTTCGAAACGCTGGAGACGATCGGTTTCCTCAAACTCGACATCCTGGGCCTGACCACGTTCCGGACCCTGAGCACCGCGCTGGGCCTGATCAACACCCATCACGGGCGCCGGATCGACCTCGAGCAGATCCCGTTCGACGATTCGGCCACGTTCGATATGCTCTCGCGCGGCCGCACCGTCGGCTGCTTCCAGCTGGAGGGCGAGGGCATGACCCGGGCCCTGGTGCAGCTCCGGCCCACCCGCGTCGAGGACCTGGCGGTGCTGGTCGCCCTCTACCGGCCCGGCCCGATGTCAAACATCGACCAGTACGTGGCGATGAAGAACGCGCCCGAACGGGTCTCATACCTGCATCCCAGGCTGCAGCCCATCCTGGAGGAGACCTACGGGGTGATGGTCTACCAGGACCAGGTCCTGGTCGCCGCCCGCGAGCTGGCCGGCTACAGCTGGCCCGAAATAGACGTGATGCGCAAGGCGCTGGGCAAGAAGATCCCGGCCGAGCTGGCCGAGCAGCGCGAGAAATTCCTGGCCGGGGCGGCCGAGCGCCAGATCCCGCGCCAGGTGGCCGAGTCGATCTACGAGCTGATCGAACCGTTCGGGGGCTACGGATTCAACAAGGCGCACGCCTTCTACTACGGGACGGTCGCCTACTGGACCGCCTATCTGAAGGCCAATTTCCCGCGCGAGTTCATGGCCGCGGTGCTGACCACCGCCGCCGGGGATTCGGCCAAGCTGGCGGCCGCGATAAGCGAGGCCCGCAATCTCGGCATCGCGGTCGAGCCGCCCAGCGTGGACCGGTCCGGCGCCGATTTCGAGGTCGACGGGCCGTCGATCCGGTTCGGCCTGGCTTCGATCAAGGGCATCGGCCGCCAGGCCGCCGAGACGATCGTGGCCAAGCGCGGTTCCGGGTTTACCGACGTGCCCGACATGTGCAAGCGCGCTTCCGATCAGATCGGGCGCCTGCAGCTGGAAAGACTGGCCAAGGCCGGCGCCCTGGACCAATTCGGCGAGCGCAACGCCCTGCTGGCGGTGATCGATCCGGTCATCCGGCACCTGCAGTCGCTCAGATCGAGCGGCCTGCTCGACCAGCAGTCGCTGTTCGGGGCGCTGCAGAACGGTTCCGGCGACGGCGCGGCCGGAATCTCGTTCGCGCTGCCGCGGGTAGAGCCGGCCAGCCCCGAGGAATGCGCCGGCTGGGAGCGCGAGCTGCTGGGAATCAACTTCACCTCCGACGCCATGGACGAGGTGATCGAACGGCTCAGGGCGGGCCGGTTGACGCTGCCCGACCAGGTCGATTCCAGCCAGACCGGGGCCAAGATTGCAACCGGCGGGGTGGTCAGCCAGCTGCGCAGCTTCCGCACCCGCAACAACAACCAGATGTGCGCGTTCCATTTGATCGGCGGCGGGTCCGGCGGCCTGGCCGTGACCGTGCTGCCGCGGATGTACGAAAAATCGCGCCAGTTCCTGGAGGAGAACGCGCGGCTGTGGGTGAGGGGTCGGGTCGAGTCCGACGGCCCCGGAGTACGGCTGCTGATAGGTGACGAGGACACGGTGGCGCCGCTCTCGCAGCTGCCGGCGGAGGGGCCGCCCCCGGTCCCGAACGCGCAGCGCCGCGCGCCCCGCCGCCGCCGCGTTCCGGACCGGCCCGAACCCCGGCCGCCGGCCCCGCCGCCGGAGCGCGCACTGCGCCTGCGCATCCGGCTCTGCGGCGACGAGGACGCCGACCGCGGCGCGCTGGAGGGGCTCGCCGACTGCCTGCGCGGCAACCCGGGCCGGAACCGGGTAGAGCTCGAGCTGATCGGACCGGGGCCTTTGGTGCTGCTGGCCGTACCGGACCCGGTCGGCGATCCGGACGGTTTCCTCCAGGACCTGCCCGATTCAGTCGAACTTGTCCGGGGCGATTCCCTGCAGACCTGACCCATAATCGGGATGTGACCCCGGTCCGCCGGGAGATATAGGCGGGTTGCTGAAACCGCGAACCCGATACACGCCCCAGTTGCTAGTAGGACTTTTGGCGCAGATGAAAGTCGGATTCATTGGTCTTGGGACCATGGGCCTGCCGATGGCCTCCAATCTGATCGAGGCCGGGTTTGAGACGGTTGTCTGGAACCGGACCGCGTCCAAGGCCGAACCGCTCGTTGCCGCCGGCGCCAGGCTGGCCGAGTCGCCCGGCGAACTGGCCGCCGAGTGTGAAGTCGTCGGCGCCTGCCTGCTGCTGCCGCAGATCTCAGAGGACATATTCCTTGGCGAAGGCGGCGTCATCGAGCGCGCCGCGCCGGGATCCACCCTGATCGACTTTTCGACCAACGGCGTCGATACCGCCGAGAAGTGCTACGCGGCGGCCAAGGCCGAGGGGATCGGTTACCTTGACGCCCCGATTTCGGGCGGTCCCTGGGGGGCCGAGGCGGGCACCCTGGCGATCATGGTCGGCGGCGACCAGGCCGCCTACGATCATGCCCAGCCGGTGCTGGACGTCCTGGGCGGAAACGTCAACCTGATGGGCGGACCGGGCGCGGGTTCGGTCACCAAGCTGGCCAACCAGGTGATATTTGCCGCCCAGCTGGCGATCGCCGGCGAGGCATTCGTGATGGCCCAGAAATTCGGGCTCGATCCCGAACGCCTGCTCGACGTCCTGCAGTCGGCGACGGCCGCCTCGGCCTCGCTCGATCGCAACTTCGGGATGAAGGTCCTAAAACGCGATTTCGACCCCGCGTTCTCGGTCGACCTGCTGGCCAAGGACCTGGGACTCACTTCCGACCTGTGCCGTTCGCTGGGGGTGCGCAACAACGTCGGCATGCAGGCCGAGAGCTTCATGCGCGAAGCCCAGGCGCTGGGTCACGGCGGATTGGACATCACCGCCGCGGTCCTCACCCTGGAGCATTTGGCCGGCGTGGAGGTCAAGCCCCTTTGACCGCGCCCGGGGGATGACCTCCGGCCCGAGGTAACGTGCGCCGCCTGCTGGTGAACTGGGTTGCGGCGGTGGCCGGCCTGGCGACCGCGGGGGCCCTGCTCGGCGGAATGCTGGACCTGCCGCCGACAAACTCTGATGAATACTGGCGGACCCTGGCCGGATTTGCGGCCGCGTTTGCGGTGCTTTCGACCTACGTGCGACCGCTGGTCTTCCGGATGCTGGGACCGGTCGGCTGCGCCCTGACCGTGCTCACCCTCGGTTCGATCCACCTGGTGGTGGCCGGTCTGCTTTTCTGGTTGACCCTGCAGCTTCCCCTGGCAGTGTCGGTCGACGGGCCGCTGACCGCCCTGGCGACCGCGGCCGTCATCGCCTTTAGCTCGGTTGTCGCCTGGCAGCTGCTGGGGGCCGAGACCCGGGACCGTCGACGACGATGAACGGCCCGGCGGGGCTGCTGGACCGGGCCCGGGCGGAGCTGGAGGCCGCCGACTCGCCGCTGGCGCTGCCCGAACTGGCCCGGGCCGTCTACCGCACCGCTTCGCCGGTCCCCAATCGTTTGTGCGTCCGCCTGGCGGCGGCGATCGATTCGGACCGGCGCTTTCAGCGCAGCCTGGGGATGGTTTCCCTGGCGGTCTGGGAAATGCGCGACGTCGGCTTGCAGAACGCCGAATTCGTTGCAATCGACGTTGAATCCAACGGCGGGGCGTCGGGGCGGCATCGCATTGTCGAACTGGGCGCGGTCAGGTTCGGGCTGGACGGGGTCAGGGGCCGATTCGGAACGCTGGTGGCCTGCCCCGAACCGATCGCCCGCGCCGTGACCAGGATTACCGGAATCCGGGCTGCGATGCTGGCCGGGGCGCCCGCGCCGGCCGAAGCGGTGGAGGAGCTGTCCGAGTTCTGCCTGGGGGCCGTCCTGGTGGCCCACAACCTGCCCTCGGACCTGGGGTTCCTGAACCTGGAGGCGCGCTGGGCCGGTTTGCCGACCTTTAGCGGCGACGGCCTGGACACGATGGCCATTGCCGCCTGGCAGTTTGGCGACGCCGGCCCCTTCGGACTGGCCCGCACCCTCGAGCTCTACGGCCTGCCGCCGCACGAAGGCCACCGTGCCACCGCCGACGCCGAGGCGGTGCGCAGGATCTTCCTGCGCCAGGCCGAACGGGCGCGCGCGGAGGGGGCCGGAACCATCGGGCAGCTGCGTGCCGCGGCCCGTCCGGCCACCAGCCCCGCGGGCGTCCGCGGGCGCCTGCTGGAGGAGGTTGCAACCGAGCTGCCGGCCCTGCCCGGGGTATACCGGCTGCTGGACGCTTCCGGGTCGGTCATCTACGTGGGCATGGCCCGCTCCCTGCAGCGTCGGGTCAGATCGCACCTGGCCAACAGCAATCGCCACGCCCGGCGCCGCGAAGCGTTCGTCGAACGGATCGAGGGGATCGAATTCGACCTGGCCGGGTCCGAACTGGAGGCGTTGGTGCTTGAGCAGGAGCAGATCGCGCGACTGCGCCCGGCTTTCAACCGCCAGCTGCGCTCGCACGCGGGACCGCATTACGTTGCCATCCGCGGTGACGCCGGACGGGGTCAGCTGCACGCCTGCCGCCAGCCGCCCACCGGCGCCGCGGCCTGCGCCGGCCCATTTCGGACCGCGGCCCACACCCGCCGCCTGGCGCAGCAATTGCGCTCGGCCCTGGGGGTCCCGGCGCGGTGGGGCGGGGAGAACGGTCCGTCAGAACTTGCGTTCGGGGCCGGCCGGGCGTTCCTTGGCGGCGGGATCAGTCGCGCGCGCCGCTACCTGGATGAGAGCGGCTCGACGGCGGCCAAGCGGATACTGCGACGCCTGAACGCGCGCGATCCATGGCCGCGCCCCCTGCCGGGCGGGGAGTCCGGAGGCAGGGTCCTGGTGGTCGCGCACGACATCGATCCGGCGCGGGTGGCGCTATGGCTGATCGAAGGCGGCAGCGTCGTGCGGCGCGGGAGCGCCAGGGCCGATGACGCCGAACGCGTGGCAGGGTCGGTCGATGCGCTGCTGGCGCCGCGCGCCGGCTCGCCGGAGGCGGGCGAGAACAGCGTGACCAACCGCATCGATCGCTGGCTTATCGCCAACGCCGACGACCCCAACGTCATCTGGATCGATTCGCGACCCGAAAGGGTCCATTCGCGGGTCCGGCGCGCGGTGCGCCGCCTGGGCCTGGGGCAGCCCTGAACCCGGCGCGCGCAAAGTCCGGCGGCGGGGTGCCGGCGGGCCCCGAAACCGGCAAATGTCTTGGAGGCGACGATCGGAATCGAACCGATGATAAGGGTTTTGCAGACCCCTGCCTTACCACTTGGCTACGTCGCCTGGGCCGCGTACGGACGAGTTCAAGAATAATGGTTCGGGCGGCATTTGACGCGGCCAACGATTGCACCCACGGAGTAATCCCGCATGGACATTGAATCGATCGACCGCTGGCGCGGCGCCCTGCTGGGGCTCGCCTGCGGCGACGCGCTGGGAATGCCGTTTGAATTCGCCGACCCAATGCCCGTCGAGCCGGTCACCGAGATGCTCCCGCACCAGAGGTTGCGGTTCCTTCGCAGCGGCGCCGCGGCCGAAGAGCCGATCGATCTCCCGGCCGGGTCCTGGACCGACGACACGTCCATGACGCTCTGCCTGGCCGAAAGCCTGCTGGAGTGCGGCGGGGTCGATCTGCGCGACCAGATGTATCGCTACTGGCGCTGGGGCCGGCAGGACCATTTGTCCGCGACGGGGGTCACATTCGGCATGGGCCCGACGGTCAGGGTCGCCCTGGCAAGGTTCGAAGCCGGCGAGGAGTCGTGGGGCGATGAGTCGGCGCAGACCAACGGATCCCTGATGCGGGCCGCCGCCGTCCCGCTCTATTTCGGCTCCGGCCCGCAGCTGCTGGATGCGGCCGCCGAGTGCTCCGATCCCACCCATCGCGATCCGATTTGCCACGCCGCCTGCCAGATTTTTTCAGCCCTCGTGGCCGCAGCCCTTGGAGGGGCCGGGCGCGAAACCCTCCTTGCCGCCGGCGCCGGCGGCTCGGACCTGGAGCGTCCGTTGCCGGGGCGTCTGGAATCGGTGTTGGACGGGAGGCTGGCGCAACGCGACCGGTCCCGGATCTCCGGCGCCAACGACGTCCAGTGCACCCTCGAAGGGGCGCTGTGGTCATTTGCCACCACGCAGGACTTTGAATCCGGTGCCGCGGCGGCGGTATCCCTGGGCCTGGACACGGACACAACGGCCTGTGTTTACGGTGCCCTGGCCGGCGCCCACTACGGGGCAGATGCCATTCCGGGTCGCTGGCTCGACGCCGTGCAGCAGCGCGACCTTTTGGAGGAATTTGCCCGGCGCCTGCACGCGGCCGCAAACTAACCGCGCCGACGCCGGTGCGATGCACCGGTCAATCTCCAATTGAACCGGCGTCCCCGGATCTTTCCGTACCCTGGCCGGCCGGCGACGGAGCCGGACGCGGCCGGCATGGCCCGCTCAGGGTTGCCGGTTGCGGGCATCGCCCTCCGCGCCCGCATGCCCTGACGCCAGCCCCCAGCCCAGCAGGGCCATGTAGATCAGCCCGGCAATCGAACCGGCCGCAAACACCGGCGCCAGCGCCAGTTCCAGGTCATCCGAATGCCAGGCGGCGATGAAGGCCGCCAGTGACGCCAGCGAAAGCACGGCGCCGGCGGCATGCACCGCCGGGTGCAGGCGCAGGGGTCCGGGCCGAACCATCAGACCCAGCGCCAGCACGGCAACCCCGGCCTGCCCGACCACCGTGGAGGTGAACAGGAATCCCCAGGCCATGCGCTGCATCCCCAGCGCCGCCTGGAGCCACTCGCGCGCTGCGTCGCCCTCGCCCTCCAGCGCGGCCGCGCCCATCCCGACGATCATGTAGTCAAGGCCCCGCATCGCCATCAGCAATATCAGTCCGACGGCCATCGCCAGCAGGCCGAGCCGGGGCACCGGGCCCGCGTATCGTCGCAGGGTCAGCAGGCCGTGCAGCATCAACACCGCGCCGAAGATGATCGCGATCGGCACCGTGTAGGACAGGAACTCGTTGCGCGCCATCGCCAGGGTCAGTTCGTTGAGGCTGGTGCTGGGCACGCTATCGACCGCGCCGCGGCCGGGCGAGAGGGCGTAGCCCAGCGCCACCACGACGGTCCCGGCCAGCAGCGACCAGCCACCGAGCCGCCGGTCGTCAACGTCCATGGCCAACCTCTCCGCTCGATTTCAGCACCAGGCTAACCCCCGCTGCCTTCAGCTCCCTGTTCACCATCCTCGATCGCGGCCGTTTACCGCGGCCCCGACCATTCTCCGGTTGCAGCCCCGTGGGCGGCCCGGCCCGGGATTCAGGCCCACCATCCGGTCCCGGAAGGCGCCGCGGCAATCGGGAGTCGCCGACCCGGCCGGCGATTCCTGCCGCCGGGGATGGTCCGGGCAGGTCGGGCCCGCAAACATTTGCAAATTGCGGGTCAGTTCCGGCTAATCCGGCCCCGATTCTGGATCGCGCGGCCCCCGGCCGCGCACGAAGCGGACCTGCACCGGGGTTTCGCGCACGAACAGCGCGCTGGCCAGGGTCGCCGCCAGCGAAGTGAACAACGCCGCCAGCAATGCGCTGCCAAAACCCCCTACGGTAACCCCGGGCACCACCTCGCTGGCCCACAGCAGCAGCAGCGCCCCGAGGATGAAGTGGAAGGCGCCGAAGGTAAAGACGATCAGCAGGCAGGCCAGCGGCCCGAACAACAGGTAGATGAGGGGCCGCAGCACGATGTTGAGGGCGGCCAGGACAGCCGCGAACGCGATCAGCGTCGCCAGGTATTCGACCTGGCCGAACGGAGGAAGGGTCACGATTCCGGGCGCGATGGCCGACAGCAGGGCCAGCGCCAGGGCCAGGGCTACGATCTGGACCGCGAAGCGATGCACGATCCGGTCCCAGGCGGGACGCGGCTGCGGCGGTTCGCCGCCGGTGGGCGGAGGCCAGATCTGCATGTCGAATTGGTGCCGAGAGCCGGAATTGAACCGGCGACACATGGATTTTCAGTCCACTGCTCTACCGACTGAGCTATCTCGGCAAAAAGCGAACGATTGTAAGGGCCGAGGGCGGGCCGAATGCGCGGATCAGTTTACGGCTTCAACCAAAAGGTCGAGCACCGCGCGGGCGACCGGTTGCAGGTAGGGCCTGGCGGCCCTGAAGTGGTCTTCAAGGTCGGTGAACGGCACCCAGCGGCAAAGGTCGATGTCCTCGGAGTAGTCGGGCACGAGCGGATCGGAAAGTCCGCCGCGGTATTCGAGCACCAGCCAGTGCACTTTTTTCAGCACCGGTTCGCCCCCGTAGTAGGCCACGTAGCGGGTCTTGCAGAGCTTTGCGCGCGGGGCCAGCAGCGACGCGGCCAAGCCGGTTTCTTCGCTGATTTCGCGCACCGCGCAGTCCTTGACCGCCTCGCCGCGCCGGCGCTTGCCTTTGGGCAGATCCCAGAGGCCGTGCTTGCGGATCAGCAACCCGTGGCCTTCGCAGAGCACGATTCCACCGCACGCGACCCTTTGGCGCAGCGGCCGTTCACTCATGCATGCGGGTCAGTGTGCAACGGGGGCCTTTTCGGGGAGTGCTTGACTCCCGCTGCCCAAGGCGCGCCGGTGAACGCGCCGCGCCACGGCGCCGGAGAGTCCCCATGGGCCATGCCGCCGGGGTGATCCGGACTGGTGGGCGATGCAGGACTTGAACCTGCGACCCCTACGGTGTAAACGTAGTGCTCTGGCCAACTGAGCTAATCGCCCGCCCGGGCGGCCGGATCCTGGCCGGAACCGGCCTCGGGGTCAACTGCCGGTCGAGTTTCCGGACCCGGAGGCTTCGACGAATACCGGCAGGCCGGTGTCGGGGCTGACCGGCACGTAGACGACGCTACCGCCGGAAATCTCTTTGAGGCTGTTGATGTAGAGGAGCTGCAGATATTCGTCGGTCAGCGTCTTGGCGATTTCGGCCTGGGCGTCGCGCTCACCGCCGGCTTCGACCACGCGGCGCTGGGCTTCAACCTCTTGGCGCTGGCGGCTGAACTCGGCCTGCTGGACGCGCTGTTCCTCGGCCAGCTTGTCGTCGATTGCCTGCTGGATGACCGGCGGCAGGCGCACGTCGCGCAGCAGCACGTTCTCGACCGTGATTCCGCGAGGTTGGAGCGCGTTGATCAGTTGCTGCTCGATCTGGATCGCCACCTGCTCACGACCGGTGGTGTAGAGGTCCTGGGCGGTGTACTGGGCCACCACGTCACGGATGGCGTTCCGGATCGCGGGGCGGACGATGATCGCCTGGTAGTCGGGCCCGATCGTGCGGAAGACCACCGGCGCCTGCTGGAATTCAAGGCGGAACAGCACGGTGATGTCCAGCCCCACCGTAAGACCCTCGCTGGTCAGTGTCTGCACCGCGTCGTCAGCGCCGAGTCCGGCTTCCTCGGTACGCGAGCTCATCGTAAATTCCTGGGTCCGGACGTTCAGCTGCTCCAGCGCCGACCACGGAAGCTTCAGCAACAGCCCCGGAGGCTTGGAGATCGGGTCGACCACGCCGAAGGTGTGAATTACTCCCGCCTGTCCGACACCGACGATTCGAATCGAGAAAAAAGCAAACAGGGCGACGATGGCGATGATTACGACAACGAAGCCCAACGCCAGGGAGCTGGATCGGGACTGCATAGGGAACCCTTTACGAGTTCGAGCGAACGGGAGATATTTGAACCGGAGCGGCGGCGATTTTCTTCGCCCGCGCCGGCGCGGCGCCTACGGGTATGGCATACCCCGGCTTGATCAATCAAATATACGCAATTTCATTGGCCAATTGCCGATCCGGATGCCGGGCGGAGACGGCCGACGCCCCATAGCGCCCCGCCCGTTTTCAAGGCGCTGGCACGGCATCCCGGGCAGGTTCTGCGACGGGCAGATCGGCCGATCGCGGCAAGGCTTTTGGCCCGCGGGTAACCTTTTCGAGTAATCGGGGCCCGCCAGGCGGGGCAGCATATCTTTTCGGCAGTTGGGGCGAAATCACATATGGCCAAAGAGCGAATAGGACTTATCGGCGCCGGCATCATGGGTATTGGCCTGCTGGGCCAGGTGCTCCGCGCCGGGCACCCGGTCACGGTGTACGACGCGAGTGCCCAGGCAGTGCAGCGGGCCGAGGAAATGGGTGCCGACACGGCCGGTTCGGCGGCCGAGGCGGCATCGGAAGCCGAATTCGTGCAGGCCGTCCTGCCCGGTCCTCCGGAAACCGAGGCGGCCGTGTTCGGTGACGGCGGGGTGGCGGCCGGGATCCGGACCGGCGCGATCTTCATCAATCACGCGACCGTCGATCCGACTTTCATCATCTCGGTTGCCGACCGGCTCCTGGAGCAGGGCGTGGAGACGATCGACGCCCCGATGCTGCGCGGGCCCGCGCAGGCCCGGACCGGCACCCTGGGAATGCCGATCGGGGCCAACCCCGGCGTCTACGAGCGCGCCCAGCATCTGATCGAGGCGATCTCGGAAGTCCAGCTGCCGACCGGCGCGGTCGGGACCGGTTCGGCCCTCAAGCTGGTCAACAACATGCTCAACTGCACGATCCTGTGCGCGACGTCCGAGTCGCTCACGCTCGGCGCCAAGAGCGGGCTCAAGCTCGAAACCATGCTGGAGGCGTTCTATATGACGCCGGCCCGCGGGATGCACCATATCTGGTGGCCAAAGACCCTTACCGAGCGCAATTTCGAACCGGGTTTTACGACCACGCTCAGCGCCAAGGATTCGCGCCTGGCGCTCAAGCACGCCTCCGACCTGGACGTTCCGATCTCGGTTAACGGGGCGGCGCAGGCGATGATGCGGCAGGCCCAGGTCCACTACGGGCGCGAACATTACGCCGCGGTCCTCAAGATCTACGAGGCTGCCGCCGGCATCGAGCCACTGCGCTCGGCCGGCGACAAGCTCTATCCGAACGTCGCCGAGCTGGACGTATGAGTCCACGGCTGGGAATCGGATTCATCGGCGCCGGCGGCATCGCCCGGCTGCGGCACGCCCCCGGGCTGGCGGCCATCGACGTGGTCGAGTTCGTGGCGGTCGCCAACCGCAGCAGCGCCTCGGGTGAGAGATTCGCCGCCGAATTCGGAGTCGGGACCGTCTACCCGGACTGGCGGCAACTGCTTGCCGATGATCGGGTCGATGCGGTCTTCATCGGCACCTGGCCGTATCTGCACTCTGAAATCTCCGAGCAGGCGCTCAAAGCCGGCAAGCACGTCTTCTGCCAGGCCCGCCTGGCGATGGACGCGGCCGATGCGCGCCGAATGCTGGCGGCCAAGGAGGGGTCGGGACTGACCACGATGGTCTGCCCGCCGCCGCACGGAATGAGGTTCGGGCCGCGGATAAAGCAGATCGTCGGATCGGGGGCCCTGGGCCAGATCAGGCATCTGGTGGTCCGGGACTTTAATTCCTCCTACCTGGATCCGCAGACGCCCCTGCACTGGCGCCAGCGCGAGGGCCTTTCCGGGGCAAACACGTTGACGCTGGGCATCCTCTACGAAGTGCTCCTGACCTGGTTCGGACTGCGCGCCGAGTGGGTCCTGGCCGGCGACGCGACGTTTGTCGCCGAACGGCCGGAAGGTGATTCGTCGGCCGCTGTCGAACGCCCGGATGCGGTGTTCGTCACCGCCGGCCTGGAAAACGGGGGGCTGGCCAGCCTGACTCTCTCCAGCAATGCCGGCGGCCCCGGCGAGACCGCGATTTCGGCCTACGGGACCGGCGCCAGCCTGCACTGGACGCCCGGCCCGCCGAGCAATGAAGGCGGTAGCCTGGTCCTGCGCCGCGCGCCCGGCTGGTCGGAAGAGCAATTCGAGCCCGACCCCGGCGCTGCCTGGCGGGTCGAGTCCGACTTCGTCGCCGCGGTGCGTTCCGGCAGCGACGCCGAACCCGGCTGGGAGCTGGGCCTGGAGTACATGCAGTTCGTGGAAGCGGTCGAGCGGTCCGCCCGCACCGGAAGCAAGGTGCTGCCGGCCTCGCTCTAGCCCTGGTCGGCCCCGCGCAGTCCGATCAGCCGACGGTTGCGGGGGCCGGCCGCCAACAGGACCAGGCCGTCGGCGTCAAGGTCGGAGGGCCCCAACGGCTCATTGCCGCGCTTTCGGCCGTTTACCCGTACCGCCCCCTGGGCGATCAGCCGGCGCGCCTGCGAGCGCGAGGGGGCCAGGCCGCACTCGACCAGAAGCCGGCGCAGGTCGATCCCGGCTTCAAGTTCGCTCGGCGGGACGAGCATGTGCGGCGTGGCGTCGACCCGTTTCGCGTCGCCGCGCGCGAACATGGCCGCCTGCGCGGCGCGCGCCGCTATGGCCGCCTCGGCGCCGTGCACGATTCCGGTAACCGAATCGGCCAGCAGCCGCTGGGCCCGGCGGGAGGCCGGGTCCCTACGCAGTTGACTTGCGGCCTCGGCGATCTCGGCATGGCCGCAGAAAGTAAACACCTTCAGAGCCGCCAGAACGTCCTCGTCGGCGAAGTTGTACCAGTACTGGTAGAAGTCAAGGACCGGGGTGCGTTCGGCGTCCAGCCAAATGGTGCCGGCGGCGGTCTTGCCCATCTTCTGACCGCCCCGGGTCTGCAGCAGCGGGAAGACCAGGCCGAAGGCGCGGTCTGCGGGGCCGAGCGTGCGCCGGATCAGGTCGGTCCCGGCGACTATGTTGCCGAGCTGGTCCGACCCGCCGATCTGCAGCCGGCAACCATGCTCCCGGTACAGGTGCAGGAAATCGTAGGCCTGGATCACCTGGTAGCTGAATTCGGTGAACGAAATCCCGGCCTCGCTGCCGATCCGCCGGTTGACCGACTCCCGCGAGAGCATGACCGAGACCGGGAAGTGCTTGCCCACGTCGCGCAGGAACCCGATCAGGTCCAGGGGGGCGAGCCAGTCGAGGTTGTCAACCATAAGGGCCGGGGCGGCCTCGTCGCCAAAGTCCAGGATCGATTCGAACTGACGCCGCTGGGCGGCCGCGTTTTCAGCCAGCGTGTTCTGGTCAAGCAGGTTCCGTTCGTCACTCCTGCCCGAGGGGTCGCCGATCATGCCGGTCCCCCCGCCCAGCACCACGATCGGGCGGTGGCCGTAGCGCTGGAAGCGGGCCAGGGTGAGCAGCGGCACCAGGTTGCCGACCTGCAGCGAAGCGGCGGTGGGGTCGAACCCGCAGTAGAGGGTCACCCGCTCGCGGTCGAGGATCGCACCCAGGTCCGCGTGGGTCTTGGAGTGGACCAGGCCGCGCGCTTCCAGTTCGGCGAAGATTCCGGAACGCGGCCGCGTCGGGTTCAATTCGGCGCTACCTTGAACTTTCTGGCTCCGGGGCAAGTTTCGGCAAAAGTCGGGTTCCCGGCTACCGCCGCTTGCCTGCCCGGCGCGCTGTGGCCGGCAGCCGCGCGATGGTTGATTCTGAAACCAATTCCCACCCCAATTAGTTCAACATTGGTGAGTGATCCGCACCAGACCAGGCCCCGGCAATGATCGATTACACAAGCCACGAATCCCTGATCGGATTCGAAATCGAGCAGCTCAAGGAGGAAGGGTGTGAGCCGACCGAACTCGCCGATCGGTACACGCGCCTGCAGATGCACGGGGCAGGCGAGAGCGAGTTCGAAGCGCTCTGGCAGCTCGCCGATTCGCTCTCCGGCACCGGCCCCATGGAGGATGCCGAGCCCAGCGACCTGGAGCTGATCAAAGCCGCCCGGCCGGACCCCCGCGCGCAGCTGGGCGAAACACCCGGCGACCTTGGCGACGCAATCGCCGGGGCCTGGCTGGGGCGCTGCGCGGGGTGCCAGCTCGGCAAGCCGGTCGAGGGTTGGCCGCACTGGGCGATTCGGCGCTACCTGGAGCCCGATTACGCCTTTCCGCCCGACGACTACATCCCGCTGATCCCCGACCACGACACGGGGATTCCGATGCACCGTTCGGCGGACGAGGCCACGCGCGGCAATTTTTCCTCGATGGCCCGTGACGATGACATCGATTACATGATCTTTGCGCTGGCAAACCTTGAACGGAACGGTTTCGACTTTGCCGCCGCCGACGTCGCCGAGGCCTGGCTCGAGGGAATTCCGGCCAACATGACCTATACCGCCGAGCGGGTCGCCTACAAGAACCTGATGCTGGGGCTGGCACCGCCCGATTCGGCCACCGTCCAGAACCCGTTCCGGGAATGGATCGGGGCCCAGATCCGGACCGACGTTTACGGATACGCCTGCGCCGGGGACCCTGAAGCCGCCGCCGCCCTGGCCTACCGCGACGCGATCGTCTCGCACACCAAGAACGGCATCTACGGGGCGCTTTTTGCCGCTGCCGCCAACGCCGCCGCATTCGCCACCGGCGATCCGCTCCAGGCGCTTCTGGCCGGCATGGACCAGATTCCGGCCCAATCGCGCCTGCAGCGCGAACTGGCAAGCGTGATCGGCTCCCGCGAACGCGGCCTGGACTGGGAGCAGGCCCTGGCCCGGGTCATGTCCACCTGCGGTCAC
Organism: Chloroflexota bacterium; assembly: GCA_965203015.1. Classification (GTDB taxonomy): domain Bacteria; phylum Chloroflexota; class UBA11872; order UBA11872; family VXNJ01; genus VXNJ01. Next base: position 375,166 of record CBDBBM010000024.1, read on the forward strand.
TACCACGGCGTTCACACGATCAACAACGCCTGCTTCGTGGCGATCGGCCTGCTCTGGGGCGAATGCGACCTGGAGAAGTCCATTTCGATCGCCGTAGCGTGCGGTCTGGACACCGATTGCAACGGCGCGACCGCCGGATCGATCGTGGGCGCGATCCTGGGCGCGGGTGCGCTGCCGGGCGCCTGGATCGACCCGCTCGGCGATCGGGTCGGCAGCATGGTGGCCGGATTCGACGGATCGCGGATCAGCGACCTGGCCCAGCGGACCCACGCCCTCGCAAAGAGCCGCTAGTTGCCCCCTTCGAGCCGGTTGACGCACGCCGGCATCGTGGTCGCCGACCTGGACCGGATGATCGGGTTCTTCAGCCGCGCGCTGGGTTTCGAACTCCAGCACCGGTTCCGGCGTGGGGACGAATTCACCGAAAAGGTCGTCGGCCTCCGGGATGCCGACGTCGAGGTGGCGATACTGGGCACCGACGCCTCGCCGCGCCAGATAGAGCTCCTCTGCTACCACTCGCATCCGGACCGGCCGGGGCCGAGGCAGGCCAACGCCCTGCACGCCAACCACATCGCTCTTGAGACCGACGACGCCGCCGGCATGCACGAACGCCTGCTGGCCGAGGGCGGAAAGACCATCTCAGGCCTGGTCGATGCTCCGGGTGGAGCAAAAACGGTCTGCTACGCCTACGACCCGGAAGGCGGAATCGTCGAGATCATCCAGGTGCACGACCGGGCCGGCGAGTACCCGCCGGGGTAGTTGCGGTCCCGGGCCGCCGGCCGGAGGAGATCCGGAGCCGGGCGGCCCCCGAAGGCCGCGATCAGTAATAGAGGCGCTGGTTTTGCTTTTGCTGCTCGTATTCGGCCCGCATCGCGACCACGTCCCGGTAGGAGGAGACCTCGGCCACCGAAACGTCCCACCAGACGCCGGTGTCGGCGGCCCAGCGCGACGGTTCGACCTCGCATTCGATCAGGACCGGCTGGCGGGCCACTGAATCGGCCTGCCGCAGGGCGGCGCGCAATTCTTCCAGGCTGCCGGCGGCCAGCCCGACCGCCCCCAGTGATTCGGCGTTCTTGACGAAGTCGATTCCCGTGTAGGCGCCGGTGAGGCGGTCGGTTGCCTCTTCGCGGACGCGGAATTCATTCCCGAACGCGCGGCCGGTCTTGGCTTCCTGCAGTTTGCGGATGATCTGGAATCCGTGATTGTTGGCGACCACGACCACGATCTTCAGGCCTTCCTTGGCGGCGGTGACGATCTCGGTGTTGTTCATCAGGTAGGTGCCGTCGCCAATGAACGTGTAGACGCTGGCCTCGGGTCGGGCCAACTTGGCCCCCAATGCGGCCGGCAGCTCCCAGCCCATGCAGGAAAAGCCGAATTCGACCAGCGGCTGACCGCTGCCTTCCGAGATCCACTGCTGCTGTATGTCGCCCGGCGGCGAACCGGCCGCCACGGTGACGAAGTCCCCCGAACCCAGGTGCTCGTTGAGTGCCTGGATCACCTGGGCCTGGTTCATGCCTTCGCCCGGCGCCGGCGGCCTGACCTCGTTATCGAGCTGGACCCGCCACTCCTGGTTCAGGCGCCGCGCCCGCTCGGTCCAGTCCGGGTCGGCCCGGTAATCGGAAGCGGCCAGCAGCAGCTGCTCGAGCGCGATGCGGGCGTCGGCCTCCACCGCCAGTCCGCCCTGCTTGTAGGCGTCGTGCCCGGCGACGTTGATGTTCAGGAACGCCACGTCCGGGTTCTGGAAGAGCGAGTTTGAACCGGTCGCAAAGTCCGAATAGCGGGTGCCGATTCCGATCACGAGATCGGCTGCGGCCGCGATCTGGGCGGCCTGGGGGGTCCCGCAGACCCCCATCCCGCCGAGCGCCAGGTCGCCGGCCATCCGTCCGGCGGACAGCCCGGCGTGGGTCTCCCCGATCGGGATCCCGAAGGTGCGGGCCACCTCGCCCAGCACCGCTTCGGCGTCGGAGTAGATCGCCCCGCCGCCGGCCAGAATCACCGGATTGCGGGCCGACCGCAGCAATTCGGCGGCAGCGTTGATGGAATCGGGGTTGGGGTACGGCCGGGCGATCGCCCAGGTGCGTTCGCTGAAGAAATGGACCGGCCAGTCGTAGGCCATCATCTGCACGTCCTGCGGAAGTGCGATCGTGACCGCGCCGGTCTCGCGCACATCGGTCAGCACGCGCATGGCTTCCGGGAGGGCGGTCAACAGCTGTTCGGGTCTTGAGACCCGGTCGAAGAAACGGCTCACCGGTCGCAGCGTGTCGGCCGCCGAAGTGTCGAAACTGACCGGGTGCTCGAGCTGCTGGAGAACCGGCCCCTGGTGGCGGGTGGCGTAGTTGTCGGACGCAAAAAGGAGCACCGGCAAGCGGTTGATGGTGGCGGTGGCGGCGCCGGAAACCATGTTGGTTGTTCCCGGACCGATCGAGGCCGTGCACGCCATCACGGCGCGCCGGCGCATGGCCTTGGAAAAGCCGGAAGCGGTATGCACCATCGCCTGCTCGTTGTGGGGCTGGTGGTAGCGCAGCAGGCCGCGCTCCTCCTCCAGGGCCTGGCCCAGACCGGCCACGTTGCCGTGACCGAATATGCCGAACATGCCGTTGATCAGGCGTTGGCGTTCGCCGTCGAATTGACTGTATTGGGCGGCCAGAAAGCGTACGATCGCCTGGCCGGCGGTAAGCCGCACGGTTGCGGACATGGCTGCGGCCCCATCCTGCTGGTGGTGAATCTCCGAGGGTGCGCCGATTCTATTGGCGGCTCGCCTCCAGTCCCGGCGGTAGAAAATACGATGGACAGCGGCGGCCACCGTTCGGCGCGCCAAAGACAGAAGGTCTCGACCCCTCCTCTATGGATCTGAGCGGCATTGCGCCCGTCGTCCCCACACCGTTCGACCAGTCCGGCGGTAGCGTCGACCATCCCGGCCTGGACAATTTGTCGGACCTGCTGGCCGAGTCGGCGGTTGGCGCGCTGGTGACGCTGGGCGTGGCCTCCGAATCCCGCGCCCTGGCCGAAAGCGAACGATCGGCGGTAGTCGAAACCGTGGTTTCTTCGGCCAATGTCAGAAAACCGGTCATCGCCGGGGTGGACGGGTACACGCAGGCCGCAATCGGACAGGCCCGGACATACCGGAGCCTGGGGGCCGCCGCGATCATGCTGCGGACCCCGCCGGGCTGCGCCGGCGCGGCGCTGGTCGGTCACGTGGCGGCGGTGGCGGCCGCGGCGGACTTGCCGATCATGCTGCAGAACGCGCCCCAGGAAACCGGCGTTGACGTCCTTCCGGATGACCTGGAACGGCTCTGCGAGCAGGTTCCGGCGGTCTTTTCCATCAAGGAGGAATCGGCCGCGGTCGGGGTGCGCACCGTGCGGCTGGCGGCGGCCGGCTTGCGGGTTTTCACCGGCAACGGCGGGATCAACTACCCCGAATTCGTAGCCCGCGGCGCGGTCGGCTGCGTACCCGGCCTCGACCTGGCTCCGGCCTGGCTGCAGATCGACCGGCTGCTGCGCGAGGGATCGCGGGAGGCGGGCCTGGCCGAGTACGAAAAGATCCTGCCCCTGCTGACCTTCGGGATGCAGTCGCTGGACCTCTACATGCAGTGCCAGAAACGCTACTTCGAGCGCCTCGGGTTGATCGGTTCGGCGCACGTGCGCGGACCGGCGCGCGGGCTGGATGAGGTCTCCCGGCGGACCGCCGATTGGCTGTTTGCGCGACTGGCGCGCCGCGGCGTGCCGGGATTCGACCGCGCCGTCTTTGACCCCGGCATGCCCGGCGGGCGGCAGCAACCTTGAGCACTTCCCGGGTAGTGGCGGTGGCGCCGGCCTCAAACGGTTCCGAACGTCGCGTCGCGA
>CBDBBM010000025.1:0-90837 GCA_965203015.1 Chloroflexota bacterium
AGGACTCGATGCCCTCCGGGGTGGCGTTGAAAAGCGCCACGATTTCATACTGGCCCAACCGGGCCCCCTTCCTGCGGGTTTGTCGACGTGCGTTTGCCAGTTAGCGCTTTGGCGATCCGACCGCCGACAGAAAGGTACAACGTCGACCGGGCATCTACGACCCGGGCCGGGCGATTGTAGGTGAAGACCGCGCCCCGGACCGGTAAACGGGCCGGGTTGCGCGGATAATCTGGGACACAGATTAAGGGCCCGCCCGGTTGAGAGCGCCGATCGTCCGCTGATGGAACCGGTATTCAGATTGCGCCAGCAGCGCATGCGTACCCGCAGCGTCCTCGAACGCTTGGGGTTGACCCCGGTTCCGATCGTCCCGGGCGATTTTCTGGGCGCGGCCGACTGGGTCGAATGCGGCGATGCCCGCGCGGTCGTGGAATCGATCGGAACTGGACCCCCCATCGTGTCCCTGCCGGGGTTCGCCGGCACCAGCCGGGCCTGGTTTCCGTTGGCCAGTCGACTGGCCCCGCGCTGGCGCCTGCTGATGGTCGATCCGCCCGGATTCGCGCTGGCCGACAAGCCCGAGGGCGCCGATTACAGCGCCGAGGCCCAGGCGCAGCGGTTGCTCGAGGTCATGGACCGGCTCGAAATCCCGGCAGGAGCCCTGATGGCCACTTCCGGCACCGGACCGGCCGGCCTGGCAGCGGCGGCAATCGCGCCGGACCGGATCAAGGCGCTGATCCTGGTTGCCCCGTTCCTGAGTCCTTCGGCGCTTGCGCGCTGGGCGATCCGGATCGCCGGCAACGACCTGGTGGCGCCGGTGGCCGGCAGGATCGCCTCGCTGCGCCCGGTCGTGGGGCTTTCCAACGTCATGGGCATGGTGGACGCGCGTTCGGTGAACGATGAAGTTATCGACGAACAGTATCTGCCGTTCGGCGCGCCGGGATTCGTGCGGGCCGGTTTCGAAATCCTCAAACACCTGGCACCGAATGGCCTGGAGCGGTTGCTGCCGTCAATATCAGTCCCGGTCCTGGCGGTTCACGGCGCGGCCGACCTGGCCTCCGACCAGGCCCGGACGCTGGGGTTGCTGAACCTGCTGCCCGACATTCAGCAGGTGGAGCTGGAGCACTGCGGGCACGTGATCCAGCGCGAATTCCCGGACGAACTGGCGGCCCTGATCGACGAGTTCCTCGAACGCCGGCTTGCCGCGGTGCCCTCGAGCGCCGCCGCGGCCTAGCGGATCCCGCGGTGACCGGCAACGCGATCGCCGACATTCCGCTCAAGGGCGGCATCGACGAATTGCCGGCGGTTGGATTTGGCACCTGGCTCTACCGGGGCGGGGCCGGCGTGCTGGTGCGCGCGGCCGAGCAGGGCTGCGGATTCATCGACACGGCCGAGTCGTACGGGAACGAGGACTTGGTGGGATCGGAGATCGCGCCGGTCCGCGACCGGGTTTTCCTGGCCACCAAGGTTTCGCCGGAAAACCTGCGGCTGGCCGACGTAATCCGCCATTGCCTGCGGTCAATCGAGCGACTCGGCGTAGACGCGGTCGACCTCTACCAGGTGCATTGGCCGAACCCGCAAATCCCGATCAACGAGACCATGCGCGGCATGCGGCACCTGGTCGAAGAGGGCCTGGTGCGCTACGTCGGGGTCAGCAATTTCTCGGTTGACCAGATGCAGGCGGCCCAGGCGGCCCTGGGCGACATACCGCTGGTCTCGAACCAGATCCGCTACAACCTGGTCGAGCGCCACATGGAGCGGGAAACGGTCTCGTGGTGCCGCGCCAACGGCGTGCTGGTGATCGCCTACCGGCCGCTGGTCCGTTTTGAGCTGGGTGCGGCCGGAGCAGCCGTCGAGTCGATCGCCCGGGAAGTGGGACGATCGCCCGCCCAGGTCCTGCTCAACTGGGCGATCGGCGGCGGCGGCGTGTCCGCGATTCCGAAGACGGATCGGCTCGAGCGTGTCGATGACTTGATCGCCGCGACCCGGTGGCGGTTGACCGACCGGCAGCGCCGGCAGCTGGAAGCGGGTACCGACTGAAACGGTACCGGGGGCGGGATTTGAACCCGCACGGGCCAATGGCCCAGCGGATTTTAAGTCCGCTGCGTCTGCCGTTCCGCCACCCCGGCCGGGTCAGCGCAACGATTTTCGCCTTTGCAAATGGCCGGGCCCGGCCGGCGGCGGGCCGTAGGTCCGCGCTCCCGCCGACCCCCGACCCGGCGGAAGCTGACTGAAGGTGTTGCTGGCGGTCGATCTGGGCAATAGCGCGGTCAGCCTGGGGGCATTCGACGGCGATCGACTGATAAAGCGCTGGCAGATCGACGTCGACGGGGAGTCGGACCCGGAATCCTGGCGCCGGCGGTTGCAGGTCGTGCGTGGCACGGGTCCGCAGATCGGACGGTGCCTGATCGCCTCGGTTGCGCCCAGCCACACCGAATCGCTGGCGGCGGCGGCGGCGGCCTTCTGCGGCTCCGTGACGCTGCTGCAGGGGGCGGACCTGCCCGGGGTACGGGCGCTCGTGCGGGAGCCGCAGCGGGTCGGAATCGACCGCCTCCTCAACTGCCTGGCCTGCGCCCGTCTGCATGCCGCGCCGGCGATCGTCGTCGACGTCGGGACGGCGACCACGCTCGATTTCGTGACCGGCCAAGGTGATTACGGCGGCGGGGTTATTGCCCCCGGGCCGCGCGTAAGCGTAGCCGCGCTGGCCGCCGCGGCCCAGTTGCTGCCGCCGGTCCGCTTCGCCCGCCCCGACCAAGTCCTGGGAATGGACACCGAGGCCTGCATGCAGTCGGGCGCCTACTGGGGTTTCGTGGGTCTGGTCCGCGAGCTGTTGACCCGACTCAGGGAGGAGGTCGGGCCGATCGAAGCCGTGGTCGGTACCGGCGGCAACTGCGGCTTGATCGCCGCAGACGTGCCCGAACTTGAACGATTCGATCCGGACCTGACCCTGCGCGGAATCGCGCTTGCCGGGGAAGCAAACGGGTGAGGGCGCCGGTGCTGGCGGGCCGCCGGATCCTGCTCGGGGTGACCGGATCGATCTCCGCCTACAAGGCGGCCGCGGTCGCCAGCCTGCTCACCCGCGCCGGCGCCGACGTGGACGCCCTGCTGACGCCGTCGGCGCAGAAGTTTGTCGGCCTGGCGACTTTTTCCGGACTGACCGGTCGGCGCGCGTACGGGGAAATCGAGGCGATGACCGATGACGGGGCCATAGCCCACGTGGAACTGGGCCTGGCGGCCGACGCGGCCCTGGTGGCGCCGGTGACGGCCGAGAGCCTGGCCCAGATTGCCGCCGGGCGGGCCTCGAACATCCTCACGGCGGCCTTGCTGTCGGTGCGCGGTCCGATCCTTCTCGCCCCGGCAATGGAGGAGAACATGCTGTCCAGTCCGCCGGTGCGCGAGGCACTGGCGAGCCTGACCGCGGCCGGGGTGCAGGTGCTGGAGCCGGCCGTAGGACGGCATGCCTCGGGTCGAAAAGGCCGCGGCAGGCTGCCTGAACCGGAGGAACTCGTCGATCAGCTGCGCCGCGCGCTGGGGGCCAATGGCGCCCTGCGCGGTCGCCGTGTGGTGGTTACCGCCGGGGCCACGCGCGAGGCGCTCGACGCGGTGCGATTCCTGAGCAACCCCTCGACCGGGACCCAGGGCGCGGCCCTGGCCGCGGCGGCGCGCGACCGGGGCGCAACGGTGACCCTGATCGGCGCGCACCTGCAGACACGCGTCCCGGCGGGCATGGAGTTCGTAGCGGCTGGCGATGCCGACGCCCTGGCCGCGGCGGTGGCCGAGCACACCGCAGGCGCCGACGCCCTCATCATGTGCGCCGCGGTCGGCGACTTCCGGCCGCTCGAACCGGTCCCGGGCAAGCTGCGACGCCGGGAGCGGTTGCGGATCGACCTGGAGCCGACCCTGGACATCGTCAAATCCGCCTGCCGCGCGCGGGTTCGCGTCGGGTTCTCGCTGTCGGTCGGCGATCCGGCCGCAAACGCCAGGCAAAAGATCGCGCAAAAGTCGCTCGATGCGATCGTGGCCAACGACCTATCCGATCAAGAAGCGGGATTCGGCTTCGGGCGCAACACCGTCACCATCTACGACCGCGACGGGGTCTGGGATCGGATCGGTCCCGCGCCCAAGGCCGTGGTCGCCGAACGGGTGATGGACCTGCTAGAGGAGCTGCTGGGTTGATTGGGACCGAACGCGTCCGCGGATTCGACGGACGCGTCTGGGAGCCGGCGCACCCGGGGGCCGACGACCGTCCGGCGGGCCCCGGCGAGCTGCGCGCGGCGGTGCTGGCCGGACGCGGATATGGCGCCGACCAACCGGCGCCTGGGGAGATCTTTGCCTGTGCCAGCAGCAACCCCTTCATGGTTCCGGGCCTGAAGGATGCCGCCGAACGGCTGCTGCTGTCGATCGAGCGCGGCGAACGCGTCGCAATCTATGCCGACTTTGACTGCGACGGCATGTGCGCGGCGGCCCTGCTGGCGGTGCTGTTTGAGCGCCGGGGCCTGGTGCCGCTGATCTACTTCCCGGACCGGTTGCGCGACGGCTATGGCCTGAATCGGCGCGGCGTGCGGCATCTGGCCGAAAGCGGCGGCCAGCTGCTCCTGGCCCTGGATCTGGGTGCAAACGCCCAGCCCGAGATCGACCTTGCGGTCGAGCTGGGGATGGAGGTAGTGGTTATCGACCACCACCTGCTGGAGGAGCCGCTCGCAAACGTGGTCGCGGCCGTGAACCCGCTGGCAACCGACCTTCCCGACCGTTTCTGCGCCGCGGCGCTGGCCTTCAAGCTGGCCCAGGCGATCGGTTGGCTGGGCGGCGGGGACGACAACGCGGACCTGATCGACCTCTGCGCGATCGCCACCGTGGCCGACGCGATGCCGCTGACCGGGGAGAACCGCTGGTTCGTGGGCCGGGGGCTGGCCGCGATCGCCCGGTCGCCGCGACCGGGGGTTGAAGCCCTGCTGAAGGCCGCGCGGATCGGATCGGCGCCCAGCGCGCGCGACGTGGCTTTTCGGATCGCGCCCCTGATCAACAGCGCCGGCCGGATCGGCGATCCGGCCCTGGCCACGCGCCTGCTCGCCAGCCCGGACCTTGCCGCGGCCCGCCCGCTGGCATCGGAGCTGGTGGCGCTGGGCAGGCGGCGGCGGGAAATGTCCGAGCAGGTGGAAGCCATCCTGCGGCCAAGGCTTGCCCCCCGGGGGCCGGTTTTCAGTTTCGACGAGCGGTTTCACCCCGGGGTGATATCGGCCACCGCAACCCGACTGTGCGCCCGGCGCAACGCACCGGTGTATCTGTGCGCCCCGGCCGGCGACGTGATCCGCGGATCGGGCCGCACCCCGAAGGGGCACGACGCGATGGCCCCGCTGCAGCTTCTCGCGCCGGCCCCGCGGCAGCTCGGCGGGCACCCCCAGGCCTGCGGATTCACGATCGGGCCGGAGCAGGTTGATCAACTGTCCCGGGTCATCGGCCAATACTGGGCCGACGGGCCGGATTCCTGGTCACCTGCGCCGCTTGGCTACGACTTCTCGCTGGCGCCTGCCGACCTGGCCCCCGAACTGCTGGACGCGCTGCTGCCGCTGGAGCCTTTCGGACGCGGATTCGCCGCCCCGCGCTGCCGCCTGGCGGGGGCGACGGTCGATCGCGCGTTTGGGTTTTCGGGCGGTCGCCACCTGCGCGTCAAGCTGCGGAATTGCCCGCAGGCCGACGTCGTCTGGTTCGGCGGCGGCGTCTACCGGTCCGAGCTGGGGCCGGGTTTGGTTGTCGACATAATTGGCGAAATCTCGCGTCCCCGCCCCGGATATGCTGGGGTTGTGGTGATAGTAGAGGACATGCGACCGGCATGAGCGCCGAGAGCCGCGTGCCAGGCGGCGTCACGGTCGCCCGCGCCGATCCGGACCCGTCCCCGGAGCCGTTGCTGGGCGCCGTTTCCGAATACCTGTCGGAGAACCGGGCCGCCGACCTGGCCAAGATCAGGCGCGCCTATGAATTTGCCGCCCAGGCCCACGCCGGCCAGATGCGCCGGTCCGGGGACCCCTATGTGTCACACCCGCTGGCGGTGTCGATGCTGCTGGCCGAATTGCGCATGGACGTGGACACCGTCGTGGCCGGGTTGCTGCACGACGTGCAGGAGGACTGCGGGGTCGAATCGGAGCTGATCCGCAAGCGGTTCGGCCGCGAAGTCGCCGAGCTCGTCGACGGCGTGACCAAGCTGACCCGCCTGGACCTTGACCACATCGAGGGCGAGCGGGCGCTGACGATGCGCAAGATGTTCCTTGCGATGGCGCGCGACATCAGGGTCGTGATCGTAAAACTCGCCGACCGCCTGCACAACATCCGGACCGTGTCCGCGCTGGGGCCGGCCCAGATCCGGCACGTCTGCGAGGAAACGCTCGAGCTCTACGCGCCGCTGGCCGGACGGCTCGGGATGTGGACCTGGCGCTGGCAGCTTGAGGACGAGGCCTTCCGGCAGTACGACCCGGCCGAGTACGCCAAGATCGCGCGGATGCTGGAGATGCGCCGCGGTCAGCGCGAAACGCTGGTCAACGAGGTCGTGGACACGCTCGGCAGGCACCTGGGCGATGCGGACCTGCAGGCCCAGCTCTCGGGACGCGCCAAGCACATTTACTCGATCTATCGGAAGATGCGGCGCAAGAGCGTCGACTTCGAACAGATCCACGACCTGATCGCGGTCCGCGTGATCGTGCGCACGGTCGAGGAGTGCTACCGCGCGCTGGCGGTGGTCCACTCCAACTGGCGGGCGATCGCGGGCAGTTCGACGACTACATCTCCTCCCCCAAGTCCAACCGCTACCAGTCCCTGCACACCGCGGTGCTGGGCCCCGGCCGGCAGCGCTTTGAAGTGCAAATCCGGACCGAACAGATGCACCGCGAAGCCGAATACGGCGTGGCCGCGCACTGGCGGTACAAGGAAGGCAGGGTCAACCCGGAGAGTTTTGACGAAAAGCTGGCCTGGATCCGCCAGGTGCTCGAATGGCAGGACGATCTGGAATCGGCCGAGCCGCTCATCGACATGCTCAAGACCGACGTGTTCGCCGACCAGCTGTTCGTATTCACCCCCAATGGCGACGTGATCGACCTGCCGCGCGGCTCGACACCGCTGGACTTTGCCTACCGCATCCACACCGAAGTGGGCCACCGCTGCGTCGGCGCCCAGGTCAACGGCCGCCGCGTGCCGCTGCGCTACGAGCTCTCGACCGGCGACACGGTCGAGATCCAGACCAACAAGGCCAGCAAGGGTCCGAGCCGGGACTGGCTCTCGATCGTGGCGACCGGCAGCGCCCGCAACAAGATCCGCCAGTGGTTCAAGCACCAGACGCGGGCCGAGAACGAGGCCCACGGGCGGCGCCTCCTGGAGCGCGAGCTGAACCGGATCGGCCACGGCCCGCTGGCGGCGATCGGCGAGGAAATCCTGCTCAAAGCCGCCCGGCGGCTCTCCTACCCGGACGTGCCGGGCCTGTTGATGGGCGTGGGCTACGGCGCGGTCACGGCGACGCAGGTCGTGAACCGGCTCGGCCTGGAGACCGCCGCGCCCACCGTGCTGATCCCCGAATCGGCGCCCTCGCGCGAGGCGGTGGGCGGCGTGGCGGTCGGCGAAATCGACAATGTCCTGACCCGCCTGGGGGCCTGCTGCGGGCCGCTGCCGGGCGATGCGATCGTCGGCTACGTCACCCGCGGCCACGGCGTCACCGTGCACCGGGCCGGATGCGTCAACGTGGTCAAATCGCTTGATCAGGGCCGTCTGGTGGAAGTCCGCTGGAAACAGGCCGATTCGCGCTCGTTCCCGGCCCGCATCCTGGCCGTTGCCGAAGACCGTGAGGGATTGCTGCGCGACATCGCCACGGTCGTGGCCGAGGAGGGCCACAACATCGAATCGGCCGAGGTGCTAACCGACCGGGGCGGAACCGCCCGGGTCCGGATCGTGGTGGCCCTGACCAGCATCGGCGAACTCACGCGCCTGCTCAACCGCCTGCACCTGGTCCGCAACGTAACCGAAGTCCGTCGCGAAATCGGAGAGCAGGTCGCCAATGCACCCCCGCAGGGCTGAGTTCGAATCAAAGCTGGGCGCCGTGCGCGCCATGATGGAAACGCATGCCTGGGACTGGCTGCTGCTGCAGTCGCCCGGATCATTTGCGTGGCTGAGCGGCGGCGGACGTTCTTACATCGTGGACGGGGACCCGCGCGGGGTGGGGCTGATATTGGTCTCCCAGCAGAGCGTTCATCTGCTGGCCGCCAACATCGAACTGCCGCGCCTCCCCGAAGAGGAGCTGCCCGGACTTGCGATCGCGGTCGAATCGGTTCCGTGGACGGAGTTTTTCGCCGATCCCGAACCGGCGGTGCGCGGCCTGACCGGAGACTTGCGCCTGGCCAGCGATCTGCCGTTCCCCGGCGCCGTCGACGCCCAGCGGGCGGTTTCCGAGCTCCGCTCCCGGCTCGGTCCGGGCGACATCGCCCGGTACCGGTCCCTCGGCGCTGACACCGCAACCGCGGTCGAGGCCACCGCCCGCCAAATCCGCCCCGGCCAGGGTGAATTCGAGGCCGCGGCGCTGCTGCAGGAAAAACTCAACCGGAGCGGGATCGTCGCCCCGGTCCTGCTGGTCGCCTCCGACGACCGGATCCATCGGCACCGCCACCCCCTGCCGGTGGACAAGGCGATCCAGCGTTACCTGATGCTCGTCTCCTGCGCGCTGCGCGACGGTCTCTGGTGCTCTATCACCCGCCTGGTCCATTTCGGCCCGATCGACCCGGACCTGCTGGCCCGCGCCCGGGCCTGCGCAAGCGTCGATGCGGCCTATATCGCCGCCAGCCGACCCGGCAACCGCGTTTCCGACGCGTTCGCGGCCGGCCGGGCCGAATACGCTGCCCAGGGTTATGCCGACGAGTGGCGCCAGCACCACCAGGGCGGCCCGGCCGGATACGGTTCGCGCGAGTTCTTCGCCGGCGCCGGCGTCGACATGGAGATCGGCAGCGGATATTCGTTCGCCTGGAATCCGTCGATCGCCGGCGTCAAGAGCGAGGACACCGTGATCGTCAGCGGCGGCCCCGGCGATCCCTGCTTCGAAGTGATCACCCAGACCGGCGATTGGCCGCTGGTGGAGCTGCCCGGCAAACCCGTCATGCGGCCCGCCATCCTGCAACGCTAGGCGGCAGCTCCTGCCGGACAAGTCCCTCCGCTGGGGGCCTTGCGAGCGACGCCGGGACGGGCTGGCGATTGCCGGGGCCGGGATCGCGGCGGCGCGCCCGGAGCGTTGCCTGGCGGCGGCGCTGGAGCCGGGGGAGCTCTTTCCCGGCAGGCCGGGCGCGAAATCGTGGTCGTGGGGGCGGGCAAGGCCGCCGCGGCGATGGCGGCCGAGGCCGAATCGCGGCTTGGTCCGAAGATCCGGGCCGGCGTGGTGGCGGTCAAGGACGGGCACGTCCTGCCGCTTGCCCGAATCGGATTGCTGGAAGCGGCCCATCCGGTTCCGGATGAGCGCGCGCAGCGCAACGGGCGCCGCATCCGCGCGACCATCGCCGGGGCCCCGCGGGAGGCGTTGATCCTGGCCCTTTTTTCCGGCGGTGGATCAGCCCTGATGATCGATCCGATACCGCCGGCCAGCATGGCCGACCTGGCTTCGACGACCGACTTGTTGTTGCGGGCCGGCGCCGACATCGGCCCAATTGAACACCGTCCGCAAGCACCTTTCGGCCACCCACGCCGGCCGGTTGGCCCAGGCCGCCGCAGGCCGCCAGGTGCTGGTGCTGGCGATTTCGGACGTGCTCGGCGATGACCTTTCGACGATCGCATCGGGCCCCTTTTGTCCCGATCCCTCGACCTGGCGGGACGCGGCGGCGGTGGTCGACCGCTTCAATCTGTGGGAACGGCTGCCGCCGCCGGTCGCCGGCATACTGGCGCGCGGTCGCGACGGCGACCTGGCCGAAACCCCCAAACCCGGCGACGAGGCCTTCGCGCGGGTCCGGCACCGCGTGGTTGCCAACCTGCAGACCGCGGTCCAGGCGGCAACGGCCCGGGCCGAATCCCTCGGAATCCGGGCCCGGACCTGCGATCTGGCGGTGACCGGTCAGGCTGAAGCGGCGGCCGAGCGCCTGGTGCGCACCGGCCGGGACGAACTGGACCGGGCCAGGGGCCCGTTCTGCCTCGTCTACGGGGGCGAGACCGTCGTCCGGGTGCGCGGACAGGGACGCGGCGGGCGCTGCCAGCAGCTGGCGTTGCGGGCGGCCGCAGCGCTGGCCGGGGAGCCGCGGCTGACATTGCTGGCGGCGGGGACCGACGGAACCGACGGCCCGACCGACGCGGCCGGGGCGGTCGTCGACGGCGGCACGATCGGGCGCGGCGCGAAGGCCGGCCTGGATGCGTCGCGGCACCTGATGGACAATGACGCATATTCGTATCTGCGCGCCAGCGGCGATCTGATCATCACCGGCCCGACTCACACGAACGTAAACGACCTTCTGCTGGTCCTGGGGGCACCCTGAGCGAACAAGACCAAGCGCCAATCATCTCCCCGCAGCTGGTTGGCGGCCGCCTGCGCTGGTACCCGGTCACCGGCGAGGCGATCGTCGTCGCCGGTCGGTTCGACTGGATAGCCCTGGTGCGGCTGGTGATCCTGGCCGCCGCCGCCGCGCTGGCCTTTCTGGCCCTTGAGTGGCAGACCGGCGTATATGAGAACGCCGCCCACAATTCGGAGGCGATCCTGGCCGGGCAGGAGCCGGACCGAACGGCGCCGGTCCCGGACTTCGGGCCCCTGCCGACGGTCGCCCCCGCGGAGCGATCGCCGCCCGCAGCGGCCCCGGCCGGTCCTGCGACTGCGGGGCCGGACCGGCCGCGCGAGGCGTTTGAGCACGTGGTGCAGCCGGGCGAGACGCTGGACGAGATTGCCACCCGCTACTCGGTGAACCTGGAGGATCTGCTGAAGGCGAACCCGGGCATCGTCGACCCCGACCTGATCGTCGCCGGCGACACCATCACGATCATCGCCTGACCTGCCGGTGCCAAACCTGCCTGGATTCGGCGGTTGGCCGGCCCCGGGACGGCGCGTGATGGGCGGTAGGCGCCGCCGATCCTCCGAAGGGTGCGCGGGTCCAATCCGAATCGCCCGACCCCAACCGGCGCCAACGTCCGATAATTGGCCCGTGATTGAAAGTGCCCTGCCAGCGACGGCGCCCAGACCTACGCGCCGGTAGCCGGATCACCCCAAGGGTCATCAAACCTCCTGCGGCGCGCACCGGAATTGCCCATGGCCAGTGAATTAATCACCGCACCCGCCAACACCTGGCAACGCGTTGGCGGCAAGAGTGGCGGTACCGTATCGGCGATAGTGGCCGCTCCCGGCAGCAGCGCCGAGCGGGTCCTCTATGCCGGCACGATGTCGGGCGTGTACCGCTCCGGCGACAACGGCCGGACCTGGACTGTTTCCAATGAGGGCCTGCAGAGTCCCTTCATCCAGAACCTGGCGATCGCCCAGGGAACCGGGATCCTCGCCGCGACTGTTCGCCGCCGCCGCCGGAGTCGGCGGATTCATGTCGTTCGGCGGGGTGAACTGGCGTCGGCTCGATTTCTGGGGAGTAAGGCCCGAGATCGCCGCAATCGCGGCCTCGCCGGACTTTGCGCGCGACCACGCCGCCCTGACCGCGACGCTGACCGACGGGGTTTTTCGCACCGACAACGCCGCCAAGACCTGGAACGCCGCCAACGCCGGACTGCCGCAGGACGAGGGCGCCGGCGAGATCCTGACCATCGCCTACTCGCCCGACTTTGCCTCCGACCAGCGCGCCTACTGCGCGGTTGCCGGACACGGTCTGTTTCGCTCCTCCGACGGCGGTCGCAACTGGATGGCGGCCGGTGTCGAAGGTGAAGACGCCCCCTCGAACATCCAGGTAATCGCCTGCGCGCCGGTAGGGCGGACCGGGGCGGCCCTCTTCCTGGGCGACGAGGAAAGAGGGATCTGGTTCAGCCATGACGGCGGCCGCCGCCTGGCCCGATCGGCGGGCGTTGACGACGAGTCCATCAACGCGCTGGCGGTTTCGCCCCGCTATGCATCCGATTCGACCGTTTACGCCGGCGCCGGCAACGGCGCCGTCTACTGCTCCCAGGACGCCGGTGAGACTTTCCAGAAGCTCTCCGATCCGGCCGATTCGGCCCCGGTGCTGGCGCTCCTGGCGCTGGCCGAGCCGGGTGGCAAGACCTTGCTGCTGGCCGGAACCTACGGCGCCGGTCTGGCGCGATCTGACGACGGTGGTCAAAGCTGGTCCGATTCGGCCGCCGGAATCCCCAGCCAGAACTGGCTGTGCTTTGCGATGGTGCCTGAATTCGGCACCCGCCCGGTAATGTTCGCGGGCGGTTCGCAGGGTGGCCTTTTCCGGTCCGAAGACGGCGGTCGCGGTTGGTCGGACGCGGCTCCCGGGACCGAGGGAATCCCGGTCTTCCAGATTGCGGCTTCCCCTCTGTTTGCCGCCGACGGGCGCGCGTTCGCCGCCACCGCGGTCGGGCTGTTTATCACCTCCGACGAGCGGCGGCAGCTGGCAACGCACCGACCAGGTGGAGGAGAGCGAGCTGCGCTGTGTGGCCGTATCCGGAGTCCGGGACGAGCAATTTGCGGTTTTTGCAGGCGGGGTCGAGGGCAAGGCCTGGCTGAGCCGCGACAACGGGCGCGAACTGGACCGGGTGGACCATAACTTCCGCGGCGACACGGTCCTCGACGTTCAGTTTTCGCCGGACTTTGCCACCGACGAGGTCATCGTCGCGGCCTCGTACGGAGTCGGGGCGGGTGGTGGTTTCGTTGACCGAAAACGCCGGCACCACCTGGCGCCGCGTGGTTCGCCACCGCACCCACGCCGAATGGGCCAGCGTGGTGATTCCCGATGACTTTGACGCCGTTGAACGGCGCACCTGGTCGTTTGCGGCCCACAACCAGGTTTTCACTCCCGCGCGGCGCTTCCGCAATGTCTGGTCGGGTTCGCGGCCCGCGCACAAGAACACGTCAATCCTTGACCTGGCGATCGCACCGGGGTACGCGGACGAACCGCTGTTGTTTGCCGCCACCAGCTCCGGCGTGCGCCGCTCCGGCGATGGCGGCGGAACCTGGCACGCGATAAACGAAGGGCTGGCCAACCGGTCGGTGCTGCAGGTGGCGTTGTCGCCCGATTTCAGAAACGACCGGATGGTCTACATACTCGCCATCGGCGGAGAGATCTGGTCGTGTCGCGATGACCCTTCCACGCTCAAGTTCGAAGCCCCCGATCAAACCGAATTGATCTACCGGCCCGATGGGATTGGCTGAGCCGCGCCGACTCTTGCCGCGGCGGCGGCTATTGGGCGCCGCCGGAGCATTTGCCGCCCTGCTTGCGGCCTGCGGGAGCGGCCCGGACCAGTCCCTGCCGCCGCTCGATGACCAGCAGCGCGAGATTCTCGATTCGGTCGGATCGATCTCGACCGAACAGATCGAACTTGCGGCCAATTACCTTGCCGAACAAACGGTGCGGCTGGGATACCTGGCCTCGCCCTGGGGCGGGCGCAACGAGCACTACGTCAACGTAATCGCGGGCGCCAGCTCCTGGCAGGAGCTCTATCCCCGCCTACAGGACGATCGGATCCAGACCAACCCGGCCGAGGGACTGGGAATCGCCGAGACGCTCAGTACGCTCTCCACCGAAGCCAGGCCCGACCTGGTTCTATTCCCGGGCAGCAACCTGGCCGAACTGCAGCGCGCCGGTCTGCTGATCGAATTGGACAAAGCGGGCGGCGCCGAATCGCTGCTGCAGCCCGGCATGTACTGGGGCCAGACGCTGGCCGCCGGACAGGTCCACGGCCGACAGCTGGCGATCCCGCTGATGCTGGGCCCCTGGATGATGATGTGCGAGCTGGGCCTGCTCGGCAGCGTCGGAGTTGATCCGCCCGTCGACCGCCCCTGGACGTCCCAGGACTTTCTGACCAACGTGGCCCGCCTCACCCACCCCTCGGCCAGCCCGACCGATCCGGGCGCGTTCGGTTTCCTGCAGCTGGTATCGACCTCCGGGAGTTTCGATTCCATGCCGCCCTCCTGGGTCTGGATGCTGGCGATGGGAGCCGGCCTTCCGACCCTGGAGGGAGGCGAGGACAGGCTGCAATCGGCGGAAGCGCTGTCGGCCTACGAGCTCATGTACTCGCTGGTCCACGAACAGCGCAGCGCGATCACCTTCGACGGCCGGACCGGGCGCGGATTGCGCGGGACGCTTTTTGAAAACGCCAACGCGATGGTCTCCTACCCGTTCAACAGCGGTTGGCTGAACCAGTTCTGGCGATCCACCTCGACGGCCCGGTTCGAACTCGGGCACCTGCCGGCCGGTCCCGGCCATTTCACCCCGGTGGAAATGCACATGATGCTCGGGGTGCTCAGTTCGGCACGGGACCAGGAAGCCGCGGTGGCCAGCCTGCAGGCGGTCGTGCGCACCGCCGGCCTGTCGATAATGCCGACCGCGCTGCGATCCGACCTGGCGAACGCGGCCGCGGTGCAGCCGCGCCTGACCGGCGAAGACGTGGACTTTATGGGGACCGCCCTGGCCGACGCCGAGCCGTTGATGCTGCCCAGCCCGGAGCGCAACGTGCTGCGCCGGAACCTGGACCTGGGGATCATGGTCCGGCGCGAGAACGCCGAAACCGCCGCCAGCGCGGCGTTCTCGGCCCTTTCCGAGTACCGTTTCAACAGCGGCTAGCTGCCGGGACGAACCCGCGTGGTCTGAGTGCGCGGAGGGCGCCGGCTAGATCACGCCCAGGCCACGTAGCTCCAGCTGCCGAAGATCGCAAGTACCACGACCGCCACCATCACAAGCGAGACAAATCCCCATGGAATGGTCATCCGGGGCCGCTTGATGGGGGGTCGCTTTAGGGGGTCGTACATGTTTCGGGCGGGGTCGTTGCAGGGTTCCCCAAATCTTAATTCCGAACGCGCCCGGGTCGCAGTCGAGGCGACTCCCGGACCTGCCCAAAATGTTAGGATTTACCGGCGCAAGGTCCGGCTCAAAAGGATTGCTGTGCGGCCGTGCGGGTGGTAAAGGTCGCGGCGCTGGCGCTCGAGTTTGGCTTCATAGTCGGAGCATTCCTGATAGCCGGAATTCAAATCGGCGGATGGCTGGATGATCAGCTTTCCAGCCGCCCGATCTTTCTGACCGCGGGGGTCCTGCTGGGCCTGCTGGCCAGCTTCTCCGTTTTCTGGCGGATCTACCGCTGGCAGTCCGACTGACCGGGAGCTGACAACTTGCTGCCCGAATTCGTCCTCCCCGCCGAGCCGATCTGCGAGGGGTGTCATTTCTCGCTGCTGGGGGATTCGGTAGCCCGCCCCTTCGGCGAATTCGTCATCACCAATTCGATGGTGATCATGTTTGCGGTAATGGCTTTCATGCTCCTTGTCGCCCTTCTGCTGCGCACCCGGATCGGTGTCATTCCTTCCGGGCTGCAATCGATCATCGAAGTCACCTACGACCAGGTCGGCGCGGCCACCCGTTCGGCGCTGGGTCGCTTCACCGATCCGCGGCTCCCGCTGCTGATGGGGTTTTTCAGCTTCATCCTGCTGGCCAACTGGTTCAGTCTGCTGCCCTTCGTGGGCACGATCGGCTACTTCCACGAACATCACGGCCACGAGGTTCTGGTGCCGTTCCTGCGGCCGGCCACGGCCGACATCAACATGACCCTGGCCCTGGCCCTGGTCGCGTTCATCCTCATCCACTCGACCGGGATCGCCGCCCACGGACTGACCGGCCACCTCAAGGAAGTGGCCCAGAATTCGTGGCTGCTGGCGCCGATTTTCGTCCTGATCGAACTGTTCGTGATCGTTTCGCTCTCATTCCGGCTTTTCGGCAACCTGTTCGCCGGTGAAGTGCTGCTGGGGCTATCGGCCACCTACATGCCGGTCATCGGCGTGATCTTCCTGCTGCTCGAACTGCTCTTTGGCCTGATCCAGGCGCTGGTGTTTGCGATATTGACGTTGAGCTTCACCGGCGTGGCGATCGGATCCGACGCCGAGGCGGAGCACCATTGAGCCGCAATCTCAACCTGTTTGCGCGTAAGCGTTCAGCCACCTTAACTGCTTAAGGAAAGGTACCGCACATGGAATATGGACCCATCGGAGCCGGTCTGGCGATCGGTTTGGCCGGGATCGGTTCGGGCATCGGTCTCGGGCTAGGCACCGCGGCCGCTATGTCGGCCCTGGGCCGCAACCCCCGAGGCGGAAAACACGGTCCGACCGAACATGATCGTGGCCCTCGGCCTCACCGAAGCGATCGGGATCTACGGGTTCCTGATCGGACTTTTCCTCGCCCTCGGACTCGGCGGTTAAACCCGCGCCGGGGCGACGCAAACATCAATTCAACTGCCGAATGCGCGCAGGGGAGGCCGATAAAGACAAGTGATTGAGCTATTTGAGGGCGTGGGGGATCCTATTCCCCAACCTGCTGTTCCAGCTCGTCACCTTCCTGTTGTTCGTATGGGTCCTGAACCGGCTGTTGTTCAAGCCGATCGCACGGGCCCTGAGCGAGCGGCGCGAACGCATTGCCAGCGACCTGGATCAGGCCGCCGAACTACGCGAGCAGGCCCAGGCCGAACAGGACCGGTTCCAGGCCGAGCTGCGCGAGCAGCAGGCCGAGGCGCAGCGGATGCGCCAGGAGATGGCGGCCCGCCTGGCCGAGCTTGAAGAACAGCAAATGCAAGCCGCCCGCGACGCCGCCGCCCGGATTCGCACCGAAGCCCAGCAGGAGTCTGAGCGCCTGCGCGAGCAGGCCCTGGCTTCGGCCCAGGGCGAGCTGGCCGAACTGGTGGCGCAGGCGACCACCAAGGTGCTGGGGCGAGCCATCGACGACGAGGAGCAAGCGCGGCTGGTCGATGAAGCGATCGCCGAGATCGGCGGCCGGTCGAATTGATCCGGGACCGCCATTCGGCGCGCCGTCTGGCGCGTTCGTATGTCGACGCGGTAATCGCCGACGCGCGCGCCAGCGCGAGCTGGCTTGCCTGGGACGACGATCTGGCGGTGCTGGGCCGAATCGGCGCCGACCGCGATTTTTGCGAGGCCCTGGCCGGACGGGCCGGCCAACCCGGCCGGATCGAGGAACTGCTGGCCGGGATCTGCGGTGAGCGCGGGATCGCGTTGGCCCAGGTGCTGTCCGGAGCAGGCCACCTCGAGCTGCTGGAAGCCATCCGGGACCGGTATCAGCGTCGTTCCAGCATCGAAGGCCCCCTGGACCGGGTGCAGATCACCTCGGCCCGGCCGCTGCCGCCGGCGCAGGTGGACGAGTTGACATTGCAACTTGCCCGCGAGGGTCGCGAAGTGGTCCTGCAAACGCGCGTGGACCCCGGCCTGATCGGCGGCGTCGTGGTGCGACTGGGCGACTGGCGCTACGACTTTTCAATTCGCTCACGCTTACAAGCCCTTCGGCGATCCATCAACTGACACGGAATCGGTAAAGCAACATGGCCCAATCCCCGCAAGATATTGCCGCGCTGCTGCGGCAGCGCATCCAGGACCTGGATCCCTCGACCGACGCGGCGAACGTCGGAACGGTCGTGGAGGCCGGCGACGGGATCGCCCGCATTCACGGACTCTCGCAGGCCCTGGCCGGCGAGCTGGTCGAATTCCCGGGCAGCGTGCTCGGAATGGCGCTCAATCTTGAAGAAGACTCGGTCGGAGCGGTATTGCTGGGCGAATTCGGCCACATCCGCGAAGGCGACGAAGTCCGCGCGACCGGACGGGTGGCCCAGGTGCCGGTCGGCGAAGCCCTGCTGGGACGGGTGGTCTCGGCGGTCGGCGAGCCGATTGACGACCGGGGACCGATAACCACCGAAGAATTCGACGTGATCGAGAAGGTGGCCCCGGGCGTAACCGCCCGCGCCAACGTCGACACGCCATTGCAGACCGGGATCCGGGCGATTGACTCGATGATCCCGATCGGGCGCGGACAACGCGAACTCATCATCGGCGACCGCCAGATCGGCAAGACCGCGGTCGCGATCGATACGATCATCAACCAGCGCGACACCGGCGTCAAGTGCATCTACGTTGCGGTCGGCCAGAAAGCCGGCCAGGTCGCCCAGGTCCGGGCGGTGCTGGAGCAGCACAACTCGATGGACCACACCGTGATCGTCGCCGCGACCGCTTCCGACCCGGCCGGGATGCAGTACATCGCTCCGTTCGTGGGCTGCACCATCGGCGAGTACTTCCGCGACCGCGGGCAGGACGCGCTGGTCATCTACGACGACCTGACCAAGCACGCCTGGGCCTACCGGCAGATTTCCCTGCTGCTGCGTCGTCCGCCCGGTCGCGAAGCCTATCCGGGCGACATCTTCTACCTGCACTCCCGGCTGCTGGAGCGGGCGGCGCGGATGAGCGAAGCCGAAGGCGGCGGCTCGCTGACTTCCCTGCCGATCATCGAGACCCAGGAGGGGGACCTGACGACCTACGTCCCCACCAACGTGATCTCGATCACCGACGGCCAGATTTACCTGGAACCGAGCCTTTTCAACGCCGGCAACCGGCCCGCGATCAACGCCGGTCTGTCGGTCTCGCGGGTAGGCGGCGACGCCCAGCTGCGGAGCATGCGTTCGGTGGCCGGCGGGTTGCGGCTGGCCCTGGCCCAGTACCGGGAAGTGGCCGCCTTCGCCCAGTTCGGTTCCGACCTTGACCCGGCCACGCAGCAGCAGCTCACGCGCGGCCAGCGGCTGCTCGAGATCCTCAAGCAGGACCAGTACCAGCCGCAGTCGGTGGTCGACCAGGTCATCTCCTTGCGGGCCGGGACATCCGGTCAGGCCGACGCGGTCGAAGTCGAGGACGTACGCCGCTTCATCGCCGAACTTATCGAGCACCTGCACGCGAGCAAGGCCGACCTGGTGGCCGCGATAGCCTCCAGCGGCCGCGTCGAGGATGACCAGATGTCCGAACTGGACGGGTCCATCGCGGCGTTCGCCGCAACCGGGTTCATGGCCGGGGCGGAAGGTTAGGGCAGAGCCCGATGGCCAGCCTGCGCGACATCCGCACCCGCATCAACGGGGTTGAAGCCACCCGTCAGATCACCCGGGCCATGCAGCTGGTTGCCACTTCAAAGATGTTCAAGGCCCAGGAGGCGGTGCGGCGCAGCCAGGCCTACGCCGACACGATTCGCCGCATGGTGGCCGGGCTTTCGGCGGCCGACCCCGACCTGGTCGGCTCCCACCCCTTGATGCGGCCGGCCGACCCCTCCGGTCGGACCGCGCTGGTGGCGTTCACCACCAACCGCGGGCTGGTGGGAGCGCTCAACACCAACGTCGCCCGGGTAACGCTTGAGCGGGCCCGCGAGCTGACCTCGGAACACCCCGAATCGGACCGCGCCCTGATCGCCATCGGGCGGGTCGGGGTGCGGATGCTCGGCAGCTCGTTGCAGACCCATGCCCAGTTCACCGATTTCCCCGATCAACCCGGCGCCAACGACGTCCGCGCGCTGGCGGCGATGCTGGTCGATGGATACGCCAATTCCGAATTTGACGCGGTCGAGATCGTCTACCCGCAATTTGTAAACACGGTCTCGCAGTTGCCGGTCGCCGAGCGCCTCTTCCCGCTGCGCGAGCTCCAGTCCGGCGGAGACGCACACAACCTCCAGTACATCTACGAACCGTCGCGGTCGGCGACGCTGGATGCGCTGCTGCCGCGGTTCGTCGAGTCGCGGCTGCTGCAGATCGCCCTTAACGCGGCCGCCAGTGAACACTCGGCGCGAATGGTGGCGATGCGCAACGCCACCGAAAACGCCAACGAGCTGATCGACTCCCTGACCCTGACCTACAACCGCCAGCGCCAGGGCGCGATCACCAGCGAAATGATCGATATCGCCTCGGGCGCCAACGCCCAGGCCAGCTGACCCGAACCCAACCCCGCATACCGCAAAAAGAGGAACAACATGGCAACCGGCACAATCGCCCAAATCATCGGTGCGGTCGTCGACGTCGAATTCGAATCCCAGTCGATGCCCGGCATCTACAACGCCCTGACGGTCGAATCGGGCGACGGCGACCAGGTGGTCATGGAAGTCCAGCAGCACGTCGGCAACAACTGGGTCCGCTGCATATCGATGCGCCCCACCGAGGGCCTGCGGCGGGGCCTGCCGGTCGAGGACACCGGCGGCCCGATCTCGGTCCCGGTCGGACCCGACACGCTGGGCCGGGTCTTCGACGTGGTCGGCGAACCGATCGACGAGCAGGGACCCTGCAACGCCGAAAACCACTACCCGATCCATCGGCCGGCCCCCAAAGTCGCCGACCAGGCCACCTCGACCGAGATGTTCGCCACCGGCCTCAAGGTGATCGACCTGGTCGCGCCTTTCACGCGCGGGGGCAAAACCGGCATCTTCGGCGGCGCCGGGGTTGGCAAGACGGTCACGATCATGGAGCTGATCAACAACGTCGCCAAGGAATACGGCGGTTACTCGGTCTTCTGCGGGGTCGGCGAGCGCACCCGCGAAGGGACCCAGTTGATCGGCGAGATGCAGGAATCGGGCGTGATGGGAAACACCGTCATGGTGTTTGGCCAGATGAACGAATCGCCCGGGGCGCGCCTGCGCGTGGCCCTGGCGGGGCTGTCGATGGCCGAGTATTTCCGCGACGAGGAAAACCAGGACCTGCTGCTGTTCATCGACAACATCTTCCGCTTCTCGATGGCCGGCTCGGAGGTCTCGGCGCTGCTGGGTCGGATGCCTTCGGCGGTCGGTTACCAGCCGACGCTGGGATCGGAAATGGGCCAGCTCCAGGAACGCATCACCTCAACGACCAAGGGTTCGATCACCTCGCTGCAGGCGATCTACGTGCCGGCCGACGACTACACCGACCCTGCGCCGGTGACCACGTTTTCACACCTTGACGCCACCATCCGGCTGGAGCGCTCGATCGTGGACCGCGGCATTTACCCGGCCGTCGACCCGCTCACCTCCACCTCGCGGATCCTGGACCCGAACATCGTCGGCGACGACCATTACCGCGTCGCCCGTTCGGTGCAGCAGGTCCTGCAGCGCTACAAGGACCTGCAGGACATCATCGCGATCCTGGGCATCGAGGAACTCTCCGAGGAGGACCGCCTGGTGGTCGCCCGCGCGCGTCGGATCGAGCGCTTCCTCTCCCAGCCGATGAACGTGGCCGAAGTGTTCACCGGGCTCGAGGGCCGCACCATCGCGATCGAGGACACCGTGCGCGGATTCGACGAGATCCTCGCCGGGGAGCACGACATGCTGCCCGAGCAGGCCTTCTACATGGTCGGCACCATCGAAGACGCGGTGGCCAAAGCCGAGCAGATGGCGGCCGGCGCCTAGGCCCCTCAACGCGCACCAACAAACGGAGGTTGCGGATTTGGATCAGCACAAGCTGACCGTCGAGTTGATCACCCCGGAGCGGTCCCTGGTCACCGAAACCGGTGTTGACCAGCTGGTCGCCCCGAGCGTCGACGGTCAGGTGACCATCCTGCCGCGGCACGCCCCGTTGCTGACAATCCTGGACCCCGGCATCGTGCTGGTGCGCCGCGACGGTTCAGACGAGGTTCTGGCGGTCAGCGGCGGATTTTTGCAGGTGCAGGAAAATCGGGTGACGATATTGGCTGACGCGTCGGAACGTTCCGGCGAAGTCGACCGCGAGCGGGCCGAGCGCGCTCGCGCCGAGGCCGAGCGGCAGATTTCCGAAGCCCAAGACTTCGATTCGATGCTCGAGGCTCGGATCCGACTGATGCGGGCGCTCTCGCGGCTGCGGGCTGCCGAACGGGGTTCGCGTTAAGCCGGACATGGGGAGCAATTCCCGGAAAGCAAGGCGGGTGGTAGTGGCGACGCGGTTGCAGGGGCTGCAGCGGCCGGTTGCGAGCCATTACAGGATCGGCGGCGGCGAGAACCGCCTCCAGGGCGTGTTTCGGGTTCCGGGCGCCAAGAATGCCATCCTGCCGATGATGGCCGCCACGCTGCTGACCGAGGAAACCTGTCACCTGACCAACGTACCCGCAATCGGGGACGTCGAGGCGATGGTGGAGCTCCTTGGCAAGCTGGGGGCGGAGGTTGAGCACGATCGGCCCGGACGTCGCCTGACAATCACCGCCGCAAACATCGATTCCTACGAGCCCGACCCCGACCTGGTGGCCGGGATTCGGGCCTCGTTCCTGGTAACCGGACCGCTCCTGGCCCGCTTCGGGCGGGTCGTGGTGGCGCCCCCCGGCGGGTGTGAAATCGGAGTCCGCCCGGTCAACGTCGACATCGACGGCTTCTTGCGGATGGGGGCCCGCGTCGACCGGTTCGAGGGTGGCTACGACGTCACCGCCGGGACGCTGCGGGGTCACCGGATCTACCTTGACTATCCTTCCCACACCGGCACCGAAAACCTGATCATGGGGGCAACCCTGGCCGAGGGCGTGACCGTGATCGTAAACGCCTCGCGCGAGCCCGAAGTCCTGCATCTGTGCGGATTTCTGCGCGCGATGGGGGCCGACATACGCGGGGCCGGGACCAGCGTGATTTCGGTGCACGGGCGACGCCGTCTATTCGGGGCCGGGTATCGGACCATGCCCGATCGCATGGTGGCCGGGACGATTGCGATCGCCACCGCTGCCTGCGGCGGCGAGGTCCTGCTCGACGACATCGTCCGCGACGATCTGGAGCCGGTCCTGCTCAAGCTTGAAGAAATCGGGGTGGACGTCTTTTACGAGGGCGATTCGGTCGTAATCGCGTCCGACCGGCAGCTGCGCGCGGTCGAGGTCCAGAGCATGCCGCACCCCGGCTTTCCCACCGACAAGCAGGCCGAAATAGGCGCCCTGCTCACCCAGGCCAGCGGCCGCAGCACCATCTCCGACCGGGTCTTTGAGAACCGGTTCGGGTACCTGGACGGACTGCAGCGCCTGGGGGCCAGAATCGACCGCCAGGATTCGGGCGCCCTGATCGAGGGCCCGCAGCAGCTGCGGGGCGCGCAGGTGCCGCTGGAGCGCGACCTCCGCGCCGGAGCCGCGCTGACGATTGCCGCCCTGGTGGCCGAGGGCCAGTCGGTGCTCTCCGGAGTGTCGTTCATCGATCGCGGCTACGAGGACCTGGCCGGCGATCTGGCGGCGCTGGGCGCCGATATCAGGGTGGCCCGCCAGTGAATCCGGGACCCCTGGCGGCGGCGCGATGATCGGCACCCGCAAGCTCGGTATCGACCTGGGAACGGTCAACGTCGTCGTTTACGCCCAGGGGCGCGGCATCGTCCTGCGCGAGCCTTCGGTGGCGGCCGTGAGCAAACCGGACCGCCAGATAGTGGCGGTCGGATCCAGCGCGTACGACATGGTCGGGCGCACCCCGGATCGAATCGAGATTTCCAATCCGCTGCGCGACGGGGTAATCGCCGACTACCTCGTCACCGAGGCGCTGCTCTCCTACTTCGTGCGGCGGGCGTGCGGCCGGCTGCGGGTCCTGCAGCCGGATGTTGTGATTTCGGTGCCGGCCGAAGCCACCGGCGTGGAACGGCGCGCGGTGCGCGAGGCCGCCCTGGCGGCAGGTTGCCGCTCCAGCGTCCTGATCCCCGAATCCCTGGCGGCGGCGCTGGGCGCGCGGCTGCCGGTCCAGGAGCCGTTCGGCAGCATGATCGTCAACGTCGGTGGCGGCACCGCCGAAATAGCCATCCTCTCGCTCTCGGGCATCGTCGCCTCGCGGTCGCTGCGGGTCGCCAGCATCGCATTTGACGAGGCGATCATCACCTACCTGCGCCGGCAGTTCAATTTCCTGATCGGCAACCGCACCGCCGAACATCTGAAGATGTCGATTGGGTCGGCTACCGCCCCGGCCGGTGGCGAAGTGGTCGACATAAAAGGGCTGGATATGGAAACCGGGCTGCCGAGCAGCATGCAGATCCAATCGTTCCAGGTCCACGAGGCGCTGAGCGATCCGCTGGCCGAACTGGTCCGCGGCGTCAAATCGGTGTTGGAACAAGCGCCCCCCGAAATCGCCGCCGACATCGTTGACAACGGGATAGTCCTCTCCGGCGGCGGCTGTCTGCTGAGCGAACTCGATACCCTGATTTCGGTCGAAACCGGTATACCCTGTTTCCGGGCCGAGCACCCGCTGCTGTGCGTGGCCCTGGGAACCGGGATCGCGCTGGAGCGGTTTGAGTTGATTCGTCGCATTTCCGAATTTGATTGACGGGACAGGGGCCATGGACTTCAAGATCCTTCAGACGTACCCGATGCCGGAAGCAGACCTTGCGGTATTGGGCGAGTTGGGACAGATAAAGCTCGTTCACAGCGACGATGTCGAAGTTCTCAAGCGCGAGGCCCGCGATGCGCAGGTAATCGTCTGCGGGACCGAACCGATCACCGCCGAGGTGATCGCGGCCGCCGCGGATTTGCGGGCCATCGACCGTTTCGGGGCCGGCTACGACAACATCGACGTGGCTGCGGCGACGGCGCGCAATATCCCGATCTTCTTTTCGCCCAAGGTGAATGCCCAGACGGTGGCCGAACACACCGTCGCGCTCATGCTGGCCACCAGCTGCAACGTTGCCCGCGGCGACCGCTCGGTCCGGGTAGAGGGTTTTGCGATGCGCCCGCGCGTCCTCGGTCGCGAGATCGGCGGCAAAACCCTGGGCGTGGTGGGTTTTGGCGAGATCGGCGCCCGGGTGGCGCGGATCTGCCAGCACGGGCTGGGCATGCAGCTGCTGGTCAACACCGCCAATCCCGATCCCCAGCGCCTGGTCGACGCCGGGGTGGAGGGTCGGTTCGTGGAACTTGAAGATTTGATGGCCGCGTCGGACGTGGTAACCGTGCACGTGTTCCTGCAGGCATCGACCGAGGGATTGATTTCGCGGTCGCTGATCGACCGGATGAAGCCGACCGCGTTCCTGGTAAACACCTCCCGCGGGGGTCTGCTTGACGAGCAGGCGTTGATCGACGCCCTGGACGAAGGCCGCATTGCCGGGGCGGGACTGGATGTCTTTACGATCGAACCGCCCGAACCGGACAACCCCCTGTTGAAGATGGAGCAGGTCGCCCTGACCCCTCACATCGCCTCCAATTCGCACGAAGCCTTCCACCGCATCGGCGCGCTGTGCCACTCGTCAACGGCCGAATTTTTGCGCGGCGGAAGGCCCGCAGCCGTAGTGAACCCGGAGGTTTACGACCGTCTTTAGGGCGGGATGGTCGGCCCGCTCGGCCCACCGCGGGGAATATTGAGGGTGCTCAACGAATTGGCCCCCGAGACGCTGGCCGCGCTCAAACAGCGCCGCTTCGGCCTCGCATTTGCGATGGCCGGCGGGGGTTCGACCGCGCTTTCCGCGCTTGCCGGTTGCAAGGGGGCTTCGGCGGTGCTCATCGCCGGGCGGCTTGCCTATTCGCGTAAGGCCGCCCTGAAAATGCGCGGCTTCGACGACGACGCCGGATTCTGCTCGGCGGCAATGGCCATGGATCTGGCCCACGCGGCGCTTGATTCGGCAATCGGCCTTGCCGATCGCCCCCGCCGCCGGCTAATTGGCGTGGGTGTTGCCGCGGCGCTGGCGACCAGCCCTCCGCGGGCCGGGCGCGACCGGGCCCATCTGGCGGTGGTCGGTAACGGTCCGGCAATCGGATGGCACCTGGATTTGCAAGCCTGGCCGGGCGATCGCCGCTACCAGGAGACCCTGACCGGCGCGGCCGCACTGCTGGCGGCGTGGCGCGGCGGCGGCTGCGGGTCCGTCGAACCGAGCGGGCCGGACGGACTGGTGGAAGCCCTGGAATCGGAGGCGCAGGACCCAGCCTACTGGATCGAACGGGTGGTGCGCGGCCGATTCCCCTGGGCTAGCTGCGATCGGGGCGGGTCATGGTCGCGACGGGAAAGCCCGCCGGCGGCAGTGCTGGCCGGATCGTTCGACCCGCTGCATGAGGGCCACCTCGGGCTGGCGGCGGCTGCGGAAGGCCATCTCGGGGCGAGGGTCGAACTGGAACTATCGTTGCAGAACGTCGACAAGGACCCTCTGGGTATTTCCGGGGCGGTCGACCGCGTTGCCGCCGTTTCCGGGCGAGCACCCCTGGTCATCGATTGCGCCGCCACGTTCGTGGAAAAATCGGCGCTTTTTCCGGGCGCCGTGTTCGTCGTCGGGGCCGACACCGCGGTTCGGATAGTCGACCCCAGGTACTATCAGGGCGACGCCGGGGCGATGCGGACCGGCCTGGAGACGATCCGGGCGAACGGATGCAGGTTCCTGGTATCGGGGCGCAAGATCGCCGGCCGTTACGTCGGCTTCGAGCAGCTGGACCTGGCGAACGCGCCAGATCTGTTTGCGGAACTGCCGGAAAGCGCCTTTCGCCTCGATATCTCATCGAGCCAAATCCGCGCCCGACGCGGGCGAGACCGTTCGCGAATCAGGCGCGGTCCGGACTAGACGATGGCCAGCCGGGCCAGGACCACTGCGCCCAGCAGCACCCTGTAGATGCAGAAGCCGGCAACGCCGGATCGGGCTATCAGGCCCGGAAGCGCGCGCGCCACCAGATAACCCGAGCCGGCGGCGCTGAATATTCCGGCCGCGAAGAGGGCCAGGTCCTGGCTGCCGAGATCCGGGCTGTCGATCAGCCCCGGCAGGCGGTAGATGGCGGCTCCGATCACCACCGGCGCCATCAGCAGGAAGGCGAAGTCGATGGCGCTGCGGCGGTCCAACCCCAGGTAGCGGGCGACCGTGAAGATCGCGCCCGAACGCGATACCCCCGGCACGAGCGCCAGCACCTGCGCCGAGCCGGCCAGGGCCAGGCTGAGGAACCGGGAGCGATCGGGGCTCCCGGGAGCGCGATCGGCCAAGTACATCAGCAGGCCGCCGACAACCAGCACCGTGGCCACCAGGGCCGGTTCGCGGAAGGCCGATTCGGCCAGGTCCTCGACCAGGATGCCGGCGATTCCGGTCAGCGCGCTGGCCAGCACGATCGCCGCCAGCATCGCGCGGGCGCCGCGCCGCCGATCGCCGCCGGCGGCGGGCCGAGCGGCGGCGCGCAGCAGCCTCCACCAGGCCGGCCCCATCGCCGCGGAGATCGCCAGGGCGGTGCCAAGGTGCAGGGCGACCGAAAAATCCAGCGACCGCAGCACCCGGCTTTCAACGCCCAGCAGGTCAGGGATCAACAGCAGGTGCGCCGAACTGGAGACCGGAACGAACTCGGTTATCCCTTGGACGACGCCGAGCCCGATTGCCCACAGCAAGTCCGCCGTATCAACTCCCACCAGCTACCCCGATTGACAGCGCCGCGGCGCTGCGCAGGTTCCTACACGAACAGCGGCGTGAGCACCAGGGTAATTGTGCTCAGGATCTTGATCAAGACATTCAGCGAGGGGCCCGCGGTGTCCTTGAACGGATCGCCGACGGTATCGCCGACGACCGCCGCGGCGTGCTCGTCGGAACCCTTGGGATAAGGGTTGCCTTCGGCGTCCTTGAGTCCCCCCGCCTCGATGAACTTCTTGGCGTTGTCCCAGGCCCCGCCACCGTTGTTTAGGACCAGTCCGAGCACGACGCCGGAGATTGCCCCGATCATCAGGAATCCGGCGGCCGCCTCGGCGCGCAGGATCAGGCCGACCGCCAACGGGGCGATGACCGGCAAGAGGCCGGGCAGGATCATGTTGCGGAGCGCCGATGCAGCCGCGATGTCGACTGCGCGGCCGTACTCGGGTCGCACTTCGCCGGTCATGATTCCGGGGTTCTCGCGAAACTGGCGGCGCACTTCCTCGATGATGGTGCTGGACGAGACCCCGACGGCGCGGATCGCCAGGGCGCAGAACAGGTAGACGATCATCGCGCCCAGGAACGCTCCGATGAAGACCCGGACGTCAGCCAGGTTGATTGCGTTGGAGGCGATCTCGGCTTTCTGGATGAACGCCGACAGGAGCACGAACGCGGTCAGGGCGGCCGAGCCGACCGCGTATCCCTTGGTCAGCGCCTTGGTGGTGTTGCCCACCGAGTCGAGGCTGTCGGTTATCTCGCGCGTTTCCTTGCCGGCGTGCGAGAACTCGGCGATGCCGCCGGCGTTATCGGAAATGGGTCCGAAGGTATCCATCGCCAGGATGTAGGCCGCCGACATCAGCATCCCCATGGTCGCCACTGCGGTTCCGTAGACACCGCTGATGAAGTCGGACTGAACGGTCAGTCCCAGTTCGGCAACCGCCTGGACGCCGAAAAAGTAGGAGCTTCCGAGCGCGCTTACCAGGACCAGCACCGGCAGGGCGGTGTTCTCGAACCCGATCGCGATGCCGGCGATGATGATCGTGGCCGGGCCGGTTCGGGCGGCATCGGCGATGTGGCGGACCGGGCGCCATTCGCCGGCGGTGTAGTACTGGGTTATGTAGTAGAAGAGGATCGTCGTCACGATTCCGGTGACACCGGCGGCGAACAGCCACGCGCTTCCGATCATCCCGAAGGTGACTGCGGCCAGGCCGCCGATCGACAGCAACGCGGTGGTCCAGAAACCGATGTCGAGGTTGCGCTGGGCGCTGGAGAGGGTGCCGCCGCGGACGGCCAGCAGGCCGATCAAGGAGGCCAGGATCCCGACCGCCCGTACGACCAGCGGAAACAGGATCCAGGTGATCGAGTTGTCCGGATCGGCCAGGTAAAGCGAAATGCCCAGGATCATCGAGCCGATGTTTTCGGCCGCGGTCGATTCGAACAGGTCCGCGCCCCTGCCGGCGCAGTCCCCGACGTTGTCGCCGACCAGGTCGGCCACGACCGCCGCGTTGCGCGGATCGTCTTCCGGGATGCGGGCTTCGACCTTGCCCACGAGGTCGGCCGCCACGTCGGCGGCCTTGGTGTAGATCCCGCCGCCGAGCAGGGCGAACAGGGCGACGAAACTGGCCCCGAACCCGTAGCCGACGATCAGGTACGGGGTTGTCTGGGGGTCATCCAGGCCCCCGTAGACAAGGTAAAGGACGTAAACGCCGAGCAGGCTCAGGCTGGTGACCGTGAACCCGGTGACGGCACCGCCGCGCAGGCCAATGCGCAGCGCCTCGCCAAGCGATCGGGTCGCCGCGGAGGCCGTCCGGACGTTGGACTTTACCGCCGTGATCAGCCCGATGATGCCGGCAATGGCCGACATCGCGGCCCCGATCACGAACGCCACACCGGTCCGCCAGGCGATGTCGAAACCTTCGATCTTGCCGCCGTCCGGGGTGTCTTCGCTGCCGAAGATTCCGACGATTCCGGCCACTATCACCGCCACCAGGATGGCCAGCAGGGCGATAGTCCGGTACTGGCGCCGGATGAACGCCATGGCCCCTTCGTAGATGAACCCGCCGACCTCGCGCATCCGCTCGTCACCGGTGTCGGACTTGAGTACGTCGATTGCCAGGTAGGCGGAGAAAAACAGCGCCAGAACGGCGACTGCAGGAATGAACCAGAGGGCGAAATCTTCCAAGGCGAGTTATCCCTGACGGCGATTACGGGGCAAAGAAAGGCCCGGCCGGAGCCGGGCGCGGGAAGAACCTTTTTTGGTGCAGATCAATTATCGGCAACTGGCGGCCCCGCCGGGCCGCAAATTCCAGATCAGCGCGGGTGGCAGAGCACGGAAAGTTCGGCGAGCAAGCGCTCGATTTCAGTGTCCTTGCCGACGGTGATCCGAAGTGCGTTCTCGGCCCCCCGAACGTGGCCGAGGTGACGAACCAGGATCTTGCGGGCGGCCAGTTGCTCAAGCAAGCGGGGAGCGTGGTGGGGGCCGCAGTCGACCAGTACGAAATTGGCCTGCGAAGGATGTGGCGCAAGCCCCGGAATCGAGGCCAGCCCGGCGATCAGGCGGGCCCGGCGCGACCGCACCGATTGCCACATGGTCTCGGCCCAGTCCCGATCGCGCAGCGCCGCCCGGGCCGCCGCCTGGGCGGCCGCCGAGACGTTGTAGGCGTCCTTTATGGCCAGCATGGTCCGGCACAGCCCGGCCGGACCCAGCAGGTAACCCACCCGGGCGCCGGCCAGGCCGTAGGCCTTTGAAAACGTCCGGACGATCGCCAGGTTGGGGTGTTGGTCCAACAGTTCGAGCGCGTTCGAATCGGCGAATTCGGCGTAGGCCTCGTCCACGACTACCAGGTTGTGGCCGCTGGCGCAGATGCGCGCGATCTGAGGGGCCGGATATGACGTGCCGGCCGGGTTGTTGGGGCTGGTGACGAAGGTGATCGCGGGGCGCGCGGCGCACAGCGGTTCCAGGTCCAGGGCAAAGTCCGCAAGACAGGGAACCGCCCGGTAGGTGGCACCCTGGGCGGCGGCCAGCACCGGGTACAGCGAATAGGCGGGGTCCGGGGCCAGGACCTCGGCGCCGGGTTCGCATACGGCTCGGAGCAGCAGGCTCAGAATCTCGTCGGAGCCGTTGCCGACGACGACCCGTTCGGGGTCCAGCCCGTAGTGATCGGCCAGATCCCGCCGCAGCGGCATGGCGGTCGGCTCCGGATAGCGGATCAGGCCTTCCGGGCCAAGCGCCTTCAGGGCCGCCAGCGCGCCGGGCGGGCAGGCGCTGGCTTCATTGGTGTTCAGCTTGACCCACCCCCCGTCGTCCGGCTGCTTGCCGGGGACGTAGGGAGCGAACGTTTCGAGATCGGTTCGGATCCGGACCATTGCTTGCGACGCCTGACGTTCGGGGGTGAAGAATCCGGCCGGCAGATTCTCGTATGTCCGGCATGCCGAATCCAGCCGCCGAGGACCGATCAGTTCCTGGGCCGCGCGCGGGTCCGTCTTCCGGCAGGGAGAGCTGCAACCGGCAGTGAAGGCGTCCGGCTTGCCCCGGCCAATAACATTAAATGTCGGCATTGGGAGGCGCCGGCAGCGCTGCTATTTGCCTTTTACCAAGTTTGCTGCGATGTCCTTCCTGACCGCCAACAATCGCCCGCGCGGAGTTGCACGGGTCCTCTTCTGCGCCGATGTGCGGTTGGGCGACGCGCCGGTCTGGCTGCCCTCGAAGCAGCGCCAATCGGCATTGCTGGAGCGCCGGCTGGCGTTCGGAGCGCTGGTCAACGCCGCCAAGCAGGCACCGGCCGACGGCGTGGTGATCTGCGGCGGGCTATTTAGCCGTCACGATCCGCAGCCGTCTGAGATTGCCGCCGCCGC
The DNA here is from genome assembly GCA_965203015.1 of Chloroflexota bacterium. Lineage (GTDB taxonomy): Bacteria > Chloroflexota > UBA11872 > UBA11872 > VXNJ01 > VXNJ01. The sequence goes on from CBDBBM010000025.1 coordinate 31,009, forward strand.
GGCCGGCCTGGAAACCCTGCGGGACGCCGGAATCGCCTGCCTGGCAATCCACGCTCCGGACGAACGCTCACCCGAAGATTCGGTTTCGGGGCTGGACCTGCTGTCCCGTTTGGGGCTGATCCAGTGCGTAGACCTCAAACCCGGAACCCGGGTGTTTGAGCTGCGCGGCCTGCGCGTGGCGGTCACGGCGCTGGCAGTCGGCCCGTCGTTCCGCGGAAACCCGCTGCGGCAACTCAATTTCGCACCAGCCGGGGATTTCCACGTCCTGCTGGCGCACGCCTGGATCGAGCAATTCGCTCCGGCGGGGGCGAGCGGACCAATCATCGATTCGGATTCGATCAACGCCCTGACCGGCGTGAACCTGCTGGTGGCCGGCGGAAGTTCGCAGCCGCAGCGGATCAGGGCCGGCCGGGCGACGGTGATAGCGCCCGGGGCTCCCCTGCGTCCGGCCCCGGACGGCGGTTTCGCCAACGTCACGTTCGGAAAAAACGGGATCCTGGAAGTCCAATTCGAGTCTGGAGTTGGCCTGCCGGCCGGTGAAGTCCTGGTGCCGGCGAGCCTGCTGGCGGCCCAGGACGCCAATGCCCGGATCCATCGCATGCTGGACGAGGCCGCGGTCGGTTCCACCGAAGTGACGATGCGGGTCTACGGCCGCACGGCAGCCGCAGTACTGCGCGAGGCGGGACTGGCCGAATTGTGTGAATACGGGCGCTCGCTGACCGCCTGCTTCAGCCTGGACGTGTCGGGCCTGTTGACGGTGGAGGAACCCGAAGACTGCGGGCGCGGGCCGCTGGCGGTCATCGAAGAGATCGAAGAGCTGTTGGAAGCGGACGATTCAACCTGGTCCAGCCCCGAGGAGCGAATTGCGGCGCGGAGCGAGATCGGGGCAATGCTGCGCGACGCGCGCCGAATCGGCAGCCTGGCATGATCACCATCGCACGGCTGCGGATCTGCAATTTGCGGGCGGTGGCGGATTTTGATCTGCGCATTCCGATGCGGGGCCGTTTCCTGATAGACGCCGGCGCCGGCATGGGCAAGACAAGCGTTGTGCTGGGACTGCGTCTGGCGCTGACCGGAGCGGCGCCGGATTGACGAATGGCGACTTGATCCGTTCGGGCTCCGATTCGGCCCGCGTTGAACTGGAACTTAGCGACGGCCGCGACCGCCTGCGGCTGCGGCGCGCTTTCTCCGCCACCAGGCAGAGCGCATCCGCCTGGGCATCGAACGGGATAGGCGAGATTCGGGTCGACGGCCCGGACCAGGTCGCCGCCTTGCTGGCGGACTTCTTTGCCTACCCGTTAACTCAGATAAGCGATTTCTTCCTCTGGAATTCGCCCGCGGACCTCCGCGAATCGGCGCTTGCCGCCGACCGCGGTTATCTCCAGCGGGCCGCCGCCAGACTGGCCGGGGGCGGCGACCTGGAGGAGGCCGTAACCTCGGCCCGCGACGCGGTCAGGCGGAGCCACGACTCCAAGCGGCACCGCGAACTGGTCGCGCGACGACTTCGGCTGCTCAGGGAATGGGCCGGCCAGGCGCTGGCGGTGATCGCACCGGCGCTGGCGGCGGCGCGCGAGGAAGCCGGGTCGGCGCGCGATGAGCTGGCGCGGCTGAAGCGGCAGCTGACCGAAGTCGAAACCCTGGGCAAGCTGGGGGGACGCTCCGGCCAGATTTATGCCGCCGCCGGCCAGATCATCGAGCAATCCCAGTCCCTGGACCGCGCCTGTGCGCGGCTGCGATTGCTCCACGACATGGCGACCGAGCCTGACGGCGGCGAATCCGAATTGATCAAGTTGCGGGCGCGGGCCAACCGTCTGCGCAGCGCCCGCGAATCTCTCACCGAAGCCCTCTCGCTTGAAGCCCGGGGAGCCAGCCAGGCGGTCGAGTCCGGCTCGTCCACCGGCGCGACGCTCTCGCGACTGGTCGAGTTGCGCGATGGCAACGCGGTGTCCGAATCGGCGCGGCGCGCCTATGCGCGCTGGTGTCGGTTGAGCGAACAGATCAGCATCGTGGCTCCGGCCGGAATCGCCTCGCGATTCGCGCTGGGCAGCGCCGGCGAGGACCCGGTTCGCCTGAAGGCCGAGCTGCGGATCCTGGAGCGGGAAATGGAGCGCCAGGGAATCCAGGTTCCGGCCACGCCGGACCAGGCCCGGCAGCTGGCGACCGGACAGGCCGCCGAGTCAATCGCCGATCTGGAGGAAATGCTGCGCACGCCGCTTGCGGTCGATGAAACCGAATCCGGTGGTGTGGCCGGCGATTTTGCCGAGCGCGGCGCGGCCCTGCGCGATCAGGCCGCCACAATGCTGTTCGGGCTGGACCTGCCGCTGGACCTTGCGCAGATCGAGCGCAGCCTCACGGCCGCAGAGTCCGAAATCGCCCGGCTGGAGCACATGGCAAACGACCCTCCGGCCCTGATCGCCCACACCCAGGAACTCGAAGCAGAGATTGCCCGGATTCGGGCGGTGCTCGAAAAAGGCCGCGAACAGCTGGCGCAGCTCGCCCCGGAAGAAGGATTCGAGGATTTCGGGCTGGACTTGGACCGGGTGGCGGCGCTGCGCAAATCGGTCCTGGAAAGCAGCAGCGACCGCGATGCGATGGAGGTTTCGCCCAACCCGGTCCTGGAGCGGCGCCTCGCGCATGCCCGGCGCCGGGCCGCCCATCTGGATGGCAAGGTGTCCACGCTGGAGGCCGATGCCAGGGAGGCGGCCGGAGTCCTGGACATGGAATTGGATCCGGCGCTGGTCGAGGCGCGTGATCGCGCGGCCGATGAATCCCGCAAGCGGCAGCTGGAAGTCGAACTGGAGGCCGTGGAAGGCGAACTGGGCAGGCTGGGCGAATCCTTGCGCATGACAACAGGAGGCGGGGACGGACCGCCGGTCGAAGGCGACGTGCGGCAGGCCGAACTCAATCTGGACCGACTCCAGCAGCGGCAGCGGATTCGGGCCAAATTGGCCGCCACGCTGCGTGCAATGGATTCTGCGCTGGCTGATCGGGTGGGCAGTCGAACCCTGCAGAATGCCCGCAACCTGCTGCCGCAACTGAGCGGCGGCCAGTACTTCGATCTGCGCGTCGCCGCCGCCGGCTCGGTCGAACTCTGGGACGAATCGTCCCACAGCTGGATCGGCGCGGCTCAGTGCGGCAGCGCAGTGTACGAGCAGACCTCGCTGCTCCTGTGGCTGGCCCGCGCGTTGACGCACGGCGCCCCGGGGATGGCCGGCATACCGGGATTCTGTGTTCTTGACGACCCCGGAGCGCTCACGACCGAGCGGCTGCGCCAGCTCCTGGCGGACACCCTGGTGCGCAATCCGCTGCTGGATTCGATCCCGCAGGTACTGGTCCTCAGCGAGCGGTCGGCATTTGCCGAGGCCGGATTCAGCCGACTACATACGCTTGAGCCAAATTAATCAAACCGCGCCCCGCGGCCGGCGGGGCACCAGCTTCACCACTTGGAGATGAGCATTGCAGGCGACTGAGCTTCAGGCGCTCGCGCGCCAACCGCGACGAATTGCCGGAGCGCGACCGCAGCATCCGTCTATCGATCGGTACGCGCGGGCGGCCCCTTCCGCAACCGCGTTCGGTGCGGGCGCATTCGCGGCGGCGGCGTTTGCCCTGCTCCTGATTGCCGACCCAGGGTCGCTGGCGACCCAGCTTGCTTTTTACGCGGCAGCTGCGCTCGCCGGGTTTTTGGCGGGACTGGGCGCTGCCTGTCGCTGGGCAGCCCGACGCGACGCAGTCGGCCGACCATGGCGGGAAGGGGTAGTCGCTGGCTTGGTGCTGGCCGCGGCGACCGGTCTGGCGTTCGCGGGGCTGCGACTGGGCCTGGGCGCCTACTGGCCGCTTCCACCGGCCCTGTTGCTGACGATACTGGCGGTTGCGCAACTGCGAATCCGACGCCCTTAAACCGGGGCCCGCGAGCCGTCGCGTTTGCGAACATCGATTAGCTCAATTCACCCCTCCAATGACCCGCCCATGCAGAACGCGCAATCGATCGACGGACTTCGCTTTGCCAGCGCCATGGACAGGCTGGGAACCGAGTCCGCGTTCGAGGTTCTCGCCCGGGCCAAGGCGTTGGAGGCGACCGGCCGCGAAGTAATCCACCTCGAGATCGGCGAACCCGATTTCGAAACCCCCGGCAACATCGTCGAGGCAGGCGTCAAAGCGCTCCGCGACGGGTACACGCATTACGGTCCGGCGCATGGATTGCCGGAACTGCGCGAGGCCATCGCCGCCAACTCGCTGGAGCGCCGCGGGATCGAACACGCCCCCGACCAGGTGCTGGTCACGCCCGGGGCCAAACCGGTGATGTTCTATGCGATCCTGGCCCTGTGCCAACCGGGCGACGAAGTCATTTACCCCAACCCGGGATTTCCGATTTACGAATCGATGATCAACTTCGTCGGCGCAAGCGCGGTGCCAATGCCGCTGCTGGCCAAGAACAACTTTCGAGTCGACCTGGAGCGGTTCGCGGCCGACCTCACCGACCGCACCCGCCTGGTGATCCTCAACTCACCCGGCAATCCGACCGGGGGCGCCTTTACGGGCGAGGACATGGCCGCGCTGGCCGATCTGCTGACCGATCGCGATGTCGTAATCCTGGCCGATGAGATCTACAAAGACATCATCTACGACCAGAAATTCCATTCGATCACCCAATTTGGAGATCTGGCCCGCAGGACCGTCATCCTGGACGGTTTTTCCAAGTCCTACGCCATGACCGGATGGCGATTGGGGTACGCGCTCGGCCCGCGCAAGCTGATCGATGCAATGGCCAAATTGCAGGTCAACGCGGTCAGCTGCACCGCCGGATTCGTTCAAATGGCCGGCGTCGAGGCGCTGAGCGGACCGCAGGACTCGGTGCGCGCGATGGTTGAGGAATTCCGCGCCCGGCGCGACATGCTGGTGGCGTTGCTAAATGGAATCGAAGGCGTGCACTGCCCGCGCCCGGAAGGGGCCTTCTACGCATTTCCGGAATTTGGACCCGGGGCCGGGGAACTGGCCGATCGGCTGCTCAACGAAGCCGGGGTGGCGGTGCTGGGCGGGTCGGCATTCGGGGAATTTGGCTCCACCGGGATGCGGGTCTCGTTTGCAAATTCCCGCCAAAACCTGCGCGCCGCGCTCGCGAAGGTGAAAGAGTTGGTTGAATCTGGCTGATTGCGAACGCGAATTCGACCGACTTGCGCTCGCCGTCCCCACAATCACTAAAATTCCGCTGGCCGGGGCCACTAGCTCAGTCGGTTAGAGCGCGCCTCTGATAAGGGCGAGGTCATTGGTTCGATTCCAATGTGGCCCACCAAAAATCCCAGTATTGCCCAGCATCCTCGTGTTAAACAGCCCGGGTGGGAGAAAACGTCCTGCAAAATGCAGGCCTTCTCTCCCAAGGGTGTCGGGATGCCCCAGCCAGTTGCTGCCAACGCCGACATCCTGTTACCGGCCAGATATAGTTTGCGTAGATCGCCTGAATAGGCCACCTACAGCGATGGGTCGGTAAGCGGCTTTAGGAGGGAAACGAGCATGACCGCCAGCAAGCGACGCGTTTCATTGGCCGCGGGACTCTTGCTCCTCGTCTCCGCGCTGCTTTCCGCATGCGCCGGCGACGCGAATCCGTTGGCAAATACGGAGTGGCGGCTGGTCGCCCTGGGCAATGCCGGCTCCCCCGCCGATGTAGTCGGGGGCGACCCGACTGCCAGGTTTACAACCACCACGGATTTGACGGGCTGGACGGGCTGCAATTCCTACGGGGCGAGCTACAGCACGCAGGATTCACAGTTGCGACTTGACGAGCTGACTTGGACGGAGGCCGGCTGTCCGTCCGATGCGCTATTTGGGCAGGAACAGCGGATGCAGGACTCTTTGGCGACAGTCGAGCGGTTCGAGGTTTCGGAGGAAGCACTCACGCTTCACAGTGAGGGTGGGCAGGTGCTGGTATTCGAGCGGGTTGGTACGTAGCCTCGCCACGGTCTGCGATCCGGCTCGTGACAACCCCGCCGACCCCTTAATTCCAGGGGACTAAAAAAAGCCACGGGGAGGCCCGGTGCCGGGTGCGATCGGGCCAATGAATAATCCGCCCCAGTCAGGTCCACGCCGTCAAAAAGAACTGCCTCCATCCACTCGGATTGGGTGTCACAGAAGCCGCTGAGTTTTGGGCAGTCGCCCGTCACCCCCTGGCGCAGGCATTGAATGGACACGCCTTGATCTTGCGCGGCACCGCCATCCGGGCGCCGGACCACCGGGGAAGGTGCCGAAATAGGTTGGGGCTTCGGAACCCACTGGACCCCGGCCCGTATCAGGAACTTGCCACAGTCACGGAGTTCGTGCCGTCCGCTAAACGCGGGACGCCGCATCCCGCATCCCGCGTGCGAATTCTTGCGTCAGGAAATCGGTTTCGCGGTACGAAAAACTGGCGCAGGTGATTGGCGAAAAATTATTTTTGCCGGCCTCATTGCCACAACTCGGGATCGGGTCGGTTCATCAGGCCGATGCCCAGGTAGCCGTACCAGATGACCAAGAGCACGTAACAGCCTCGGGCCATGGTGATGAACGTGTCGCGGCCATCATCGCTGAGCACGGCCAGCGCGAAAAAAGCCATGATGGCCAGGCCGAGAAGCGCGGCCAGCAGGGAGACTATACGGTTGAAGTCGTCTCTGGTGGACAGGCCCAGCGCGAACAGGAAGCCGCCGAACCCCAGCGTAACCCCGCCAGCCAGAAGAAGCGCCGTGCCGACGTTGTAGACGGGAACGCTTTCCGCGATCTGTTCACTGGTGTGAGCATCGGCCAGTACAAAGTCCATGCCGCCGGCCAGCATCCAGCCGGCCAGCCCGACGAAGATCATGAAGAATCCCATCTGGACCAGCGCTTTGCCGTTGCCCTGCAGGGTCACGTTGCGCATCAGAGCGTAAAGCCCCGAGAGGATCAGGGCCAGGCCGAGGATGATTCCGATATTGGTCACGTTGGTCAGCGTGGCGTTGGCGCTCTTGGCCGTAATTGAACCGACAGCGTCTGAGAATTTGGCGTTGTCTATGAACAGTCCGCCCGGTTCGGCGAGAAAGAAGATGAATGCGACAAGCGGGCCGAAAATAAGGGAAAGACCGGCCAGCCGGTTGACGGAAATTGTGCCCACGATTGAACCCCCTTCATGCGACACCACGCGGAGGGCCCATCGGGCCAAGCCCCCCTTGCCTACATCCTGACGACCGGACAGCGGTTTTGCAACTAGGAGTCGGCCCGCTCCCAACTGGTTGCGTGGAAGTTTGACGACCGCGATCTGTTGTTGTTCAGCGATCCCGTCGGTGGTTAACTGCTCGGGAAAAAATGTCGGTCCTCTCCCCGGGTAGGGACGCATGGCATTGGTCGAGCAGCTAGCCCGCGCTCAGCACCAGATTCTTGATTGCTGCATCCACCACGAGATCGACTCCCGTCGGGCGGCAACCCTGCCGGGCGTCGGCGAGCGCCTGAAGCCTGAGCGTAGCGCCCTGGCGGATCCCTGCGGATTTTGCGGGCGATAGCTGCTACTGCCGGTTACTTTTAGGCGAGCCTCTTTAAAGATCGCTGGCCCCTTGTCGCCCATACCCGCTCCCCTTGCCAGCGCACGTAGCGGCCGAATCTTCTGGGGCTGGTGGATCGTAATCGGGGCGATCGTGGGCCAGTTTGCGGCTATGGGCAGCGGCGGGGCGATCGCCGGCGTGTTTCTGCGACCGATGACCTCAGACCTTGGTTGGGCCGCGGCCGAATACACGCTTGGCGGATCGGCCGCATTCCTGGTCGGTGGGGTAGCGGGATTCATCGTTGGCCCGCTCGTGGACCGATTCGGCGCGCGCCCGCTCATGCTCATCGGCGCCTGCATCTACGCGATGTCGTTTTTCCTGATGTCCCAGATAACCGCGCTGTGGCAGTTCGTGGTCCTTTCGATGCTGGCCGGCGGGGCCGGGTTCGCGATGATCGGTACCCTGGTCGTAAATTCGACGCTCGCCAAGTGGTTCGTGGTGCGCCGCGGATGGGCGATAGCGCTGGGTTCGTCGGGAATCTCGCTGGCCGGACTGATCATGCCGGTTTCGATGACCGGCGTCGTCGACTGGGTCGGATGGCGAGATGCCTACGTGATTCTGGCGGCGGTCATGTTTGCAATCCTCGTGCCGGCCGCCATGGTGATGCGCCGCCGCCCCGAGGATTACGGGTTATTGCCGGACGGCGCCGACCCGCGGGCCTGGGCGCGCGTCGATGCCGAACTGGCCGCCGCGCAGGCCCGTGACGCCGAGAATTCGCTCGCCCGCGGCGAGGCGCTGCGCACCAGCGCGATCTGGCTGCTGATCCTGGGTTACGGGTGCAATACGCTGGCCCTGACCGCGGTGCTGGTGCACGCGATCCCGTTTCTGACCGACCACGGATTCACGCGCACCGAAGCGGCCCTGGCGATCGCCGTCAACGGCGGCGCCAACCTGAGCTCGAAGTTCGTGTGGGGGTACCTGCTGCAACGGGTTCACGTGCGCAAACTATCGGCGAGCGCGCTTAGCACCTCGGCGACCGGTGTCGCCCTGATGCTCCTCTCGGCCCAGCTTGGTTCGCTGGAACTGATGTTCGTGGCGTTCTGCTTCTGGGGATTCGGGTTTGGCGGATCGGTGCCGCTGAGCGAATTCATCTGGGCCAAGTACTTCGGCCGCGTGCACATCGGGGCGGTTCGCGGCGTCGGGGCGCCGTTTACGGTCGCCGTGGGCGCGGTCGGGCCGATCCTGGCCGGGCTGTACTTTGACGCGGTCGGTTCCTACACCGGTGCATTCGTGGCGTTCGTCGGCGTGTATCTGGTGGGAGCGACCGCGATATTGAGTTCGCGCGAACCTCGTCCGCATCGGGAACTGGCGATGGCGGCGGGGAAATAAGCGCTCCGGACCGGCCGGCGGTCGGGATTCGAGCGGCCCACGTCCGCGACCCGGAGCCTGGCACTGCCTCCTACCACCCGATTCCGGGCGCCCGCGGTGGCGAACGTTGCGGCGAGTAGATGCGGGTAGACGGGCTCCGCGCAGTTCACAATCGGTTGAGGGCGACGTGGCTGGCCGGCGAAGGTACTTGCCGATCCGGTAGCCGTATGCAGGGCCACTCCGGAGGCACCTGGCCGATTTGGGGGTAGCGGACCGCATGGACTTGGGCCTTTTCATGATGCCGCTGCATCCACCCGAAAAACCTACCGCCCAGGGCTTCGACGAGGACCTCGAGTTGCTCTGTCGCGCCGACGAGCTGGGTTACCGCGAAGCCTGGGTTGGCGAGCACATGACTTCGCGCTGGGAGACGATTGCCGCGCCGGATCTTTTTCTGGCCAAGGCGTTCGCGCTCACCCGCAATATCCGCCTGGGGACCGGAGTCTACCTGCCGGCGCTGCACCACCCGGCCGAACTGGCGACCCGCGCCGCGATGCTTGACCAGCTCTCGCGGGGACGGTTCAACCTGGGCATGGGCACCGGATCGATCCCGGCCGACCGCCCGTTCATGGGTGTCGACGGCAGCCCGGAGGCGATGCAGGAACGGTTCGTCGAAGGGTTCGAGGTCATCCTGAAGCTGTTTTCGGCAACTCCCCCCTGGCGGCACCAGGGCAAGCACTGGACGGTGGAGCTGACCGGCGAGCAGGTCGATCTCGACATGGGATTCCCGATTCGCCCCTACACTCGCCCGCACCCGCCGATCGGAATCCCGGGATACTCGCCCAACTCCGGATCGATGCGCATGGCCGGGCGGCGCGGATACTGGGCGCTGTCGACCAATCTGGCCGCCAACTGGATTCTGGGCACCCACTGGGACGCCTACCGTGCCGGTTTGGCCGAAGGCGGTCACCCGATCGACCCCGCCGGCTGGCGGGTGGCGCGCGAGGTGTATGTGGCCGACTCCGACGAAGAAGCCCTCGCCTACGCGATCGACGGCCCGATGGGGACCAACTTCAAGCGCTTCATGATGCCCCTGCTGGTGCGCAATACCCCCGACGGACTTGGTACGTTCAAGGATGACCCGGAAATGCCCGACAGCGCGGTCACCGTCGAATTCCTGGCCCGCAACGTGTGGCTGGTGGGCAGTCCGGAAACCGTCACCGCGAAGATCAACCGTCTCCGCGACTCCTGCGGGCGGTTCGGCGTATTGTTGGCGATGGGGCATGACTGGGAGGATCCTGATCGGGCAATCCACAGCCTTGAGCTGCTGGCCAACGAGGTCCGGCCCAACGTTGGTTAACCAGGCTCCGGCCGCTCTCGAAGGACCCCCGTGAGCGCCGAGGGCGGATCATCCGGCGCGCTGCCCCGGGAACTGGAAGCCGCCGCCGGTGCGCTGGCCTGGGCAGACGGCCTGCTCGGACCCGACGGGAGCTTCGCGGGCGCCGAAGATGCGGTCGGTGCCTACTATCTGGCGCCGCTGGCATTTGCCAACGGGGGGCGGATCGATCGCGCGACCCTGATCTGCGAATACGTACGCGGACGGTTCTTCCGCGACGGCGACATCAACGAGCGCGCCGAAGACCCGGCTTCGCAGGTCGCCAATTTCCGGAACGCCTTTTTTGGCGTCTCGGCGCAGAGGGTCGGGGCCTGGGATATGGCGATCGCCGTCGCCGATGGCCTGGAACGCTGCCAGCACCCGCAGCTGGGCGGTTTTTCCAACCACAATCTCGATGATTCGAGCCGCGCCCTCGACATCGGTTCGAGCGCGGCCGCACTGCTATGCCTGCTAACCGCCGGGCGCCTGGAGGCGGCCCGCCGCGCCGGCGACTTTATCTGCGACCAGATGATCGATGGCCAGCCGCAGGCGGAGCGAACCGTCTTGTTGCGACGGACCTGGGATGGCGACTGGATAACCCGATACCCCGAAGCGGAAGCGGCGCGGCACCGGATTGAATTGGGCGTGTCGGGCCAGGTTTACTGGTTCCTGGGGATAACCATGGCCGCGCTGGGGCAGCTGTTTGTGGCCACCGGCGAAGACCGCTACCTGCGGTCGGGGCGGCGCGTCTTTGATTGGGCCCTGGAATGCCACCCGGGGGCGTTTGCCGATCTGACCGCGGCCAAGGTCGGATGGGGTGCGTCGGTCATGTTCGCGGCCACCCGCGAAGAGCAATTTGCGGTTCGGGCCCGCTACGTGAGCCATGTGCTCTGCGTTACCAGGCTTCCCGAAGGCATGTGGCTGCGCCGCCCGGCGGTAACCAGGCTTGCCGACCAGGATGTGCCCACCTCGCTCGATACGACTCTGGAGCGGGTCTGCTGGCTGATCGAAATGGCCCGCAACCTGCAGGTACCAAAGGTGACAACGGGCGCGTGAAGGCTGCCGTTCGGATAGGCGTGATAGGGCTCGGCGCAGCCGGTATCCGCCACGCCCGCGCGTGCCTGTTGATGCCGATCTGGTTCCCCGACTCGAACATTTCGGTCAAGCGCCAGGTCTGCGCGGACGTAGATCCGGAGGCCGCCGCCCGGGCGGCCGGGCAACTGGGTTTCGGGCGCTGGACGGCGGACTGGCGGGAAGTGGTCGCCGACCCGGACGTCGACGCGATCGCGATCGCGACACCGAACAACTCTCACCTTGAGATCATCCAGGCCGCCGCCGCGGCCGGCAAGCACGTGTTGTGCGAAAAACCGGTCGGACTCAGTCCCGTCCAGACCGCCGCCGCCGCCGCCGCGGTCGAGGCTGCTGGAATCGTATTCATGGTCGGCTACAACTACCGCTGCATTCCGGCCCTGGCCCGGACCCGGGCGCTGATCGAATCCGACGCGATCGGTCGGCCCACTCACTACCGGGGACGCTATTTCACACCCAGCGGAACCGGCCCGCGGACACCGCTGAGTTGGCGTTACCTGCACGCGGTTTCCGGCCGGGGCACGCTGGCCGATCTGATGTCGCACGTGATCGACACGGCCCAGTTCCTTTTTGGTCCGATCTCCGAGGTCGTGGCCGATAGGCAAACATTCGTGGGGCAGCGGCCGGCGCTGGAGCCAGGAGGCGGTCTGGGAAAACTTGCACCGGTGGAAAACGAGGACTACGTGTCGGTCCTGGCCCGATTTGCCAACGGCGCCCAGGGCACCCTCGAAAGCTGCCGGGTGATTCGCGGACCCACCAATGAACTGGCATTTGAGCTCAACGGCAGCGCCGGCTCGGTCAAGTGGTCGCTGGAGCGCATGCACGAGCTTGAGATCTATACCGACTCGAGCATCGCTCAGGGCTACACGCAGGCGTTTTCGCAGGCCGGCGACGGAGCGCACGCCAACTTCAATCCCGGCGCCGGCAACGGTCCGAGCCTGATGGACCTGAAAGCGATTGAAATGCACAATTTCGTCGAGGCGGTCCTGGGTCGCGGACCCGCTTCGCCCGGAATCCCGGCTGCGCTGGCGGTGGCCCGGGTGCAGGCGGCGATCGCCCGATCGTGGACCAGCCGGACCTGGGAGGACGTTGGGCCCTACGACTGCCCGTAGGCCGCGCCGCAACGCCCCGGATAAATGAAAATTTGGCGGAATCGCGTCGGTCCTTTTTTCGGCCCGGATATTCTGTCGGGGATGTAGCTCAGTTGGAAGAGCGCTGCCTTTGCAAGGCAGAGGTCAGGGGTTCGAGCCCCCTCATCTCCACCCGAATCCCGGACCGGCACCGGACCCCGGCGGCGTGCGAGAACCGGTGCCGGACCAACCCTATCGCGCCCGGATATTGGCACCCGCCCTGGTTGAAGGGGGGAGCACATTGCAGATCCCGGGCAGCGGGCCCAAGGTCGGCTAGGTGGGGCTAATCCGCCTGGCCAGCGCCACTTGTATTTCGCTGTTTGCGGTCCTGGCGGTCGGTCTGGCCGGAATCGCGGCCGGCGGCGGGCCGAACATGCCGCCCGACCAGTTCGTTTTCATGGTCCTGCTCAATCCGTTCGCCGGCCTATTGATGGCCGCGACCGCCTGGGCGGCGGTCACGCGCCGTATTCATCACGGGATGATCGGCCTGGGAATGGTCCTATCGGCGCTGTCGGTTGCGATGGCGATACGGTTTGCAATGCTCATCGCCGGCGGCCAGATTCCCGGGCTGGCCGATGCTCCATTGATCCTGGCGACCGCGCCGATCCTGGGGCTTATCTGGGGATCGCTGGAAATGCTGGCGCGCTGGCGCGAGCGCTGACCGGAGGCCGATCAGCTCGCCTGCCGCCGCCAGTCGATGTCGGTCAGGAAATCGAGGATCTCGCGGCTCACTTGATCGGCGGCCTCCTGCTGCACCCAGTGCCCCGCCCCGGGAATCAGGCTGACCCCGCGCAGATCGCTGCAGACCTCCGACTCCAGGCGTTCCAGGGCTCCCGGGCGTTGGTATACGCCCCAATCGGCGGCGCCGGCAACAAAAAGGCAGGGAACCGTCAATCGGACCCCGGCAAAAAGCTGCAATTCCCTGGCCGCGGCCGGGCTCGCGCCGCAACGGTAGGAATTGAGCCCGCCCTGGAATCCGGACCGCGCGTATTCGGCGGCATAGACCGCCAGATCGTCATCCGGTAGCCATCGGCAGGAAGCAATCTGTTGCGCGGTCGGCATTTCCGCAGCCACCGTTTCGGCCATGTCCCGGCCTTTGTCCATCACGTAGTAGCGGGGCATCTTGGCTACTTCCGCGGCGGTCCAGCCGCCCAGCCGGAAGGGCCTGTTTTGCGGATGGTCGCCGCTCTTGAAGTGGTAGTAGCCACGCAGAAACGCGTGCAGCCCCTGGGGGCATCCGAGCATTTCGGCGTTGGCGCCCCGCCGCCGGTAGTAGTACTGGTAGTGCAGCCGCGGCGGATCGAGCCGGGCCAGCGCCGGGGTTAGCTCGCTTACCGGATTGGTCGGTTCGCGGACCCGGTCGGGAGCCCCGGGGAACGGCCCGCTCATGTGAACCAGGCCCGGAAAACGGTCCGGCCGGGCCAGCGCCGCCCAGCCGGCCACGGTGGTTCCGAAATCGTGTCCGATCAATACCGCCCGGCTGCGCCCCAGGCGGTCCAGCAGGGCCAGTACGTCACGGACCAGGTTCAGCGGGAAATAGGGCCGCAGGTCTTCGCTGTATTCGACATGGGCCGGACCGGTGCGCCCGTAGCCGCGCAGGTCCGGGGCAACGGCGTAATACCCGGCCGCGGCCAGCTCCGGCAGGACCCGTCTCCACGAGAATGCAATCTCGGGAAATCCGTGCAGCAGCAGCACGCAGGCCCGCCCCGGTTCGTTGACGCCAGACTCGAGCACGTGCATGCGCAATCCGTTGACGCCGCTGATTATGCGTGTTCGGATGCCCTCGCCCAACCGGCTGGTCTGCAGCGGCCCCGGCATCTGTGGCTGGGAGTAGGGATACTCGTTTCGCAATGCCTGATCTCCTTGGGTGCGCCCTCAATATAGGCACCTTGGCCGCCCGTTCGCCGGGTTGGCGCGTACCGGGCCCGCGCGGCGGCCGGCGGTGAAAAGGAATCCGGGCCCGCCGACCGCGCTGCGGCGCGTGTGGCTGCCGGCCGCGGTCGTTGCGGTAGCGGCGCTTACCCGCCTGCCGGCCCTGGGCGACCGGGCGTTTCATCACGACGAATCCATCCACGCGGTCACCGCCCTGGAACGGCTCGAAAGCTTCGTCTATTACTACGATCCGCTCTATCACGGACCATTCCTGTACTTTGCCAATGCGTTCGTTTTTCAAATTGCGGGGGCGTCGGACTTTTCGGCGCGATTGCTTCCGGCCATGGCCGGTATCGCGTTGCTGGGGGCCGTGCCATGGCTGTTGCGCGATTACCTGGGCCGCTGGGGAACGCCGCTGGCGATCGCGATCCTCACGCTGTCGCCGGCGTTTCTCTACTATTCGCGATTCCTCCGCAACGACATCTACATAGCCCTGTTGACCCTGGTCGCGATGGGCTCGCTGCTGCGCTATCTCGAGCGCCCCCAGCGGCGCTGGGTGCTGCTGGCCGCCGGCGCCCTGGGACTGGGCCTGGCCACCAAGGAGAACACCTACATCACCGGGTTCATATTCGTCAGCTTCCTGGCGATCCTGGGCGGGGCGCTCTACCTGGCCTCGCGCCGCGCCCGGTCGGGGCGCGCCACCGCCTGGGCCGCCCCCATCTCCGCCGCCGCGACCCGGTTGATCTCCGATCGCGTCGGTTTGGTCTGGGGAATGGTCCTCCTGGTCGGGATTCCGGCGCTGCTGTTTAGCTCCTTTTTGCTCAATCTCGACGCCCTGCCCGATTCAATCCGCCGCTCGGTCACGGTCTGGGCCCAGGTGCACGAGTCCGAGCGGGTCAACCAGCCTTGGTTCTTCTACCCCGGGCTGGTGCTGCTGCTGGAGGCTCCGGCGGCGGTGCTGGGCGTGGTCGGCTTCGTTCGGACCCTGCGGTCGCCGGACCTGTTCGGCGGGCTGCTGGTCTGGTGGGCGGCGCTCTCGTTTCTGATCTATTCGGCGGCCGGCGAGAAGGCCGCCTGGCTGGTCTTGCATCCCCTGTTGCCGCTGTGCCTGCTGGCTGCGCGCTGTGGCGGCGATTGGATTGCCGGCAGCGGCGGCCGACAGCGCGTCTTGGCGGTCGCGGTGATCGTCCTGCTGCTGGCCGTAAGCGCCCGTCACGCGTTCGCGACCGCGTTCCTGTACGGCGACGTGCCCCGCACCCCGCTCGTTTACACCCAGACTTCGCGCGACGTGCTGGCAATACTCGACATAATCGAAGATGCCGGTCAAATCTCCGGGTCAGGGCGCGAGCTGCCGGTCCTGGTCGATTCGACCGCCCATTGGCCGCTGGCCTGGTATCTGCGTGAACACCCCGGGGCGGTCTTTGGCAACGGGCCGGCGCACGTCGATCCGGAGCGCTATGCGGTCATGGTCCTTGACCCGGCGACGGTGGCGGCGACCGGGTTCTGGCCGGAGCGGTTCGCGGCCCGCTATCTGCACCTGCGCGAGTGGTTTCCCGAACGCGTCTACCAGCATTGGCGCCTCGGCGATCTGGGCCGCATCGCCACCGATCCGTCGGGCTGGCGGCGGTTCTGGCGGCAGTGGGCGCTGCACGAGCCGCCGGTACCGATCGGATCGACCGACGTCTACGTATTCATCGCCCGGGCCTATGCCGCTCCGCCGGCCGCGCCGCCGGGGGACGCCCACGGCTAGCCGAGTCCGGCGCGCAAGCGGTTTTGAGCAAAAAGAAACCCCCGGCAACGACCTATCTTCCCGGACAGTTCCCCGTCAAGTATTGTCGGCGCGGGAGGGCTTAACTTCCGTGTTCGGAATGGGAACGGGTGGGTCCCCTCCGCTTGGTCACCGAGGGACTTCTTGCAGTGATTTAAAAGTCAATGTTTCGTGCAACAACTCCAGATTTGCCGTCCCGAGGTCCAGATGAGTTCTCAAGACCTCGTCCGTTAGTACCGCTCGGCTAAAGCTGTCACCAGCCTTACACCTGCGGCCTATCAACCACATAGTCTTTGTGGGGACTTACTTGCTCAACGCAATGAGAGATCTAATCTTGGGCAGGGCTTCGCACTTAGATGCTTTCAGCGCTTATCCCTTCCGAACATAGCTACTCAGCGATGCTCCTGGCGGAACAACTGATGCACTAGAGGTTCGTCCAGCCGGTTCCTCTCGTACTATCGGCCAGGTGCCCTCAAATCTCTTGCGCCCGCAACGGATAGAGACCGAACTGTCTCACGACGTTCTGAACCCAGCTCGCGTGCCGCTTTAATGGGCGAACAGACCAACCCTTGGGACCTGCTACAGCCCCAGGATGCGACGAGCCGACATCGAGGTGCCAAACAGCGCCGTCTATGTGGACTATTGGGCGCTATTAGCCTGTTATCCCCGGGGTAACTTATAGCCGTTAGCTGCAGCCCTTCCATTCGGAACTGCAGGGTCGCTAAGCCCGACTTTCGTCTCTGCTCGACGTGTATGTCTCGCAGTCAAGCTCCCTTATACCTTTGCGCTCTACGGTTGATTTCCATCCAACCTGAGGGAACCTTTGGGCGCCTCCGTTACATTTTGGGAGGCGACCGCCCCAGTCAAACTACCCACCTGAGATTGTCTCCACGCCGGATAACGGTCGCGGGTTAGACCTTAGAACGCACCAGGGTGGTATTTCACCATTGACTCCACCGAAACTAGCGTCCCGGCTTCACAGTCTCCCACCTATCCTACACAGATACGCCCCAGGATCAGTCCCAAGATGTAGTAAAGCTCCCGGGGTCTTTTTGTCCTGTTGCGGGTAGCCCGCATCTTCACGGGCACTTCAATTTCGCCGGGTCCCCTGCCGAGACAGTGCCCAGATCGTTGCTCCATTCGTGCGGGTCGGAACTTACCCGACAAGGAATTTCGCTCAGTCGTTCCCACCTGTTTCCAGGTAGGCTGGACTCTCTCTTAACTGACTGCGGTTCATCTGCGCGACGATCGCGCGGATTTCCGCCAGTCCTTCCTGCGTCAGATGCTCGTTCCTCTCCATCCGCAGCAGCGCTTTCCGGAATTTGATGAATTCCAGTCGCTTCTGCGTCTTGAGCGGATGTTTCATGAAGAACGGAACGATGCGCTCTAGCAGGTGCTCTCGGTTCCTCACTCTATATGCCATTCGATCGCCGTGGTTCCTGCGAACCACTCCGCATCCGAAGTAGCGTTTGAGGCCGTGGAGGACCTTTACGTCGCGGGCATGCTGGTCGACGCTGAATTCTGCGAGCACCTGGTATCCGGTGCTCATCTCCTCGTGCCGGCGGATGCCGATACGGAAGCAGCCTTCACCGTCCACAAAACCCACGATCCAAGCCGCATTCAGGTTCATGTGTCAGTTCCGAACGTTTGGTCTCTGAGGGTTCCCGGTTGGCACCGGGTCTTCCCTGCGGATTACCCCCATGTCCGCCGGATTTTTACTGCCGGGTCCCGATTCAATTGTCGAGACCGGCGAGTACCGGACGGTTTTCGAGGGCTTTCCCGCATATAGTTCGGTTTTTCTAAGGCTAGCGGTTTTCCAACCTTAGGACCGTTAGAGTTACGGCCGCCGTTCACCAGGGCTTCGGTTCAAAGCTTTTACACCTCTCCCCTTAACCTTCTGGCACTGGGCAGGAGTCAGCCCCTATACATCACCTTGCGGTTTAGCAGAGACCTGTGTTTTTGTTAAACAGTCGCCTGGGCCTGTGCACTGCGACCCCCTCAAGCTCCCGGCCGCATGGACCGTTCACCAGATGGGGCACCCCATCTCCCGAAGTTACGGGGTCAATTTGCCGAGTTCCTTAGCAGAGGGTATCCCGATCACCTTGGGGCACTTACCCCCGCCCACCTGTGTCGGTTTGCGGTACGGGCACCTGGGTTCGGACACGAAGCTTTTCTTGCCAGCCGGGCTCAATCGAGTCGGTCCTGCCAAAGGCAGGTCCTCCCCATCGCATCTCGGATTTCCAGTCGCACGGATTTACCTATGCGACCAACCTACGTGCTTAGACGCGCATTCCGTCAACGCGCTCAACCTACCCCGCTGGGTCCCTCCAATGTCCATAGAACCCGAGGTGGTACTGGAATGTGAACCAGTTGTCCATCGTCTACGCCTGTCGGCCTCGACTTAGGCCCGACTAACCCTGAGCGGATTAACCTTCCTCAGGAAACCTTGGGCATACGGTGTGCGAGTTTTTCACTCGCATTTCGCTACTCATGCCGGCATTCTCACTTCCACGCGCTCCAGCCGTGCTCTCGCTCGACCTTCTCTGCCCGTGGAACGCTCCCCTACCGTCCGCCTTGCGGCGGCTCCCGCAGCTTCGGCACTCGACTTGAGCCCCGTTACATTTTCCGCGCAAGATCGCTTGACCAGTGAGCAGTTACGCACTCTTTCAATGGTGGCTGCTTCCAAGCCAACATCCTGGCTGTCTCAGCAATCTCACATCGTTTTCCACTTAGTCGAGATTTAGGGGCCTTAGCTGGCGGTCTGGGTTGTTTCCCTTTCGACAATGGAGGTTAGCCCCCACTGTCTGACTGCCCGGTATATCTGCTGGTATTCGGAGTTTGATAGGGGTTGGTAAGCGCGAGCCCCCTAGCCCAGTCAGTGCTCTACCCCCAGCAGACTCAAGATCCGGACGCTAGCCCTAAAACTATTTCGGGGAGAACCAGCTATATCCAGGTTCGATTGGCGTTTCACCCCTAACCACAGCTCATCGCCCAAATTTGCAGCTTTGGTGCGTTCGAACGTCCACGAAATGTTACTTCCGCTTCCTTCTGGCCATGGTTAGATCACCTGGTTTCGGGTCTAACCGCTGTGACTATTCGCCCTATTAAGACTCGCTTTCGCTCCGGCTCCGAACCAGAGATTCTTAACCTCGCCACAACAGTTAACTCGCCGGCTCATTCTTCGATAGGCACGCCATCACGCGTTGCGACCGTTTACGGGCTTGGGCGCCGGCGGTGTCCCGCGATTCCTGCCGAAGCAGTCCCCGCGTTCAACCACCCGCGCTTGGCCCAAATCGCCATAGCGCTCTGACTGTTTGTAAGCGATCAGTTTCAGGTTCTATTTCACTCCCCTCCCGGGGTACTTTTCACCTTTCTCTCACGATACTCGTTCGCTATCGGTCACTAGGAGTAATTAGCCTTGGAAGATGGTCCTCCCAGGTTCCCACAGGGTTTCACGTGTCCCGTGGTACTCAGGATTTGGAACGGAAGGTCGCGGGCTTTCGCCTACCGGGCTGTCACCGTCTCTGGCGGGGCTTTCCAGCCGCCTTCGGCTAACCTGCGTCTTTGTAACTTCCTTGGTCCCTGCAGGGGGACCGGTTCGATCCTGCAACCCCGCGCGCACAACGGCCTGCACCTTCATACATGAACGCGGTTTGGGCTGATCCCCTTTCGCTCGCCACTACTGAGGGATTCGCTATTGCTTTCTTTTCCTCGGGGTACTTAGATGATTCAATTCCCCCGCTTGCCTACCTGCTCCTACTTTGGAAATCCTTCAGAACAGGCCGACAGGCGTTTCCGCCTGCCAGGTTTCCCCATTCGGGCATCTGCGGGTCACAGCTCGCTCACAGCTCACCGCAGCATTTCGTAGTCTGCCACGCCCTTCTTCGGCTCCTAGTGCCAAGGCATCCACCGATCGCCCTTAATATCTTGGGATCTATTGGATTCCTCGGGTCGGCAAAACTGAAGTTTTGCACATATTGACTTGTAAAAGGTGCTGCCTCAGCCTGGTTTCGGCATCAAGCGATACCGCGTCCAAGGACGGGCTTTGGCAAAGTTAGCTGTTGATTGTAGTCGAACCGCCCCGCAGCGGTTGATTCAGCCGCCCAGGATCGACGCAAAGGCTGCCCGGAAAGCGCCCTCGTCGGCCGAGCGTGATATCTCCCAGAGCGCGGTCGGCGTTACCGCCGGATCGACCGAGCGCCGCATTGCATCGTCCAGCAGGGCCTGGGACCGCAGATCGACCACGGTCATCCCCCAGGCCGCGTCCCGCCCGGCATCCACGTCCAGTGGATACAGGCCCGAGTCGACCGCCGATCGGTCGGCCAGCCAGACCATCGTCAACATGTCCGGACAGGCCATGCGTTCGCCGGTGTTGGCTTTGGCGGTGGCCGAGTGGTAATGGGCCAGCGGTTCCCGCAGAAAGCGCGCCGCGGGGGTTCGCCCTTCGTTTAACAAGCCCACCTCGGCTTCGCCGAAGGTGGTGGCCTTCATCACGTCGAATGTGAGCATGCGCGGCGGATTGGGCCAGTCGGCATTGACCATTTCCTTGGCCGCCAGCGGATCTCCGGCCACGTTGAAACTGGCCACCGGTGATACATTCCCGGGCAGGTTGAAAGTGCCGCCCATGTATATGAACTCCCTCAGCAGCCCCGGCAGACCGGGTTCGAGGCGCAGCGCGCGGGCGATGTTGGTGGCCGGTCCGAGGGCCGCCAGGGTGTACCTGCCGGGGTTGCGGCGGCAGAGGTCGACGATCGCCTGGTCGGCCGGCAGGGGATGAGGATCGATTTCGTAATCGGGCAGGTCGGCATCGCCCAGCCCGTCTCCGCCGTGCACGTAACTGGCCCGCGCCGGAACCGGCGAACCGGCCAGGGCTTCGCTCGCCCCCAGCGCCAGCGGCACATCGGTCCGACCGGCGGCGCCGAGTACCCGGGCCAGGTTGCGGGCCACCGCGGGTTCGCCGACGTTGCCGTGAACGCTGCAGACCAGCGCGACGCTAAATTGCGGCGCGGTCAGCGCGTACCAGAGCGCCACGGCGTCATCCACGCCGCAGTCGCTGTCGATGATTAGTTCGATCGGTTCAGACATCGGTTGGCCACCCGCGTAAATCCAGCCCAATTGATTCGGAAAAGCACAGGTCTTCGCGCTATCCGACCGCCGCCAGAGTCGGAGTTGCCGGCGGGACCTCGATCTGGCTGCTCCGCAACCAGGATCCGACCGAAGCGTCCCCCGGCATGATCCGTACGTCCGGAGTTATCGGGGTGCCGTCGGAGGCCAGGAAGGAAACCAGAACCTGGCCGGCCGGGTTGCGGTGCGACCGTATGGTCCCTATCGACTGCCCGAGCAGCTCCACGCTGCTGCTGGAATGCCGCACGCCGGGCTGCGAGTCGGCTTCCAGGAACCTGCGCTGCGGGAGGATGCGCCGGCCGTTTGCCAGCTCCACCGCGTGCTCGACCCGGCCGTCGGAGTGCAACCGGGAGATGATGCGCAGGCGATGCGGTTGCGGCCCTTCGTCCACCACGACCGGTGTGTAGCGGTAACCGGGCAACAACAACGATTCGAACGAGGCCAGCCCGAGAAGTTCGAACAGGCGGTCGTTGGCCGCGTCGATTTCGGAAATCGCGCAAAGGGTCCGGTCGGTGGCCGTGCCATATGCCGGCAGCGCCAGGCGCAGTTCGGCATCCAGCGCCCGCAAGCTTGCCAGGTCCACATCCCCGGCCAGCGGCAGTACGTTCGCCAGCAGGCGGTCGGCGCCGCTGCATACGGCTTGCCGGGCAAACCTGGACAGCCGCCGCGCGACGGCACCGTCCCAGCCGTCCTCGTCGTCGCGCGCCGCACGCACCAGTTCGCCGGCCTCTATCTGGGCGGCGAGCACGCTTTCGGCGTAGCGCAGCTGGGAATTTAGGGCGAGGGCCTCCGAGTAGGTGATTGCCCCGGCGCCGGCCAGCCGGGACCGCAGCGATCGCCAGCTCGCGGCGAGCGATGCGTATTTCCGCGAAGCGTTCTCGGCATTTGCGAGCAGCAGGTCCTCGACCCGGGCCGGATCGATCATCAAACCCGAAGAATGCGATCCGGCCAGGCCGGAATCGGTAACGGCCGCCAGGTAGTCGCCGGCAAATGCCGCCCGGGCCGCGCTCGCGGTCGGCCCTGCGCCGCCGATTTCGGCGGCCGCAAAATCCGACCCCGAACCGGTCCGCAGATCTTCGAGCCGATCGATCGCATCGCGTTCGAAGATCTCGTCCAGCAGCAGGGCGCGCACCCCGGCCGCGTAAACGGCCTGGGAGCGCTGCGGGGACCCCACGTCGGCGTCGCGGTCGGCCAGACTGACAACTTCGGTGGCCACTTCGCCGTCCTCGTCGGCGGTCGCACTCACCACGAACGCCTGGCCGTCGACGTTCACCCGCAGGGGGTCAAACGTCGCCTGGCTTATGACCTCCACGTGCTTCCAGAGCGTGTGCAGGCCGATGTCGGCGCCGTCCTCGTCGAGCATGAACGCCGCAATCAGCACCCAGGAACGTCCGGCCTCGTCAAGCGTCAGCTCCAGCGGCTCCACGCCCTCGATCGTGGTGCTGTCGGGACTGGCCGCGATCTCGCCGGTGTGGTAGGAGGACCCCACCAGCCAGTTCGAATCGGTAACCGGCAACCGCTGCAAGGCCTGGTAGCGGAAGCTGGCGCCATAGCCCTGAATCTGTACCCGCCTGGCGATTTGGTGGAGATCGCTGCCGCCGAGGTTGCCGACCCGGTAGTGCACCAGGAACGGTTCGCCGGCAAGGACCCGATCGGGCACGATCAAGGCCTCGAGCTTGGCGTTGCCCTGCTGCTGGCGCTGCAGCTCATCGATCAATCTGACCGTCAATTGGAAATCCGAGGCCAGCGGCTGCAGCCCGCGCCGGCTGTAGGTGGTTGCCTCGATGATGTAGCCGCCGGCCGGCAGATACTGCTCGATGCGGGCGTTTCGGCCCGGCCCGCCGTCATCGTTGGCGCCGATTACGGCGCCTTCGACGGTGGCCAGGGACAGCACCGGGTCGCCGTTCGGCGAGGCCAGGTCCACGCGGACCCGTCCCGGTTGCGGCAACTCGAAGAGGTAATTGTGGGCGGGGTGGGCGACCACGATCCGCGAACCGCAGGTCTCGTGCGACCAGGAGCCCGATGCGGTCAATGCGGCCGCGGCGGTCAGCGTTCCGAGCGGGGCGAACTGGCACCCTTCCACGTAGCCGATCGTGAGCGAAAAGTCGGCCGCTCCGCGCCGGCGTCCCCCGGCCGTGGTGGCCTCTACCCGGTAAGTCCCGGGGTCCAGCTCGCGCTCGATGCGGGCGTCGAGCAGGAGGCCGCCATCGTCGTTGTCGGCGACCCGGGTTCCGTCGGCGTCAAGCAGATACAGGTAGGGATCGGCGGTCGCAGAGGTCAGTTCGATGCGAACGCGACCGGCGGTAACAACTTCAAATTCAAAGTACTGGGCGTCGCTGCCGGGCCGGAAGCGGGATTCGCAGTCGCGGGTGCTCCAGCGCCCGTTCGCCTGCAGGTCGGTTCCAGGGTCCGAGAGCTGGCCCAGCGAACTGGGCGCGCAGCGCGAGTCGTCCTGGGCGGAGGCGTTATCCGAGGCCAGAAGAATCGCGATGGCGGCGGCGGCCACGGCAAACGCAATGACCAGGGCAGCCAGCTGGGTCGCGGGAAAAGGTGATCTGTCGCCGTGGGCCAAAAGTCGCTACCGGTCGGGGTCAATTCGGATTCCGACATTAATTTTCGCCCCGACCGCCCCATCGAATGCGGAATTAATCCCGGGCGGTCTGCGGGGTGCGTAAATCACCCCGGGGGAGCCGGAGCGGTCCGGTCCGCCTGCGCAGGCGATCGACCCAAATCGGCGAACATATTTACGGGCCATCCCCACCGCAAACCATCCGGCCCCGGATAGCGCCGGAAAATTGATCCGAGGACTCTAATGGCTGTAGACCCTGCCGTTTTCAGGACGACCAAAATCGTGGATTTCGAGGCCGGCGCGGTGACCCGGCTGGCCGAGGAATTCGGATATCTTGGCGGCAGCAAGGCGTTCATAGTTACCGATCAGGGACTGCGCCAGGCCGGCATCGTCGACCGCGTCGAAGCCCTGCTGGCCGAGGCCGGAATCTCCAGCCAGACGCGCGAAAACCCGGCCCAGGAGCCGCCGGCGTCACTGATTAACGCCACCGCTGACGAAATCGCGGCCTCGGGCGCCGACGTCGTCATCGGGCTGGGCGGGGGCAGCTCGATGGACACCGCCCAGATCGCCGGCTGCGCGGTCGCAAACGGCAAGCGCGTCGAGCAGCTTATCGGGGTCAACGAGGTAACCCGGCCCGGTCTGCCCAATATTTCGATCCCGACCACCGCCGGCACCGCTTCCGAGGTAACCGGCAACGCGGTGGTGGTGATGGACGACTCCTCCAACAAGGTGCCGGTGATTTCGCCCCACATTTACCCCGACGTGGCGATCGTTGACCCCGAACTGACCCTGGGTCTGCCGCCCGCGGTTACGGCCGCGTCCGGAATAGATGCGTTCTGTCACGCCACCGAGTCATTCCTCTCCAGCAACGCCACCGTGCAGACCAAGATGTTCGCGCGCGAGGCGATGGGCTTGATCCTCGAGAACCTGCCGCGGGCCTACCGGACCGGATCGGACCTTGGGGCGCGCAGCGGACAGATGCTCGGAGCGTTGCTGGCCGGGTACACGCTGGCCAACGCCGGCGTGACCATCATTCACGCCGCCGCCCACGTCATCGGCGCCCGCTACAAGGTCCCGCACGGGATTGCCAACGCGATCTGCCTTGTCCCGATCTTCAAGTTCTATGCGCGGACCGTGCCGGAGCGCATGGCCGAATTGGCCGGCCCGCTTGGGGTCTCGCAGAAGATCGCCGCTACCGAGGCGCGCGCCGACGCCGCAATCGCGGTGGTCGAGCAGCTGGTCGACGATCTGGAGATCGAGACCCGGATGAGTGCCTACGGGGTGCGCATGGACGACATCGACGAAATGGCGCGCCTGACCGCCGATTCCGAAAGACTGCAGCTGCAGAGCCCCGCCCAGGCCTCATTCGAGGAGCTGCAGGAGATGTTCCGGGGAATCTACTAACCCGCCATTGCCCTCAGCCGCCCTCGCTGAAGGCCGGGTTGGCGATGTGCTCAGGCACCCTTCCGGCCAGGATGTCGACCACGCTCTGGGCGGCCCGCCGCCGGTTTTCCTCCAGGGAAGTCTCGGAATAGAACGCGGTGTGCGAAGTCAATATCGTGTTCGGCGCCGACCGCAGCGGGTGGACCGGTTCCAGCGGCTCGGTTTCGTAGACGTCCAGACCGGCGCCGGCGATCCGGCCCAGCTCTAGCGCCCTGGCCAGGGCAACGGTGTCCACCACCGGCCCCCGGGAGGTGTTTACCAGGTACGCGCTGTCTTTCATTGCCGCGAACTCGGCGTCGGAGAAGAGATGGTGCGTATCCGGTCGCAGCGGAACGTGCAGGCTGATCATGTCGGCGGTGCGGATGATCTCGTCCAGGGAGACGAACCGGACACCGCTCTCGGCATCTGCCGCACCGACCGGGTAGCCGGGGTCGCAGGCCACTATCTCCATCCCCAGCCCGGCCGAGATCCGACCAAGCTGGCGGCCGCAACGCCCGAAGCCGATGATCCCCAGGCGCAGGCCGGAAAGCCGCCAGACGGGTTTGGCCAGTCCGACCCCGAACCCCCCGTCGATAAGGCCGCGGTGGGTCCTGAGCAGCGCCCGGTTCAGTCCCAGCAGCAACGCCAGCGCGTGCCCGGCGACTTCCTCGGTGCAGTAGTCGGGGATATAGGTGACCGGCACGCCGCGCGCGGTGGCCGCGGCCACGTCGATGTTGTCAACTCCCACCCCGTAGCGGGCTACGACCCGCAGGTCGGCGGGAGATTGGATGACGGCCGCGGTC
Source organism: Chloroflexota bacterium (assembly GCA_965203015.1). Lineage (GTDB taxonomy): Bacteria > Chloroflexota > UBA11872 > UBA11872 > VXNJ01 > VXNJ01. Next base: position 57,004 of record CBDBBM010000025.1, read on the forward strand.
GTCTTGGCGAAAACGGTCAGGATCGCCTGGCAGTCGCGGGCCATCTCGACCAGGGTTGCCTCGTCGCCGCTGGGAGCGATCTTGTATTCGATCCCGGCCCCGCCCAGGACCTGGTCCTCGATCCGGGTGCCTTCCCAGAATGTGTCGGTCAGCAGGGCGCGCGGCACGGCGACTACCAGTAACTCATCGCGTCACCGAACAACCCGGCCAGATCCTCCGGACCGGCCGGCCGCGGCGAGAGCTTGGTAACCCGATGTTGCGGCAAGGTGCCCTCGACCAGCGCCGGGATGTCTTTGGGACCGAACCCGATCGCGGCCAGGCCGCTGGGCAAATCCAGGCGTCGCATCAGGGAGATGATGGCGTCGGCCAGCAGCGCGCCGGCATCGCATTCTTCGACCCCGGCCACGTCCGCCCCCATGAGCCGGGCCGCTTCCAGGTGCCTGGCCGGGTCGGCTGAGGCGGTCCAGCGAAATACCGCCGGCGAATTGAGCACCACCGAAATTCCGTGCGGGATTATGGGCTTGCCGGGCGGATATCCGGCCGGCTGGTAGCTGCGGACCATGCTCGAGACCGGGTAGGACATCCCGTGCGGGAGATGGACCCCGGCGTTGCCAAAACCAATGCCGGCGTAAGCTGCCGCCAGCATCATCTGCAGGCGGGCCCCGGAATCTGCCGGGTTCTCGATCGCGGTCACGATGTTCTCACCGACCAGGCCGATCGACGCGTTGGACCAGATGTCGGAAATCGGATTGGCGCCCTGGTAGGCCGGCCGCATCCCCGGATCGGATGGCGCCTCGCGCCGCCGGAACGGGATGGCGGTGAGCGATTCGAGGGCGTGTGAGAGGACGTCCAGCCCGGATGCGGCCGCAACCATCGGCGGCAGCGTTGCGGTTGCAGCCGGATCGATGATTCCCACGGTTGGGCGCAGCGCGCGGTGCGCGATACCGGTCTTGGCGTTCAGTTCGGCGTAATCGAATATCGCCACTCCGGTCGTCTCCGAGCCGGTGCCGGCGGTGGTCGGGACGGCGATGTGCGGCCGCAGTTGGCCGGGCACCGGCGCGCCCCCGCCGATCGGCTGGTTCACGTATGTGTCGAATTCGGCCGGGAAGACGGCGTAGAGGTTGGCGACCTTGGCGGTGTCCATGCTGGAGCCCCCGCCGATCGAAACGAATCCGTCGCAGCCGGACGCCTGCGCAGCCGCGACCGCGTGCTGCATGGAGGTGTCGGTGGGTTCGACCTGAACCTCGTCGAAAACGTCCGTCTCCACCCCGCTCGCCTTGAGACCGGCGATCGCCCGGCTGAAGAACTCGAGTCCGGCCACCGCCGGATCGGTGATCACCATCGCCCGGCCGATTCCAAGTCGAGCGGCCTCGTAGCCAATCTCGGCGATCGCTCCCGGCCCCACCTTGATGGATGAGGTGTCCAGGGTGAATATGTTCTCTACTAGCATCTAATGGCCCAACTTGGCGTCCCCGGCGTTCGCGGGAGACCGGCCTGCGATTTTGCCAACCGGCCGGTTCCCGGACCGGATTGCGGTGCCGGGCTTGCAGTCGGGCCGTACCCCGCGCCGCCTGCCCAGAACCCAAGGATCTTACGACTTGCCTTTCGCCCCATCCGTCGATGGCGAGCTGCTCGGCAGCATCGTGCAAATCATCGTCATCGACCTGGTCCTGTCCGGCGACAACGCAATCCTGATCGGGGTGGTCGCGTCCAGCCTGAGCGGCGCCGAGCGCCGCAACGCGATCATTATCGGCGCCGGAACGGCCACGGTGCTGCGGGTCGCCCTGGCGGCGGTCGCCACCCAGCTGCTGGCGCTGCCGTTCCTGGCCGCAGCCGGCGGACTGGCCCTGTTCTGGGTGGGATGGCGGTTGCTGAAGATGGACAAGTCCGGCCATTCCGGGGGCCGCAAGGCCGGGTCGTTCCGCCAGGCGATCGGGCTGATCCTGCTGGCCGACGTGGTAATGAGCCTGGACAACATCCTCTCGGTGGCCGGGGCGGCGCACGGGAACGTCGGACTGCTGATATTCGGCCTGGCGCTATCGATCCCGCTGCTGTTCGTGGGGTCGGGACTGATCGCCCACTTCACCGGCCGTTATCCGATCCTGATTTACATCGGCGCGGCGGTCATCTTCCGCATCGGAGTGGTGCTAATCGTCGAGGATTCGGCTGTTCACGAGTTCCTGGGAGAGAACTTCTTCCTGGAGGTCGTGCTGCCGTGGGTTGCCGCGTTCGCCGGGCCGCTCCTTTACGTGGCCGTGCAAAAGCTCCGCAACCAGCCGGTGAACCCTCTGTGGGTATCGCGCGATCAGGGCGTCTCGCGCAGCACCGACTAAACCGGGCGCCGCGCTTCCAAGGCTATCGCCAGGGTGCGCGCGTCGACGAATTCGATATCTCCGCCGGTGGCCAGTCCGCGGGCCAGGCGCGTTACCCGGCACGCATCGCCCTGCAGCTGGCGGGCGATTTCGCTGGCAGTCGCATCACCCTCGATCGATGCGTTGGTCGCCACGATCACCTCGGCAACGGCGCGCTCGCGGACCAGGTCCCTGAGCCGGCCAAGTTGCAGATCGGCCGGACCCACCCCGTCAATCGGCGAGAGCACCCCGTGCAGGACGAAGTAGCGGCCCTCGTAGCTGCCGGACTGTTCCAGGGCTAGCAGGTCAAGCGGGTCCTCCACGACACACAGCACGCGATCCTGGCGATCGGGGTCCGTGCAATAGCGGCAACACTGCGAATCGGCATAGTTGCGACAGACCGAACACTCAAACACCTGGTCGCTCAGGTTCCCGATCGCCGCCGCCAGCGAAGCTGCGGTTCCCGGGTGGGAGCGCAGCAGGTGCATCGCGTACCTGGTCGCGGTCTTGGCGCCAACGCCGGGCAGGGCGGTGAAGCGTTCGATCAGTTCGCGCAGCGGCCCCGGCAGCTGTGCGTCAAGCACCGGGCCCGCCCGCCAGGGGAGAACCGGCCGGATTCACATGGAAAGCCCGGGAATCTTCATGCCCCCGGTCAGCGCGCTCATCTTGCGCGCCGCCACCGAACGCGACTCGCTGACCGCGTCGTTGACCGCGGCCAGGACCAGGTCCTCGAGGAGTTCGACGTCCTCCGGGTCCACCGCATCCGGCGAGATGCTGATCGACTCGATGTCCTGCTGTCCGTTGATGACGACCTTGACCAGTCCGCCGCCGGCGCTGGTCTCGATCCTGGTTTCTTCCAGCTCCTGCTGGATCTTCTCCATCTGGCGCTGCATCTTGCGCATCATCTGCATCGTCGGTCTCTTTCCCGGTAGAGGACTTGGATCATGGATCTTTGATTTCGCGGGCCCCGAGCAGTTCGCCGGCGGCCCTGGCGATTCTGGCAGTGTAATCCTCGCCGGCAGGTTCGGCCTGGGCCAATTCGAGCCGCAATTCCACCGGTTCGCCCAGCGCGGTCTGGGCGAACTGGGCCAGGCGGGCGCGCTTGGAAGGGTCTTCGTTCAGACGGTCAAACGTGAATTTCTGCTCGATCCCCAGGACCAGGGCGTCGCCTTCCAGGCGGGCCGGGGCCACCAGGAATTGCCCGTGGGCGGTAGGGTCCCAGTTGCGGACCAGTTCGACGAAACCTTCGCGCGCGGATTCGAATCGCTCCAGCAGGTTCGATCCGGCGATTGCGGGCGCCAGGGTCGGTGCCTGCTGCGGCGCGGATTCTGCCGCCGCCGGGGTCACAGCGCCGGCGTCCAACGCGGGTTCTGACGACTCTGGCTCTGCCGCCGCTTCGTCTTGGTTGGCGGAATCGGGTGGGGGTTCGGGAGCTGGTTCTGGCCCGGCGGCCGGGGCGCTCACGGTCGCCGCCGCGGGTTCGGGCCGGTCCGCCGGAGGCGGTTCGGCGACCGGTGCCTGCTCCGGCCCGGCGGTCGCGGCCGGGGCGCGCTCTGCAACCGCCGGCAGCGGTTGCAGGGAGTCATCGGCGCCGGTGGCCAGGGCCGCCTGCACGATTGCCAGTTCAAGGTCGAGCTGCGGCGGCCGCGCCGCCGTCAGCGGCGGGCGCTCGGTCAGCGCCTCCACAACCGCCAGGGGCTGGCGGATGCGCGCGAAGTTGTTGGCCACCTCGCGCAGGACCGCCAGTTCGTCGGCCGAATACTGGTTCAGGACCGATTCGTTGCGGCTGGTCAGCAGCATCAGTACGGCCCGGAAAAACCCGACCAGCTGGCGGTGCAGGGCGGTGGGATCGGCGCCGTCGTCGATCGACTGGGCCAGGGCGGTCATCGCATCCCCGACGGAACCGCGCGCGATCGCGGCCGCGACGATGCTGACGCCTTCGTAACCGGCCGTTCCCAGCAGTTCGCGCATCTGGCGTTCGGTCAGGCGGTTTTCGGCGTAGGCCAGGCCCTGCTCCAGCAGGCCCAGGGCATCGCGCAGACTGCCTTCGGCGTTGCGGGCGATCAGGGCCAGCGCCTGGTCGTCGGCCATCGCCTCTTCCAGTCCCACGATGCGCTCCAGCTGGCTGATCATCTGCGCGTGGTCGATGCGCTTGAAGCGCAGATGCTGGCAACGCGATCGCACCGTCGGCAGGACCCGGTGCGGATCGGTGGTTGCAAGGATGAAAACGGCGTGGTCGGGGGGTTCTTCCAGGGTCTTTAGGAAGGCGTTGTAGGCCGAGCGCGAGAGCTGGTGAACCTCGTCAATCAAATAGACCTTGTAACGCCCGGAGGCCGGACGGTACCGGACCTTCTCGCGCAGGTCGCGAATGTCATTGACCGAGGTGTGGCTGGCCGCGTCTATCTCGATCAGATCCAGGAAGGACTCGTTCCCCACGCTGCGACAGTGCTCGCAGTCGTTGCAGGGCTCGGGCTGGATGCCACGCTGGCAGTTGAGGGCCTTGGCCAGGATCCGGCCGACCGTGGTTTTGCCGGTACCGCGCTCGCCCGAGAACAGGTAGGCGTGCGATACGCGTTTGTGCACCAGCGCGTTCTGCAGGATCCGGACCACGTGGCGCTGCCCGGCCACGTCGGCGAACCGCTGCGGCCGGTATTTGTTGTAGAGCGCCCGCAGCGAATCCCCGGCCAGTATGGACGCGGACATCTACCGGCTCGAATCAGGGGGCACTTGCCGCCGAAACCTTGGATCTGTTGCCTTTATGGCCGCGCACCCTTCGTTGTAACCCATTGGCCGCCACGACCCGCCCCCACCGCTCGGGCCAGGTGATCCCGCGGCGCCCGGAAAGGTCCCCTTACCGCTGCTTCCTTCCAGACCTGACGGAGTTCGGAGTTTCCCGTCGCACGGGGCCCAACCTTCGTTGCGCCGGTTGCGAACCAGAATCGACCGCCGGAATTCCGAGGAAGGGAATTCGGTCCCGCTGTAGCGGTTTGCGGGTGCAGGGCACCGCTAACTCCCCACCTAGCGCGGCCACTAGAAGTTTATTTCAGGAGCCCGGTCGCGGCTGTGCCACCGGACCGGCGGGGCGGGCCGAACTCCGCTCGCCGAGTTCGGGTTCGCGCTGCGCCGATGGCCCCTAGACTGTCCCGTGGCCGGGCATTCGCCGGCATCCGGGAACGGTCCGTTCAATTTGCCGGCGGCGGAGATTTGCCGGCGCCACGATTGGTGTGGAGGCAGCATGGTCGTCGAACTGCGTGAGTACAAGACCCTTCCGGGGCAACGCCAGAACTGGGTCGACTACATGGAGGAAGTGATCATTCCGTTTCAGCGCGCGCGGGGAATGACGATCGTAGGCAGCTTCGTCGGATCCGAGGACGATGAAACCTACGTGTGGATCCGCACCTTCGCCAGCGAGGCCGAGCGCACCCGTCTTTACGCGGCCGTCTACAAGACTCCCGAATGGGAGAACGAGATTTCCCTGCGGGTCGCCGAGATGCTTGACCGGGACCGGATCAGGGTGACGCTGCTGGACCCGACTGCGGGCTCGGGGATCGGATAGCCCGCTCTGCGCCCGCTCACCGGGCGCCGATCAGATTTGCAGGCGCCGGATTTGCGGAGCGGCCGCCAGAAGCACCAGCAACAACCCCAGCCCGATAGCCGCGGCCAGACCGACCGCGAACGAGGAACTGGTCGCATCGCCGAGGATGCCCATCGGGATGGCCCCCAGCGGGGTCAGGCCCCAGAGTACGAGCTGGACCGCCCCCATGCGGCCGCGGTAATGGTCTTCGGCCAGCATCTGCAGCAGTGCTCCGTTGGTGGCCTGGGCCAGTCCCGATCCCAGGCCGGCGAGAAAGAGCATGATCGACGCCAGCGGCAGCCAGTCGGTCTGGGCAAAGACGAGGATCGATCCCCCGAACAGCATCGATCCGGCGAAAAGCACCATGCCCTTGCGGCGTATGTGATCGAGCCGCGACGCGACCAGGGCCCCGATCAGGCCGCCGGCCCCGGACGCGGCCGAAAGAATCGCCAGGCCGGCCTCGGGCGAGAGCAGCACGTCGCGCGCGATAGCCGGGATGAACTGGTAATGCGAATAGAAAAGGACCGAGATGACTACGCCGGTGATGACCACCGGCCGCAATTGCGGACTCCGGAGGACGTAAAGGTATCCGCCCAGGATGTCGCGGACGAACGAGACGCGGCGATTGGGCATTTCTACCTGCGGCGCCTTTATGCGGCGGATGTAGAGGCCGGCCAGCGCCGTCAGTACGGCGGTTGACGCGTAGCACCAGGCGACGCTGACGAACGCCAGGACCGCGCCGGCGACCGGGGGGCCCAGGATGCGGGTGGCGCCGATGCTGGTGGTGTGCAGGGCGACCGCGTTCATCATGTACTTGCGGCCCACGATCGACATGACCAGGGCCTGGCGGGCCGGGAAGTTGGCGGCGATCGCGACCCCGCCCAGCAGCGCTCCGACCACCAGGTGCCAGGGCTCGATCAGGTCCAGGAAGATAAGCGCGGCCACGACCGCGGCCACGATCGCCCCGGCCGCCTGCGCCGCCACCAGCATGGTCAGGCGGTCGACGCGATCGGCCAGCGTTCCAAGAACCGGCGCCACGACGACCATCGGCAGCGATCTGGCCATGCCCACTATGGCCAGCATCGAGTTCGAGCCGGTCAGCAGATAAACGAAGTAGCCCTCGGCGGTAAATTGCATCCAGAACGCCAGCATGGTGCCGATGTTGCCCTGCCAGAGGACCATGTAGGCCGGGATCGCAACCGCCGGAAATAGCCCGTAAAGAAAGCGACCCACCCGGCCCGAGTTCTCCAGGCGGTCTTGGACCAGCCGGTCGCGGGGGTCGCCGCCGCCGTCAGTTGCCGCCGCGGCGGGGCCGCCGGGAGCGGTTTTGGAGGTCTGTTGCAAGCGCGATAAGCCAATTGCGGCGAAGGCTGCGAGAGGCCGGTGCCGCCAAGTAACTAGGTTAATGATTTGGCACGACGATTGGTCGCCTATGCGCTGTTGGCGGCGGTAAGAATTGCCCACAGACCATATCCAGGCGGCCGGCGGCCGGCGGGGGAAATACCCGATGCGCGATTTGAGCGGCAAAGCGATCCTGATAACCGGCGGCGGCGGGGCGCTGGGCAATGCGATCATCGACCGCCTGGCCGCCGACGGCGCCGACTTTGTCGTAAATGACTACAACCCGGAGGCGGCTGAGCGGGCCTGCGAACTGGCCCGCTCGCACGGGCGCCGCGCGACCCCCATCGGCGGGGACGTTACCGAGGAAGGCGACGTCGCCGCGATGGTGGCAAAGACCGTGTCCGAGTTCGGCAAGCTCGACGTGGTGATCGCCAACGCCGGGCTGCACACAACCACCTGGCTGGTTGAGACCACCCGCGCCGAATTCGACCGCGTCAATTCAGTCAATTCCTGGGGCGTGTTCCTCACCGACCGCGAGGCGGCCAAGCAGATGATCAAGCAGGGTTACGGCAAGATCATCAACGCCGCCTCGATATCCGGCAAGCGCACGACTCCGCTGCAGTCGGTCTACCACGCGTCCAAGTTCGCGGTGGTGGGAATAACGCGGGCGGTCGCGACCGAACTGGCCCCGCACGGGATAACCTGCAACGCATACTGCCCGGGGATGGTCGATTCCCCGATGTGGGACCACCTGGCCGGCGAGCGGTCCGACCGGCTGGGAATCCCGGTGGCCGAGGTCCGCAAGCAGTCGCTGGAGAAGATCCCGCTCGGCCGCATGCAGAAACCGTCCGAGGTCGCCGCCGCGGTCAGCTTCCTGGCATCGCCCGATTCCGATTACATGACCGGCCAGGCGCTGAACGTCTGCGGCGGTATCTTCATGTCGTGAGCGCCCAGCGCACGCGTACTGGCAACCAAAGGAGCTGAGCGGTGAAGGTCGCAATCGGCGCCGATCACGGCGGGTTCGAACTCAAACAGGCGGTGGCCGCCTGGCTGGCCGAACGCCCGCTTGAAGTCATCGACTGCGGGGCCTCCGAATACGACCCCGTCGACGACTTCCCTGACTTCTGCGTCGCCGTCTCGGAGCTGATCCAGTCCGGCGCGGCCGACCGCGGCATAGTCATCTGCGGTTCCGGGGTCGGGGCCTCGATCGCCTGCTCCAAGCACGCCGGCGTGCGCGCGGCGACCTGCCATGACCGCTATTCGGCCCACCAGGGCGTCGAGCACGACGGGATGAACGTGCTCTGCCTGGGCGGCCGGGTCATCGGCGTGGAGCCGGCCCTGGAGATCGTCGAGGCGTTCCTGGGCGCCAGCTTCGATCCCCAGGACCGGTTCCTGCGGCGGATGTCCAAGGTCGATGCGATCGAGCGCGCCGGCGGGCGCTAGGGGCCGCACGCGGTTGCCGAAAATCGCCCGACCGGACGGTGCTCGGGGCGTATGCCGTCCGCCGCCAGCGTAAGGAACGATTGCAATGACCCAGAACCCCATAGGCGACCTCCTGCAGCATGGACAGGCCGTCTGGCTGGATGAGATCTCGCGCGATCTGCTCGATTCGGGGCGGCTGACCGATCTGATCGCCGCCGGGGTCCGGGGCGTGACTTCCAACCCGACAATTTTTGAAAAAGCGATCTCCTCCTCAAGCGACTACGATGCCGAAATCGGCGCGCTCCGCGGCCAGGGCCTCGATCCGGAAGCAGTTTTTGAGGAAGTGGCGCTGGCCGACATTGCGCGCGCGTGCGACGCGTTCGCCGATGTCTACTCGGCCAGCGGGCGGTCCGATGGGTTCGTCAGCTACGAGTTGCCGCCGCGGCTGGCCGACGATGAGGCTGCTTCGGTGGCCGCCGCCCGACGGCTTTTCGCCAAGGTCGACCGGCCCAACCTGATGATCAAGGTGCCGGGCACCGCGGCCGGCGTGGGCGCGTTCCGCACCCTGATCGGCGAGGGCGTGAACGTTAACGTGACACTGCTGTTTGCGGTGCCGCGCTACCGCGAGATCGCCAGCGCTTACGTTGAAGGACTCGAGACGCTGGCCGCTTCCGGCGGCGATCTAGGGGCGGTCTCCTCGGTGGCCTCTTTCTTTGTTTCGCGGGTGGATTCGGCCGCCGACGCGGCCCTCGGCGAGCTGGGGCGATCCGACCTCCAGGGGCAGATCGCCATCGCCAACGCACGCCTGGCCTATGCGGTCTATCTGGAGATATTCGGGGGATACCGGTTTGCCTGGTTGGAGCGGGTCGGCGCCCGGCGGCAGCGCTGCCTGTGGGCCTCGACCAGCACCAAGAACCCGGAATACTCGGACGTCCTCTACGTTCGCGAACTCATCGGTTCCGATACCGTCAACACCCTGCCCGGCGCCACGCTCGAGGCCTGGCTGGACCACGGCGTGGCCGCCGACACGCTGGCGCCCGGGATCGCTCAGGCGAAAGCAACGATCGCGGCGGCGCGCGCCGCCGGTCTTGACCTGGACGCGATCACCGACGACCTGACCGCGGCCGGGGTCAAGTCCTTTGCCGACTCCTACGACGCCCTGCTTGCGGTGGTGGCCGAAAAAGCCCGCCAACTGACGCCGGCCGGCTGAACCGGAGACCCGCATTTGGATGATCTGACCCGGCAGGGGCTGGCCGAACTGGCCGAAACCGATGCGGTAGGGCGGCTCTGGCGACGCGATCGAACGCTCTGGCCGGGTATGGGCGACCTGGACGCGCTCGGCTGGCTCGACTATCCGGAAGCCGGCCTGGGCCGCCTCGACGGCCTGCTGAATCTCCACGATTCGTTCCGCCAGAAGGGATTCTCGGACGCGGTGTTGCTGGGAATGGGTGGCAGTTCGCTGGCCGCCGGGGTTTTTGCCTCGCTTTACAGGCCAGCGACCGGGATCAGGTTCCAGGTCCTCGACAGCACCGTCCCTGGCCAGGTCGAGGCCGTGCAGGGCGGTTTGCAGCCGCAGCGCACGCTGCTCGTGGCCGCTTCAAAATCGGGCACCACGACCGAAGTCTGGACGCTGCTGGATCACTTCCGGGCCTGGCTTGAAAGTGCCGGGATCGCCTCCCCGCTTTCCCGCTTTGCCGCCATTTCCGATCCGGGATCGCCGCTCGTGGAATTTGCGGCCACGCAGGGGATGGCCACCTACATTCCCGGTGACCCCCGCGTGGGCGGCCGCTTCTCGGCGTTCACCCCGTTCGGATTGATCGCCCCGGCCATGCTGGGGCAGAATCTGCGCTCGATCAGCGCCGCCGGCGAATCGGGCCGCCGCGCCTGCGGACCGGGTGTCGACCTGGCCGCCAACCCGGCCGCCTGCCTGGCCGCCCTGCTGGCGGGCCAGGCCCGGGGCGGGCGCGACAAACTCACCCTGCTGCTCTCGCCGCGACTTGCCCGGCTGGGGCTCTGGATCGAGCAGCTGGTCGCCGAAAGCCTGGGCAAGGGCGGGCGCGGAATCGTGCCGGTCTGTGGCGAGCCGCCACTGCCCGAGCACTACGGCCCGGACCGCTTCTTCTGCTACCTGCGCCTGGCCGGCGACCGGAACCAGGCGACCGACTCATTGGCCGATCAGCTTGAGGGACGCGGTTTCGCGCTTCAGCGCCGCCGGGTCCCCGACGTTGCCTCCGTACCGGGTGAGATGTTCGTCTGGATGTTTGCGGTCGCGCTGGCCGGTGCGGCCATGGCGATAAACGCCTTTGATCAGCCGGACGTGCAGTCGGCCAAGGACAAGACGGCGGACCTGCTTGCCGGCCTTGCCGAGGGCCGCGAGTTGGCGGCGCTGCCGGCCGGAGGGTATTCGGACTGGTTGGAGAGGTTGCAGCCGGGCGGCTACGCGGCGCTGCTCTCGTACTACCCCGAAACGCCCGAATACGACCGGGCGATCGCGGGCCTGGCGCGGAAACTGGGCCGTCGCGGCATCGCCGTGACCTCGGCGTACGGGCCGCGCTACCTGCATTCGACCGGCCAGTTGCACAAGGGTGGGCCGGGCAACGGCAGCTTCTTGTTCCTGGCGCCGGGCATGCCCCCGGACGAGGAACCGCTGACCGGACGCGAATACGGGCTCGGCAAGCTGGCCCACGCCCAGGCCGGGGGCGACCTGGCCCGGCTGACCGAACTCGGGTTGAACGTTGCCGGCCTCGATCTGGGCGACGATCCGGTAGCGGGGCTCGATCGACTGGCCGGCCAGCTGGCCTGAATTCCCGCCTGCCGCGAAATCTACCTGAAACCACACAGCCAAGGAGCCTGGCTTGGAAATCGGAATAATCGGCCTGGGCCGGATGGGCCTGAACATGACCGAACGCTGGCTGCGGTCCTCACACCGCGTGGTGGCCTACAACCGCAGCCCCGGCCCGGTCGCCGAAGCGGTCTCGAAAGGGGCGGTGGGTGCGGCCACCCTCGAGGATCTGGTCGCCAGGCTGGAGCAGCCGGCCGGCCAGCGGGTGCTCTGGACCATGGTTCCGGCCGGCGCGGTCACCGAGAACATGATCATGCGGCTGATCCCGCTGCTGGACCGCGGCGACGTGATCGTCGACGGCGGCAACGCCAACTACAAGGACTCGCAGCGGCGCGCGGGGATGCTGGCCGCCGAGGGCCTGAATTTCCTTGACTGCGGAACCTCGGGCGGCGTCTGGGGCCTGGCCAACGGCTACAGCCTCATGGTCGGCGGCGAACGCCAGGTCTACCGACGCATCGAGCCGCTGTTCCAGGCCCTGGCGCCCGGCCCGGACCGCGGCCTCGGGCTGGTCGGCCCGGCCGGGGCCGGGCACTTTACGAAGATGATCCACAACGGCATCGAGTACGGCATGATGCAGGCGATGGCCGAGGGCTTTGAGATCATGGCCAAGAAGACGGACCTGGACCTGGACCTTGCCCAGGTGGGGCAGATCTGGCGTTACGGTTCGGTGATCCAGTCCTGGCTGCTCGACCTTGCGGTCCGCGCCCTGGAGGAGGATCCGCGGCTGGAACGCCTGGAGGCCTACGTGGCCGATTCGGGCGAGGGGCGCTGGACGGTCCAGGAAGCAATCGACCTGGACAGCGCGGCCGAGGTCCTTAGCCTGGCCCTGCTGCGGCGTTTCCGGTCCCGCGACCCGTCGCCGTTTTCGGAACGAATGCTGGCGGCCCTGCGGCAACAGTTCGGCGGCCACGCGGTGCGCCCACGGGAGCAGCAGCAGTAGTCACCACCGTAGTCATCTTCGGAGCGACCGGCGATCTGACCCGCCGCAAGCTCATCCCGGCGCTGCTGGAAGGCCGGCGGACGGGCCAGATCTCGCGCCGGCTGCGGGTCCTGGCGGTCGCCCACACCGACATCGGGCTCGAAGAGCTGCGCCGCCGCCTGCGTCCCGATGGGACGGGCGCGGCGCAGTGGGACGAGTTCGCCGCCGGAATCGAATACCTGCGTCTTGACTTTTCTGACACTGACGGCTACGCGCGCCTGGCCGGTTCGCTCAACGAGACCGGTGCCGCCGACCGGGGACCGCGTCTTTACTACCTGGCCTGTGCGCCGCGATTCTTCGGCGCGGTCGCCCGGGGCCTGGCCAAGGTCGAGCAGCTCTCGCCGCACCCGCGCAGCCGGCTGGTCGTTGAAAAGCCGTTCGGGCGCGACCTGGAATCGGCCCGGGAGCTCAATCGACTGCTGCACTCGCAGTTTGCCGAAGAGCAGATCCTGCGCATCGACCATTACCTCGGCAAGGACACCGTCCAGAACATCCTGGTGCTCAGGTTCGCCAACGGAATATTCGAGCCGCTCTGGAACAACCACTACATAAGGCAGGTCCAGATCACGGTCGCCGAGGACGAGGGCATAGGCGCCCGCGGCGGCTACTACGACAGCGCCGGGATTTTCCGCGACATGTTCCAGAACCACCTGCTCCAGCTGCTGACGCTGGTCGCGATGGAGCCGCCCGCGACGATCGAGTCCGACGCGCTGCGCAACGAGAAAGTCAAGGTCCTGCGGGCCGTGCGCCGCGTGGCCGGGGATGCGGTCTTCGATGAGTCGGTGCGCGGCCAGTACACAGGCTACCGCCAGACCGGGCGGGTTGACCCGGCGTCCAATACCGCCACCTTCGCCGCCCTGCGGCTGCAGGTGGAGAACTGGCGCTGGAAGGGGGTGCCCTTTTTCCTGCGCTCCGGCAAGGGTCTGCCGCAGCGCTCGACCACGATAGTCGTCGAATTCAACGCCCCGCCGCACGTGATGTTCAACCGCGACGGACAGGACCTGGATCTGCGGCCCAACGCCCTGACCCTTCGCCTCCAGCCGGCCGAGGGCATGGATCTTAGCTTTGAGACGCGATTGCCCGGCCGGATGCAGATGGCCCCGGTGAAGATGAACTTCGACTACGCCCAGCATTCGCCCGAGCTGGCCATTCCCGATGCCTACGAACGGCTGGTCGTCGATGCACTCTCCGGCGACTCGTCGCTGTTTATCCGTTCGGACGAGATCGAACTGTCCTGGCGGATAGTCGATCCGTTGATAAGCGCCTGGGAGCAGGTCGGCTCCTACCGTCTCGGCAGTTACGAGCGGGGCAGCTGGGGCCCGGCCCTGGCCGACGAATTCATCGACCGATTCGGCCTGGCCTGGATCCAGCCCGAACCCGGTTCGGGACCGGTCGTGGCCGGGTCGGCCGAGCGCGGCGCGGATTCCGGATGAGGTCGCCGGGAAGCCTGCCGCAATGATCGCCCCTGGCGCCGACCTGCACTCCCACACCACCGCTTCCGACGGCGAGCTCACCCCGGAGGAACTGGTCGGGGCGGCCCGGGCGGCCGGGATCGCCACCCTGGCGGTCACCGACCACGACACGATGTCCGGGGTCGCCGCCGCCCAGGCGGCCGGCCAGCGGCTCGGAATCGAGGTAATTGCCGGGGTGGAGATGTCCTGCCACTGGAGGACCGCCGCCGGAGACCCGCAGACGGTCCACGTGCTGGGTTACTTTTGCGACCCGCGGGCCGAGGAAATGGCGCGCCTGGACCGTGTCAAGCGCGAAAGCCGGACCCGGCGGGCGCGGGCCATGGTGGAGCGCCTGCGCGGCCTGGGGGTCGGGATTTCGTTCGACCGGGTGCGTGAGATCGCCGGTGGCGCCCAGATTGGGCGCCCCCACATAGCGCGCGCCGTCATCGAGGCCGGCTACGAGGACGACTGGGGCCGGGTTTTCGATCGCTGGCTCGGCAACGATGCTCCGGCCTACGTGAGCGGTGAGCGAACCCTGGTGCCGGAGGCGATCGAGTTGATCCGGGCGGCCGGCGGACTGGCGGTTATCGCCCACCCCTACTACGATTTCCACGGCGGCAAGCTGGAGCTCGAACGGTTGCTGCCGGCCGCGATCGAGGTGGGGCTGAGCGGCCTGGAGGTCTTCTACGGCAGCTTTCCGGACGCCCAGCGGGCCTGGGCGCTCGCCTGGGCCGAGCGCTTCGACCTGGTTCCAACCGGCGGCAGCGATTTTCACGGTCCCGGCAGCGGAACCAATCTGCTCGGAACGTCGCTGTGTCCGCTGCCGAACCTGTCGGCCCTGCAAGGGTTGCGTCGCCCGCGCGCTTAGGGTGGCGGCGGGCCCGGGATCGCGATAATTTCTGCGTTCGCTTTCAACGGAGCCCAAATTGACTCGACCGACACTTGCAGATCTAGGTCTTAGCGCCGGCAAGAGCGTGCGCTTGGGCCGCATGCTCAATCAACACGGCCCCGGCGGCTCGACCCTGCTGGTCCTGCCGGTCGATCAGGGCATGGAGCACGGGCCGCGGGACTTCTTCGTCAATCCGGCCAGCCTGGACCCCGACTACGTCTTTTCGCTGGCCGCCGATACCGGTTATTCGGCGATCGCCGTCCAGTACGGGCTGGCCAACAAATACGTGGGACGCTACGCCGGCGCGGTGCCGCTGATCCTAAAGCTCAACGGCAAGAGCGAAATACCGCCCGCCGGCGCACCGCGTTCGCCGCTGACGGCGCGGGTCGAAGACGCGGTGCGGATCGGCGCCGACGCCATCGGCTACACCCTTTACTTCGGGTCCGCCCAGCAGGAGACCGACTTCGAGAACTTCTCCCAGGTCCGCCTGGAAGCCGAGCGCGCCGGATTGCCGGTGGTGGTCTGGGCCTATCCGCGCGGCGAGCACATCGACGCCAAAGGCGGTCGCGACAGCATCTACGCGATCGACTACGCGGCCCGCGTGGCCTCCGAGCTCGGCGCCGACGTGATCAAGGTCAATTACCCGGTCCAGAATCCCGACGGCTCGGTCGGTCCGGTCGAGGGCGCGCCCGCGCCGTACGACTCGAAGGTCTGGCCGGACATGGGCAGCGCGCTGCGCCAGGTCCTGAGTTCGGCCGCCAATTCGCTGGTGATCATGTCCGGCGGTTCGCGGGTCGGCGACGAGGAGCTGCTGGAGCGGGTCGAACTCTCGATGCGGGCCGGCGCCACCGGATTCATCTACGGCCGCAACATCTGGCAGCGCGAGCGATCGGCTTCGGAAGCCATCATCGCCAAGATCAAGGACTGCATGCGCGGCTACGCCCTCTAGTGCCCGACTCACCGCAGCCCTCCGGGTCCGCTTCAACCACCGAGCACCGCCGCGAAGCCCGCTCGCTGCAGAACATAAATTGCGACGTGGTGGTCGTCTCCGACTCCCGCACCGAGCGCACCGACGTCTCCGGCCGGATCGCCCGCGAACTGGTCGAGGCCGCCGGTTTCGGAATCGGCCGCACCGACCTGGTGGCGAATGAACCAGATGAAGTGAATTCGACGATCGACAGATTTCTGTCCGGAGATTCGGCCTGCCTGCTGCTGCTCGGCGGGACCGGGCTCTCCTCGCGCGATAGGACCGTAGAGACGCTGCGGTCGCGGCTGGACAAGGTGCTGCCCGGTTACGGCGAGGCCTTCCGGCGGATCAGCTGGGACGAAATCGGTACCGCCGCGATTTTGAGCCGCGCCCTGGCCGGCTCCATCGGAGACCGGATCGTGGTCGTGACCCCGGGTTCGCCGAACGCGGTACAGACCGCGCTCGAGGGCGTGCTTCTGCCCGAACTTGCCCACCTTGTGCGCGAGGTGCGCCGCTAGGCTAGGCGGAAACGGGCTCCGGGGCGGGTTCGGCCCGGACCTGGTGCAACGATCCCACCCGATCGGTGAACAGGATGCCACGCAGGTGATCGATCTCGTGCTGGAGGGCCTGGGCCAGCAGGCCTTCGGCATCCAGTTCCACCGGGCGCCCGCCCAGGTCCAGGGCGCGCGCCCGGGCCCGTTTGGCCCGGGTCGGGTAGCCGAAGTATCCCGGCAGCGACAGGCAGCCCTCGCGCATCGGCTCGAATTCGGCCAGACCCCATATCACCGGATCACGCAAGATGTAGAGCCGCATGGCCTCCGGCTCCGGACCTTCCGGTTCGGGCACCTCGATGACGATCAGGGCGGTGGCGACGCCGACCTGGGGCGCGGCCAGACCCACCCCGTCATGGGCCCGCATGGTCTCGACCATGTCGCCGGCCAGCGCGTTCAGGTCGCCCTGGAATTCAGACGTGGGGCGCGCCAGGCGGCGCAGACTCGGGTCCCCGATCGGGACGACTCTGCGTAGCATCTGCCCATTCTGCCGGAACCGGTTCCGGATCGCTCGCTGGGGGCCGACGGCGCTGGCAGAGCCTCGGCACGCTTCCCGCCCGGTCGGCACGGATCAGGTTCTCGGCCGGGGTACAGGGTTGCGCGGCGGCGGTTTTTTCCGGGCTTGGGCGGGGCCCTGCGCGGCTGATAATTCCGGCAGGATCCACAAGAACCGCGCCAAGGCCCCGACCGACCACGATGCTCGAAATCGCCGCCAATCCAATCGACCAAGCCGAATCGACCACCCTTGGCAACGGCCTGACGGTGGTCTCGGCCACCATGCCGAACACCCAGGCGGTCTCGTACGCGGTGCTGATAAATGCCGGTTCACGCTTTGAAGACAGCGCCCAGGCCGGCATATCGCATTTCATCGAGCACCTGGTCTTCAAAGGGACCCGGCGTTGGCCCACGCCGCGGGCAATCTCCGAACAGATCGAGGGTGTCGGCGGCGTTCTGAACGCCTCGACCGGCAAGGAACTGGTCACTTACTGGTGCAAGGTCCCGGCCCCACGATTTGCAAATGGGTCGTCGGTAATCTCCTCGCTGGTCACCGAACACCTGATCCCAGCCGAGGACGTGGACCGTGAGCGCAGCGTGATCCTCGAAGAGATCGACATGTACTACGACGACCCCCAATCGATGACGGAACTGCTTTCGGAACGGATCACTTATCCTGACCATCCGATGGGTCGCGACATAATCGGGTCCCGCGAGACGCTCAAATCAATCGAGCGCGACGACCTTCTGGACTTCATCTCCTTGCGCTATGAGCCACAATCGACCGTCGTTGCGGTTGCGGGCAAGCCCAGCCACGCCGAAGCCGTGGAAATGGCCGAACGCGAATTTGGGACCTGGGCCAGCGACCGGGCGCCGGCCCGGCGCGAATACTCCGACGGGCGCGTGACGGGCCAGGCGCTGCACGTCGAAGAGCGCGCAACCGAGCAGGCCAACATGTTGCTGACGATGCCGGCTCCGGCCCAGAACGACCCCGACCGGTTTGCGCTCAGCTTGCTGAACGCTGCCCTGGGGCAGGGCATGAGTTCACGACTTTTCCAGCGCATCCGCGAGCAGATGGGGCTGGCGTATGCGGTTTACGCGTACTGGCACCCGTCCTCGGACCAGGGTCATTTCGGGGTGTACGCCGGGGTCAGCCCGGACAAGGCGGTCAGCGCTTTGGAGGCGATCAAGTCGGAGCTCGGCCTGGCGCTCAAGGGGCTGGCGGCCGACGAACTCGAGCGCGCGCGCGAATTCGTGCGTGGCCGGTTGATCCTTGGCACCGAGGACACACGCGGGGTGCTGGCCTGGATCGGACGCCAGACCGCGCTCTACGACCGGGTGCTGCCGCTGTCTGAAGCCGTGGCCCAGATTGATGCGGTCACGTCCGAAGACGTAGTGCGGGTGGCCGAGCGGGTGCTGGATCCGGCCAATTTCCGGCTTGCGGTGCTGGGGCCGTTCGCCGACGCCGGACCGTTTGAGGCGGCACTGCGCAACTGACCGGGAACGGGGCTGGGTCGAACGCTCCCAATTCCCAGCTAGCGGGCCCAGCCCATCGACCGCTTTACCGCGCGGCGCCAGTTGGCCAGCAGCGCGTCGCGGTCCAGGCCCGGATCGGGCTCGAAGGTTTGCTGGCGTTCCCAGATCCCGGCGATCGCGGCCAGATCCGGCCACCAGCCCAGCGTCAATCCGGCCAGCAGCGCGGCGCCCAGCCCGGTCGTCTCGGTCACCGCCGGCCGGATGACCGGCATTCCGCTGTAGTCGGCCTGCATCTGCATCAGCAAGTTGTTCACCGCCGCCCCGCCGTCGACCCGCATTTCAGCGATCGGTGAGGCGGTGTCGGCGCTCATCGCCGAGAGCACGTCGCAGACCTGGAGGGCGATCGACTCCAGCCCGGCGCGGACGATGTGGGCCGATCGCGTGTCGCGGGTCATCCCCAGGATGGCGGCGCGCGCGTCAGGGTCCCAGTCGGGTGCGCCCAGTCCGGTAAACGCGGGCACCAGAACGGTTCCTCCGCTGTCGGGCACGCTGGCCGCGACGGCTTCGGACTCGGCGGCGTCTTCGATCAGACCGAGGTTGTCGCGCAGCCACTGCACGGTCGCCCCGCCCATGAAGACCGAGCCCTCCAGCGCGTATGTGGTCTCGGCGCCGATCTGCCAGGCCAGGGTGGAGAGAAGCTTGTTCTCCGAGCGGGGCGGACGGCTTCCGGCATTAAGCAGCACGAAACAGCCGGTGCCGTAGGTCGTCTTGGCCTGCCCGGGCTCAAAGCAGGCCTGTCCGAAAAGCGCCGCGTGCTGGTCGCCGGCGATCCCGGCCAGCGGGACCGCAGCGCCGAGCACAGCAGGGTCGGTGAGCGTGCTCCAGCCCGCCGACGGAACGATCCGGGGCAGAACCGAGCGGGGGACCCCGAGAAGCTCGAGCAGATCGTCATCCCAGCCAGGCGGATCGATCCGGGCCAGCATCGTGCGGCCGGCGTTGGTGGCGTCGATGACGTGCTCGCGACCGCCGGTGAGTTTGAAAACGAGCCAGGAATCCACCGTCCCGAAGCACAGCTCCCCGGAGCGGGCCCTGGCCGCAAGGTCCGGATCGGATCCGAACATCCAGGCGAGCTTGGTTCCCGAAAAATAGGGGTCGATGAGCAGCCCGGTCCGCTCCCGGACCATCGCCTCGGCGCCCTGTTCCCTGAGTCGCTGGCAGATTTCGGCGGTCCGCCGGTCCTGCCAGACGATGGCCGGCGCCAGCGGCTGCGAGCTGGCCCGGTCCCAGACCAGGGTCGTCTCGCGCTGGTTGGTTATGCCGATCCCGGCCGGCGGCGATCCCTGGCGGTCCAGCAGTTCGCGGGTCGCCCCCAGGGCCGATTCGAATATCTCGCCGGCATCCTGTTCGACCCAACCGTCGCGCGGATATCGCGACCCCAGCGGATGGTAGGCGCGGTCGAATACCTTGCCGCCGCGGTCCACCGCCAGCACGGTCGTGCCGGAGGTGCCCTGGTCGATTGCCAAAAGATAATCTGTTGCCGGATTCCGCATGGCGGCCTCCACCTGACTGCCCGGTAATTCTGGCGTCCCGTTCCCCGGAAAACCTGAACCCTCCTACATGACCGAGCATTTGGCGCCGGTCGCACGCTGGAGCACCATCGGACTGCTGCTGGCGCTGCTGCTGGCCCTGGCCTGGCCGGCTGCGCCCGTTGTTGGCGACGAATCGGCCGCCGACGCCCAGGCCGCATGTTCGCCGGCTCCCAACGTACTGCGGATGGCCCAGCGCCGCCCGATCACCCTGGATCCGGCCATCGCCCGCAGTTCGTCTTCGAACTTCTACGCCGGGCTGCTGTTCTCGGGGCTGGTCCGCGGCACCAATGAAGGTTCGGTCGAGGGCGACCTGGCCTCCGGTTGGGAGAAATCCGAGGACCGGCGCACCTACACCTTCACCCTGCGCCCGGAAGCCGCGTTTGCTGACGGAACCGCGATCGACGCCGACGCCGTGGTGTTCTCCATCCGCCGGGCACTGTCTCCGGGGCTGGCCTCGAGCACCGCGCAGACTTACCTGGGCGACATATTGGGGGCCAAGGACTACCGGGCCGCCCGCCGCGCCGATCTTCCCGGAGTGCGCGCCCTGGATGAGCGGACCGTGCAAATCGAACTCGAGCAGCCCAAGTCCTCGTTCCTGCAGAAGCTGAGTTATCCGGTCAGCTACGTCGTCGACGCCGACCAGGTCGATCAAACCGGCTGGTGGCTCAACCCCAATTCCAGCGGCGCCTTCGTCCTGGTCGACTATCCGGGGGCCGAAGCAGGCGACCCGATCATCGTTACCGGCAACCCCAATCACCATCGCGGTTCGGCGGCCGAACTGATCCGGGCCGAGTTTCACCCGGTGGGCGGACAGGAGGCATTCGACGCTTACCAGCGCGGGGAATTCGACGTGATCCCCATCGCCGGCCCGACCCTGATCCAGGTGACCGACCCGGCGCACCGCCTGAGCTCCCACGTGACCGCCTCGCCCCCGGTGTCGCTCTCCTACCTTGGGTTCCGGTCGCAGACTCCCCCATTCGAGGACCCGTTGGTCCGGTCCGCGTTCGCCCACGCGATCGACGTGAAGCGCCTGATCCTGCTCCAGAACGACGGTTCGATTCAGCTGGCGGATGGGGTCATTCCGCCCGGCATTCCAGGGTACGAGGCCGGATCGGCCGGGGTTTCCGCCTACGACCCGCAACGGGCGCGCGAGCTGCTGGCCGAGTCCAGTTACGGGTCGGCAGAGGCCCTGCCCGAGATAATCTTCACCCTGGTCGGGCGTTCGCTGAACGTCGACTGGCTTGATTGGACCATCGCCCACAGCCTTGAAAAGAACCTGGGCGTTCGTGTCAAATTCCGCGCGATGACGTTTGCCGAGGCCCTGGACGCCCTGGACGGGCCGACCGATCCCAAGTTCCAGCTAATCGCGCTGGGCTGGTACGCCGACTACCTGGATCCGGAGAACTTCGTCGCCGCGCTCTTTGGGTCCGACAGTCCGGTCAACCACTTCGAATACAGCTCGGAAACGGTTGATTCGCTGATCGCCGAGGCCGACGATCTCGAAGCCGGCCCCGACCGGCTGGCTCTGTTCCGGGCTGCCGAGCGCCAGGTCGTGGGCGACCACCCGCTGCTGCCGCTTTACTTTGGGAGCGACCGCTACCTGGTCCAACCCTGGATCGAAGGCTTTGATATCCAGGTCCTGTCCGACTGGCTCAGCCTCGTCGGCACCGCTCAGGCCTGTCCGGCCTGATTTCGCCAACCCCAGACCGCCGCGCCCAGTAACCCGACCCGGTTGCCCAGGGCGGCCGGAACGATCTGCAGGTGTTCGGAAAATCCCGGCAGGGCCCAGCGTTTGACGTAATCGCGCAGCGGCCCAAACAGCATCTCGCCGGCGTTGGCCACACCGCCGCCGACGACGATGATCTCCGGGTTCAGGACGTGCACGAAACTGACCGTTCCGGCGCCGAGCCCGGCCAGCGCGCGCTGCCAGGTCGCCAGCGCCAGCGGGTCTCCCTCGCGAGCCGCCTCGACAACCGCCGCGCCGTCGAGCTCACCTCCGCCAGCCAGGACCTTTGCCAGCGAAGATCGCTGGCCGGCCGCCAGCCTGGAGGCGGCGTAGTTGGCCAGGTGGTCGCCCGAGGCCTGGCCCTCCATCGTGCCCAGGCAGCCCGACAGGTAGACGCGGTCGTTTAAGTCCACCGTCATCTGCCCGACTTCGCCGGCGTTTCCGGTGGCTCCCCGCAGCAGGCGCCCGTGCGCGATGATCCCGGCCCCGATGCCGGACGAAATGGTCAGATAGACCATGTGATCGAACCCGCGGCCGGCCCCGAACTCGTGTTCGGCCAGGGCGGCCGCGTTGGCATCGTTCTGCAGAAAAACCGGAACCCCGAACCGATCGGCGACCGCATCGCAGATGGGGACGTTGGCAAAACCGGCGATATTCGGCGCCTTAAGGATCACGCCTCTGGCAAAGTCGATCGGGCCGGGTGCGGCGATCGAAATCGCGGCGGGCTCATCGCTCGCTCTGGCAGCAGCATCCCAGGACCGGGCTACTACGCTGATGATCCGGTCAACGACGACGCCGGGTTCCCCGTCACCGGTCAGGCCGTAGTTCTCGTCAAGGATCGAACCGTCGCGCTCAACGCGCGCGGCCCGAATCTGGGTGCCGCCGAAGTCGACTGCCAGCACCGACCTTTGTGCTTTGCTCACGGTTGCCCCAAAGTCCGCTTAGGAGCCCGCACCGCGACGAAACCGCAGGCGGTGGCAGGCGGGGTCCCTGGATCCTGCAGCGAGATTGCGATTGCTGGTTTGCACCCGTTATTTTCTGCAAGCCCGCCCCGCGCCGGACACATTCTGTACGCACCGCCCCAATGCAATCCCTGGTGCCACCGCCCGGCGTGGGCGACTGGCCGGCGGAGGGCGGCTTGGAATATCCAGACATTCGACCTGAGGGACTGCATTGACCGTGAAGCCTCATCTCGCCGGTGGGGATGCCACGCGCCGCAACCAGCCCGCCTTCCCTGGGCCAATGCCCAGGGCGTTTCGCCACGGCTACGCTGTCGGGATGGTCTCTTTGTCCACGATCGGCGAGCGCCCGCGTCGCGACGCCGACTTCCACCGACTGGCCCGCTACCGGCCGATTTCCGGCCCACCGCACCATCTGATCGGAACCGGTACCGCCACCACGGGGACTTCCGGAACCTGTTCGCGTACGTGGACGTCATTGCCGGCGAGCCGGGGCTGATCAGCCTGGGGGTACCGCATCGAAAATCAGGGGGACGGGACTCTTGTGTCCGACATCAGAACATGAGTTAGCCACGGTGTGACTACGGTGTCTTCAACTGCCGCCGGTGTCGGGCCAGGGATTCAAAAGCGATGAAGGTGTCAGTCAGCGAAGCCAAGGCCAGGTTTTCTGAACTGGTCAATGCGGCTCAATCAGGCGAGCGCGTGGTCGTTACCAAACACGGTCGATCCGTCGTTGAAATAAAGGCGGTCGCCGCCCAGGGAGGCATCGATTTCGAAAAACTAGACGAACTTCGTCGCGAAATGGGGATTGTCGACTCTGACCAGGAATGGCCGGCTGAATTTGATGACCCGGATTTGAGCAGGGAAGTACTCGGCCTGAAGTAGGGGTTCTGATCGGTGCAAGTGCTGCTTGACACTTCGTACGTCTACCAGTTGATTGCGTCCCCGACACGATTGTCAGCGGCGGAGCGTGCATTTTTGTCGGACCCCGAAGGCAAGTCGTTCGTCGGCGCGGTTTCGATCTGGGAACTGCGGCCCAAGTCGGCAACGCGAAGAAGGGTCTCGGGCCGGGGATTCAATTTGCGTTTCCCGATCGAAGCGTGCGTCCGCATTCTTGAAGGACTGGGATTCGCCTTCATTCCACCGACCGCCCGCCATGCGGCCCGTCCGCTGGACACGCCCCTGCGTCACCGTGACCCATTCGATGAGCTGCTTCTAGTCCAGGCCCAGGTTGAAGACCTGCGCCTACTGACCGTCGACCGCCTATTGGTGGACCATCCGCTGGCGATCACGGCCTAGCTCCAGCCAGGGATCATCGATGAAGCGCGACTCTCTCGTCACATTGTCGTGGCGGCGAAGCTGACGGCAGCACACGGGGCGGACTCCTTTCCAGAGGCAGAGATTACCGGCGCCTGGTCCCTCGCGCATACCACACCAGCCCTGCTCCGAGCAGGGCAAGTGGGACCGGCAGAAGCATTACCAGCTCAAATTGCCCTTGTTCGGCCAGGACCCCCGAAACCGGCGGAAAGATCATCCCTCCGACACCGGCGGAGGCCACGACCAGGCCGGTGGCGCTGCCCACGTTCGATCGAAGGTTGGCCGTTCCCAGTGAGACCGCGGTCGGGAATCCGCCCGCCGCCAGCATTGACGCCAGGCCAAAGAACGCAAGCGAAATCAACGGATTGCGAAACAGCATCGCCAGCGCTGCCGCCAGCGCGCAGCCGGTCATCATCAGCGCCAGCAGCCGGTATTGATCCCAGCGACCGGCCAAAAGCCCCATGACGGCGCGGCCCAGGACCAGGCCAAGCGACACCGTGGTCAGCGACGCTGCCGCCAGAGTGCGTTCGAAGCCGCGCTCCAACTCAAGGTAGCTGGGCAGCCAGGACTGATAGAGCATTTCGATCGCAACCGCGCAGAGCATGACCCCCATCAACAGGCCCAGGTGCAGAGAGAGCACGCGGCGCACCTGCCACCCCGCCGATCTTGCCGGCAGCTGCCCGGGTATCGCCACCAGGAAGAATGGAATCACCAGCAGGAGCCATGCCAGCGCCAGCCCCAGAAACACCGGCCGCCAGTCGCCGGTTTGCGCGTAGACGACTGCGGCCGCTATCGGCCCAAAGACGGCGCCGACCCCGAATCCGCCGTGCACGAAATTCAGGACCCGTGCCGATTTCGGGCCGGTGATGTCGATCAGCAGCGCGTTGCAGGGCCCGTCCAGCATGCCGAATCCGACTCCAAACAACGCACCGCACAGCAGGAATACCTGGATGTTCGGGGCCAGCCCCGACAGAAGGAAACCGAGCGCCAGGGTGGCCGGGCCGGCGACGACGAACAGCCGCCGCCCGAACATGTCGGACAAATACGATCCGGCCAGCGTACCGATGACGTGCGCGGCCGATGAATAAAGGAACAGCAGTCCGATGGTGGCGTTGTTGGTCGCAAATTCCTCGCGGATCGGCTGCAGGAGCGGGCCGATGACGGTCAGCGAGACCCCGAAAAGGATGAACGCGGCGCTGCCGGCGCCAACGGCGGGACGGTAACTGGGCCAGCTGCCGGCCAGCCGGGCCGTCTCGAGGCTGATGCTGCGCCGCGACCGGGCTAGCGGACTTGGGTCAGAGGGTTTTGAGCCCGAGCATTTCACCGGAGTCGCCGAATGCGAAGCCGGCCGCCGGTCCGACAAGTTCGGCCTTGCCCGATGCCTGGATCTCCTGGGCCAGGGCTTCGGACGCCCAGAAGTGCCCGATTTCCATGGTGTTGATGATCCGCATGACCTTGAGCTCCTCGCCGTCGGCGCGGGCCCGGCGACCGGCCATCGAAAAACCCACGTCCAGGCATTCGCGGTCGCTGTCGAAGACCATCGGACAACCCGAGTCGGGCGCCATCGCGGTGATCATGTTGATGTAGGTGTCGTTCCAGTCCACCTCGTCCACCAGCTGGCGGGTCGTGAACTGCGCCTGCCCCAGACCGGCCGCGTTGCCGTGCGAGGCCTTGGTCAGGCGATGCACGCTGATGAACTCGAACTGCTTGCGCTCGCGCTCCCTGTATCGGAACGCCTTGGTTCCGATTACGTTCGAGTCCATGCCCGACCCGGATATGTTCTTGCCCATCTCATCGACCATCAGCAGATGGGCGCGGTCGGTGGGAAGTTCCGGGAATATGGCGATCGACTTGGCGAGCAGGTCGCGATCGGTTTCGATGTATTCGTCCGGGGTCGGCATCTCGGCGTAGATCGTCTCGTCAAGCGGGTTCTCGACCAGCCCCACCCCGCAGAGGATCTTGCCGGTGTCCAGCATCACCTGGGCCGCCTTGGGCACCTGGGTGTTGACTCCGGCCTCGTGAATGCGCTCGGCGCCGAAGCGCTTGCCCAGGCCGATCGAGAGGATCTTGCACAGGCCGCTCTGGATCGGGCCGGTCATGCCGGTGTGCAGCTTGACCCGGCCGATCGGGATCACGTGGTCGGCGGCGTGGGCGTTGGCGTCCATGCGGACCTCGACCCCGTCGTCGGTCCGGCCGACCAGGACCGTCTCCATGGTCGCCCGGACCGGGGCGCCGACCGCGTCCTCGGTAACGCCGTACTCGGCCAGCACCGAGGCCTGGCCTTCGGCGGTCCCGCCGCCGTGACTGCCCATGGCCGGGACCACGAACGGGCGCAGTCCGGCCGCCTTAAGCCCCTTGACCAGCGTCCTGACGACGGTGACTATCGGAGTCACGCCGCGGCTCCCGACTCCTATGGCGACGGTGCCGTCGGGGGTCAGGTCCGATTTGGCCAGGGCCGCTTTCAGGCGCCCGCTCAGGTGCCCCTCAAGGTCGGGAATGTGGTCGGTGAACAGGTCCTGCCGCATGCGCAGCATGTTTGGGTATTGCATGTCCCCTATCTCCCTGCTTGGATGGCCGCCGCCAGCGGGGCTCCGCGGCGCCTCGGATCAAATCCACCCGACCCGGCGTGGGCCCCAGTCGGTTTCGAACACGGTGTCGTCAAACATTTTGATCATGTACCGGTTGACGACCCCGGCACTTTCGGGCTCGTAGTAGAGATTGCAGTGCTCGTTCGGGTCCGCCTCCAGGTCGTACAGTTCGCCCAGCCCGTCCTTGCCGTGGTAGAGCACCAGCTTCCAGCGCTTGTCGGCAATCATGGACGCGTGGGTTCCGTCGCCGAGCCGGACCGCGTTGCGGAATTCGCAGCGCACGTAATCGCGGAAGTTCTCCGGGTCGGCCTCTCCGGTCAGGATCGGCAGCAGCGAACGCCCGTTCATGCGTTCGGGGATTTCCAGCCCCGCGATTTCCAGCAGGGTCGGGGCGATGTCGGTTAGCTGCACCAGCGCGTCCGACCGCAGGTCCTGGCGAAAATGTCCCGGCCAGCACATTACCAGCGGCACCCGCGCCATCCCTTCCATGAACCGGCAGCCCTTTTCCACCAGGCCGTGATCGCCCAGCGATTCGCCGTGATCGGAGGTGAAGATGATCAGGGTGTCCTCCAACTGCCCGACGGACTCGATGTGCGCCAGCAGCCGGGCCAGCTGGTCGTCGATCAGCTCGATCATGGCGTAGTACTGGGCCTGGATCTTGCGGCCGTCGAAACTGTCGGGGTGTTCCGGATAGTTCTGGAAGTCGACCCCCGCGTCCGAGATCCGGCGCTGCAGCGCCAGGTCGCCGTCCTCAAATATCGGCCCGGGCAGGCTCTCCGGGTCGAACCGTTCGAAATACTCGCGCGGCGGGTTGAACGGCGGGTGCGGATAGTACGGATTCACGCTAAGCAGCCAGGGTCCGTTGCGGGGCTGGTCGATGAATTCGATGCAGGCGTCGGTCGCCCAGGTGGTCTGCTGGTACCGGGCCGGAACGTTGTCCGGGGAGGCCAGCATGGTTTTCAGGTCCTGTCCCCGCTCCTCCAGCCATTCGACGTAGGCATGGCCCTCGGCCCAGTCGTCGCGGGGCGCGTGCGAGTAGGCGAAGAAACGGTAGCCGTCGCGTCCGCGCGGCTCAACCCCGGCCTCGGCGGTGGCAATGTGCAGTTTTCCGACCAGCCCGCAGTCGTACCCGGCGTCGGAGAGCAGCTGCGTGACCAGCGGATAGTCCTGGGGCATGTATTCGATGCCGTTGCCGTTGGCGCGCACCGTGGACGGGAGCTGGCCGGTGAGGAAGCTGGCCCGTGAAGGCGTGCAGATCGGGCTCTGGCAGTAGGTGCGGGTAAAACTCACGCCCCGCCCCACCAGACCGTCGACGGTGTCGGTGTGGACATGCTCGTTGCCGAGCGCGGCAATCGTATCGAAGCGCTGCTGATCTGTGCAATACCAGAGGATGTTTGGTCGTGAATCTGCCATTGCCGCTCCCGGGCCGCTGGTGTTGGCTGCGCGCATTCTAGATGCGGTAGGAGGCCGTTCCGGACTTGGCGATCGCGGCCGCCCATATCAAAATGGCGTACTGCGGCATTCGCCCGAGTCCCCGCAGTGCCGGGCAAGGGAGTCGAAGATGGCCAGCGTGCGCCTTAAATTGACGTTCCCCGAGGAACTCATCACCGAACCGATCGTGTATCTGGTGTCGCGCGATTTCGGGTTGGTCTCCAACATCCGCCGCGCCGACGTCCGCGAACACATCGGCTGGATGATCCTTTCGCTGGAGGGCGACGAGGACAACATCGACGCCGGCATCGCCTGGATGCAGTCGCGCGGCGTGATCGTCGATCCGGTCGAGGGCGACATTGTCCAATAGGCCCGGCGACCACTGCCGGGCGAGCGATGACGGCGAACGGCCAGGTCCCTGAATTCCGGGCGGCCGGCGAATTCGGTCTGTTCCTGGCGCGGATCGGATTTGGAGTGGGGCCGGCGATATCGTCCCCCGTTTACCAGGGCTCGGTACTTACCCAGTGCTTTGCAGGCGCCCGCCTGGAACTGTGCACGGACGCAGCGATGGGGCCGTTCGGGCAGGTCCGACTCTCAGACCTTGGATCGATGCTCCTGGCCGCTTCGGCCCTTCCGGGCGAGATCCTGGCCGCCGGACTGAAGGCGCCCGACCCGGCCTTGGAAGCCGGCGTCGACCGGCAGCTGGCCGGATTCTTCGCCGGACATGGGGGTCTTGACCGGTTTGGCGCGCCGCTTGCGGGCGGGTTCGACCACGAAGGGGCGCGCTGCCAGTTATTTGCAAAAACGGTTCTGCGCAGCACCGGCGCCGGCAGGGTCGTTGCCGATCCGCTGGGGAGCTGGTTCATGGACCTGCCCGGAACCCTCAGTCGGCGGATCGATCCCTTGCCGGCGCCGGGGGAGCCGCCGGATCCGGCGGCCGGCATCGACGCCCCGATCATCTACTACCACGAAGTCCCCGATCCGGACGCATTCGCAAGGCAGCTTGAGGGCCTGGTCGGCGAGGGATTCAAGGTCGTGCCCTACGAACGGCTGGTAAGGGCGTTGCGGGGCATGGCCGATCTGCCGGAACACCCGCTGGTGATAACTTTTGACGATGGACGAACAAGCCAATTGCACAATGCTGCACCGGTCCTGCTGCGCCTGCGCCTGCCGGCCACCTTCTTCGTCCTGCCCGGGTTCGACCAGCGTGAACCCGGACACCTTAGCCGCGACGCTTTTGCGCGCCTGCGGAACTGGGGGTTCTCGGTTCAGTCCCACACCCTAAACCACGCCGATATCCCGAATCTGCTGCGCAGCAACCGCGGTGCGGCCGAAGCCGAGGTCGTGCATTCGCGCGAGGCGCTGTTGCCCATCGGCGGGGGCGACCACTTCTCGTATCCGTTCGGCGGGTATGACCAGGCGACCGCCGACCTGGTGCGGGCCGCCGGTTACCAGTCGGCCGTGAGCACCCGGTTCGAGAGGGTGCATTTCCCGGACGACCTCTACCGCCTGGCCAGGATCGCGGCCAACCCTCAGGCCAGCCACCGGCAGGTCAGCGCCGATCTGGATGCGGCCAACCGGCCAGCGGAGGCGAATGACCTGGCTTAGCGCACGCCTGCTGCGCCTCCGCTGGCGCGGCCTCGCTATCGCCGCCCTGGCCCTGGCGGTCGCTTATCTGGCCGCGCTGCTGGTCTTTTTCGGCAAGATCGGGTGGAGCCTTTTGGCGTTTTTCGGGCTTGCGCCGGTGATCGGCCTGGTCTTGTTGGCATCGCAGATCGCCCACATCGTTCTGCGGGGAAGGTCATAGATGTCGGCGGTACTTTGTCATTTGCTGGACCTGACCGGGTTTCGCAACTACCACCGACTCGCCCTGGAACCGCCGGCCGGGGGGTGTCTATTCATCGGCCCCAACGGCGCCGGCAAATCAAACCTCCTGGAGGCGATCGGGCTCGTCTCGGCCGGCCGCGGCGGGAACCCGTCGGCCGGACTGGAATTGATCCGAATCAGCCAGGATGGCGAGCGGGCCGGTTTCGCGCGGGTGCGGGCCCGGGTGGCGGTCGGGGACCGACTGCCCCAGCTGCTGGAAATGGTCGTTGCGCCGGGAGACGGCGGACGGGTGTCGCGGCGGGCCTGGATCGAGGGGCGGATGCGGCCGCGCCGCGATCTGATCGGGCGACTGCCGCTGGTGCAGTTCGAGCCCCGCGACCTGGAACTGGTGAGCGGGCAGCCGGCGGCGCGCCGGCGATTCGCCAACTGGGCGATCGGCCAGGCAGATGGCGAGTACGTCGCCGCACTGGGCGACTATGAACGCGCCCGCCGGCAACGCAACGCGCTGCTCCGGGAGCTGGCCCTGGGCCCGGGCAAGGACCCCGATCGACTCGACTACTGGGACCAATTGCTCGATACCCATGGAGGCGTGCTGGTCCGGGCGCGGGCCGGCTGGCTGGAGGAGATGTCAACCCGCGCGCAGGCCCACTTTGGCCGATTGGCGCGCGGGCCCGAATCGGTCGGCCTGGAGTATCGGCCGGCGCTATCAGAACTTGCGCCGGGTTCGCTTGCCGAGGCACTGCGGCGGACGCGGCAGCGCGAGATCGCGGTCGGCACCACGCTGATCGGGCCGCACCGGGATGACTTTCGGATCCACGTTGACGGGCGCCTGGCGGCCCAGTTCGCATCGCGCGGACAACAGCGCCTCGCGGTCCTCTGCGTCAAGCTGGCCCTATTGGACTGGTTGACCGCAAAGATCGGTCAGACGCCGGTGCTTTCGCTGGACGAGGTGTTTTCCGAACTGGACCCGCACCATCGCGGCCAGCTGGCGGAAATCCTGCCCGCCGGGGCCCAGCTCTTCCTGGCTGCTGCCGACCGCGGCCTGGTGCCCGATGGCCTGGTCGAGCGCTGCCAGCCCTTCGCACTCTCCGACGGCGATGTCAAACCGCTCTGAACCCGGGTCGCGCGACCCCCGCCGATCCGGCCCCCGCAGGCTCGGAGATCACGTTGCCGAAGTCCTGGATGAACCCGCGTTCCGCAGCGGGCTGGCGCGCGGCCGTCAGATCGACCTGGTCCGGCGGGCGCTGCAACAGATCTGCGGCGAATACGCGGCCGGCTGCCGGCCGGTCCAGCTGCGTGAAGGACGCCTGCGGTTGGAAGTCCCGAACTCGACCGCGCTGCAGTTTATAAACCTGAATCAACGCGCGGTTATCGCCCGCGCCCGCCGTCTCGGCCTGGCCGAGACGATCGAGGAAATCCACATGGCGATCACCCCGGCGATTCGACCGCAGGGAGGCCCGCGTGGTAGTTGAGGACGTTGCGGTCGAACTCCTGCGCTGGGAGATGGATTCGCCGATCCGCGATGCCCAGGTTGAGATCCGGGCCCGCGAATGCATGCTGGTGCGGGTGCGCACCCGTGACGGAATCGAAGGGATCGGCGAGGCCGGCACATTCGGCGGGACCACGTTCGGGGTGAAGGCGATCCTGGAGACCCGCCTGGCGCCGATGATCGTCGGTTCCGACCCCACCTATATCGCCGAACTCTGGGACCGGATGTACAAGGGCACGATCCAGTCGGGACGCCGGGGAGTCATGCAATCGGCGATCGCCGGTATCGACCTGGCCCTCTGGGACATCCTCGGCAAGTCGGCCGGCCTGCCCGTGCACAAGCTGCTGGGGTCGCGTGCCGGCAAGGTCCGTGCCTACGGCAGCGGGGGTTTCTACGAGCCGGGCAAGGACCTGGCCGGACTGGCGGCGGAAATGGAGGCCATCGCGGGCCGGGGATTCCGCGCCGCCAAGATGAAAGTCGGCCGGCTGAGCGCGGCCGAAGACGCCGAACGGGTGCGGGTGGCGCGCGAGGGCCTGGGACCCGGTCGGGAGCTGATGATCGACGCCAACAACCAGATGACGCCGCATCGTGCGATCGCTTTTGCGCGCGCGGTCGAAGCCCATGAGATCGCGTGGTTCGAGGAACCCACCTGGACCGAGGACACCGCCGGCGCGGCGTTCGTGCGCGAGCGCATCGCCATGCCGGTAGCCGGATATGAAACCGAGACTTCGCTGCCGGGGTTTAAGACCCTGATTGACAACGGCTGCATCGATATCGCCCAGCCGGACGCGGCCTGGGCGGGCGGCATCAGCGAATGCCAGCGCATTTCGTCCTACGCCGCGGCCTGCCACCTTGGATTTGCCCCCCACAACTACGGCGCCGCGGTCTCGGGTTTTGCGAATCTGAACCTGCTCTGCGCCTCGCCCACCGGTTACGCGTTCGAAATGGACCAGAATCCCAACCCGCTGCGCGGCGAACTGGTCCGCAACTGGCCGGTCGTGGGCGGCGACGGCCTGATTGAATCCCCGCAGCGACCGGGACTGGGCTTTGTGCTGGACGAGAAGGCGGCGGCGCGCTACCGGGTGGCCTGAACGGCCGGCTTGCGCCGGAACCGCCGCGGCCCGTCCCTAGAATTCCAGTCACCGGGACCGCCGATGGACCGGCCCACACGCCAGATGAGGACGCGCAGCACATGAAACTCGGGGCCTTCAACATGCCGCTGCACCCACCGGGCCATGACTTCACCCAGACGCTCGCCGATGACCTGGAGACGATCGTGACCTGCGACCGCCTGGGTCTGTCAGAGTACTGGCTGGGCGAGCATTTCACTTCCGAATGGGAGAACATCCCCGCGCCCGATCTGGTGATCGCCCAGGCGCTGGCCCTGACCGAGCAGATAAAGCTCGGGACCGGGGTTTCCTGCCTCCCCAACCACAATCCGTTCATGCTCGCGCACCGCATCGCCCAGCTCGACCACATGGCCAACGGCAGGTTCATGTGGGGGATCGGGGCCGGCGGGTTCCCGGGCGATTTCGAGGTGTTCGGATACGAAGAGCCCGGCGCCGCGCCCAAGATCATGCGCGAGACCCTGGAAGCGGTGCTCGAGCTCTGGGGTGCGGCCGAGCCCGGCTCCTACGGGTCCGGCAACTGGGGATTCACGGTCCCCGAACCCCAGGACGACATCGGCCTTTCGGTCCACGTCCGTCCGCTGCAAAAACCCCACCCGCCGATCGGCGTCGCCGGCGTGTCGCGGCATTCGGGCACGCTGCGCGTGGCCGGTTTGAGGGGCTGGATCCCGATGAGCATCAACGTGGTGCCCATGCCGCTCCTGCGGACCCACTGGGAGGCGGTCGAGGAGGGTGCCGCCGCCGCCGGACTGACCCCCGACCGCAGCACCTGGCGGATCGCCCGCAACATATTCGTGGGCGAGACGTCCGAGGCAGCATTTGACGGGGCGATCAATGGCACCCTGGGACGCGATTTTGAAGACTATTTCTTCAAGCTCCTGCCCAAGGTCGGCTACCTGGACCTGGTAAAAATCGATCCGGGGGTGCAGGATTCGGAGATCACCCTCGAATACATGGCCGAGAACATCTGGGTGGTGGGCGACCCCGACGAGGTGGCCGCCAAGCTGCGCCAGCTGCACGCGGACGTGGGCGGCTTTGGCGTGCTCTTGATGATGATCCACGAGTGGCGCGACCAGCCTTCCTGGCGCCGCTCGGTCGACCTGCTCACCAACCAGGTCATGCCGCAGCTGGCCGATCTGGGCTAGCGCTTCCGGATCAGGCCCCGCAGGACTTTAGGACCTCAAGAGTCCTGAGGGCGCTGCCCAGCGGGTCGGGAAGGGCCGGCGCGCTCTCGACCGCCAGCGGGCGCCGGTAGCCGACCCGCCCCAGTTCGGAGACTATTTCTTCGACCAGGCCGCGGTCGAATATCCCGTCGGTGAGCCCCAGGTGGTTGTCATTTACGCCGTCGGTGTCGTTGAAGTGGACGTAGGCCAGTCGATCGCCGCAGGCTTCGATCGCCCCGACCGGGTCCTCGTCGACCAGCAGGCAGTGGGCGAAGTCGAG